>NZ_VZDO01000005.1 GCF_008802405.1 Plantimonas leprariae
GGTCGAGGCTTTGAAGATCGGCCCCTACACGGACGAAGGCGCAGACTATGGCCCGGTGGTGACGAAGGCGGCCAAGGAGAAGATCCTCGGCCTCGTCGAGAAGGGCGTGCAGGAAGGGGCGGAGCTCGTCGTCGACGGCCGGAACTTCCGCATGCAGGGCTACGAGGACGGTTTCTTCGTCGGTTCCTGCCTGTTCGACCGCGTGACGCCGGAGATGGACATCTACAAGCAGGAGATCTTCGGCCCCGTTCTCTCGGTGGTGCGGGCGAAGGACTACGAGGAGGCGCTGTCGCTCCCCGCGAAACACGAATACGGCAACGGCGTCGCGATCTACACGCGCGACGGCGACGCGGCCCGCGACTTCGCGTCCCGGGTGCCGGTCGGGATGATCGGGGTGAACGTGCCGATCCCGACGCCGCTCGCCTACCACTCGTTCGGCGGCTGGAAACGCTCGGTGTTCGGCGACCTCAACCAGCACGGCCCGGACGCGATCAAGTTCTGGACCAGAACCAAGACCGTCACCAGCCGCTGGCCCTCCGGCATCAAGTCCGGCGCCGAGTTCTCCATGCCGGTCATGCGGTAGGCGGAAACGATACCAGCGGACAGGAGGAAGCGACCGCCGCGACGGGGAACGACCGGCCTGGCCGGCGCCGGATCCGGTAGAGCCGACCAGTGGCTCGATCCTTCAGCCGGCCGCAGGCCGCAGGCCGCGGCGACGCCCGCGACATCCTCGACGCGGGCACGGGCCGGCGGCGTTCCTCATCGAAGAAGGATTGCGCTTGTTATGGAAGGAAGTGGTGCCGCTTGCGTGACTCGAACACAGGATCGAAACGCGCAAACCCTTGTGGAGCAGGGGTTTCAGAGCCAAAGCCTTGAGTCCTGTGTACCAGCGCCGTGGTCTCACGGCAAGGGCAGGGGACCCAGTGGATAGCTGTGAATTTTTGCCAAACGTCCCCGCACTGTGCCATCCCTGCAGGCGGTCTCGTAGCTGACGCTGTTGGCGAACACCGCGTCGGTGGCGGCCGTAACCGCCTTAGCGGGGTCCATGCCGGTGACAACGAACTTCTTCGCCAGGCTCCGGATCGAACCAGCATAGGCGTTGACGTAGGTGTCACTGTCGCCCCACCCCAGCTTGCCCTTGATGCCGCTGTCGATCGTGTCGAGCTGTTCCTTGGATAAGTTCCGCTCCCAGCCGTCCGGCGGGTTAACCACCTGGTTGGCGAACTCGAGGGCCGCTTGTGTGTTGCTCCCCATGAACCGCTACCAATGGGGCAAACACCAATGAGGAGACAGACGGGCAAACATCGCTGCAGCAGCGCCTTTGCTATGGAGGGCCCAATTCGCCTATCGATTGCGCGCGCACTGCTATTGGTCACCCCAATTCCGTCGCAGCGTTGCGGTCGGCAGCTGGTGCTATTGGTGGCCCTAATTCCAACCCGTTGCGAACGCTGATCATTTTCGGGACTAGTCGAAAGATGAAACGCGCCGTATCGTCCAGCCTGTGCAGCCACCTCAACCCAGCGACTTGCCGTCCAGGAAGCCTCCGCGCTATCCCAAGATCGACCTCCCGCCCGAGGATCACGCCCGTTTCTGCGACCAGCTGAGAACCTACCTCGCCGCAATGTACCCCGGCTGCGGCCCCGGTTGGAGCCAGCGGATGGTCGAGCGGGTCCGGAGGGGCGGGCACTTCGGCCGCCTAGGCGAGATCGCCGGCTTGCTGGTCGACACAATGATCCGGCACGAGATGACGGACTATGACCGGCTGCTGAGGATCAACGGCAGCGGCCACGGGCTGACACGCGAGGAGGCGCGGATGGTCGTGGCTGCAGAGGTCAGAGACACAGCTGCAGCGTGGCGGCAGGGGTCCCCTGAGGCAGACCAAGCCTATGCTGAGTTCCGCCGCGCGGTCGCCAAGCGGCGTCAAAAGACGGGGCGACGGAAGGACAATCCCGGCGTGATCGCCAACGAGAACGCTGACGTGGCGACGTTCCTCGAGGGCTGGCTTGCGCGGCAGACTGTCCAGAAGGCTGACGAGCGGGCGAGCGTCTAGACCGCTGGCCCTGAGGGAGCCGTCAGGCTCACGGCTCTGGAAGAAGGCGGGGAGGGGGGCGTGAGCCGGCGGGGCCGGACTGGTGGGAGCGGACGACGCCGCGGGAGCCGCCTGGCGAGACGACGCCGTAGGGGTCAGACCCCCACAGCTGCTGATTACGCGACGGACCCAATGCAAGGTGCGAAAACCCCCGCAGCTTGGTTCGCGTGACAGTCTCAGGGCCCAGCTGCGGTGGTGCTGTGGTGGTCGGGGGTTGGCCAAGCGGTGGTCCCGCCAGCCGGACTGGGGCTAGGGCCGAATTGCCGGCTCTAGTTCATGCCGGCAGCGATCGACAGACATGAAGAGGGGACCGCCTCGGATCTCAAGACGGCCCCTTGGGTGGGCTGGACCATGCTTCAAATTTGGAGCGTGGGTGGTCTAGGTGAGGAGGTCTCCCCAGCTGGGCCTGGTGGCTGGCCTCAGGCCTCCAAGGTGGCCTTCCTGAGGGCATCCTGCATGCGTTGCCGCCAGTCACCCCCGGCAGCCTTGAACCGGTCGAGCACGTCCGGCTCGAGCCTCAGGGTGACCGGCACCTTGGCAGCCTCGCTTCTGGGGCGTCCTCGGCCCCTCTGGGCCTCCGCTCGAGCTGCTCCTAGACCCTCAAAGAAGGTGGGAGGCAGAACCTCCTGGGCAGGCCTGAGAGTGGCCAGCTCTTCCTCAGTCAGGTCGGGGCTGTCGCTCACGGCCTCCCAGTCCTCCTGGGTATAGCCTTGGCCAGCCTGGAACTCCTGAGCCGCCTTGCCGCGTGTCGCTGTCATGGGAGCACCTTCCGTTCCTTGGGCTTGGCTGGCGGCGGCCTCATCAGCGGTGAAACCCTTGGCCCGCGTCTGGACCACCTCAGCGGCCGGGAATTTCAGCCCTGCGGCTGGGTTCTTCGTGACTAGTCCAGCACCTATGCCAACGTTGAAGATCGACCGGACGGCAGCGAGGTGGTTGCGATTGAATGTCCGGGGGATCGATGCTCCCGAGGTGAGAACCGCCTGCCGCCACTCACGGACGTTTTCAGGCGTGACGCTCTCGGCGGCGTCGTGTCCCACGAACCCAACGAAGGACCTAATGATGGGCTTCCAACGTCGCGTGGTGGTCCCGGATCGACCGCTCAGCGTTTGTTCCTCGGTCCAGCGATTAAGCAGGCCGGTGATGGTTTGGCGCGAGCCGATAGGCTTCTGGGGTCTCGCTGACGGCAGCCACGAGGGAAACCGCTGAGCCTTTGTGGAAGGCGTATAGTCTCCAGCGGCCTCCCGCGCCGTATCCTCCGCAGCGTCGGCTATTGCCTTGGTTGCTTCGATCAGAAGGCGGTCGCGGCATCTTGGCGTTACCCGCAGTCCCTTGGAGTTTAGGCGCATGTCGGCGGCACGACCAACGGCAAGCTCAAGGGTTTCCCGTTGATAAGCCGTCAGCGTCTCCGTGGTCATTGCGCCGTCCTCCAACGTGATAAGACAAAGCAGGGAGATTTTTTCCCATGCTTCGGCGCTGCCTGGGTTGTCCTCAAACGGGGCCCGTATGGCCCGATAGATCTCCCCTGCGAGAGCGATTGTTTGCCGGTGGCTCAACTCCACTACGTCGCTGCGGAGCCGTGCCCAATGACCCTGGAGGCTTTCATCGGCTTCCCGATAGCGCAGCTTGGCGGGCCCAATGTCCTTTGTTCGCAGCGACACCTTGACCTGATCCCCAACCCTGACGCGCCAAAGGGTGCCGGCAACGGATAGCTCGAGTGTCAGCCCTCGGGCCTTACTGACCAAATCAGCCGGCACCCGCTGCTTGAGATAGTAGGTTCCGGTTTCCCGGTGCTTCCAAGGACTAGGCATCGCCAGGGACATCGTGTGGACCTTAGCTGTGTACCAGCTTCGGCCTCTGATTTCCCTGCTAGACCAATCCTCTAGCGTTTTCAACGCGAGGGAAGTGGTGCCGCTTGCGTGACTCGAACACGCGACCCCATCATTACGAAGTATCGGCTGTAATGGCACCATAAGTGAGCATAGGCGCTCTCAAGGTATTGCATACGCTGCGATTGCAGGCGATACCTTCTCAGGGATGGAAGCACAAGTGATGATTGGGAAGCAGGAGATTGCTTCCCATGAGCTTCCCAGCGGTGAGGCGGTATGCGGTTCACGGGACCATCGGTTGCGAGGCTCGCGCTGCCGGACGGCAAGTCCGACCATATCGTGTTCGATGATGGCTTGCCGGGGTTCGGCATCCGGCTGAGGGCAGGGGGTAAGAAGGTCTGGATCGCGCAATACCGCGTCGGCTCGAAGCAGCGACGGTTGACCATCGGCTCGGCCGACAGGCTGTCCCTCGACGCGGCCCGGAACGAAGCAAAGGCGATCTTGGCGAAGGTGCAACTCGGTGCCGATCCGCAAACCGAGAAGCTGAACAAGCGGAATGAAACCGCCGCCCTGCTCGGCGACATCGCCGACGATTACGTGGAAGGCCCGGCGAAGCGTCGCCTGCGGCCGAACAGCTACGCCTCCCTGCTTGTCCATCTAAACAAGCACTGGAAGCCGCTCCGGGTACGTCCGTTGAACGGCATCCAGCGCGCCGACGTGGCGATGCGCCTCAACGAGATTGCGAAGGAGAGCGGACCCTTCGCCGCGAACCGTGCCCGCGCCTGCCTGTCGTCGCTGTTCGCATGGGCCATCAGCGAGGGCATCGCCGAGGCCAACCCGGTGAACGGAACGCGGAAGGCGACGGAGGAAGTTTCCCGCGACCGGGTTCTGTCTGACGACGAACTGGCGCTTGTGTGGCGCCATGCCGGCGATGGAGATTATGGCCGCATTGTTCGTCTCCTGATCCTGACGGGGCAACGCCGCGAGGAAGTCGGCGGCATGATGCGCGCCGAGTTGCATACAATGAAGTTGCTGTGGAGCCTGCCGCGGGAGCGCACGAAGAATGGCCTGCCGCACGACGTGCCCCTGTCGATGGCCGCCTCCGACATCATCGCTGTTGTTCCGAAGCGCGCCGACCGCGACTTTGTTTTCGGCTCAAGGGACGGGCCGTTCTCGGGCTGGTCAAAATCGAAGTCGGCGCTGGACGCGCGGATTGTCGCCGAATTGGAGAAGAGCGCCGAGGCAGCCGCGGCGAAGGCGAAGCCGATGCCACCTTGGCGGCTGCACGACATCCGCCGGACGGTGGCGACGCGCCTTGGTGATCTCGGCGTCCTGCCGCACGTGGTCGAGGCGGTGCTGAACCACGTCAGTGGTCACCGGGCCGGCGTCGCTGGGATTTACAATCGGGCGACTTACGCAGCCGAGAAACGGGCGGCGCTGGATGCTTGGTCCGCTCATCTGGGGCGGGTGGTGGGGCCATGATGTTCAGGTTTGTTCCTCCCAAGTATCTGGAAATACGCGCCGCCGTCCGAAAGCTTACCATTGCCCTCTATGGTGATGAATTTGCCGGACGGGGGCTCATTCCCGAAAACGCCGAACGTTTGATGCTGCACATGACAGCAATGGCGCTCATGGACATTGCTGCGGAACAAAGGAGGACCGTTCGGAGCGGCGATAATTCTCATCCGTTCGTCTACCCGACTGCCGAGGAACGGCAATACGCTCTCTCGATGAACGCGGCGGAGGAAGCTTTGGGGAAACACTCGCTCCTGTCCGACCGGTACAGGGAAGCATGGTGGCAACTGCGCGGCTTTCTGTCGGACGAGGCGGTGAAGGCCGCCGTCATGCTTGATGACGGGAAACTCTACGCCCTACAGGCCGATGCCTGGAACGCTCCGCGGGCGGATGCCGTCCACCTTCATGGTCTGATGCCGATGAAGGTCGGCATGAACGGCTACGATGGGCTTGCAGTGGTCGAACGCGCGTCCTTTGCGGCTTTATTGAGCGACGGCACTGGGGTAGCCGAGCCGCCAAAGGACGCGACCCGCAAACCAGGAAAGGGCGGGCGGCCTCGCAACTCAGCGTGGCTTGATGCCGCCGCCTGGACAGTGTTCAACGTTCACGAAGAAGGTTTGCCGGAAGGCCCGGAGGAACTGATCCGCCGAATAATGGAATACACGAGCGAGGTAGGCGGTGGCGATGGAGGGATGGCCCGAGCAACCATCCAGCCGTTTGTCGATTCGATCTTCAAGAAAATGCGTCCTGAGCCCATGCCGGAAATTGATCGAGACTGAGTTTCCGGCGGGTTTTCAGCGGGTGATAAGAGTAACCGGCAGAAGCCAAGCGCATCTAAGCGCATCTTCGATCCCATGAAGCCGAAGCAAGCTCGCTTCGGTTCGGATCGGGATCGATGTTTAACCACACTGAACTGCCTGCCGACCTTGCCCGCCAGCGGGTGATCGGCGCGGCCGAAGCCGCCGCCTTTCTCAACATCAGTCTTCCGCACTTCCGTCGGCAGTACCGCCTTGGCCGAGTGCCTGCTCCTATCAGACTGACCGAACGCAAGCTCGGCTGGCGCGTCGGAACGCTCGTCGACTTCCTCAACGCTGCCTCGAAGATGGAGGCGGTCTGATACCATGTCTCAGATAGTCGAAACCCGCCGTGCTGGTGGGCAACGACGGGTCTCGGAATGTGTCTTGGCGGACAGTTCCGTAGATACCGCCTCTGCCTCCTACCTTCAAGTATCATTCGTCGCCCGGCAGTACGCCGTCAGCCCGTGGCTGGCGCGCACCATCGCCGAGTTGGCCTTCGACCGCGGGAGGCTGCGCTGATGAGCATCGTCCTGGGTCTCCAGCAGGCCCGCGCCGAACTCTACGACCGCGCCATGCCGGAGGGCGACGTTCTCTACATCGACATGGAGAACGGTCACCGCCGCATCCAGCGCCGGGTCGACGCGCTGTTCCCGAACCAGAAAGAGCGGCCGAACCTGTCGCGGCTGGAGTTCGTCACGGAAGCACCGGCGCTGAACGAAGGTTTCATCGACGAACTGGAGCGCTGGCGGCAGTCGGTCGACAGGCCGGCGCTGGTGGTCATCGACGTTTTGCAGCGGATCAAGCCGGCCGGCGTCGCGGCGAGGAACGCGTACGAGAACGATTACTCGATCATGGCCGAGCTGCAGGGCTGGGCGACCGAGCACGGCGTGGCGGTGGTGGCGCTGCATCATACGCGAAAGGGCGGCGCCGACGACCCGCTGGAAGCGCTATCCGGCTCGAACGGCCTGTCGGCCTGCGCCGAACCCATCCCACCCGGCGTTGAGCGCCGCGCTCGCCGCCCGTGACGGCGTGCCGTAGGTTGAGTTGCCGATTTGATTACCGAGATAGCCGCCAAGCATCCCACCGATCGGGCCGGCGGCGATGGCGCCGAGCAGGCCGCCGACCGTCTGGCCGATGTCGCGGTTGCGGAACGAGCCGTCGCCAGTGGCAAGGCCGAGCAAGCCGCCCGGCGCCGGGCTGACGAGGCTGACTGCTTTCGATGCCAAGCGACCGAAGCCGCTGCCGGGTGCCGGGGCGGCGGGAATGGAAGGAAGGCCGATACCCGTCGCTTCGGCCTGCTGACGGACCTGCCCGGCGGTGCGGGTTCGCGTCGGAACGGTGTCGATCGGCCCTTTGACCCTTGCGGGTGCATCCATCGGTTCTGGCGATACCCTCACCGGGGCTGGCAGAGACGCGACCTGGGCGGCGGCCTGGCGGGGGACGGGTGCCATCCGCTGCGGCTGCGTCGCCGCGTCGATCGCCGCCTGTCGCTTCGCGTCGTTGAGAGCCCGCTGTTCCGCCACGTCGGCGTCCAGTGCCTGGTTCGGCGTCATGGTCGGGAGGCCGGGCTGCTGGAGAGGGCGCGCCCGTTCGTTGCCGGACAGGAGCCCCGCCGGCCGGCTATCGATGGCGCTCATCGCCGCATCGGACAACAAGCCGCCGGAGAAGGGATTGGCTGGCGCGGCCGAGCGCGTCGGCGTCGTTGCGGCGGCGGCCGGCGAGACGAGCGACATCGCTGCTGGCCGTGCCGCAGGTGCCGCCGTTGCCGCCGGGGGCCCGGAGAACGCGGCGTCGAGCCGGCCGGCGACGTTGGCGGCCTGTTCTGGCGACATGGTGGCCGCCCTGGTGATGCGGCCGGTTCGGCTGGCATCGGGTGCATCCGCGAAGGCTGCTTCGAGGCGACTGGCAATATTCGCTTCCCGAGCCGACGACATCGGCGCAGCAGCCGGTAGCGAGGCGACCAGCCCACGTGCCCGCTCGTTGCCGCTGGTTGTCGGAACCGATCGCATCGAAGCGAGGCTGGTGCCGGTCAAAAGGCTGCCGATGCCGGGAGATGCTGAGGACGGTGCCGGCCGTTCCGCTGCCGCCGCTGCGCTGGGGCCGATCAGCCCGCCGAGCCGGGCCGCGCCGCTCTCGATGTTGGCGGCGAGACTGGACAGGAGACCGCCGAAGCTGCCGTTGGACGCAACCTGCGTCGGCGGAGTGGGCGTTGGCGTCACGGGACGCGACGGCATCGTGCTCGCCAGCGTCACGTCCCGAGGCGTCGGCGTCGGCAGGTTCGCGACATCGTAGCTGTCGGCCGGCTTCCCGAGCTTGGCACGACCCTCGACGGCCGGGGTCCGCAGTCCGGCTGAGGTGTAGACTGCGCGGTTTTTCGGATCGGTGAAGTAGACGTGGGAAGCGGTCTTCGTCTCGCGCTGCAGCCCCTTCGGCAGGTTCCCCTTCGCAGCCGGCGTCGCATAGAAGGTGGCACGGGTGACGGGGCCGGCCGTTTGAACCTCGCGCATCGCGTCCTCGGCGAGCCCGACGAGATCCGCCGTGCCGCCCGGCATGCGCTTGCCGTAGGCGTTGAACTCGGACTGGCGGGAGACGACCTGTTCCGGTGTGACGCCGAGCTGCACCGCACGGTTGGCGATCACGCTGGCGATATGGCGCATGTCGTTGTAGCGCGCCGCACGGGTCCGGCCGCCGGCCTCGCCAGCGATTACCTCCGCAACCGATCGCGCCACCCGCGCCATCGTCAGGCGGCGTCGCGCGCCGGCAGCACGCCGACCATCTCGAAGTCGTTGGCCTGGAAGACGCCCGGAAAGCGCCGGCCGGACGCCATCAGCTTCTCGGCCGCAGCGGTGATGCAGAACTCGTTCGGCGTCACGCCCGCCCGGTTGGCGGCATCGAACAGCGCCTCGCGAAAGTCGCGGTTCACCCGCGCACCGGATAGGAAAAGGTTGGCAGCAGCCATGATGTGCAACTCCATGCCGATGGCAGGATATTTGCATCTGAGTGGCGAGGATTGAATTCCTCTCAGTTGATCATGTTTGATCAATAGCCGTGCGGAAACCGTTGGCGCGCTTACGCCGGCCCTTCCAAAGGCAGGCTAGGGTACCGCCGAACAACCTCCGAACTGATCGCGGAGGCGCTTCCGGCGTCGTAATCCCGCTGCTTTCGGAACTCGGCCGTCGCGAGCGGGTTCTAGCCGGTGCCCGGCGAGGACCGACAGAACAAGTGCCGACTGCTCGCTCGATCCACTCCACCATCCTGCGACTGTGTTTTGGGACGCTGCTGGCCGCAGGGCCGTTGCTCGCGGCGTCGCTCGACGCTTCGGCCCGGTCCAGCGGCGGTTACTCCCGATCGGGCGGGTCGTCACGGACACCGTCGTTCGGCGGTGGATATCGTGGCAGTTCCGGCGGCTACCGAACACCGTCCACACGAAGCAGTGGCGGTTACAGTCGCCCGTCGTCCAGTTTCAATCGCCCGCGTTACGCACCACCCGCCTCGGCGGGCGATAGCAGCTTTTCGCGAGAACGTTCCGGCACGGCATTCGACGACTACAGGCGCCAGCAGCAGGCGACTCCGCAACCTCAATACGCGCCCCGGCCGCAGCAGCCCTACAGCCGCCGACCAACCACGCGGCCTGACTACGCCCCAAGCGGCGGTTGGTACGGCAACAATCGCGGCGGCTGGTACGGCGACCGCGGCTGGGCTCCGCCGCCCTACAACGTCGGCAACCGCAACTTCGGCATCTGGGACGGCTTGTTTCTGTGGGCGCTCCTCAGCAACCTCAATCGTCCGGGCACGGGGGAATGGTTCCACAACAACCAGAACGATCCCGGCTATCAGGAATGGCGGCGAGAAGCCGAACGGCAAGCGCAGGACAACGCTGAGCTTCGCACCAAGCTCGACGAACTCGACCGCCAATTGAAGGAACGTGATGGGCAACCCCGGACGCCAGGCACCCTGCCGGCCGATGTGCCGCCCGAGGTCGCCGAAGCGCAGCCGACGCGTACGCCTGACATCGGGAACGCTGCCAACGATAACAGTGGTGGTACCGGGCTGCTCCTGCCGATCCTGGCGGTCGGTGTCGGTGGGGCGGCCTTCTTCGTTTGGCGTCGCGCCTCACGATCCGGAGGGTCCACAGTGCCTTCGTCCTCGACGCCCATTTCGACAGCCGGCAACATCCTCAAGCGGAAGATGTCCGGTGAGACCTACACGCCCTCGAAGTTCCGGGTCGGAATGACGCTGTCGCTCGATCCGACGCCTTTCGTTCTCGCCGGTTCAGCGATCAAGCTGCCGGAACTGAGCGGTCAGGTCAGCGTCACGGCCATAGGCCGCGTCATGTCCGGCAATACGCAGTTGGTGCGGCTCTACCTGCCAGACGGCAGCAGCCTCGTGCAGCTTCACCTCGACGCCAGCGGCGATCCCGACGAATGCCGCCTGTTCGCTACGATCGACGAGGTTACGCCCGCGGATGCTGACGAATGGGGCGCTTGGCTGGACAAGAACGAGGGCATGATCGGCTGGCCGGATTTCCAGACCAAGGATGGCAAGACCTACGATCGTGTCTGGTCGCCGAGCGAGCGTCGTGTCGAGCCGCGCAAGTTTACCGAAACGATCGAGGATCTGGCCGGCACGCGCACCGTCGAGAGCGAGGTCATGCTCTACGCCGCCGCGACGGGCGTACCGGAGCCGGGACCTGCCACCGAATACATCATGGTATCCGCGCTGCAGGACGCCGGCCGCGCCTCCGTCGAGATCCGATCGGGCATCGACATCAATCCCGTCACCCTCCAGCTCGCGTAAGGAGCGTCATGAACAGCATCTTCCCCGCCCTGCAGCAGGGGTTGCCGGTTCTGATCGAGCAGTTCGCGGTGACGCTGCTGCTCTTGGTGCTCGGCATCGGCGCCTACATGGCGATCACGCCGTTCCACGAATGGCGACTGGTGCGGGAAGGCAACCTCGCCGCCGGCATCGTTCTCGCCGGAACGCTGATCGCCATCGCGCTGCCGCTCGGCGAGACGCTGGCCTCCAGCACCGTGGTTCTCGACATCGTAGTCTGGGGTCTTGTCGCGCTGGTGATCCAGATCCTGACCTTCATCGTCGCAAGCCGGTTGATCCGGGATCTGCGCGCGATGATCGAGGCAGGCAACGTCGCGGCTGCGCTCGTGTTGATCGGTATCCAGATCGCGGTAGCGCTCATCAACGCCGGCGCGATGGCCGGTTGATTCCAAACCGAACAGGAGGCGAGGCATGCTCTCATTCATCCGCAACATGGTCGGCGTGAAGCGCGACCAAGCCGTGAACGGTGCGCTCGAAGCGATCGTGCGATGGGACCCGAAGTCGGCGACGGAGGCGGAACTGCGCACGATGGAGGAGCATCTCGACACGCTCGGCCGGCAAGTCGCCGAGGCACGCGTGGCGTTCGACAAGGAGAAGCGCGAGGCGGACGCGATCCAGCGACTGTCGCAGCAGCGCATGGCCGCGGCCGAAACGCTGCAAAGCCGGATGGATGCCGAAACCGATCCGGCGAAGAAGGGCGAGGTGGAGAGAAGCCTGTCGACGCTGGTCGGCATGCTGGAGGAGATGGCGCCTGAAATCGAACGTGAGAAGCAGGACGAGACGGATGCCGGCGAGTTCCTTCGATCTCTGGAAGAGGCCTACAATCAGGCGGGCCAGAAGCTGAAGGGCGCGCGCGACGCGCTGACGAGGGCGCAACGCGACATGGGCCGCGCCGAGCAGCAGCGCGAGATGGCCGAGCGTCGGGCGGAAGCCGCGCGGCAGGCAGCCGGCCTCTCCGGTGCGACGAGCGGCTTGTCGGTCGCGTTGAAGGCCATGCAGGACAACGCGGCGCGAGATCTGGCGAATGCTGAGGCTGCCAATGCGAAGGCGAAGCTTCTGGCGCCGACGCGGCCCGAGCAGGACGACCCGAACATCGCCGCCGCGATGGATCAGGCGCAGGGCAAGCTCGCTGCGCCGACGAACCTCAATGACCGTCTGGCGGCTTTGCGCCAGAAGCAGATCGGTGGCAGCTCTGTGAAGCAGATCGGTTCATCCTGACAACAAGGACGGCTGCGAAGGAAACGACATGCCGAGGAGCAACAAGTAGCGTTGCACCTCGGCTGCCTCCCAATCGCCGACGCGCAGCTTGTTCAAGGCTCCAAGATCGCCGTGTCGGACCATCTCCAGCGCCATCATGTTTATTTCGTGCGGTGCGCCAGGGCAGGACTGCCGGCTGATACCGTGCTGCTTGATCCAACGGCGGATGGTCACCTCCGAACGTTTGGCGTGAACAGCTGCAAATGGGATCGTCTTCCATTCGCCGGGCGCGACGAGAACGCGATGAGTGGCAACGCCGCTCATGTCCAATCCCCTTTTGGAAGGCGGTCTTCTGCTTCGCTCAGCCGAACCCCCGCTAGGAACGCTAGTATCGCTAGGAAGCCTTACGGCGCAGGGCTTTGCATTCCTAGCGGCGTCGCTAGGAACGGGGCTATCGCTAGGAATGGCGCTAGGAAAGCGGAGAAGCTGAAATCGCGTGTTCGCAGGGGTTTCACGCATCGTCGGCCTCGTTCCTAGCGATACTAGCGTTCCTAGGGGTGGTGTAGACGCCACGCAACGGACGCTCCACTTCGCCTGCCTGATGCATCTTCGTCAGCAGGAAACTGACGTTCTTCTCCTTCATGCCCGTGGCTGCCACGATGTAGCGATCAGGGCGTCAGCGACAACCTCGCCGACTACGGCAATCGGACGGTGAGCGGTCTGCCGTTCGGCAACTTCTTCACCAGCTCGGACTACCAGCAGGCCGATCAGGCGGGACGCGAGTTCCTGGCCTCGGTGCTGCGCAAGGACTCCGGCGCGGCGATCACCGACCAGGAGATGGCGATCTACGGCAAGACGTACCTGCCGCAGCCCGGTGATGGCGCGGAGGTGCTGCAGCAGAAGCGCGCGGCTCGGCGGCAAGCTCTCAGCGCGATCGAAACGGGTCTCGGTCCCGCCCGCACCATGCTTCCGGGCCGGGGCGGTGCGTCGCAGCCGGGTCCGGCGGACGCGCCGCAGGCGCAGACCGGCACGGTGCCGAGCAACCTCAAGGGCAAGTACGGGCTGCGCTGATGAGCAATCTCGATCTCACCCGCATCAAGTCGAACGTCTACCGGATGGCGGCGCAGAACGCGCCGGAAGCCGACATCGACGCGTACCTCGCCGAGGAAGGCACGACGGCCGACGCAGTGAAGGCCTATGCGCCGAACCTCTCCGGCCAGCAGCTAGAGGCCATCATGCGCGGCCGGGAGAACGTCGCCAACGGCCGGAAGCCCGAAGGCCACGCCGAGGGCAAGTTCGGTGGCGCGGCGATGAACGCCACGGCCGGCGCCAACGAGGCGCTGTACGGGGTGCTCGGGGCTCCGGTCGACGCGACGCGCGGGCTGATGAACCTCGGCATCCGCGCCACCAACGCCGTGACAGGTGGGAACGCCCCCGAGCTTCCCGACACCAGCTTCCTCGGCTCGCGCAACATCGCGGAAACGCTTGGCGGCATCGATCCCCGGCTGGATCCGGCAAACACCGTGGCGCAAACGGAAGGCGATCGGGTCGCTCGCGGTGCTGGTGCGGGTGCGGCCGGTGCGATCGTGCCGGAACTGGCGGCGCGCACCCTCATCGAGAAGGGCATCGTCAACGCCTCGCCGCAGGCCATGCGGCTGGCGGAGGGCGCGTTTGGTCGCTCGGCGACGGGCGGACAGGCAGTCGCCAACGCCGTGATCGGTGCGGCCGGCGGCGCGGGCGGCACGGCTGCGGCCGACGCGGCGCCGGAGCCGTTGAAACCACTGGCCGGTCTGCTCGGCGGCATGGCGGCGGGTGCCGGCAGCGCGGGCCTCCTCGGCGTGCCGATGATCGTCAAGGAAGGTGTTCGGCACATCGGCCGGTACGCCGAGCCGCTGACGCAGGGCGGACGCCAACGCCTCGCTGCGGATCGCCTCCGGTCGTCGGCGACGGACAGCCAAGCCCTGCGCGATAGTCTGGAGGCCGGCACGCCGGAACTGGTGCCGGGCTCGCAACCGACGACGTTCCAGGCGACGGGCGACATGGGGATCGGCGCGTTGGAGCGCGGGGCCGCCGCCCGCCAACCCGACCGCTTCATGCAGCGCCGGGCCGAACAGAACGCCGCCCAAGTCGCAGCTATCGGTGCCATCCAGCCGGACGGCGCACCGGAGACGGTGGTCTCCGCTATTCGGGGCCAGCTCGCCGACATCGACCGCGAGGCCGACGACATTGTGACGCGGGCTCGGGATGGCGCACGGGCGAGTGCGGATCGCCTTGGCGCGGGGCAGACGCCCGACGCGGCCGGCGCCAGCCTGCGGACCTCGCTGGAGGCGGCGCGGGCGACGGTGAAGCAGCGGGAACGCGAGCTGTGGAACGCGGTCGACCCGGACGGCACGATGACGCTCGGCGTCGGCACGGTGAAGGGCGAGGCGGACAGCCTGCTCGGCGGCATCCCGAAGTCGGCGAAGCAGCCGGACGGCGAGGAGATGGCGATCTACGGCGTCGTCGGGCAGTACGGCGACGCCATGCCGTTGTCGGAAGTCACCGCGCTGTCCTCTCGGGTAAAGGCGGCGATGCGGGCCGAGCGTATGGCGAACGGCGAAAGCCCGGCCTATGCCCGGATGGCCAAGCTGTCCTCCGCTATCCACGCCGACCTTGACGGCGCCGTCGCCGGCAGGGTTCAACAGGAGGCGGAAGCGGTCGCTCGCGGCGAGATGCGCGAGGAAGACACATTCGCTGCGAACTTCCGACGCGCTCAGGAAGAATGGCTTGCACAACGAGAAGCCGGATCACAGCAAGCCACCGGAACGCTTGGCGGAGAAGGTCCGTCAGGGTTTAGAGCGAATGGCGCCGGAGGACCACGGTCCCTTTCTGGCATGGCTGGAGCAGAAGGCGAAACGGGAAGGCGACTTCCCGATGCTCCGAGCAATCCGCGACTACCGGGCGATGACGTCGGGATCGGGTTCGACCGAGCCGCCCAAGAGCGCCTGACCGCTGCCCGTGCGGCAACGTCCGACCGTCTTTCGACCTTCGACAACCCGACGCTCCGGCCGCTGCGCCAGCGTCCGGCAACGAACGCCCCCTACGCGGTGCCGGATAGCTCGGTGCCGGCGCGGATCTTCTTCCCGCAGGCCAAATCCTTCGACGCTATCCAGTCGTATCGCCGGGCGGTCGGCGATGGGCCGGCGCTGGACACCCTGACCGGCTACGCCGTCGACCGGGCCAGGCGGGCGGCGCTGCGCGACGACGGCACCTTCGATCCCACCCGGCTCGCCGCCTGGCGCCGCTCCCACGCCGACGCGCTCCGGGCCTTCCCCGAACTCGACGCCGGTCTTGCCGACGCTTCCGCTGCCGCCAATACGCTCGCCCATGTCGTGCAGCGCCAGAACGCAGCACGCGACGATGCGGCCCGCGGCGTGCTCGGTCGCCTCCTCGGCCTCGACGATCCCTCTGATGTGACGCGCACAGTCGGCGCCGTCTTCCAGCGCCAGGATGCGGCGGCGCAGATGCTGCGCCTTCGCCACGCCATTCGCGGCAGCGAGCCGGCGCAGCGTGGATTGCGGAAGGCCATCGTCGACCACATCGCCGGCCGGTTCGTCGGGAACACCGAGGCCGGCACCTCCGGCATCGGCACGGTGAAGTCGGACGGCTTCCAGAGCTTCGTCCGGCAGAACGGCGCGGCGCTTCGAACGGCCGGCTTCTCGGACGCCGAGATCGGCACCATGCAGCGGGTCGCCGCCGACCTGCAGCGCGCCAACCGCTCGGTCGCCTCGGTGAAGCTGCCGGGCGGCTCGAACACCGTGCAGGACGCCATTCAGGCCGGCAAGCTCGGCAGCCAGCCGACGCTCCTGTCCCGCATCTTCGCCAACGTGCCCACGGCGGCCGGCGGCGCGGGCGGGTTCATGCTCGGCGGCGGTCCCATCTCGGCGGCAGTCGGCGCGGTGGGCGCGAAGACCATCGCCGATATCCGCCGCGCCGGCATCGAGAGCATCGAGGATCTGGTGGCCGATGCGTTGCTCAACCCGACCCGGGCCAAGCTGCTGCTCGCGACGCCCGCCCGCAAGACCGAGCGGGCGACCTGGGAACTACTCGGCCAGTACTACCGCCGGGCGGCGACGGTCGGTGCGGTGGCGGGACCGAACCAGGCTGAACCCGAACAGCGCGGGGCGGTGCCCCGATGAGCGTCCAGACGGTACAGGACGACGTTGCGGCCTCCGTGCTCGGCGATCTGATGGGGATCTGGCTGGCGCAGCAGCCATCCACCTACACGGCCTGCCGGCGGCTGCATACGGCGCTGACGCCGCTGTCGGATGCCTGGGTCCACGCCCTTGCCGGAGCCTTAAGGACCGACAACACGCCGGACGCCGAACCTCTGGCGCAGCACATCGACGCCTTCGTGGCGACGTTTGACGACCTCGCCGACGAGGGGCGCGAGCTGGCCGACTGCGGCATTGCCGACAACGGGCTGATGACGCTGCCGGACTGGATCGACTGGCAGTGTTTCATCGCCGACACCTACGTGAAGGATAAGGCACGCATCCGACGCGCCGCGTGTTCTCGACTGTCGTTCGGCAGGAGCACGAAGCCGAGGACGAGGCACGGGCCTTCGCCACACTCGGCCAGCATCCCGGGCCGGATGACATGATCGTCCGCCGCGTCATCGTGCCTTGGCCGATCGCCGACCTGGTGCCGGCCGACTTCATTCCGCGAGCGACAGGACCTAGGGGCTGATATGGGAACGCTGGAAAACCGCGTGGCGAAGCTCGAACAGCGCAGCGTCACCGATCTGCCGCAGTATGGTCGCGTCTTCATGTGTACCGGCCGCATGGGCCACGAGGACGAGGACCGGGCCGAACAGCTCGCCGAGATGGGCGTGGTACAGCGGGTCGACGACCTCGTGATCCAGCTTGTCGGTTACGCGAAGCCGCCAGCCGTTTGAAAAACAATCAGAGGAAATCAGACGGATGGCGCGCGGTGGAGCCCGTGACGGAGCAGGAAGACCGGCGGGCGTCCCGAACCGCCGGACAGCGGATGCTGTCGCCGAACTGATGGGTTCCGGTCTGTCGCCGCTCGCCTTCCTGACGAACCTCTATCGAGACGAGACGGCTGACCTGAAGGACCGCGCTTGGGCGGCGAACGCCGTCGCTCCCTTCGTACATCCGCGCCTCGCGCCGACGCAGCAGCGCGTCACCATCGCGTTGCCGGACACCTCGACGGCGGACGGCGTTCGCGATGCCATCGCTGCCGTGATCGAGGCTGTGTCCTACGGGGACTTATCGCCGGCCGAGGCGCAGCAGATCGTCGCCGTCATCGAGGCGCAGCGGAAGGCCATCGAGACCGCCGACATCCTGCCAAGGCTGGAGAAGCTGGAGGCGGCGAAGTGAGGAGTGCAGTGAGAAGCACCTGCACCGCTATCTCGCAAAGTTCGACTTCCGTTACAACAACCGCATTAGGCGTGTCGTTGACGATAACGGAAGGGTGCCGCGCGCGCTAACCGGAGTGAAGGGCATGCGTCTGACCTACCGGCGGATTAACGAAGTCGCAGCCGTTCAGAGGCGGCTTCTGCGGGAAAGCGAGTCAGTATCAAAGGCTTATCAGCAACAGGGATAACGCATTGAAACATCTTGACTTTCCCGAACTTCTGCTTAACTCTCGACGCGGCGGGGTACGCTGGAACCCCCTCGGGCTTCATCGTCGTGTGAAGCAGTCGGTAAGGACGGTCGCCCACTGGATGGTGGCCTACATGCCCCCGATGGTAACGAGGCCAGGACCCGCCACCCCTAAATCTGATATCCGTAGAAGCGGAAGATAGACTTCTGATCTTCGGACAAGTTCAACGTCCAGTTCTTCCACGGGAGAAGCGTTACGCCGGCGTTCGCGAAGATGCTGCCTCTGGACGCCATGCGGGGCCTCAAAGCCTCAGCATGTCGCGTCGTCCAGTGCCGGGTGCCAGCGTTTGCCGCTTGGAAGAAGGCGCTCGCAACAACGTCTGCGACTTGGCAACCGGCATTAATCTGGTGAGCTATAACTTCCACGTTTGCGGGATCCACAACACGGAAGTCAACCGCCCGGGCCGTTTGGAACAAACGGCTCTCTTCGGTCTGCTTCTTGAGCAGCGATAGGTAGGTGTAGACATGACGATAACTGTGACCGCCGCGTTTGCTGAAGATCAATTTGACGGGTTGCGGACGTCCGGTTTCTTTCACCGCTCGGTGAGCGCACCATTCGCTGACGCGCTCTAACAGGACACGGATGCAATAATTGTAAAAGTAGTCCTTCGGGTGCATCGAGAAAGCTTCGGCTGCTGGGTTCTTGTATTTTCGCATATTCTTTTTGTTTGAGATAACAACAAAATTTCGTAATTCTGCGCTCGCAACCGCAGTGCAAACTGCCAACCTTCGCGGCTCATTAGGTACCTGAAGTGCAAATCGGGCCGTTGAGTAGATCGGATATCGACTTTGATCGAACGAACCAAATCCACCAGCTTAGGCTCATTGGTTGCGCGCATGACAGTGCAGCCGACAACAAACCATTCACTCGCGCCTTTGGGATCAATCGGCGCGACGGTCCTGATGCCAGGATCGCCCGCCTCATCGATGTAGGCTAAGAAGTAGGGTTCTTGGGATTGTAGCTCGAGGGTCATTCCACGACGAAGCAAAGTGAGGCGCGCAAAGGCCAAATCGACCAGTTCCGCGAAGCCGCGTGTCAGCTTGAGACCGATGACATTGAGCAACGCTTTGGCTCTACCCTAGAGGGCGCCACAGCAAACTGTCGATGAAACTTCGCGCTCGGCGCCTAATCTCCGATCCCGTCCGCGACCCGCTGACGCGCCGCCCCGGTCAGCATCAGCCAGCGCGATCCGCGCCAGCCGTCAGTGTAGGTCTGGCGCGCTCCAGCCCTTCGCCTCGTCGATCCACACCTGCTTCGTCCGCTTGTCGTAGACGCACAGCATCTTGCCCTTCGCGCCCTTCAAGGTGCGCTGCGGAAACACGCCGGTGACGAGCGTCACGACCTTGTTCAGCGTGTCGTCGAACTGCACAAGCTCAGACACGTGCGCGTGCTTCAGTCCGCTGGACGCCGCACACTTCTCGGCAACGGCGAGCGTAAATGCAGCCCATGCGTCGGGCGACGAGGCGTTCGCGGTTGCAGACAGCGCGAGGAACGGCAAGAGAACCAGAAGGCGACGCATCGAAACTCCGTGAATGACTGCCCGGAACCCTCGAGGCAGCGTGCAGCCTTTGGCTGCCGATGTTGTCCGCGTAGTGACGCCAGCTGCTGCCAGAACCGTCGTCGCCGTCCGGCCGGCGGCGTCCAATGTGCCAGCGCCTCGCGTTCAGCCGCCGTCCCGCCTCTCTCGCCGCCATTCCCACGGTGCCTGCCAGCGACCAGCCCACGCGCCGCGGCGCTTCGCCTTCGCCTCGGCCTCGCGTGCCGCGTAGCGACCATGACTGTACTGCGCGTAGTCTCGTGCCCAGCCGCCACTCACCATCGCGGCTCCAATGTCCTTCCCATCAAGCCGGCAGATGGCGACGATCCGTCCGTAACGATCGCGGTCCTGTTCCTCGCAGGCGACCTGTCCGTTGCGGCCGACGATCTGCGCCAAGGCGTCGGCCGCCCGTGCGCCGCAGAGATACCGCAGGCCGGCGGCGTTGCGGCAAGACTGCCGGCTTTCGGGCGCATCGATGCCGAACAGGCGAACGCGTTCCTTCGTGCCGTCGACCTTGATCGTGTCGCCGTCGACGACTTCGACCCGGCCGGCGATCGGCTGCGCGGCGCTGACCGTCGAGGCCATCCCCAGCAGCACCGCCGCCGCGATCATAGATGCTCTCATCCGATCGCTTCCCCGTTTGCCAATCGTCCGCCGCGGGCTGTGAGGTGAAGCCACTCAGATCCATCCGGGTCGATCACGTAATCCGCAATGCCGTCCTGAAAGAGTTCCAGCGCGGTTTCCCGTTCGGCCAGCGTTAGCGACTTTCCACTCGTCCCCATGCCGGTATTGTCGCCGTCCAGCAGGATCGCGATCAAAGCGCGCTGCTCAGGCGTGAAGCGTTCGAGCGTCAGCGGGTAGAGCGGCCGCTCTAGGATCTCCGCCAACGCGGCGAATGGGTCGACCGTCATCACTCGTCTCCGTCCTTGCGCTCACCCTTGGCGACGATCCGCAAGCTCCCGTCCGGCAGCGGTCGTTGCAGCGCCGACGCCTCGTCCCAACCCGCCCGGAGCCACGTATCCATCTCCTCCGGCGTCGTCAGGATCACCGGCATGGCTTTCGGATGAACCGCCTTCACCTCCTTGTTCGGATCGGTGGTCAGGAAGCCGTAGGCGTCGACCGTGACCTCGCCTTCCTTGATCTTCCGGACGCTGGTCCATGTCGTCCAGACGCCCGCAAACACCATCAGCGGCCGGTCGTCGTTGGCGGCGAACCAGACCGGCACCTTCTTGCCGTCGATCGTGTCGTATTCCGAGAAGGACGTCAGCGGCACCAGGCAGCGGTGCTCGGGGTTAAGCCAGCGCCGCCAGTGCGAGGACTTGGTGTTGCGGATGTTCGTCACGCCCGGATCGGTCTTCTTGCCCTCCAAGGCGAACTTCGGCGACGGCATGCCCCAGCGCGCCATCGCGAGTTCGCGCTCGCCCCTCGTCACCCGGACGATGGGAGCGGAGGTGTCGGGGAACACGCCCGGGAGAGAGGGCAGGTTGCCGGCGTTGTTCAGCGCCGCGTTAGTGAACTCGCGGATCGCGGCCTGGCCTTTGGTGATCGAGTAAAGGTTGCACATCAGCCGACTGCGCTTCCGTCTTCGATACGCCGGCCAGCTTCCGTCAGCCGCAGCCAGAGGCTGTCTCTCCAGCCGGGCATTTCTTCCACCAACCCAAGCACGATCATCGATCCTGCGGTGGCGAGAAGTTCCGGACAAATTTGATCTACCGAACGGCCAACGCTGTCCTCATGCGGGTAGCCGTCGTTAAGCCTAACCAAGAGCTGCTGCTGCACCTCTGTCAGATCGGACCAAGTGACGTTCAATGGGCTGTTGCCTCGCTCTCAACGGGAGCCGGACCGACGCCGTCATCAACGACGGAGCGGCCGAAATCCGTTAGACACCGCTCGGCGATGTCTACCAGGCCGAATCGTTCAAGCACGCGGGCGTCCTCCGCCTGACGGGCGCTCAACTCGTCCGGCGTCGATCCGTAGCGGTGGTCAAGCGCGATGAGCGTGCGGCGCTGCGATTGGCTGAGATCCGCCCACGTCACAGTCATTCCGTCAGCCCTTCGATCATCATCCGCTGCGCCACAACCGTCAGCATCAGCCAATGCGTGCCTCGCCAGCCGTCTACGACCTCAATCAGGCCGAGCGGGAACATCGTCTGCGCGGTGATGACTTCAGCATCCGACAGCTCGGAAATCTCGCAGCCAATTGCCGTGGCCGGCGCGTCGGTGCCGCAGAGCTTCGCCAGGAGGCGGCGCTGGGACGGCATCAGGTCGTCAAGCGAGAAATTCATTCCCGGCACATTCGTTTGATTGGGCAAGGTCCGTCAACCAACCGAATGGCAGCGTTCGATAAAACGACGTGCCGGAATGCAGGCCGTTGCGCTTGATTATATTCCTATATCGCCCCAGCTTGGCCGGCCATGGGGCGAAGCCGATATCAGCATGGACCGTTGCTGACGCTGGTGAAGCGGCAAGGGCTTCTGGTCGCGATCGGCTGCAATCTCTGCCGCACATCCCGGCACTACGATCCCGATGACCTTCGCCTCCTGTTCGGCGATATCGACGTGGATACCGTCGAGCGGCGCATCCGGTGCGAGGCTTGCGACAAGCAAGATTACGTAACGGTGCGCACGTGGCGGCCGGTCGGCTCCGACTGGCGTGGGCTCGTTATCCGTCGCCTCGTGCGAGTCGAGACGGTACGCCGGCCGGTTTGGAGAGATGAGCAGGCATGACGAACGGTGCACGGCACCACTACCGTGTCCATTCGTTCAGGCGACTAGTAGCCGCCGTAGCCACTATACCCGCCTGGGCGTGACGCAGCACTCCGACGACCGCAACGGTTACCAGCGGCGTCGATGCTGTCAGGCGTAGGGCAGTTGCCGCGATACGGTCTGTATCCACCATAACCCCCATATCCACCTGGGGCGGCAGCTCCGGCCGCCACACCAACCCCAACCACAGCGATGCCCGTCATGATGGCGCCATCAGTCGCAATGAGCCGCTGGCACTTCTCAAGGGTGGCGCCGCGCCGGACAGCGAGCTTGGCGGCCGCGGTTCGATAGGCTTCGTCGTTGTCGGTAAGCGCGATTTTACAGAGGTTCAGGGTGTCTTTGCTCGTCAGGCTCGCCACATCCCTCGACGGCGGGGGCGTAGTGGCGCAGGCGGCGAACTCGGCTGCTGCCAGTAACGACGCAATGATCCTGATGCGCATGCTATTTCCCCTAAATGCTCAGGGGACTGTTACACGCTAAAGCGGTGTTTGCCACATTGACGCCGCGTTTTGCACAACCGGTGCCGCCTGACGTCAACGTCACTGTTCCTTCCGCGGCCTGACGCCGGCCCGGCCGCCGTTCTCGGCGATGAACGGGTCAGATAGCATCAACGATCGCAGCCCTGGACCCGCTTGAACGACTTCGTCAGTCCCCGAATGACCGGATCCATCGCCTGCTTGGCACTTGCATCGTATTCGAGCCGGAAGAAGGCGACTTGCTCCGGGCAGGCGGGGATAGCTCGCTGATAGACGATGCGTTCGCCCCGGGTGCCGGACAGAACGGCGAAGTCTGGCGCGTTGCGGCTGTAGACGATGCGCCAGCCGTCACGCTCATCGTCCGTCCGGCGCGTTGCCGCTTCGTCCTGGAAGCTGCCTTCCATAATATTCGAGCCCCAAACGGCGAGGTCAGCATGGCCGAGCTTCGAGATTGAATGGCCACCGTCGCCGTTGTCGGCTTCCCGGATCGGCCCGAAGCCCGCAGGGATCGTGATGCCATAGACGAAGCGGGCGTTGAGGTAGCGCTTCCCAACCTCGGCGTTTGCCGACACGACGAGCATGTTTGCGGCCGACAACGCGAGGACGAGGCGGCCAATCATGTTCCGAGATCCTTCCGCAGTCTGACGCCAGGCCCACCCTCAGCACTCGCACCAGCCTCGAGGAAGACGACGCCAGCGGCTTCGAGAGCGCGACGGACGGCATTCACGTTGTCGGCGGAACTCCGGCCGGGGCCAACTTTCTCCATCCGCTTGATGGTCGGCAGGGAAAGACCCGCCGCCTCAGCAAGCTGCGTTTGCGACCATTCTATCAGGCCTCGCGCCGCCCTTAACTGGCTGGCTTCGATCATTCGCCCCTCAACGTGAAACATTCTGGATAACGGGCGATACAAAAGGGTTTACATTCTGGATCGCTTATCATACATAATGGATCACGAACGATCCAAAGGCAACTGGCAATGATCAACCGCTCCACCATCATGACCGCCGCGTGGGCATCGTACCGCAAGGTGGCTATCGCCGCCCGCTACGATCGCTTTTGCCGCCGCCTGTTCAGTCGCGTCCTGCGGCAGGCTTGGATTAACGCCAAGGCCGACGCTGCCCGCCAGCGTCGCGCCGCTGCGGTCATCGCCGTGCCTGTCACGTCGGCCGAGCCGACCGCCTTCCACACGGCGATGGACGCGCTGAAGTACCTGCCGGCGCACATGAGCTTCGAGCGCGCCGCCGCCGCCGTCCGCACCCGCTTCGCTCTGCACGCCTGAGAGGAGAGCCGCCGTGACCAAACCCGCGTCCGCCAAGCCGTCCGAGCCGCCGCTCGCCGATCCCGGCCTCGCGCTCGTCCGCGCCTTGCCGCTCAACGCCGCCACGCTCGTCCACAACGCCATCATGGACATGCTGCGCGTGCCGCCCTTGCCGCGTCCGCCGCTGAACATGCCGGCCGAGTAGGGCCACCCCGAACACCGCCATCCGTCATCAGGAGATCCGAGAATGCCTAACGTCCCGATCCGGGCGACCGGCGAAGCTGCGCCCGCCGTGTCCCGCCGTGCCTTCCTGCGCACCAGTGCCAACGCCAGCGCCGCCGTCGTCGCGGCCAGCGGCATCGCCGTACTGACCTCGTCGTCGCAAGCGGCCGAGCATCCCGATGCCGAACTCGTCGCGCTCGGCATCGAGTTCGATGCCCTGTTCGCGCAATACAAATCCAGCACGACAAAGGCGGAAGCGGCTTCCGAGGCCTTCCAGGCGGCCCGGCCGGCTCCGACAGAAGGTGGCCCGGCTTTCGAAGCGTGGTGGGCAGACTACAGCGTCGCGGTGGATGGCGACTGGGGCCCCTCTGACGAATGGTCGGAGCGGGTCGCTGCCGTCACGGAGAAGATCCGAGCGTTGTCGGCGACAACGCTGGCCGGCTTCGCAGTGAAGGCTCGGACGCTGCGGTTCGACCTTGCCAAATGGGGCGACAGCCCCGAGCCGATGCTGGACTGGGACTGGGACGACGAGAGCCTAGAGCGCTTCGTCCGCGAGATCGAAGCTGCCGGCGGCGGGAGGACGCTCGCATGATCTCGCGTCGTCG
Source organism: Plantimonas leprariae (assembly GCF_008802405.1). Classification (GTDB taxonomy): domain Bacteria; phylum Pseudomonadota; class Alphaproteobacteria; order Rhizobiales; family Rhizobiaceae; genus Plantimonas; species Plantimonas leprariae. The sequence continues at coordinate 24,787 of NZ_VZDO01000005.1, forward strand.
TTTCCTTCACACCACCGCCAGCGCTGGCCTCGCCACCGCAGCGGCCGGCAGCGTGCTTACCGTGGAGGCAGCATCGACTGCTGCCGCCGATCCGCTCGCCACCCACATCGATGCGCTGCTGGTGGAGTACCTCGCCGAGGCGCAGGACGAGTGGCGCATCGCTCGCGCGATGGACGCTGCCGAGAAGGCGATGCCGGCCTGGGCGCAACCCGGTCCAAGCCGTCTCCTGCACGACGGCACGAAGGGCGGCGCGACGTCGGGCTGGCCGGAAGTCGCCGAGTTGCCGCTCCCACCCGTCAAGGAGCATGGCTTCGAGATCATCCGCCGAGGACCGAGGGACTACTGGCAAGCCCGGAAGGCGGCGCTGTACGCCGGCGGCGCGTTCGAGAAGCAGCCGGACGGCTCGTTCACGCATCGCATGCCCAGGCTGCTGAAGGGCGAGGAGCGCCGGCGGGTGCGTCTCGAAACGATTGCGGGCATGCGCAAGCTCGTCGCGCGTCGCCGCGAGCAGCTCGCGTGGAAGGCCGCCGTTGGCCTGACGCGACTGGAGGCGGCCTACGACGCCGCCTATGAGCGGCGCTGGGCGGTGCGCGAGCGCATCGAGGCGGAAGCGACTGGCGTCTCGCCTGCGGAACTCGGCATGCTGGCGCTGTTCGAGTACGCGCACGAGCAGGACGACTTCAGCCTCGTGCTGCTTCGTCGGCTGGCTCCGGCACTGATGGGGCACCTACGGCGTGTCGTCGACGACATGATCGCCAACGGCGCGGCCGACATCAACGAGACGCTGTTCCTTGGCCGGCCGGAAGGGAGGGCGTCCTGATGGGCGGCCCGTCCCCGATCGAGGCGTTCGCGCCGCTCGCAAACCCCTTGGCCGAGCGCGTCGCCGCGCTGGCCGCCCGGATCGGCCGAGAGACGGCGGACTGCGCCATCCTGATGTTCGCGCTACCGATGCCGGCCGACGTTAGGGAGCGGTTCGAGACCGAGACGCTCGTGGCGATCGGCGAGCTGCTGGACGAGTTCGGGCAGGTCACGCCGGGCGACAAGGAACGCTTCCGGCAGATCGCCAGCCTCGCCCTCGACCGGCGGCTGGCGCACCACGCCATGCAGGGTATCGCAGGAGGGGTGGCGTGATGGCTACGCTGCTTGCCTACAACCCCGACCGGTTCCGAACCGCGGCAGCGAAACAGCGGATGCGCATTCGCGATCGGTTGCGAAAACGGATCGCTGCCGAGATCCAACGGCTTGTCGACATCCTCGACGAACTGGACGGCGATGCGGACTTCGAACCGTCGCTCGGCTGGACGAAGACAATGGCCTGGGGAGCAACGGATGATCGGGAGGAGCCCCACGCCGCTGCGTGTTGCGCCGAGACGTAGAGGTCTGGTCACTCGACGCTTCCGCCGATCCGTAGCGACGCAACAGTAGGCGGCACAGTTCTTGGCGCTTCCCCGCCAATAATCATTACAATAGTCTAGCTTGTTCGGACGGCGGGAGAGCGGATCGTGACGTACAACGTTGATTATGCCACTTGGGGACGCGGCGGGATCAACCAAATTAATGACACTCTATGTGTGGCGCGCGGCATCTTGTTCGGGATTGCGATCAGCGCCATGGTCTGGCTTGGCATTGCCATCACTGTCCTGAGCTGAAACTTTCAGTTCCGGCTGGGTTAGGACCCCGGGCAAACATCAAGACAGGGTACTACCAGCGCCATCACTCGTGACTGACCGCCGGCTTTCGCCCCGGCAGGAATTTTCCTCTGAATTGATTTGTTTAATTGCCGGAGATTAGCCGGCTGTGTGAGAACTACCCCGTCAGGAGCCTTCATCCCCAGCATAACCGGCATAGGCAGGGCAGGCATGAGCAGTGCAGCGCAGGGTCGCTCGAAAACGACCGAACCCACTATCAGCAAACCGTCTGTCGAAGAAATGCTTGGCCTCACACCACAGGCGGCTGAGCCAAAGGCCTTCTATCGCATCGGCGACTTATCCAGAGAGTTTGGTGTCACCTTACGCACGCTTCGGTTCTATGAGGATCGTGGCCTCTTACAGCCTACGCGCCGGGGGGTTACGAGAATTTACTCGTCAATGGATTACCGGCGCCTTCGGCTGATACTGCTGTGCAAGACGCTTGGCTTCTCTCTCACCGAGATCCAGCGCCTTGTTGAGCACTACCTTCATACGACTTCGCCGAAGCGACAGCTCGATGAGCTGCGAGCGGCGTTCCAACGGCAACGCTCGCAGCTTTTGTCGCAACGCGAGGGATTGGAAGCGTCGATGGCCGCCATTGACGCATCGCTTGCTGCCCTGAAAGCGGCATAGGCAAGCAAAGAGCGATAACGTTCCTGCGACGCGAAATACGCTGCCGCTGGACATTGTCAAAACCTGACGATCATGGGATGGTCGTCAGGCAAGTACTCCAATCAGAACATTGCCCGCCCGGCTCGCCATGGCGGGCTTTCTTTTGGTGGCAGCGTCGTCTTGCTGGGGAGACAACGCTGTCTGCCGATGTGGAGGAAAGTTTGGGGCTTGAGCCTCCGGCTTCATCGACACCAGCACGCTAGTTCACTGAGCATTCGCTTGTCCACGAATGATAGGCCTTCGGGCGACTAGTCGACCGCTTTTTTAAAAGCCTCCAAGCTGATCTCGATCGCCGGCCAATCCTCGTCTTTGAACCAAAGGCGAGCGACGCGGCCTTCACCAAAACCAGCGAGCCAAGCATCTCGGAAATGTCGATGCTTGCCGGGTTGCCACGGGCACATGTTTGCGCTGCTCGTGAGATCGGAACCGACGAAGCGACCCGCGGCTCGCGCCAGTGCCAGACCCTTCTCACCCATTATTCGCATCCGTCACGGCGTTAACTGAACTTCGCCGCGGCCTTTTCAGCGAACTCTTGGCTGGTCTCAGCACTCTGACGTCGGGCGCGCTGGCTGGTCGGCGGCAGTGAGACGGGCTAGCGAAGACGACTAAGCCGCGACAACACAGCGATGTTAGCTGTCGTAAGATTTGTCAGGAGTTCGGCGTCTTCCCCAATCGCATGCGATAGCTCACGCTCCAGTCGGCAGTGAGCTTGGCGGGCAGCGTCCGCAATGCTCTCCCTTTTCGGTCAGCCGCAGGCGCACACGCCGCTGATCCTCAATATAGACGCCCTTCGTCACCCAGCCTTTCCCACAGAGAATGTCGGCCATTTTCGATATCGTCGACATCCTGACGGAGAGCTGCTGAGCCGCTTCGGTGACGTACGTATCGCCATTGTCCGCGAGGCAAAGCAGGAGCTGATCCTGTCCTGCAGCAAGTTCAAGTTCGACCAGGCTAATATTGAGGAGCTGCCGAATGGATTTGGAGATCGAGAGGAGTGAGGGAACGACTCCGGCGTTCGGTACCGGCGTGGCACTCACGGCGGAAGGCTGAATGGCTGCGCGTATCATGCCCACCGCTTTCGCTTCATGGCGATGGGAAACGAACTTGACCGCGCTCGAAAAAGTTGCGGGGGGAAATCGTAGCTGTCGACGGATCGAACGCACTGCGCACGTCTATCGATGCGTCATCCTGCAGATGCGCAAGACGGTGGGGAAGGGTTGCGGCAGCCATGATCTATGTGCGACGCAATCACGGCCTCCGTAGTAGGAAAGAGCATTGACCAATGTGCCAGGCCTAGCAACCGTTTCGTCCGGCCCGACGTCATAGCGGAGTGATGGCGTGTCGATTTCCAGTGAAGACGCGATCAAGTGGGACGACTTCGGTGTCGATCAGAATGGGGGTAGAGCGGCCGATCCACCTCTGGTGCCGCTGCTGCTGTCCGTAGCTCGCAGCGTTCGAACGCTGCACGAGATCATCTTGCGAGGCACCGGCATCGAGAGGGGACAGGATGAACTGCTGATCGTCTTGAAGGGCCGCCGACTGGCAGTGCGAGATTTGGCAATCGAACTCGGCATCCGACCCTCGACGGTGTCGAAGATGATCGATCGGATGGCGGTTAATGGGTATGTCGTTCGCTCAAGCAATCAGTTCGACGAGCGTCTTGTAATGGTTGGTCTGACGGAGAAGGGTCGAGACGCAACGTTGCGCGTCGAAGCAGCGCATCAGGCTTTCGAGGCGGAGTTGCGGAAGGCGTTGGGACGAGAGGCGGAGCGAGATGTCCTGAAGCTCCTGAGCGTTGATTACGTGCTGGAAAAGCGGCTTCGCCGGCATCGATAACGCAAGCAGCTATGCCAACTCTGCCCTCTCAATTACCTCGTACTCGAACCAGCATCCCTCACTTGAGATCTGTACTGGGCGTCTGGCTCGCAGATCATCCCGCATTTGGACGAAAACGGGCGAAGGCAGGGTCTTGGAAGCGTGCTCCAAAATTCCGTCGAGCGGTGCGGTCATGATCAATCTACGGACAATAGACGTGCAGTAAGTGACGCGGACTTGGGGCTGCGCATGCATGGAGCGTCTGTACGAACCACGCCTACTGAGCGATACGTGGAAGTCGTCGGGTGGCTACCGAACTCCTCGGCGATCAACCAGCCACGCCCTCGTCCACAAGCTGCCGACCGAGTTCGGTCAGCCGACGCGCGGCCGTACATGCGATCCCGAACCGGGCCAGCACAATCAGGTTCGTCTCGTGAGGGGCGGGCAACGGGTTCGGCACTGAGCCGAGACGGTGGTCAAGTCGGATCATCGTGCGGCGCTGCTCGGACGTGAAGTCGTTAAGCGACAGTCTCACTCGGCTGCGTCCGGCACGGGGTCGACGAACTCCTCGCTGCGCAGGATCAGCGATCCACCGCGGCGCTCTATCTCGAGCATGAGAGGCCGGATCGTATGCCGAGCCATGCGCTCCAGCTCCTCGCTGGGCAGACGCTCTAGGCGCTCACGTACTTCGTCAGCCACGATCATTCTATCGCTCACTGATCTTGCTACTTTTCGTAGACCATGCAGGGCTGCGGATTACGCCTGGAGGATGGCGGCAGGAGCATGGCATGGCATTCGGCGACGAGCCGCCTGAGAATGATAACCGCACTCGCGACGACGTGCTCGACGAAATTGCAAACCTCACGTTGCAATCATATCAGTTGGCAAAGGGCATGGATCACCACTTTCTGATGTATCTGATCGGCATGGTCCTCATCGAAGTGGGCTACGAGACCACTGGCAGCCATCCTGAAGGTTGATCAGCGGGCTTCCTATGATTATGGCGAACATCGCCGTCCTGCAACAGCAGGTTGATGCGATCAGCAAGCGGAAGCGGGCGGAATACTACCCAACGTCGCCGAGCCCAATCATCCTGGCAGTGCGCTGAACAAGACGTCTGCTGTGCGATGCAGGCAGGAAGGCAGTAGGCATTAGCCTGATCGTGGGACCGAACCAAAGGTGGCCACGACGTCGCCGATCTCGTCGAGGACCGCCACGCCGACATAGTCTGCGGCCATGTGCTCGGCGGCCTGTAAAGCCGCAACGCGCCCGCGGACACCGCAGTCGTCGACGGCGTAGGTGGGGCCGAGCGAGATGTAGCGCCGGATGACGTATTGCGGGTCTGGCATGCGAGGCTGCCTACGCGAAACGTAAAGGGGTTCCAAGCCTCTGGCGATCTCCACGAAAGCGACGACAAGCAGCGATCAGAGAGAGACGAGGTGAGTCATCTCGTCCAAATACTCGACGATTTGGCAAGATGTTCACCTACAACCGCCGCAGTTCGCCAAGTTTCAAGTTCATTGCCGACGTTGCCTCAGCGCTCAGTTCACCAACCACGTCACATCTGCCCGTCGAGTATTCCGAACGATCCATGCCGTCGCTTGAGGCTTGCAATCGTCGTACCGCAAACATCGCATCCCGGTGTTTTTCGTACGCTGCGGCGTAAAGGGCGGAAGGATGACCGTCAGGGCCGCTCGTCGCCTCGATCTGGATGAGCCAAGCACCAACGTTGTTGCCGATGGTGCGGTGGGGAGCCGTACGAAGAGGGCGCTGAACTTTTGGCACAATCGAAAACGCTGCTCGTCGACGAAGAGCTTTCAAAGATCTCGCCCAAAAGTCCAACTGTTGAACAGTCTCCCTGAGATTACCAAGGCTTCCAATCAACCCGTCGGTGTTGCTGCCGTTTGTTGCAGCGTCGGATTCAGCCAGATCCGACGCATTGTTTTTGCTCCCGTCCATGCCGATCAGAACTCTTCCCAGCTGTCGGCGGCGGCTTTCGGCTGCGCGCCGCCCTGGCCGCTGTGCTTCATCTGCGCGACGGGCGCGGGCGTGGGCCTGTGGGCCGGCGCCGCTGCGGTGGGACGCTGCGCGGCGCGGGATGGCGCCGAACCGGCCCGGCCGCTTGTGGCCCGGGTGCGGAACCGCTCGGTCAGCCCGGCCAGTTCCTTGGTCTCACCGCTCAAGGACTGCGCTGCCGCCGTCGTCTCCTCCACCATCGCGGCGTTCTGCTGCGTGACCTTGTCCATCTGGTCGGCCGCGGTGGAAACTTCCTTCAGGGAGACCGCCTGTTCCTTGGCCGCATGCGCAATGGTGTTGACGACCTTCGCCAAGTCGCCCACCCCCGCCACGATCTCGTCCAAGCTCCGGCCCGACGCCGACACCAGCTCCACGCCGCGACCGACCTGCGCCGACGACGCATGGATGAGGTCCTTGATCTCCTTTGCCGCCTCCGCCGAGCGCTGCGCCAGGCCGCGCACCTCCTGCGCCACCACCGCGAACCCACGCCCCGCCTCGCCGGCCCGCGCCGCCTCGACGCCTGCATTGAGGGCGAGCAGGTTGGTCTGGAAGGCGATCTCATCAATCACTGAAATGATGCTGCCGATCTTGTTCGAAGAAGCTTCGATCTCGCCCATCGCAGCAACCGCTTCTGCAACGATGCTGCCGCCCTTCTCGGCGGTGCCCTGCGTCGTGTGCGCCGTTGCCTGCGCCTGTGCGGCGCTCGCCGCCGTGTCGTTGACGCCACGCGTCACCTCGCTGAGCGCCGCCACCGTCTGCTCCAGGCTCGCCGCCTGCTGCTCAGTGCGCTGCGACAGGTCGCCCGCCGCCACCGTGATCTGACCTAGCCCGACCCGGATCGTTCCCACCGCGCCGACTACTGAGCCGATCGCGTCCTCCAGCGAGCCGACCGCATCGTTGAACTTCGTGCGGATCGGCTCGAATTCCGGCGCGACGGGACCTGCCATGCGAACCGTCAGGTCGCCCTGCGAAAGACCGTTGAAGCCGACCTCCACCGCATGCACGAACACCCGCAGGTCCTCGGCCTTGGCATTGTCGATCGCCGCCTGCCGGTCGCGGCTCAAAGCCTGCGCCTGCCGGCTTTCCTCGGCTTCCGCTTCGAGGGCTTTGTTCTGGTTCGCCGCGTCCTTGAACACCTGCACGGCCTTCGCCATCGCCCCGACCTCGTCGCGACGGTCCTGGCCTTCCACCGGAACATCGAGCTGGCCGGCGGCAAGCTCCTTCATCCGCCGGCCGAGCAGGCTCAGCGGACCGGTGATGCCCTTCGACGAGATGAAGAGCGCACCGCCGATGCCAAGCAGCATCCCGAGAAGAGTACCGGTCAGCGTCGTATAGATCGTCGACCAGGTGCTGGCAGTTAAAGCGTCAGAAGCCTTTTCAGTTTCAGACAGCAGCCGATCGCGGAGAGCGGTGTAGTCCTTATCGAATTGCGCCACCGTCGCGTCCATCTTCGCGAGTGCAGCTCTCGCCGTGTTGTCGTCGTTCTTCAAACCGGCGGCAACGCCTTCGGCACCGCTTGCATCGATTTGCTTCGCGAGCGCATCAAGATTGTCGAAATCGGCTTTGGCCTCCGGAAAGTTGGGCCGGATTTCCGTCAGAAACTGCGCGGCTTTGGCCATTTCTTCCTGACGGGTTGTGGCAGAGGACTTGGCTTCGTCGCTCGCCCCGTCGTAGACCGCGACCTTGTACGACGCGTAAGACGCATCGCTGACCTTCTTGCCGGCACGGACGAGTTCGATGACGTTCGCCGCCCTCCGGTCGAGCAGATCCGAATAGGCGTCGTCGATACCTTTCATCTGCACCGCGGCGTATGCCGAGAGACCGAGCCCGATGAGGCTGACGGCAATGACCGTCCCGATGATCTTCGTCGAGATTTTGAGGTTCTGCAGCATGGGAGACAACCCTCAGCCGCGCGCGCCTCGCTGCAGCTATATGCTCAGTGTGCCGTTAAGTCATTCCGAAAGAGTTAAATCCGAATTGACTCAAAGAAGTGTAGTTGCAACTGATGGCTGCATCAACGTCGGTTGAGTTGCGGTCGACATTATAGCTCAGGCTCGCCTTTTGCTTGCATGAAGCAGCAGCAGGAACGACGGGCGAGCATCTCGGGGAATGTGACGGTAACGGGCTCCCGCTACCATCATGATCTATGATCGCTGCGATGTGCGGCGTGCCCAGATGGGTTCCGTCAGTTTTGTCAGGTTGCCAGTCGGGCGCTTTCGTGAATTTTGGCCCTAGCGGCACAGCGCGCTGGCCAGCCGAGCCTAGCGTGCCAACTCGACGCTCGCTTCCCATGCGCTTCCCAAATCCGCATTCCGGGAAGCAGCATCGCGCTTGAGCGGAGCTAAGCTAATGAAAGAATTGGTGCCGCTTGCGTGACTCGAACACGCGACCCCATCATTACGAATGATGTGCTCTACCAACTGAGCTAAAGCGGCTTCTCGTGCGACGGAGGGTCGAGCCGTCACCGATGGGGTGCGTCATATCAGAAACAACCGCCTTTTCAAGGCGCGACTTGGCCGCTCGGCGGCGAACCTCGCGCCCGCCGTTGTCGCGACGTCGTGGGAAGCTTGAAGAAGCCCGGCGGCGCGCGACATGACGCGAACGATGTCCGACCTCTTTCCGCCCCGCCCCGAGACCCTGCCGCTTTTCGCGGAAACTCCGCCGGTGCTGGTGCGCGTCATCGACGTCGAGACCGCCGGCCAGCGCCTCGCGGAGGACGCGGTGATCGAGATCGGCTCCGCCGACCTCGACCTTGGCTCCGGCATGATCAGCAACCCGATGCAGACGCTGGTCGATCCGGCTGGCGTCGAGATCGACCCGCATGCGCGCCGCGTCCACCAGATCACCGACGCGATGCTGGTGGGCGCGCCATCGTTCGCCGACGCGGTGCAGCCCTTCGCCGGGGCGCCGTACTACGCGGCGCAGCGCGCCGAGTTCGACCGCTCGCGCCTGAAGCTGCCGGGCCGCTGGCTGTGCACCTACCGGCTGGCGCTCCGGGCGTTCCCGAGCGTCCGGGCGCACGGCCTGCAGAGTCTCGTGAAATACGTGCCGCTGGACCTTTCCGACGTCAGGCCGCTGCTCGCCGAACTCCACCCGCATCGCGCGCTCTACGACGCGCTCTGCACGGCGGTGCTGCTGCGCGAGATCGCGTGGGTTCTCGCTCCTCGCTGCACCGACCTCGCGGATTTCCTGCTCCGCGCCGAGAAGGTTTCGGCCGAGCCGGCGCTCCTCGCGAAGTTCCGCTTCGGCCGCCACAAGGGCGTGCCGCTCGCCGAGGTGCCGACGGACTATCTCGAATGGCTCGTCCGGGAGCCGGACATGGACGCCGACGCCGCCTTCACCGCGCGTTGGCATCTCGACCACTTGCGTCTGCGCGGGGTGCGGGCCGCGCCGGCGCTTCCCGTGCAGTAGGGGCGGCTCCCGGTGAAGCGTTTCGCCGAACTCCTCGACCGTCTGGTGCTGACGCCGTCGCGCAACGGCAAGCTGAAGCTGATGACGGACTATTTTCGCGCCGTGCCCGACCCGGAGCGCGGCTATGCGCTGGCCGCGATCACCGACGGGCTCGACATCCGCTCGGTGAAGCCGGCGATGCTGCGCGCGCTGATGTCGAGCCGGATCGACGACGTGCTGTTCGACTATTCCTACGACTATGTCGGCGATCTGGCCGAGGCCATCGCCCTCGTCTGGCCCTCGCCGCACGACGGCGAGGAGCGCGGGCGGAACGACGTGCCGACGCTGGCCGAGATCGTCGAGACGCTGAACCGCGCCTCGCGGCTGGAAGGCCCGCGGCTCGTCGAGGAATGGCTGGACCGGCTCGACTCCTCCGGTCGCTACGCGCTTCTGAAGCTCGTCACCGGCTCGATGCGCATCGGGCTGTCGGCGCGGCTCGCCAAGCAGGCGCTCGCCGATTTCGGCAAGGTCGATGTCGCCGAGATCGAGGAACTCTGGCACGGGCTCCAGGCGCCATATCTCGATCTCTTCGCCTGGCTGGAAGGCGAGGCGGGCAAGCCGGTCTCCGCGGCGCGCTCACCCTTCCGACCGGTGATGCTGTCGCAGCCGCTGGAGCCGCCGGACTACGAGCGGATCACCCGCGAGGAATATGCGGCCGAATGGAAGTGGGACGGCATCCGCGTCCAGGCGACCTGCGAGAAGGGCACGGCGAAGCTCTATTCGCGCTCCGGCGACGACATATCCAGCGCGTTCCCCGACCTTCTGGAGCACATGCGGTTCGAAGGCTCGCTCGACGGCGAGCTCCTCGTCGCGCGCCCCGCGGCGGACAGCGAGCCGCTGGTCGATCCGCATGGCGGTCGGGTTGAGGACGACATCGTGGTCGGCACCTTCTCCGACCTGCAGCAGCGCCTGAACCGCAAGACGGTCTCGGCCGCGGTGATCCGGAAGCATCCCGTGTTCCTGCGCTGCTACGACCTCCTTCAGGACGGCGCCGAGGATCTCCGCCCGCTCGCCTTCAAGGCGCGGCGCGAGCGCCTCGACGCTTTCGCGACGCATCTCGACAAGACGCGCTTCGACGTCTCGCCCTTCGTGCTCTTCGAGACCTTCGAGGACCTGACGCGGCTGCGCGCCGACCCGCCGCACGCGGTGATCGAGGGGCTGATGCTGAAGCGCTGGGACTCGGCTTACGTACCCGGACGGCCGAAGGGGCCGTGGTTCAAGTGGAAGCAGGACCCGCACGTCATCGATGCCGTGCTGATGTACGCGCAGCGCGGGCACGGCAAGCGGTCGAGCTTCTATTCCGACTACACGTTCGGCGTCTGGGCGGGGCCGGCCGACGATCCGGCGCTGGTGCCGGTCGGAAAAGCCTATTTCGGCTTCACCGACGAGGAGCTGAAGCAGCTCGACAAATACGTGCGCGACAACACGGTCGAGCGGTTCGGACCGGTGCGGTCCGTGCGGGCCGATCCCGACCACGGGCTCGTCCTCGAGATCGCCTTCGAGGGCCTCCAGCGCTCCGGCCGGCACAAGAGCGGCATCGCGATGCGGTTTCCGCGCGTGTCGCGCCTTCGATGGGACAAGCCAGCCTTCGAGGCTGACCGCATCGAGACGCTGGAGGCGATGCTGCCCGCATGATCGGCTTGCGGGCTCGCGCGCACGCCCTTACCTGTTCCTCCGAAGGGCGCGAACGGGGCAGGCGGCACGGATGAGCGATCGGGTATCGGATTTCCTCGGAGGCTCGCCGCTCGGCGTCCTCGTGCGGCTCGTGGTGATCTCGCTCCTCGTCGGCGTGCTTCTGTCCTGGCTCGGCTGGACGCCGCGCGAGATCCTGTTCTGGATCGAGGGAAGCTTCCGCGACGTATGGCGCACGCTGTTCGGCTCGCTCGACAGCGTGGTGAACTACTTCCTGCTCGGCGCCGCGATCGTCTTCCCGCTGTTTCTCCTGTCGCGTCTGCTGAAGTCCGGGCGACGCTAGCCGACCCTGTTCGCCGATCGGCGCCCGACGTCGAGCTGTCATACGAGATCGATAGGCTCCCGCCCTGCAACTGCGAGTTCGGGAGCGCGGCGATGACGGCACTTGCGGACGGCGAGCGGATCGCCGGCGAACGGCGCGGCCCGGACCTCGACCGGGGTCTCGGCGCCGGAGGGCGGTGGGGCTTCGTCGTCGCGATCCTCGCGGCCGTCGTCTACGTCGCCTGGAGCATCTGGGCGGACGTCGCTCAGTCGGGCGCCGAGCCGACGACCTATACGCCCTTCGCCCTCCTGTTCGTGGCGCTGCTGATCGCGCTCGGCTTCGAGTTCGTCAACGGCTTCCACGACACGGCGAACGCGGTGGCGACGGTGATCTACACCCACTCGCTGCCGGCCCACGTCGCCGTGGTCTGGTCCGGCTGCTTCAACTTCCTCGGCGTCGTCCTGTCGAGCGGCGCGGTCGCCTTCTCGATCGTCTCGCTCTTGCCGGTGGAGCTGATTCTCAGGGTCGGCTCGGATGCCGGCTTCGCGATGGTCTTCGCGCTGCTCATCTCCGCGATCGTCTGGAACCTCGCGACCTGGTCGCTCGGCCTGCCGTCCTCGTCGTCCCATACGCTGATCGGCTCGATCATCGGCGTCGGCTTCACCAATGCGCTGATCAGCGGCCACGGCGGCACGGCCGGCGTCGAATGGAGCGAGGCGATCAAGATCGGCTGGTCGCTGCTGCTCTCGCCGCTGCTCGGCTTCGGGCTCGCGGCGCTGCTCTTCGCGGCGATGCGGCTCGTCGTGCGCAACGAGGCGCTCTACCGCGAGCCGAAGGGCAGCCAACCGCCGCCGCCCTGGAATCGCGGCCTACTGATCTTCACCTGCACCGGCGTCAGCTTCCTGCACGGCTCCAACGACGGGCAGAAGGGCATGGGCCTCATCATGCTGATCCTGATCGGCACGGTGCCGACCGCCTACGCGCTGAACAAGGCGGTGCCCGCGAGCTATACCGCCGAGTTCCATTCCAACTCGTCCGCGGCGGCCGAGGTGTTCGAACGTCACGCGAACGGTGCGCCGGCGCCGGCCGACCCGGCGGGCGCGATCACCCACTTCATCTCGGAGAAGACGCTTAGCCCCGACACCGTGCCGGCGCTCGCCGTCTTCGTGCGCAACATCGACGGCGAGGTCGGTCGCTACGGCTCGCTGCAGGCGGTGCCGGCGCAGGCGACCAAGAACGTGCGCAACGAGATGTACCTCGCCTCCGAGGCGATCAAGCGCCTCTCTCAGGAGAAGGCCGGCGGCTTCTCGCCGGACGAGACGAAGACGCTCGCCGCCTACAAGGGCTCGCTCGATGCCGGAACGCGCTTCATCCCGACCTGGGTCAAGGTCGCGGTGGCCTTCGCGCTCGGCCTCGGCACGATGATCGGCTGGAAGCGGATCGTGGTGACGGTCGGCGAGAAGATCGGCAAGTCGCACCTGACCTACGGCCAGGGCGCGTCCGCCGAACTCGTCGCCATGGCGACGATCGGCCTCGCCGACGGCTACGGCCTGCCGGTCTCGACGACGCACGTCCTGTCGTCCGGCGTCGCCGGTACGATGGTTGCCAACGGCTCGGGCCTCCAGATGTCGACGGTGCGCAATCTCGCCGCCGCCTGGATTCTCACTTTGCCGGCTTCGATGTTCATCGCCGGGCTGCTTTACTTCATCTTCGTCCACCTGTTCTGAACGATGGCGTCGCGACCTGACGGGGAATCGAGTGTCATGCGCAGCATAGCGAGCGCTCTTCCGCTCGGCGTCGCCGCCGTGCTTGTGGCATCGGCGGCGCTCGCCCAGCAGCCGGTGATCAGCGGCGCCACGCCGCTGAAGCCCTCGGTCGAGAAGAACCCGCTGCGCTTCGGCACGGACGAGGCCTATGTCAGCATCGCGCCGTTCTTCCAGTTCGAGCCGGGCCACATCTCGTCCTCGCCGAACGAGATCCTCGACAATGTGGACGACACCGACGCCTGGTTCCGCCGGGCGCGCCTCTACATCGATTTCGGCCTCTACGATTTCGGCGGCCGCTACGCCGCCGATTTCGGCGGCGACAGCGGGCCGGACACGATCTACGCTTACCTCGACTGGAACTTCAACAAGAACGGCACGATCCAGGTCGGGCAGCAGGAGAACCAGTTCTCCATGCAGTCGCTGATCGGCAGCCGGTCGGCGCTGTTCAACGAGAACGGCACCAACGCCACGCTGCAGCCGCAGGCGGCGGTCGGCGCCGCGCTGTTCTACGGGCAGGAGAACTACAGCCTCGGGGCGGGGGTGTTCGGGGCGGACATCAACGATGAGCAGCCGTTGGGCGAAGGCACCACCGTTTCGGCGCGGGCCACCTACGCGCCGCTCTACGGGCCGGACGCGTCGATCCATCTGGGCGCCGCGCTCAGCGCCTCGTTCGACACCGGGATCCCCCGGTCGTTCTCGGGCTCGAACGGCACGGCGTTGTTCGAGGTGTCGCCGATCACGACGGGCGCCTACAACGACGTCGACGACTACCTCGCGGCGAACCTCGAATTCGGCGCGGCGGTCGGGCGCTTCACGGTGCAGAGCGAGTACACGTTCGGAGAAGTCGAGGACGGCCAGCGCGACGAAGCCTTCCTGCACGGCGGCTATCTCGGCATCCTCGCCTTCCTCACCGAGGATCACCGCGACTACGACGGCAAGTACGGCATCTTCAAGCGCGTGAAGCCGAAGGACCCGATCACGAAGGGCGGCGGGTTCGGCGCGCTGGAGATCGGCGGCCGGCTCGACTACCTCGACCTGTCGGAGGCGAGCGACGCGGCGGCCGACGCGTCCGGCCGGCAGATCGGCGGCACCGGCATCGTCAACTGGTATCTCAACGACAAGCTGCGCCTTTCCGCCAGCGACACCTATACCGCCGTCGTCGACGGCCCGAACGACGGCGACGAGATCAACACCGCGATCTTCCGCGTCTGGTTCGTCTACTGAGGCGCAAGCGCCGCCCGGACTGTCATCGAAGCTTCGCGCGAGCTCGCTAAGCGGTTCCCGGCGCCCCGCGATCCCGGCGGGGCGGCGTCCAGGCCGCGGAGAACCGCCCCATGCTACCGAAGACCCTCGGCGCCCTCGCGCTCGCCGCCGTCCTCACCACGCCCGCCGCGGCGGCCCCCGTGAAGATCGACTTCTGGTTCGGCAATTCGGGCGACATCGCCAAGCGCGTCCAGGAACAATGCGACCGCTTCAACAAGAGCCAAGGCGACTACGAGGTCGTCTGCACCAGCCAAGGCTCCTACGACGCCTCGCTGCAGAACACGATCGCCGCCTTCCGCGCCGGCCAGCAGCCGACCATCGCGCAGGTTTCCGACGTCGGCACGCTCGACATCATGCTGTCCGGCGCCTTCTACCCGGCGAACAAGCTGATGAAGGACTACGGCTTCCAGATCGACTGGAACGACTACTTCCCCGGCATCGCCAGCTACTACGCGACGTCGAAGGGCGAGATGTACTCCTTCCCCTTCAACTCCTCGACGGCGCTCCTCTACTGGAACAAGGACGCCTACGCGAAGATCGGCAAGGACCACGGTCCCGCGACCTGGGAAGAGGCGGCCGCCGACTTCAAGGCGCTGAAGGAGGCGGGCTACGCCTGTCCGCTCGGCTTCGACATCTCGCGCAACGAGGTCTGGCAGTTCGAGGAGCAGTTCCTTGCCGTCCACGGCGAGCCGAACGCCACCATGAACAACGGCTACGACGGCCTCGGCGCCGAGATGGTGTTCAACAAGGGCAAATGGGTCCGCTTCGTGAAGGACCTGAAGGGCTGGTACGACGCCGGCTACGCCGTCATCAAGTCGAAGGACACCGGCCAGGACTTCGTCGCGGCCTTCGCGGCCGGCGACTGCCAGACGATCCTCACCTCCGTCGGCGACCACGGCACGATCGGCCGCACCGCCAAGCCCGGCATGAACTGGGACGTCGCGATGCTGCCGGTCTACGAGGGCACGGAGCGCAAGAACTCGGTCGTCGGCGGCGCGACGCTCTGGGTGCTCGCCGGCAAGTCCGATGCCGAATACAAGGGCGCGGCGACCTTCTTCCAGTTCCTTGCCAAGCCGGAGGAAGCGCTGACCTGGTCCACCGTCACCGGCTACATCCCGGTGCGCAAATCCGGCTACGATTACCTCCAGAAGGAAGGCTTCTACGCGAAGGCTCCCTACAAGGGCCGGGAGCTCGCGATCCAGAGCCTGTCCTACACGCCCCCCAGCCCGGTGACCCGCGGCAACCGCCTCGGCGGCCTGCTGCAGATCCGCCAGGAGATCGCCAACGGCCTGCAGCAGATCATGATCCAGAACGCCGACGTCCAGACCGCCCTGGACGGCGCGGCCGAGCGTTCGAACGCGATCCTCCGCCGCTTCGAGCGGACCTACGAGGGCAAGCAACTGCCGTAAGGCGGGAGCTTTCCGCCTTGGAAAAGCGCGCGACCTTCTCCTCGACGGGCGTCGGCCTTCTCTTCGCCGCGCCCGTTCTCCTGCTGATCTTCGTCTTCTTCTACTGGCCGTCGGCCCAGGCGCTCTACTGGGCGCTGACGCTGGAGCAGCCGTGGGGCGGCGGCAACGCCTGGGTGGGTATCGCCAACTTCGAAGCGCTGTTCCGCGACGCCGCCTACTGGAACTCGATCGCGCGCAGCCTCGTCTTCGCGCTCGCCTCCACCGGCATCGCGATGGCAGTGTCGCTCATGCTCGCGCTCTTCGTCGACCGCGAGCTCCGCGGCTCGCGCTTCTACCGCTCGGTCCTGATCTGGCCCTATGCGATGGTCGCGCCGGCCGTCGGCCTCGCCTTCCGCTTCATCACCGGGCCGGAGGCGGGGCTGCTGGCGGTGCTGAACCGCATCGAGCCCGGCTTCTGGAATCCGACGCTGAACGGCAACCACGCGATGATCGCGATCATCGCCGCCTTCGCCTGGAAGTATGTCGGCTACAACCTGATCTTCTTCGTCGCCGCGCTGCAGTCGATCCCGCGCTCCCTGATCGAGGCCGCCGCGATGGATGGCGCGGGACCGGGGCGGCGGATGCGCGACCTACAACTGCCGCTCCTGACCCCGACGCTGTTCTTCCTGCTGGTGATCAACATCACCGAGAGCTTCCAGGACTCCTTCGGCATCGTCGACATCATGACGGCCGGCGGCCCGGCCCGCTCGACGGAGCTGATGGTCTACAAGATCTATTTCGACGGCTTCCGCGGCCTCGACTATTCCGGCGCCGCCGCCCAGAGCATCGTGCTGATGGCGCTCGTGATGGTGCTCACCGTCGTCCAGTTCCGCTTCGTCGAGCGGCGCGTGCACTACCGGTAGGGCGAAATGGTCGAGCGCACCCCGATCTTCGACGCCGTCTGCTACGCGCTCCTGACGCTCGGGGCGATCGTGGCGCTCCTGCCTTTCGCGGTGGTGCTGATCGCCGCGACGCAGGATCTCCACGCAGTCAACCAAGTGCCGATGCCGCTCGTGCCGGGCGGCAGCCTGTTCGGCAACCTCGCCGAGGCCTGGGAGCGGGCGCATCTCGGGCCGCGCCTCCTGACCAGCTTTGTGTTCGCCTCGGCCGTCGCGGCCGGTAAGGTGGTCTTCGCGGGCATGGCGGCCTTTGCCATCGTCTATTTCCGCTTTCCCGGCCGGATGCTGATCTTCTGGGCGATCTTCGCGACGCTGATGCTGCCCCTGGAGGTGCGGATCGTGCCGACCTACGCCGTCGCCGCCAACGCGCTGCAGCCGTTCCAAGCGATCCTCGACGCGACGGGCACGACCTGGGCGATCGAGCGGCTCTCGGGCCTCCGCGTCGCACTGCACTGGGGCCTGCTCAACTCCTATCTCGGCCTCGTCCTGCCGCTCGTCGCTACCGCCACCGGCACCTTCCTCTACCGGCAATTCTTCCTGACCGTACCGGACGAGATCGCCGAGGCCGCGCGGATGGACGGCGCGGGGCCGATCCGCTTCTTCTGCGAGATCCTGATGCCGCTGTCGCGCTCCAACATGGTGGCGCTCGCGACGATCATGTTCGTCGCGGCCTGGAACCAGTATCTCTGGCCGCTTCTCATCTCGACCGATCCGAACTTCGGCACCGCGACGACGCAGTTGAAGGCGCTCATCCCCGGCGAGTTCGGCCTGCCGGACTGGAACGTCGCGATGGCCGGCACCCTGATCATCATGGCCCCGCCGCTCGTCGTGATGATCCTGATGCAGCGCTGGTTCGTGCGCGGCCTCGTCGCCACCGAGAAATAGGAGGCCGGCCATGTCCGCCATCGCCATCCGGCAGGTCCGCAAATCCTACGGCTCCAACGCCGTCGTCCACGGCGTCGATCTCGACATCCGGTCGGGCGAGTTCGTCGTGATTCTCGGGCCGTCCGGCTGCGGGAAGTCGACGCTGCTTCGGATGGTCGCCGGGCTCGAAGCTATCAGCGGCGGCGAGATCGCGATCGACGGCCGCGTCGTGAACAAGCTGGAGCCGCGCGAGCGCGGCTGCGCCATGGTGTTCCAGAACTACGCGCTCTACCCGCACATGACGGTCGCGGAGAACATCGGCTACGCCCTGAAGGTCGCCGGCGTCGCCAAGCCGGAGCGCGCCCGTCGCATCGCGGCGGTGGCGAAGATCGTCGACCTCGAACCCTATCTCGATCGCAAGCCCGCGGCGCTTTCCGGCGGCCAGCGCCAGCGCGTCGCGATGGGCCGGGCGATCATCCGAGAGCCGAAGGTGTTCCTGTTCGACGAACCCTTGTCGAACCTCGACGCCAAGCTCCGCGTCCAGATGCGCGCCGAGATCCGCCGCCTCCATCGCCGGCTCGGCGCGACCTCGATCTTCGTGACCCACGATCAGGTCGAGGCGATGACGCTGGCCGACCGGCTCGTCGTGATGAACGGCGGCCGCGTCGAGCAGGTCGGCACGCCGGCGGACGTCTACCGCCGGCCGGCGAGCCGCTTCGTCGCCGGCTTCGTCGGCTCGCCCGCCATGAACCTCTTCGAGGGCAACGCCACCCCCGGCGGAACCTTCGCCGTGTCGACCCAGGAACTGGTGCACCTCGCCGAAGCGGTCGCGCCCGGCACGCCGCTCGTGCTCGGCATCCGCCCGGAGGATGTGCGCCTCCTGGCGCAGCCGGAGCCGGGCGCGCTGCCGGCGACCGTCGATTTCGTCGAGGAGCTCGGCGCCTCGCGCGTCGTCTACGCCAACCTCGACAGTGGCCCGCAGGTCGCCGCGCTGGCGGAGGGCATCGGTGGCTTCGAACCGGGCGAGCGGGCATGGCTCCGCCTGGAGCCGTCGCGCACGCATCTCTTCGATCCCGCGACCGGCGCGCGAATCGAACCGCGGCTGCCGCTGGCGGTGGCGGCCGAATAATTTCACTTCGTCCAGCACGAGCCTAGCCATGACCAACCGCTTCGTTCGACGCGCCGTCGACCGCCTCCGAGCGCCATCATCGGACATCCTGATCGAGATCGCGGCAGCGCCGCCGACGATGGCGGAGCACGACCGGCTCGCTTCGGCCGCCGGTATCTTCGATGCTCTGGAAGCCGGCGGCACCGGCGTGGGCTCGCCGCTCGGCGGATCGATCCGCGTCGCGGCGTGGAACGGCGAACGCGTGAAGTACGCCGAAGGCTCGGCCGATCTCGTCCGGCGTTCCGGCGCCGATGTCCTGTTCCTGACCGAGACTGATGTCGGCATGGCGCGCTCCGGCAACCGCCACACGGCAGCCGAACTCGCGGGCGCGCTCGGCATGACCTATGCTTTCGGTGTCGAGTTCCTGGAACTCGGGCTTGGCGACGAGCGTGAGCAGGCGGAACTGGCGGGCGCGCGTAACGAACTCGGCTTCCACGGCAACGCGTTGCTGGCGAAAGCGCCGATCCTCGATCCGTTCGTCTTGCGGCTCGACGAGGGCGGGGTCTGGTGGCGCGAGGTCTCGAAGGGCCAGAAGCGGCTCGGCTGGCGCATGGCGGTCGGGGGCTGGATCGCGCTCGGCGGGACCCGTGTCCTCGTCGCCTCCGTCCATCTCGAAAGCAAGACCGATCCGGCCGACCGCGCGCGGCAGACCGAACGTCTCGTC
Source organism: Plantimonas leprariae (assembly GCF_008802405.1). GTDB lineage: Bacteria > Pseudomonadota > Alphaproteobacteria > Rhizobiales > Rhizobiaceae > Plantimonas > Plantimonas leprariae. Next base: position 44,454 of record NZ_VZDO01000005.1, read on the forward strand.
GGCTGCCTGATGGAGGCGGCCGGAAGCGCGCCGATCCTGATCGGCGGCGACTTCAACACCAACACTCTGTCGATGGAGACGGCCGGCGATTGGTTCGAACGGCCCGAAGCGCACGAGCCGATGTTCGAGGTGCTGGGGGCCGCCGGCTTCGAGTGGCGGGACGCGAACCTCGCCGCGACGACGCAGCGTCCGAGCCGCACCTCGACGCCGCGCACGCCGCACCGCCGGCTCGACTGGCTGTTCCACCGCGGTCTCGTGGCGTCCGCGCCGGCTGACCTGCCGGCGCTGGATACGGACGGCGAGGCGCTGTCCGACCACGATCTCGTCGCCGCGAGCTTCGAGTTGCGCTAGCTCTCAGCCGGCGAGATCAAGCCGGCGGGTGGCAGCCGGGTCCATCTGCTCCCCCACCGCGTCGAGGAAGATATCAGCGCAGGCCTCCCAAGTGAACCGTGCGGCATGCGCGACCGCCGCCTCGCGCGGCACGGCGAGCGCCCGAAGGCACGCGGCACGAAGGTCGTCCGACAGGACGCCGGCGCCGCTCGTGCCGACGACGTCGAGCGGTCCCGGCACCGGAAAGGCTGCCACGGGCACGCCGCTGGCGAGCGCTTCGATCAGGACGAGGCCGAACGTGTCGGTGCGCGAGGGGAAGACGAAGACGTCGCTGCCGGCATAGGCCCGCGCCAGCGCCTCGCCGGCGAGGAGACCGGTGAAATGCGTCTTCGGGTAACGGGCGGCGAGCTCCTTCAGCATCGGGCCGTCGCCGACGACCAGCTTCGAGCCCGGCAGGTCGAGCGACAGGAAGGCGTCGAGGTTCTTCTCCGGCGCGAGGCGTGAGACGGTGAGGAAGATCGGCTGCGGCAGGCCGAGATCGACGGCCTCGCGCGGATGGAACTGCGCGCGGTCGACGCCGCGCGTCCAGAGCCGGAGGTTGCGGAAGCCGCGGGCTTCGAGATCGCGCCGGATGCTCTCGGTCGGGACGAGGCAGGCCGTCGCCGGCGCGTGGAAGCGGCGCAAGAGCGCGTAGGAGAAGCTGTCCGGCACGGGCGCGCGCTTGGCGAGATATTCCGGAAAGCGCGTGTGGAACGAGGTGGTGAAGCTCGTCCCCCGCGCCATCGCAGCGCGCCGCGCCGCCATGCCGATCGGCCCTTCCGTCGCGATGTGGACGGCGTCGGGACGGAACTCGTCGAGGACGCGGCCGAGCCGGAAAGAGGTCGCGAGCGCGAGGCGAATCTCCGGATAGGTCGGGCAGGGCAGGGTGCGGAAATCCTTCGGCGCGACGACGCGCACTTCCACTCCGCGATTTTCCAACTCGCTGCAGAGGCTGGCGAGCGTCCGCACGACGCCGTTGACCTGCGGCTCCCATGCGTCGGTGGCGAGGAGGAGACGCATCGTCACGCCGCTTCCAGGTCGGCGTCGGCGAGGCTCGGCGCGGTCGTGACGGGGCGCCGGCGGCCGATCGCCGGGACCGCGACGGTTTCCGCCCATCGGATCAGTTCCAGCGAGCCGTCGTCGCGCTCGCCGATCGCGGTGCAGCTTTCCACCCAGTCGCCGGTATTGGCGTATTCGACCTCGCCGCGCCGGCCGATCTCGGCGTGGTGGATATGGCCGCAGACAACCCCGTCGCAGCCCTGGCGCTTGGCTTCGGCGGCGAGCGCCGCCTCGAAGGCGCCGATGAAGGCGACGGCGTTCTTCACCTTCAGCTTCGCCCAGGACGAGAAGGACCAGTAGGGGAAGCCGAAGGCGCGGCGGACGCGGTTGAAGACGAGGTTGACCGCGATCGCCGCGTCGTAGGCCCAGTCGCCGAGATAGGCGATCAGCCGGGCGTTGCGCACCACGACGTCGAACTCGTCGCCATGCATGACGAGGAGCCGCCGGCCGTCGGCGGTAGTGTGGACGGCGGACTGCCGCACCTCGACCCCGCCGAAGTGCTCGCCCGGAAAGTCGCGCAGGAATTCGTCGTGGTTGCCGGGCACGTAGACGATGCGCGCGCCCTTGCGGGCCTTGCGCAGGAGCTTCTGCACCACGTCGTTGTGCGACTGCGGCCAGTGCCACGAACGCTTCAGCCGCCAGCCGTCGACGATGTCGCCGACGAGATAGATCGTCTCCGCCTCGTGGAGGCGCAGGAAGTCGATGAGGAGGTCGGCGCGCGCCGCCTTCGAGCCGAGATGGACGTCCGAGATGAAGAGCGTCCGGAACCGCCGCGTCGCCGTCGCATCCATGGCCAAAGCTTCCGTGAGTGCCGCGTCGGGCAGAGCTTTGCCCGACGCCGGTCACAGCGGTGTGACGGGCCTGTGGAAAACCTCGCCCGTCCCGCTCAGCGCGCGTCGAGGAGTTCCGCCACTTCGAGCAGCACGAACTCGTCGTCGTCGGCCCGGTTCGGCGCGCGGCCGGCGGAAAACGGGAAGTTGTTGTCGTTGCCGACGACGATGTGCGTCGCGTCGACCCGGTCGACGTTCTCGATCGTGACGAACGGCATGTCGTAGAGGCCGTCGTGGCCGCCCTGCTTCGCGACGCCCTTCGGGTCCTTGATCGCCAGGAGATCGATGAAGCCGAGCTTGTCGACCGCCTTGCCGACGTTCGCGTCGTCGAAGGCGATCTTGGTGACGCGCTTCAGCTTGGCGGGCTTGTCGAAGCAGTCCGGCTTCGGCTCGGCGGAACAGGCGGCGGAGGCGCGGCCGACGCCGTTGTCGCGCTCGATCACCAGCGCGGTCCGGTCGTCCAGCATGTTGAAGTCGCCGATCGATTCGCCGCCCGGCGCGAACGGGTAGAGCCAGGAACGGCCGGTCCAGTCGTCCTTCGCGACGTCGAACTCGACGATGCGGAGCGCCGTCCAGCCGTCCGCGGTCTTCTCCGGCGCGCCGTCCTTGAACAGCGGGCCTTCGAGTAGCGCGTAGAGCTTCGCGCCGTCCGGCGACTGTGCCAGCCCCTCGAAGCCGCCGGAGCGCTTCAGGTCGAAGGCCGGCAGCGGCTTCGTCGGGTCGGCCGGAAGCTGGAGCGTCGGATTGTCGGGCGAAAGCACTTTCACCTCGCCGACGCGCGTGTCGTGGACTTCCTTCAGATGCCCGTCGCGGTCGAACTTCATGAGCCAGGGGCCGAACTCGTCGCCGATCCAGAAGCCGTCCGCCACCGGCTGGATGGATTCGACGTCGAAGTCCGCGCCGGTGAGGTAGCGCTTGTCCGAGCCTTCCATCACGATGGGGAAGGGTGCGACCTTGTCGGGATCGCTGAGGAAGACGGTCTCCCGGCGATCCACCTTGCCCGCCTGCCAGTCGAAGGCGAGATGGTGCAGCATCAGCATCCCGTCGCTCGACGTCGCCTTCGAGCCGAAGCCGTTGTCGCTGAGGCTCCAGAACGTGCCGTCCGGCATGCGGCGGATGCCGGAGAAGCCCTGCACGGCCTGCCCGTCCAGCGGCAGGCCGAAGCCGGTCGGCCGTTTGCCGTCCATGCCCGGCACCTTCCCGAGTTCGCTTGTGCGCTTACGGTCCGGCGTCGTGAACTTGCCGGCCTGGCGTAGGAATTCCGGCGCGTCGGCCGGCGCGGCGACCAGCGTATCGGCGGGGAGCACGGCCTGTCCCGCCAGCACCGCGTCGAAGCGCGTGCCTTCGTTGTCGGCGGCGAAGGCGGCGGATGCGCCGACGAGGAGGATGGCGAGGCTTCGCACGAGAATCATGGGGGCGGTCTCCGATTGCGGCGCGGAAGACATCCTGCTTGGGTCACGGGCGATTGACGCTCCGATGACCGTTCGATGACGCTCAGCCCCGCAAAGCGTCTGCCGGCGACTGGCGGTAGGCGAGGAGCGCCGGGACGAGCGTCGCGACGCCGCTGACCGCGAGAAGCGCGAGGAGCGACCAGATATCCTCGCGGTGGAACTCGACCGGTAGCGCGACGCCGCTGGCCGTGCCCCCGATCCGCGCGAGGAACCCGGCTGCGGCACGGCCGAGACCGAAGCCGGCGAGGATGCCCGTGCCGACCACCGCGAAGACCTCGACCCAGACCACGGCGAACACGATGCCGCGCGGCGCGCCGAACGCCCGGAGCGCCCCGATCTGCCGCCGGCGCCCGAGGACGTGCGCGACGACGGTAAGGAGGATCGCCGCCGCGACGAGCCCCTGCGCCCCGGCCGCGACGGCGGCGAGGATGCTCCGCGCGTCGCCGAGCGTGCCGTAGAGACGGGTCAGCACCTCGGCCGGGAACACCGCGAGGCTGCGGTCGCCCCGGTATTGCTGGCGGAGTTTGTAGGCGTCGGCGATCGTCTTCGGCTTGACGAGGATCGCCGGCACGCCCGGTGCGGCGGGGTCGGCGAGAAGCGCGGCGTCGAGCGGCGCGTCGGGCACCGGGTCGTCGGCGTGCGCGGGGGTCGGATGCGCCGAGGCGAGGAGGGGCGGCGTCTCGTTCGCCTCATGCTCGTGCGCCTTCCAGACGGCCTGGATCGGCACGAGGACGGCGCGGTCCCACGGCGTTCCGGTCGGGGCCATGCGTCCGACGATCCGGTAGGCGATGCGGGCATGCGGATGGCCGCCCTCCGCCGCCCGTCCGTGCAGCGGGGTGAAGGTCGAGCCGAGCGGCCGGTCCACCGCCGCGCCGGCCACCGCCTCGTCCATCCGCTCGAACGCTCGCCCCTCCGCGATCCGGCCGAGTCCGGCGACGACGTCCGCCGTGGTGCCGACGATCGGATCGTCGCCGACGAAATCGCCGAAGCCGACCGGCGCGGCGAAGGCGACGCGCGGATCGGCACGCAACTCGGCGAGGACGTGGCCGGGAAGCAGCGGCAGCGGCGCGGGCTGCAGAAAGACGGCGGAGAGAACGAGCTGCGTTTCCGAGCCCGGCGCGCCGACGACGAGATCGAAGGCCGCCGCCGCCCGCGCGCTGCCGAGCCGCAACGCCCGTTCGCTGAGCGTCACGGTGACGCCGAGCGCGCTCGCCAGCGCGACGATGAGCGCGATCGCGAGGACGCCCGCGGCGTGACGCCGAAGATCGGCGAGAACGAGGCCGAGCACCGGCTAAGGCCCCGACGCCCGGATGCGGCCGTTCTCCAGCCGCAGCTCGCGACCGAGGCGCGAAACGAGGCGCGGATCGTGGCTCGCGACGATCAGCGTCGTGCCGGTCTCGGCGGCGAGTTCCAGAAGGAGGTCCGCCACCTGACCGCCGGCGGCCTCGTCGAGGCTGGCGGTCGGCTCGTCGGCGACGAGAAGACCGGGGCGGCCGACGAGCGCCCCGGCGACGGCGACGCGCTGCATCTGCCCGCGCGACAGCGTTTCCGCGGATTGGGCATGCCGCGCGATGCCGACGCGGTCGAGGAGGCGCACCGCATGCAATCGCATCCCGGCGTCGGGCCGCTTCAGCCGCAGGCGCATGGGAAGAAGCACGTTGTCGAGCGCGGAAAGGCCGGGAAACAGGTGGAAATCCTGCATGACGAGGCCGACATGCAGTCCGCGCCAGCGGTCGCGCCGGCGCTCGGGCAGCGCGGCGATGTCGGTGTCGCCCCAGCGGATGCTGCCGCGCGTCGCCCGGTCGAGCCCGGTCAGCATGTTGACGAGCGTCGTCTTGCCGGAGCCCGAGGCGCCGGTGACGGCGACCCGCTCGCCGGCCGCGAGCGCCAGGTCGGGTACGGCGAGGGCGGGCGTGTCGAGGCCCGCGAAGCGGACCTCCAGATCGCGGACGGCGAGGGCCAGCATGGATCAGGCGGTCGCGAACTCGGCATCGACGATGCGGACGAGGCTGACGAAGCCGGTTTCCGGATCGCGCCACGAGCCGACTTCGAGCCGCCCCGTCGCCTCGATCGGCCGGTTCGCCTGTACGAAGGTCTGGGCTTCCTTCAGGTAGACCACGACGATGTTGTCCGGCCAGTCCGCGTCGGTGGAGCAGAAGGGACAGAGCGCCATCGGGATCTCGGTGAGGACGAAGAACTTCGCCTCCGCCTTCAGCGGCGGGGCCATGAAGCCCTTCATCCCGACCTCCCGGCCGGCGAGCGACTTGGTCTTGTCGGAGAATTCGAGACCGAGCACGGTGGTCCGGCCGTAGAGCTCGTCGAAGGACAGCGTCGCGTCCGCGGCGGCGCGGGCAATGCGGGAGAGCGGCGCGAGGGCCATGACGCCCGCGATCCCCGCGAGCATCCGGCGGCGGGTGTGACGGTGGTTTCGCATCCTCGCATCCTCGAACGGCTTCGGCTTTGGGTCGCGAAACCCGGAGCCGGCATCAGGTTGTCCGCGAAGCGTCAGTTCGTGTTGCCGGCCGGCGCGAGCGCGAAGGCGTCGGCGAGCACGCGGTAGACGTCGCTCTCCTCCATATAGCCCTTGAACTCCTCCGCGCCGGGTCCCGCCGCCTGCAGCACCACGTCGTCGACGGCGTGCACCGCCGTGTCGGCGCTCTTCGGCAGATTGCCCTCGCGGAACACCGCGCCGGGAACGTCCTTGTAGGCCTCGTTCGCGACGTATTCCTTCTTCTCGTTCTGGACCGCCGGCACGAACGGGTTGTCCAGCTTCGGGCGGAAGGTCTCGTAGTAGTCCGGGTAATTGCTGGCGAAGATCGCGAGGCGCCGCGACACGTCCACCCGGTCGGGGTAGCCGTCGCCGTTCTTGTCCTCGTAGTTCGGGAAGCCGGCCTCGGCATAGGTGCCGACCTTCTCGCGCATCGCCGTTCCCGGCTTGTCGTCGTCGATCGTGCCGATGATCGAGACGCCGTGGGTGTGGTCGGCGGTCGCGACGATCAGCGTGTCGGGATGGGTGCGCTGGAACTCGCGGGCGACGGCGACTGCCTTGTCGAACTCGATGGTCTCGACCATCGCGCGCTCCCAGTCCATCGGGTGCATCATCTTGTCGACCGAGGCGCCTTCCACCATCAGGAAGAAGCCGTCCAGGTTCTTGGAGAGCTTGTCGAGGGCTGCCTTCGTCATGTCGACGAGGCCGGGCTGGTTCGGGAACTTCGAGACCGTGCCCTTGTGCAGGAACTCGCGGTCCAGCGTCACGTCCATGTTGCCGGTGTGGAACAGGCCGAGGAGCTTCGGTTGGTTCGAGCCGGCGGCGGTCGCGAGCTCGTTCCTGTCGGTGGCGAGCGCGTAGCCTGCGTCCTTGAACTTCGCGATGAAGTCGGTGTCGTCCTTGCGCTTCGAGCCCGGCGTCGACTGCGGCAGGAAGTAGGCCGAGCCGCCGCCGAGCACGACGTCGGGCGCGACGCCGAACAGCATGCCGACGATCTTGTCCTTGTCGGCGCGCAGCCGCGTGTGGCTGACGACCGCGGCCGGCGTCGCGTCCTCGATCTCGGCGGTGGAAACGATGCCGACCGACTTCTTCGTCGTGCGGCGCAGCGCTTCGGCGATCGTCTCGACCTTCGGATCGTCGGTGGAGTTCTTGGTGCGGTCGGCATAGACGCCGAGCGCGTTCACCGCCGTCTTGTGGCCGGTCATGTAGGCCGACATCGTGTTGGCGCTGTCGGTGGCGACCGCGTTGGTGGACGAGGTGCCGATCAGCGCCATGCGGTCGAGGTCGTCCATCGCGAGGCGGCCGTTGGCCTTGCCCTCGGTCATGCCCTTCGACATGATCCGGGCGCCCGTGTGGTTGGCGACCGACATGCCGTCGCCGAGCAGGAAGATGATGTTCTTCGCCTTCGGCTGCGCCGTCGTGCCGTAGACGTCCCAGGCGACGGTCTTCGTCTCGTCGCCGGCCTTGGCCTCGACCGTGTAGGTGCCGGGCTCCTTGATGGAAACGCCGTGCATGCGCACCGCCGAAGCCTCGACGCCGTCCTCCTTGGCGATGAACTCCGCCGGCTTGCCGAGCACGTCGGCGGCGGGCCTGCCGTTGATCGTGACCGTCACGGCGCCTTCGTCGACGACGCCCTTGAACTCGACCTTCACGTCGAAGGGCGAGCCGGCGAGGATGGTCGCGCGGTCGAGCGGCATGACCGTCGCCGCACCGGCGGCCGACGTGAGAAGGGTGGTGGCGGTGAGGAATGCGAGGGCGCCGCGCATGCCGGTTCTCCGAACGGGTAGGACGGCGGCGGAGTAGCCGGTCTCCATGTCAGGTCGGTGACAGTTCCCGGCGCCCGGCGGCGGAACGGCCCTCCGTCCTCAGACGAATTCGGTGGCCACGCGGTGCAGGATCGTGTGCCGGCGCGACAGCACCTCGATGTCGGTGGAATAGCCGCCGCCGATGACGCCGGCGACCGGCACGTTCCGCTCCCGGAAGAAGCCGATCACCCGCCGGTCGCGCTCGGCGAGGCCTTCGTCGCTCAAGGCGAGGCGGCCGAGCCGGTCGGCGGCGTGCGGGTCCACCCCGGCATTGAAGAACACGAGGTCGGGCCGCGCTTCGGCGAAGCCCCGCTCCAGCGCGTCGCGGAGAACGGCGAGGTAGTCCGCGTCGCCGGTGCCGTCCGGCAGCGCGATGTCGAGGTCGGACGGCGGCTTCACGTCGGGATAGTTCTTCGCCGCATGGATCGAGAGCGTGAAGACGCGCGGCGTCCCGGCGAAGATCAGCGCCGTGCCGTCGCCCTGGTGGACGTCGCAGTCGAAGACGAGGACGCGGCCGACCTCGCCTTCCGCGAGAAGCACGCTGGCCGCCACCGCGACGTCGTTGAACACCGAGAAGCCCGCGCCGCCGGTGCGGCTCGCATGGTGGCTGCCGCCGGCCGTGTTGCAGGCGAGGCCGTGCCGGAGCGCGAGCCGCGCGGCGAGCACCGTGCCGCCCGTCGCGGTGCGGGACCGGAGCGCCACCCGCTCGTCCACCGGGAAACCGATCGCCCTCTCGGTCGCGCGCGGCACCGCGGCGGCGAGCACCGCCTCGACATACGTCCGCGAATGGGCGAGACACAGCCAGCCTTCGGGAGCGGGGTCGGGCACCGCGAAGCCGTTCGCGCCCACCAGCCGGTCCTCGACGAGGATTTCCGCCAGACGCGAGAACTTCGACATCGGGAAGCGGTGCTTCGCGTCGAACCGCGCATCGAAGGCCGGATGGTGGACGATCGGCAGCCGCATCGCGGTGCCAGATAAGGCGTGAGCCCAGGGCGGGCGAGACGGGGAGGGGGCATGACGAGCGCGACCGAAAGCGCGGCGCAGCGGCCGTTCGACGTGACGAACCGCGAGGTCCTCCGGATCGCGCTGCCGATGACGCTCGCCTTCCTGACGCAGCCGCTGCTCGGCATCACCGACACCGCGGTGATCGGGCGCGTCGGCGATGCGACCGCACTCGGCGGGCTGGTGGTCGGCTCGCTGATCTTCGACTTCGCCTTCCAGACCTTCAACTTCGTGCGCACCGGCACGACCGGCCTCACCGCGCAGGCCTTCGGGGCCGGCGACGAGACCGAGATGCAGGCGACCTTCTGGCGCGCGACCATCCTGTCGCTCGGTCTCGGGCTGCTCCTCATCCTCGCCGAGCCCGCCGTCAGCTTCCTCGGGCTCCTCGCGATCGCGCCGGACGAGGGCGTCGCCGGGGCGACGCGCACCTACGTGTTCTGGCGGATGCTGGCCGCGCCCTTCTCGCTCCTCAACTTCGCGGTGCTGGGATACGTGCTGGGACGCGGGCGAGCGACGCTCGGGCTCCTGCTCCAGCTCCTGATCAACGGCGCGAACATCGTCTTCTCGATCCTGTTCGGCCTCGTGCTGGAGGGCGGCATCGCGGGCGTCGCGCTCGGCACCGCGACCGGCGAGGCGATCGGCGCGCTCGTCGGCCTCGGCATCGTCCTCGCCGGCTTCGACCGGCACCGCCGGCCGGCGCTCACGCGCGTGCTCGACCGGCCGTCCTTCGGGCGCATGGTCGCGGTGAACCGCGACATCATGATCCGCTCCTTCTGCCTCCTCGCCGCCTATGCGCTCTTCACGCGGCTCGGCGCGTCGCTGGGCAGCCTGACGCTCGCCGCCAACGGCGTGCTGCTGACGATGTTCATGGTCGGCGGCTATTTCCTCGACGGGCTCGCCAACGCGTCCGAACAGCTCGTCGGCCGCGCGGTCGGGGCGAACTGGCGGCCGGCCTTCGACCGCTCCGTGACGCTGACCATCCGCTGGGGACTGGTGATGTCGGCCCTCCTGGCGCTCCTGTTCTTCGCGAGCGGCGAGACGGTTGTCTCCTTCCTCACCACAGACACGCCGGTGCGCGCCGCGGCAGCGCCCTACATCGGCTGGGCCGCCTTTTCCTGCTTCGCCGGCGCGCTGGCCTTCCTGATGGACGGCGTCTTCATCGGCGCGACATGGTCGGCGACCATGCGGAACATGATGCTCCTGTCGGCACTCCTCTTCGCGCTCGCGGCCTATGCGCTGCTGCCGGCCTTCGGCAATCACGGCCTCTGGGCGGCGCTGCAGCTCTTCCTGGCGCTGCGCGGCTTCACGCTCCTCGCCGCGACGCCGGCGCACCGCAGGCGGACATTCGGAAACTAGCCCGGGCCCGCCGACAGCACCTTGTCGGTCGTCCGGTCGCGGAGGTCCCGGATGCGCCGGACGCCTTCGAGTTCCATGTGGCGGCCGAGGCCACCGAGGATCGTGGAAGGCAGCGTCCAGCCGCCGTAGACGAGACCGGTGTAGAGCTGCACGAGATCGGCGCCCGCCTCGATCTTCTCCACCGCCCGCGCCGCCGAATCGACGCCGCCGGCACCGATCAGCGCGACGTCCGGCCCCAGCGCCCGGCGGAAGGCCGCGAGCACCCAGGTCGAGCGGCGGAACAACGGGCGGCCGCTGAGCCCGCCCGTCTCCTCGCGATGCTCCGCGCCGGCCGGCAGCGTGTCGCGCCCGATCGTGGTGTTCGACACGATCAGCCCGTCGACATGGTAGGTGGCGACGGCGTGAGAGATTTCCGCGATATCCTCGCGCTGCAGGTCCGGCGCGACCTTGACGAAGACGGGCTTCCTGGGCGTCGCGGTCACGGCCGCGAAGCCGTTGCGCGCGGCGACGACGGCCTCCAGCAGGCGGTTCAGGTCCTCGCCGGTCTGGAGCTTGCGCAGGCCCGGCGTGTTCGGCGAGGAGATGTTGACGGTGAGGTAGCTCGCCACAGGCTCGAAGCGGTTGATGCCGGCGACGTAGTCGGCGATCCGGTCGGCCGAGTCCTTGTTCGCCCCGACATTCACGCCGACGATTCCGGCCTTCCGCCGGCGCGCGAGCAGCCGCTCGTAGGCGTCGGCATGGCCGTCGTTGTTGAAGCCGAGCCGGTTGATGATGGCGTGCTGACCGGGCAGCCGGAACACGCGCGGCGGCGGGTTGCCGGCCTGCGGCAGCGGCGTCAGCGTGCCGACCTCGGCGAAGCCGAAGCCGAGGCGCAGCACCGCGTCCGGCACCTCGGCGTCCTTGTCGTAGCCGGCGGCGAGGCCGAGCGGGTTCGGAAAGGTCAGGCCCGCGGCCTCGACCCTCAGCCGGCTGTCCACGGGCACGTCGATGCGCGGTACCAGCCCGTGCCGAAGCGCCCGGATCGACAGGCGATGCGCGCGCTCCGGATCGAGGCGGAAGAGGAAGGGGCGCGCAAGCGCGTAGGCGCGCTTCACGGCACGTCGTCCGGAAAGGCGTGCGCGCCGTCGGCCCCGAGCGGCAGCGGCTTCGCCCAGACCGCCGCGGCGACGGGGAGCGAAGCGTAGAGATGCGGAAAGAGGTCGCCGCCGCGCGAGGGCTCCCAGCGCAGCGCCGCGCCGAGGGAAGCCGGATCGACCGCCACGAGCAGGAGATCGCCCTCGCCGGCGAAGTGCCGCCGCGCCGTTTCGCGCACCTGGGAGGCGGTGGAGAAATGGATGAAGCCGTCGGCCCGGTCGACGGGCGCGCCTTCGAAGACGCCGGAGCGCTCCACTTCCTTCCAGAGGGCGGCGGGCACGATCTTGTAGACGGGTTCGTCGGAAGCCATGCCGCGAGCCGTGCCAGAGCCGGTTTTCCCCGTCAATCGAGGCCGAGGCGGCAAAGCGGCCCGATTGTCGCCGCCGTGGGCGCGCATAGCCTCGGCGCAAGGCCATTCTTCGGCAGCGGGAGGAACCCCATGAAAGCAGCGATCGTCCTCGCCCTCCTTCTCGCCGCCGCGCCGGCCGCGGCGCAGAGCCTCGTTCCGGGGCCGAACCAGCCGGGCCGGTACCAGATGCAGCCGGTGCCGGGCGGCGTCGCGCGGCTCGATACCGTCACCGGCGACGTCAGTCTCTGCCGCGTCGAAGGCGGTGCGCTGAAGTGCCGGCCGAGCGAGGACGCGGACGACACCGCCGCCGCGCCGCCCGCGGACGACGGCGCCGAGGGCGACGACGGTAAGGACCAGTCGCGGCGCGACTCCGGCGCCTACGAAGACGACGAGGCGTCGCCGAATCCTTCCACGACGGAAAGGGCGGGCCGCGACGATACGGATGCCGAGCTCGACAAGGCGATCGGCCGGGTGAAGCGGGTGTTCCGCGCCTTTCGCGACATCGCCCGCGAGTTCGAGCACGAGGACGGCGGCAGCGAGACGAGCCCCGACCGGACCTGAACGGCGGCCGGGACGATTGTCGCCCGGGCGATCCCGTGGCATTCCCTTCGAAAGCCGCCCGATCCCGCCCGACATTGTCAAAGGCCGATGCAGTTCATCGAAACGCTGTCGATCCGCACCAAGCCGCGTTCGATGCTGGACATCTCCTCGGCCGTCCAGGACCGGCTCGACGCCTTCGAGGCGGGCGACGGTCTCCTGACCGCGTTCATCCGGCACACCTCGGCCTCGCTCGCCATCCAGGAGAACGCCGACCCGGACGTACGCGCCGACCTCCTCGACGCGATGGACCGCCTCGCCCCCGCCGGCCCGCTCTACCGCCATTCGGTGGAGGGGCCGGACGACATGCCGGCGCACATCAAGGCCGTCCTGATGCAGACGAGCATGGCGATCCCGGTCCTGCGCGGTCGGCTGGCGCTCGGGACCTGGCAGAGCCTCTACGTGGTGGAGCACCGGGCGCGGCCGCACACCCGCGAAGTGCTGCTGCATTTTTCCGGCACGCGCGCCGCCCCGCCCGGCAAGGCCGTGATCGCCGGCCGCGACTGAGCGTCGCGATTTAGCTGGGGATAAACGCTTCCGTCGCGGCAGGGATGTTGCCGGAGGAGGCGAGAGGCCTAGTCATCCGCAATGCGCGGTTGCTTCCGCGTGTGCCGGAGGATGGTTTCCCATGCTGAAGGAATTTAAGGAATTCGCCCTGAAGGGCAACATGGTCGATCTGGCGATCGGCATCATCATCGGCGCGGCCTTTTCTGGTCTCGTCCAGTCGATCGTCTCCGACATCATCATGCCGATCGTCGGGCTCATCACCGGCGGCATCGACTTCTCGAACAAGTTCGTCGCCCTGTCCGGCAACGTCACGGCGACCTCGCTCGACGCCGCGCGCGAGCAGGGCGCGGTGATCGCCTACGGCAAGTTCATCACGCTCCTCATCAACTTCGTGATCGTCGCCTTCATCCTGTTCCTGATCGTGAAGGGTATGAACCGCCTGAAGCGCAAGGAAGAAGCCAAGCCCGACGAGATCAAGGAAGTGCCGGCGGAGGAGAAGCTGCTCGGCGAGATCCGCGACCTTCTCGCGGCGCGAACCGGGTCCGGGCCCGCGCCGGTGCGGCCGACGCTCGGCGGCAGCCCGGTCTGACGCATGCCGGCGGATTGACGGGGCCGCGCGAACGCGCGAGGGGAAGCGCCTTCCCGCTTGGCGCATCCCGAAAGCCCTTCCATGGATCCTCTTGCCCGCCTGCACGCCCGAGCGGCGACGGCGCCCGAAAGCGGCATCGTCGCCGTGATGAACCACGGGCGCGGGCTTGACGGCGTCATCCCGCTCTGGGCGGGCGAGGGCGATCTCTCGACGCCGCGGTTCATCGCGGACGCGGCGGCGCGGTCGCTGGAAGCGGGCGAGACCTTCTACACCTGGCAGCGGGGCATCCCGGAACTCCGGCAGGCGCTTGGCCTCTATGCGAGCCGCCTCTACGGGCAGGAGCTTTCGCCCGACCGCTTCTTCGTCACGGCGTCGGGCATGCACGCGATCCAGATGGCGGTCGCCTCGCTCGCCGGCGAGGGCGACGAGGTCGTGCATGTCGGACCTGCCTGGCCGAACTTCGCGGCGGCGGTCGGCGTCGCCGGCGCCGTCTCGCGCGAGGTGGCGCTCGACTGGACGGAGGGCGGCTGGCGGCTCGACATCGACAAGCTGCGGCAGGCGCTCGGCCCTCGCGCGCGAGTGCTCTTCGTCAACACGCCGTCGAACCCGACCGGCTGGACGGCCTCCACCGACACGCTGCGCGACATCATGGGCCTCGTGCGTGAGACCGACGTCACGCTCGTCGCCGACGAGATCTACAGCCGCTTCCACTATGCCGGCGGCCGCGCCCCCTCGTTCCACGACGTGATGGAGGCGGACGAGCCGGTGATCTTCGTCAACTCCTTTTCGAAGAACTGGGCGATGACCGGCTGGCGCATCGGCTGGATCGAGGCGCCGCCCGCCTTCGGCCCGGTGATCGAGAACCTGATGCAGTATTCGACCTCGGGCGTCGCCGCCTTCATGCAGCGCGGCGCGGTCGCGGCGCTGGAGGGCGGCGAAGAGTTCATCGCCGCCCAGGTCGAGCGAGCGAAACAGGCGCGCGACATCTTCTGCGAGGCGCTCACCGCCACCAACCGCGTGGCGCTGACGCCGCCGGACGGCGCGTTCTACGCCTTCTTCGCGATCGACGGAGTGGAGGACACGCGGGCCGCCGCCTTCCAACTTCTCGACGACGCGCGGGTCGGGCTCGCGCCCGGCACCGCCTTCGGCCCGTCCGCGCCGCGCTTCATGCGCGCCTGCTTCCACCGCCGGCTCGATCAGGTCGAAGCGGCAGCCGGTCGGCTGGCGGACTGGATCAGGAAGCGCTGAAGCGCGGCCCTTAGCCGCCGGCCTTGGCGGCGAGGAAAGGCAGGGCGCTGTTCGCGTCCGCGCGCTTGTCGACGCCCGTGTCGATGCGGCCGAACGGGATGCCGAGTGCGCCCCAGGTCTCGACGAGGGCGTCGCGGAGCCTTTCCACATGGGCATCGTCGTGGAGCGGCGTCGGCGTGATCCGCAGCCGCTCCGTGCCGCGCGGCACGGTCGGGTAGTTGATCGGCTGGATATAGATGCCATGCCGCTCCAGGAGCCGGTCGCTGGCTGCCTTGCAGAGTTCGGGATCGCCGACGAGCAGCGGCACGATGTGGGTGTCGGACGGCATCACCGGCAGCTTGGCCGCGCCGAGCACCGCCTTGGCGCGCGCTGCCTGACGCTGCTGCGCCGCGCGCTCGGTGCCCGAGACTTTCAGGTGGCGGATGGAGGCGGTGGCCGCGGCGGCGAGGGCCGGCGGCAGCGCGGTGGTGAAGATAAAGCCCGGCGCATAGGAGCGCACCGCATCGATCACCGCCCTCGATCCGGCGATATAGCCGCCGAGGACGCCGAAGGCCTTCGCCAGCGTGCCCTCGATCACGTCGAGCCGGCCCATCAGGCCCTCACGTTCGGCGATGCCGCCGCCGCGCGGACCGTACATACCGACCGCATGGACCTCGTCGATATAGGTCATCGCGCCGTAGCGGACCGCCAGATCGCAGATCGCTTCGATCGGCGCGACGTCGCCGTCCATGGAATAGACGCTCTCGAAGACAATCAGCTTCGGCCGGTCGGGGCCGGCGGCCTTCAGCAGTTCTTCGAGGTGCCGGACGTCGTTGTGGCGGAAGATCTGCTTCGCCGCGCCGGACTTGCGCACGCCTTCGATCATGGAAGCGTGGTTCAGCTCGTCCGACAGGATCAGGCAGTTCGGCAGGAGCTTCGCGATGGTCGAGATCGAAGCCTCGTTCGACACGAAGCCGGAGGTGAAGACCAGCGCCGCTTCCTTGCCGTGGAGGTCGGCGAGTTCGGCCTCCAGCGCGACCAGCGGGTGGTTCGTGCCGGAGATGTTGCGGGTGCCGCCGGCGCCCGTGCCCATCGTCTCGACCGCGTCGCGCATCGCCCCAACCACGGCCGGATGCTGACCCATGCCGAGATAGTCGTTCGAGCACCAGACGGTGATCTCGCGCGCCTCTCCGCCGTTTCGCCAGACCGCCTGCGGAAACCGCCCGGCGATCCGCTCGAGATCGGCGAAGACGCGGTAGCGGCGTTCGGCATGCAGGGATTCGATGGCGGCCTCGAACAGGCCACGGTAGTCGGTCATGCGGCACTCCTGTCGAGAGCGGTTCTAAGGTGCCGCGCCGGGCCTGTCCACGCCGGACAGGTATGCGAAAACGCGCATCCCGGCCCCGATCGCCGGGTTTCCGGAAGCTCGCGAGGACGTGATCAACCGTCGGCCGTCTCGCCGGGCGGGGCGTCGTCCGCCGCGTCGTCCTGCGGCGGTTCGCGGCGGGCCCGCGCCTGCTCCTTGCGCCGCTTCAGGTTTTCGCGCAGTTGCGCTTCCAGCCGCTCGCGGCGCTTGTCGGGTTTGGGCGGTCGGTCGTCGGTCAAGGGGCGGGAGCCGGATGCGGATGGGGGCGGGATGGCGCTGAAGCGGGCCTTCGACGTGGCAGCGAGCCTTGGCGGGCTGCTGGTGCTCGGCTGGGCGATCCTCCTGCTCGCCGTCCTCGTGCGTCGCGATTCGCCGGGCCCGGGCATTTTCCGCCAGGAGCGCGTCGGCCGCAACGGGGTGCCGTTCGTCTGCTGCAAGCTGCGCACGATGGGCGTCGAGACGCGGAGCCAGGCTACGCACGACACGCCGGCGAGCGCGGTGACGCGGCTCGGCGGCCGGCTGCGCCGCTACAAGCTGGACGAGTTGCCGCAGCTTTGGAACGTTCTGAAGGGCGAGATGAGCCTCGTCGGCCCGCGCCCCTGCCTTCCCATCCAGGACGACGTGATCGCGGCGCGCGAACGCCTCGGCGTCCTCGCCGCGCGGCCCGGCATCACGGGGCTGGCGCAGGTGACGGGTGTCGACATGTCGACGCCGGAACGGCTGGCGGAGGTCGACGCCAGCTATATCGCGACCCGCTCCTTCTTCGGCGATCTCGGGATCATCCTGCGGACGGTGCTCGGCGGCGGGCAGGGCGACCATGTCGCGCGGTGAGGCGAGCGCCGCGATCCGCGTCGTCACCTGGAACATCCACGGCGGCGTCGGTGCCGACCGGCGCTGCGACCTCGACCGCGTCGCCACGGTGATCGCGAGCCTCGCGCCCGACATTCTGGCGCTGCAGGAGGTGGATGGCCGCGCCTGGGCCGGGCGGCGGCCGGGCGCCTTCGAGCGGCTCGCCGCTCTTCTCGGCGGCCATGTCGCCGAGGCGCGGCTGACGGGGCGCGGGGAGGGCGCCTACGGCCACCTGCTCTGGAGCCGCTGGCCGCTCGGCGAGGTGGCGGTGCGTCGCCTGCCGGGCGGGCGCATCGAGCCGCGCGCCGTGATCGACGCAGTGGCGGAAACGCCGCTCGGGCGTTTGCGCGTCCTCGCCACCCATTTCGGCCTCGCGCCGGGCGACCGCAAGCGCCAGTCCGCGTTCCTCGCGGCGCTCCCGGCCGAGCGCGAACTGCCGACGGTCGCGCTCGGCGACTTCAACGACTGGCGCAGAAACGGCTCCGTCGCACGGTTCCTCGGCGCGGCGCTGCCGAACGTCGCGAGCCTGCCCACCTGGCCGGCACGCCGCCCGTTCGTGCCGATGGACCGGATCTACGCCTCGGCCGGGATCCCGCTCGCCCCGGTTTCGATCGACCTGACGCTGGAGGCGCGGGCGCGCCGGTCCTCCGACCACCTGCCGCTCGCGGCGATGCTCGCGCTCCGCTAGCCGTTGCCGGAAGCGTCGCCGCGCGGCGCCTCGATCGCGGCGATCAGATCGTCGTCGTCGAACGGTTTCAGGAACACCCGTTCCGCGCCCCAGATTTCGGCGAGCGAGCTCATCGTCTCGATCGTCAGGCGCGGACCGCCGCCGGTGATGCCGAAGATGCGCATCGCCGGGTTCTTGCCGCGGATCTCCTTCAGGAGGCGCAGCCCGTCCATCTCCGGCATCCACATGTCGGTGATCAGGACGTCGAACTCGCGCGTCTGCAGGAGTTCCAGCGCTTCCTTGCCGTTGCCGGCCGTGGATACCTCGAAGCCCGCGTCGCCGAGGGCGAGCGCAAGCGATTCGCGCATCATCGGCACGTCGTCAACCACGAGCGCCGACCGCGTTTTCCCCGCTGATTCCATCGTCTTCCTTTCGAAACGGAAACAGGATCGTGAATGTCGTCCCGAGACCTGGCGTCGAATCGATCGTGATCCAGCCGCCGTAGTCGCGCACGATCCTTTGAACGACGTAGAGGCCGACTCCGGTCCCTCGTCCGTCCGTCTTGGTCGTGAAGAAGGGCTGCATCGCGCGCATCCGCACGCTCTCGTCCATGCCGGCGCCGTCGTCCGACACGGTGAGCCGCGCGCCCTCCGGCTGCGACGTCAGCGCGATCGCGACCTGACCGCGCCCATCCATGGCATGGACGGCGTTCGAGACGAGATTGCCGACGACCTGCAGGATGTCGCCCATCTTCACGGTCGGATTCGACACGTCCTCGGTGACGATGTCCAGCTTGACGCTCGCCGGCAGGGCCGGGCGCACCGCCTCGACGCTGTATTCGACGGCGAGCGACAGCGGGCGGTCGATGTCCTTCCAGCGCTGGTCGCGGGTCGAACGCAGGAGTTCCGACACGACCTTCGCCGCCTGCCGGCTCGACGTGTCGATGAGGTCCATGATGCGGATCGACTCGGCGTCCTCGGCGCCGGCGCCGGTGCGGCGGTTGCGCAGGCGCTTCGTCAGGTTGACGATCGGGTGGATCAGGTTGTTGACCTCGTGCGCGACGCTGCCGACGAGCTGGCCGAGCGCCAGCATCTGCTGTTCCATCACGCGGCGGCTTTCCCGCTCCGTTTCCTCCGTCACGTCGCGGATGACGCCGCGATAGACGCCGACGCCGGCCTGGCCGTCGGGCGCGCCGACGATGGCCCGGCCGCTGATGCTGATCCAGACGTCGCGCTCGCCCTCGCCGAGGCGCATGCGCCGGTCGTCGAACGGCAGCCGCCCGGCGATCGTCTCGCGGATCGGGCGCACGTAGTCGGCGGAGGCGGCCTCCTCCAGGCGGTCCGTCAGCACCTCGCCGAGGGCGAGGCGCGTCGGGCCGATCTCGCGCCCCGACAGGAAGGTCAGCCGGCCGGTGCCGTCGATCTCCCAGAAGCCGTCGGTTCCGATCTCGGCGAAGCCGCGGAAGCGGTCGACATTGTCGAGGATCTGCCGCCTGAGCAGCTTCTCGCGCTGCCGGACATCGAAGGAAGCGTAGATCGTGAAGAGGATCAACGACAGCGAGATGCCGAGGAACACGCCGTCCTCGGTGAGCGAGGCGCCGCCGAAATTCGGCTGCCCCCGCACGACGAAGGTGACCGCGATCGTCAGGAGGGTGGGCGTCCAGGCCGTCGCGAAGAAGGCGAGCCGCCTGCGCCGCAGACGCGCGGCCGCCACCCCGAGCGCGCCGAGGACGAGCATCGTCGCGGTGCCGAGAACGGGAATCACAAACGGGCGGATCGCGAGGGCGAGCTCGAGGCTGGCGAGGCTCGCCACGGCGAGCGCGAAAAGGATCGCCGCCACGGTCCACGCCGCCTTGGTCGTCGCGGAGCGATGCTGGTACAGACCGAGGAAGTTCACCGAGAACATCACGATGGTGGCCTGGAGCAGCGGGCGCATCCCCAGCGCCAGCGACTGCGCCAGCTCCGCACGCCCCGGCCAGAGCTGGGCTTCGAGGAAGCCGCTCTCGCACAGCACGTAGATCAGACCCGAAGCCATGCAGGCTCCGAGCCAGGCGTTCGTCGCGCGGCGCAGCGAGACCGCGAGCGTCAGGATATAGATGAGGACGGCGACCTTCACGCCGATGATGACGGAAAGGAGCGTCGTCTCGACGTTGTACTTGCCGAAGAAGTTCTGGAAGTCCGTCAGCCAGAACGCGTTCTCGAACGGCAGCCGCGTCTGGATGCGCAGGAACACCGTGCCGTCGTCGATGTCGTCCGGCTCGAAACCGATGAACGGATAGCGATAGCCGTTGCCGGCGCGACGGCGCTCGTCGTTCCAGTCCCAGCTCCGGGTGACGATGCCGGCGGGCGTGACGGCGGCCGCCTCGATATGCTGGATGCGCGGCTCCTTGATCACCACGCCGAAGGTTCCCCGCCAGCCCGAAGCGACCAATCGCCGCGCGTCGGGCATCGGCAGGGCGATCCAGATGCGGGCCGCCGAAGGGAAGGACCAGGCACCGCGCACCGCCGCCATGTCGCCGAAGAGCTCGCCCTGCCGCCGCACGGCCTCGTCGAGACCGAGCGTGCCGGACATGTCGACATAGGCTTTTGCCGCGTCGCCGAGGAAGATGACCTTATCGTCCTCCAAGGCCGAACAGGCACCGAGAAGCGTGAGGACGGCGAGAAGCAGGAATGTCCGGACCTTGGGAAGCATGGTCGCGCTCCCCGCGCGTCAGCCGGTTTCCTGCTCGGGCATCGTCGCCCGAATGGCGATCTCGAGGCTCTGCGCGAGGCTTTCCCGCTCGCTGCGGTTCAGGGTTTCGAGCGCCTTCGCGATGTCATGCAGCGGATCCTCCGCCAGGAGCTTCTGACCTTCCTCGGTGAGATCGAGCTGCTCGGCCCTGCCGCGGCCGATGGTGCCGACCTTCACGAGCAGCCCTTTCGTGATCAGGGTGCGGACGGTGCGGGCGACCGCGCCGGACGCCAGGCCCTGGAAGCGCGCCAGATCGATCGCGGTGCGAAGCTGCGGCGGCGCCGAATCGAGATAGCGGATCGCGGCCCACTGCGCCGGAAACAGGTCCGCCGCATAGCCTTGGCTGTGAATCCGGCGCGCCACCTGTTCCAGGAGACTGGCAAGCGCCGAGGCTGAGATGGCCTCCCTCGTCAACGACACTGACTCTCCCACCGAAGCGATCGCTGCCTGATTCGCCGATCGCCTTCCAGGCCACAAGCGTAGAGTCTGTTCCGGCTACGGCGCAAGAGTTGTGTCGAATGAGCCCGGCGCGGTGCCGCTTTGATTCGCGACGGCTGCGGACGCGACGCCGCGAGCGCGGATGGCGCTTGCGCCGGACGGTATTCCGGGCAACATCCAACCGTCATATGACGGTGCTAGGTGCGCCGCGGCATCCGGCTGAGCCGGTGCATGGGGTTCGAGGGCGAACGATGATCAGGGGGTATGGGGCAATGGGGAACGGTTTGAAGCGCGCCGCGTCGGCGATCGCGCTCGCCGCGGTCGCGGCGAATGCCGTGGGAGCGGCGCAGGCGCAGGGCATGGACGAGCTCGTCGCGGCCGCCAAGCAGGAAGGGCAGCTCACCACGATCGCCCTGCCGCACGACTGGTGCGGCTACGGCGCGGTGATCGAGGGGTTCAAGAAGAAGTATCCTGAGATCACGGTCAACGAGCTGAACCCCGACGCGGGTTCGGGCGACGAGATCGAGGCGATCAAGGCCAACAAGGACAACAAGGGCCCGCAGGCGCCCGACGTCATCGACGTCGGCCTGTCCTTCGGTCCGTCCGCCAAGGCCGACAAGCTGATCCAGCCCTACAAGGTCTCCACCTGGGACGAGATCCCGGCGGATGCGAAGGATCCGGAAGGCTACTGGTACGGCGACTACTATGGCGTGCTCGCCCTTCAGGTGAACAAGGACATTGTGAAGGACGTTCCGACCGACTGGGCGGATCTGCTGAAGCCCGATTACGCGAATTCGGTGGCGCTGGCCGGCGACCCGCGCACGGCCAACCAAGCGATCCAGGGGGTCTACGCGGCGGGTCTGTCGAAGACCGGCGGCGACGCCTCGAAGGCGGCCGAGGCCGGGCTCGAATTCTTCGCGGAGCTCAACAAGTCCGGCAACTTCGTGCCGGTGACCGGCAAGATCGCCTCCATCGCGCAGGGTGCGACGCCGATCCTGATCCATTGGGATTACAACGCTCTTGCCGGCCGCGACACGCTCGCCGGCAACCCGGAAACGGAGATCGTCATCCCGAAGACCGGTGTCGTCGCCGGCGTCTACGTGCAGGCGATCAGCGCCTACGCGCCGCATCCGAACGCCGCCAAGCTTTGGATGGAATATCTCTATTCCGACGAAGGCCAGCTCGGCTGGCTGAAGGGCTACTGCCACCCGATCCGGTTCAACGCCTTGTCGAAGGCCGGCAAGATCCCGCAGGAGCTGCTCGCCAAGCTGCCGGAGGCCTCGGCCTACGAGAAGGCCGTGTTCCCGACGCTCGACCAGCAGAACGCCGCCAAGGCGACGATCGCCGCCGGTTGGGACAAGACCGTGGGGGCGAACGTCAAGTAGCACGGAGAGACGGGCGCGAAGGGGGAGTGCTGAACGACATGCTGGTCCGGACGATACCTTCCCCTTCGACCGCTTCCGGGAGTCCGTCATGAGCGCGCTCGAGGCCGATGCCGCACCGCGCGCCGTTCTCGGCGGATCGGCGATCGCCGGGTCCGGCCCGACGGCGCCGGCGACGCGTCGCCGCTCGTCGATGGCTTGGCTCGGCCTCGTGCCGTTCGTGGTCTTCGCGCTGCTGTTCCTGATCCTGCCGACGGTCAACCTGGTGATCGGCGCCTTCCAGGACGCGGCCGGCAACCCGACGCTCGCGAACCTCGCCAAGCTCTTCCAGCCCTCGATCCTGGCGGCCTACTGGATTTCGATCCGCGTTTCGGCTGCGTCCGCCCTGCTCGGTGCCCTCATCGGTTTCGCGCTCGCCTACGCGGTGGTGAAGGGCGGCCTGCCGGAATGGATCCGCCCGACGCTGATGACCTTTTCCGGCGTCGCGTCCAACTTCGCCGGCGTGCCGCTCGCCTTCGCCTTTCTCGCGACGCTCGGCCGGCTCGGCCTTCTCACCGTACTCCTCAACGACTGGTTCGGCATCAACCTCTACCGGCTCGGCTTCAACCTCCTGTCGTTCTGGGGGCTGACCATCACGTATCTCTACTTCCAGATTCCCCTGATGGTGCTGATCATCGCGCCGGCGATCGACGGCCTGAAACGCGAATGGGGCGAGGCCTCGCTCGTGCTCGGCGCCTCGCGCTGGCAATACTGGCGGATGGTGGCGCTTCCGGTCCTGGCGCCGAGCCTCCTCGGCTGCTTCCTGCTGCTCTTCGCCAACGCGTTCGGCGCGATCGCGACCGCCTATGCGCTGACGGGCTCCTCGCTCAACATCGTGCCGATCCTGCTCTACGCGCAGATCCGTGGCGACGTGTTGCACGACGCCAATCTCGGCTATGCGCTCGCCTTCGGGATGATCGTGATCACGGGCCTGTCGAACGGCATCTACATCTGGCTGCGCTCGCGCGCGGAGAAGTGGCAGCGATGAAGACGTCCCGCGTCGGTCCCTGGATCCTCGTCGCGGTCGGCGCGCTCTACTTCCTGCTGCCGCTCGTCGCGACCTTCGAGTTCTCGCTTCGCATGGTGAGGGGCGCCTATTCGTTCCGCGCCTACGAGGTGATCTTCGGCGACCCGAACTTCCGCGCGACCTTCGCCTTTTCGGCGGTCGCCGCGCTGGCGACGATCGTGCTCGGCTCGCTTCTGGTGGTGCCGACCGCCTATTGGGTGCGCCTCAAGCTGCCGCGCATGCGCACGGTGGTCGAGTTCGTCACGCTCCTGCCGCTGGTGATCCCGGCGATCGTGATCGTGTTCGGCTATCTCAGGATGTACAACTCGGCGTCCTGGCTGCCGCTCACGGCCACCAACGGGGGAACGAACGTCCTCTTGATCTGCGGCTACGCCGTCCTGGCGCTGCCCTACATGTATCGCGCGGTGGACACGGGCCTGTCGTCGATCGACGTGCGCACGCTGACGGAAGCCGCGGAAAGCCTCGGGGCGTCGCGCTGGCGCATCATGGCTTCCGTGATCGTGCCGAACGTGCGGTCGGCCGTCTTATCCGGCGCCTTCCTGACCTTCGCGATCGTGATCGGCGAGTTCGTCTTCGCGAGCCTCCTCAACCGGCCGGGCTTCGGGCCGTACCTGCAGAACGTCGGCGCGAACCGGGCCTACGAGCCGGCGGCGCTCGCCATCGTCGCCTTCGCGGTCACCTGGGGCTGTATGGGCATGCTTCAGCTTCTCGGCGGCCGCGCGCCGAAGACAACGCGTTGAGACGGGGACAGACCGCATGAGTTTCCTGATCCTCAAAAGCGTGCGCAAGAGCTTCGGCCCGCACACCGTCGTCCACGACTTCGACCTCGCCATCGAGCGGGGCGAGTTCGTCACGTTCCTCGGACCGTCCGGTTGCGGCAAGACCACGCTGCTCCGCATGGTCGCCGGCTTCGAGGCGCCGACGGCCGGCACGATCACGGTCGACGGGCGCGACGTGACGCACCTCCCGCCGAACGCCCGCAAGGTCGGCATGGTGTTCCAGGCCTATGCGCTGTTCCCGAACATGACGGTCGCCGACAACGTCGCCTTCGGCCTGAAGGTGGCGGGCCGCCCGAAGGAAGAGATCAGGAGTCGCGTCGAGGAGATGCTGGCGCTGATCAAGCTCGGCCATCTCGGCGGCCGCTACCCCTACCAGCTGTCCGGCGGGCAGCAGCAGCGCGTGGCGCTGGCGAGGGCTCTGGCGGTCAGGCCGCAACTGCTGCTGCTCGACGAACCGTTGTCCGCGCTCGACGCAAAGATCCGCCTGTCGCTGCGCCAGGAGATCCGCGACCTGCAGAGGAAGCTCGGCATCACCGCGATTTTCGTGACGCACGATCAGGAGGAGGCGCTGTCGATCTCCGACCGCATCGTCGTCCTCAACGAGGGTCGCGCCGAGCAGGTCGGGACCCCCTTCGAGATCTACAATCACCCGCGGACGCGCTTCGCCGCCTCCTTCATCGGCACGCTCTCCCTCCTCGAAGGCGAGGCGGCGGGCGAAGGGCGGATGCGCGTCGAAGGGCAGGAGATTCGGGTTCCGGCGAACGGCAACGCGCCCGGCCGTCCCCTGACGCTGGCGCTCCGGCCGGAGGCATTGTCGCTCCATCCGGTGGCGGCGAAGGAAAACCGGCTGGAGGGGACGATCGAGGAAGTCGATTTCCTCGGCTCGGTGGTCCGCATGCGCGTGCGCGTCGGCGGCACGACCCTTCTCATGGACAACTTCAACGATCCGGCCACCCCGCCCCCGGCGCGGGGGGAGAAGGTCACGCTCCACTTCGCCCCGGCGGACGGCCAGCTTCTCGACCAGCCGCTCGCCGAAGCCGCGGAGTAGCGGCGTCAGGCGGCCTTCGCGGCGATGCCGTCGAGGTCCGCCATGGCGTCCTCGGTGAGGTCGAGATCGGCGGCGGCGAGGTTCTCGGTCAGATGCGCCACTGACGAGGTGCCGGGGATCAGGAGGATGTTCGGCGAGCGGCGGAGCAGCCAGGCGAGCGCCACCTGCAGCGGCGTCGCACCGATCCGGCTCGCGACGTCGGAAAGCGTCGAGGACTGCAGGGGCGAGAAGCCGCCGAGCGGGAAGAACGGCACGTAGGCGATGCCCTTGGCCGCGAGCTCGTCCACCAGCGCGTCGTCGTCGCGATGCGCGAGATTGTACTGATTCTGCACGCAGACCACCGGCGCGATCCCTTCCGCCTCGCGAACCTGCGCGCCCGTTGCGTTGCTGAGGCCGAGGTGCCGGATCAGGCCCTCAGCCTGCAGCTTCGCCAGCGCCTCGAACTGTTCGGCGATCGAGCCTTCGCTGGGACGATGGACGTCGCCCATGATCCGGAGGTTCACGACGTCGATCCGCTCGAGCCCGAGGTTCTCGAGGTTGTCGTGGACGGCCCGCTCGAGTTCGGCCGGCGACTGCGCCGGGTTCCACGAGGCGTCGTCCCCGCGCACCGCGCCGACCTTGGTGACGATCACGAGGTCCTGCGGGTAGGGATGCAGCGCCTCGCGGATCAGCCGGTTGGTGACGTGCGGACCGTAGAAATCGCTGGTGTCGATATGATCGACGCCCTGCGCCACCGCCTCGCGCAGGACGGCGCGGGCGGCGTCGGAATCCTTCGGCGGCCCGAACACGCCCTTGCCCGCAAGCTGCATGGCGCCGTAGCCGAGACGCTTCACGGTGCGATCGCCGAGCCTGTAGGTGCCGGCCTTTTCGATGCTGGACATGGCAATTCTCCCTGTTGATGGCGCATAGCTATCGCCGGAGCGGGAGGCGGATAAGATGACGGCAGGCGCACGGGCCGTGCGGAACGGCGCACGATGAAGGCCGATCTCGGCGATCTGAACGCCTTCGTCGCCGTGGCCCGGGCGGGCGGCTTTCGCGAGGGCGCGCGGGCGAGCGGCGCCAGCGCGTCGGGCCTCAGCGAGGCGGTCCGCCGGCTGGAAGCGCAGCTCGGCGTCCGGCTGCTGAACCGCACGACCCGTTCCGTCGCGCCGACCGAGGCAGGGATAAGTCTCCTCGAACGCCTTCGCCCGGCGCTCGGCGAGGTGGAGGCAGCGCTCGACGTGGTGAACGGCTTCCGCGACCGGCCGGCGGGGACGCTGCGCCTCAACGTGCCGGTCAGCGCGGCGCGGCTGGTGCTGCCGGCGATCGTGCCGCCGTTCCTCGCGGCCTATCCGGACATCCGGCTGGAGGTCGTGGTGGACGACGGCTTCGTCGATGTCCTCGCCGCCGGCTGCGATGCGGGCATCCGCTACGACGAGCGGCTGGAGCAGGACATGATCGCGGTGCCGATCGGGCCGCGCCGGCAGCGCTTCGCCTGCGCCGCCGCGCCGAACTATCTCGAGCATCGCGGCCGGCCGGAGCATCCGCGCGAGCTTCTCGCCCACGCGTGCCTGCGCGGCCAGTTCGCCAGCGGCGCGATGGCGACCTGGGAGTTCGAGCGAAACGGCGAGACGGTGCGCGTCGAGCCGACCGGGCCGCTCCTGGTGCGCCTCGGCGGCGGGGCGGACCTGATGGTCGACGCGGCGCTGGCCGGCAGCGGCATCGTCTGCCTGTTCGAGGACTGGCTGCGCCCCCATCTCGCCGCAGGCGCGCTGGAGCCCGTCCTGCAGGCGTGGTGGCCCTCCTTCTCCGGGCCCTTCCTCTACTATCCCGGCCGCCGGCTGCTGCCGGCGCCCTTGCGCGCCTTCGTCGATTTCGTGCGCTCGCACCCCGAACGCTGACGGCGCGCCGCCGGAGGATTGCACCTTCCCGCCGCCATCGTGATATGAGACCGCATGATGTGAGCCTAGGCGTGCCGCCGCCGGCTCCGACCGCATTCCGAGCGAGCCGCACTTTCATGGACGACATCAACCTCGCCGACGCCCTCGAAGGCGCGAGCGCCATCCGCGACGCGGAGCTGTTCTCCGCCGACAAGGGCCACCTGAAGCGCCGCACCTTCGCGATCATCTCGCACCCTGACGCCGGCAAGACGACGTTGACCGAGAAGCTCCTGTTCGAGAGCGGCGCGATCCGGCTGGCCGGGCAGGTGAAGGAGCGCGGCGAGCGCCGCCGCACCCGCTCCGACTGGATGGAGATCGAGCAGAAGCGCGGCATCTCGATCTCGTCCTCGGTGATGACCTTCGAATATGACGGCCTCGTCCTCAACCTCCTCGACACGCCCGGCCACGCCGACTTCTCCGAGGACACCTACCGCACGCTGACCGCGGTCGATTCCGCCATCATGGTGATCGACGCGGCGAAGGGCATCGAAGCGCAGACGCTGAAGCTCTTCGAGGTCTGCCGCCTGCGCGATATCCCGATCATCACCTTCGTCAACAAGATCGACCGTGAGGGACGCGATCCGCTCGAGATCCTCGACGAGATCATGTCCTCGCTGGCGCTCGACGTGACGCCGGTCACCTGGCCGATGGGCATGGGCACCGATTTCCGCGGCATCGTGCAGGTGGGGGCGCAAGGTCCGGTGCGCCTGACCCGCAACACCCGCGAGCGGGTCGAATTCGCGAGCCTCGACGCCTTCGCGGCCGATCCGACGCTCGCCACGGACCCGATCTTCGGCCCGTCGATCGAGGGACTGGAGATCGCGCGCGGCACGCTTCCCGCCTTCGACGTCGACGCCTACCGCTCCGGCCACCTGACGCCGGTGGTGTTCGGTTCGGCGATGCGCGAGGTGGGCGTGCGCGACCTTCTCGACGCGATCTCCACCTTCGCGCCCTCGCCCCTGCCGCAGCCGGCGCTGCCGGCGGCGATACAGCCGTCGGGTAAGGAAGTGTCCGGCTTCGTCCTGAAGATCCAGGCGAACATGGATCCGAACCACCGCGACCGCATCGCCTTCGTGCGGCTGACCTCCGGCGTCTTCAAGCGCGGCATGCGGCTGAAGAACGTGCGCACCGGCAAGGACATGAAGGTCTCCGCCCCGATGTTCTTCTTCGCCAGAGATCGCGAGATCGCCGACGAAGCGGTGGCGGGCGACATCGTCGGCATCCCGAACCACGGCACGCTCTCGGTCGGCGACACGCTGACGGAAGGCTCGACCCTGACGGTGACGGGCATTCCGAGCTTCGCGCCGGAAATGATCCGCCGCGTGCGCCTGCCCGACGCGATGAAGGTGAAGCAGCTGCAGAAGGCGCTGAACGATCTGGCGGAGGAGGGCGTCATCCAGGTGTTCCGCCCGGTGATCGGCTCCTCCTGGCTGGTCGGGGTCGTCGGTGCGCTGCAGCTCGATGTCCTCGTCTCGCGTCTCGCCGTCGAATACGGCGTCGAGATCATGCTGGAAGCCGCGCCCTTCGACACGGCGCGCTGGGTGGACACGGACGACGCGGCCGAGCTCGACCGCTTCGTCAAGGCGAACCAAGGGGATCTGGCGCGCGACCGCGAGGACCGGCCGGTGTTCCTGGCCCGCAACTCGTGGGAGCTCTCCTACGCGCAGAAGAACTATCCGGCCGTGCGCTTCACCGCGACGCGCGAGCGCCACGCGGCGTGAGCGCCGCCGGCGAGTTGGCGCCGCTCGTCGGCGCGATCCACCATGTCGCGATCATCTGCGCCGACTACGAGCGCTCGAAACGCTTCTACGTCGAGTTCTTGGGACTGAGGGTGATCCGCGAGACGTTCCGCGCCGAGCGCCGCTCGTGGAAATGCGACCTCGCGGTCGGGGATGCGCAGATCGAGCTGTTCTCGTTCCCCGATCCGCCGCCGCGCCCGACGCAGCCGGAAGCGCAGGGGCTGCGGCACCTCGCCTTCGCCGTTCGAGACGTGACGGAAGCGGTGCGCCGGCTCGAGGACAAGGGGATCGTCGTCGAGCCGATCCGGCGGGACGAGCTCACCGGCCGGCTGTTCACCTTCTTCGCGGACCCGGACGGCCTGCCGCTCGAACTCTACGAGACCTGAGACCGGGCGTCGTCCGTCAGGTCAGCGCCGGCCGCCGCGCTTGCGCGCGCCCATCAAGGCCGCCTGCTCGGCGATCATGCGGGCGATCGGGTCCTTGGCGAGCTGCGCCTGGCGCTCTTCCTCGATCCGCCGCGCTTCCTCCTCTTCGAGGCGCTTGCGCTCGGCCTCAGCGGCCTTGCGGGCATCCTCTTCCTGGCGGATGCGCTCGGCCTCGGCGCGTTTCGCCTCTTCGCGGACGCGCTTGGCCTCGGCCCGCGCGGCGCGCTCGGCCAACCGGGCCTGCACCGCGGGGTCGTTCTCGTCGGGCTTGGCCTTGAACTTTTCCAGCAACGCCTTCTTGGCGTCGAGCGCAGCCTTTTTGCGCTCGTTGAAATCGGTATCCTTGGGGGTCTTCAAGACTAGCCCTGATCGTTCGGGTGCTGTGGGGATCGCTCTGATATGGGCGTTCGGCGTACCGGACGCAACGCGCCGGGGACCGGAGCCGAGCGGAACTTCGCTTATTCGGCCACGGGAAAAAAATCAAGGGCGGGTGTGTCTTCCGACACCCCGCCCCCGGCTTTCGATGCAGCCTGCCACCGGAGGCTCAGAAGGCGTTCTCGGCCTTCAGGACCGCCGGCACCGTCTTCGCGATGATCTTCACGTCACCGACGAAGGAAGCGCTGCGGACATAGTCGAAATCGGCCTCGACGCGCTTGCGCATCACGTCGACGGTCGTGGTCGGACCGCGCAGGCCCATGATCTGTGCCTGACCCGTGATGCCGGGCTTCACCGCGAAGCGGCGATCGTAGCCGAAGATATGCGCCGCGAACTGATCGTCGTGACGGATGGCGTGCGGGCGGGGGCCGACCAGCGACATCTCGCCGAGCAGCACGTTGAAGAGCTGCGGCAGCTCGTCGAGGCTGGTCTGGCGCAGGATCTTGCCGACCTTCGTGACGCGCACGTCGTCGCGGACGCACTGCACGAATTCGTCCGGCTTCTCGCAGACCGTCATCGACCGGAACTTCAGGCAGTCGAACGGCACCTTGCCGATGCCGTAACGCTGCTGCCGGAACAGCACCGGGCCGGGCGAAGTCAGCTTCACCGCCAGAGCGATGAGAACGTAGATCGGCAGGAGCATGATGATCAGGACGCCCGCGACGGTCAGATCGACCGCACGCTTCAGCAATCCCGTCCGGTAGGCGTTTCCGCCTAGCGAACGATAGGAGACGACCTCGGGCTGCAACGCGGTCGCCTCGCTTCTGTTCGAATGAAGAGAGGACATCGAAACCTCTTCCGCCAGCGCCCTTCGACTCTCTTCGCCGGTGCGATCGGACCACCCGTCTTCGGGCAATCCTTTTCGCAACTGCGAAGATGGTTGCGGCGACGTAAATGCGGTTTCGAAGTTTGAGTCAATAGTTCGAGACCCACGGCACGCCGGGGCAGTCGGCAGCGGTTCGAACGCTTGATCCTTAACTACCTATAAACGCTT
The DNA here is from genome assembly GCF_008802405.1 of Plantimonas leprariae. Classification (GTDB taxonomy): domain Bacteria; phylum Pseudomonadota; class Alphaproteobacteria; order Rhizobiales; family Rhizobiaceae; genus Plantimonas; species Plantimonas leprariae. The sequence continues at coordinate 75,054 of NZ_VZDO01000005.1, forward strand.
GACTATCGTCCGCCGCCGGTCCGGAGGCATGCGCAGGTTGCAAGGCAGGCATGATCGAAACAAGCCGCCTGGAACCTTTCGCGCGCCACAGACAATTCATTTAAGAAGCTTTGTCAAGCTCAGTGAGGACTTAACAATCTATCCGGGTGCGACGCTGGTCTGGCGCGCGTCGCGACCGGCGAATCCGGCGGCTTTCAGCCGTGCGCGATCATCACGTGACGCACCACGGTGTAGTCTTCCAGCGCATAGGCCGACAGGTCCTTGCCGTAGCCGGAACGCTTCAGGCCGCCGTGCGGCATCTCGTTGACGAGCGCGAAGTGCGTGTTCACCCAGGTGCAGCCGTAGCGGAGCCGCGCCGCCGTCTCCATCGCCCGCCCGACGTCGCGGGTCCAGACCGACGAGGCGAGACCGTAGTCGGAATCGTTCGCCCAGGCGACCGCCTCGTCGGGTTCGGAAAACCGCGTCACGGAGACCACCGGCCCGAAGACCTCGCGCCGGACGATCTCGTCGTCCTGGAGGGCGCCCGCGACGACGGTCGGCTGGAAGAAGTAGCCGTTGCCGCCGCCCGCCTTGCCCCCGGTGACGATCTCGATGTGGCTGCTTTCCGCGGCGCGGTCGACGAAGCCGGCGACGCGATCGCGCTGGCGGGCCGAGATCAGCGGGCCGATCTCGTTCGCCGCGTCATCGGCCTCGCCGTAGCGGATGCTGGAAACGGCCGATGCGAGGTCGGCGACGAACCGGTCGTGGATCTTCGGCCCGGCATAGATGCGGCAGGCGGCCGTGCAGTCCTGGCCGGCATTGTAATAGCCGAAGGCACGAAGCCCGTTCACCACCGCGTCGACGTCGGCGTCGTCGTAGACGATCACCGGCGCCTTGCCGCCGAGTTCGAGATGCGTGCGCTTCACGGTTCCGGCCGCGGCTTCCAGCACCTTGCGACCCGTGCCGACATCGCCGGTGAGCGACAGCATGTCGATCTTCGGGTGGTTGATCAGCGCGTTGCCGACGCTCGCGCCCCGGCCGAGCACGATGTTGACGACGCCTTCCGGCAGGACGTCCGCCAGAACGCGGCCGAGCTTCAGCGCGGTCAGCGGCGTCTGCTCGGACGGCTTGAACACCACCGTGTTGCCGCCGGCGATGGCGGGCGCGAGCTTCCACGCCATCATCATCAGCGGATAGTTCCAGGGCGCGATCGAGCCGACGATCCCGACCGGGTCGCGCCGGATCATCGAAGTGTGGCCGGCAAGGTATTCGCCCGCCGCCTGGCCGGGCAGGGTGCGAAGCGCGCCTGCGAAGAAGCGGAAGCAGTCGACGATCGCCGGGATCTCGTCGTTCAGGGCGGCGTTGATCGGCTTGCCGCAGTTCCGGGCTTCCAGCGCGGCGAACTCGCTCGCGTCCTTCTCGATCGCGTCGGCGATGCGCAGAAGATAGCCGGAGCGCTCCCCCGGCGTCGTTCGCGACCACGACGCGAACGCCTGCTCGGCGGCCGCCACCGCCCGGTCGATCTGCGCGGGCGATGCCTCGGCGAGCTTGAGGATCTCCGCGCCGGTTTTCGGGTCGAAGATCGTCTCCTCGGCTTCCGTGCCGGCCTCGAACGAGGCGCCGATCAGCATCGCGGTGTCCATGGAAAGGCTCCTTTAGCGGCCGGTGCCGAGGGTTCCCTCGCCCTCGCGCGTCAGATGATAGGCGAGAAGGATCGGAAGGAAGGTCGCGACCACCACGACGAGCGCCACGACGTTGGTGACGGGCCGCTGACGCGGGCGGATCAACTCCTCCAGCATCCAGAGCGGCAGGGTCTGTTGCTGGCCGGCGGTGAAGGTCGTGACGATCACCTCGTCGAAGGATAGCGCGAAGGCCAGCATGCCGCCGGCGAGGAGCGCCGAGGCGATGTTCGGCAACACGATGTGCCGGAAGGTCTGGAAACCGTCGGCTCCGAGGTCCATCGAGGCCTCCACCAGCGTGCCGGACAGGCGGCGGAAGCGCGCGACCGCGTTGTTGTAGACCACCACGATGCAGAAGGTCGCGTGGCCCGCGACGATCGTCCAGAACGAGAAGGGGATCTCGGCCAGCGCGAAGGCGGAGCGGAGCGCGATGCCGGTGACGATGCCGGGCAGCGCGATCGGCAGGATCACGAGCAGCGAGACGGTCTCCCGCCCGAAGAAGCGCGAGCGGCTGACGGCGGCGGCGCAAAGCGTGCCGAGCAGGATCGCGAAGAGCGTCGAGACCGCCGCGACCTTCAGCGAGAGCTGCAGCGCCGCCCAGACGTCCGGCCGTTCGAAGGCGACCGCGAACCAGCGGAGCGTCAGGCCCGGCGGCGGCCAGACGAAGCTCCGCTCCTCCGTGGTGAAGGCGTAGGCGAAGATCAGGAAGAGCGGCGCGAACAGGAAGAGGAGCCCGGCGCCGGCGGCGAGCTTCAGCGGCAGCGGGGCGGCGGCGTCAGAGCGCATCGAAGGCTCCGAGGCGGCGAGCCAGGGTGAGGTAGGCCGCCATGATCACGACGGGCACGACGGTGAAGGCGGCGGCGAGCGGGATGTTGCCGGCCGTGCCCTGCTGCGCATAGACGGCCTGCCCGATCATCAGGCGCGAGGTGCCGACGATCTGCGGCACGATGTAGTCGCCGAGCGTCAGCGAGAAGGTGAAGATCGAGCCGGCGACGACGCCGGGAAAGCCGAGCGGCAGGATCACGTGCCGGAACGTCTCGGCCGGCGACGCGCCGAGATCGGCGGAAGCGTCGACGAGGCTCGCCGGCACCCGCTCCAGCGCCGCCTGCATCGGCAGGATCATGTAGGGCAGCCAGATATAGACGAAGACCAGGAAGGTGCCGGTGGTGCTGACCGACAGCGAGTTGCCGCCGACGACGCGGAGCGAAAGGTACCAGTCGAGCAGGGGCGACAGTCCGAGCTTCGCGAAGGCCCAGGTCAGGATGCCCTCCTTGGCGAGGATCAATTTCCAGGCGTAGACCTTGACGAGATAGCTCGACCAGAGCGGCAGCATGACGCTAAGATAGAAGAAGGCCTTCCAGCGCCCCGCGGCGTAGCGCGCCGCGAAGTAGGCGATCGGAAAGGCGATCGCGACGCTCGCGAGCGTGATGGCCGCCGCCATGCCGAGCGTGCGCAGGATGATCGCGAGGTTCGCCGCCGTGAAGAGCTGCGCGTAGGTCGAAAGCGTCCACTCCTCGACCACGAGACCGGAGAAGTCGTCCAGCGAATAGAAGCTCTGGACGAGGAGGCTCGCGAGCGACCCGAGATAGACCACGATCAGCCAGAGGAGCGGCACGCCGAGCATCAGGAGCGTCCGGAGGCCGGGGCGGCGCCAGAAGAGGTCGGCGGCGCCCCTCGTCGGCCGCGCCGATGCCGCCGCCGTCGTCACGCCTCGTCCTCCATCAGATGCAGTGCCGCCGCATCGAAGGCGAGCGCCACCGTCTCGCCTTCCGCCGGCACCGCGGTCCCGGCCGGCACCACGGCGTGAAGGCGCGTCTCGCCGACAACCACCGCCAGCCGGACGGTGGCCCCGAGAAAACTCCGCGCGACGAGCCGGCCGGCGAGCCTCTCCGAATCGTCGCCGGCCGCGGCGATGCGGAGGCTTTCCGGCCGAAGGCTCGCGAAGGCGCGCCGGCCGGCGAGGCGTTCCGTCAGAGCGGGCGGCAAAACGTTGGACGAGCCGACGAAATCCGCGACGAAGCGGCTCGCCGGGCGCCGGTAGAGTTCTTCCGGCGCGCCTACCTGCTGGAGGCGGCCCTTGTCGAACACCGCGACGCGGTCCGCCATCGACAGCGCCTCGCCCTGGTCGTGCGTCACGAAGACGAAGGTGATGCCGAGATCCTTCTGCAGGATCTTCAACTCCTCCTGCATCGTCTCGCGCAGCTTGAGGTCGAGCGCGCCGAGCGGCTCGTCGAGCAGCAGCACCTTCGGCCGGCAGATCAGCGCTCTGGCGAGAGCCACGCGCTGGCGCTGGCCGCCGGAAAGCTGCGTCGGCCGCCGGTCGCCGTAGCCGGCGAGGCGCACCAGCGCCAGCATCTCCTCGGCGCGGGCGCGGCGGTCCCTCCTCGCCACCTTCCGCAGCATCAGCGGATAGGCGACGTTCTCCGCGACGCTCATGTGCGGAAACAGCGCGTAGTCCTGGAACACCGTGTTGACCGCCCGCCGATAAGGCGGCACGCGGCCGACGTCCTCGCCGAAGATCCTGACGCTCCCGGCGGTCGGCCGCTCGAAGCCGGCGACGACGCGAAGGCAGGTCGTCTTGCCGGAGCCGGAGGGCCCGAGCAGCGCGAAGAATTCGCCGCTCGCGACATCGAGATCGATACCGTCGAGCGCCGTCACGTCCCCGAAACGGCGCTCGACGCCGCGGAGCGAAACCGCCGTCTGAGCCATGCTTGCCGCTGTCGGTCTCAGCCGCCCATGACCGCGATATAGTCGGTGACCCAGCGCGAATAGGGCACGCACTGGCTGCCGTCGCCGCATTTCGCGGTCGGAGTCCGCCAGAACCTGATCTTCTCGAAGTTATCGAAGCCGTTGGTCTTGCAGCCTTCCGCGCCGAGCAGCTCGCTCGTCTTGCAGGCGTCCGGCACGGCGGGAACGGAGCCGAACCAGGCGGCCACGTCCCCCTGCACCTTCGGGTCGAGCGAGTGCTCCAGCCACTTGTAGGCGCAGTTCGGGTTCTTGACGTCGCTGGCCAGCATGGTCGTGTCGGCCCAGCCCGTTGCGCCCTCGGCGGGGATGGTCGAGGCGACTGGCCGCTTGTCGGCCTCCAACGTGTTGACCTGGAACGGCCAGGACGAGGAGGCGACGACGCCCTCCGTCTTGAAGTCGTCGACCTGCACGGCCGAGTCGTGCCAGTAGCGGCCGACGAGCTGGCGCTGCCCCTTCAGCAGTTCGATGACGGCGGCGTACTGCGCTTCGTTCAGCTCGTAGGGGTTCTTGATGCCGAGTTCCGGCTTCTTGGCCATCAGGTAGTTCGCGGCGTCCGCGATGTAGATCGGCCCGTCATAGGCCTGGACGCGGCCCTTGTTCGGCTTGCCGTCGGGGAAGTCCTGCGGCTCGAACACCACGGACCAGCTCTTCGGGGCTTCCTTGAACGTCTCGGTCGAGTAGAGGAGAACGTTCGGACCCCACTGGTAGGGCGTGCCGAAATGCTGGCCGCCGACGGTGAACCACGGCCCGTCCTTCAGGCGCGGGTCGACTTTGTTCCAGCTCGGCACGAGGTCGGTGTTGATCGGCTGCACCTTCTTGCCGGCGATCAGCCGCAGCGAGGCGTCGCCGGAAGCCGTCACCAGATCGAAGCCGCCGCCGTTCATCAGTGTCACCATCTCGTCGGAAGTAGCGGCCGTCTTGACGTTGACCTTGCAGCCGGTCTCCTTCTCGAAGCCGGTCACCCAGTCGTAGTTCTTGTCGGATTCGCCGCGCTCGACATAGCCCGGCCACGCGACGATGTTGAGCTGGCCCTCGCCGTCGCCGACGCTGGTCATCGCGCTTTGCGCCAGCGCGGCCTGGCAGGGAAGCAGCGCCGCCAGCGCGACCGCCACGGCCTTCCTCGATACCGATGCCATCATCCGCGCTCCCGATTCGTGACGAGGACGGCACTCTTCAACGCGCCGCAGCCGCCGTCAATCGACCGCCGTGCGACGATCCGCCCGAAACGCCGATTCAGTAGCCGAGGCTTCGGTCGACCGTGTTCGGCAGCGGCTGGCCCCGCTCGAAACGCCGGATGCTTTCCGCGACCTCCTTCACCGCGACGGCCGGGTGCGTCGGCGCGGCGACGTGCGGCGAGACGATGACCTTCGGGTGCTGCCACAGCGGATCGTCCGCCGGCAGCGGCTCGGTGCGGAACACGTCGAGCGCCGCGCCGGACAAGTGGCCGGCATCCAGCGCCGCGAGAAGGTCGGCATCCACCACGTGCCGCCCGCGCGCGCCGTTGATGAAGAACGCTCCGTCGGCGAGAGCGGCGAGCAGCCGGGCGTCGACGATGTCGGTTGTTTCCGGTGTGAGGGGCAGGAGATTGACGAGGATGTCCGCGTCTGCCGCGGCACGCGGCAGGCCTTCCCGGCCGGCGAAGCTTTGGGCGCCGGCGACCGCGCGGCCCGAGCGGCTCCAGACGCGCGTTTGGAAGCCGAAGCGGACGAAATGCTCCGCCACCGGCGTGCCCAGCGCGCCTGCGCCGAGGATGGCAACGATGCGCTCGCGGGCGAGCTTCTCCTGCTGCGGTGACCATTCGCGCTTCGCCTGGAAATCCCGGTAGAGGCCGAGATTGCGGTGCCAGGCCAGCGCGTGGGCCAGCACCCAGTCTGCCATGCCGCCCGCCAGCCCTTCGTCCACCAGCCGGACGATCGGCACGTGGTCCGGAATCTCGCGCAAGGCAAGCAGGTGCTCGATGCCCGCCCAGAGGCTCAGGACCAGTTCGAGGTCCGGCAGGCCGGCGAGGACGCCGGGTTGCGGGCGGCCGACGACGGCATAGGAGACCGGCGGTCCGCCCTCCAGCGGTTCTGTCAGCACCTCGTGCCCAGGCAGTTCCGAGCGGAAGAGTTCGGCGATGCGAGCGGCGTCGTTGGAAGCGATGAACAGGCGTTTCATGGGGTGAAGCGCATACAGCGCCCGCCGGCGAAACAACAGGAACGATGGTTCAAAGGCGGCGGATCGGCAGCGTCCAGGCGAGGATGGCGGCGAAACCGGAGAAGACAGCGGTGCAAAGGAAGGCGTTGCGGAAGGCGAGGTCGAGCCCCTCGCGGATCGCCTGTCGCTCGGCCGCCCCCAGCGTCGCCAGCGTGCCCGGTCCGCCTTCGAGGATGCGCGCGAAGCCGGCGCTGGCTTCCGGGCTCGTCGCGGCGAGCGTCGCGAACAGGACGGTGCCGACCAGCGCCGTGCCGAGGGCCGCGCCGAGCGATCGGGAGAACTGCACCGTCGCCGCGCCCGCGCCGAGCTGCTTCGGACCGGAGGCGAGCTGCACGGTGAGCTGCACGACGCCCATCACCGAGCCCATGAAGATCGCCGTCGCGCCGAAGATCGCGGCGATCGAAACGGGCGGGAGGAACGGCGCGGCGAAGGCGATCAGCGCCAGCACGGAGGCGACGATCGTCATCCCGACCGACGGGAAGATCGCCGTCCGTCCGGTGCGGCTGACGATCCGCCCCGTCACCAGCGAACCGATGCCGATGCCCGCCGTCATCGGCAGCATCAGGAGGCCGGTGGTCGAGGCCGACGTGCCGTGCACGATGCCGAAATAGAGCGGCAGGAAGGTGATCAGCGAGACGAGCATGCCGCCGTGGCAGGCGGCCATCGCGTCGCAGCGCCAGATCGCGGCGTGCTGGAGGAGGGGGATCGGCAGCAGCGGCGAGCGCGCCCGCCGCTCGCGCCAGATCAGGAAGACCGCCGCGACGGCAGCGAGCACGATCAGCAGCGGAAAGCCGTAGCCGCCGGCGGCGACGAACACCCTTGCGCGTTCCAGCGCGATCAGCGCGGAGGTGATGAAGGCCGCGAACAGGAAAAGCCCGAGGACGTCGAAGCGGAACGGCTCGCGGTTGCCGGGCCGGGCCGGCAGGCGGAGCGCCAGGAAAGCGGCGGCGATGCCGATCGGCACGTTGACGAGGAACACCGACGGCCAGCCGAAATGCTGCGTCAGGAACCCGCCCGCCACCGGCCCGAAGGCGTTGGACGACACGGCGACCGCCGCGAGATAGCCTTGGTAGCGCGCCCGCTCGCGCGGCGGGATCGCCTCGCCGACGAGCGCCTGCGACAGCGTCATCAGCCCGCCGCCGCCGGCGCCCTGCAGGACGCGCGCCACCGTCAGCGTCTCGATCGAGCGGGCGAGAGCGCAGAGCACCGAAGCGCCGATGAAGATGCCGAGCGCGACGAGCATCAGCCGCCGTCGCCCGAGCAGGTCGCCGAGCCGTCCGTAGACCGGCGCGGCAACCGTGGTCGCCACGAGGTAGGAGACGACGATCCAGGACAGCCGGTCGACCTCGCCGAGCGAGGCGGCGATGGCCGGCAGGGCCGTCGCGACGATGGTCTGGTCGACCACCGCCAGGAACATCGGCAGCATGATCGACGGGAACATCGTCAGGAACTGCGCGCGGGCATCCGGGGCCATGGCGGCCGCCTCGTCGCGGTTCCGGCTTTCCGCCGCTTCCGCCGAACTTTTCGCTGGGGGCATGATCGAACTTGGCGCGACCGCGCGGGCTCGCGCCGCCGGGCATCCCGCTTTCCGGTTGGATATGCGAGGTTATCTAGGGCACGGAACCGCGAGGGGCACCGTCGTCGCGTGCCCTCGTCCGCCGAAGAAGGAGCGCCGCATGCGAACCCTGCTCGTTCCGGTCGAACCCTCCATCCACGCGGAGAGGATCCTCGAGCTCGCGGGGCTCGTCGCGGGGGCGTTCGGCAGCCTGATCGAGGGCTTCCCCTTACGCAGCTTCGGCATGTCGGCGATCGGCTGGGACCCCGAAAGCCTGATCACCGTCGACCCGACCCATTGGAACGAGAGCCAGACGGCCGCGGAAGCCAAGGCGAAGTTCGTCGCCTTCATGCGGGCGAAGGGGATCGCCGAGGATGGGCCGGGCCCGGGCGAAGCCGCGCGCTGGCGCTGGGCGCACGACCGGCCGGAAGGGGACGGCTTCCTCGGCTCCTACGGGCGCGGCTTCGACCTCACCGTCGTCGGCCAGCCGGGCTCGGAGCCCGGCGCCTCCACGATCAGCACGCTGGAATCGGCGCTGTTCGAAAGCGGCGGCCCGATCCTGATTGCGCCACCGCGTCCCGTCGCGCAGTTTGGCGAGACCGTCGCGATCGCCTGGAACGGCTCGACGGAAACGGCACGCACCATCGCCTTCGCCATGCCCTTCCTCCAGCGCGCGCGCCGCGTCCTGCTCCTCGCCGACGACGGGGCGCTCGGGCACGCGCCCTCCGGCGAGGCGATCCGGCTGCGGCTCGTCCGCAACGGCGTTCCGGCCGACCTGAAGCTGCTGCCGGAAGCCCGCATCCGGTCCGGCGAGGCGATCCTGCGCGAGGCGGAAAGCGCGGGCTGCGATCTTTTGGTGAAGGGCGCCTACACGCAGAGCCGCATCCGGCAGATGATCTTCGGCGGCGCGACGCAGCACATCTTGGCGAAGGCCCGGATGCCGGTGCTCATGGCGCACTGACCTCGCCTACTCCGCCGGCTGGCCGAGCGGCGAGTGCACCGACGGGCGCATCCGCAGGAAGGCGGCGATGCGCTCGATGCCGACATAGATCACCGGCGTGATGAACAGCGTCAGCACCTGGCTGACCACGAGACCGCCGACCACCGCGACGCCGAGCGGCTGGCGCAGTTCCGAACTCGCGCCGGAGCCGAGCGCCACCGGCAACGCCCCGAGGAGGGCGCAGAAGGTCGTCATCATGATCGGCCGGAAGCGCCGCTCGCAGGCGATGCGGATCGCCTCCGCCGGGGCTTTGCCCTCCTCGCGCTGCAGGGCGAGCGCCACGTCGATCATCATGATCGCGTTCTTCTTCACGATGCCGATCAGCATCAGGAGGCCGATGATCGCGATGAGCGACAAGTCGAAGCCGAGGATCGACAGCGAGAACAGGGCGCCGAGCGCCGCCGCCGGCAGGCCGGAGAGGATGGTGATCGGGTGGGCGAAGCTCTCGTAGAGGACGCCGAGCACCACGTAGATCACCAGCACCGCCGCACCGATCAGCAGGCCCTCGTTGGAGGAGGACTGCTGGAACACCTGCGCCGTGCCGGCATAGGAGGTGTAGACGTTGGCCGGTAGGCCGATGTCCCGCTTGATCGCGTCGACGGCTTGCGTCGTCGTGCCGAGCGAGACCCCGGCCGGCAGGTTGTAGGAGATGGTGACGGCGGTGAGCTGGCCGGTCTGGTTGATCGTGACCGGTCCCGCCGCGCGGTCGATCCGCGCGATCGAAGCGAGCGGCACCAGCGTTCCCGCCGTCGTCGGCACGCGGACGTTGCGCAGCAGCACCTCGGACCACGGGATGGTGGGATCGAATTCGAGGATCACGTCGTAGCTGTCGCCGGTCGACTGGATCTGCGTCGCGGTCAGCGTGCCGAAGCCGGCCTCCAGCGTCGAGCGGATCGTCTCCGAGGTGATGCCGAGCGCGTCCGCCTTGTCCTGGTCGATCACGACGCGCGCCTGCAGGCCGTTGGCCTGGAGATCGGAGGCGAGGTCGATGAAATGGCTTGGGTCGGCGCGCATCGCGTCCGCCAGTTTCGTCGCCCATTCGCGTACCGTCGCCGCATCGAGCGACTGGACGACGAGCTGGTACTGGCTCTGCGTCGAGCGGCCGCCGAAGCGGAGCGACTGCACCGGCGTGATGAAGGTCTTGAGGCCGGGCATCGCGCTTAAAGTTCGGCGCATGGAGCCGAGCGTCTCGGCCAGCTTCGGGCGCTCGGTCCGGTCCTTCAACTGCACGAACATCGAGCCGGTGTTGAAGGTGGCGCCGCCGGGGCCGCCGCCGAGCGTCGAGGTGACGTGCGCGACGGCCGGGTTGTCCGCAACCGCGGCCGCCGCCTTGCCTTGCAGGTCACGCATCGCCTCGTAGGAAATGTCCTGCCGCGCCTGCGTCGAGATCGTCAGGAGGCCGATGTCCTCTTCCGGGATGAAGGAGCGCGGCATCGTCGCCATCAGCCATACCGAGCCGGCGACCGAGCCGAGGAAGACGAGGAACACCAGCGCCTTGTGCCGGAGGCACCAGCCGACCGAGCGGTCGTAGCCGCGGGTCAGCGCCGCGAAGCCGCGGTTGAACAGCGCGGCGAAACCCTTGGAACTCGGCGCGCGGTGCGGCAGGCGCGCCGCCAGCATCGGCGTCACCGTCAGCGACACGACGGCAGAGGCGATGATCGCCAGCGCCACCACGACGCCGAACTCGTTGAGGACGCGCCCGACGACGCCGCCCATCAGGAGGATCGGCAGGAACACCGCGACGAGCGATAGCGACATCGAGACGATGGTGCCGGATACTTCCTTGCTGCCCTGCAGCGCCGCCTGCATCGGCGGCACGCCTTCCTCCATGTGCCGGACGATGTTCTCCAGCATCACGATCGCGTCGTCGACGACGAGTCCGACGGACAAGGTCAGCGCGAGCAGCGAGATGTTGTCGATCGAGAAGCCGAGCACGTACATGCCGCCGAGCGTCGCGATCAGCGACAGCGGCACCGCGACGCCGGGAATGAAGGTCGCGAGCGCCTGACCGAGGAACAGATAGATCACCAGGATCACCAGCGCGATCGTCAACCCCAGCGTGAAGCGCACGTCCTCGACCGCCGTCTTGATCGAGCGCGACTGGTCGTTGACGACCGCGACCTGCATGCCGGCCGGCAGCGAGGCCTGGAGTTCCGGCAGCCGCGCCTTGATCGCGTCGACGACCTCCACCGTGTTCGCGTCCGGCTGGCGCTGCACGGCGAGCACGATCGCCGGCTTGCCGTCGAGCCAGCTTCCCTGGTTGAGGTTCTGGACGCTGTCCTCGACGCGGGCGATGTCGTCGAGCCTGACGATCGCGCCATTCGGGCGCGAGATGATCAGCGTCTTGAACTCCTCGGCGCTGGAGCGCTGCGTCGGCGCGTCGACGGTGAGCGCCTGCCCCTCGTTCTGCAGCGTCCCGACCGGCGTCTGGCTGTTCGCCGCCTGAAGCGTCTTCTCCACGTCGGCGAGCGACAGGTTGCGGCTCGACAGCTTGCGCGGGTCGACGTCGACCCGGACGGCATAGGTCTTCGCGCCGAACACCTGCGCCTGCGCGACGCCGGTGATGGTGGAGAGCGCCGGCGAGATGACGTTCTCGGCGATGTCGTCGACCTTGGTCAGCGGCGCGCCGTCGCTGGTCAGCGCGAGGAGGATCACCGGCGCGTCGGCGGGATTGGATTTCCGGTAGCTCGGCGGCGTCGTGAGATTGTCCGGCAGGGCGCGGGTGGAGCGGGCGATCGCCGCCTGCACGTCGGCCGCCGCGTCGTCGATATCGCGCGACAGCTCGAACTGGACGGTGATCGACGTGTTGCCGAGCGAGGATCTGGCGCTGATGTTGTCGATGCCGGCGATGGTCTGGAACTGCTTGATCAGCGGCGTCGCGACGGCGCTCGCCATGGTGGAAGGGGAGGCGCCGGCAAGCTGCGCCGAGACGTTGATCGTCGGGAAGTCGGCCTGCGGCAGCGCCGCGACGGGCAGTTGCCGATAGCCGGCGACGCCCGCGAGGATCAGCCCGAGAGCGAGAAGGATCGTCGCGACGGGGCGGCGGATGAAGACGGCGGAAACGCTCACCCCCGCGCTCCCGCATCGGCCGTCTTCGCCGGCGCGTCGGTCGGCTTCACCACGGTCCCGTCGACGAGGTCGACCTGGCCTTCCACCACCACCGTCGCGCCGGCTTCCAACCCGTTCGCGATGCCGGCCTTCGCGCCGTCGCGCATGGCGACATCGACCTTGCGGACCTCGACCTTCGAGTCCGGCCCGACGACGTAGACGATCGAGCCGCTCTCGCGCGGCTGGACCGCGACGCTCGGCACCACGACGAGCCCGTCCATGGCGCCGGCCGAGACCTTCACGTCGATCGACTGGCCGGGCCAGAGCGACAGATCCTTGTTGTCGAGGAGTGCGCGCAGCGTCACGCTGGCCGAGGCCTCGACGATCTTGTTGTCGATGAAGACGATCGGCCCCGTCTCGGCCGACGTCGCCTCGGAGGCGAGCGACGAGCGCACCTCGACGCGCAGTTGCTGATCGCCCATCGCCTTGCGGACGGTGGCGAGATCGGTGTCGGGGAGCGAGAACTCGGCATAGACCGGTGCGACCTCCGCGATGCCGACGACGGAGGTGCCCGGCTGGACGAGGGCGCCGAGCGACAGGGTGAAGGCACCCAGTCGCCCGTCGAAGGGCGCGCGAATCTCGGTCTTCGACAGGAGCACCTCGTCGGCCTGCAAGGTCGCCTGGTCGACGCCGACCGTCGCCTCGGCCGTCTTCACGGCGGCGTCCGCGTCCTCGCCGGCCTGCGTCGAGGTCGCGCCGCTCCTGACGAGGCGGTTCACGCGGTCGAAATTGGCATGGGTATTGTCGAGCGTCGCTTGGTCGCGCGCCAGCGCCGCCTTGTCCTTCGCGACGGCCGCCGTCGCCGACCGGTTGTCGAGCTTCGCCAGGAGATCGCCCTTCCGCACCATCGCGCCGTCCTTCGCCGTGATCTCCGACAGGATGCCGGTGGTCTCGACGGCAAGTTCGGTGGAGGCGAGGGGGCGGATGTAGCCGATCGTGCGCCGCACCACCGGCAGCGAACCGGCCTCGGCCTTCGCGGTGACCACGGCGACGGTGCGCGGCCCGTTGCCGCCGCCCCCCCGCCGCCGGCCGCCTTCGCCATCGGCGGCGCGGGGGTCGCCCTTCGGCGGGGTGGACGCCATCGCCTCCGTCAGCCATTGCGGCGCGTAGGGCAGCCAGCGCGCCCGCTCGACATAACCGCCGGCGGCGACGAGCAGGCAAAGGAGAACGAGACCGAAACGACGCATGCGGGGAGAACCGGTGAACGCGAAAGGCGCGAGCGCTCTCTCGTTATCGTTACGGATCCGGCGGATACAATGGCGCGCCGCGTGAACTCTTCGTCATGTTCCGGGCGGGGGTTTGCCTCGGCTCGGCGAACGGTGCCGGCGCGCATCGACGTGCCCCGAAGCGATCCCGCAAGCCTCTCAGATCGATGCCGGCGGGAAGCCGGTCAGGAGATCGCCAAGGCGACGATGCCCACCCACAGGCCGGCGCTGATGGCGCAGCCGAGCATGATGCCGCGTGCCGGGCTCAGCGGATCGCTCGAAAGATCGCGTGCGCTTCGTTCATGCTCCATGCAGCGAGTCGGGGTAGCCGACATCTGCATGACGCCTCCCTTCTTCTCGATCATGGGAACCACTCCACGCACTGTCATTCCTAGAACATATCTGGTCCGTGATTGCCGAAGAGCTACGAGTTTCACTAAAAAGCTTGCGTGAAGCTGATTTTGTCGCACTTCCGACCCAATCGCGCAGCGCTGCCGTTCCTGCGCCGGATGACCGCCGGGCTCAGTAGGAGTTCGTCGGAGCGGGAGCCGCATAGGTCGGTGCCGGAACCGGCGGGTTCAGCACCTGCAAGGCCTTGGCGAAGTTGATGACGCCGGCATTCGGCGCGTAGAGCGTGTCGCCCTTGCGCATCAGGAACGACTGCGTGAGGAAGAAGGACTGCGTCTTCGTCATGTCGACGAGGTAGGCGACCGGCACCGGCGTCGCGCGGGAATCGTTCGGCGGCAGCGCGCCGAGACGCCGCGCGGTTTCGGCCGGCTCGTAGCGGAAGAGGTAGAGCTTCTTCGGGTTCGCCCGGTCGTCGGCGAGGCCGCCGGAGCGCGCCACGGCCTGCGCCATCGTCAGTTCGCCGGTCTCGAAGCGGTATTCGCCCGGGCTGCGGAACGCGCCGAGCGAGATGAAGCTCGGCGCCTCGGCCTTGACGAAGATCTGGTCGTTCGGCTGGACGTAGACGTTCTCGCCCGGCTCGGCGATCAGGCGGTCCATCGGCAGGCTGGCCCGCGAGGAACCGCGCAGCAGCGTGACGGAAGTCTCGCCGGGCGCGGTCTTCGGCCCGCCCGCCATCGCGATCGCGTCGAGCAGGCGCTCGCCCTGGCCGGTGAGTTGATAGCGGCCGGCGCTGTTGACGCCGCCGTTGACGGTGAAGCCGCTGCCGCCCGTCTCGGTCACCTGCACGGCGGCCTGGGGCGAGACGGACGAGCCCTTGAGGCTTGCCGCGATCTTGCTCTGCAGCGCCGCGGGGCTGCCGCCCGCGGCGCGGATGCGGCCGACGAAGGGCAGCGTCACGTAGCCGGCGGGGTCGATGCGGAACTTGCCGAGCGGCAGGGTCTTACTGCTCGCGGCCGAGAGGAGGCCTTCCTCGCCTGTGTCGAACACGGTGATGTCGACGGTGTCGCCCGGCCGCAGCACGTTGGAATCGAAGCGGCGGCCGCCGAGCGATGCGAAGCCGAGCGGTTCGCCCGCGCCGGCGAGCGACAGCGAGCGGTCCGACAGTTCGACCACCGGGAAGTTGCCCTGCGGCGCGGAGTTCGCCGTGCGCTCGATGCGCCCGGCGGAGGGGCCGGCGCCGGGCGTGCCGCAGCCCGACAGCAACGTTCCCGCAAGGAGCAGCAGCGGCAGTGCGCGCTTGATCCGCCGGTCGTTCCGGCTCGCCCTGTGCCGCTCGCTCATCCTGCCCGTCTTCCCCTCAAGCCCGTTCGGCGGGCGGCGAGCGCGTCACGCTTCCGCCGGATTTGCGACACTTTTGGCGCGGCGGCGCGGCTTTTCAACCCGGCTATTGATTTCCGTATCGCCGCTTGATGCGAATGGAGCACAGCTGTGTTGGATCGCGCACAGATTGTCTGCCGCATCGTTAAGCGCATACCGCCGGATCTCGGTCTCATCCCGAAGCGTCCGCTGGCAGACGAACATCCGCCACGACGGCGCTGACGTTCTCGCTCACTCCCCCGATCAACGCGTCCTCGATGAGACGCGCGGCGGCGGCACCTGCGATCAGCGCTTCGGCGACCGCTCGCTCGCCAAGCGTCTGAACCAGGCTCCGCGTGCACAGGAGCAACCGGTCGCCGTGGGCAGCCGCCTCCTCGATGGTGTCCGGATGGAACTGTCCCGGTCCGCCGACATGGCGCGACAGGCGTCGGCGAAGGCCGACCTCGACATGGTCGCGCGTCAAAAGCCGCATGGTGCCGTCGCGGAGCAGATATGCCCGCGCGTCGCCGGCCCAGACCACGGCGAAGCGGTTTGCGCCCGTGACGAGCGCGACGACACCGGTACCCGACCCCTCGTCGCTGCTGGCCGCCCGGCCCGCCCGCATGAGCGCGTCGGCATGTCCGAGCGCGCCCTTCACGACCTGCAGCGCCTCTCCCGGCGTATCGGGCGCAGCGAGGCGATCCAGCCGCTCCACCACGAGCCGCGCCGCCGCCGCGGCTTCCGCTCCGTCGCCGATGCCGTCCGCGAGCGCGAGGATGCGCGGCCGGTCGAGCCGGCCGACCGCGTCGGCATTGATGCGCCAGCGGGTGCCGGGATGCGTCGCGCCGCTCGCCGAAACCGCGAGCACAGCCCTCTCAGGTGACGCTTGGACCGGTCGAGGGCGGACAACAGGGGCTGCCGGCACGACCTGTCGCGCGGGCAGCGGGACCGCTGACCGCGGCGGCACGACCCGCCGCTCGGGCGGCGGGCGCGGGGCACCGAGCATCGCCGTGAAGTCCGTTGCGCCAGGCAGGTCGTCCACCACCAACCGCTCGCCGCCGTCGCCGAGCCGCCACCAGCAGGAGCGGGCGTGGTCCGGATCGGCGCGGCGGAACAGCCTGAGGCCGACCGCCGGCATCTGCGGCGGCAGGCCTTCCAGCGTTTCGCGGACGCGCCCGAGCGCCGCGCCGTCCCGGCCGGCCGAGCCGACGGTCGCGGCGGCCGCCGCGTACCACCCGTCCGCCGCGCAGAGTTCGGCGAGCGTGCCCCGGTACCTGTCGAGCCGGGCGAGCGCGATCAGCGGGAAGCGTCGCCCGACCCGGTCGCGGCTCGGCACCATCACGCCGCGGAGCGCCGCGCCGCCGGTGATCGCCGGACCCAGCGCGAAGCAACGGGCCGGCATCCGGTCGAAGCGCTCCGTCCACTCCTCGCCGAGCGTCCGGCGGCTTTCGGCGATGACCTGCTGCAGCCAGCGGTCGAGCCGGTCGCGCAGCGTCCGCGACAGCCCGTCCGACACGAAATCGCCCTCCGTCGAGACCTTGCCGAAATAGCCGGCCTCGACGCCCGTCTCCTTCGCCGCGATGCGCTGGACGAGCCCCATCGCGGTCAGAGCCGCGTCGGGCAGCGGAAGCGCGACAGCGCGCCGGTGGCGAACGGGTTGATGATCGAGCCGACCTGCACGTTGAACGCCGCGCTGGCGCCGCTCGCGTCGAAGGTCGCGCGGAACCGGTCCGGGCCTTCCTGCTTGATGCGCGCCTCGTCGAAGAGACGCAGCGCCGACCAGGGCCCGCCGCGCGACAGTGCCTTTTCCCAGCCGCCCGGCTGGAACACGACGCGCGCCAGGCTGCTGTCGCCGGTGGTGGCCGGCCAGGTGATCGATTTCGGCTGGATCGGCCCGTGGAAATAGACGACGCGCGAACCGTCGATCTCCAGCACCACGGCGTTCGCGGCATCGGCCAGCGAGACCGGCGTGATGTCGAGCCGGATCGCCGGCTTCTCGCCGGAGGGGAAGAAGGCCTGCCGGATGCGGCCGGCGAGCTCGAACGAGTCCAGCGCCTCGTCGCGCAGGCCGCCGGTGCCGAGCGCACCCTTCCAGCGCCATTCGCCGCCGGTCCTGTCGACGAAGGGCGCGAGCCGCGCCTCGAACTTCTCGAAGGTGCCGTTCGGCCCGAAGACGCGGATGAAGTCGTCCATCGCGACGTCGCGGTCGGTGTTGCGGTCGAACGGGTAGCGTCCGGCGATCGCGGCCTGGCAGACCTTCGCGCCGTCGCCCTGCCACGCGGCGTCGAGCGAGTTGCGCGCCGTCTTCACCGCCAAGGCGTCGACGCCGGCGGCGAGGCTCCCCGTCCAGCGGCCGACCGGCTCCGGCAGCCGCCGCGTTTCGGCGAGGAGCGCCTGGTTGGCGGCGACGAGCTGGCCGTCGACGTCGAAGATCTGCGCGACCTCGGCCGAGGAGGAGGTGGCCCGCGACAGTTGCCCGTAGAGGCCGTCGACCAGCGGCGCGATCGCCTCGATCCGCGACTTGCCGTCCTTCGGCGCGACGAGCGCTTCGCGCAGATCCGCGTAGGGGTCCGGCACGGTGCTCGCGTCGAACGGCAGGCCCGCAGGAGCGGCGTTCGCCGACGTTACGAACGAACCCAGCGAGGCCTCCGCCGGCAGCGCCAGCGGCACGGCGCGCAGGTCGGTCGCGTCGGCGACCGACCTCGCCAGCGCCTCGATCGGCCGCGGCTCGGCGGCAAGGAGCCGCGCGGTCTCGGTCATGCCGGCAAGATCGGGGGCTGGCCGCACCTCGATATCGGCGAGCGTCGTCCGCCACGTCTCCTCGAATCTTGCAAAGTAGAGCTGCGTCGCGGCCTTCGCGACATCGTAAGGGGCGGGCGCCGCGGCGGCGGGCTCGCCCCGCACCCAGTATTCCTTCGCGACCGCCTCCGCCGCCGAGCCGATCCCCAGCAGCACCGCCGCCTGGAAGCCGTTCTTCGTGTAGAGGCCCTCGACGCCGTCGCTCATCGCCGCGCCCGAGCGGCGCGCGAAGGCCGGCGAGCCGACGACGCCGGCGGCATCCGCCGGCCGCCAGGCCGGCAGGGCGGCGACTTCCGGACGGGCGGCCAGGACGTCGAGCACCCGCTCCGCCGGCTGGATGCCGCGCACCTTGGCGCGGGCGTCGGCGACGAGCCGCGCGTCCGGCTGGATCGGCGCGATCGGCCGCTCCACCATGGCCTCGACATGCGCGGTCAGCGCTTCGCGCGTTCCGGTATTCCCGTCGCCGGGATAGAGCGCCGCGAAGATCCTCGCCGCCCGGTTCGCGGCGTAGTCCGGGTCGACCGGGCCGAGGCCGCCGAGCATGGCGTAGAGCTTCAGGGTGTCGAAGGTCTCGCCGGCCGGGCGGTCGGCGCGGCGCAGCTCGTTCTGGAGATGCACCATCAGGCGCGGCAGGAGCAGCGCGTTCAGCGCCCGCGCATAGGCGAGGCGGTGATTGCCGGCGATCTTCTCGCGCTGGTCGAGGCCGAAGTCGATCGGCAGGGCGCGCGTGGCTTCGAAGCCGGCTTCCGCCTGCCGCAGCGCATCGAGCGCGGGGAGGACGCGGAGGAACTCCTCGTCGGCGACGTTCCGCACCGGGATGTCCTTGGCGAGCGCCGCGTAGCGCGCGCTGGCGGCGTCGGCTTCGTTTATCGCAGCGCGATTGTGGAGGAAGGCGGCCGTCCAGCCGGCGAACACCAGCGCCACCGCGCAGGCCGCGGCGCCCGCCGCCACGCGGCGCAGCATCAGCCGCCGGCCCGTCAGCCGCTTGTCGCGGGCGACGAGCGCGGCTTCCTCGAAGATCACGCCGGCGAAGAGGCGCGACAGGAAGTAGGAACGCTTGAGAGTGCGGGCCGATCGTCCGGCCGCCGCCGTGACGGGGACCGGCATGTCTTCCAGCCCCTGCGTGCCGGACGCCAGGTAGACGCCGCGCACCAGCGGCGCGGAAACGAGCTTCGAGCCGGAGCAGAGTTCGGTCAGCACCTCGCGCATCGGGTCGCGCAGCCGCGCGAGCTGGGCCGGCAGGCGGAAGATCCGGCCGCGCTCCTCGATGTCCGGCTCCTGCTGCAACCGTTCCATCAGCATCGCCCCGACCCGGCCGCGCAGGAGCTCGAACTCGGAAACGAAGGCGTCCGGCACCTCCGTCCCGGTTTGGCTGAGCGGCAGATCGAAGGTCATGCCCCAGACCTGCTCGCGCTCCGTCCGTGCCAGCCCGTCGAAGAACGGCACGAAGCCGTCGAGGAGGTCGGCCTTGGTGAGGACGAGATAGACCGGCACGCGCGCCGCGAAGACCTCGTCCATCTCCGACAGGCGCTGGCGGACGGCGCGGACCTCGGCGAGCTGCTCGTCCGGGTCGCGGTCGAGGAGGTCGGCGATCGACAGCGTCACCACGACGCCGTTCAGCGGCTGGGCGCGGCGGTGCTTGCGCAGGAGCTTCAGGAAGCCGTGCCAGCCGGCCTTGTCGAGCCCTCGCGCATCGCCTTGCGTCGTGTAGCGGCCGGCGGTGTCGATGAGGATCGCCTCCTCGGCGAACCACCAGTTGCAGTTGCGCGTGCCACCGACGCCGCGGACCGGCTCGGCTCCGAGCCCTTCGCCGAGCGGGAACTTCAGACCCGAATTGACGATGCTGGTCGTCTTGCCGGAGCCCGGCGCGCCCATCACGAGATACCAGGGCAGCTCGTAGACCGTGCCGAAGCGGCGGCGCACGACCTTGCGGAGCAGCGCCATCGCCTCCTTCAGGCGGCCGCGCAGCACGTCGACCTCGGCTCTGGCTTCGGCGGCGGCCTGGCGCTCGCCGTCGCCGGCGACGGCGTCGATCATCGCCTTGTCGGCGCGGTCGCGGCGGAACCAGCTCCAGATCACCCAGCCGAGCCAGCCGACGAAGACGACGCCGATGGCGATCAGCCGGTTCTTCTCCGGGGCCAGCGGCTGGAACGAGCCGAAGCCGACATAGGAGCCGTAGAACCAGATGATGATCGCGAGCGCGATCAGCCAGACCAGCGCGAGGAAGCGCCGCCCGAGGATCCCCGCATAGGAATCGACGTAGGCGCGGAGCGTGTAATAGAGGTTGAGCGGATTCATCGCGTCTCTCCCGCCTCACCGGTCGCTCGCGTCGCCGCCGGGAACGCCCCCGCGCCCGATGGCCCGGCGACGAAGATCTCGGTGCGCCGGTTGGCCTCGCGGCCCTCGTCGGTGCCGTTGTCGGCGATCGGCTGCGTCTCGGCGCGGCCTTCGTAGGCGACCGCGTCCCGGCCGGCGAAGCCGGCGAGCACGTCGGCCACCGCCTTGGCGCGCGCCTGCGACAGGTGCCAGTTCGACGGATACTGCGCCGTGCGGATCGGCACGTTGTCGGTGTGGCCGATGACGACCGCCTTCATCGCGTCGGCGGAGAGAGCGCCGCCGATCTTGTTCAGGAGTTCGCGGAACTCCGGCTTCACCTCGGCGCTGCCGGTGTCGAATAGGCCCTTGTTCGAGAGGCGCACGAGGACGCCGTCGCGTTCCGGCTGGAGACGCACCGTGCCGGCGTCGGTCTCCGGTTTCAAGAAGCCGGCGAAGGTTTCGAACGGCGTCGGCTTCGGGGGCTCGGCCGGCACTGTCGCCGCCGGCTGCGTCACGGCCGGAACGGGCTGGGTCTCCGGCGGCTTCGGCGGCTCGGCGACGGCGAGGAGGCTCGGCGCGTCGGTCGGGCCGAGCCCGGCCAGCGTCGCCAGCGTCGCGTCGGAGACGCGGTTCAGCGACTGGAGGAACAGGAGGTAGCCGAGCGCCAGCGCCAGGACGGCGAGCCCCAGCATCAGCCAGAGCGCGTTGGCGGTGCGCAGCGGCTTGTGCCGGGCGGCGAGGCCGCGCCAGTGCGGCGAGAGCTCGCGCTCGAAGGCGCCGAACTGGCCGCGCAGCGTGCGGTAGAGACCGTCGCGGATTTGCCCGAGTTCGAGCGAGCCGCGCGGTGAGACGCGGGTGCGGCCCTCGAAGGCGAGCGACAGGCAGAGATAGATGAGAAGGAGGATGTCGCGGTTCGCGCCGGGATTGCGGTGGAAGTGCTCGAGGAGGTCGAACACCCGGTCGCCGCCGGTGACGTCCATGTGGAAGGTCGAGACGAGGCCGGACTTCGCCCAGCCGCCGGAAACCCCCCAGGGCTGCGACAGCACGACGTC
Source organism: Plantimonas leprariae (assembly GCF_008802405.1). Lineage (GTDB taxonomy): Bacteria > Pseudomonadota > Alphaproteobacteria > Rhizobiales > Rhizobiaceae > Plantimonas > Plantimonas leprariae. The sequence goes on from NZ_VZDO01000005.1 coordinate 96,395, forward strand.
GTCGACCGTCGCGCAGACGACGTAGTGCGCCGCGCGCGCCCGGTCCGGCGCGATGCGGGCGCCCGCGAGGTCGCGCTCGAAGGCCTTCACGGCGGCGAGCGTGGCGTCGCGGAAAGCCGCGATGTCCGGCCCGTCGGTTCGATGGCGCAGCGCGTGGGCGAGGTTCAGGAGCGGCGCGGCGCTCGCCACCATCGCCGGCACGTCATCGCCGGCGATGCGGAAGTCCTTCAGGAAGTTCTCCGGCGCCCAGGCGGCGACCTGCGCGGCTTCGCCGGATGCGTCGGCGCGTACCGGCGCGATGTCGTCGAACACCTCGGCGATGCCGGCCGCGACGCGGTTGTCCGCTGCGAACCGGTCGTCGTTCTCGGCGGCGGGGCGGGTCAGGGTCTCGCTCATCCCTTCAGAGCCCACAGTTCGAGTTCGATGCCGGGGAACTCACCCGACAGGTGGAGGGCGATCGCCCCCGACGTGTCGAGCTGCTTCCACAAGGGCGCGGCGGTATCCAGCTCGAAGTAGACCGTGCCGGTGCGGTACGGGAGCTGGCGCGGCAGGACCGGCAGCGGGCGCACCGGAATGCCGGGCAGCGCGACGTTGACGAGCTCGGCGATCCGCTCCACCGGGCCGACCTTGATCTGGTTCGGCAGCGAGCGGCGCAGCGCCTCGGCCGCCATGTCGGCGCGGACGGCGAGGACGAAGCCGGTGTCGCGCAGGAGAGTGCGGTCGTTGATCGTGCCGACGCGCACGCCGAAGCGCCGCTCCTCTAGCGGAACCTGCACCGCAGCCTGTTCGAGGACGGCCGAGAGCGAGGCGCGCAAATCCTCGAACACCGCTGCGAAGGTGGCCTGCAGGTCGTCGTGCCGGTAGGCGGGAAACCGCGCGGCGCGCTTGTCGGGCTTGGTGAAGGTCGAAAGCTCGCCCGCGAGCTGGATCGCCGCGCGGTGGAAATCCTCCGGGTGGATCACCGCGGCGTTGTCGACCAGATGGGCGAAGAGCGGCTCGACGCGGTTCAGCGTCTGGAGCAGGAGGAAGTCGCCGACCTCCGCCGTGCCCCGCACGGTCGGGTCGCCGATCCGCTCGGCGACGGCCTCGGCGCGGTGGCGCAGGATGCCGAGGAGTTCAACGAGCAGGCGCTGCAGAGGCCCGTCCGCACCGCAGTTCATCGAGGGCGGCACGTAGTCCGGGTCGAGGATCACCGCCATGTCGGGCCGGACTTCGAGGACGCGGGCGAGGCCGACGCGCTCGAAGCCGGCGAGCTCGTCGCCGCTGACGAGGTGGCGGAGCTTCAGCCGCCCGACCTCGATCGGCGCGATGAAGTCGGTCTCGACATTCGCGTCCGGCGCCTCGAAGGGCGCGGCGACGATCCGGACGCTCGGCGCGCCGGCGCCGCCGTTCGTCGCCATGTCGGCGCGGCCGGGCTGGCGGACGGGAAGCGCTAGGAAGACCACGGCGTCTCGGAGATTCGGCGGCAGATCGATCGGCGGCGGCAGGTCGGCGTCGCCCGGCGCTTCCACCAGCGTCCCGTCCGGCAGGATGGCGCGGACGGCGGAGAGCGCAAAGCGGCCGATCTTCAGCGCCTCGCGGTCGACGACGATGTCGGTCACGCCCCAGGGGTAGGGGCGCGTGTCGCGCACGGCGTTGCGCACGAGGCGCTCCGTCCAGCGGTCGGCCTGCTGGAAATGCTGGACGCGCAGGAACATGCCCTCGCTCCAGGCGACGCGGTTCTCGTGCCTCATCGGGCGTCTCCTCCGGTCGTGTCGTCCGATCCGAGCGCGGCGGCGAGGCGGGCGGCGAAGAAGCCGCCCCCGGCCGGGCCGCAGGCGTCGCGATAGGCGCGCCAGTAGCCGCGCTCCGCCTGTCCCGGCAGCAGCTTCGCCCCGAGGGCGAGCGGGCCGAGCGCGGCGGCCTTCTCGTCGGCCTTCGCTTCGATGGCGCGCGGATCGAACTCGCGCGCTGCCGCTTCCGCGACGGTTTCCACCGCGCCGAGGATGCGGCGCTGCGCCTCGACGCAGGCCCCCATGCGCTCGGCCAGCGGCCGGGTCGCATCCGCCCGCGGCCGGCCGGTGGCGGCGAGGCCGTCGAGGAAGTCCGCCGCGATCGTCTCCAGCGCCGCGACGCCGTCGGCCAGCGTCCGCATCTCCTCGCCTATCCGCCGCATGAAGCGCACGGGATCGCCGGCTCCCTCCGTCGCCGGCACCGCGAAGCGCGCGCCTTCGAGGAAGGCCGCGATCAGCGCGTCCGCATCGGGTCCATTCACGTCCGGAAGGACAGGGGCCGCGTCACGTTCCCGCTCGCCGGCGGCCTGCGGCAGGCGCATCCGCGCGCTCGTCGCCGTCATGTGCTCGGCATGGCTGGCGGTCGGGGATGCCGTGTTCCAGTCGTCGGGGATGCGGGCCGGCACGAAGGCCGTGTCAGGCGGTCCCTGCCAGCCGACCGGCACCGGCTCGCGCTCCTCCTGCGGTGGCCGGCGGCCGATCTCCTCCAGCGCGAGGTCGCCGAAACGGCCGGGAAGCGGTCCGCGCGCCGTGCCGCCGGTCGGCGCGACGTCGGCGAGGATGGCGGTGATGCTCGGCGCGTCGTCGCCGAAACGCAGGCCCGGATCGGGATCGGTCCAGTCGGGTTCCGCGACGCCGGTGATCTCGGCCGTGAAGCGGAAGCCGCAGAAGCTCACCGTCGAGCCGTCGCGAAGCTCCGTGCTCTGCCCTTCCACCAGCGTCGCGCCGTCGACGGTGACGCCGTTCATCCCTTCGTCGCGCAGGCGCCAGCCCCGGCCGTCGCGGAAGACGCGGGCCTCGACCGCGCCCATCGCCGGGGGCGCGTCGGCGATGCGCCAGCCGCATTCGCGGCCGCGCCCGAGCGTCAGCTCGCCGCCGCCTTCGAGGACGCGGAAGTTCCGGCCGGCATCGGCGACGGTGGAATTGCGGGAAACGAGCTTCAGTCGCATGAAGGGCCTCCGGTCAGCGGGCGGGGATCACGGCGTCGCCGCTGTCTTCGGACAAGGGCAGGGAGCGCGCCCAGGTGTTCCAGCCGAGCTTCGCCGGATGCGCCGGATCGCCGAGACGGCATTCCGGCACGTCCCCCTTCCGGAGAATCACCTGCACGTCGAAGGCGAGGCCCGGACCGGCATAGAGGCGGGCGAGGGCGATCAGCCGCTCGATCCGCGGCGAGCGCGGCTCCAGCGACAGGTAGTCGAGGTAGCCGACCGGGCCGATCGCGACGCGGAACGCGCCGGAATGGTCCTTGATCTTCGCGCCGGCCATCGCGTCGACCCCGAGCCGCGCGCCTCCGCCGAGCCGCGTCTGTTCGGCCGGGGCGACGGAGAGCCAGCGGCCGCGGAACTGCTCCACCGCGACGGGAAGGCCGCTGTCGGCGGAAAGCATCGCCGCGAGCGAGGCGGCGTTGCGCGTCCTGTTGGCGAAGAAGCCGGCATGGCGCAGCACGGCCTCGTCGCCGACCGCCCGGTTGAGGTCGCGCAGCCGTTCGGTCCGAAGGCCGGCCAGCGCCAGCAGCGCGCCGGCAATGCGGTTGCCGCCGCCGACGCCTTCCCAGCGCACGAGGCGCGCCAGCCGGTACTTCTCCAGCGAGGCGGCGAAGAGGCGGAACAAGCGGTCGCCGAAGAGATCGAGGAAGGCCGCGAGGCTCTTCGACCGGCGGCGGCGCTCGCCGAGGAGGATTTCCGTATAGGCCGGCGGCAGCGCGCCGAAGGCGCCGACGAGACCGGACAGGGGCGTGCGCAGCGCCAGCCGCCCGTTCGCGCCACGCTTCGCTTGCGAGATCGCGGCGGGCGCCAGCGCCAGGCTGGCGTCGGCCTCGACGTCGACGGCCAAGCCGGAGCGTTCCGCGACGCGCAGCGCGGTCGACGCCTCGAACTGGTGCGGCTCGGCGAGGAGCCGTTCCACCAGCGCGTCGGCCGTTGCCTCCGGCTCGTCCTTCAGGAGCGCGCTCACAGGAGCGGCCTCGCGCCGGCGCGCGCCGGCCAAGCGGCGATGATGCCGTCGCGGCCGCGGAACTCCGCCGTCAGCCGGGTGAAGCTGTTCATCGAGGCGTAGAGGCCGAAGAAGCGGTCGAGGACGGAGCCGAAGAGATAGGCCGCGCCGCGGTCGATCTGCGCGGGGTCGAAGACGAGCGTCAGGTCGGTGCCCGCCACCATGCCGCCGCCGTGGAGGCGCGCCGTCGCCGGCGCGGAGCGCAGCCCTGAGATCGCGTCGATCAGCAGGCCGCTCTCGCGGCGATCGCCGATCGCGTAGAGCCGCAAGAGGCTCTTCAGCGCCGCGCCCGTGCCGTCGGCGAGCGACAGGTGGTTGAGGTTGAGGTGCGAGACGAGCCGCCAGCGCCGCTCGTCGTCGTCCTCGATCCGGAGCACCGGCGTCATCGCGCCGATCGCCTCGACGGAAGCGAGGCCGGCCGCGTCGTCGACGAGTTCGAGACGCGGATGGCCGCCGCCATAGGGCAGGCGCTCGGGCAGGTCGCGATTGAACGAAAGCGTCTCGACCCCCGCCACGAGATCGGGGCCGGGTTCGAGACCTCCCGTGCGCTCGGCGAAGCCGATCGAGACCTCGCCGGTGCCGTCCGCCGGGTCGGTCGTGCGGCGAAGGTGCCAGGCCGGCGCGCCGCCGGCGCCGCCCTCCTCGAAGAAGCGCCGCGCCGGGCCGCCGTTCCGCCCGTCCGTGACGGTGACGGAGGTGACGCCGTAGACCTCGCGCGTCGCGTGACGACGGGCGTCCGGCACCAAGGGATAGTCGGTGCGCGTGCCGTCGACGGCGATCGGCTCGGCGCGCTGGGGAAAGAGGTTCACCGCGGGCGTCGCGCCGAGCACGAAGGTCCGCGGGCCGACCGCCCGCTCCAAGTCGGTGCGCGCCTCGTCGAAGTAGAGGAAGATCTCCAGCCGGCTGCTGTCCCAACTTTCCAGCCCGTCGATCTCGAAGAACAGGAACTTCTGCGGCAGGGCGAAGAACTCGGTGAGAAGGCGGTAGCCGACGAAGCTCGACGGCGGATAGGGCAGCATCCCCTCCGCGTCCTCGAAGCCGACGGGCTTCAGGCGCGAAGGGGGCAGGATCGTCGCCTCGGCATCGCCGGCATGGCGGGCGAGCGCGATCGCCTTCGTGTGGTTCAGGATCAGCTCGTGGATCGCCGTCGCCTCGCGCCACGGCGCGGCGACGAAGAAGCGCAGCGAACGAATGCCTACCTTGCCGGCCGGCTTCGTCGCGTCGAGCGGGCGGACGGCGAGGCGCAGGACCGCGGCGGGATCCGGGCAGAGCGACGCGGGCGGCGCTTCCACCGGCCGGCTCGCGAGCGTCGCGGCCTCGATCCGCACCGGCGCGACCGCGACGTCCTGCGTGGTGCGGAAGCGGCAGCGCTCGCCTTCCACCGCTTCGGCCGCGATGCTTGAACCGCGCGGCACGCGCTGCACGGCGTCGAGGCCGGCGGGCGGGTCGAGCCGTATCACCGTCATCGAGGGGACCGGCGCGAGATAGTGCGGGTAGAGCGCTTCCAGCATGCCGGAGGTCAGTTCCGGGAACTCGTCGTCGAGCTTGGTGCGCACCCGCGCCGCGACATAGGCGAAGCTCTGCACGATGCGCTCGACATGCGGATCGTCCGCCGCATCGCCGGAAAGGCGGAGGCGCCCGGCGATCTTCGGATTGGCCTCGGCGAAGCGTGCGGCGCGGCGGCGAAGGCTGCCGAGCTCTTCGGAGTAGCGCTGCAGGAAGCCGCCGACGCTAGCCATGCGCGGCCTCCACGCGGATGCGCTGCGTCGAGGGATCGACGGCGGTCTCGAACGAGATCGGCGGCATGCCGGGCTGCAGGCGGTGCATCGCCTCGATCCGGAGCCGCAGCGAGCGCTGCGCCGGAACCCGCGCCGGCAGCACGGAAACGCTCACGGCTTCGAGCCGTGGCTCGAAGCGGCGGATGCGCGCCTCGATGCCGCGGGCGAAGCGTCGGCTCTGCTCGTCGGTGACGAGGCTCGTCGCGAAGAAGCCGTCGACGCCGTAGCCGAGCAGCGAGTCCGCGAGACCGTCCGGCGGCGTGTCCGGCCGGCAGCGCGTATTGAGCAGGATCTCGATGTCGCGGCGCAGCGCCTCGCGCAAGCCCTCGACCTGCGCGCCGATGGTGCGGCGCGGATCGGCGGCGAGGTCCGGATCGGCGTCGAGCAGGCGGTCGAGCACCGAGCGCGCCAGCGTCTCGCTCGTCGGGCGGAAGCGCTCCAGCGGATCAGGCATCGCCGCCTCCGAAGGAGATGCGCGAGGCGTTGAGCAGCGTCCGGCTTTCCTCGCCGACGAGGAGGGAGCGCTGGCCGCGCCCGAGCGCGAGGCCGCCCGGCGCTTCCGCCCAGTCGGTACGCCGGCCGAGGCGCAGCGCGTCGTCCGCTTCGCCAGGCCCTTCCGGATAGATCGCCGGCACGAAGACGTCGGCCGCCGCGCCGTCGCGAAGCTCGATCCGTGCGCGGCGGAGCGCGAGGTCGCGCGGCCGCGCGACGGGCGCGAACTCGACGCCCCGGACACGCTCGAAGTCGATCCAGAGATAGGCGCCACCGCTCGTTACCGCCTCGAAGGCGTGGGGCAGGCGGTCGTCGAGGTCGCGCAAGGAACCGGCGACGGGCTCGCCGTTCCATTCGAAGTCCGTTCCGGCCGGCGCGGCGTCGATCTCGGCCAGCGCGGCGCGGGCCGCCTCGCCGTCGCCCTCGTTCAGCGCAAGCTGCAGCCGCACCGCCGCCTGGTCGCGCGTCGTCGGTCCGTTCGGGAAGGCGGGCAGCGCGCCGGTGGAGAGCCAGGCGCGGCGCGCCATCAGGCCCTGGATCACGCCCCGCAGCAGCGTGATGCCGACCGCGTTCGCAGGCCGGATGGTCGCGCCGAGCGCCGCGACCTTGTCCGCCCGGTCGAGATCGCCGGAAAGGATCAGAAGGTCGACCAGCGCGAGGCGGAGGTCGTCGCGGTTCGGGCTCGCCCGCAGCCGCTCGCCGGCCGCCTTGACGGCTCCGCCGAGGTCGTCACGCTCAAGGAGCGCCGCGACCTCGCCGGCCGTCTGGTTCGATGCGGCGCTCATGCGACGGCCCTCGCGGTTGCGCCGGCACCGGCCGGCAGGGTCTCGGCGACGAGGTGGAAGCTGGTCGACACGTCGTCGAGCTGGAAATGCGGCTGGAGGCGGACCTGGCAGCTATAGGCGCCCGGCCGGCCGCGCAGCTCCTCGACCTCCACCGCCGCGAGGCGCAAGGGATGGCGGGTGCGCAGCGCCGGGCTCGCGTCGTCGTTGCCGAGCGTGTAGCCGGCGAGCCAAGTCTCGATCCGCTCGCGGACCGAGCCTGCGTCGGCGAGCCGGCCGAGCTCGTCGCGCAGGATCACCTTGAGGTAATGCGCGAAGCGCGAGGCGCAGAGAACGTATTGCAGCATGGCGGCGAGCCTCGCGTTCTGGTCGGCATGCGGGCTGTCGTAAGCCTGGGGCCGGTGCAGCGACGGGTTCGAATTGAAGACGACGCGGCTGGACAGGTACGTCGTCGCGGCGGGGATCAGGCCTTCCTCGCTGATCGCCTGCTCCTGCGCGCCGGTGAAGCGCACCTCCACCGCCGGCTGTTCGGCGAGGCCGGCGCTTTCCAGCCCGAGATCGAAGGGGCCGAGCGCCGGCACGAGGCCGCCGCCGTCCTCGTCCTGCGGCGCGCCGCGCATGTCGGCGAACCAGCCGGACTCGCGGAAGCGGCCGATCGCCAGCGCCGCGAAGCCGAAGGCCCCGTTGCCCCAGAGGAGGCCGTCCGCCGCCGCGCCGTCCTCGCTGAAGCCGAAGCCATCGACGCGCCGCCGTGTGGCGGGTGCGTGCGGGCCGCGGAGCAGGATGCGCGGCGCGACGAGCCCGACGAAGCGCGTGTCCTCGCGGGTCCGGAGCCGCCGCCAGCGCTCCAGTGCCGGGTCGAGCAGCGCCTTCGAGACGTCGGGCAGCCGATCGAGGTCGGCGAAGTCGCGAAGGCCGAGCAGCTCGGGCGAGGCACCCGCGACGAAGGGGCAGAAGGCCGCGGCGGCGACCGAGGCCACCGCGCCGAGCGTGCCGACCGGGTCCTCGCCGCGCGGCCCGGGCCGGTGCGACAGCGCGTAGTCGCCGACGAGAAGGCCGAAGGGCTCGCCGCCCGCCATGCCGAACTCCTCGTTGTAGACGAGGTCGAACAGGCGCGACTGGTCGAACTCGGCCGAACGCTCCATCGAGCGCGAGAGCTCCGGCCAGTCGGCGTCGAGGATCCTGACCTTCACGTCCGGCGCGTTGCCGGCCGCGCGGAGGAGCAGCGTCAGCCCGCGCCAGCGCGCTTCCATCGCCTGGAAGTCGGGATGGTGCAGGATGCGGCTCGTCTGGCGCGCGACCGCGCGGTCGATCGCCGCGAGGAGGCGATCGCCCTTCGCCAGCAGCGCGGCGCGGCGGGCCGCGGCTGCCGTCTCGGCGGCCGCGCCCTCGGTTGCATGGCTTTCCAGCATCGCGGCTCCCGGCCGATCAGCTCTTTTCCGGGATGCGCGCGACCATGCGCAACGAGGTGGTCAGCTCTTCCATCTGGAGCCAGGGCCGCAGCCACGCCACCGCGTTGTAGGAGCCGGGCCGGCCGGCGACCTCCTGCACGGTCACCTTGGCGTCGCGCAGCGGGAACTTCGCCCGCATCTCCTCGCCGGCCGTCTCGTTGGCGTTGACGTAGCCCGCGATCCAGCGGTTCAGCCAGGCCTCGCAGTCCTCGGCCTCCATGAAGGAGCCGATCTTGTCGCGGCCCATCACCTTCAGGTAGTGGGCGAAGCGCGAGGTCGCCATCATGTAGGGAAGGCGCGCCGAGATGGCGGCGTTCGCCGTCGCCTCCGGCCGGTCGTACTTCTTCGCCTTGTGTGCGGTCTGCGCGCCGAAGAACACGGCGTAGTCGGTGTTCTTGTAATGGCAGAGCGGCAGGAAGCCGAGCTTGCCGAGCTCGGCGTCGCGCCGGTCGGTGATGCCGATCTCGCTCGGGCACTTCAGGTCGAGATCGCCGTCGTCGCTCTGGAAGACGTGCATCGGCAGGTCCTCGACCTTGCCGCCGTTCTCAGCGCCCCGGATCGCGGTGCACCAGCCGTTCCGGGCGAAGGCCGCGGTGAGGCGCGCCCCGAGCACGTAGGCCGCGTTCATCCAGCAGTAGCGCTCGTGCGGCAACTGCCCGTTCGGCCGCCCGACCGTCTCGTCGAAGTTGAACTCGTCGACCCGCACCGTGTCCGGCCCGTAGGGCAGGCGGGCGAGGACGCGCGGCAGCGCCAGCGTCACGAAGCGCGAGTCCTCGGAATCGCGGAACGAACGCCACTTCACGTATTCGGCTGTCTCAAAGATCTTCTCGAGGTCGCGCGGCCGGGCGAGCTCGCGGAAGTCCTCGAAGCCGAAGAGCTTCGGACTCGCGGCCGAGATCAACGGCGCGAAGGCGGCGGCCGACACCGACGACAGCCCTTGCAGGAGCTGCACGTCCTCGAAGGAGTTGTCGAACTCGTAGTCGCCGACGATGGCGCCGATCGGCTCGCCGCCAGGCGTGCCGAACTCGTCCTCGTAGATCGCCTTGAACAGCCGCGACTGGTCGAACTCAACCGCCTTCGACAGGTCGCGCGACAGGTCGCGCTTCGTGGCGTTGAGGACGCGGATCTTCAGGTTCGAGCTCGTCTCGGTGTTCGAGACGAGGTGATGGAGGCCGCGCCAGGCGCCTTCCAGCTTGGTGAATTCCGGCGACTGCGTGATCGCGGCGAGCTGGCGCGAGATCTGCGCGTCGAGCGCGGCGATCGCCTCGTTGAGGGTGATCGTCAGGTTGCGGTTGTAGGTGACGGTGCCCTTCAGCGCCTCGTCGGTGAGGGTGCGCAGGAGGTCCTGCGTCCGGTCCGGCTCGGTCTGGCGCGTCGCGCCGATCACCTGGTCGAGCAGCGGGGCGTGCTGGTCGAGAACGACCGCTTCGCTGCGAGCTTGCGTCTGGTTGCTCATCGCTTGGTATCTCCCGCGAAGGTCGGTCGGGTCAGTTGACGGTCGGGCGCTGGGCCGCGACCTTGGCGTTCAGCTCGTCCACGAGCGACTTCATGTCGGCCTCGCTCTGGAGGATGCGCTCCAGGAGGTTCTCCAGCTCCTCCGAGCGGTCGGCCTTGGCCATCAGGTCGCGGAGCTGGTTGCGGGCGTCGAGGAGCTTCTTCAGCGCCGGCACCTGGTTGGCGACCGCGGCCGGCTCGAAGTCGTCGAGGCTCTCGAACTTCAAGGAGACCGGCAGGTCCGTGCCGTCGTCGGCGAGGGTGTTCTCGACGGCGAGGGTGAGGCCCGGCGTCATGCGGCGCATCACCTCGTCGAAGTTGTCGCGGTCGATCTGGACGAACTTGCGCTCGCCGAAGGGTTTCAGCGGTTGCGTCGGGTTGCCCGAGAAGTCGCCGAGGACGCCCACCACGAAGGGCAGCTCCTTCTCGACCATCGCGCCTTCGGTCTCGACTTCGTACTTGATGTGGACGCGGGGCTTGCGGACCCGTTCGAGCTTGTCGTGGACGCTTTCCATGTCGTGTTCCTTCGGCTGGGGAAGTCGTTTCGAAGCTTCGTCGAAGCGGTGACTTCCGGGGAGGGATGGTTTCTCTTCGCCTTCAGCTTCAGTGCATCTCGCCCTGCGGCTGGATGCCGGCGGAGGCGAGGACGGTGCGCCGGACGTGCGGATCCGGCAGGAGCTCCTCGAGCAGCCGCAGGAAATCCATGCGGCCGCGGGCGACGAGCGTTTCGATCGAGGACGACAGCGGCGAGTGCGGCTCGGTCCGGCGGAAATAGGCCGCGACCTCGAGAAGCCGCTGGAAGGCCTCCTCGCGGGACGCGATCTCGCCGCGCCGCGCGACGGCGTTGGCCGGCGACGCCTTGCCGTTCGTGCCGGCCGCAGCGGCCGGCGCGACCTCTTCGACCGCATCGGAGAGTTGCGCGACGTCGCTGATCGCCGCCCGGACCTCTTCCAGGACGGCGCGGGTGTTCGAGGAGGGCGGCGAATGCGGGCCGCATCGCCGGTCAAGAGCTTGGGTGAGGCGCGCGAAGGCCGCCTGGCACGCCCGCACCGTTTCCAGATGCGTCGCCATCGCGTCGCGGCCGGCGTCCGCCACGGCGTCCCGCAGCCGGCCGCTGCCGTCCCGCTGCGCCACCTGGTAGTCCCAAAGGCTCAACTCGAAGAAGTGCGCGTCCGGCACCAGCGGACAGAGCCGGATCGGCTGGATCAGCGTGCCCTCGCCGCCGACGCCGTTGAGGCCCGCGAAGGGCGCCGCCTTGTCCTCGGGCCCGTCGCCGTCGATCGAATGCATCTCGTCCCACGAGGCCTCGACCAGGACGGCGGCGGCGTCGAAGACCCGCGCCAGCCCGGCGAACCGGCCGATGCGAAGTTCGGCCTCGGCCAGCCAGGCCAGCACCTCGACGTCCTTCGTCACTTCGGTGAGCGCCTGGACGGCAAGGGCGCGCACATCGCTCCAGGCCGAGGCGAGGCGCATCGGCTCGCCGGGCACGACGGAGCGCTCGGCGCCGCGCGCCGCCGAGCGGGCATCCTTCAGCCGGTAGTAGAGCTCGCGATGCACCGGATCGGTCCGCAGGTTCACGCCCGTCGGACGACCTTCCGTGATGAAATCAGTGAGCACTATAGTATCGGCGCTCTTTGGATCCATTCAAAACCCTGCCTGCGTGCCATGCCGTCACAATGCTGCAATATATCTAAGAACGACCGGCTTGTTGCTCAGTGGATAATCAATCAGTTTCAGGAAACGTCGCGGAAGGTCTGGCATATGTTCATTCGGACGCGCAAGATGTATTTGCAACGTTCGAGAATAAATTTCGAATGCCATTTTTATGCCGTATTTTGACCGAAACCCTTACGCCCGACTGACGAGCCCTGGGGGTTGAATGCCCGTTGTCGATCTGCACCACCTGATTGCGCGATTGTCCGCCGAGTGCCGCGTGAGTCTGGAGGCCGCCGCCGCCGCCGCCGTCCGGAACTCCCACGACAGCGTCGAGCTCGCGCACTGGATGCAGGCGTTGGGAGAGACGGCCGCCTTCCGCGACGTGCTCGATGCGGTGGGCGTGCCGGCGGACGGCTACCGGCGCGAAACCGCGGCGGCGGTGGCGGACCTCCGGCGCGGCCAGGGCGGCACGCCGGCCTTTTCGCCGACGCTTGTGCTCCTCGCGCGGGAAGCCTGGGTTTCGGCCTCGCTGCAGCACAATCGGCCGCGCATCCTCGCCGGCGATCTCCTCGCCGCGATGACGGCCGAGGCTTCGCTCCGGTCCTTGAGCCGTGCCGTCGCCCCGTCGCTGCGCGAGGCGAGCGCCGCCGGACTGGAAACCTGGCTGGCGGAAGCCGGCCGCACCGCCGAGGCCGCGCCGGAACCCGGTCGCCATTCGGTGGAGACCGGGCAACGGCAGGGCGCGCCGGGACCGACGGAAGACTTCCTCCGCCTCTACACGCAGGACATGACGGCGGACGCGCGGGCCGGGCGGATCGACCGCGTCGTCGGCCGCGACGACGAACTGCGGCAGGTGATCGACATCCTGCTCCGCCGCCGCCAGAACAACCCGATCCTCGTCGGCGAGGCGGGCGTCGGCAAGACCGCGGTGGCGGAAGCCTTCGCGCTCGCGATCGAGGCCGGCGCGCTGCCGGAGAAGCTGAAGGGCACGCGCCTCCTTCGGCTCGACCTCAGCCTGCTCCAGGCCGGGGCCGGCGTGAAGGGCGAGTTCGAGCGCCGCCTGACCGGCGTCGTCGACGCGGTGAAGGCCTCGGCGCTGCCGATCATCCTGTTCATCGACGAGGCGCACGGCCTCGTCGGCGCCGGCAATCAGCCGGGGCAGGGGGACGCCGCCAACATCCTGAAACCCGCGCTGGCGCGGGGCGAGCTGCGCACCATCGCGGCGACCACCTGGAGCGAATACAAGCGCCATATCGAGCGCGACCCGGCGTTGACCCGGCGGTTCCAGACCGTGGCTGTCGGCGAGCCAGACGAGGCAGCGGCCGTGCGGATGCTGCGCGGCGTCGTCGACCTCTTCCAGGCGCATCACGGCGTGCGCATCCGCGACGAGGCGCTCGCCGCGGCGGTGCGGTTGTCGGCCCGCTACATCCCGGCGCGCCAGCTTCCCGACAAGGCGGTGAGCCTCATCGACACCGCTGCGTCCTCCGTCGCCTTCGGGCGTGAGAGCGAACCGGCGGCGCTGGCGAGCCTTTCCCGCGAGATCGAGCTCCTGGCGACCGAGGCGGCGCGCCTGGCGCGCGAGCCGCGCACCGAGGCGATCGAGGCACGCCTCGCGGCCATCGCGGCGCGGCGTGCGTCGATCGAGACCGAAAGCGCCGCGCTACGCGAGCGGTTCGAGACCGAACGGGCGCTCGCCGCCGACGCCGACGCGCTGGAGGCACGGGTCGAGGCGGACTCGTCCGACGCGGCGGCGCGGCGCGAACTCGCCGCCGTCGAGGCGAAGTTCGCGAAGGCGGTGCGGAACGGCGAGCCGCTGGTGCACCGCGTCGTCGATGCCGAAGCCATAGCCGCCCTCGTGTCGCGCTGGACGGGCGTGCCGGTCGGGCGGCTCCTCGCCGACGGCATCGCGACGGTGAACACCCTGGCTGGGCGCCTCGGCGAGCGCGTCGTCGGCCAGCCGCACGCGCTCGGCGTGCTGGCGGAGGCGATGCGCGTGTCGCGCGCCGGCCTCGCCGATCCGCGCCGGCCGCCGGGCGTGTTCCTGATGGTCGGCACCTCCGGCGTCGGCAAGACCGAAACGGCGCTGGCGCTGGCCGATCTCCTCTACGGCGGCCCGCAGCACCTCACCGTCATCAACATGTCGGAGTTCAAGGAGGAGCATAAGGTCTCGACGCTCCTCGGCTCGCCTCCCGGCTATGTCGGCTTCGGCGAGGGCGGCGTCCTGACGGAAGCGGTGCGGCGGCGGCCCTACGGCGTCCTCCTCCTCGACGAGATCGACAAGGCGCATCCCGGCGTCCAGGACATCTTCTACCAGCTCTTCGATAAGGGATCCTTGCGCGACGGCGAGGGGCGGGACATCGACTTCCGCAACACCACCGTGCTGATGACCGCGAATACCGGGTCGGAGGTGCTGGAAGCGCTGGCCGCCGACCCCGACACGATGCCCGGCGCCGACGCGCTGCCGGCCCTGCTGCAGGACGCGCTCCTCGCGCAGTTCAAGCCGGCCTTCCTCGGCCGCACCACGCTCCTGCCGTTCCTGCCGCTGGGTCGCGAGGCCTTCGAGGCGATCGCGGCGATCCAGATCGGACGGCTCGCCGAGCGGGTGTCGACGGCCTATGCCGGCTGCGCCCTCCAAGTCTCTGGCGCCGCCCGGGCGCATCTCGCGGAGGGCGCGGCGCTCGATCATACCGGCGCGCGCGCCATCGAGGGCCTCGTGTCGCGCGAACTCCTGCCGGCGCTGTCGACGCATTTCCTCGAAGCCATGCTGGACGGGCGGACGCCGAAGGCGGTCGCCGTCGACCATGCGGGCGACACCGGCTTCACCGTCGCCGACGCGCCGCTGCCGGCGCGCTCGCACCCCCATTCGCCGCGCGGGTCCCGCCGGCGGATCTCGCCGCAGGCCGAAGCGACGCGCAAGGGCGTCCGGCAGGCGGTCGAACCGGCGCGCCAGCGCCTGCCTTCCTGACGCGCCAGCCGCGGCCAGTGGTCCACAGATAAGGAACGATTCCCCATGCCGATCTACCTGCAAATCGACGGAATCCAGGGCGATGCGACGCACGAGCAGCACCGCAAGTGGATGGACATCGAGGCGATCCACTGGAACGTCGCGCGCAACATGAAGACGTCCGCGGGCTCGGCCGCGAACCGCGAGGCCTCCGAGCCGAACGTTTCCGAAATCGTGCTCACCAAGATCAGCGACTCGTCCTCGACGCGCCTGTTCGGCGAGGCCTGCACCGGCCGCTCCGGCAAGCGCGCCGTGATCCACCTCGTCTCCACCGGCAGCCCGGGGCAGACCTATATCGAGTACACGCTGACCAACACGCTGATCGCGAACTACTCGATCGATTCCAACGGCGACCGCCCGGTCGAGACGATCCGGCTGAACTTCACCAAGCTCGAAGTGAAGTACATCCCCTACGACGAGTCGGACCGGCCGCAGTCGCCGACCATCGCCTCCTACGATCTGGCGACCACCAGGGCCGCCTGAGGACCGACCGCGCACAACCCCGCCGGCACGGCCGGCGGGGGCCGCCGGCCGTGCCGGCTTCAACGCTCCATCCGCCGACACGAGGATCCCCGATGGCCGACCGGCTCCAGAACTTCCGCAACAAGGTCGACGACGGCTACGACGGATGGCGGGCCAATGTCGGCCTGCCCTATATCGCCGCCTACGCCGCCGCGCACGACAAGTTCCAGCAGGTCAAGGCGCAGCAGGAGAAGGTCGACCTCGCCCGCGCCGAACTCTTCGTGACGGCCGCCTCGATCGTGACGGGCTCGGTGCTGATGGCGACGGTCGGGCAGGCCTCGCTGCGAGCCCTCGCGAGCCGCGCCGCCCTCAGCATGATCTGCCGCTACAACCTGAACCTCGCCTTCACCGTGCTTCATGCCGGCGCGACCAACCCGACGGTCGTCTTCGCCCTCGGCAAGGTGCTGGACGAAGTCCGCACCCGGCTCACGAAGGAAGCCCAGGACGCGGTGAAGAACGCGGTGACCTCGACCGCGAGCCTCGCGACGCTTTCGCCGACGGCGCAGCACGCGAAGATGGAACAGGTCCTCACCAACTACAAGCTCTGCGCGCACAAGGTGGCCGAGAGCATCGAAAACGACGCGAGCCTCAGCGAGCAACGCAAGCACAGCCTGTTCGAGATGATGCTCCGGGCGCCGATCGCCAACCCGCCGAGCGGCACCACCAGGGAGCGCCCGCTGTCGGACAAGATCGAGTTGTCGTTCTACATGGCGGCGCTGCTCGAATCCGATTCTCTGGAGGAAGTGCCGGCGCAGTATTTCGGCTCCGGCGAATCGGGCATCTCGGGCGGCAGGAGCAGCCCGATCGAAATCTCGCCGAACGCCAAAGCGTATCCGAAAGCCACCGGCGGCCAGTCGCGCTGGTGGGGTACGGAGGCCGGAACCTACGTCGCCTACAGCGATCTCGGCTCCGCGGTGGACCGGCGCATCGAGGAACTGCACCGGGCCGTCTACTCGAGCCCGTTCCACGTTTCCGGCCGAGCCGGCGGGCGGGCCCAGCAGAAGGCCGCGGACCTGCGCAAGGCGGAGGATACCCTGAAACGTCTCGCGACCGAGACGCGGCCCCAGAACTTCCTGGACGTTCGGGTTTGATCGAACTGCCGCCCTCGTCCGCCGGGCCGAGCCGCGCGGCGGGACCCTGCGCGCTGCTGGCGGCAATGGTGCTTGTCGCCGCACTTCCCGCGCGCGCCGATACGGCCGACACGCTGCTGATCCGCATCGAGCGGCCCGAGGCGGCCTATGCTGACATGGGGAACCTGCCGACCGAGGTCGCCCGCTTCGTCGTTCGCCTCCGGTCGCGCGAAGGCGTGCCCGACGACCCGCTCCCGAGCGTTCCCGCAAACGCATTCGATGCTGCGAAGGCACTTGCCGCCCAGCGCACGGCGCTTGCCGGAACGGGCGCCGCGGAAGCCCCCGCCGGGCTTTCGGCGGCGGCCGATCGGCTCGCCGCGGCCGAAGCCGCGCTGGAGAAGCTTTCCCCCGAGCGGATCGAGGCGGAGGGGCCGGACATGGAGGCGCGCTATGCGGCGCGCCCCGACAAGGCGGCGATCGAGCGGCTCGCACCGTTGACCGCCGCCGCCGGCATCGCCTCCGAGCAGACGCTGGCGGGCAAGCGGATCGAATGGGCGATTCGGACCGCGCTGGTGGAACGCGAGCCGTTGCGGCGCGCCGGGGAAGCCGGGATCGCGACGATCGTCGAGGACTCGCTTCGAGCGACGCGCGAAGCATCGCCAGAAGACGACGAACCGCCGTTCCAGCGCGGGCCGGCGGCGCAAACGGCGACGCTTCGCCGGGAGATGGCCTTGGCGCAGCTCGCGCCCGAGGACGTCGCGGCGCTCCTCGCCTTCTACGAGAGCGACGGCGGCCGTGCCAAGCGCGACGCCCTGGTCGCGGCCTTTGCGGCAAGCAGCGACAAGGACGGCCGTGCCGCGATGACCGAGATCCTGCGGGCGGCCAAGGGCGCGCCGGGCGGCTGACGAGCGCCGGCCGCCGGAGAACGTTTTCGCTTTCTCCATCGACGCTCAGGGGTTAACTGCCACGAAGCGGTGAAGCGGAGCGGCCGGCGGTTCGGATGAAGGCAGATGCCGTTGGAAGGACCGCAGAGGCCGGCACCGCCGGCCGCAACCTCGTCCAGGCGGCCGACCACAACCTGCGCATCACGCTCGAAGCCATCCGCCGCGGGGGACCGCTCGCCCGATCCGACCTCGCGCGGCTGACCGGATTGTCCGAACCCGGCGTCGGCAACATTCTGAAGCAGCTTCTCGCCGGAGGCCTCGTCGCGAAGGCCGGACGGGCCGGACGCGCGGCGGGCTTCGGTCTCGCGGAAAACGCCGCCTTCGGGCTCGGCATCGATCTGCCGGGGGAGCGCGCCGCCACCGCGGTCGTGGTCGATCTTCGCGGCCGCGTCAGGCTGCGCCGGCGCTTCGACGTCGAAGACCGGCGGGAGGTCGAGGAATTGCGGGATGCCGTGCTCGCCTGCATCGGCACCGAGAGGGATCGCCTCGCCGGTTGCGGCGTCGCGCTCGGCGAAGGCGTTTCCCTATCCGCCATGCCCTGTCTCGAGCCGCTGCTCGCCGCGTCGCCGGAAACGTTCATCCTGCGCGACACCGACGCCGCCTCGCTCGGCGAATTGCATTTCGGCATGCCGGAAGACGGCAGCTTCGCTACCGTCTTCATCGACCGCACGGTTCGGGCCGGCTTCGTCATCGAAGGCCGGCTGTTCCGCGGCGTGCGGGGCCGCGCCGGGCGGCTCGGCCGGATGCATGTCGACGGGGACGGCAGTCCGCTCGACGCCGTGGCCGGCGCCGGGGCGATGCCGGGTTTTCCCTTCGCCGAGGCCGCTCCGGGTATCCTCGATGCCGGCTGGCGCGCTTGGCTCGACCGCGCGGCCTTGCCTCTGATGGATGCCGTCGTCGCCGTCGCCGGGTTTCTTGGACCCGCCGCCGTGTTCGTCGGCGGACGCCTGCCGGAAGCGGTGCTCGCCGCGATCGCCGACCGCCTGAACGAGGAACGCGCCCGGCGGGTCGGCCATCCCGAGCAGCCGTTCTGGCTGCCCTGGATCGCGCCCGCGACGCTCGCCGAGGACGGCGCGGCGATGGGGGCCGCCGCCGCGACGTTCTTCAGCCGGCTGCTGCCCGATCCGCGCCGGTGACGGCGTCGCGCGACCCGAGCGGCGAGCGCAGCCGCTGGTTCGGATCGCGCGAGTCGAGGCGCAGGAGATCGGCGAGCGGCATCGCGGCCGCTCCCCGCGCCGCGGCGTCCTCCGAACCGACGGCCCGGTGGATCGGCGGCGCCTCGCGGCCCTCGCGCACCAGGATGTCGTGGACGTAGAGCAGCAGCTCGTCGATCAGCCGGACGGGCAGCCGGCCTCCGACCATGACCGCGTCGGGATCGAGCAGCAGGCCGATATTCGCGGCAGCCTCCGCGACGGGTGCCGCGACCGCGCGCAGCCAATCCGAGACCAGCGCGCTGCCCGTTTCATCGAGCCGCAGCAACTCCTGCGGCTCCGCGACGGGGTGGCCATGCGCGGCGAGGTGGTCGTAGAGCGCGTAGAGCGACAGGATGCGGCCGAGCGGCCGCGCCTCGCCGCCGGCACCGGCCGGGCCGACGGTCGGGAGCCAGCCGATCTCGCCGGCGAGGCCGCTCGTGCCGTGATGGCAGACGCCGTCGAGCACCACGCCGCCGCCGAGGCCCGCGCCGACGAAGACGTAGAAGAAGTTGCGGGCTTCGAGGCCGAGGCCGTAGTTCAGCTCGCCGATCGTGGCGGCGGTCGCGTCGTTCTCGATGAAGACGGGGTGGTCGGCGATCCGCCTCATCCGGCCGCGGATGTCGGTGCCCGACCAGCGGCGGAAATCATCCGTCATGCCGGGAAAGGGGATCTCGCCGAGCCAGTCCGGCACGGCGATGCCGATGCCGGCCATCCGGCCGGGATCGATGGCGCGGCGGTGGCGGAACGTCGAGAGCGTGCCTTCCACGAACTCGAAGAACTCGTCCGGCGGGATGAAGCGGCGCTCGGCATGCACCCGGCCGCGCACGTTGCCGACCGCGTCGACCGCGATCGCCGTCACGTAGTCGCGGGCGAGGCTGATGCCGACCGCGGAGGCGCCGCCCGGATCGATCTCCAGCTCGATCGCCGGCTGGCCCTTCACGCCGCGCCGCCGCCGCGCCTCGATCACCAGCCCCTCGTCGATCAACCGTTCGACGATCCGCGCCACCGCCTGCTTGGTGAGACCGGAGCGCTTCGCCAGTTCGGTGCGCGAGATCGGTCGATGCCGGTGGATCGCGCGGAGCACGACGCCGCGATTGTGATCGGCGGCGAGTTCGGAATTGGAGCCGGCAAGGTCGCGCATGGGTCCGGCGCTTCTAGCATCGGACCCGGCGTCCCGCATCCGGGGTCTCAGCCCTTCGCGAGGCGCAGCGATCGGACCTCGAAGGGGCGGATGTCGGAGCGCGCCGCGCCGAGCGGGCGCTCCAGGATGTCGACCTCCTCCGCGACCCGCCAACCGTCCGTTTCAACGGTGAGCGAGCCTCGCCCGCCGGCCGGCTCGTAGACGCGCAGGATCAGGTCGTCCGTGTCCTCCGCCGGTTTCAGCCCGGCGAGTCCCACGGCATGGCCGTCGAGGCGAACCGGCGCGTAGGTGCACGGCGCGCAGCCGGACGCGGCCGCCGCCAGCAGCGGCTGGTTCAGGTCTTCGGCCTCCTCGCGGACGCCCCCCTCGATCCAGTCGCCGCGATGCGGCAGGATCGAATAGGTGAAGCGCTGCCGGCCTTCGTCGGCGAGCGGGTCCGGGTAGATCGGCGAGCGCACGAGGCTGAGGCCTAGCGTGTCGCCGCGCGCCGAGTGGCCGTATTTGCCGTCGTTGAGCAGCGCGACGCCGAAGCCCGGCTCCGAGAGGTCGGCGAAGCGGTGCGCCGGCACTTCGAAGCGCGCCGCATCCCAGGACGTGTTCACATGCGTCGCGCGGCGCACGACGCCGAAGGCGCATTCGAAGGTCGCGAAATCGCTGCGGACGGCCAGCGGGAACAGCGCGCGGAGCAGGACGCGGCGATCGTGCCAGTCGAGCTCGGTCTCGATGTCGAGGCGTCGCCCGTTCGCGGCGAGGCTGTAATGCTGGGTGATCGTCGAATCGCGGAAACGCCGCTCGATGCGGATCGCGGCGCGGTGCGGACCGTTCTCCACGAGCTCGAACCGCACGATCTCCCCCGCTTCGACGCCCTTCGCCTCGTAGTCGTCCTCGACGTCCCAGGCGTCCCAGTTGCGCGGCTTGTCCATCGGATAGGCGACGAGCCGATTGCCCGGCCCCGCCAGCGCCTCGCGGCCCGTTGCCTTGTGGACGACGCTTCTGAGCGTGCCGTCCTCTGCGATCTCGACGCGGATGTGCCGGTTCTCCAGGACCCGCTCGCTCGCCGACAGCCCGTCCGCCGGCGCGAGGTCCGCTTGCCGCAGCACCGCGAGCCCTAGCGGCGGCACGGTGCCCTTCGCTGCGACCGGCCGGCCGTCGGGCGACTGGAAGCGGATCGGCCGGTCGGCGAGGCTCGGATTGACGACGACGACCGCGCCGCCTTCGCCGGCGGGCAGGAGCTCTCCGAGCGCGTCCATCGCCTCGCGCTGGCGGGCGAGGCCGGCGTCGCGCGCCTCTTCCAGCTCGCGCTCGGCGTCCTCGTAGATTTCGCGGATGCCGGAGCCGGGCAGGATGTCGTGGAACTCGTTCTTGAGCGTCTGGCGCCAAGCGGGCTCCAGGCTCGCCGGCTTCGGCGCGCCGAGAAGGACGCCGAGCGAGGACACCGTCTCGGCGGTGATCAGCGCGCGCTCCGCCTCGCGATGGCGCTTCTTGGTGTGGCTTTGGGTGGTGAGCGTCGCGCGGTGGAGTTCGAGATAGATCTCGCCGAGCCAGACCGGCAGCTCCGCCGTCTTCGCGGTTTCGTGGGCCCTCGCGAAGAAGTCCTCGACGCGCGCCGGCCGGAGCTGGGGCACCGCCGGGAAATCGGCGAGCTGCGCCTGCCGCTCCAGCATTTCCGGCGTGGTGCCGCCGCCGCCGTCGCCGTAGCCGACCGCGAGCAGGCTTTCGTCGTGGTGGGCCTTGCCGCGGAAGTTGCGCCAGGTCTCGATCGTCGCGCGCGGCTCGACGCTGCCGTTGTAGCCGCGCACCGGGTTGTCGAAAGTGTGGGCGAGAACCTTGGAGCCGTCGAGCCCTTCCCACCAGAACAGGTCGTGCGGGAATTTGTTGGTCTCGGACCAGTTCACCTTGATGGTGAAGAACGAGTCCATGCCGCCCTGGCGCAGAAGCTGGGGCAGGGCGGGCGAGAAGCCGAAGCAGTCCGGCAGCCAGCAGACGCGGTGCTCCACGCCGAAGGTCCGGCGGAAGTAGCGCTGGCCGTAGAGGATCTGGCGCACGAAGCTCTCGCCGGTCGGCATGTTGGTGTCGGGCTCGACCCACATGCCGCCGATCGTTTCCCATCGGCCTTCCGCGACACGCTGTTTGATCGACGCGAGGAGTTCGGGATCGTCCTCTTCGAGCTGCGCGTAGTAGGCGGCGGTCGACTGGTTGAAGATGTAGTCGGGGAAACGCTCCATCAGCCGCAGCGCCGTGTGGAAGGTGCGACGGGCTTTCCGCCGCGTCTCGGCATAGGGCCAGAGCCAGGCGAGATCGATATGCGCGTGGCCGGTGATCGCGATCCGGCCGGTCTGCGGAAAGCGCTCCCGCAGCGCCGCGAGTTCGGCCGTCAGCGTCGCGTGCGCTTCCGAAACGCTGGCGCGGTGATCCTGCCGCAGCGCGTCCGGCGCGTCCTTCAATTCGGGCAGTCGCCAGATCTGCCGCTGCATCGGCCGGTGCGCCGTGCGCGACACGTAGTCCGCCGTGGCGGAGGGCCAGTCCAGCGCGGCGAAGCAGCGCTCGGCGGCCTTGAGCATCGGGAGCACGGCCTCGTGGGTCTCGCCGAGCGTGCGCGCGGCTTCGGAGACCTGCCGGAGCAAGAGCACGAGATCGTGGACCGGCCGGTCGATCCAGGCGAGGCGCGCCTTGTTCAGCCGCGGCTCCGGCACCGGCTCGCCGAAGGGCAGGCGGGCGACGCTTTCCGACTCGATCCGGAATTTCGGCGCCGGCACGGGGAATTGCTGGTGGTACGGATCGACGCCGAAATGCTTCGCCTCCCCATCCTCCGGCACGAGGGCGACGAGGCTTTCGCCTCCGAGGTCGAGCTGCAGCTCGACGTCTTCGAGCGGCCAGTGCTCGGGCGCCGTCGCCTCCGCTTCGAAGCGGTGGACGCCCTCCCGGTCCGGCCAGAAGGCGCCCAGCGCGATGGGTTCGCCGTCGAGACGCCAGCCGTCGACGGCGACGCTTTCGCGGTCGCGCCAGCAGTCGAGCTCGGCGACGCGCACGTCGAGCCGGTCGAGGCGCTGCCGGATGGTCAGAGAGGACATGCATGCACTCCGGGTGTGAACGATCAGCCCTTCACCGCGCCGGCGGTGATGGCTCCGACGATGAGCCGCTGCAGGACGAGGAAGGCGACGATGGCGGGCGCGACCGCGACGAGGCAGGCGGCCGCAAGAAGCTGCGTGGTCGAGGCGTTCTGCGAGCCTGCATACTTGAAGATGCCGACCGCGACCGGCAGCAGCGAGTTCTCGGTGAGGAGCAGGAACGGCACGAGGAACTGCGACCAGCCGAAGATCACCGCAAGGATGAACACCGAGGCGAGGCCGGGCGCGGCGAGCGGCAGGGTGATCCGCCAGAAGATGCCGAAGCGCGAGCAGCCGTCCATCGCGGCGGCCTCCTCGACCTCCTTCGGGATCGCGTCGATCGAGCCCTTCAGGAGCCAAGTGCACATCGGCAGGTTGATCGCGATGTAGACGAGAATGACGCCGAGATGGGTGTCGATCAGTCCGAGCCGGTTCATGTAGCGGTAGAGCGGCACCATGATCACCAGCGGCGAGACCATCTGGAAGGCGAGGATGCCCATCAAGAGGAGGCCGCGCGCCGGAACCTTCAGCCGCGAGAAGGCATACGCGGCCGGGGCCGCGACGAGGAGGCAGCCGAAGCCGGCGACCGCCGAGATTAACAGGCCGTTCCACAGGTAGGTCGGGAACTCGGCGCCCGAGAGAATGGTGCGGAAGTTCTCCAGCGTCGGATCGTTCGGGATGAAGCGGCTCGCGCCCCGGAAGATTTCGCGCCGCGTCCGGACTGCCAACGACAGGAGCCAGAGCAGCGGTAGGAGAAAGAAGGCGGCGATGGCGAGCATCGCCCCGTAGGTGAGACCGTCGGCGAGGCGGTCGCGCGGGGTCGAGATCATGCCTCGGCATCCCGGCCGCGCGGCAGGAAGACGGCATAGGCCAGCGCCAGCGCGAGGCTGATGGCCAGCATCAGCACCGACAGGACGCTGCCGGCCGCGAGGTCGTAGTTGCGGAACACCGTGTTGAAGGTGAAGAGCGAGATCACCTCCGTCGCCCGGCCGGGCCCGCCGCCGGTGAGCGAGATGATCGCGTCGAAGGTGTTCAGCGTCTGGATGGTGATGAGGATCGAGTTGACGAGCAGCGCCGGCCGGATCAGCGGCAGCGTCAGGTGCCGCAGCATCTGCGGCGCGCTCGCCCCGTCGATGCGTCCCGCCTCGTAGTAGACCGGGTCGATACCCTTCAGCGCCGCATAGAGCACGATCATCGAGAAGGCGGTGCCGCGCCAGATGTTGGAGACCACAGCCGAGAACATCGCGATCTGCGGATCGGACAGCCAGGCGACGCGCGGCAGGCCGACGAGCGACAGCGTCGAGTTGATCGCGCCGAAGGGCGCCTCGGAGAACAGCATCTGCCAGATGAGGCCATTGGCGATGCCGGGGATCACCCAGGCGACGAGCACGATCGTGCGGAGCACCGTCGCGCCGCGCAGCCTCCGCTGCTCGGCCCGCACGACGACGAGCGCGATGGCGAGGCCGAGCGCCTGCTGGCCGACCACCGAGAAGAAGGTGAAGACGAAGGTCGTCCAGAGGACGCCGACGAGGTCCGGGTTGCCGAGGACGCCCCGGATCGTCGCCGTCGTGTAGACCTCGTCGCGGCCGAGCAGCGACGCGTTGGTCGCCGCGAAGCGGAAGACGTCGACGATCGGGTAGAGGTAGAAGGCCCCGAGCATGAGCGCGATCGGCAGGAGCCAGAGCGCCGGGCTTTCGCCGAGCCGCCAGCGAAGCCCGCCGGCGGCCCGCGTCTCGCCGGTCGAGGTGAAGGTGATCCCGCTCAAGGCGAGGCCGCGCGCGTCAGAGGCGCTTGTAGGCGGCGTCGACCGCGGCGGCGGCCGCGTCCAGCGCCTGTTCCGGCGTCTTCGTGCCGGACAGGACGTCGCCCATCGCGATCTGGAGCTGGTTGGAGATTTCCGGGTAGATCGGCACGCCCGGCCGGGCCTGCCCGTACTGCAGCAACTCGCCGAACTTCTGGAACTCCGGCGTCTTGTAGACGTCGAACTTCGTGAAGAGGGCCTTCGCCGTCGGCAGGTTCTGCTGCAGCGCCGTACCGGGGCCGGCGTAGATCTCGCGGGCGACCGTCGCGCACATCTCGGTCTTCTCCCTGTCGTCGGTGAAGGAGGCGAGCGTCCAGCCGCCGGTGCCGGTGGAACGGGCGTCCGCCGTCGGCCCGGGGATCTGGTCGAAGGTCCAGTTGGCGTATTCGTCCTCGTCGAGCGTATTCTTCAACTGCGCGAGCTGCCAGTTGCCGCCGACGAAGAGCGCGGTCGTGCCGGCGGCCGCGGCCGCGTTGAGATCGTTGTAGTTGCCGATCGTGGTGACGCGCTTCGGCGCGGCGCCGGAATCCACGAGGTCCTTGTAGTAGCCAATGGCCTTCAGGATCTTCGCGCGGTTCTCGCCTGCCGCGAAGACCGGCTTGCCTTTGTCGTCGACGAGCTGGCCGCCCTGCGACCAGAAGTTCGATAGCCAGTCGAACACCGTGCCCTCGTAGCGCGAGCCGTTGAACAGGAAGCCTTCCGTGCCCTCATCCACCGAGGCAAGGGCGGCCTTCTTCAGCTCGGACCAATCCTTCGGCGCTTCCGGCACGACCGACTTGTTGCGATAAAGGACGCGAAGGTCCGTCGAATACCACCAGGCGTAGATCTCGCCGTCGTCGCCCTTGATGCCCTGCTGCACGTAGGGGAACAGGTCGGAAACCTCCTCCGGCTTGAAGTAGGCCGTCATGGGTTTCAGCACCTTCGATGACTTGAACAGCGCGAGCTGGAAGGAATCGACCGCCGCGCAGTCCGGGCCGCGGCCGGACTTCACCTGTTCCAGCATCCGCGCCTGTTCCTGGCCGATGTCGTTCGACATCGTCTGCATTTCGAACTTCCAATCGGGATGCTTGGCGATGAAGTCGCCGAAGAGCTTCGCGTAGCCGGCCGCCCAGTCGGGGTCCGGCGAGTTCGGCCCGTCGCCGGCGAGGCGCAGCACCAGCGATTTCGGCGCGTCGGGCTTGCCGACGAGATCCTTGGTGACGAGCTCCTGCGCTCCCGCGCCGGAAAGGATCGTTCCCCAAGCCGCGCCGGCCAGCATGAGCAGCCGCAATGCCTTCGTCATCTCGCATCCTCCCGAGCCAAGGGTGGTGCCGATCTTTCGCCGGCTGCCGACCTGCGAGTTGAGTAAATCACTTTGTTTTTGTATTGGCAACCACGGCGCGGGCGAGAGGCAGAGACCGCCATGACCATTAGCCGGCGATGCAAGCGGCGCTGTCGCCTGTCGATCCGCCGCTAGGTTCGCGCCGAAAGGTACGGCCAGCGCCGGGACCGGAAAGCCTTGCTGCCACGCGGCATCCTCTGCCGCGCGCTCGCAAAACTTGGGAGATCACCGATGGAATATCGCAAGCTCGGCAATACCGGCGCGATCGTCACGAACTTCTGTCTCGGGGCGATGACCTTCGGGCAGGAGGCCGACGAGGCGACCTCGCACCGGATCATCGGCGACTACGCGGCGGCGGGTGGCAACTTCATCGACACCGCCGACGTCTACAGCGCCGGCATCTCGGAGGAGATCGTCGGGCGCTGGCTGAAGGGCAATCCGGACGGGGCGCGGCAGATGGTGATCGCCACCAAGGGCCGTTTCCCGATGGGCAACGGGCCGAACGACATCGG
Organism: Plantimonas leprariae; assembly: GCF_008802405.1. Lineage (GTDB taxonomy): Bacteria > Pseudomonadota > Alphaproteobacteria > Rhizobiales > Rhizobiaceae > Plantimonas > Plantimonas leprariae. Next base: position 122,646 of record NZ_VZDO01000005.1, read on the forward strand.
CCTGTCGCGCCGGCACCTCACCCAGGCGCTCGACGATTCGCTGCGCCGGCTCGGGATCGGGCAGATTGACCTCTACCAGATGCACGCCTTCGACGCGCTGACGCCGATGGAAGAGACGCTGCGCTTCCTCGACGACGCGGTGGCGGCGGGCAAGATCGCCTATTACGGCTTCTCGAACTTCCTCGGCTGGCAGATCACCAAGGCGGTGCACCTGGCGAAGGCGCATCTGTGGGCTCCGCCGGTGACGCTGCAGCCGCAGTACAACCTCCTCGTCCGCGACATCGAGCACGAGATCGTGCCGGCCTGCCTCGATGCCGGCATCGGCCTCCTGCCGTGGTCGCCGCTCGCCGGCGGCTGGCTGGCCGGCAAGTACAAGCGCGACGAAACGCCGACCGGCGCGACGCGGCTCGGCGAGAACCCGGAGCGCGGCATGGAAGCCTATGCCGCCCGCAACGCGCAGGAGCGGACTTGGGGCGTGATCGACGCCGTCACCGAGATCGCGAAGGCGCGGAACGCCAGCGCGGCGCAGGTGTCGCTGGCCTGGCTCGCAGTGCAGCCGGCCGTGACCTCGGTGATCCTCGGCGCGCGCAAGACCGAACAGCTCGCCGACAATCTCGGCGCGGCCTCGCTGGAGCTTTCCCCGGAGGAGATCGAGCGTCTGTCCACGGTGAGCGCGCCGCAGATGGCCGACTATCCCTACGGCAAGGGCGGCATCAACCAGCGCAACCGCAAGATCCAGGGCGGGCGGTAGGTTTCAAGCGACCGGCTTGCAGACGTCGACCCATTCGGCGTTCGCGAGGGCGGCCAGCCGGTCCGGCGCGATCCGGACCGCGCTGTGCGTCGAGCCCGCGGCCGGCACCACCTCCGCGAAGTCACGGAGCGAGACGTCGCAATAGACGGGAAGGGCGTTTGCCAGCCCGAACGGGCAGACGCCGCCGACCGGGTGGCCGGTCGCAAGCTCCACCTCTTCGGCTCCCAGCATCGACACCTTGCCACCGAAGGCCTGCTTCGCCTTGGCATTGTCGAGCCTCGCGTCGCCGCGCGCGACGAGGAGGAAGCGCCGCTCGCCGACTCGCAGCGACAGCGTCTTCGCGATCTGGCCGTCCGATACGCCGTGGGCGGCCGCCGCGAGCGGTACCGTCGCGGTGGACGTGTCGAGCACGAGGACTTCGAGGTCCGGCGCGTGACGCGACAGGAACTCGCGCACGGAATCGAGGCTCATCGCGGCATTCCTTTCCCGCTTGCGTGCCGCGAAAGATCGGTCGCCGCCGCCGTTCCGCAAGCGCGAAGGGTGCTGCCGCTTTCGTTTCCGGCGAACAGCCTCTAGAACGGCCGAAATTCGGCTGGAACCTCCCGAAAGGGAGGCCGGCGACCGTTCGGACGAGATGATGAGCGACGAGACGTTCTTTCGCGAGGTCAACGAGGAGATCCGCCAGCAGCGCGTCCACGACCTGTGGAAGCGTTTCGGCCGGTTGATCCTCGCCGCCGCCGTGCTCGCGGTGATCGCGGCTGGCGCCTATGTCGCCTGGCGCGAGTACCAGCTCAGCAAGGCGAACGCGGCCGGCGACCGCTTCACCGCGGCGGTGGACCTCGCCGATCAGAACAAGCCCGACGAGGCGCTGAAGCAGTTGCAAGCCATCGCGGCGGACGGCTTCGGCTCCTATCCGCAGCTTGCCACCCTCCGCATCGCCTCGATCCACGCCCGCCAGGGCGATGCAAAGGCGGCGCTGGAAGGGTTCGACAAGGTCGCGAACGACGCGAACGCGCCGAAATCGCTGCGCGACATCGCCTCGATCCGGGCCGGCTACGTCCTCGTCGACACCGGCAGCCTCGACGACGTCCGCGCCCGCGTGGAGCGCCTGTCCGGCGATGCCGAGCCGCTGCGCTACGCGGCGCGCGAGGCGCTGGGCCTCGCCGCCTGGAAGGCCGGCAAGCTCGACGACGCCAAGCGTTTCCTGCAGGCGAACCGCGACGATCCACGGACGCCGCAGGGCATCGCGCTGCGCACCAACGTCGTGCTCGCCCTCGCCGAAGCCGGCACCACCCCGGAAACGGCTGCCGCCGAAGCCGCCACCGCGCCGGCGGCGGCTCCTGCACCGGCAGCGGCGCTGCCCGACACGCCGATCCCGCTCGACCTTTCCTCGCCGCCGGGATCGCCCGAGCCCACCGAAGCCGCGCCGGACGCCGGCATTCCGCCGGCGGCACCGGAGGCTCCCGCGCCCGCCGCCCCTGCCGGGGCGCCGGCCGCTCCGTCGAACTGACGGCCGCCTCGATGGTGTCCGTCGCGATCGTCGGCCGGCCGAACGTCGGCAAGTCGACGCTGTTCAACCGGCTGGTCGGCAAGCGCTTGGCGCTCGTCGACGACCGTCCCGGCGTGACGCGCGATCGGCGCGGCGGCGAAGCGCGGCTGCTCGACCTCGAATTCTCGATCATCGACACGGCTGGCCTGGAAACCGCCCCGAACGAGAGCCTGGAGGCGCGTATGCGCGGCCAGACCGAGCGGGCGATCGAGGAGGCCGACCTTTCGCTGTTCCTGGTCGACGCGAAGTCGGGGATCACGCCGGACGACAAGTTCTTCGGCGACCTTCTGCGCCGCCGCGGTCGGCCGGTCGTGCTCGTCGCCAACAAGTCCGAGGCGCGGGGATCCGACGCCGGCTTCTACGACAGCTATTCGCTGGGGCTCGGCGAGCCGGTCGCGATCTCGGCCGAGCACGGCGAGGGCATGGGGGATCTCCGCGACGCGATGGTCGCCGCGCTCGGGCCCGACGCCTTCGCCCTGGACGAGGAGGAGGTGGAGGAAGCGGAAACCTCCGTGCCGATCACGCCGCCCGGCGGCGATGACGAAGAGGTGATCGAGGCCTACGACGCGACGAAGCCGCTGCGCATCGCCGTGGTCGGGCGGCCGAACGCCGGCAAGTCAACGCTGGTCAACCGCTTCCTCGGCGAGGACCGGCTGTTGACCGGGCCGGAGGCCGGCATCACGCGCGATTCGATCTCGGTGGAATGGGACTGGCGCGGCCGGCGGATCAAGATGTTCGACACGGCGGGCCTCCGCCGGCGGGCGAAGGTGCAGGAGAAGCTGGAGAAGCTTTCCGTCGCCGACGCGCTGCGCGCCGTGAAGTTCGCGGAGGTCGTGGTGATCGTGCTCGACGCCGCCATCCCCTTCGAGCGGCAGGATCTGGCCATCGCCGACCTCGTGGTGCGCGAGGGCCGTGCGCCGGTGATCGCCTTCAACAAGTGGGACCTCGTGGAGGACCGGCAGGCCGTGCTCGCGGCCTTGCGCGAGATGACCGAACGGCTCCTGCCGCAGGCGCGCGGCATCCGCGCGGTGCCGGTGTCCGGCGAAACCGGCGAGGGGCTCGACCGGCTGATGCAGTCGATCGCGCAGACGCACGAGACCTGGAACCGCCGCATATCGACCGCGAAGCTCAACCAGTGGCTCGACCGCGTCACCTCGCATCATCCGCCGCCGGCGGTGGCCGGCCGGCGCGTCAACATCAAGTACATGACGCAAGTGAAGACGCGGCCCCCCACCTTCGTGCTCTCGACCACCCGGCCGGAAGCGCTCGGCGCCTCCTACCAGCGCTACCTCGTCAACGGCCTGCGCGAGACCTTCGACCTCGGCGGGGTGCCGATCCGGCTGAATTTCCGCAAAGGACAGAACCCCTATGCGGGCCGCGCCAAGCGCGCGAAATGAGCCTAATCGCTCATTAAGCATTTAGCGCAACCTCCCGTTAACCAAGAAAAAACATGTCTGGGCGATGCTCGGGCCTCGATGGGGCTGCAGCGGGTTCGTCAGCATGCGAGGGATGTCGGTTCGCGGCCTGAGAAAGGCTGGAGCGTTGCGGCTGCGTGCGCCGGGGCGCGCCGGGCTCGCCGCCCTGGCCCTGCTGCCGCTTCTCACGACATCCGTCGCCTATCAGGACATGACGAGCCTGCTCGAAGGCGGCCGCGCCGCGCCGCGCTGGCAGGCTTTCTTCGTGCCGTCGCCTGCCGGCGCCATCGAGAAGGCGACCGTGTCCTTCGGCGCGAAGACGGATGGACGGGTGCCGGCGGGCGCCGGCGTATCCGCTCCCGGCGGCGAGCTCTACACCATGGACGCCCCGCGCCCCGACGTGGATTCGCCGGATGAAGCGCGCGTCAACCGGCGCGAGAAGACCGGCCGCGTCCTCACGGTCGCGCCCTTCGCGCCGCCGAAGGCCTTCACGGCGGGCTCGATCCTCGAGCGCCAGTCGCTGCTGACGCCGCCGCTCTCCGACGACAGCACCATCCAGACGACCTTCCTCGAAACGGACGACCCGCGCGGCGATCTCGTCCAGGTCGCGATGAACTTCGAGCCGGCGGGCGGCGCGATCCCGCTGCCCACCGCCGCGCCGGCCGTGATGGTCGCCTCGCTCGACACGAAGACGGCGCGGCTCGGCACGGGCGCGACGGCCGTCACGACGGCTGCCGTGTCCGAGACCGCGGCGCTCGCCTACGGTCCCGCGGAGCCGGCTGCGAACCCCGCCTCCACCCTCTTCGGCCGCATCCTGCGCGGCAGCACCGGCTTCGTGCCCCCGATCGGGCGGAACGACCATTCCTGGGCCGCGACGCCGCTGCCGGCCGCCGCCTATTCGTCGAAGGAACAGCTCTGCCTCGCCAACGGCATCTATTTCGAGGCGCGTGGCGAATCGGAGACCGGCCAGGCGGCGGTGGCGCAGGTGATCCTCAACCGCGTCCGCAACCCGACCTATCCGGACACGATCTGCGGCGTCGTCTACCAGAACCAGAACTGGCGCAATCGCTGCCAGTTCTCCTTCGCCTGCGACGGACACCGGAAGCGCGTCACCAACAAGCGCGCCTTCTCGACGGCGCTCCGGATCGCCGGCGAGGTGACGCGCGGCGAGACCTGGCTGCCGGAGGTCGGGTCGGCGACGCACTACCACGCGACCTATGTGCGGCCGCGCTGGGCGAGCGCGATGAAGAAGGTGGACAAAATCGGCCGCCACATCTTCTACCGCACCTACGGCGGCGGCTGGAACTGAGCCGTCGCGGGCGGCGACTTGCGCCGCGACCGCGGCTCCGCCATGTGCCTCGGGAAACACCGAGGCTTCCGTAATGAGCGATCATCCTTCCGAAGACGATCTGCGCAAGCGCGGCGACGCGCTTGCGGCGCGCATCGCGGAGAGTCGCGCCCGGCAGCCCGACCAGCGCGAGGCCGCCAACCCGACGCAGGGAATGCGCGGGGCGGCGGAAGGCTTCAAGATCGCCAGCGAGTTCGTCGCGGGCGTCTTCGTCGGCACCGCCATCGGCTACGGCATCGACCGCCTGTTCGGCACGACGCCGTTCGGCCTGATCGTCTTCCTGCTGATCGGCTTCGCGGCGGGGGTCCTCAACGTCATCCGCTCCACCTCGAAGAAGCCGGACGGCACCGGCGCGCCGCCTCGCTGACCCTGACCGCAGAAAGTCGTTCGCCGGGAGTTGCGCGACGCGCCTCGTCCCGCTATTGGCAACGCTCAAATCAGCGGCGAAATCGAGGCAGGGAAGGGCCCCGGACACTTGGAACATCATAATCCGACGGATCCGATCCATCAGTTCCAGCTCTTCCGCATCGTTCCGATCAACATCGGCGGTCTCGATCTTTCGTTCACCAATTCCTCGCTGTTCATGGTGATCACCGCCGCGGTCGCCCTCGGCTTCCTGTATTTCTCGACGCGCGGCCGCGAACTCGTTCCCTCGCGCGTCCAGTCGGTCAGCGAGCTTTCCTACGAGTTCGTCGCCAACATGCTGCGGGACGCCGCCGGTACGGCCGGCATGCGCTTCTTCCCCTTCGTGTTCTCGCTCTTCGTGTTCGTGCTGGTCGCGAACCTCTTCGGCATGATGCCGTACTTCTTCACCGTCACCAGCCACCTGATCGTCACCTTCTCGCTGGCGCTCCTCGTGATCGGGGTGGTGGTGGTCTACGGCTTCATGAAGAACGGCATCGGCTGGCTGAAGCTCTTCGTGCCGAGCGGCGTGCCCGCCGCCGTGCTGCCGCTGGTGACGATCATCGAGATCGTCTCCTTCCTGTCGCGCCCGGTTTCGCTCTCGGTTCGTCTCTTCGCCAACATGCTGGCGGGCCACATCACGCTGAAGGTTTTCGCCGGCTTCGTGGTGTCGATGTCGAGCCTCGGCGCGCTCGGCGTCCTCGGCTCCATTCTCCCGCTCTTCATGACGATCGCGCTGACGGCGCTCGAGTTCCTCGTCGCCTTCCTGCAGGCCTACGTCTTCGCGGTCCTGACCTGCATGTACCTGAACGACGCCGTTCACGTTCACCACTAAGCGTTTCCCACCCGATCCTGCGGCGCCGCGTCCGGCGCCGCAGTCCTCGCAACCACGCAAGAGACAACACGAAGGAGTTCCCATGGACGCGGAAGCTGCAAAGTACATCGGCGCGGGCCTCGCCTGCTTCGGCATGGCCGGCACGGCGCTCGGCCTCGGCAACATGTTCGCCCAGTACCTCGCCGGCGCGCTGCGCAACCCCTCGGCCGCCGACGGCCAGTTCGGCCGCCTGATCTTCGGCTTCGCGGTGACGGAAGCGCTCGGCATCTTCTCGCTGCTGATCGCGCTGCTCCTCCTCTTCGCCGTTTGATTCGGCCGAAGCAGTAACGACACGGCCGGAGGCTGACCGCAGCCCCCGGCCGTTCCCGCCCCGGAGCGCCTGATGTTCGTCACCGACGCCCTTGCCCAGACCGAGACGCCGGACGCCCACGTGCCCGCGGTCACGGCTCCCGACGCCGCGCATGGCCCCACCGAAGGGGCGGCCCATACGGAAGTCCCGCACGAAGGCGCGTTCCCGCCCTTCAACGGCGAATTCTTCCCCTCCCAGATCCTCTGGCTCGCCATCACCTTCGGCGTGTTCTTCTATGTTCTTCGCAAGACCATCCTGCCGCAGATCGGCGGGACGCTGGAGAACCGCCGCGGCCGGATCGCCGCCGACCTCGACGCGGCCGAGAAGATGAAGACCGACGCGGACGCCGCGCAGGCCGCCTACGAGCAGGAACTGGCGGAGGCGAGGGCGCGCTCCCACGCGATCGCGACGGAAGCCCGCGACAAGGCGAAGGCCGACGCCGAAGCCGAGCGCAAGCGCACCGAAGGCGAACTAGACGGCCGTCTCGCGGAAGCGCAGGGTCGGATCGGCGAGATCAAGACCCGCGCGCTCGCCGATGTCGGCCAGATCGCCGAGGACGTGACGCAGACGATCCTTGCCGACATCGTCAGGATCGACGTGTCGCGCGAAGAGGCGGCTGGCGCCGTCGCCAGCGTGCGCACTTAAGGGAGGAGACGATGGACAATACCTTCTGGGCCTTCGTTTCCCTCGTCGTCTTCTTCGCGGTCGTCTGGTACTTCAAGGGCTTCCCCAAGATGGCGAAGTCGCTCGACGACCATTCGGTCCGCGTGCGCCGAGAACTGGAAGAGGCGCGCCTCCTGAAGGAGGAGGCGAAGACGCAGCTCGCCGAATACCAGCGCCGCCGGCAGGAAGCGGAGCGCGATGCGAAGGAGATCGTCGCGAGCGCCTCCCGCGAGGCCGAGGCCCTGCTCGCCGATGCGCGCCGCCGCAACGAGGAATACGTCACCCGCCGGACGCAGATGGCGGAGTCGAAGATCGCGCAGGCGGAAGCCGACGCCATCGCCGAGGTAAAGGCGTCGGCCATCGACATCGCCGTCACCGCCGCGAAGAAGATCGTCGCCGAGAAAGGCTCGTCCGGCGAAGCCGGCCGCTTCATCGAGCAGTCCCTCGGCGAGATTAGTCAGCGCCTGCACTAGGCGTCGTGTCACCCGTCAGTTCGAAGCCGCCGGCTCCGAACCGGCGGCTTTCGCGTTTCTGACGGGCGCGAAGCTCCGCCGGTGATGCGAGCAGGGCCCATATCGGCGAAGGGCGGCAAGATGATCCGGCGTACCGTAGCCGGCGTGGCGCTCGAAGCCGTAGTGCGGAAACGCTTCGCCGAGACGCGCCATCATCCGGTCGCGCATTACCTTCGCGACGATCGAGGCGGCGGCGATCGACAGGGAACGGCTGTCGCCCCCGATGACGAACGAGGCGCGCTGGGCAAGAAGCGGCGGAACGTCGTTGCCGTCGACGAGGAAATGGCAGGCGTCTGCCGCGAGCCCGACGGCTGCCCGATGCATGGCGAGCAGCGTCGCCTGCCGGATGTTGAGCCGATCGATCTCTTCGGCGCTGCTGCTCCCGATCGCGACCGTCGTATGCGCCAGGATCTCGGCGAACAGCCGCTCCCGCGCGGCGGCGGAGAGCTTCTTCGAATCGTCGAGTCCGATGGGAATCGCGTCCGGGTCGAGGATCACCGCCGCCGCGACGACGGGACCGGCAAGCGGCCCGCGCCCCGCCTCGTCGATGCCGGCGACCGACGCCGCGCCGCTCAGCAGCCGCTCGCGCTCGATCGCGAAGTCGGGGAGGATGTGACGTATGCGAGAAGGGGTGGAAGAATCGGGACGACGGCGAGGCATGGTGCGGCCAGCTTTCGCGCATCCCCCGATTCTCCTCAAGGCCGGGCGCCGACGGGGACCGGCGGCCGGCCGATGCGACGATCCGGCTCAGAACAGCGCGAGCTGCTTCCCGTTCGCCCGAAGCGGCGGCCGGAAGAGATCGGTACGCAGCTTCAACCGTGACTCGTTGAGGCCGAAACGCGTCGCCGCCATCTGGAACCGCCGGCGGATCTGCTCGGCATAGGGGCCGGCCCCGACCATCCGCTTGCCCCATTCGGCATCGTAGTCGCGCCCGCCCCGCATCGAGCGCAGGAGCGTCAGAACGTGGCGGTGCCGATCGGGATAGTGCCGCTGCAGCCAATCCTGGAAGATCAGGCTGACCTCCAGCGGCAGGCGGAGAAGCACGTAGCCAGCCTCCTTCGCGCCAGCCGCCGCGGCCGCTTCCAGGAGCCGCTCGATCTCGTGGTCGTTCAGCGCCGGCACGATAGGAGCCGTCATCACCATGGTCGGCACGCCGGCGGCGCTCAGAGCCCGCACCGCGTCGAGCCGCTTGCCCGGCGTCGCGGCGCGCGGCTCCATCGCCCGTGCCAGCCGGCGGTCGAGCGTCGTCACCGAGATCGCGACCTTCACGAGACCTTGGCTCCCCAGCCGCGCCAGGATGTCGAGGTCGCGCAGCACCAGCGCCGACTTGGTGACGATGCCGACCGGGTGCCGCGCGGTCTCCAGCACTTCGAGGAGGCCGCGCATGATGCGCCGCTCCTTCTCGATCGGCTGATACGGATCGGTATTCGTGCCGATCGCTAACGTGCGCGGCCGGTAGCCGGGCGCGGCAAGCTCGCGTTCGAGGAGCGCCGGCGCGTCCGGCTTGGCGAAGAGCTTCGTCTCGAAGTCGAGCCCCGGCGACAGGCCCATATAGGCGTGCGTCGGACGCGCGAAGCAGTAGACGCAGCCGTGCTCGCAGCCGCGATAGGGGTTCACCGACTGCTCGAACGAGATGTCCGGCGAGGTATTGCGCGAGATGATCGTGCGCGGCGTCTCGACCTGAACTTCGGTGCGAAGCGGCGGCAGGTCCTCAGCGAGATCCCAGCCATCGTGTTCCGCTGCCCGCCGCCGCGGCTCGAAACGGCCCGTCGGGTTGACCGCCGCCCCGCGTCCGCGCGGTTCGGCTATGGCGTTCGCGGCGCCGCCGATCGAGCGAGCCGGTCTGTGCCTCACGCCGTCAGCCGCGCTGCCTCGACGCTGAGGTTCTGCGAAATGTCCCATCCGCGCACATATCCTGCTGGCGAATCAGCTATGAAAATAATCCTATTTTGCGGACCGGAGCATTGCAAGAACGGATCGGCACGCGTCCACCGCTAGCGTTTTGCCGGTCGAATCGTTAGTGGCCGAAGCATGATGTCCGTGGTGATCGATTGCCGGGAGGATGCCGTCGCGCTGACCGCGACGCTGGCGACGCTCGTGCCGGGTGCTGTCGAGGGACTGGTGCGCGAGGTTCTGGTCGTCGACCGCGGCACCGACGCCGCGACGCGCAAGGTCGCCGACCATGCCGGCTGCCGCGTCGTTGCCGAGCTGGAGGCGGCTCAGGCTGTGGCGAATGCGAAGGGCGACTGGGTCATGTTGATCGAGCCGGGCGCACGCTTGTCCGCCGGCTGGATCGAGGCGGTCGCGGAACATCTGGCGGACGGGTCTTCTGACGGAGCGCCGAAAGCGGCGCGTTTCTCGCGCGTGCCAAGCGACGGGCGCGGCTTCCTGCGCCGCCTCCTGCAACGGGGGCAGCGCCCGCTGGTCGACGGACTCGTCGCGCCGAAGGCGCAGGCGGTCGAACTCTATGGCAAGGGCGGCATCGCACGGCGGCCGGCGGCGCGACGCCTCACCGCCACGATCCGTCCGCGTTAGCGCCTGTTGGACAACCCGCTCGGGTCAGTCCGGCGGTGCTTTTTCGCCGTCGCTGCATTGCCGAACCTCGCCGATGCCGCCGGCATCACTCAAGTTCGGCGCCTTGCGAACGACGAAATCCCTCGTCAGCCATCCGCCGGCGAATTGTCCAACAGGCCCTAGGCTGAGCGTCCCTCGCGGCGCAGGTGTTCGTCGAGGCGCGGCATGATCTCGACGAAGTTGCAGGGGCGGTGGCGGTAATCGAGCTGGTCCTTGAGGATCAGGTCCCAGCCGTCGCGGCAGGCGCCCGGCGAGCCGGGGAGGGCGAAGACGAAGGTCGCGTTGACGACGCCGCCCGTCGCGCGCGACTGGATGGTGGAGACGCCGATCTTCTCGTAGGAGACGCGGTGGAAGATCGCCGAGAAGCCGTCCATGCGCTTCTCGAAGATCGGCTCCAGCGCTTCCGGCGTCACGTCGCGGCCGGTGAAGCCGGTGCCGCCGGTGGTGATCACCACGTCGACCGCCGGATCCCGCGTCCAGCCGAGCACCGTTTCCCGGATAGTCTCGACGTCATCCGGAACGATGCGACGGTCGGCGAGAACGTGGCCGGCCTCGATGAGGCGCTCGGCCAGCGTCGCGCCGGAGCGGTCGTCGTCGAGCGAGCGGCTGTCGGAGACCGTCAGGACGGCGATGGAGAGCGGAACGAAGCTGCGTTCGCTCATGCGGAACCTCCCGTTGCGACCGAGCCGAGCGACGTCGCGGCGACCCACCAGCCAGGATGCCGGTCCTTGATCGCGCCGACCGCGCGGCCGGCCGCGCCATCGCTTTCGAAGAGCCCGAATACCGTTGCCCCGGAGCCGGACATCCGAGCGAAGCTCGCGCCCGCATAGCGCAAGGCGGCAGTCGCAACGGCAATCGTCGGCGCGATCCGGATCGCCGGCGGTTCGAGATCATTGCGCGTCGCGTGCAGGAACTCGAGAACGTCGTGGATGCCGGTGAACGTCGGGAGTTCCGGCATCGGCGGGTTGTCGCGGTGCTCCAGGGCGCGGAACACCGCCGGCGTCGAGACCGGCACACCCGGATTGACGAGTACGGCGGGGATCGTTGGGAAGTCGCCGACCGGCTCGATCGTCTTGCCGATGCCGGAGACGCAGGCGGCGCGGCAGTCGACACACATCGGGACGTCCGCCCCGAGCGCTTCGGCGGCCTCGCGGAAATCGACCGCGAGGTCGGGACAGGCGGCGACCGCCGCGCGGACCAGGGCCGCGGCATCGGCCGAGCCGCCGCCGATGCCGGAGGCGACCGGCAGGTGCTTCGCCAGCGTAATGCGAGCCGGAGCGATCGTCCGGCCGTGCCGCCGCGCAACGACGCGCATGCGGGCCAGCGCTTCGAGGACGCTGTTCGGCGCGCCGGGTGTGAAGCTCTCGCGAAGCGTTGCCGCGAACGGTCCTTCCAGCGCGAACCCGTCCGCTTCGGCCGGCTCTAGGGTGAGACGGTCGCCCACAGTCGCGAAGGCGACGAGGCTGGAGAGCGTGTGATACCTGTCCGGCCGCCGCCCGGTGACGTGGAGCGCGAGGTTGATCTTCGCCGGCGCGAGGTGCGTGCCGGCAGCAAGCTCGATCACGTTGCCGAGATGGTCGCCGTCCACGGCGCTCAGCGCACGGTCGACGACGGCTCGCCCGGTTTCGGCTGCGGCGCCGCGGTGTCGGCGCGCGTTTCCGCCGGCTGGCCGGGCGCGTCGGCCTTGCGATTGCCGGCCGGCATCAGGCCGTCCCGCAGCTTCGCCTCGATCCGAGCGACGTCGGCGGCTTCCGGCTTCGGGTCGCCGACGAGCGCGCGGCTCCACTGGAACCGGGCCTCCCGCTGGCGGCCGACCTGCCAATAGGCATCGCCGAGATGGTCGTTGATCGTCGGATCGGCGGGGTTCAGGAGGATCGCCCGCTCCAACTCTTCGACGGCATCGTCGAAGCGCGCAAGGCGATAGTAAGCCCAGCCGAGCGAGTCGACGATGTAGCCGTCGTTGGGGCGAAGATCCACGGCGGTGCGGATCATCTTCAGCCCCTCGTCGAGGTTCTGGTTCTGGTCGACCCAGGAATAGCCGAGATAGTTCAGCACTTGCGGCTGGTTCGGCGAAAGCTTCAGCGCCTTGCGGAAGTCCGCTTCCGCCTTCGGCCATTGCTTCGTCCGCTCGAAGGCGATGCCGCGCTGGTAGTAGATGTTCCAGCTCTCCTCCTTGGTCTTCACCGCGAGGGCGACGGCCTGATCGAGCGTCCGGCTCATCTCCGCGTAGTCCTTGGCGGAGGACAGGATGTCGGCGAGCGCGAGATAGGCCTGGAGATCGTCCGGGTAGGTCTCGACGGCCTTCCGCAGCTTCGCGCGCGCTTCGTCCTTCTTTTCGGCCGACCAGAGATCGAGGCCGGACTGGAGATCGGCGGTGCGCTTCAGCGCCGAGCCGGCCGGCACCGCGTCGTAGTAGCCGATGGCGTCGTCGTAGCGGTTGGCGCGCTCGGCGATGCCGGCGAGTGCCACGAGGACGCGCGGGTTCTGCGCGTCGAGCGCCCGGGCGAGCTGGAAGTAGAGGATCGCGACCTGCTGGCCTTCGCCGCGATTGATCGCCTGGCCGAGGATGTAGAGCGTTTCGGCCGCGCCCTGCTTCACCGAGCCGATCGTCGGCGCGACCTTGTCGCCCTTCTCGATCTCGCCTTTCAGGGTCGTCAGCGGATCGTAGTTCTCGGCCAGCGCCAGCCCCTTGTTGACGGCGGCGAGGGCTTCCTTCTTGCGGCCGGCGGCGGCTTCCAGCCGCGCCAGCGCCTCGCTCGCGCCGACGAAGGCGTCCGGCGAGGTCTGCGCGTTGGAGCGGTCCGCGACGACCTTCGACAGGCGGCGGCGCGCCTCGTCGGCGCGGCCCGCGACGGCGGCGACGAGGCCGGCCTGATAGTCGTTGAAGACCGGATACCAGTTCGCCTTGTTGAGATCGGCGATCCGCTCGATCGCTTGGCTTGTGCGGCCGGCGCCCTGATCCGCCCAGGCCTGCAGGTGGCCGAGCAGCAGCGCGTCGAGATCGCTCGGGTCGAGGATGTCGAGCTCCTCGATCGCCTTGCCGTAGTCGGCACGAACCAGGCCGTCGATGCCGAGCGCGATACGCGCCACCTTGCCGGCCTCGTCGTTGTCGCGCAGCTTCGCGGCGAGCTCGACGCCGCGGCGGAAATCGCCGGCCGCGAAGAAGGCGAACATCGCGTCCTGCTGCAGCGCCTCGGCGTTCGGGTCGATGGCGAGCGCCTTGGCGTAATAGTCGACCGCGGTGTTGATGTCGCCGCCGAGCTGCGCCGACTTCGCGGCTAGATAGGCGCCGGACAAGGTCTCGCTGCCGAGCCTCGCCGCCGCCGTTCCGGCGGGCTTGACCGGGGCTTCGCCGGGCGCGGCGAGCGCTCCGCCGCCTGCCGGCGCCGTCAAAACCGCCGCCAGCGCGAGAACCAGAGCCATCCGGCACGTCGGCGTCTTCTGCACGCGAAGATCCTTATCTTGAAGAGATGTCAGAGCGCGCCCTTCGCCGGAGCTTTCGAAGCGCTGCCGAGCCCGCTTGAGCATCGCCGAGCCGGCCTTCCTCGCCCACCAGCATGTCGACATTGCGACCGGCCCGCACGGGAAGACGGCCGGATTCTGGCGGACTTCCCATCGTCCGTCAATTGATCCGATCGATCGAGAACTCGACGACTTCGAGAAGCGCCTCACGAATTTCGGAGCGGGGCAACTGGCTGGCGGCGCGGAAGGCCGCGTCGCCGAAGCCGCGCGCCCGTGCGACGGTCGCCTCCAGCGCGCCGTGCCGGTCGAGCAGCCGGCAGGCCTCGGCAAGCGCCCCGTCGTCGTTGCGGTTCTCCTCCAGCGCCTCGCGCCAGAACCGGCGCTCCGCCTCGCTGCCGCGCGCATGGGCAAGGATCACGGGAAGCGTGATCTTGCCCTCGCGGAAGTCGTCGCCGATGTTCTTGCCGAGCGCTGCGGTCGAGCCGCGATAGTCGAGCACGTCGTCGGCGAGCTGGAAGGCGCGCCCGAGATTGAGGCCGTAGGCGTGCATCGCCGCGCGCAGGTCCGGCCCCGCATTCGCGATCACCGGGCCGACTTCGGCGGCGGCCGCGAAGAGCGCGGCGGTCTTCGCCTCGATCACGCCCAGATAGTCGGCTTCCGTCGTCGTCAGCTTCTTCGAGGCCGAAAGCTGCCAGACCTCGCCCTCGGCGATCACGGCGGACGCACGCGACAAGATGTCCAGCGCGGTCAGCGAGCCGACCTCGACCATGGTCTTGAAGGCTTGGCCGAGCAGGAAGTCGCCGACGAGGACACTCGCCTGGTTGCCCCAGATCGTCCGGGCGGTCTTGCGGCCGCGGCGAAGGTCGCTTTCGTCCACCACGTCGTCGTGCAGCAGCGTCGCCGTATGCATGAACTCGACGCTGGCCGCGAGCTTCACGTGCGCGTCGCCGCCGCGATAGCCGCAGGCGAGTGCGGAGGCGATGGTCAGCATGGGCCTGAGGCGCTTGCCGCCCGACGAGATCAGGTGTTCGGCGATTTCCGGGATCAGCGCGACGTTCGATCCCGCCATGGCGAGGATCATGCGGTTCACTTCGCCCATGCTGTCCCGCGTCAAGGCGACGATCGCCTCGATCGACGGCTTGCGCCGGCTTTCCTGAGCGGGGCTGGCTAGACTCAAGAAGAACGCTCCTTCGCGGCTGTGCAGTCCGCCTCGTCTCGTGCTGCGAGCACTAGTCCCGCGAGGCTTCACGGACAAGCTTCAACTTAAAGCGGACGGAACGAAACGGAAGCGCGATGCGTCCGGGTGCCACCCTCGGCGCACCGGATTGCGGCGGGTTTTCGGCAATGCGATGATCGCGCCCGCCAGGCCCGTTCGGAAACATCCCAGATCATGCGCGAGCTCATGCGTTCCAACGACCCGGTGCTGATCTCCTTCGTGGATTCGCTCCTGAAGGATGCCGGGATCGACCACTTCGTGGCCGACACGCATATGAGCATCCTCGACGGGTCGATCGGCGCGCTACCGCGACGCGTCCTCGTCGACGCCGAGCGGATCGAGCAGGCGCGGCGGATCCTCCGCGACGCCGAGCTCGGCCATGAGCTGTCCTGAGGAAACGCGCGACCGCTTCCTCGGCGGCCGGTTCGAGCTGATCCAGCCGAAGGGCTGGGGTCTCCGCGCGGGGCTCGACGCGCTGCTGCTGGCGGCAAGCGTGCCGTCTCATGCGAAGGGGAGGGCGGTCGATCTCGGCGCCGGCAGCGGGGCCGCCGGCTTCGCGCTCGCGACCCGCTGCGAGGGGCTGGACGTCGTGCTTGCCGAACGCGACGCACAGACGCTCGCCCTCGCGCGCCGCTCCATTCTTCTGCCGGAGAACGCGCCGCTCGCATCGCGTCTCGATGCGGTGGAGGTCGACATCCTCGCTTCCCGTCCGGCGCGCGAGGCGGCGGGCCTCTCCGACGGCGGCTTCGACCTCGCGATCACCAATCCGCCGTTCCATCCGCCCGGCGGCCGCCTTTCGCCGGATGTCAAGCGCGCCGCCGCGACCGCCGCGCCGGAGCGCGGCTTCCTCCAGCGCTGGGTGGCGGTCTCCGCCGCGCTGCTGCGGCCCGGCGGCATTCTAGCGCTGATCGCCCGACCGGACGGTCTCGCCGAAATCCTCGCCGGTGCGGAGAACCGGCTAGGCGACCTTCGTATCCTCGCCGTCCACACGAAGGAGGGCGAACCGGCGATCCGCATCCTCGTCCATGCCCGCCGGGCTTCGCGCGCGCCGTTGCGTCTGCTCCCGCCGCTCGTGCTGCGCGACGCGACGGGCGCGCCCTATTTGCTGGAGCGGATGGTCGGGGAGGGGACGGCCGCGATCGATCTCGGGCTCGCCTGAGGCTTCCCGTTCGCGCGAAAACGCCGCGCGCGTTGGCGGGGCCTCGCGCCGAACCTACATCCGCTGAAACCCGTTCGATCCGAAAGGCGGCCTCCCGGTGGCGTTCTCGCTGAAACCCTATCTCCCGAAACGCTTTCGCGGGGAGGAGGTCGTGGTTCCCGTCGTCCGCCTGCAAGGGCCGATCATCGCGCAGTCCGGCCCGTTCCGACCGACGCTGTCCATCGGCAGCGTCGCGCCGCTTCTCGAGAAAGCCTTCGCCCGCAAGGACGCGCCGGCCGTCGCCATCGCGGTCAACTCGCCCGGCGGCTCGCCCGTTCAGTCGCGGCTCATCCACAAGCGCATCCGCGACCTTGCGGAGGAAAAGCAAAAGGACGTGCTGGTCTTCGTCGAGGACGTCGCGGCCTCCGGCGGCTACATGATCGCCTGCGCCGGCGACGAGATCATCGTCGACCCGTCCTCGATCGTCGGGTCGATCGGCGTGGTCTCCGGCGGCTTCGGCTTCGTCGAGGCGATCCACAAGCTCGGCATCGAGCGGCGCGTCCACACCGCCGGCCAGAACAAGGCGGTTCTCGACCCGTTCCGGCCGGAAAAGCCGGAGGACGTGGCGCATCTCCTGGAACTCCAGCGCGAGGTGCATGCGACCTTCATCGCCCTCGTCAAGGAGCGGCGCGGCGCGCGTCTCGCCGACGATCCGAACCTCTTCTCCGGCCTGTTCTGGGCGGGAACGCGTGGGGTGGAGCTTGGCCTCGCCGATCGCGTCGGCGATCTCCGCGGCACCTTGCGCGAGCGCTACGGCGACAAGGTGAAGCCGCAGATGATCCAGGCCGGACGCGGGCTGCTCGGCCGCCGGCAGGTCGCCGGAACCGCAGAAGCCGCGCCTGCGTTCGATGCAGCGCGCGTCGGCGCGGGCTTGGCGAACGGGCTCGCGGAGGTGGCCGAGGATCGGCTGCTCTGGGCGCGTTACGGGCTATGACCCGCCGGCCCGCTTTACGGCCGCCGGGCACGGGAGCATAGTCCGCCGTGGAATTCGATCCGGTGAGCCTGATGCCGCAGCTACTCTTCTTCGGTCTCGTCGGCGCCGCGGCCTGGCTCGGCTTCAAGCAGTTGAAGACCGACGCGGTGCGCACCGCCGAGCGCAGCCGCCGCAGCGAGGCCGAGACCCGCAACGGCAGCCACGGCACGCTGGTCCGCGACGCGGACGGGGTCTATCGCCTGAAGAAGGACTGACCGCGCCGTCGCTTGACGCGTCGCACCCGCGCGTGGCAACCGGCGGCGCGATGCTCATGCCAGGTGCGAAGCCGATGTCCGACGATGCCTTGCGCCCGGAGCGCTCGTTCCAGGGGCTGATCCTGACGCTGCACCGCTACTGGGCGGAATACGGCTGCGTGATCTTGCAACCCTACGACATGGAGGTCGGCGCCGGCACCTTCCACCCGGCGACGACCTTGCGTGCGCTCGGACCGAAACCGTGGAACGCCGCCTACGTGCAGCCGTCGCGCCGCCCGAAGGACGGGCGCTACGGCGAGAACCCGAACCGGCTGCAGCACTACTACCAGTATCAGGTGATCCTGAAGCCCAACCCGCCGAACCTGCAGGAGCTCTATCTCGGCTCGCTCCGCGCCATCGGCATCGACATCGCGCTCCACGACGTGCGTTTCGTCGAGGACGACTGGGAATCGCCGACGCTCGGCGCCTGGGGCCTCGGCTGGGAATGCTGGTGCGACGGCATGGAAGTGTCGCAGTTCACCTACTTCCAGCAGGTCTGCGGCATCGAATGCGCGCCGGTGGCGGGGGAGCTCACCTACGGGCTGGAGCGCCTCGCCATGTACGTGCAGAACGTCGACAGCGTCTACGACCTCAACTTCAACGGCCGCGACGGCGACGCCAGGGTCACCTACGGCGACGTCTTCCTGCAGGCCGAGCAGGAATATTCGCGCTACAATTTCGAGCATGCCGACACGGCCGTGCTGCTCCGCCATTTCGACGAGGCGGAAGCGGAATGCAACGCGCTCCTCGCCGCCGGCGAGGCGGGGGCGGGAGCGAACGCCGGCATCCACCTCATGGCCCAGCCTGCCTACGATCAGACGATCAAGGCGAGCCACGTCTTCAACCTTCTCGACGCGCGCGGCGTGATCTCGGTGACCGAGCGCCAAAGCTACATCTTCCGCGTCCGCGCGCTGGCCAAAGCCTGCGGCGAGGCGTTCCTCAGAACCGAAGCCGGCGGCGCGAAACACGCGGCGTGAGTCGCCGAAGCCGGAAGTAATTCCCTTCCCATCCGTCTCCTCCATATCGCCGCGCAAGGGATACGGCTGAAGCGAGGCAGGCCATGCGGTGGGAAGGTCGACGGCAGTCCGACAACATCGAGGACGTGCGGGGATCCGGCGGCGGCATGCCGGGCGGCGGGGGCATGCGCATCCCGATCCGCGCCGGCGGCGGCGGCGGGATCGGCATCATCATCATCGCGCTTGTTCTGTGGCTCGGCTTCGGCATCAACCCGCTGCAGTTCCTCGACATGCTCAACGGCGGCGGGGGCGGCTACGAGCAGACGCAGAACCAGACCACCGCAAACAACGGCAGCAGCGGGCCGGGCGTGCAGGGAACCCCGGACAAGACGGACGACTTCGTCGCAACCGTTCTCGCGGATACCGAGGACGTCTGGACCAAGCGCTTCCAGGACATGGGCCAGCAGTACAAGAAGCCCGTGCTCGTCCTGTTCGACGGACAGGTGAACTCCGCCTGCGGTTTCGCGCAGTCCGCGACCGGGCCGTTCTACTGCCCGCGCGACTCCAAGCTCTACATCGACACGAGCTTCTTCCGGCAGCTCGCCGGCCAGCTCAACTCGCCGGGCGACTTCGCCCAGGCCTACGTGGTGGCGCACGAGGTCGGGCATCACGTTCAGAACCTGATGGGCACGCTGCCGAAGACCGATCAGGCCAAGCAGCAAGCCGGAAGCGAGGCGGAAGCCAACGCCATCTCCGTGCGCGTCGAGCTCCAGGCCGACTGCTATGCCGGCATCTGGGCGCACGACGACAAGAGCGCCGGCTTCGTTGAGGAAGGCGATATCGACGAGGCGTTGAACGCCGCCAACCAGATCGGCGACGACACGCTGCAGAAGGAAAGCCGCGGCCAGGTCGTGCCGGACTCCTTCACCCACGGCACGTCCGAACAGCGCGTCAGCTGGTTCCGCAAGGGGTTCGACACTGGCGACGTCAAAGCCTGCGACACCTTCGGCGGCCGCATCTGAGCCAGCGCGTGGCGAGGGAGGCTCGGTAGCCGGCCAACCGGTTGCGTCGTCCTGCCACCGGAACGGCCCCACCTGGGGGCCGTTCAGTCCACGTCATCAACGACGGGGACGACAAGCCGATGTTTCTTCGAATCGACAAGCTGCAGGCCGAACTGCCGGCCCCGAAGCGCAAGGACCCGAACGCCGCCGCGGCGCTACAGGAACTGCTCGGCGGCAAGTACGGCGAGATGTCGACGCTCGGCAACTACATGTTCCAGAGCTTCAACTTCCGCTCGAAATCGAAGCTCCGGCCGTTCTACAACCTCGTCGCCTCGATCACGGCGGAGGAACTCGGCCATGTCGAGCTCGTCTCTAACGGCGTCGCGATGCTGGCGAACGGGCCGGACAAGGAGGGCGGCGATGCCGGCGACGGCGGCGACATCTCCGGCACGCCCTTCGAGGACATGCAGAACATCCGCTCCGCGGCGTCCTTCCTCAGCCACGGCGGCGGCGTGGTGCCGGCCGACTCGAACGGCCTGTCCTGGAACAAGGACTTCATCACCACCACCGGTAACGTCGTGGTGGACCTCTTGCACAACTTCCACCTCGAATGCGGCGCGCGCCTGCACAAGCTGCGCGTCTACGAGACGGTCTCGGACCCGACCAGCCGCGAGGTCTGCGGCTACCTTCTGGTGCGCGGCTCGGTCCACGCCCATGCCTACGCGCTGGCGCTGAAGAAGATCACCGGCGTCGAGCTGGAGAAGTTCCTGCCGACCCCGAACATCGACCTGTCGAAGATTCCGGAATCGCAGAAGTATCTGGACGAGGGCTCGCACCGGCGGCTCTACACGTTCTCGCCGAACGACTACAAGGAGATGGCCGGCATCTGGGGCAACGGCGAGCAGGCGCTGCCGGGCGATCCGGCGGGCGAACTGGAAGTCGTCGACGGTCATCCGGAAGGCGGCAAGATCCACCAGTTGACGGGCGTTCCGTCCGCCTTCACGCCGGACTACGCGCCGGAGGAGATGTTCGAGATCGCCGAGAAGCTCTACAAGGCCTCGCGCTGAACGATCGGCGCTCGCGGCCCGGATAGGCCGCGCCGCGAGCGCCTTCTTGCATTCGGCAGTTCGGCATGGTGTTTCCGGCGAGAAACCGGACCTGCCGCAAGCCCGATGCCCGACCTCCTGCTCGAACTTCGCTCCGAAGAAATTCCCGCCCGCATGCAGCGCAAGGCCGCGGGCGACCTGAAGCGCATGGTGACGGATGGCCTCGTCGCGGCCGGCCTCACCTACGAGGGCGCGCGGGAATACTGGACGCCGCGCCGCCTGACCCTCGACATCCGTGGCCTCGAAGCGCGCTCGCGCGACACGGCGGAAGAACGCAAAGGGCCGCGCACCGACGCGAACGACAAGGCGATCGAGGGCTTCCTGCGCGGCGCCGGGCTCTCCTCTGTGGCCGAGGCCGAGGTGCGGAGCGATCCGAAGAAGGGCGACTTCTATGTTGCCGTCGTCCGCAAGCCGGGGCGCGCGACGGAAGAGATCGTCGCCGAGCTGGTGCCGCAGGTGATGCGGGACTTCCCCTGGCCGAAATCGATGCGCTGGGGCGCGGCGTCGCGCGAGCCGGGCTCGTTGCGCTGGGTCCGCCCGCTCCAATCGATCCTTTGCACCTTCGGCCCTGAGACCGAGGAGCCGGTGGTGGTCGATTTCGCCGTCGGCGGCATCCGCTCCGGCAACACCACCATCGGCCACCGCTTCCACGCGCCGGGCGAGTTCCGCGTCCGCCGGTTCGACGACTACGCGGCGAACCTGCAGAAGGCGTTCGTGGTGCTCGACGCCGAGCGTCGCAAGGAGATCATCCGCACCGATGCCGAGAATCTCGCCTTCGCGGCGGGGCTGGAAGTCGTGCCGGACGAGGCGCTCTTGGAGGAGGTGGCCGGCCTGGTCGAGTGGCCGCAGGTGCTGATGGGCGAGTTCGAGGAAAGCTTCCTCGCGATCCCGCCGGAGGTCGTGCAACTCACCATCCGCGCCAACCAGAAGTGCTTCGTCACCCGCCGGCCGGGCGGGGAGGGGCTGTCGAACCGCTTCCTGCTCGTCGCCAACATCGAAGCCAGCGACGGCGGCGCGGAGATCGCGCGCGGCAACGGCAAGGTGGTGCGCGCCCGCCTGTCGGACGCGCTGTATTTCTGGCGGACCGATCAGGCGGACCTTGCCGATCTCGAAGGGCTGCGGGCGTCGGCCGAGGCGCTCGGCCTCGACCTCGCCAAGCCGCTCGACCAGCGCATGGCGAAGCTCGACGCGCTCGGCGTCACCTTCCACGCCAAGCTCGGCACGCAAGGCGAGCGCGTCCGGCGCATCGCGGCGCTGGCGGAGGAGGTCGCGCCGCTCGTCGGAGCCGATCCTGCGCTGGCGAAGCGCGCGGCGCTTTTGGCGAAGGCCGACCTCACCACGGAGGCGGTCGGCGAGTTCCCCGAACTGCAGGGCGTGATGGGCCGGTACTATGCGAAGCTGCAGGGCGAGCATCCGTCCGTCCAGGCTGCGGTATCGGACCACTGGAAGCCGCTCGGTCCTGGCGACGCCGTGCCGACCGATTCCGTGGCGGTGGCGGTCGCGCTCGCCGACAAGCTCGACACCCTCGTCGGCTTTTGGGCGATCGACGAGAAGCCGACCGGTTCCAAAGACCCTTACGCGTTAAGGAGAGCTGCGCTCGGTATAATTCGCATCGTTTTATCCAATAGGCTGAGCTTTCGAATTTCTCTACTAAGCAAAGCGCTGCTGCATCAGCTAGCTGTAAAGGACTTTGCCGAGTTTTCAGGTTATCTTGAATATGTATCCTCAATGGCGTCGTCAGGAGAAATGGAGCGTTATTTCCGCTCAAGAATGCCTGGATTTATGATTATTAATTACGGAGAGCTATTTGACGAAGCGTGGGAGGCTTATTCCAGAAGATTTGTTGAAATGAAGGACGCTAATCCTAGCGCAAAGAATGTTGAGGTTCTCCTCTTTCAGAAACCAAATTATTGGACGGAGACGGAAAGCGATTTCAATCGGGATTCTATGCTTGTGTTCAGCTTGGTGCGCCGAATCGAGGAGTTGGATAAGCGGGTTGGAGAAGAAGGAGATTGGTTAACGGGCAATGAACCTTTGCTGTCTCATCAGGACATAACCGATAGCGGAAAGTATCCAACGATTAGCAGATATTTCGACGATGAAGCCAAAGATTTGCTCTCCTTCTTCCATGACCGTCTGAAGGTGCAACTCCGTGACGACGGGGCGCGGCACGATTTAGTGGATGCGGTCCTGTCTGGGGGGGCAGCCGGGGCGGCGAATGACGACTTGCTCGACGTCTCGCGCCGAGTGGAAGCTCTAGGCCGGCTGCTCGACACGGAGGACGGGCGGAACCTCCTCGCCGCCTATCGTCGCGCCTCGAACATCCTCGGCATCGAGGAGAAGAAGGGCACGCGCATCGCGGACGCCGTCGATCTCGCGCGTCTCGCCGAGCCGGAGGAGAAGCTGCTCGCCGGTGCGATCGACCGGGCGGAGATAGAACTTGCCAGCGCGCTTGAGCGCGAGGATTACGGCAAGGCCACCGCCGCGCTGGCGACGCTACGCGGCCCCGCCGACGCCTTCTTCGAGCGCGTTCTCGTCAACGCCGAGGACGAGGCGATCCGCGCCAACCGCTTGGCGCTTCTCGCGCGGATCCGGCAGGCGATGCACCGTGTCGCGGACTTCTCACGCATCGCGGGCTGACCATCCTTTCGGGCACCAAAGCGGTTTTCCATGCCATTTCAGCGCCTTGATTGGCGTTGCTGTTCTCGCTCTGCCTCAGCCAAGCCGTCCGTCCGAGGCGGCTACGAAAGCTTCGAGCAAGCTCGTATTCGTTGAGGAACAACGACTTAGCTGAATTGCTCACTGTTCGTTACATTTCGTGATCGCATTTTATCGCCTTTGCCCGGAACCTGCCCGATTGGGCGATCAGAACGGTTCCATCAGCCGCTCGCGAAGGGGTTGAAACCTTTCGAGGTTTCAAAGCCGGGCGACTTCGAGGGGAATGGGTGAATGCAGATACTGCGCGCCGTTCGCACGGTTGCCGTTCGGCTCGGCTTGGTCGCCGCCGCTTCCGCCGCCTTGGCGGCGGCCGCGGTTCCGGCACAGGCCGCCTGGGTCAAGCCCTGGAATTCCTCCGACCGCGCCATCGTCGTCGACGCCTACGAGTTCAATCCGATCGACTGGAAGGAACTCACCACCGACAAGCGTGTCGTCGGCTTCATCAACAAGGCATCCGACGGCCTCGCGCCGGACTGGAACTGCCGCGGCCGCAGCGGCGACGAGGAACTGCTCTGCAAGAACCGGTGGTGGAAATATTCCGTCACCAAGGAACTCTACATGACGCGCCGGGCCATGGCGAAGGAGCTCGGCCTGAAATGGGGCGCCTACCATCTCGGCCGCCCCGGCAATCCGCGCGAGCAGGCCGACCATTTCATCGACTTCGCCGAGCCGGGCCCGGACGAGCTGATCGCCCTCGACATCGAGGACAACACGTCCGAATGGATGTCGCTCGCCGACGCCGAAATCTTCGCCAACCAGATCTTCATCCGCACCGGGCGCTACCCGGTTCTCTACACGAACGGCTCGACGGCGAAGTGGATCGCCGACTACCGCGACAAGTACAAGCTCCTGTCGCGCCTGCCGCTCTGGTACGCGCGCTACCGTGACGACATCTCCGGCAAGTTCCCGGAGGACGTCTGGCCGGCCTACGCGCTGTGGCAGTTCTCGTCGATGCACAACTGCTCGGCCAAGAAGTGCCCGTACCGGATCAAGGGCGCGAAGAGCGACATCGACGTGAACGTCTCGACGCTCGACGCCGATGGCCTGCGCGCCGCCTGGCCGTTCAACCAGCTCGTCCGGCCGCTGGACGACGGCGCACCAGCGGACGGCGGCCCGTCCGCCTTCGTGGCCGGTCTCGGCGCGGCGGCCGGTGACCTCGTCGCCTCCGTCGCCGGCAAGGTTGCCGCCATCGCCGACCCGACCGTACGGCATGTCGAGAAGGTCATCGCCGGCGAGATCGAGATGCCGAAGCCGGCGGACCCGGTGCAGCCGGCTTCCGCCGCGCCGGATGCGGCCGCCGCGACGCTGGTCTCCGCCTACGGCCCGGCCGAGACACACAAGGCGCCGCTCGATCCGCTGAAGCTCCTCACTGAAACCGCGCTCCGCGAGAAGGCGGATCGCGAGGCCGACGCTCCGCATGCCGATGCGAAGGCCGCCGTCGCGGCGACTGCCGCCCCCGGTCCGGACGGGTCGAGCGCCTTCGCCGGGCTCGGTTCCGCGATGCAGCAGGTCGCCGCGATCGTTCCGGCTCCGAGCGCGTCGCCGGTCTCGGCTGCGGAGGCCGCCAATCGCTCGGCGCTCGGCGCGAGCCAGCGCTCGCAGGTGAAGGCCTGGCTCGAAGCATCGCAGGCCGGCCAGCAGGCGGCGGCGCTGCCGATGCCGGCTTTCGTCCTCTCGCAAACCTCCGCGCCGGTCGATGCCGGCCGTAGCGACCGCCTCGCCGCGCGAGACCGGGACGCCGCCCTGCCGCGCGATCTCGCCCTCGCCGACGCCCGGATCGGAACCGCTTTCATCGCCACGCGCTGACGGTTCGAAGCCCCGCGAAATTTTCTCGAAAAAAATTCGCCGGGGTGCGGAACCAAGTTCGGGGACGTCTTGTTCTAGCAGCAACATCGATCGTCCTCGATGACGAATATCCGGGCCAGCCCCCTCAAGCCCCGATGTTCCAGAGCGAACGATGCTACGAAGACCCTACGTCCAGCACCCCTCTGGACGGTCATAAGAGAGCAGCGGCTGCCCCCTCGAGCCGCTGCTCTCTTCGTTTTTGGCTCACCCTATCGCAACCTCGTCTTTGCCAAGCCGGCGCGTTTCGTGCCAATGGGCGCCATGGTTCGAATTCTGTCGGCGGATGAGCCGGGCGCGGCGGAAGCGGCGGCGGCGCGATTGGCGCGCGGCGAACTCGTCGCGCTGCCGACTGAAACCGTCTACGGCCTCGCCGCCGATGCCGCCGACGGCCGCGCGGTGGCCGCGATCTACGCCGCGAAGGCGCGGCCGCGCTTCAACCCTTTGATCGCCCATGTCGCGTCGATCGAGATGGCCACGCAGCACGTCGTCTTCGATGCAGCCGTACGAAATCTCGCGGAACATTTTTGGCCGGGGCCGCTGACGATGGTGCTGCCGGCATCGTCCGCTTCCGATATCCATGTCCTGGCGCGCGCCGGACTGCCGACGATCGCCGTGCGGATGCCGCGCGGCATCGCGCGGGACGTGATCGAGGGACTGGGGCGGCCGGTGGTGGCGCCGAGCGCCAACCCTTCCGGCAAGGTCAGCCCGACCAGCGCCGCGCATGTGGCGCGCATGCTGGGAGGGCGGGTCGACCTCGTGCTCGACGGCGGCCCGTCGAGCGTCGGCGTCGAATCGACGATCGTCCGGCTGGAAGCGGATCGGATCGTGCTGCTGCGCCCGGGCGGGCTGTCGCGCGAGGCGATCGAGGCGGCTTCGGGTCTGCCCGTGATATCGGCGGCGGCCGATGCGCCGATCGAGGCTCCGGGCCAGATGCTGTCGCACTACGCGCCGCACGGGCTGGTGCGCCTCGATGCGACTGACGTGCGTCCTAGCGAATGGCTCGTGCGCTTCGGCGGCGGGCCCGTCGCGGGTGAGGGCGAGGCTGCGGGCGTGTCGCAACTGAGCCTCGCGGGCGACATCGCGGAAGCGGCGGCGAACCTCTTCGCCGTTCTCGCCGAACTCGATGCGGCGCGCGTCGAGCGCATCGCCGTGATGCCGATCCCACGCGAAGGCATCGGCGAAGCCGTGAACGACCGGCTCGCTCGCGCGGCCGCGCCGCGGGACATCGTGGAAGGATAGCAGGATGGACGACATCGCGACGGCGACCCTCGCGCCCGGACTGGTGGAGCGGTTCGCGGGAATCGTCGGGCCGGCGAACGCGCTCGTCGGCGAGGACCTGATTGCCGCCTACATGATCGAGCCACGCGACCTCTGGCGCGGGCGGGGAAAGCTCGTGCTGCGCCCCGGCAGCACCGCCGAGGTCGCCGCGATCATGCGGCTCGCGACTGAGACCCGGACCGTGATCGTGCCGCAGGGCGGCAATACCGGCCTCGTCGGCGGCCAGTCGGCGCGCGGGGAGGCGGAGGTCGTCCTGTCGCTGTCGCGGCTCGATCGTATCCGCGAGGTCGATCCCATCGGGCGCGTCATCGTCGCGGAGGCCGGCGTCGTCTTGGCGCGCGCGCAGGAAGCCGCGAGCGAGGCGGGTTTCCTGTTTCCCCTGTCGCTCGGCTCGGAAGGCTCCTGCCAGATCGGCGGTAACCTGTCCTCGAATGCCGGCGGCACGGCGGTGATCGCCTACGGCAACGCGCGCGAGCTCTGTCTCGGCTTGGAGGCCGTCCTTCCGTCCGGCGAAGTCGTCAGCGGTCTTCGCCGCCTGCGGAAGGACAATCGCGGCTACGACTGGAAGAACCTGCTGATCGGTTCGGAAGGGACGCTCGGCATCATCACTGCGGCCGTCCTGAAACTCTTTCCGAAGCCGGCGGGCCGCGAGGTCGCCTATGTCGGCGTCGCCTCGCCCGACGCGGCGCTGGACCTCCTCGGCCGCGCGCAGGACCGCGCGGGCTCGCAACTGACGGGCTTCGAGTTCATGGCGCGGGTCGCGATGGAGTTCACGCTGAGGCACACCGCCGGCGCCCGCGACCCACTGGCGACGGCCCATCCCTGGTACGTGCTGATGGAAATCTCCTCGCAGCGCTCGGACGAGGACGCGCGCGCGACGATGGAAGACATCCTCGGCCCGGCGCTGGAAGCAGGAATCGTCGAGGACGCCGCGATCGCGCAGTCGCTGTCGGACGCGAAGGAGTTCTGGCGGCTGCGCGAGGAGATGAGCTGGGCGCAGAAGCCGGAGGGCGGCTCGATCAAGCACGACGTCGCGGTGCCGGTGGCGCGCGTGCCGGAGTTCCTGGCGGCGGCGGACGCGGCGGTGCTGCAGGCGATTCCGGGCGCGCGCATCGTCGCCTTCGGCCATCTCGGCGACGGCAACATCCACTACAACATCTCGCAGCCGGTCGGCGCGGACAAGGCGGCGTTCCTAGGCCGCTGGCGCGAGATCAACGACCTCGTCCACGCCATCGTCCTCGCGCTGGACGGCACCTTCTCGGCCGAGCACGGGATCGGACAGTTGAAGCGCGACGAACTCGCCCGCGTGAAGCAAGGTCCGGAGATCGAACTGATGCGTGCCCTGAAGGGCGTGTTCGATCCTTACCGCATCCTGAATCCCGGAAAAGTCGTTTAAAGTTTCGTCCAAGTTTTCATCTCGATAACCTTAGAAGTGCTCATCGACATTTAACCGACTTTCTTAGCCTGCCTGCAACGCGGCCCCGATAGTGTCGTCTCATCCAAGGCCGGGACACATCGGCCGCTCGAAGAACCGCTCCGGCGGAACCGACAGGCAGGAGCCAGACACATGCAACAGGCGATCTCCATCGCGCATCCTCGCCCCGAATGGGCGAACGAGCCCATCCGCATCGACCCGACGTTCCTCGACCGCCGCCAGGTGCTCGAGACCGTGGATGCCGGCGAGACGGTGCGCTACCGCATCGACCGCCGCGGCGTCGCGATCTCGCGCAAGCTCGAACGCTCCGGCGTGCCGATGACCATCGCGCTGCCGCCGACCGCCTTCCAGGGCGTCGCGGCGCGGGCGATGGAAGCGGAAGGCGGCGAGGTTACGGTGACGCTGGAGCTTTTCCATCAGGACCCGAAGCTCTGCGTGCCGCTGCTCGTCGCGACCGACCTCTACGACGTCGCCGCCGACTGGCGCGGCTGGTCGGAACTCTTCAACCTGCCGATGCTGATGGTGGAAGCGGACGGCCGCGTCGCGGCGCTGGAGGAAACGCTCGGCGGGGTCCTTTCGACCGGTCCCGCGCCGCGGCGCAGCGGCTCCAGCGGCGTGCGCAACCGCCGCCCGCGCTTCCTCGCCCGGCGTCAGCCCGGTGGTCTCGGCCTGCGCATGATCGTCGCCGGCGACGAGATCATCGTCCGCGACTGAGAATTCAGAGCGGGAAGGAAAGCGACCAGAGCGCCGATACGACGAAGCCGGAGAAGACGATCCAGCCGAAGCGGTTGTTCGAGCGGAACAGGCGGAGGCACCCTTCCGGGTCGTCGATCCGAAGGTGCCGAATCTGCCAGAACATCTGCCCGGCCCCCGCCGCGAGGCCCGCATAGGCCGGCCAGGCCGGACCGTCGCCCGCCATGTTCATCAGGGCGCAGGCGAGCGCGAAGAACGCGAGCGTGCCGCCGTAGAGCAGGGCCACCGCCAGCCGCGTGCCTTCACCGAACAGCCGCGCGGTCGAGCGGACGCCGACCAGCGCGTCGTCCTCCTTGTCCTGATGGGCGTAGATCGTGTCGTAGCCGATCGTCCAGAGGACGCTGCCCGCGTAGAGCAGCACCGCCGGCCATTCGAGCCGGCCCCACTCCGCCGCCCAGCCCATCAGCGCGCCCCAGGAGAAGGCGAGGCCGAGGCCGAGCTGCGGCCAGTCCGTCACGCGCTTCAGGAACGGGTAGGCCGCGACGATGGCGAGCGAGCCGATTCCGAGAAGGACGGCGAACAGGTTGAACTGGATCAGCACCAGGAAGCCGACCAGCGCCTGCAGCACGATGAAGATCTTCGCCTGACCGCGGGTGGCGCGCCCGGAGGGGAGCGGGCGCGAGCGGGTGCGGGCGACCTTGGCGTCGATCCCCTCGTCCACCAGATCGTTGTAGGTGCAGCCGGCCCCGCGCATGGCGATCGCGCCGACGAGGAAGAGCAGAAGATGCCAAGCGTCCGGCAGGCCGGTGGCGACGGCCGAGGGGCCGATCGCCTGGGGGCTGAGCGCCGCCGACCACCAGCAGGGCCAGAGCAGGAGCTGCCAGCCGATCGGGCGGTCCCAGCGCGCGAGCTGCGCGAAGGGCCAGAGCCGGCGCGGCAGGACGCGATAGACGAAGTTGCCGGACGGTGCGTCGGCAACGCGCTCGCCGAACAGGACGTCGATCGGACCGGTCTTGTGCAAGGGCATCGCTGCAGCCTTCGAATCCTCTTGCCCCGGCGTCAAGCCGCAATCGGCGGGGATGCTGAACGTTGACCGGAGGGGCGCGCGCCCGTATCGCCGCCGGAAACGGCAGCGGCGGCGGGATTCGATGGCGACCAACGTTCTTCTGATCGGCTCGGGCGGGCGGGAGCACGCGCTCGCCTGGAAGATCGCGCAGTCGCCGGAACTCGGCAGCTTCTGGGCCGCGCCCGGCAATCCCGGCATCGCCGAGCACGCCCGCATCGCGCCGGTGGATCCGGCGGACCATGCGGCGGTCGCCGAATTCTGCCGGAACGAATCGGTCGACCTCGTCGTGGTCGGGCCGGAAGCGCCGCTGGTGGCCGGCCTCGCCGACGATCTCCGCGCCGCCGGCCTCGCCGTGTTCGGGCCGTCCGCCGCCGCGGCGCGGCTGGAAGGCTCGAAGGGCTTCACCAAGGACCTCTGCACGCTGAAGAACATTCCCACCGCCGCCTACGGCCGCTTCGCCGATGCCGACGCGGCGAAGGCCTACATCCGCGAGATGGGCGCGCCGATCGTGGTGAAGGCGGACGGGCTCGCGGCCGGCAAGGGCGTCACCGTCGCGCTGGCGCTGGACGACGCGCTGCGGGCGGTCGACGCCTGTTTCGCGGACGCCTTCGGCCTCGGCGCGGAGGTCGTGGTGGAGGAGTTCCTCGAAGGCCGCGAAGCCAGCCTGTTCTGCCTTTGCGACGGCACGGACGCGCTGTTCTTCGGCACGGCCGAGGACCACAAGCGCGCCTTCGACGGCGACAAGGGGCCGAATACCGGCGGCATGGGCGCCTACTCGCCGTCCGCCGCGATGACGCCGGCGCTGGTCGAGGAAGCGATGGCGCGGATCGTCCGCCCGACGCTCGCCGGCATGCGGGAGGCGGGTTCGCCGTTCACGGGCGTGCTCTATGCCGGCCTGATGCTGACGACGGACGGCGTGAGGCTCATCGAATACAACGTCCGCTTCGGCGACCCGGAATGCCAGACGCTGATGCTGCGGCTCGAATCCGACCTCCTGCCGATCCTTCGCGCGGTGGCCGAAGGCAGCCTCACCGGCATCGAACCGCGGTGGCGGGACGAGGCGGCGGTCTGCGTGGTGATGGCTGCGAAGGGCTATCCCGGCGCCTACGCCAAAGGCACGCCGATCGGGTTGCCGGCCGATACCGGCGATGCCGCGATCTTCCATGCCGGCACGCGCCGCGACGGCGATCGGCTGGTCGCGGATGGCGGACGCGTTCTCGGCGTCACGGCCTTGGGATCGGATGCCGCCGAAGCGCGCGACGTGGCTTATCGCACCGTTCGGGCCATCGACTGGCCGGGCGGCTTCCACCGCACAGACATCGGCCTGAAGGCGCTCTAGCGGTCGTTGTCGGACCAGTTCGCGATGCAGACGTGTTCCTGTACGCCGAGCCCGTCGCCGCCGAGCCGCACCCGGTCGCCGTCGCCGAGGAACCGCGGCGGGTCGTAGGATAGGCCGACGCCGCCCGGCGTGCCGGTCATGATCACGTCGCCCGGCTCCAGTCGCGTGAAGCGCGAGATGTAGGAGACAAGATAGGGCACCTTGAAGATCATGCGGCCGGCCTTGTCCTCCTGCTGGCGGACGCCGTTCACCTCCAGCCAGAGCGTGGTCTCGCCCCAGTCCGGCATCTCGTCCTTCGTGACGAGCCATGGGCCGAGCGGCGCGAAAGTGTCGTGCGACTTGCCCTTGAACCATTGGCCGCCGCGCTGGAGCTGCAGGTTGCGCTCCGTCACGTCGTTGCAGAGCGTGTAGCCCGCGACGTGCTCCATGGCCTGCTCCACCGTCACGTACTTGGCGGTCGAGCCGATCACGACGCCGAGCTCGACGCCCCAGTCCGTGCGGGTCGAAAGGCGCGGCAGCTCGATCGGGTCGTTCGGCCCGCAGACGGCGGTCGGCGCCTTCATGAAGACGGTCGGCTCCGGGTTGATACGGAAGCCCGCGAGTTGGGCACTTTCCTGGAAGTTCGGCCCGACGCCGACGACCTTCTCGACCCGGCCGATCGGCGAGGCGAGAGGCGAGCCTTCCGGCGCCGGCGGCAGGGCAGCCGGATCGAGCCCGGCGATCTCGGCGAGCGCGTCCGGTCCGAGAGCCGCGCCGGACCAGTCGGGAACGTACGCGGATAGATCACGGATGCGGTCCTCGCGGTCGAGCATGCCCGGACGCTCCGCGCCTCGCCTGCCGAACCGCACCAGCCGCATTGCCGCTCCTCCGTCCCGTACCCGCTTTCGAGCGTCCATCTATACCAGCGGGGCGGAACGAACACCCGTTCGCGTTGGCGAGCCGCGCAACGAGTGGTGGCGCTATTCCACGGTCAGGAAGGATCGGTCGTCGGAGGCGGCGGCTCTCCGGCGGCATCGGCCGGACGGCGCGCTTCGCGCACGAAGGTCCAGATCGTCGTGCCGAGGGCGACGACGAAGATCAGCGCGACGCCGGCGAAGACCCAGCGGCCGGCGGCGAGATATCTCTCGACGGCCGAGCCGAGCAGGTACGCGCCGCCGCAATAGGCCGCCGGCCACAGCGCCGCGCCGAGAAGGTTGAAGAACGAGAACCGGCCGTAGGGCATGTGCGCCGTGCCCGCGAGGAAGCCGGCGAGCTGGCGCAGGATGAAGATGAAGCGGGCGAAGAGGATGATCGGCGGCCCGCGCTTCAGGAATCGCTGTTCCAGATGCGCGACGCGGTCCTTTGGGATGCCGAAGCGTGCGGCGTAGCGGTAGACGAAGCCGCGGCCGTAGCGGCGGCCGAGGAGATAGCCGACATTGTCGCCGAGAAAGCCGCCGGCCCAGGCGGCGAGGAACACTTCCCAGAAAGGCAGGCGCCCCTGACCCGCGAGGACGCCGGCCGCGACGAGCAGGCTCTCGCCCGGCACCGGCAGGCCGGACGACTCGACGAGGATCGTCAGGAACACGATGCCCGCGCCGTAGTCGGCGAGCCAATTCATCAGGGCGTCCAGCATCGAGGCTTCAGCGCTCCAGCAGGGCGACCGCTTCGACGTGGTGCGACCAGAGGAACTGGTCGATCGGCGTGACGGAGAGGACCCGGTAGCCGCCGTCGACGAGGATGCGGCAGTCGCGCGCCAGCGTCGCCGGATTGCAGGATACGGCGGCGATGCGCGGCAGCTTCGAGGCGGCGAACTCGCGCGACTGCGCCTCCGCGCCGGCGCGCGGCGGGTCGAACATCGCACCGTCGAAGCTCGCCAGCTCCTTCGCCGTCACCGGCCGGCGGAAAAGGTCGCGACGCTCGAATGCCACGGGCCTGAGCTTCGGCGCCGCGCGGCGCGCCTTGTCGAGCGCGGCGAGCGCCGGGGCGTCCGACTCGTAGGCGCGCACCGTGCTCCGCTCGGCCAGCCGCAGCGCAAAGGTGCCGATGCCGGCGAAGAGGTCGGCGACCTGTTTCGATTTGGCCAGATGCTCGAGCACGAGCTTCGCCATCGCGTCCTCGGCCGATGGCACGGCCTGGAGGAACGCGCCCGGCGGCGGCTCCACCGCCACCGTGCCGACCGCGACGCGCGGCCGACGCGCTTCCACGATGGTCTCGCCGTTCACCGTCAGCCGGGCGAAATCCTGCGCCAGCGCGAAGGACAGGACGTTTCGCCGCTGGCGCTCGTCGAGCTTCCCGGCGTCCGCGGCCGCGAGGTCGAGCCCGCCGTCCGTCGCGGTGACGGTCAGCCGCACCTCGCCGCGGCGAGGCGCGATCAGGCTCGCCAGGCGGCCGAGGGCTTCGAGGCGCGCGGCGATCGCCGGCACGACGACGTGGCAGACATGGAGCGGCACGATCCGCTCGCTCCGGCGCTCGTGGAAGCCGAAGGCGAAACCGCCGCCGCCCGTCCGCGCGCCGGCGAAGACGGCCCGCCGCCGCGTCGCGGGCCGGCACGGGACGAGTTCGGCGATCGGGGCTTCGAGACCTTGCGAAGCGAAGGCGTCCACCACGAGGCCGCGCTTGAAGCGGCGGTACAGCGCGTCGCCGGTATGCTGCAGGTCGCAGCCGCCGCAGGCGCCGAAATGCGGGCAGGGCGGTTCCTGTCGCTCGGGGCTGCGTTCGAGAATTTCGACGGGCGCGCTTCTCGCGCCGGCGCTCTCGACCACGACGCGCTCGCCGGGCAGGGCGAAGGGCACGAAGACCGGCTCGCCGCCGAGCCGCGCCACGCCGTCGCCCTTCGCGCCGAGCGCTTCGATCGCGACTTCCGTCCTCACCGCACCGCTCGGGCCGGCGGCGGTCAGGCCTGCATCACACGCTTCGCGCCGGTGCCGATCGCCTTGAAGACGGCATCGACGATGCCGGCCTTGTCGAGACCGGCGCCCTTGATCATCGCTTCCGGCGCGGCGTGGTCGACGAAGCTGTCCGGCATCACCAGCGGCCGCACCTTCAGGCCCTCGTCGAGGAGGCCACTCGTCGCCAGGAACTGCAGGACCTGGGCGGCGAAGCCGCCGCTCGCGCCTTCCTCGACCGTGATCAGCACCTCGTGCTGGCGCGCGAGGCGCTTGATCAGGTCGGTGTCGAGGGGCTTGGCGAAGCGAGCATCGGCGACCGTGGTCGACAGGCCGAAGGTTTCAAGCTCCTCGGCGGCGGCAAGCGCGTCGGCGAGACGGGTGCCGAAGGAGAGGATCGCGACCTTCGAGCCCTCGCGGACGACCCGGCCGCGGCCGATCTCCAAGACCTCGCCCCGCTCCGGCATGTCGACGCCGACGCCGTTGCCGCGCGGGTAGCGGAACGAGATCGGGCCGTCGTCGTAGGACGCGGCGGTGCGCACCATGTGCTTCAGCTCCGCCTCGTCGGCGGCCGCCATCACCACCATACCGGGGAGCGAGGCGAGATAGCCGGTGTCGAACGAGCCGGCATGCGTCGGCCCGTCCGCTCCGACGAAGCCGGCGCGGTCGATCGCGAAGCGCACCGGCAGATGCTGGATCGCGACGTCGTGGACGATCTGGTCGTAGGCGCGCTGGAGGAAGGTGGAGTATATCGCGGCGAACGGCTTGTAGCCCTCGGCCGCGAGACCGGCGCAGAAGGTCACGGCGTGCTGCTCGGCGATGCCGACGTCGAAGGTGCGCGTCGGGAAGGCCTCGCCGAAGAGGTCGAGCCCGGTGCCGTTCGGCATGGCGGCGTTGACGGCGACGATCCGCTCGTCGTGCCGTGCCTCCTCGATCAGCGCCTCGGCGAAGACGGCGGTGTAGCTCGGCGCGTTCGCCTTGGCCTTGGCCTGCGTGCCGGTGATCACGTCGAACTTCGAGACCCCGTGGTACTTGTCGGCCGAGCTTTCGGCCGGCGCGTAGCCCTTGCCCTTCTTGGTGACGACGTGGACGAGGATCGGCCCTTCCTCGGCGTCGCGAACGTTCTTCAGGACGGGCAGCAGGTGGTCGAGGTCGTGGCCGTCGATCGGGCCGACATAGTAGAAGCCGAGCTCCTCGAACATCGTGCCGCCGGTGAAGAAGCCGCGCGTGTATTCCTCGGTCTTGCGCGCGCCCTCCTGCACCAGCTTCGGCAGGCGCTTCGACAGGCTGCGCGCCCGGCCGCGCAGGCCGCGATAGGTCTTGCCGGAAACGAGCCGCGCCAGATAGGCGCTGAGCGCGCCGGTCGGCGGCGCGATCGACATGTCGTTGTCGTTGAGGATGACGATCAGCCGGGCGTTCAGCGCGCCGGCATTGTTCATCGCCTCGTAGGCCATGCCAGCCGACATCGCGCCGTCGCCGATCACCGCGACGACGTTGTTGCGCCCGCCCGAAAGGTCGCGGGCGACCGCCATGCCGAGGCCGGCCGAGATCGAGGTGGAGGAATGGCCGGCGCCGAAGGCGTCGTATTCGCTCTCCGCCCGCTTGGCGAAGCCCGAGAGCCCGTGCTCCTGCCGGACCGTGCGCATCCGCTCGCGCCGGCCGGTGAGAATCTTGTGCGGATAGGCCTGGTGGCCGACGTCCCAGATAATCCGGTCGCGCGGCGTGTCGAAGACGTAGTGGAGGGCGACCGTCAGTTCGACGACGCCGAGACCGGCGCCGAGATGACCGCCGGTTCGCGAAACCGCGTCGACGAGGTCGGTGCGGACTTCGTCGGCGACCTGCTTCAGTCTGGCTTCCGGCAGCGCGCGCAGATCGTCCGGACCTGCGATCGTGTCGAGGAGCGGGGTGTCGAGATGTTGAAACAAGGGAACGCCATGCCTTCCGCGGAAAGTGGGTCCCGCGCGTCGCTCAGGTCCCGTTCTAAAACGGTTAAAAACTAATCACGCCCCGCTGTCCATCAATGCGGCACACCGGATGCGCGAGTCCACCCGCTTCGCTCGCCTCAAGCGGGGTCGAGCGGGTCGGTGCCGACGGCCTTGCCGGCGCGCGACAGTTTGATCTTCTCCACCCGGTCCTCGGCGGCCGAAAGCAGGCGTTCGCAGTGGACCTTAAGCTTCTCGCCGCGCTCGTAGATGCGAATCGACACGTCCAGCGGCACGTCGCCGCGCTCCAGGTCCGAGACGATCTTCTCCAGCGCCGAGAGTGCATCCTCGAAGCTCATGCGCTTGATGTCGGAATCGTCGGCCGGCAGGGCGACGGCGGCGTTGTCGGCGGGCATCGGCTCTCCTTCTCCGCTCCCGCTCAGCCGTGGCCGAGCCGCGCGACATGCGCCGCGACGGAGCGTTCCAGTCCGACGAGGTCGTAGCCGCCTTCGAGCAGGCTGACCAGCCGGCCGCCGGCTAAACGGTCGGCGATCCCCATCAGCCGACCGGTCGCCCAGTCGTAGTCGTCCTCGACGAAGCGGAGGTTCGCCAGCGGGTCGCGGTGATGCGCGTCGAAGCCGGCGGAGACGATCACGAGGTCTGGCCGGAATGCTTCCAGCGCCGGCAGGACGCGGGTCTCGAACGCGTCGCGGAAGGCTTCGCCGCCGTCGCCGGCGCTGAGCGGCGCGTTGACGATGTTGTTCGCCGTGCCGGTTTCGGTCTTCGCGCCGGTGCCGGGATAGAGCGGCATCTCGTGGGTGGAGGCGAAGAGCACCGTCGGGTCGTTCCAGAAGATGTCCTGCGTGCCGTTGCCGTGGTGGACGTCCCAGTCGACGATCGCGACGCGCTCGATCCCATGAGTAGCCTGCGCGTGGCGCGCGGCGATCGCGGCCGCGTTGAACAGGCAGAAGCCCATGGCCTCTTCCGGCGTCGCGTGGTGGCCGGGCGGCCGGGAGGCGACGAAGACGTTGTCGGCTCGGCCTTCCACGACGTCATCGACCGCGGCGCAGGCCGCGCCGACCGCGCGGAGCGCCGCCTCGAAGCTCTTCGGGCTGACCACCGTATCGGCCTCGATCCGAAGCGTGCCGCTGGCGGGAATCGACTTCGCGATCCGTCGCACATGCTGCTCGGAATGGCAGCGGTAGACTGCCTCCACCGAGCCCTCCGGCGCCAGGGTCCGCTCGAACGACGCGAAAGCCGGATCGGACAGCGCCTTCGCCACGGCCTCCATGCGCTCCGGCCGCTCGGCATGGCCGGGGCCGGTCATGTGCTCGGCGAAGACGGGGTGATGGTAGATGCGCGTCGGCATGCGGGCCGAACTAGCGCGGCGAAGGCGGGATCAAGCCGCGACCTCCGCGATCAACCGCGCCCGGTCTGGCCGCGATGACGGAGATAATGATCGGCGAGCGCGCAGGCGACCATGGCCTCGCCGACCGGCACCGCGCGGATGCCGACGCAGGGGTCGTGCCGCCCTTTCGTCACGACGTCCACCTCGTTCCCGTCGGCGTCGATCGAGCGGCGCGGGTTGAGAATGGACGAGGTCGGCTTCACCGCGAAGCGCGCGACCACCGGCTGGCCCGTCGCGATGCCGCCGAGGATGCCGCCGGCGTGGTTGGACAGGAAGTGCGGCCGCCCGTCGTTGCCCATCCGGATCTCGTCGGCATTCGCCTCGCCGGTGAGCGTGGCGGACTCGAAGCCGTTGCCGATCTCGACGCCCTTCACGGCGTTGATCGACATGAGGTTGGCGGCGATATCGGCATCGAGCTTGCCGTAGAGCGGCGCGCCGAGACCGGCCGGAACGCCGGTGGCATTGATCTCGATCACCGCACCGACCGAAGAGCCGGCCTTCCGCACGCCATCGAGATAGCCCTCCCATTCCCGCGCGGCCTCCGCGTCGGGGCAGAAGAACGGGTTGCGGTCGATCTCCGCATCGTCCCAGCGCGAGCGGTCGATACGCTTCTCGCCGATCTGGACGAGCGCGCCGCGGACCCGCACGCCCGGTACCACGAGCCGGGCGAGGGCGCCGGCCGCGACGCGGCAGGCGGTCTCGCGCGCCGAGGACCGGCCGCCGCCGCGATAATCGCGGATGCCGTATTTCATGTCGTAGGTGATGTCGGCGTGGCCGGGGCGATAGCGCCGCGCGATCTCGCCGTAGTCCTTCGAGCGCTGGTCGACGTTCTCGATCTCGAGCGCGATCGGTGTGCCGGTGGCGATCAGTTCGCCGTCATGCTCGCCCGGCATGGTCCCTGAGAGGACGCGCACCTCGTCCGGTTCGCGGCGCTGCGTGGTGAAGCGCGACTGCCCCGGACGGCGCTTGTCGAGCCAGGCCTGAATGTCGGCCTGCCGGAACGCCAAGCCCGGCGGCATGCCGTCGACGACGCAGCCGATCGCGGGGCCATGGCTCTCGCCCCAGGTCGTCACGCGGAAGAGATGGCCGAAACTGTTGTGCGACATCGGGACGGGTGTTTGCGAAGAGAGCGTCGTTCGGCTGCGATGTAGAGCGAGCGCAACGACCGGGTCAAATTCCGTCGTGCCGCCGCCGCCCGATCGGAAAAAGACACAATCGGGTCGGCACAATCCTCCCGTCCCGTCGATAGGGGTCGGCGGGGCGCAGTCGAGGGTTTCGAGTTCCATGACGAAGCAGATCATCGCTTTCTTCGCCTCTTCCTTCCTGTGCGTCGCACTGACCATTCCGGTCTGCGCCGAGGAGAAGAGCGGTACCGTCGCGACCGTCGACCGCGACCGCGCGCTCCTCACCTTCGAGGACGGCTCCAGCTACGCGCTGCCGAGCGGCTTCGACTACGACGCCGTCACGCCCGGCATGGAAGCTCACGTGATCCTCGGGTAATCCGCAGAAGCCCCTCCCGCCGCCGGCGAACCCGCGCTAGAAGCGGCCGATTTGTCGGACGTCGGGACGGGGCGATGAAACTCGGCATCTTCGCGAAGACCTTCGAGGGCGAGACGCCCGACGCGGTGCTCGGCGCGGCGCGCGCGGCCGGCTACGAGGCCGTCCAGTACAACATGGCCTGTTCCGGCCTCGGGCCCCTGCCGACACATGTGCCCGACGACGCAGCCGAGGCGATCGCCCGAGCGGCGGACGCGGCGGGCATCGAGATCGCGGCGGTGTCGGCGACCTACAACATAACGCATCCGGACGAAGCCAAACGCGCGGAAGGGCGACAAGCCTTCGAGGCGATCGCCGCCGCCGCGCCGCGGATGGGGACGCGGCTCGTCACGGTCTGCTCCGGCAGTCGCGACCCTGACGACCAATG
Organism: Plantimonas leprariae; assembly: GCF_008802405.1. GTDB lineage: Bacteria > Pseudomonadota > Alphaproteobacteria > Rhizobiales > Rhizobiaceae > Plantimonas > Plantimonas leprariae. Next base: position 161,702 of record NZ_VZDO01000005.1, read on the forward strand.
GCGCTTCCACCCGGACAACGATACGCCGGCCGCCTGGGACGAGATGGTCGCGGAGTTCCGCCGCATCGTGCCCGTCGCCGAGCGGCATGGAGTCCGCATCGGCGTCGAGCCGGAACTCGCCAACGTCGTAAACGGTGCGGCGCGGGCGCGGGCGCTGCTCGACCTGTTTCCCGGCGGGCCGATCCGGATCGTGCTCGACCCGGCGAACCTCTTCGAGCACGGGCAGACGGAAGATGTGCGCGTCGCCATAACGGAGGCGATTCGGCTGCTCGGTCCTGATATCGCCTTGGCGCACGCGAAGGACAGGCGCACGGACGGCAGCTTCGCGACGGCCGGGCAGGGCGCGGTGGACTGGCCGCACTATGTCGGCGCGCTGCGCGATGCCGGTTTCGACGGCGCGCTGGTCACGCACGGCCTCGCCGCCGGCGAAGCGGAAGGCGTCGCGCGATTCCTGCGCGGCATCGTCGGCGACCGCACGTCAGCAGCGAATTGACGGAGCGATCGTCCCGACACGTTAACCGCGCGCTTTCCGCATGGCTGCCGTTCGCTTGACCGAGTGTGATTGTGCAGTGCAAAACGCACGCGGGCTGCAACGCGGAGACTGGATGGTGAGGGCAGGGAGCGAACCGCGGGCACTGCGTTCGACACTCGTGCCGCATCCCGCCCGGGTCGACGGGCGCATCTGATGACCGCGAAGTCGATCCTCTGCTGCATGCAGTTCGTGCCGATCGAGAACGGGGTCGGCGGCTCGCAGCGGGCGTGGTTCCTTCTCCGGGCGCTGTCGGAAGCGGGCGAGGTCGATCTCGTCATCCTCCATCCCGATACGGGTTTGCGCTTGTCCGGGGAACAGGAAACCGCCATCCGGCGGTTTGCGCGGAGCGTAACGGTGGCCGGACTACCCGGCTGGAAACGCAGCGCCGAGCGCTCGCGGCTCGTCCATCGCCGCTTCGGCGCCTGGCTCGACTTCCTGCGCATGGGGTCGCCGAACGCGCCGCGCCTGCCGCTCGCCGACCTTCGCTCGCTCGCTCAAGGCCTGCCGCAGCGGCGCTACGACGTCGCCTTCGCGGCGCGCCTGCCCTCGGCGGCGATCATCGACGCGCTGTCGGCCGACGGCCTCGTCGAGATCGGGCGGAAGGTGGTGGATTTCGACGACGTCCTGTCGAAGTTCTTCGTCCGCGAGGCCGAAACGCTCGGCTGGAAGCGCTTCGACCGCAAGCTCGCGATGACCCTCGACGTCAAGCGCATGACCGACGCCGAGGACAGGGTTCTCGCCTCGTGGCAGGCGGTCAGCATCTGCAGCGCGAACGACGCGGCGGAGCTCTCGCGGCGGGTGCCGGGCGCGCGGGTCGCGGAGGTGCCGAACGTCATTGACAGGCCGCTGCTCGCCCCGGCGACGGACGGAAACTTTACGATCCTCTTCGTCGGAAACCTCGGATTCAAGCCGAACGAGCAGGGGTTGCATCGCTTTCTCGACGAGGCGTGGCCCATCGTGCGGCAACGCGTGCCCGGCGTTCGCCTCGTCGTGGTCGGTTTCGACCCGAAGGAGGCGCTGCGGGAGAAGCTCGCCCGTGCCGGAGCGGAACTCCATTCCAACGTGCCGTCGGTGGTGCCCTACTACGAGGCGGCGCATGCCGTCATCGCGCCGATCTTCTTCGGCGGCGGCACGCGGATCAAGATCCTGGAGGCGATGGCCTTCGGCCGCGCCGTCGTCTCGACGCCGATCGGCGCGGAAGGCTTGTCGGTGGAGGACGGCCGGCATCTCCTCGTCGCGGGGAGCATGCCGGACTTCGCGGCGGCGCTGGTGCGGCTGGCCGAGGACGCAGGCTTGCGGGAACGGCTCGCCCGCGACGCCCGGCGCCTGCAGGAGACGACCTACGGCCGCGCCATGATGGCATCGGCGGTGCGCGGGATGCTAGAGCCGGATGCGGCGGCATCCTCGCTCGCGGCGAACTGAGGAAGGATCATGGCGGCAAAGGTCAGCCTGACCGTCTGCACGAAGAACGGCGGCGAGCGGCTCGGCACCTGCCTCGATCATATCGAGGCGATGGACGCGCCCGCCGGGATGGAACTGTTCCTAGTCGACAACGGCTCGGACGACGGCACCTCCTTCGAGCGCCTGCACGCCTTCGCCGCGCGGAGCCGCTACGACGTGCGGGTCCGGCAGACATTCGTCCCCGGCAACTCGGCCGGCCGCAACGTCGCGCTCGCCGAAGCGACCGGCGACATCCACATCTTCGTCGACGACGACTGCTATGCCGACGAGGGGCTCGTGCGGAACTGGCTTCGCGTCTTCGCGAGCGACCCGAAGCTCGGCTTCGGCTCGGGGCGCGTCTGGCGGCACGATCCCGCCACGTCGATGAGCGGCTGCGTCGAGTATCCCGAAATCCGCTACATGCCGCCGGGCAAGTTCATCTGGCGCGGCTTCGTGCAGGGCTCGAACATGGCGTTCCGCCGCGAATGCCTGGAGGAGATCGGCCGGTTCGATCCGCGCTTCGGCTCCGGCACGCCGCTCGCCGGCGAGGACTGGGACATGGGGCTGAGAGCCAGCGCCGCCGGCTGGGCCGGCGTCTACAGCCCGGACGCGGCGGTCTCGCACGATCACCGGCGAACCGACGACAACATCACCGAGCGCGAGCTGTACTACTACTACGGCGGCGGCGCGATCTTCGCCAAGCACACCTTTTCCCGGAAGGGCGTGCGGATCTTCCGCGAGTTCGTCCGCGAGACCGGCAAGCTGAAATCCAAGCCCGACTTCAGAGACGCCATGCGGAAGGGCTACCGCGACTTCCTGATCCACCGAGGCGCCGCGAAGGCCGCATGAAGCTCTACTTCTTCCGAGGGTTCCACACGAATTTCGGCGACGAGCTGAACCCCTGGCTCGTCCCGAAGCTGCTGCCGGGCGTGCTCGACGAGAACGAGGACGAGATGCTGCTCGCCATCGGCTCGATCCTCTTCGACCATCATCCGAAGGACGCGAAGAAGATCGTCTTCGGCTCCGGCTACGGTGGCTACACGCCGCCGCCGAAGCTGGACGAGAAATGGCAGGTCTATTGCGTGCGCGGCCCCCGCTCGGCGGCGGCATGCGGGCTCGGGCCGGAAGCCGTCGCCGGCGATACCGCGATCCTGATCGCCCGGCACTGGAGGAACAGCTTCCCGAAGACGATCCCCGTGTCCTTCATGCCGCACTACCAGAGCATCGGCCGCGGCTTCTGGGAGCGGGTCTGCAAGCTCGCCGGGGTGCACTTCCTCAATCCCCGCCTGCCGGTGGAGCAGGTGCTGGAGGAAATCTGCCGCAGCCAAATGGTGATCACCGAGGCGATGCACGGGGCGATCGTCTCCGACGCGCTGCGCGTGCCCTGGGTGGCGATCACGCCGGTCGACGCGACCCACCGGATGAAGTGGTACGACTGGGCGGAGGCGCTCGACGTCTCGCTCCGGCCCCACACGCTGCCGCCGTCGTCGGTCCGCGAGGCGCGGCTCGCGCTCAGCGGCAAGGACGACTGGTTCGAGAAGCCGACCGGCCTCGTCAAGCTCGCCGTCCGATCGGTCGACCTCGGCTTCGTCGCCGCGGCGGCCGCGGGTCTGGCGCGCGCCCGCCGCATCGAGCCGCAGCTCAGCTCCGACGCCGCGCTCGACCGGGTGCTCGACAAGCTGCAGACCAACGCGGAGCGCATCCTCGCCGACCACCGGCCGGTCGACGGCTGAGCCGGATGCGCGGCGCTTCCACCGATCTTTCGCTCAGTGCGGCGGAAGCGCGGGTCGGACGTCGCACCGTCCTTGTCGGCCTCGGTGCGTCCTGCGCGACGCTGGGGATGCCGCGTCCGGCGGCGTCCGTCGAGGGTGAAGCGCTGAAGACCATCGCGGCAGGTCGCGGCCTCACCTATGGCTGCGCGGTGTTCGAGAAGACGTTGCGCGACGACGCCCGGATGCGGGAAGCCGTCCTGCGCGAGGTTGCCAGCATCGTCGCCGGCTACGAGATGAAGTGGCGTCCGACAGCGCCGGCCGAGGGTCGTGCCGACTACCGTGCCGGCGACGAACTGCTGCGCTTCGCGACGGACAACGGCCTCGCCCTGCGCGGTCATACCGTGGTCTGGCACCAGAACCCGCCGCTTTGGGCGATCCCGCGTCTTCATGGCCGAGAGGGCGAGGAACTCGTCTTCGCCCATATCCGCGACATCATGGGCCATTATCGCGGGCGTGTGCGCGAATGGGACGTGGTGAACGAGGCGGTCAACGTGCCGGAGGGGCGGCCCGACGGCCTGCGCCGCTGGGGACCCTACGAGCGCGGCTACGATTTTCTCGCCGATTGTTTCCGCGTCGCGCACGAGGCCGATCCGGACGCTGTCCTTTGCTACAACGATTTCGGGCTGGAATACGATCGCATCGACCAGGCAGCCAAGCGAGCGGCGGTGCTCCGTCTCGTCGAGGCCCTGAAGGCCCGAGGCGCGCCGATCCACGCCGTCGGCATTCAGAGCCATCTCATCGCCTGGTATCCGTTCAGCCAAGGCGTCTTTCGTAAGTTCCTGGCGGATCTGGCGGGGCTCGATCTGCGAATCCGCCTGACCGAACTCGACATGAACGAACGCAAGGTCGGTGGCGACATCGGCAAGCGCGACCGTTTCGGTGCCTCGCTCGTTCGGCGCTATCTCGACGCGGCGCTGGACGAGAAAGCGGTGACCGGCGTCCTGACCTGGGGCCTGTCGGATTCCGAGAACTGGCTGACCGGCTACGCGCCGCGCCTCGACGGCTTGCCGCAGCGCAGCATGCCTCTGGACGAGGCGTTCGAGCGCAAGCCGATATGGTATGCATTGGCGAGCGCGTTCCGCAACGCGCCGAGCCGATGAGCCGGCTCCTGGCCGCCGCGGCGGCGATGATCGTGGCCGGTGCCTTCCTCGACCTGCCGGCGCAGGCGGAGGAGCCGACCTTCAGGGTCGCGACGTTCGGAACCTCGCTGACGGCCCGCGGCGGCTGGCAGAAACCGCTGGAGGAAGCGCTCCGCACCTGCCTGCTCCGACCCGTCGAGGTCCGAACCGTCGCCCGTAGCGGTTCGACCTCCGACTGGGGGCTGGAGCATGTCGGCGACGTGGTGGCGCTCGCTCCGGATGTGGTGCTGGTGGAGTTCTATGCCAACGATGCCGCCCTGCACCGGCCGATCACGCTTTGGGGCAGCCGCGGCAACATCGCGGAGATCTTCCGCGAGCTGCGCGCCGGCCTGCCGAACGCCCGTCTCTACGGCATGGGCATGAATCCTTTCACCGGGCGGCGGAACTGGGGCCGCCCCCTGCTCGGCCTCTATATCGCCGCGCACCGCGCCGCCGCCGAGACGCTCGGCGACGGCTTCGTCGATTTCGCGCCGCTCTGGGCGAAGCTGACGCCGGACGAGATCGCGGACGCCATTCCCGACGGCTCGCATCCGCGCCCGGAGATCGCGTCCCGCATCATGGTGCCGGAGCTCGTCCGCCATCTCGTGCCGACCTGCGAGCCGACGCGGCCGTGAGCGACGCCGGCCGCCGCTAGTATCCCCAAGCCGGGCGAGGGTCCGCAACGCGCCGGACGATCGGCTTGCGCACCCGCACCGTGAACGGCGCGGTCGTCTTCGAGAACGTCAGCAGCAGCCGAATGTCGATCCGGTCGTAGGCGTCGGCGGAGCGGAAGGGCTCGGTCTGGAGCCAGAAGCTGCGCGCTCCGCCGCCGTCGCCGAGCGCGAAGTCGGCGCTCGATTCGCGCTGGAGGGCCTGCGTCTGCGTGACGATGGTCGCCCCCTGCTGCTGCCGGGCGATCAGCGAGGCGAAGCCGAGACCGTCACCGCCCGTTTCGACCTCTAGGAACGCCTGGTACCATTGGTTCGGATCGGCGGCCTCCATGGCGACCATGCCCGATAAGGTCAGTTCGGCATAGGCGCCGGCGGACGTGCCGCCGGGGGTGATCGCGATCACCTGCTCCTCGCTCGGGCCGGCGATCGTGTTCTTGGAGGCGACGAACGAGCAGTTGCGGCCGATCGTCAGCGTCAGGCCTGTCGCGACCTGTCCGCTGCGGGTCTCGCCATTGGCCGACAGCCCGCCACCGGTGGTGCCGCCGGTGCCCGCCATGTTCGCGACCGAGGCGGCGAGAAGGTTCGCCCGGCCGGGGTCCTGGTCGAAGGTGGAGCCCGGCCGGATCGCTGTCTGGAGGAGCGGCAGCAGCTTCTGCCGCGCGACCGCCAGCGCGCCGCGCACCGACAGATGCGTCTTGTCGGCTTTGAACATCGCCGCGTCGAGGACGCCCGCGGGGGCGAGCAGGTCGGCGGCATCCAGAACGCCGATCACGCCCTCGCGCCCGGCCTGCGCGCGGCACCACTCGGCAAGCTTCGCCAGCTCGGCATGGCGCGAGTCGCCGGCCGGCCAAAGGCCCGTCGGATAGACGGCGACGAGGATCGTCCAGACCCCGGCGGCGCGGGCGTCCACCAGCATCCGATCGAGCTTGGCGATGACGTAGCTCGCCGGCAGCGGCTTGCCGTCGGTATCGTCGCCCGAATGCAGCGTGTTGAGGCCGCCCTCTATGATCAGGATGTCCGGTCGCCGCGCCAGCACGGCCGGCAGACGGGCGGTCATTCCGCCGAGATACTGCGGCTGCGACAGCCATTCCATGTGGTCGCCATGCAGGCCCTGGTTGGCGCCGGCATAATTGAGCCCGCGCGGATCGGCCGGGTCGAACCAGTTGTCGAAGCGGAAGCGTTGGTCGAGCGACTGCGCCTGCTCGATGAAGCCGTAGGCCGTCGAATAGGCGGCCTTGTTGGCTTCCGAGACCTTCGCGCCGAACGTGTTGTTGTAGCCGATCTGCGAGTCGCCGATCGCCGCGACCCTCGCGCCGGCCGCGAAGGGCAGCTCGGGCAGGGCGCGCCGAACGCTGACGGCGAGGAGATCCGCCGCGGCGCGCTTGCCGTCGGTCGCGGCGACGAGCAGCTTCGGGAAAGGGGTCGTCGCGTAGTTCAGCGGCGTCGCACCGACGACGAGCCGCCGCCCGTCGAGCGCGAACATGTCGCCTGCGTTGTCGACGAGATGGTACGACCAGCCCTCCGCCGGCCCCGTCAGCTGCCCTACCTCGGTTCCGGGCGCGGCGTTTTCGCCGACGACGAGCGCGGTGAGCGCGATGGCGAGGCGGCGCGTGCCGCCGCGGACGGTGGGGTAGCCGTTCAGAAGGCCGCTCATGCGTAGAAGCTCACCGAGCCAGTGCAGGCGGCCGGCGCGCGCATGCAGATATGCGTCGCCGGTGCCGCCTCGCCCTGCCGCGGCGAGATGCGCCGAGCGACGGGGTTGAGTTCGCCGCCGCTGCCGGTCTGCGACGTCGCGGCCGGCAGCGCGACTATGGTCGCTGCGTCGCCGAGGCGCACCCGAACGTCGCCGTCGAAGCTGAAGACGGCGAAGCGCGCCTCGACCGGGATCGGCAGGCGCAGGAGCGTGTCGGCAGCCAGGACGACGTCTTCGACGTAGTCGGGGAAGGCCGGTGCGAACTGCGCGCGGCCGGAATTGTTGGGATAGCTGTCGAAGAAGAGCTGCATCCGGAACCTCGCTGACTGACCGATTGCAAGCTTACGGAGCACCGGGGCCGAGGGGATAACTTTGCAAGGCAGCCTTGCGGTTTTCGTCTCGCACATGCGAAGGAATGCCGGCATAAGGCAAGCCGGGAGAATGGAAGCGTCCGCGCGCGGATGGCAAGACGGGTCGGCGATGCGCCGCTGCCGGTCTTTCGCCTCGCAGTTCGGACGACCTCGTCCAAGGCATGTCACCGACGACGGCAGGCCGGCCGCCGACCGATCAACGGCAAGACCTTTGCGGGATAGATCATGGCGACTGTCGGCAATGGCGGAAACGATCGACTGAAGTTCGGCGCGCTGGAGGTCGGACGCGCCGTCGCGGCGGGCCTCGTGGTGTTCCATCACGCCGGCAGCATCGCCCAGCAGCCGCGCTTCTTCGATGCGGTGCCGTTCGGCTACCATCTCGGCAACTTCAACGTCGGCGTCGACTTCTTCTTCGTCCTCAGCGGCTTCATCATCGCCTGGGTGCACTGGAACGACATCGGCGAGCCGGCGCGGGTTCCCCGCTACGCCCTGAAGCGGTTCCTGCGGATCTATCCGCCCTACTGGGCGGTCTTGCTGCCGCTAACGGCGCTATATGTCGCATTTCCGCAGGGGGGGATTCCCAGCCAGCGCGATCCCGTCAACATCGCGATGTCGGCGCTGCTGCTCCCCTATCCCGTGCCGCCGGTCCTCGGGGTGGCGTGGACCCTCGTGCACGAGATCTTCTTCTACGCCGTCTTCGCGGCGATCATCGCGGCGGGCCGGAAGGCGCTCCTGTTGCTTCCGATCTGGTTCGCGGCGATCGTCGCGGCGTCGCTGCTGCAGGTCGAGACTTTCCCCCTGACCTTTTTCTTCAATCCTTTCAACATGGAGTTCATCCTCGGCGTCGGTGTCGCCGTCATGCTGCGGCATCGCAGCGTCCCGGCGCCGCTCCTGCTCGCGACCGTCGGCGTCGTGATCTTCGTGGCGACGATGCTGTTCGCGACCACCGTTCAGGATCATCCGCTCGTCGGACGTCTCGCCTTCGGCCTGCCCGCCGCCATGTTCGTCGCCGGCTGCGTTGAACTCGAGCGCCGGCGCCCGCGCCGCCTGCCGGCCGTGCTGGCGCTCCTGGGGGCCGCGTCCTACGTCATCTATCTCGTTCACCCGATCGCACTGTCGTTCGGCGCGCAGGCCCTGACGCGGCTGCCGACACGAGATTTGCCGGTCGACATCGCGGTTCTTCTCCTCGGCCTCATCGGGATCGGCGCAGGCGTCCTGTTCCACGTGGTCGTCGAAAGGCGGATTGCGAGCGCGCTAAAGTCGCTGACCTCGACGCGCGGGAAAGCGCCGGACGAGGCGCGGGCGACGGGAAGGGCTTGAGCGTCCGATGAGCGTCCACCGGCCGGTCCTTGCTAACGCCTACGCACGCCCGCTCGTAAGGCCTAAACGCTCGATCACGATCTTCGGATTTTCTATCCGAGAGACGTTCCTTATTCTGATTATCGCGTTTCCTTGCCTTGGCACCTTATTCCCGCTTGACTCGTATCTCATCCCGATTGGTCTCAATACGCTCGTTCCGAAAACGCCCTTCAACACAACCATTATCTTAACCGTAATCTTATCATACGTACTCTGGTTATTTGCTCAAAGACCACAGTTTTCCATCTTGGTGCTTCGTCGAAACTGGCCAATATTCCTTTTTATATTGTGGGCAATGATAACGTCCCGTTGGGCGGAAACGCCTGGCACATCTTTCAATCGCTCGGGTCGATTGCTCGTCTTCTCCCTTTACGCAATCTACTTAGTGGAATTCATTCCACTCCAGCGGCTGCTCAAAATGCTGTTTATCGCGCTGCTGATATCTTGTGTCGTATCGCTCGCGATGATTGTCGCAATGCCCGCGCTGTCGCTGACGACGGACGAAAGAGGGGCGTGGCGTGGTGCTATGCAGCACAAGAATGGGCTGGGCGTCACGGTGGCGTTTGCGTTCACGATCTCGCTGATATGCGGATACTTGAAGGTCTATCCGCTCAAATACGTCGTTCCACTCGCTCTGCTTGCCCTTCTATTGCTCAAGCTCGCCAACTCTGCCACGGCGATCCTCGCCTTGGCGGTCGTTACCGCAGTCATAGTCATTATCCTCTTCGTCGTGAATCGGACCCGCAGTCCGATCGTGACCCTCGCATTCGCTGCTGCCGGTGTCGGCATCCTCGCGGTGGTCGTGTTGAGCAGCGGCATCCTGTTCAGCATTCTCGGGCGAGAGGGGACGCTGACTGGCCGGGCGGACATTTGGGGCTTCGCATGGGGGATGATCGCGGAGAACCCGATCTGGGGATACGGACAGGGAGCCTGGACGTTTGAATGGATGAAAAAGCTTGCTTATGCGGAACTAGGTTGGCCGATCGCCCACGCGCATAACGCTTGGATAGATTTTCGCTTCCAACTCGGGCTGCCCGGCGTGACGCTCGCCGTTCTGATGTGGGCGGTGGCGACGATCAATCTTCTGACACTCATCGCGAAGCGCCAGGCACTGCCCATCGTCCTGCCGATGGCGGTGTTCCTCTTGTTGTCCTTCCGCAGTTATTCGGAAACCATCATCGTAGACCCGGCCCTGAACGACATGTTCTGGTTCGCGTTCGCCGTTGCGTCATTCGCACGAAGCGCGAGCGTCGTTCGACAGAACGAGGCTCGATTTTCCGGCCGTCGGCAATTGAAGGAGCGTCGGGATCGTTACCGAACGCTACCGACGTGATTTCGGCTTTTCCGCGATCTACGGATTCGGCGGTCGTGAAGTCCGGCCGCCACTCTCGGGGGGACTCCAGTCTATTCAAATTCTCGTGCGTCGCCGCGAGCTTCGATGTCACTGGATAAAATGCTAATGTATTCATCTACAAGGCTTTAGAGGGTCGCTACTACTAATAGGTGTCGGGCATCCGTTCAAGGAAGGCGTGACATGGCTCCTCGCATCATTACTCCGGATCAACTTGCGGACACGCAAACGTCCGCTTCCTACCGTATTGTACTGGACAATATCCAGTTCGACTTTCTGTCGTCCTACAAGAAATATAGCGTCAGTTACGTCGGCAGCGACGTGATGCGCTTCGAACTCCGGGATGGCGATCAGTTCAACTGGGATACCCGATCAGGCATGAAGTCCGAGCGGACTCAGCTCGCCAGCAAGACCTTGTTCGGCAATAAGGAGCCGGTCGAGGTCGGATTCAATTTCAAGCTCGATCCCGGCAGTCCAAACACGGCCAATTGGCTCGTCCTCGGCCAACTGCATCTGGCGGAGTGGACCGGAAATCTCACCGGCTACTCGCCGCCGTTCGAACTCGGCATGACGGGCGAAAAGATGAAGCTGACCGTTCGCTATACGGGAACGGACGGGAAGCCCGTCGCGAAGGTCGTCTATACCGACCTGAAGAACATCGAGCGGGGCCACGACTACAAATTCGACATCAAAGCGGTCTTCGACCCCGATGGAAACGGCCGCTTGGTCGTCACCCGAGATGGCGTCGTGCTCGCGGACTACTCGGGTCCGCTCGGCTATCAGGGTCAGCAGAAGGTATTGTGGGGCGAGGGCCTCTACCGGGACGGCGCAGCGACCGAGACGATCTCCGCGGAATTCGGTAAACTCGACATCAAGACCGGCACCGCGGTCGCGATGCCCGCAAAGGATATCTTCATCGACGCGCCGAAGCTCGCGGTCGACAAGGTCGGGGCGGTAGCCGCTGACGGCTTGCGCGTAGTGGCTTTGTCGGGAACCGCGAAGGCGGGTACGAATGTCGCGGTCTACAACGGCGACACCAAGCTCGGCGTCGCGAAGGTCGACGCCGACGGTCACTACACGCTGAGCGTGAAGGTGCCGAAGGGCGCCGAGACTGCGCTGACGACGATCGCGACGGACGCGACGGGTCGAAGCGGCCTGCAGTCCTTGCCGTCCTATATCGAGATCGGCACCGGCGCCGAGATTGGCGCGCGCCTGAAGGACATCGTCACGCAGGGCAACGTCGCCTCCATCGTCGTCACCGACGGCACGGTGCTGACCGTCTCGTCCTCGATCTTCTCGTACGTCTTCAAGTACGGGCAGGACGTGCTTTCGAAGATCCAGGGCGGAACCTACTCGTTCTACCAGACGAACCCCGTGGCCGGGAAAAGCTACGACCGGATCGACACCTACTACGATCAAAAGGGGAACGTGCAGCAGTTCGTCCGCTACACGAAGGGCGTCGAGACCTACCGGGAAATCAACAACGCCGATGGGTCGCGGCACATCATCGACAAGGGCACGGTCGGCCAGACCAGCATCCTCGACATCTCGAAATCCGGGGTAACGACCCTCAACGAGCAGTACAACGCCGACAACAAGCTGACGACCCGCATCATCAAAACCGAGAGCGGAGCCTCTGAGACGCATATCTTCGATCCGAAGACCGGTCTTGAATACAAGTACGTCATTAGAGCGGCGGACGGCTCGCGCGTCGAAGGCAATCTCGGACTGAAGGGCAGGGCCTACACGACCGAGATCTACGCCTACGACAAGGCCGGTACGATGATCCGGCAGGAGCGCTACGAGGCGGATGGCACCAAGATCTTCCTCCAGACTTGGAAGGCGGACGGAAGCAAGGAGACCCACTTCTACGACGGCGTGACCGGCAAGGAGATCAACTACACGGTCACCAAGGCGGACGGCTCGCGCGTCGAGGTCACCCTGAAGCCCGGTCAGCCCGACCAGGTCCTGAAGACGATCAGCTACGATGCAGCGGGCAAGGTGATCGCACAGACGACCGGCGGCACCACCCCGGCGACGAGCGATGCCGCCACCACGCCCGCGAAGGCGTCGGATACCGCGCCGGTCACCGTGCCGAAGCCTGCTGACCCAGTGGTCGTGGCTCCGACGCCCGTGGTCTCGACGCCCGTGACCTCGACGCCTCCGGCGACGCAGACGCCGGCTGCCAGCAAGGTCTACGTGGTCGACGCGAAGACGAAGCTGAAGACCGGCTACACCGAGACCGCCACGGACGGATCGAAGACGGTGGTGAAATTCACCGCCGGTGACGAGACCAAGCTCCTGAAGAAGGACGTGTTCTTCTCCAACGGCAAGCCTGCGCTGACGGAGATCTATGACGGAGCCGGAAACAAGACCTGGTCCGCGGTCTACAAGGCGGACGGCTCGCACGTGAACACCCAGTACGGCTACAGGAGTGCTGGATACGACACGTTCCAGAACACCTACGACACGTCCGACAAGGTCATCGCCACCACCAGATGGAAGGATGGCAAGGTGGTCTATCAGAGCAACCTCGATCCGGACGGGACGCGTCTCGAGAAGACCTTCGCGACGAACGGAACCGCCAGCGTGACCGACAAGAACGCCGCGGGCAAGCTGCTGCTGTCCGAGAAGTACGATGCCGTCGGCAACAAGACGTTCTCGGCCGTCTACAAGACGGACGGGTCGCATGTCGACACGCAGTACGGCATCAAGAACGCCGCTTACGACAAGCAGCAGAAGGTCTACGACACCGCCGGCAAGGTCGTGGCTACCACGTCCTGGGCAGCCGATAAGGTCGTCGCCGATACCAAGACGGCAGCGAACGGCTCCAGCGAGGCGCACAGCTACGACACGGCGGGCCGCCAGACCTCGGCGACCATCACGGCCGTCGATAAGTCGAAGGACGTCTTCACCTTCAGCTATGCCAGCTCGTCGAAGATCGCCTCGACGACCCAGCAGGACCACTACGAAGGCACGAAGAAGGTCTGGACGGACGTCACCGACGCTTCCGGCGCCCACCAGCAGACGAGCTACTCGGCCGGGATCAAGCTGGTCTCGCATGCGGGCGTCGCCGATACCTTCACCAGCGGCGGGCAGGACACGTTCGTCTTCGGGAAGGGCGCAGGCAAGGACGTGATCAAGAACTTCACCGTCTCGGCGGCGACGCACGACACGATCCTGTTCGACCATGCCGGCGTCAGCAAGTTCGCCGACCTCCATTTCACGGCGTCGGGCCACGACACGGTGATCACTTTCGGGACGGCGGACAGCGTCACCCTGCAGAACGTCGCACCGACCCAGGTAAAGCCGGACTTCTTCCTGTTCACCTGATCGCAGCTTCGGAGAACAACGGGCGGCCGGCGCCATCCATGCGCCGGCCGCTCGGCTTTGCTGCGCTGCAGCATCTTGATTCAGAGGGCCGGCGGCGGTAAGCCACTGCGGAATTCTTGCGCCTCGGCGCATCTCTCGTGCGGCGAAACGGGCCGCCAGCAAACGGAAACGTCGTGGACGGTTCGAAATCCGGCGCCCTGAACCGTTCGCAGCACCGCTACTTCGCGGAAATCGACGGCCTGCGAGCCGTCGCCGTCCTGTCCGTCCTCATCTTCCACCTGAAGGAAAGCTTCCTCCCCGGCGGTTTTCTCGGCGTCGATGTCTTCTTCGCGATTTCCGGCTTCGTCGTCACCCAATCGATCATCGACCGGAAGTTCGCGTCCTTCGGGTCGTTCCTGTCCTTCTTCTACGCCCGCCGGCTGTTCCGCATCTTTCCGCTCCTCGGTACGGTCGTGGTCCTGACGGCCTTGGCCTTCGTGCTGTTCGTGCCGGAAGCATGGCTGAGCCGCGACATCGACCGGACCGGCATGGCGGCCATCCTCGGCCTCAGCAACATCGTCCTGTCGAAGGGGAACGACTACTTCTCGCCGAGCGCAAGCTTCAACCCGTTCACGCATACCTGGTCGCTTGGGGTCGAGGAGCAGTTCTACCTCGTCTTTCCGTTCCTGATGTATTTCGGCGTCCGTTTCGTCCGGCTGCGCACCGCGATCCTGATCGGGCTGACCCTTGCCTCGCTGCTCGTCGGCTTGTGGTGGACGCAGACGCAGCCGCTGCGAGCCTTCTACCTTCTGCCGCCGCGCTTCTGGGAACTCGGCGCCGGCATGCTCCTCTGCCTGACCGCCGACAGCTGGAAGCCGTTCCTCCACCACCCCGGACGGGCGAACGCGACCGTCGCGGTCTCGGCGCTGCTCCTCGCCGTCGGGCTCGCCTGTCCGCCGCTGGCGGGCTTTCCGGTTCCCTGGGCGATCCTGCCGATCGCGGGAACGCTCGGCATCATCGCCGGGACGCTGTCCCGGCCGGACCTCTCGGCGGCGGGGCTGTTGCGCTCCCGGCCGGCGCTCGAAGTCGGACGGCTGTCCTATTCGCTCTACCTTTGGCACTGGCCGGTCTACGTGATGATGCGCTGGACGGTCGGCCTCGAAAGCTGGCTGGACATGGCCGTCGCCGCCGGGCTGACGGGGCTGCTCTCGGTTCTCGGCTACCGATGGATCGAGGCGCCGGCGCGCGACTGGCAGCGGCGGACCGGTGCGGGCCTCCGCCCGATCGCCCGCGCGGCGCTGGCGGCGGGGCTGGTCGCCGTCACGGCGGGCACCTTGTTCCACTACAAGCCGGCCTTGACCTTGAGCGCCACGGGCGATCTCGCGACCTGGTATCCCGAATCCGAGAACCTCCGGCTTCCGGTCGGAACTTGCACGGTGGCCGAGGACAAGCGGGACGTGGCCGGCGTCCATCTCGCCGTCTTCGCGCCGGAAGGATGCGCCTCGCCGCCGGACAAGGGGCGACTGTTCGTGGCAGGCGATTCCCACACGGACCACTACGCCCGGCTGCTCAAGCGCTTCGCCTACGAGACCGGCCGCGAGGTCCGGATGTACTCGCTGCCCGGCTGCGGCATGGTCGGCTTCAGTTCCAGCGAGGGCAGCGAGCGCTGCCGCGACTTCGAAAGCCGGCTGGCTTCGGACCTGCAGGGGGCGCTGAAGCCCGAGGACGTGATGTTCCTGCCGACGCTCCGCATCCGGCGCTTCGTGAACCAATGGGGCGATGTCGGCGAAGCGCATGCCGCGCAGCCGGCGAGCGCCTCGCCGGCAACCATCAACGAGGCCCGCGCCGAGGCGGTCACCGGCCAGTTGCTGAAGAGCGGCGCGCGGATCGTGTTCGAAGCGCCGACGCCCGTGTTCAAGACGGTGCCGTTCCGCTGCTTCGACTGGTTCAACCGGATGAACCCGCTTTGCCGGGCCGGTTTCTCCGTTCCGGCATCGGAACTGCAGGAGCGGCGGGCACCGGTCGTCGCGGCGATGGAGGCGATGGTCGCCCGCTTCCCGCGCATCGGGATCTGGGACCCGTTCCCGGTCCTGTGTCCGGGGCCGTCTTGCGAGGCGGTCCGAGACGGCAAGCCGCTGTTCTTCGATCAGGACCACCTCAGCGGCCTCGGCAACGACATGCTATTCCCGAGCTTCCGGGCGGCGATCACGGCCGAATTCGCGAAGAACGCCGCCGGCGAGGCCGGGGCGCCTCGGAACCTCGCACGCAACGCCGATGGTCGTCCGCCGTTCAGCAACTGACCGGCTCTCGCTCTCGAACATCCTCCGTCGCGCGCGCCGTCAGCGGACCTCGATGCGGCGGTATCTCGCCTCCGCGAATGCGTAGATGCCGAAGGCGATGAGACCGAGCCCGGTCGCGGCGAGGAAGGCCCAGCCGAAGCGCCAGCCGGACATGGCTTCGAGCGCGGTGGCGAGGCCCGGTGTCTGGTTGTCCTCCAGCGAAGCGACGCCCGTCGCGATGAGGTAGGCAAGAAGCAGGAAGGTGAGGCCGCGGGCGATCAGGCCGAACTGGCAGACCGGTATCAGCCAGTTCCGGCTTTCCGCGGGAACCGACAGGAACTTCTCGAACCCGGCCGTGCCGCCCTTGAAGAGATGAGCGATGCCGACCGCGACGAGCAGCGCGCAGGCGAGCCAGGTCAGCGCTTCTCCCCAGCCGGCCTCGAAGGCCTTTGCCAGCGCCTCCTTTGCGCCGCCGCCGGACGAGCCGACCCCGATGGCCAGCGTTCCGGCGAAGACCGCCAGCGCGGCATAGGATACGGCGCTGCCGGTCAGCCCTGCGCGCACCGCCATGCCCTTCGCGCTCGTGCCGTGACCGTCGACGTCCCGGACCGCCTGCAACAGCCGCCAGGCGGCGAAGGCCGCGAGCGCAAGCACCAGCCCGACGAGCAGCGCGATGCCGCCGAACGAGCCGAACACGAACTGGACGGTATCTTTCGAGCCCATCGTCCGTCCGGTCGAGTAGGAGGCTTTGAAAGCAAAACAACCGATGATCAGAAACACGACGCCGCGCGCGGCGTAGCCGGAGCGTGCGGACTTCTCGATCCACCCGCCATGCCGTCGAATGATGTCGGTTGCGGACAAGCGGTGATCCTCCTTCGGCCGGCGGGAAATTCTAGATAGGTCGGCGCGTCCGGGAAGCCCGTCGCCGTGGCCGCCATCGGCGTCGGCATCGTTCCTTGCGCGATGCGACGGGCTTGCCGGCCTCGCCGTGCGCTCGATCTTCGATGCAGAGCGCCGGTGCCTTTCGTGCCGGGCAACCGAACGAGCCCGCCATGCCGCAGCCCTTCACGATCGCCGTGCCGCAGGAGCGGCTCGACCGCATCCGCGCCGGAGTCGAGGCGTTCGACTGGGAAGGCCTGCCGGATGCCGGCGGCTGGACGTCCGGCGTCGGGCTCGCGGACCTGCGTCGTCTCGTCGATCATTGGCTGTCGCGGTTCGACTGGCGCGCGCAGGAGGCGCGTCTCAACCGCATGCCGCAGTTCACCACCGAAATCTCCGGCCAGCGGCTGCATTTCGTCCATGTGAAGGGCGACGGCTCGCGACCGCCGCTGCTGCTCCTGCACGGCTGGCCGGGCTCGTTCATCGAGTTCGAGCGCCTCGTCGGGCCGCTGGTGGCGGACGGGCACGACGTCGTCGTGCCGTCGCTGCCGGGCTACGCCTTCTCGGGGCGGCCGGCGTCGCCGATCGGGCCGCGGCAAACGGCGGAACTGTTCCACCTCCTGATGCTCGAACTCTTCGGTGCGAAGCGCTACCTCGTGCAGGGCGGCGACTGGGGCGCGGCGATCGCCGCATGGATGGCGAAGGGTCACGACGACCTTTGCGCCGCGATGCATTTGAACATGGTGCTGATCCAGGCCGAGGATGCCGTGCCGAAAAGCCCCGACGAACTCGCCTGGGCGGCACGGCGAGCGGAACTGGCGAAGGAGGAGGGCGGCTACTCGCACCAGCAGGGCACGCGGCCGCAGACGCTCGGCGTCGCGATGGCCGACAGCCCGGTCGGCGTGGCGGCCTGGATCCTGGAGAAGTTCGGCGCCTGGGCCGATATCCGTCGGAGCACTGACGGGCGGCCGGAACTCTGGGAAACGTTCGACGAGAATATGATCCTCGCGAACGTCATGCTCTACCTCGCGGAGCGAAGCTTCGTGACGTCGACATGGATGTATCGCGGCCGCATGCTCGAAGGGTCGAGCCAGTTCCCGGCGGGCACCCAGATCGCGGTTCCGACCGGTGTCGCCGCCTTTCCCGATCCGGTCTTCCCGCCACCGCCGCGCAGTCAGGCCGAGAAGACCTACGACATCCGGCGCTGGACGGAGATGCCGAAGGGCGGCCACTTCGCCGCCCTGGAGCAGCCGGACTTGCTCCTCGCCGACATGCGCGCCTTCTTCGCCGACAAGCGATAGCACCGGACCCGCTGGCGAAGCGGACACGGCGGGAAGCGTACCCCGCCGGCCTCCAGGAAACTGCTGGAACCGTTCAGTCGGCCGAATCCGGGTTCCACAAGCCGCTATGGAACTGGGCGGCGACCTTGGCCGGCAGCGTCTCGGAGACGACGCCGAAAATCTTGTTGTTCGCTGTCGACGAAAGCGCCGCCGAGCCTGACATCGGCGCAGACACATAGTGCATCGAGCGGAAGCGCCGTTTCGGCGAAATTCTGAAGGAACTTCTTGGCTGGCTCGCTTTCGCTTCCAAGTGCCGACAAGTTCTTTGCGGCAGGTAGATAAGGCTTTGATCGGCATGCGACCTTTTCACGATGAAAGGTGCTAATATCGCTTTCTATTCATGGGGTTCAACGGGAGAAAATCCGCCCGAAGTCATCCGCTGGCTATGCAATCGATAGATGCGACATTTCGACAAATCTGACTATTTGTCATGGAGTTAAGACCGGCGGAGGGAAACCGACGATGGCAAGCGCGGCGGTCAACAGATCGATGGATATGAGCAGAGACGAAACAGGGGATCTCGTCCTTCTTCCGCCTCTATTGTCGATTTCGAAGTCCGTGCGCCAGCTCGTCGGCATAAAGCTTGCCGATATCGATGTCGCTGTCGGGCAGGATCAGTTCCTGCTGCTGTTCGAGAATCATGCACCGCGCTCAGTGATCGATATCGCCAATGCGCTATCGGTCCGCGCGTCGACAGTATCGAAGATGGCTGACATCCTGGAACGCAAAGGTTGGGTCGTGCGCCTACCCGACGTGACGGATGCGCGCCGGGTCCTCCTGCACCTGACCGACTCCGGACGGAAGAAGGCGGAGGCGGTGCGCGGCATCGAGCAGGCGCTGGAGGCCGAGCTCGCCGCCGCGTTCGGCCAGGACAAGCAGATCGCCGCGACGCTCGGCCGGCTCGATCTCGTTCTGGCGACGCGTCTGCGTCGCTTGCGGTAGATTCTCCAGAAAAGGTCGGATCGCCCTTCGCCCTTGGTTCACCAGCACGAAGGGCGCGGACCTCCTTGCCGCCTGCATCAGGCCTTGTCGCCGGGTTTGGGTTCGAGGAGGATGCGGACGACGTTGTCGGGGTCGGCGGGCTTGCGGTAGACCGGCACGTCGTCGAGTTCGTTCGGCAGGAACCAGTCGTCGTAGCCGGTGACGAACACGACCCGCACGCCCTTGGCCTTCAAGGCCGCCGCCACCGGAAACGAGGTCTCGTCGCCCAGCCGGATGTCGGGCACCGCCGCGTCGACCCGCGCCGCGGCGATGATCGCCATCGCCCCTTCCACGTCCGGCACCGGACCCAGCGCCGTGCCGCCCGCCTGCCGCACCGCCTCCGCCATCTCCGTCGCCAGAAAGTACTCGTCCTCCACCACAAGCACGTTCTTGCCGACCAGCTCGCCCAAGTCACCCGAGATCGTCATGTCGCTTCGCACTCGTCACAGTGGATATGCATGCGGGAACGCGCGACGGCGCGGGGCGCGGCAGGATCCGATCAAGGATTTATTGGTCGCTCCTACATATCGGCTCCGGCCGATGGCTCTGCCGACTCATCGCTGCGGCCGATAGGGGCGCTGCCGAGCATTCGCAGCAGGCGATCGGTTCAGTATACGAGCCGCAGCTTCTACGTCGCGCGCATCTCGACCGGCGCGGCGGAACTCGCCAGGCTCGGCGGTTGAAGCTCGTTCCCAGCATGCCGCCGGTCGAGATTTTCGTCACGACCGGCGACCGCACGGCGCTGGCCTGCCTCGTAAAGCTGCTCCGGGACCGGATCGAGCGCGCCTTCAAAGAGGACCGTCGGCGGGCGGACCGTCGTCCGTCCGTCGAGGCGGACCGTTACGGGCGAGGTCTCGCGTCGCCGTCGAAGCTGCGATGGCGCCAGAACCCGTCCCATTCCGAGGCGTCGACGTTCACGAAGGAGACGCTGTCCGCCGGCTCGTAGCCGACTTCCTCCCAGGCGCGCTCGAACGCCATTCGCCAGGACGCCGGCAGCGGCTGGTTCGTCGCGACCACCAGTTCGCCCCGGTAAGTGTAGATCTTGGCGATGGAGCGCGATGCCTCCGTCACGATGTGCCGCGTCCCGATCAAGCCGAGCGCATAGGCGAGAACGACGCACAGGCGCTCGTCCTCGCCGCCTTCGTATCGCATGCACGGAATCTTCGTCGCGATGACGATCTGCGAAGCCTTTTCCACGTCGATCTCCCCGATTTATCTGATCATCGATGCTTCCGACTGACTGGCATGGCGGCCGACGTCGCGGTGGACACGCTCGTTGGCGTCTCTCGCCGAGCGCATCGCACCGCGGCATGATCCTGGCCGACGCGATACATGGCGGCTTCAACATCAGCGGCGGCGAGACGGAAGTAAAGCCTCGAACCGGGAAGGATGCCGCCGTCCTCGCGATGCCGACGCTGCCGCCGGTTCAAGTCCTGTCGGCGATGCCGCCATGCGCGCGCCGCGCCTTGCGGACGAGCCACCAGATCGTGACGACCGCGACGGGCACCGAGACCGCGGTAACGAGTTCGGGCGCGACCGCATGCCCGAAGACGCCGCCTCCCTTCGCCAGGTATCCGACGAGACCGACGACATAATAGGATACCGCCGCCACCGAGAGGCCCTCGACGGTCTGCTGCAGCCGAAGCTGCGCGTGGGCATGATCGTTCATCGAAGCGAGCAGATCGCGGTTCTGGTTCTCGACCTCGACATCGACCCAGGTGCGCAGCAGGTCCGCCGCCCGCGCCAGCTTCTGGGACAGGTTGGCCTGCCGCTCCTCCACCGATCGGCAGGTGCGCATGGCCGGCGCCAGGCGTCGCTGCAGGAACGCCTGCAGTGTATCGAATCCGGACAAAGGCTGCTCGCCGAGTTCCGCCAGCCGTTCCTCCACGATGCCGTCATAGGCGCGGCTGGCCCCGAAGCGATAGAGGCTCGCGGCGGCGTCGGCTTCGAGCTCGGCGGCAAGGTCGGTCAGTTCCGACAAGAGGGTCTGGCTGTCGCGCCGCTCGGCCTCCCGTATCTCGCCCGTCAGCGTCGCCAGGCGATCCTCCATGTGGCGCGTGCGCAGCGACAGCGATTGCGCCAGGGGCAGCCCCAGCATCGCGAGCGTCCGGTAGGTTTCGAGGTCCATCACCCGCTGGCACAGCGCGCCGAGGCGTTCCGGCGAAAGGCCGCCGTCAAGAACGAGGATGCGCGTCAGGCCGTCCGCATCCTGCTGGAAATCCGTCGCCACCGTCGCGCTGCCGGCTTCCACCAGCGAGAGGCAGAGGCTGCCCGGATCGAACGAGGCGACGAGTTGCTCCGCCGCGGCCGTCCTTTCGCGCAGTTCGAGGCGGATGCCGGAGATCGCCGCGCCCGGCGGCTGGAAGCCGCTGCCGAAGGGCACGTCTCCCGGCTCGGGCCCGTCGGCATCGAGAGGCCCGATCCAGAGATAGGTCGAGAATTCGGTGTGGCGTTCCCACCGCAAGGAGCCTTTCCACCAGGGCATCGCATGCTGCCGGACGCTTCGGCCGGGCGCGGCGGCGCCGGCGAGGTGCGAAAGCTCGCGAAGCAGCGCCTCGTCCTTGGTCGACCCGGCTTCGGTCATGAACGCGATCTGGATCAGCACGCTCGGCGTTTCGAGCACCGGGTGCGGGCGCGCATGGATCTCGCCGAGCGCGGCCGACCGTTCCGGATGCGCCGCAAAGCCGAAGAGGGGGGCGACCACCGCCTGTTCGAGATCGAACTGCGATCGCTCGTTTGGCATCGCCGGAACCTCTCTTAAACGGGGAGGATTCGATCCGAAGGCGATCTTCGCATCCGCCGTGCCGGATTGTCGAGACGCCTGCCCGCTGGGCGAACGGGGTGCCCGATCCGTCAGCCGCCTCGCAACGCTTGCCGCCCGGCCGGGGAACCTTGTGGTGGCCGGCCGATTAGCCGCTCATCCGTGGGTGGAGATGGAAGCCGTGACCAGCAGCAGCCCGCTCATCGTCCTGACGTTCTTCACGTTGCTGTCCGGTGTGATCATCGTCGGCGCGTCCTTCGCCTATTCGCTGCGCAAGCGCGAGAATCAGGAGATCGCCAGCCGGGCGTTGCTCGGGCGCGACGACTCGGAAGTCGAATCCGACCGGACTGCCGACGGCGTGCTGCCGGATCTGCTGGCGGTCATGGTCGTCGCCCTGCTCGCAATGGCGCTTCTCGCTTCCGCCTATTTCCTGCGGTGAAGCCTCTGCCGCCGACCGGCCGCAGCTATCCGTAGCCGGATTGCGGCAAGCGGAGCCGAGGCCGGGCGGCGCGCCCCTCGACGGCCCGTCGCACGCACATATCTACTGTCGACGAAACGCCTCGAAAGCAGCCTGTCGCCACGTGGCGACAAGCGTGCAGCGAGGCGAAGGCAGCGTGCATCGCATCGAGCGGCGTTCGGCCTGTGTCGGGAAAGCATCGGAGGAATAACCCAGAGTTCAGGCTGCCGTCGCTCCGGTCAATTGGCCCGGGAGAAATCGTCATGGCAAAGCTTGCGGAAAACCCGATCTCGCACCGAACGCTGACGGATGTCCACGTTCGCACGATCGGCGTCGCGGACGTCAAGGCCGCGCTTCGCGAAGGCTGGTCCGACTTCATGGACAAGCCTTCCCACTACGCGTTCATCGTACTCATCTATCCCATCGTCGGCGTCCTGATCGGCTTGTGGACGTCCGGCAACGGCGCGCTTCCCCTGCTTTATCCACTCGTCACCGGCTTCGCGCTGCTGGGTCCGATCGCGGCGCTCGGCCTCTACGAGATCAGCCGCCGGCGCGAGAGCGGCGCCGATATGTCCTGGCGGCACGCTTTCGACGTTCTGTCTTCGCCGCAGCTCACCTCGATCGTCGGGTTCGGCGTCGTCCTTCTCGCGGTCTTCCTGCTCTGGCTCCTGAGCGCGCAGGCCATATACGCGCTCATCTATTCCGGGCAGGGCCAGGAGTCCCTCACGACTTTCGCGTCGGATGTCCTGACCTCGGCGCGAGGCTGGACGCTGCTCGTCGTCGGCAACATCGTTGGGCTGTTCTTCGCGATCGTCGCGCTCAGCATCAGCGTCGTGACGTTTCCGCTGCTGCTCGATCGTCCGATGACGGTCACGGCCGCGGTCGGGACGTCGCTGCGGGCGACCGCCCTCAACCCCGTGCCGATCCTGGTCTGGGGCGGCATCATCGGGGTGCTGCTCTTCGCCGGCTCGGTGCCGTTGTTCATCGGCCTTGCGGTCGTGCTGCCCGTGCTCGGGCATGCGACCTGGCATCTCTACCGCAAGCTGGTCGAATGAGGTTGCCCGTCGACCGCGAAAGCCGCCGGCCCCAGTGCGGTCATTCGTCGTCGGCGATGCCGTAGCGGTTGAGCTTCAGGTACAGCGCCTGCCGGCTGAGGCCCAGCATCCGTGCCGCCGAGGCTCGGTTGTTGCCGGATAGCTTGAGCGCGGCCTCGATGCACATGCGCTCGATGACGTCGGTCGTGTCGCGGATCAAATCCTTCATCGGCATGCGGCCGACCATCTCGATGAAATCGTCCCGGAGGAGGGCGCCGCCGCCCGTGCCGCGGCCCGGGTCGCCCTCGCCCTCGAAACGGGGGCGCATGACGAGCGCATAGCCCGAGCCGGGCTCGCCGGACCGGGCGACGATCGACGTCTCGATCTCGAGGGAACGTCCGTCCACCGCCTTCAGGACGCCCGATACCATCGGCATGCGTCCGCTCGTCCGCACCCGGTCGAGGATCGAGTCGAGGTCCATGCCTTGCCACTGCAGGTAGGCGTCCAGCGGACGCCCGACGACCTGCGCGGCGAGGGGAATGCCCGCCAGCGCCAGAAACGATTCGTTGCCCCAGTTTGCCGTTCCGTCCTCGTCGATCAGCAGGATCGCCTCGGACGCGTTGCGGACGAGGTCGCCGAGACCGGCGTCCAGTGCGGCATCCGGGCCGCGGTCGGGCCTTCCGGGCGAGAGGCGGACGAGGATCAGCTTCAGGTCGTCGGCGCGGAAGAGTTCCGCGGCGAGCGACAGACCGTCCCGACTGCCTGCGGCATCGGTCGACAGCGTGGCCGGAGCGCCCGTGGCGGCAACGCGGGCGAGCATCGCCTTCATCTCCGCCCGCTCGCCCTTCTCGAAAAGAGCCGGCAGCGCCTTGCCGACAAGGGCCGCCGGCGCCGAGCGCAGCAGCGCCGCCGCCCGAGGATTGGCGTCCCGCACCTTGCCCGTGTCGGCGTCGAGCACGACGAGGGCGTCGGAGACCGTCTCGAACAGGATCCGGTAGTGGGTTTCCGCCTGCCGCTGGCGCCGCCGGTTCCGCTCCAGCGACTGCCGATTGTTGAGAAGGCGCGACTGGAGGCTCGCGGTCGGACGCAGGTCCCGTCCGATCAGGACGATCTCGCCGTCGCCGCCGACATGGAAGGCGGAATATTGCAGCGGCAGCGCGTCGCCGCCGCCGAGGGAGTGGCCGATCTCGTAGCCGCTCGTCGGCCGGCCCTCGCGCGCCGAAAGCAGCATGGCCTTCAGCGCGGGATGGCTGGAATGATTGACGACCTTGTCGATCCGCTTGCCCCGCCACGCGGCGATCGGCGCGGCCGAAACGTCCTGCAGGTTGTGGGAAAGATCGCCGATGACGTCGTTGGCGTCGACCACCATGGTCAGGTCGGCCGAGGCGGCGATGAGATCGGCGAGGGTCTGGCTATCGGCGGCCGGAAGCTGCAGGCGCGGCGGGGAAGGTTTCGATGCCATCGGGTCGGGATAACTCGGGGGAAGCGTCTGCTCGCCGACGTTATATCGGCTCGTGCTCACCGGACACAATCGGTGCCGGAGAAAGTCGATCCGAAGGATCGCGTTCTCCACCGGCGTGCTGCCGAAGCGGTGCGTCCGGTCACCGGGACATGCGCGAGCCGCCAGCCGCCCGAGGCGCGAATATTTGCTGGCAAACGGCACGGACGGTATGGACGCCGCCGCCGGTTTGGACCTAACCTTACCCTCGCAATGCTGTGCGGCAAGGAAGCGACAAGACTTCGCAGCCGCTTCGCGACGGAGGAGGGTGCCGTGTGGAACAGCGAAGCATCGGGGGGTGACGGCGAGCCATGGCCCGGCGAGGGTGTTCTTCGCCGCTATTGCGTGGCCGCCTATGTGAACGACGATCTCATCGCGGCCGTAGAGGGCTGGCGAAGGGCGCACGGCATCGCCGACCAACCCGAAGCGCTCGGCGAACTGGTTCGCCTGGGTCTCATGAGCGAGGTGGCGAAGATCTATCGTCTCGTCTGCCAGGACAAGCAGCCCCGCGACAGGCCCGTCGACGCCGACGGCAAGCGCCGACGCCATCCCCGGCCGCGACGGCTGGAGCGTCAGGAACTCGGCCTCCCGGCCAACTGACGATTGGCCGATCTAGGGCCCCATTGCGGTCCGGCGGAAACACCGACAGGAGCGCGCCTATCGACATGCGCTCTTTTTTCGGCCGACCGCTCGCTTAGCTGATCGGATCGACAAGGCGGGAACGGGAGGCAGGAGCTTGATCGACTGGACCCTCGCCGTCTTCGGGCTCCTCGGATTCGCCGCGGCAACGAGCGGTGGCTTCTTTCGACCGGGCGAATGGTACGAACGGCTGCGCAAGCCGTCCTGGACGCCGCCGAACTGGGCCTTCGGCGCCGTGTGGTCCGTGCTCTACGTGATGATCGTGATCGCCGGGTGGCTCGTGTGGCGGAACGAGCCGGGCGGTCCGGCAGTCTGGTTGTGGGGCATCCAGCTCGTGCTCAACGCGCTCTGGTCGGCGATCTTCTTCGGCATGCGCCGGATCGATCTCGCCATGGCGGAGGTCTTGCTCCTTTGGCTGGCGATCGCGGCCTTCATCGTGGCGGCGGCCGGCATTTCCGCGACGGCCGCCATCCTGTTCGTCCCCTACCTGATCTGGGTTACGATCGCCGCTGCGCTCAACTGGGGTGTGCTCCGGATGAACGCGGCGGCGCCGTAGGCCTCGAACCGCGGAGCGCGCCCGCGGCGCCCTCCGGTTCGGCTGGGCATCGCAAGCCGCGCCGCCGCCTCAGTTGCTCGGGACCTCTGCGAACAGTTCGTCGAGACGCGCCTTCGCCTTCGGGGATACTTGCTTGACGGCCTTCGCCTCGGCGAGGTTCGTCGGCTTGCCCGCGACCACGAGGGCGACCATCCCCATGGAATAGTGCGGCTGGCACTTGATGCCGTAGACGCCCTCGGCGTCGACCGTCATCGTCACCGGCTTGCCGGCCTTGCCCTTGAACTCCTTGCCGCCGGCCGGGACCATGCCCTTCATAGTTTCGGCGAGGTGGCCCGCGTCGGTCGGGATGAAGGTCACGGTATCGCCGGGCGCGGCCGTGATGAGGTCCGGCTCGAACACCATCTCGCCCTTCGCGCCCTTGTTCACCATCTTCACCTGATGGTCCGCCGCGATGGCGGGCACGGCGACGACGAGCGGCAGGGCCGCGAGCAACATCAACGCAGACTTCATGGACTTTCTCCTCCCTGGTTGAACGCCATCCACCTGCCACCCCTCGAAACCGGGGTGCGGGCCGGACGGAACGGATCGGTGATGGATGAAACGAGGCTGGCAGCGACGGGATTTTCGTCGAGATAGCATGCCGGGCGCGGGCGTTCCGGCTCGGCCGAACCCTCCTTCCGCCGTCGCGGCGGCTCGATGCCTTCCGATGGCAAGAGCTACTCCCAAAGCCGAAATCTGTCAAAGCAGATATGTCAAAACAGATTGACAGTCGGAAGTGTCCGGCACACTGTCGGCCATTCCGGCGCGCCGGCGGGAAAGCGGTTCCGGACGGTGCAGGGCAGGCGTTGCACGGGTCACGGCATGGAGTTCAGCTATCCGTTCTCGGCGATCGTCGGCCAGGAGGAGATGAAGCGGGCGCTGCTGCTCGCCGCCGTCGATCCGCGCATCGGCGGCATCCTGGTCTTCGGCCATCGCGGCACGGGCAAGACGACCGCGATCCGGGGGCTCGCAGGGCTATTGCCGCCGATGAGGGTGACCGGCGACTGCCGCTACAACTGCGACCCCGCGGACGAGCGGGATCGCTGCCCGCAATGCGCGAAGGACGCCGCGAACGGCCGCGCGAAGTCGCGCAAGGCCCCGGTTCCCGTGGTCGACCTGCCGCTCGGCGCGACCGAGGACCGGGTCGCCGGCGCGCTGGATCTCGAAAAGGCGCTCGTTTCGGGCGAGAAGGCCTTCGAACCGGGCCTTCTCGCCAGGGCCCATCGCGGCTTCCTCTACATCGACGAGGTCAACCTCCTCGAAGACCATCTCGTCGATCTCCTGCTCGACGTTTCGGCCTCCGGCTTCAACGTGGTGGAGCGGGAAGGGCTGAGCGTTCGCCACGCGGCGCGCTTCGTGCTCGTCGGCAGTGGCAATCCGGAGGAAGGCGAGCTCCGTCCGCAACTGCTCGACCGCTTCGGGCTTTCCGTGGAAGTGGCTTCGCCGGGCGATGTCGCGACGCGCGTCGAGGTCGTCAAGCGCCGCGACGCCTTCGACCGGGATCCACGCGCCTTCGCGGAGAGTTGGAAACGCAAGGACGCGGCGCTCCGCGCGCGGATCGGCAAGGCGAGGGACGCGCTGAGCTCCGTCGCGACGTCGGATGCGGTCCTCGAGCAGGCAGCGGCGCTCTGTCTCGCGCTCGGCGTCGACGGCCTTCGAGGCGAACTGACGCTCGTCCGGGCGGCGAGAGCGCTGACGGCGCTGGAGGGCGGCGCGGCGGTGACCGCCGGCGCGGTCCGCGCCGTCGCCGTCTCCGCGCTGCGGCACCGGCTGCGGCGCGATCCGCTGGACGAAAGCGGCTCCGGCGCGCGCGTCGAGCGCGCCCTCGTCGAGATCGCCGCGTGACGAGCGCCTGGGTGGACGCCTGTCTCGCCGCCGCCCTCGTCGCTGTCGACGGCCGCGGGCTCGGCGGCATCCGGGTGCGCTCGCGAGCCGGACCCGTGCGCGACCGCTGGCTCGACGAGCTCGCGCGCTGCCTCGGCCCCGAGGTGCCGATCCGGCGCGTTGCGGGCGGCATCGCGGCAGAGCGGCTGGTCGGCGGCCTCGACCTCGCTGCAACGCTCGGGCGCGGCCGTCCGGTCGCCGAGCCCGGACTGCTGGAGGCAGTGGACGGCGGCTGTCTCGTCGTGGCCATGGCGGAGCGGCTGGACCGCACCGCCGCCGGTGTGATCGCGGCGGCGTTGGACGAGAAGCTGGTTCGTTTCGCGCTGATCGCGCTCGATGAAAGCGCGGAGGACGACGAACGGCTCGTGCCCGTCCTTGCCGACCGCCTCGGGCTGGTCGTCGATCTCGATGCCCTGTCCTGGCGAGAAACGGCACGGACCATCGTTACGCCGGACATCCGCGCCGCGCGCTCGCGGCTCGGCGCTGTGGAGATGGGGGAGGATGTGGTGGCAGCGCTCGCTTCGGCAGCGACGGCGCTCGGGCTCGCGTCCCTCCGCGCGCCGCTGCACCTCGTTCGAGCGGCGCGCGCGGTTGCCGCGCTTCGCGGCGTTACTCATGTCGAGGCGGAAGACGCCGTCGCGGCGCTGCGGCTCGTGCTCGGCGTGCGGCTGCCGGACCCGGCGGAAAGCGCGGCGGAGGCGGAAGAACCTGCTTCGCACGCGCCCCCGGAAGACGGCGTCGCGCCTCGCGATCCGGATCGCGAGCCAGCGCCGGCGACCGACGGCGTTGCGCCGGACGTGGTTCTCGACGCCGTGCGGACCGTCCTGCCGCGGAACGTGCTCCTCGCCCTCCAGGCGACGTCGCGCGAGCGGGCGAAGCGCGGCATCGCCGGCAAGGCCGGTGCGACGGAGGCGCACGGGCGGCGTGGCCGTGCGCTGACGCCGAGCGCCAGGAAACCGGTTCCGGATGCGCGGATCGACCTTCTCGCGACGCTTCGGCAGGCGGCGCCCTGGCAGCTTATCCGCGCGCGCACCGGCATGCAGGAGGCTTCGCCTTCGAAACGGCTCCATGTGCGCAAGGACGATTTCCGCTTCGTCCGCGCTAGGACGAAGACCGGTACGACCGCGATCTTCGCCGTCGACGCCTCCGGTTCGGCCGCGGTGGAGCGCCTCGCCGAAGCCAAGGGCGCGGTGGAGCACTTGCTGGCCGAATGCTACGTCCGCCGCGACAGCGTCGCCCTGATCGCCTTTCGCGGCCGGCGCGCCGAAACGCTGCTCGAGCCGACGCGCTCGCTGGTCCGCGCCAAGCGCTGCCTTGCGGCCTTGCCCGGCGGCGGCGGCACGCCTCTGGCGGACGGCATCCTCCTCGCCTCGCGAGTGGCGGCGGCGTCCGTGCGCAAGGGGCAGGACGCGATCGTGGTCTTCCTCACCGACGGACGCGGCAATGTCGCGCTGGACGGCACGAGCGCAGCGGATAAGCTGGCCGCGGATCTGGCGGGCGCGGCGCTGCGATTTCGGCAATCGGGCGTCCGCGCCATCCTGATCGACACGGCCCGGCGAGCGCAGCCACGCACGGCGGAACTCGCCCGCAACCTCGGCGCCGAATACCTGGCGCTGCCGCAAGGAGGAGCGCGAAGCTTGGCCCAGGAAGTCGGCGCGAGAATGAAGGCCTGACGGCTTCCATGTTCGGTGGTTTGCGCAGCCCGTCTTGGAGCGTCGAAGGCCGCGACTGGCCGAACCGGGCATTCAGCCGCTTCGTGCGCTCCGGCGGGCTGCTCTGGCACCTGCAGGAGATGGGCGAGGGGCCGCGCGTCCTGTTCGTCCACGGCACGGGGGCGGCGACCCATTCGTTCCGCGACCTCGCGCCCTTGCTGGCGGCCTCGGGATTCCGAGTGCTGGCGCTCGACCTTCCCGGCCACGGCTTCACGCAGCATCCCGCCTCCGGCGACGGCCTCTCGCTGCCGGGCATGGCGAGGCTCGTGCGCGGCGTCCTCGCCGAAGCGGGGTTCGAGCCGCAAGTCGCGGTCGGCCATTCCGCCGGCGCCGCCGTTCTGGTCGCGATGGCGCTCGACGGCTCCATCCGTCCCGAAACGGTGGTCGCCCTCAACGGGGCGCTGCTGCCGATCCGGGGGGCGGCGCTGTTCTCGCCGCTCGCCAAGCTGCTGTTCCTCAATCCGCTGGCGCCCCGGCTGTTCGCGCTCCGGGCGATCAGCCGCGACGCCACGCGCCGGCTGCTCGAAAGCACCGGCTCCGCCGTCGATGCGCGCGGCGTCGAACTCTATGCGCGCCTGTTCCGATCGTCCGGCCATGTCGCGGCGACGCTCGGCATGATGGCGAACTGGGACCTCGACCCGATCGAGCGGCGTCTGCCCGCTCTCGCCATGCCGCTCGTGCTCGTCGCCGCCGCCGACGACCGGGCGATCCCGCCGGCCGACGCGCGGACCGTCGCGGCCCGCATGCCGAACGCCCGGGTCGTGCCGATCCGGCGCGGCGGCCATCTCGTGCACGAAAGCGAGCCGGCCGAGATCGCCGCGCTCATTCGCCGGGCTGCAGCGGAGGCCGGAGTCGTCCCGGCAGGGCCGGGCTGAGAACGGGTACGGAGGCGCCGCCTCGACCCGCGAGCCGCGGCATCTTGAACGGCAGCAGCGCCTGCACCCAGCGCGAGCGGAAACGGTCGAGATCGACCGTCTCGTGGATCGCGCGCCGCCGCGACCCGTCCTGGCCGAGCATCGAGCGGCTGTAGAAGGGCGTGTCCTCCAGCGTCCGTTCGACATGCGCCGCTCCCGGCGCCGAGCGCGCGACGCGCCAGCCGGTTCGCGGCAGGGGCCGGCTCGGCTTGGCCGCGAGCGAGGCGAGCGTCCCGTCGCGCCGGTATTCGAGCGCGAGGCTGCGCGGCCCACCTTCGCGCGGCGACGTCTCGTAATGGATGCGGGTCCCGCCGTCGGCCTCGCTCCGGCACCAGTCCCAGCGGCGGAAGCCCGCTTCCAGCGGCTCCGCGCCGTGGTTCATGTCGAGATAGGCGCTGCCCCGCCAGCCGAGATCGGGATGGTCGAACCGCGCCTCGACGCGGGCGCAGGGCGCGACCGGCCGCCAGAAATGTCGGCGGTTGTCGTGAAGGCAGATTTCCTCCGCGAAGACCGGCCCCGGCTCGACGATGATGCGGCCGCGCAGGCGCTTCGGAACGGGCACGGTCCATTCGTCGATGTCGATGACGAGCTGCCGGCCGGTCCAGGTCCAGGCGCTCGGGCCGATCGCGAGGCGTGCGGCGCTGGCATTCAGGGTGCCTCGGCCCCGCTCCGTCATCGCCCAGCGCTTGCCGTGCGGCGTGTAGAGGATGGCGTTGATGCTGACATGGTCGAAGGGATCGGCCGCGCCCTCACGCCGCCGCCGCGCCGCCGCGTAGTACGGCGAGAAGACGCTGCCGATGAAGGCGATGACCGTCAGCGCGTTCCGCCCGTCGTCGCCGATCGCATCGAGATACCACCAGGCATAGCCGCCGGGCGGGACCGCGCGGTCGAAGCCAAATGCGTCAGCACCGCCGAGGCCGCGTGCCGGCCCGATAGCGCAGCCATCGGCACGCCCGCGCCCGGATGCGTCCCCCCTCCCGCCAGGAACAGCCCCTTGATACGGGTCTTCGCGCCCGGCCGGCGGAACGACGCCGCCCAGCCATGCGACGCCCGGCCGTAGAGCGCTCCGCTTGACCCCGGAAACATCGCCGCGAAATCGCCCGGCTCCGTCCGGACGCTCGCTTCGCGCCTGCCGGAAATCCTCAAGCCTGCCCGCGCCAGCCGTACCACCATCCGCGTCTCGCATGCTGCGATCTCCTCTTGGCTGAAGGGATGGGTGTCGGACCGGGCCGGCGCGTTGACGAGCAGGAAGAGGCTTTCCTCGCCCCGGACGGTGGCCGTGGCGCGCGCGTCGCGATCCTGCGCGCAGACGTAGACGGTCGGGTCCTCGGGCAGCCGGTTCCGGGCGAAGAGGTCGCGGAACTCGGCCGGATAGTCCTTCGAGAAGAAAACGTTGTGATGCGACAGTGGGAAGCCCTGCACGTCCCCCCGCATCGACCAGGTCAGCGCCGACAGCGACCGATGCCCGGGTGCGACGCCGGGTACGGCCCGGCTGACGTCGCTTCCCAGAAGCCCGGCGGCGAGGGCGGCCGGGTCGCCGTTGAATACCACCGCGTCGGCAGCGATCCTTTCGCCCGAGCCAAGCCGGACGCCCGTCGCCGTCCCGCGCGGCGCTTCGATGGCTGCGACCTCCGCGCCGTGGCGGAACTCGATCCCCCATTCGCGCCCGATCCGCTCCAGCGCTTCGGCGATCCGCGTCAGGCCGCCCTCCACCAGCCAGACGCCGCGCTGCTCGACATGGGCGATCAGCATCAGCGGGCCGGGCGCCAGATAGGGGGAGGAGCCGCAATAGGTGGCGTAGCGCCCGAAAAGCTGGCGAAGCCGCGGATCGCGGAAGTGACGCCCGACGACCTTCGCGAGCGCGTTGAACGGCTCGATGCGCGACAGCCGCGCGAGGCCGCCAAGGCCGACCGATCGCGTCAATGTCGCGATGTTGGGGGCGGGATGCTCGACGAAGCCCGCTTCGAGCGTTCCGAAGACTTCCGCCGTCAAGCGGCGGAAGGCGCGGTAGCCCTCCTCTTCGTTCGGGCCGGCGAGCGCCGCCACCGCCGCGGCCGAAGCGTCCTCGTCGGCGTGGAGGTCCATCACCGAACCGTCGTCCCAGAAGTGCCGGGCGAGAACGCTCGCGGGCGTCAGCCGCAGGTGCGCGTCGAGCCGAGCCCCTGCCGTCGCGAAGATCGCCTCGAAGACCCAGCGCATGGTGAGGACGGTCGGGCCTGACTCGATCGCGTGCCCGGCGACGGCAACACGGCGCAGTTTGCCGCCCGACCGCGGCGCCTTTTCCAGAACCGTCACCTCGGCGCCGGCCACCGCCATGACGAGCGCCGCGACGAGGCCGCCGATGCCGGCGCCGACAACAACGACCCGGCGGCGCGCCTGCCGCCCACCCATCGGACGATTGTCGTTTTCTTTTGTCATTTATTGTGTCAACTATCATTTACATATGGTCGCGTCCATACGCCTTTGCCTCGGGAGGATCGGATGGCTGGAGACGAGCTTTCGCAGAGGATCGAGAACGCGCTGCGTCGGGCGCTCGCCCGAGTGACGGGCGCCGCCGCGCCGCCGCGCCTCGCCGCGGCCTGCGAGGCCTCGGTCTTCCCGGCCGGCCAGCGGATCCGCCCGCGCCTCGCGCTTTCGGTGGCGCTCGCCTGCGGCGACGACCGGCCGCTGGTCGCCAATGCCGCCGCGGTCGCCGTGGAGCTTCTCCATTGCGCTTCGCTCGTGCACGACGACATGCCCTGCTTCGACGACGCCGCGCTCCGCCGGGGGCGGCCCTCCGTCCACGCCGCGCATGGCGAGGCGCTGGCGCTGCTCGCCGGCGATGCGCTGATCGTGCTGGCCTTCGAGACGGTGGCGCTGGCGGCCGCCGCCGATCCGCTGCGCGCGGCGAGCCTGTCGCTGGTGATCGCGCGCGCCGTCGGCATGCCGAACGGAATCGTGGCGGGTCAGGGCTGGGAGAGCGAGCCGGACCCCGATCTCGGCCTCTACCAGCGCGCCAAGACGGGGGCGCTCTTCGCCGGGGCCGCGCAGGCGGGAGCCGTAGCTGCGGGTGCCGCGGCGGCGGATGCCTGGGGGCTCCTCGGCTACCGGCTCGGCGAGGCCTATCAGGTCGCCGACGATATCCGCGACGTGATGTGCAGCGAGCGGACGATCGGCAAGCCGGTCGGCCGCGACGAGGCCCTCGGCCGTCCGAACGCGGTTCGCGAACTCGGGCTCCGGGGCGCGGCGCTGCGCCTGAAGTCGCTCGTCGAGGAAGCGACGGACGGCGTGCCGGTCTGCCCTGGCGCCGACGCCCTCAAGACGCAGATCCGCCTGCAGGCGTCGCGCTTCCTGCCGGAGGACGCGACGCAATACGCGGCTTGACGAGACTGGATGGACAACCCGGCTGTTCGAGGAGGTGCAGATGCTGCCGACCTGGCTGGATCGCATGCGCGAGGGTCGCGTTCGCCGGATCGCCGATCCGGATTTCCGCCGCAGGGCGGCGAACTCGCCGCTGACGAAGGGCTACGCCCGTCGCCAAGCGAAAGCGCTCTTCGACCTGTCCGCCGGTTTCGTCTATTCGCAGATTCTTTACGCCTCTGTCCGGTGCGGTCTCTTCGACATGCTGGCCGCGGGCCCGCTGGAACTTGCGGAGATCGCGCGGCGAACCGACCTGCCGGAGCCGGCGGCGGAGCGGCTGCTGAAAGGGGCCGCCGCGCTCGATCTCGTCGAGGCGCGCGGCCGGCGCCGCTACGCGCTCGGGAGCCTCGGGGCGGCGCTCGTCGACAATCCCGGCGCGAGGGCGATGATCCTGCACCACGACATGCTCTATCGCGATCTCGCCGACCCGATCGCGCTGCTGAGGGGCGAAACGCAGCCGGAACTCGGCCGCTACTGGACCTACGGGGAAGGCAAGGGCGAGGAGACCGGAACGGACGAGGAGGGGCATGAACCCTCGTCGCCGGACCGCGCGGGCTACACCGAGCTCATGGCTGCCTCGCAAGGGCTGGTCAACGCGGAGATCCTCGACGCCTATACGTTCCGCGGCCACAAACGCCTGCTCGACGTCGGGGGTGGCGACGGCTCGTTCCTGATCGCGGTGGGCAAGCAGGCCCCGCACCTCGAACTCACGCTTTTCGACCTGCCGGCCGTCGCCGGGACGGCGCGCGCGAACATCGCGCGGGCGGGGCTGGCGGATCGCGGGGAGGTCGTCGTCGGCGATCTCTTCGCCGACGCGCTGCCGGCCGGCGCCGACGTCGTGACGCTGAACCGCGTGCTCCACGACCACGACGACGAAGAGGCGCTGGCGATCCTCGAAGCGGTGCGGCGCGCGATCGCGCCGGGCGGCACGTTGCTCGTGACGGAGCCGATGGCGGGAACGCCCGGCGCGCGGGAAAGCGGCGACGCCTATTTCGGCTTCTACCTCTTCGCCGTGGGACAGGGGCGGCCGCGAACGACGGGGGAGATCGGCCGGATGCTGCATCGGGCCGGTTTCGACGGCGTCGTACCGCTCGAGACCAACACTCCCGTGATCGCGCGAAGCCTCGCGGCGAGGGCAAGGCCGCAGCCTCTCAGGCGCGGGCCGGCGCCAGCTGGAAAGGGCGCGAGGGGCGTTCGGCCACTGTAAAATTTGTTTGACAATTAATGTTGTAAATATAAAATTACACATCACATCCAAGCCGCGGGCCGTGCCGCCCCGGTGGGAGGGATCGGACGATGAAAGCCAAGGCGATCCTCTTGGAAGAGCCGGGCCAAGCGCGATTGTCGGACCTCGTGCTCGGCGATCCGACGCCCGCCGATATCGTCGTCGACATGGAATGGAGCGGCATCTCGACCGGGACCGAACGCCTGCTCTGGTCGGGAAAGATGCCGTCGTTTCCAGGCATGGGCTACCCGCTGGTGCCGGGCTACGAGTCGGTCGGCCGCGTCGTGGAAGCGGGGCCCCTGTCCGGCCGCAAGGTCGGCGAGCGCGTCTTCGTGCCGGGGGCGAACTGCTATCGGGACGCGCGCGGCCTGTTCGGCGGCGCCTCGTCGCGGGTCGTGATTCCCGGCGCGAAGGCGATGCCGGTGGACGGCGCGCTGGAGCGGCAGGCGGTTCTCCTCGCGCTGGCCGCGACCGCGCATCACGCGGTCTCGCCGGACACCCGCAAGGGGCCGGAACTCATCGTCGGGCACGGCGTCCTCGGTCGCCTCGTCGCCCGCCTCGTCGTGGCCGGGGGCGGACGCCCGACCGTCTGGGAGCGCGATCCCCGGCGGCGCACGGGCGCGGCCGGCTACGACGTGGTCGATCCGGATGCGGACGAGCGCCGCGACTACGCTCGTGTCTGCGACGCGAGCGGCGACCCGGACATCCTCGACGCCCTCGTTTCCCGCCTCGCGCGCGGCGGCGAGATCGTGCTCGCCGGCTTCTACAGCCGGCGCCTGTCCTTCGCCTTCCCGCCGGCCTTCATGCGCGAGGCCTCGATCCGCGTCGCCGCGGAATGGCGGCGCAACGACCTCGTCGCGGTGGCCGAGATGGCGGCGGACGGGCGGCTGTCGTTGGACGGTCTCGTCACGCACGAGGCGGCGCCGAGCGCCCATGCCGACGCCTATGCGACCGCCTTCGGCGATCCGGGCTGCCTGAAGATGGTGCTCGACTGGAGGCCGCTCGCATGGACGCACTGACATCCGCTTCCGAGGGCGGCCTTCTGGCGCTGGTGGAAAGCGTCCGGGCGGAAGCCGCGATGGAACCCGAACCGGTGGCGACCGGCGAGGCGAAGAAGGAGACGCAGATCATCGCCATCTACGGCAAGGGCGGGATCGGCAAGAGCTTCACGCTGGCCAATCTCAGCCACATGATGGCGGCGCGCGGCAAGCGCGTTCTCCTCATCGGCTGCGATCCGAAGTCCGACACGACCTCGCTGCTGTTCGGCGGGCGCGCCTGCCCGACCATCATCGAGACCTCGGCGAAGAAGAAGGCCGCCGGCGAGGACGTGCGGATCGGCGACGTCTGCTTCAAGCGGGGCGGCGTCTTCGCCATGGAGCTCGGCGGCCCGGAGGTCGGCCGGGGCTGCGGCGGGCGCGGCATCATCCACGGCTTCGAGCTCCTGGAGAAGCTCGGCTTCCACGACTGGGGCTTCGACTACGTGCTGCTCGACTTCCTCGGCGACGTCGTGTGCGGCGGCTTCGGCCTGCCGATCGCGCGCGACATGTGCCAGAAGGTGATCGTGGTCGGCTCGAACGACCTTCAGTCGCTCTACGTCGCCAACAACGTCTGCTCGGCGGTCGACTACTTCCGCAAGCTCGGCGGCAATGTCGGCGTCGCCGGCATGGTGATCAACAAGGACGACGGGACGGGCGAGGCGGCGGCCTTCGCGAAGGCCGTCGGCATCCCGGTCCTCGCGGCGATTCCCGCCGACGACGACATCCGCCGGAAAAGCGCGAACTATCAGATCGTCGGCACGCCGGAAGGTCGCTGGGGACCGCTCTTCGACGAGCTCGCCCAGAACGTCGCCGCCTCCGGCCCGCGCCGCCCGGCCCCGTTGACGCAGGACGAGCTGCTGGCGCTGTTCTCCGCCGAGCAGACCGGCGGCTCGGTGGCGCTGGAACCCGCGACGGAGGCCGACATGCGCGGCGGCCGGGTCGTCGCGAAGCCGTCCCTCGAAGTCGTCTACGACGCGGTCTGACGGCGATGGACGGGCGGGCGGACATCGACTCGGGCACCGCAACGGAAGCCGTCCACGCTTCCGCCGCCGCCGAAAGCTCCGGCTGCCACGGCGGCAAGGCGGAACTTTCCCGCGCGGCGGAAGCCGCCGGCAACGGCGAACTCATGCGCAAGCTCCGCGCCGACTATCCGCAGGGGCCGCACGATCAGCCGCAGTCGATGTGCCCGGCATTCGGATCTTTGCGCGTCGGCCTTCGCATGCGCCGCACGGCGACCGTCTTGTCGGGCTCCGCCTGCTGCGTCTACGGGCTGACCTTCACCTCGCACTTCTACGGCGCCAAGCGCACGGTCGGCTACGTGCCGTTCAACTCCGAGACGCTCGTCACCGGCAAGCTCTACGAGGACATCCGCGAGGCGGTGCATACGCTCGCCGATCCCGCCCTCTACGACGCGGTGATCGTCACCAATCTCTGCGTGCCGACCGCCTCCGGCGTGCCTCTGAAGGCGCTGCCGAAGGCGATCAACGGCGTCAGGATCATCGGCATCGACGTGCCGGGCTTCGGCGTGCCGACGCATGCGGAGGCGAAGGACGTGCTCGCCGGCGCGATGCTGGCCTATGCGCGGGCGGAAGTCGCCGCCGGCCCGGTGGCCGCGCCCCGCGCGGGGCTCGCGGACCGCCCGACCGTGACGCTGCTCGGCGAGATGTTCCCGGCCGATCCCGTCGCCATCGGCCGGATGCTGGAGCCGATGGGCCTTGCCGCCGGGCCGGTCGTGCCGACGCGCGAATGGCGCGAGCTTTATGCCGCGCTCGACTGCGCCGCGGTCGCCGCGATCCACCCGTTCTACAAGGCGAGCGTGCGCGAGTTCGAGGCGGCGGGCCGCACCGTCGTCGGCTCGGCGCCCGTCGGCGTCGAAGGCACGAGCGCTTGGCTCGACGCGGTCGGCGCTGCCTGCGGGATCGGCCGAGCGAAGGTCGACGCGGCCAAGGGGCCGGTCCTCGGCGCGACGCGCGAAGCGCTTGCGCGCGCGCCGATCACCGCCCGCATCACGCTCTCCGGCTACGAGGGCTCGGAACTGATCGTCGGCCGGCTCCTGAAGGAATCCGGCGCGGACCTTCGCTATGTCGGCACCGCCTGCCCGAAGACGCCGTGGAACGTCGCCGACGCCGAGTGGCTGCGGGCGCACGGCGTCCATGTCGAGTTCCGCGCCTCGCTGGAAACCGACCTCGCGGCTTTCGACGAGTTCCGGCCGGAGGTGGCGGTCGGCACGACGCCGGTGGTGCAGCACGCCAAGCAGCGCAGCGTTCCGGCGCTCTACTTCACCAACCTCATCTCGGCGCGGCCGCTGATGGGGCCGGCGGGCGCGGGTTCGCTCGCGGCGGTGGTGAACGCCGCGAGCGGCAACACCGCGCGCTTCGACGCCATGACCGCCTTCTTCGAGGGCGTCGGCAAGGAGCACCGCGCCGGTATCTGGCCGGACGCCGCGCGCCTGCCACCCGTCGAGGCGCCCGCCGCCCGGCCGCCCGTCGCCGCGAAGCCCTCCGTCCGGATGGAGGACTTCTAGATGCTGGTCCTCGATCACGACAGGGCAGGGGGCTACTGGGGCTCGGTCTACGTCTTCACGGCGGTGAAGGGCCTGCAGGTCGTCATCGACGGCCCGGTCGGCTGCGAGAACCTGCCCGTGACCTCGGTGCTCCACTACACCGACGCCCTGCCGCCGCACGAACTGCCGATCGTCGTCACCGGCCTCGCCGAGGAGGAACTCGGCCAGACCGGCACGGAAGGCACGATGAAGCGGGCGCACGGCACCCTCGACCCCGCGAAGCCGAGCGTCGTGGTGACGGGTTCCATCGCCGAGATGATCGGCGGGGGCGTGACGCCGGAAGGCACCGGCATCATGCGCTTCCTGCCGCGCACCATCGACGAGGACCAGTGGCAGAGCGCCGACCGGGCGATGCTCTGGCTGTGGAAGGAGTTCGGGCCGAAAGGGAAGAAGCCTCGCAAGGCCGTGCCCCGGCCGGAAGGCGCACCCCCGCGCGTCAACATCGTCGGACCGATCTACGGCACGTTCAACATGCCCTCCGACCTCGCCGAGATCCGCCGCCTGGTGGAAGGCATCGGCTGCGAGGTGAATTGCGTCTTCCCGCTCGGCCTCGACATCGCGGACGTGCCGAAGCTGGGTGAAGCCGACGTCAACGTCTGCCTCTACCGCGAGTTCGGCCGCAAGCTCTGCGAGGCGCTGGAGAAGCCCTACCTCCAGGCCCCGATCGGCCTCCATTCCACCACCGCCTTCCTGGAGAAGCTCGGCGAGCTGACCGGCCTCGACCCCGAGCCCTTCATCGCGCGCGAGAAGATGACGACGGTGAAGCCGCTCTGGGATCTCTGGCGCTCGGTGACGCAGGACTTCTTCGCCACCGCCAGTTTCGGCGTGGTCGCCTCCGAGACCTATGCGCGCGGCATCCGGCATTTCCTCGAAGAGGACATGGGCTTCCCCTGCGCCTTCGCTTATCAGCGGCGGGCCGGGGAGAAGACCGACAACGCGGCGGTGCGCCAGGCGGTGCGCGCCAAGCAGCCGCTCGTCCTCTTCGGCTCGTTCAACGAACGGATGTACGCGGCCGAGGCCGGCGGGCGTGCCTCGTTCATCCCGGCCTCGTTCCCCGGCGCGATCGTGCGGCGGCACACCGGCACGCCCTTCATGGGCTACGCGGGGGCGACCTACCTCGTGCAGGAGGTCTGCAACGCGCTGTTCGACGCGCTCTTCAGGATCCTGCCGCTCGGGCTCGAACTCGATCAGGTCGAGGCCACGGTGGCGCGGCTCACGCAGGAACTGCCGTGGGACGCGGACGCGCTCCGCGCGATGGACGCGGCGATCGAGGCGGAGCCCGTGCTCGTGCGCATCTCGGCCGCCAAGCGCCTGCGCGACGGCGCGGAAGGCGCGGCGCGCCGGGCGGGCGAGAACAGGGTCGCGGCGGCGCGCGTCGCCGAGGCGCTGCGGGCTGGACGCGAATTCGCATGAGTCCTGAGCGCTCGGGAGAGCGCGGGGCGTGAATGACCGGGAGGCAGGCGATGTCCACGATCGAGGTCGACAGGCACACGGAGTACCGCCGCCGGCGGCGCGAGGAGGCGCGCGAATACTGGCTGATCTTCTGCCTCATCTACCCGCAACTCCTCGTCGTCGCGGTGGTCCGGCGGCTGCTCGCCCTGTTTCTCGGCCGGCCTCCGGCGCCGGGCGAGCCACGCCGTTCCGTCTTCACCGAGGCGAGGGTGGGGGCGGCGTCCTGCATCCCCTTCGCCTTCAAATGAGGTCGGCCCGTTTCCGGTCGCCCAATCGTCCGGAAAACGCCGCGGGCCTCCGGGAGCCGCGGCCTCGATGCCGCGCGATCGTCGCGCGGCCACCGGCCGCAAGGCCGAGGAAAGGAGGTTGATGATGTCAATGAGTGAAGGAATTGTCGACAGACCAAGCATCGACAGCAGGCCGGGCATGCCCGACAGACCTCCCGCAACCGACGGGTCGTTCACGGGAATGTCCGAGGCGGAGGCGAAGGAGTTCCACAAGATCTTCCAGACGAGCTTCCTCGTCTTCGTGGGGGTCGCGGTCTTCGCCCACATCCTCGCGTGGATCTGGCGGCCCTGGCTGCCGGGACCCAACGGCTACGCGTCGCTCGATGCCCACACGACGCACGCGTTCGGTGCCGTCGTCTCGATGTTGAGCTAGGAGGCGGCCGAGATGTGGAGAATGTGGCTTCTGTTCGATCCGCGCAGGACGCTGATCGCGCTCTTCCTGTTCCTGTTCATCCTCGCGCTGGTGATTCACTTCATCCTGCTCAGCACCAACCGGTTCAACTGGCTGGAAGGGCCGGCGCCCGCAACGCCGGCGGCGTCGCTGAGCATCGAGGGACCGGTCAAGGCCGGCTAGGCGGGAACCCTGCCAAACAAGGATGCGGGCGGCCCGCGACCGTCGACCGCCCGCATCGCAAGCGTCCAGGTCGTCACGCGACAAGCGTTTCGGGGAGGTCCGGGTCATGGCGTTGCTCAGCTTCGAGCGGAAATATCGCGTCAGGGGCGGCACCCTGGTCGGCGGCGACCTCTTCGACTTCTGGGTCGGGCCGTTCTTCGTCGGCTTCTTCGGCGTGACCACCGTCTTCTTCACCGCCGTCGGCATTTCGCTGATCCTCTACGGCGCGGCGATCGGGCCGACGTGGAACCCGTTCCTGATCAGCATCAACCCGCCCGCGCAGGAGGTCGGCCTCGGCTTCGCGCCGCTGAAGGAAGGCGGCCTCTGGCAGGT
The DNA here is from genome assembly GCF_008802405.1 of Plantimonas leprariae. GTDB lineage: Bacteria > Pseudomonadota > Alphaproteobacteria > Rhizobiales > Rhizobiaceae > Plantimonas > Plantimonas leprariae. Next base: position 203,203 of record NZ_VZDO01000005.1, read on the forward strand.
CGTCACGATCTGCGCCATCGGGGCCTTCGTGTCCTGGGCGCTCCGGCAGGCGGAGATCGCGAGGAAGCTCGGCATGGGGATGCACGTCCCCTGGGCCTTCAGCGCCGCGATCCTCGCCTACGTCACGCTCGTCGTCATCCGGCCGGTACTGCTCGGCGCCTGGGCGAACGGCTTTCCGTACGGGTTCATGTCGCACCTCGAATGGGTGTCGAACACCGGCTACCAATACGGCAACTTCCACTACAACCCCGTCCACATGATCGCCATCACCTTCTTCTTCACGAACTGCCTGGCGCTGGCGCTGCACGGGGGGCTGATCCTCGCCGCCACCAATCCCGGCAAGGGCCGCGAGGTGAAGACGGCCGAGCACGAGAACACCTATTTCCGCGACACGATCGGCTACTCGATCGGCACGCTCGGCATCCACCGGCTGGGCCTGTTCCTCGCCGTCTCCGCCTCGGTCTTTAGCGCGATCTGCATCGTCATCAGCGGGCCGCTCTGGAGCCAGGGCTGGCCGGAATGGTGGGACTGGTGGCAGCGCATCCCGATCTGGAAATAGGCGGGCCGCACGGTCCGCGACAGAGGCGACAGACGGCAGGCTTGGCGAGGAGGCCGCGATGGCCGAGTACCAGAACATCTTTTCGCGCGTGCAGCTTCGCGGCGAGCTGGACCTCGGCGTCCCGATCCCGGAAGGCGTCTGGGCGCGGGGCAGGCAGGCCCGCTACTCGTACTGGCTCGGCAAGTTCGGCGACGCCCAGCTCGGGCCGATCTATCTCGGCGGCCTCGGCCTCGCCTCGATCATGTGCGGCTTCGTCGCCATCGAGATCATCGGCCTCAACATGCTGGCCAAGGTGAACTGGGACCCGCAAGAATTCGTCAAGCAGTTCTTCTGGCTGTCGCTCGACCCGCCGCTGCCGCAGCACGGGCTGAAGGTCCTGCCGCCGCTGAAGGAGGGCGGCTGGTGGCTGATGGCCGGCTTCTTCATGACCTCGGCGATCCTGCTCTGGTGGGCGCGGATGTACCGCCGCGCCCGGGCGCTCGGCCTCGGCACGCACATCCCCTGGGCCTTCGCGGCCGCGATCTGGCTCTACCTCGTGCTTGGCTTCATCCGCCCGCTGCTGCTCGGCTCGTGGAGCGAGGGCGTGCCGTTCGGCATCTTCCCGCATCTCGACTGGACCAACAACTTCTCGCTGAACCACGGGAACCTGTTCTACAACCCGTTCCACATGCTCTCGATCGCCTTCCTCTACGGCTCGGCCGTCCTGTTCGCGATGCACGGCGCGACGATCCTGGCGGTCAGCCGGCTCGGCGGCGAGCGCGAGATCGAGCAGATCGTCGATCGGGGCACGGCGGCCGAGCGCGCCGCCTTGTTCTGGCGCTGGACCATGGGCTTCAACGCCACCTTCGAATCCGTCCACCGCTGGGCGTGGTGGTTCGCGATCCTCTGCCCGCTGACGGGCGGGATCGGCATCCTGCTCTCGGGCACGGTGGTCGACAACTGGTTCGAATGGGGCCAGAAGCACGGCCTCGCCCTGCCGGGCTGAGCGACCGCTCGACAGCCTCCGAGGACGCGAGAAAGGCCGGCTATCCGCCGGCCTTTGAATTTCTCCCGCTTTCCGTTGCCGGTTGTGGCCGCTGCGCCTTCAGGCGACGGCTCTCGCCATGGCGCAGCGGGACCAGAGGTCCGACAGGGCGCCGATCAGGTGGTCGATGTCCGCGTCCGAATGGAGGGGCGAGGGCGTGATGCGCAGCCGCTCCGTGCCGCGCGGCACGGTCGGGTAGTTGATCGGCTGGAGATAGATGCCGTAGCCGTCGAGCAGCGTGTCGCTGATCCATTTGCACTTCACCGGATCTCCGACCATCACCGGCACGATGTGGCTCCGGTTCGGCATCACCGGGATCCCGAGAGTCTCCAGCCGCGAGCGCACCCGGCGGACTTGGGTTTGGTGCCGCGCCCGCTCGAACGGGCTCTGCTTCAGGTGCGCGATCGAGGCCCGCGCCCCGGCGGCGACCGCCGGCGGCAGCGCGGTGGTGAAGATGAAGCCGGACGCGAAGGAGCGGATGAAGTCGCAGGTTCTCGCGGACGCGGCGACGTACCCGCCGACGACGCCGAACGCCTTGCCGAGCGTCCCCTCGATGAGGTCGAGCCGATCCATCAGGCCCTCCCGCTCGGCGATGCCGCCGCCGCGCGGGCCGTAGAGCCCGACGGCGTGGACCTCGTCGAGATAGGTCATCGCCCCGTGCCGCTCGGCCACCTCGACGATCTCGGCGAGCGGGGCAACGTCGCCGTCCATCGAGTAGACGGATTCGAAGGCGACGAGCTTCGGCACGCCCGCGCCGTATTCCGACAGGAGCCGGTCGAGGTCGCGTGGGTCGTTGTGCTTCCACAGCCGCTTCTCGGCGCGCGAATGGCGGATGCCCTCGATCATCGAGGCGTGGTTGCCTTCGTCCGAGAAGACGACGCAGCCGGGGATCTGCGAGCCCAGCGTCGACAGCGCCGTCCAGTTCGACACGTAGCCGGAGGTGAAGAGCAGGGCCGCCTCCTTGCCGTGGAGGTCCGCCAGCTCGCGTTCGAGCAGCACGTGGTCGTGGGTGTTGCCGGAGATGTTGCGCGTGCCGCCGGCCCCCGCGCCGCAGCGGTCCAGCGCCTCGTGCATCGCGGCGAGCACCTTCGGATGCTGGCCCATGCCGAGATAGTCGTTGGAACACCAGACGGTGACCTCGCCCTTCGCGCCGCCGGCGTGCCGCGTCGCGCGCGGGAAGTCGCCGGCATGGCGCTCCAGCTCCGCGAAGACGCGGTAGCGGCCTTCCTCCCGCAGCGCGTCGAGCTTGTTCCCGAAGAACGACTCGAAGTCCATCTGCCCCTCCCGCGGTTCCCCGATGCGGCTATTCCTGCCCGGCCGACCGCAGCGCGGCGGCCGGCGTCAGGCGATGTTTCGAAGGCTCGTGGCGCGGATGGGCGCCGCGCGACCGCATGCTCCAGTTCCATAAGGCTTCCACCGGAACGGGGAGCACGAGGAACCAGTGTTCGAGGATCGCGAGCGCCATCATCGTGGCGAGAAAGGTGTTGGCGGCGCGGGTGAACGGATCGGTGGTGAAGGCGGCCTCCGTGCCGAGTACCGCGCAGACCGCCGTCGAGAGCGTGATCGACACGGGAAACAGAAGGTTCATCGGCTTCACGGTGAGGAAGCTCTTCAGGTAGGCGAGGTGAGGCGGCAGGAAGTGCGCGTTGATGTTGCGGACGCCCAGGAAGACGTTCAGCCGGGCGCTCTCGTGCATCCACCAGAGGATCACGAAGGTCCGGAACCCGACCTCGTTCGCCCCGCCCCAGGCGAGCGCCGCCACCACGCCGAACGAGGCGAGGATCGCCAGTTCGTGCCAGAGGCTGACCTGGAACGCGTGCCCGAGATGCCTCCAGCCCCGGCAGCCTTCCTCGCAAGGATGACGCCGGGGACCCGTCACGTAACCCATGTAGAAGCTGATCTCGTGCCAGGCCCAGCAGCCGAGCGCCGAGGCGAAGGCGAGATAGGCGCCGCCCGTCGTCGTGTCGTCCGAAGACGCCCGCAGCCCGTACCAGGACAGGCCGAGCAGAACCGTCGCGCCGAGCATGCTCCACTTGAACGTCTCTCGCGGCAGGCCGTCGAGATAGATCACGAGGCCGGTGGAGAACCACCAGACGAAGAGCGCGAAGAGGATCGCGGCGAGGGTGGCGGCCATCTCGGGCCTACCAGACCGGCTGCATGCGGCTCGTGTCCGGCAATTCGTTGCGCTGCGCCGGAAGCACGAAGAGCCGCGCGAAGGCGAGGGCCGCCGCGAGCATCAGGCCGGTGCGCCTCAGCCGCGCCGCGAGGCCGGTCTCCTTCGCGAGCGCCTGCGCCTTCTCGTTGATGACGCGCAGGCGTTCCAGCCCTTCGCGGAACCTCGGATGCGCGACGTCGAGGACGAGCGGGAAGACCTGCCGCGAGATCTCGTTGGTGAGGTGGAAGACCCGGAAGTCGTAGTCGGTCGGATCGATCCCGAGCGCCTTGTGGAAGGCCGGCCGCGCGTGGTCGCGCACGTACATCGTGGCGTAGACCGCGAGAAGGAAGAACCGCACCCAGAGCCGGTTGAGGCCGGCGAGATAGCCGGGGTTGGCGCGCATCAGCAGCGCGAAGGCCTCGCCGTGGCGGAACTCGTCGTTGCACCACTTCTCGAACCATTTGAAGATCGGGTGGAAACGCCGCTCCGGATGGCTTTCCAGATGCCGGAAGATGGTGATGTAGCGGGCGTAGCCGATCTTCTCCGAGAGGTAGGTCGCATAGAAGATGAACTTCGGCCGGAAGAACGTGTACTTCTTCGCCTTCGTCAGGAAACCGAGATTGACGCCGATGCCGAACTCCTTCAGCGCGTCGTTGATGAAGCCGGCATGGCGCGCCTCGTCGCGGCTCATGAAGGAGAAGAGCCGGACGATCTCGGGGTTCTTCCCGCGCTTCTTCATCTCCTTGTAGAGGACGCAGCCGGAGAACTCGGCGGTGAGCGAGGAGACGAGGAAGTCGACGAACTCGTCGCGCAAGGCCGTCGGCAGGGCGTCGAAGTCGATCCGGTCCCAGCGCTCGTCCTGCTTGAAGTGACCCTTGTTCGGGTCGCTCTCCATCTCGGCGAGAAGCTCGTCCCATTCCCGGCGCACGCCCGACACGTCCATCCGGTCGAGGGCGTCGAAGTCGGTCGTGTAGAAGCGCGGCGAGAGGAGCGTCGACTCCATCGCCATGCCGTCCGTGTCGCGGGATTTCAGCGACATCCGCTCGATGGTCATAGCCGTTCTCCCGACGAGAAGCTGAATTCGAGGAGTTCCATGAACTCGAAGTCGCCGGTCATCCGCACCCAGAGCCGTTCCGGCGCGCTGGCCTTCGTGACGGTCGCGGTGCGGTGCAGCGTGACGCGCTCGCCATAGGGCACCGCGATCGCCTCGCCGTGGACGTGGACCTCGTCGCCGGGGCCGACCTCGATCCCTTCGAGCCCGACATGGGCGTGCAGGCTTTCCCAGGTGTGCTCGATCTCGATCGTGCAGGGAACGTCGAACCTCTCGCGCTTCAATGCCGCGATCATCGTATCGCCCTTTCATGGTCGAGAAGTTCGGCGAAGACGCTGGCATTCGATGGGCCGAAGGCGTCGAGCAGCATGGTACGGCCGGTCAGCGGGTCCTGCAGCAGCAGCTCGCCGTTCCGCATCCGCGCCAAGGTGAAGGGCTCGCCGGCGGAGAGGCCCTTGCGCTTCCGGTCGCCGGCGAAGCTCCTCATCGTCACGCGGACGAAGCCGCCCTCGCCGGGAACGAGACGCTCGATCTCCCGGCCGGTGCCCGCCTCCGTCACCGCGACGCCGCCGTCGGCGAGATCGCCGAACAGGAGCCGCGCCGATTCCGAGGCCGTGTCCGGCGCGATCACGGGCGTCGCCGGCGCATGCCGGCCGAGGACGGCGAGCACGAGCGCGGTGGCAATCAGCCCGCCGCAGGCGATCACTGCGTTCCGCTGCGGATCCTTCTTGAGAACCTGACTCATCGTTCCGCCTCCTCTCAGGCCGCGACCGTGCGGCCGCTCGGGAAGGCCATGACCTCGCCCGTCGGCATGGGGGCCGCGCGGACGGGCCGGCGGACGGCTCCCGCCTCCGCTTCGAGCGTCCGCGCCACGAGGGCCGCGACGGCCTCGACATCCGGGATACAGCGCAGGGTCGGCTGCGGATCGAGAACGCGCCACGGCCGGGCGTTCGGCCAGAGCACGAGGAAGGCGACGCGGTTCGGCTTCGCGACAGTGAGCGCGATGCTGCCGGCCGCCTTAGCCGATCTCGTCATCGCCGCGCCGTCGATCAGCGCGAGCGGCAGGTTGAGCGTGATCGGCAGCGCGAGGCCGGAGCGGAACACGAAGCGCTTGGTCGTCAGCGTGTAGATCGTGCCGCGCGCGTAGAGGAAGGCGAGAAGGGTCAGGATGGCGAGCGCCGCCGCTCCACCCGCCAGGAGCGGCAGGGCGGAAAGGATCGCCGCCGCCACCGTATCGCCGGCCTTCACCGCCGAGACGCAGTGCCAGAGGATCAGGGCGGCGAAGTAGAGCGCCACCTTGCGGGTGTGGAAGGCCGAGCGCGCCAGCGAGCGCCATTCGGGCGAGCCCTGCCAGAGCAGCGTCTCGCCCTCCGGTAGCCGTTCGGGCAGGCCGGGGACCGGTTCGAAGGCGAAGTCGTCGTGGGTCCCGTTCATAGCAGCGGCTCCGACCGGGCCGGCGTGGCGTAGAGGTGCCCGCCCGCGAAGTAGGCGTAGATCCGGTCCTCTTCGAGGAACGTGACCGACTCGGCGGACCTGATGCGCGGCGCGTTGGCGAACTGGCTGGCGAGGAGCGCCTTCACCTTCACCGTCTCGCCCTTCAGCTTCGAGAGCGCCATCGGCACCAGCAACGGACCCGTTCCGCCTCCCGCATCGACTTCGAGGTAGCGGACGACATGCTCCGACCGGTCGATCCAGATCTCAACCACCGTCCCGGCTTGGCCGTTGTCCGCCGCGATCACCGGGAAGCCGGTCGGGTCGGGGTCGTGGTTCGAGACGTAGAATTCCGGCGCGAGGCGAGACGGGACGATCTTGTCGCGGTTGTCCCAGGTCTGGTCCGGCACGTCCGGCCGGTCCGCCCAGGCCGCCGGCCCGACGCCGTCGACGAGCGGGTCGCCGGTCGGCACCAGCGGCGCGCCCGGCCAGGGGGCGGCGAGGCGGGCGGCGAGGGGACGCGTGTCGCGGTCGAAGCGGGGCACGGTGCGCGTCTCGCCGTTGCGGAGCCGGTAGACCTTCGGCTTCGGGATGAGGAACGAGCCGCGCATGTCGATGCCGCCGCCCGGATCCGCCTCCAGCGGGTAGCCCTCGCGGTGGTCCTCGCGGCGCAGCCAGACGACGAGCCCGATGAAGAAGCCCCAGAACACGTAGATCGCGATCTGGGCGAGATCGATGTTGCCCGTGACGTTGCCCATCTCCCTCAAGTCCTCCCTTTAGCCGGGCAGTTCGGCGAGGCCGAAGGGCCGGGGCCGATCCGTCGCCGCCGCGTATCGGACGAGCGGTCCGAGCGCGACGAGCGTCGCGAAAAGCAGCGCGATCTCGATGTGGTAGACGACGCCGTAGGGGGCGTCGCGATGCGCGAAGACCGCGCCGAGATCGCCGCGCGCGACAAGCGACTGGACGAGGTCGCGCACCGCGCCGCCCGTGCCGACCGCGAGGCCCGTCGCGGTCGCCTGCACCGCGCCCCAGGCGCCGAGCGCGATGCCGCTTTCGCTGTTCCGGGCGAGATCCATCACCGCCGACAGCATGCCGACGGAAAAGAGCCCGCCGCCGAAGCCGATCAGAACCGCGCCGAGGCGGAAGAGCGAAACGGATTCCAGCGGCGCGGAGAAGATGACGAAGGAGAAGGCGGGCAACCCCGAGAGCGCGCCGTAGGCCGCGAGCCGTACCGGGTCGGTGCCGGCCGAGAGCGCCCGGGCGGCGAGCGCGAGGCCCGCGATCGTGCCGGCGGCCATCAGGGCGGTCTGCATGGTCGTCGCGCCGACGCTCAAACGCAGGACCTGGCCGCCGTAAGGCTCCAGCAGGATATCCTGCATGGAGAAGGCCGCCGTGCCGAGCGCCACCGCCAGCAGCATGCGGCGCGTGCGGGGCGAGGCGGCGAACACCTCCCAGGCCTCGTGGAAGGCCGGTCGCGGCCGGTCGGGCGCGGTGCGCGCCGGGTTGCGGCCCTCCTGCTTCCAGAGCGCGACCATGTTCAGGAGCAGCGTGACCAGCGCCGCCCCCTGCACGACCTGGATGAGGCGCGTGTGGCTGAAATCCGCGAGAACCACGGAAAAGACGAGGGCGCTCAGCAGCATGCCGACGAGCAGCATGAAGTAGAGCAGAGCGACGACGCGCGGCCGCGCATCCTCCCGCGCCATGTCGCACGCGAGCGCGAGGCCCGCCGTCTGCGTCGTGTGCAGCCCCGCGCCGACGAGCAGGAAGGCGACGGCCGCGCCGGCCTCGCCGGCATAGGGCACCGTCAGCTCGCCCCGGCCGGTGAGGACGAGGAGCGCGAAGGGCATCAGCGCGAGGCCGCCGAACTGCAGCATCGTGCCCATCCAGATGAATGGTACGCGCCGCCAGCCGAGGATCGAGCGGTAGGTGTCGGAGCGGTGGCCGACGAGCGCGCGCACCGGCGCGAAGACGATCGGCAGCGCCACCATGAAGGCGACCACCGAGGCCGGGATGTCGAGCTCGACGATCATCACCCGGTTGAGCGTGCCGGTGAGGAGCACGGTCGCCATCCCGACCGAGACCTGGAACAGCGACAGGCGGACGAGGCGGCCGAGCGGCAGGGTTTCCGAAGCCGCGTCGGCGAAGGGCAGGAAGCGCGTGCCGACTTGGCGCCAGAGGCTCGCCATGCCGCGCCCGCTCATCGCCGCACCATCGCGATCATCTCGGACGTGTAGAAGCCGTGGCCGACGCGCGAGGTCCGCTCGATGCGCCAGTCGCCGAGCGCCGGCTCGGCGGCGAGCCGGGCCTTCAGGGCCGCCGGACGGACGGGCACGATGCGTGGGGCTCGGTTCGAGCGCGGGAACAGGCGGCCGAGCGCGTGCATGAGCCCGAGCGCCGGGGTTCGCGGCGCGAAGGTGAAGACGATGCGCCCGTCGGTCCGCGCGGCGAGGCGGGCCAGCGCCGCGACGGCATCGCCCTCGGCGTAGTGGATCAGCGAATCCATCGCGACCACGGCGTCGAACCGGCCGAGACCGGGGTCCAGCATGTCGCCCGAGCGGAAGGCGACGCGGCCGGGCAGGATTTCCGGCGGGAGGGCGTCGGCGGCGAACCGGACGATCTCGGGCGCGAGGTCGACGCCGAGGACGTCCGCGCCGCGCCGGGCGAGTTCCGCCGCCATCGCGCCCGTGCCGCAGCCGGCATCGAGCACCCGCCAGCCGGACAGATCGGCGGGAAGCGAGGCCAGCATCGCGGCGCGCATCCGCGCCCGGCCTTCGCGGACGCTGGAGCGGATGCGCCCGAGCGGCGTGTCGCTCGCGAAGCGCTTCCAGCTCTCGACGGCGGTGCTGTCGAAATAGGTGCGGATTTCGGCGCGCCGGCGCGCGTAGGTTCCCTCGCTCATCAGTCGAACCCCAGGAAGTCGAAGATCTCGCGATCCTTCATGGGCCTCGCGTCGAGCTCTTCCGTGCCGGCGAGCAGCGTCTCCGCGAGCCGCATGTACTCGGCGCGGACCGCCAGCACGTCGGGCGATTCGTCCATCTCGAACAGCGTCGATTTCTTCAGGCGCGAGCGGCGCACCGCGTCGACGTCGCCGAAATGGGCGAGGCGCCTCAGCCCGATCGCCGCGTTGAAGCGGTCGATCTGGTCGGTGTCGCGCGACCGGTTGGCGACGACGCCGGCGAGGCGCACCGGATAGTTCTTCGACTTCGCCTTGATCGCCGCGACGATGCGGTTCATCGCGAAGATCGAGTCGAAATCGTTGGCGGCCACCACGATCGCCCGCTCGGCGTGCTGGAGCGGCGAGGCGAAGCCGCCGCAGACGACGTCGCCGAGGACGTCGAAGATCACGACGTCGGTGTCCTCCAAGAGATGATGCTCCTTCAGGAGCTTCACCGTCTGGCCGACGACGTAGCCGCCGCAGCCGGTTCCCGCCGGCGGGCCGCCCGCCTCGACGCATCTGACGCCGTTGTAGCCCTCGAACACGAAGTCGTCCGGCCTGAGCTCCTCGGCATGGAAATCGACGCCTTCGAGGACGTCGATGACGGTCGGGATCAGCGATTTCGTCAGGGTGAAGGTCGAGTCGTGCTTCGGGTCGCAGCCGATCTGGAGGACGCGCTGCCCGAGCTTCGAGAAGGCGACCGCGAGGTTCGAGGAGGTCGTCGACTTGCCGATGCCGCCCTTGCCGTAGACCGCGAAGACCTTCGCCCCGCCGATCTGAAGCGACGGGTCGAGCGCCACCTGCACGCTGCCCTCGCCATCTTCCCCCGGATTGGCCTCGCGGCCGGCGGCCCGACGCAATGCGCGCGGATTGGTGTAGACGTTCATTCCGCGGCCTCCAGCACGATCCCCTCGACGCGGTCTTCCAGCTCGTCGCCGGCCTCGCGGAGCGCGTCGAGCATCTCCGGCCCCGGGGTCCAGTAGGCGCGCTCGTGCGCCTCGATCAGCCGGTTGGCGAGCTTGGCCGTCGCGCGCGGATTGAGTTCGGCGAGGCGGCGGCGCATCGCGGCGTCGGTGACGAAGGTCTCGGTGATGGTCTCGTAGATCCAGGACGGGACCTCGCCGGTCGTCGCGGACCAGGCAAACGTGTTCGTCACGTGCGCCTCGATCTGGCGGACGCCCTCGTAGCCGTGCTCCAGCAGCGCCTCGTACCATTTCGGGTTGAGCGTCCGGGTGCGCGATTCCAGCGCCACCTGCTCGGCGAGCGTGCGGACCTTGCCGACCCCCCGCGTCTGGTCGCCGACATAGACCGGCACGTCGGTGCCCGCCGCGCGCTTCACCGCGCGGGCGATGCCGCCGAGCGTGTCGAAGTAGTGGTCGACCGTGGTGACGCCGAGCTCGACGGATTCGAGGTTCTGGTAGGCCGCGCCGACGTGCCTGAGTATCGCACCGAGCAGCTCCGGCTGCGGGGCCGGCACGCCGTCGCGGCCGTAGGCGAAGCATTTGCGCCGCGTATAAGCCTCGGCGAGTTCGTCTTCGTCGCTCCAGCAGCCGCTGTCGACCATGTGGTTGACGTTGGAGCCGTAGGCCCCGGCGGCGTTGGAGAAGACGCGGAGCGCGGCGGTCTCGATCGGGCACTCGTGGGCCGCCGCATAGGCGAGAGCGTGCTTGCGCACGAAGTTCCGCTCCGCCGGCTCGTCGGCGGTGGCCGCGAGAAGGCTCGCTTCCGCGAGAAGCTTCGTCTGGAGGGGCAGGAGGTCGCGGAAGATGCCGGAGAGCGTCATCACGACGTCGATGCGCGGGCGGCCGAGCGTTTCCAGGGGCACGAGATCCGCGCCGGCCAGCCGGCCGTAGCCGTCGAAGCGGGGCAATGCTCCGATCAGCGCGAGCGCCTGCGCGATCGGCCCGCCCTCGCTCTTCATGTTGTCCGTGCCCCAGAGCACGAGGGCGATGCTTTCGGGCAGCGTCCCGTGATCCTGCCGGTGCCGTTCCAGCACGCGTTCCGCCTGCGCCCGCCCGTCCGCCACCGCAAACGCGCTCGGCAGGCGGAAGGGGTCGAAGCCGTGGATGTTGCGCCCGGTCGGCAGGATCACCGGCGAGCGCACCACGTCGCCCCCGGCGACGGGGCGGACGTAGCGCCCGTCGAGCGCGGCGAGGATGCCGTCGATCTCGCCGTCGCCGCCGAGCTTAGGCGCGATGTCCGCCAGCGCGCGAACGGCCGTGGCGAGCGGCCCGTCGGGGTCGATGTCTGCCGCCGCGAGAACGGCGTCGGGCGTCTCGCCCTTCGCCAGCCGCTCGGCCAGGGCGGGGGAAAGGTCGAGGCCATGCGAGGCGTCGGCGATCGAGCGGAGGAGGTCGGCGCGCTCGGCGACGTCGGGGGCTTCGCCGACGACGTGGAGGCCGTGCGGGATCAGCGTCGTCTCCACTTCCGCCAGCCGCTCGGCGAGAACCGAAACGGCTCCGGCGGCCGTCCAGTCGAGGCCTTCGCCAAGCTCCAGCGCTTCCGCCTGGGTTCGCAGCGAAGCTTCCAGGCGCTGGAGTTCGCCGTATTCCTGCGGCGGCAGCGCGCGCCAGCGATCGAGTGTCGCCTTCAGGTCGAGGAGGCCCTTGTAGAGGCCGGCATGGGCGACGGGCGGCGTGAGATAGCTCACCAGCGTCGCCGCCGCGCGGCGCTTGGCGATGGTGCCCTCGGAAGGGTTGTTCGCGGCGTAGAGGTAGACGTTCGGCAGGTCGCCGATCAGCCGGTCTGGCCAGCATGCGCCGGACAGGCCGACCTGCTTGCCGGGCATGAACTCCAGCGCGCCGTGCGTGCCGAAATGCAGGACGGCATCCGCGCCGAAATCTTGGCCGAGGTAGCGGTAGAAGGCGGCGAAGGCGTGCGTCGGGGCGAAGCCCTTCTCGAACAGGAGCCGCATCGGGTCGCCCTCGTAGCCGAAGGCGGGCTGCACGCCGACGAGGACGTTGCCGAAGCTTGTCCCGAGAACGAGGATCGTGGAGCCGTCGCTCTGCTGGCGGCCGGGTGCCGGCCCCCATTGCCGCTCGATCTCGGCGAGATGCGGCTCGGTCGCGACATGCGCGTCGGCGGGGATGCGCGCGACGACGTTGGCGGCTTGCCCGAAGCGCTCGGCATTGCCGCCGAGCACGCGCTCGCGAAGAGCTTGCGCCGTGGCGGGAACGTCCACCGTGTAGCCGGCCGCCTTCAGCCCCTTCAGCGTGTTGTGGAGCGAGCGGAAGACGGAGAGATGGGCGGCGGTGCCGGTCGCGCCGCCGTTCGGCGGGAAGTTGAAGAGGACGATTCCGACCTTGCGGTCTTCCCTCGGCGTCCGGCGCAGGCGCACGAGCTTCGCCACCCGCGCCGCCAGCATCGCGGCCCGCTCGGGCTCGCCGGCCATGTCGCGGCTTTTCCCCGCGCCCGACCGGCCGCCGAAGAGGATCGGCCCCGTTGCCCCGTCGATCTCGGGGATCGCGACCATCATCGTCGTCTCGACCGGTGTCAGGCCCCCATCGCCGGCGCGCCACTGTTCGAGGTTCTGGAACTCGATGGCGAAGGCGGAGAGGTAGGGCACGTCGAGGCGGGCGAGCATCGCCTCGGCCGCTTTCGAATCGTTGTAGGCGGGGCCGCCGACGAGGCTGAAGCCGGTGAGCGACACCAGGGCGTCCACGACGGGCTTGCCGTCCGCATCGAGGAAGAAGCGCTCGATCGCGGGGCAGGCGTCGAGGCCGCTCGCGAAGGCGGGGAGGACGCGCAGCCCCTTCGCCTCCAGCGCCGCGATCACGCCGTCGTAGTGCGCGCTGTTCCCGGCGAGCACGTAGGAGCGCATCACGAGGAGCCCGACCGTGCCGAGACTGGCTGCGCGCGGCTGCAGCTTCAGCACCGCCGCCCGGTCCTCGGTGACGCGGCCGGCCAGGCGCGGATGGTAGAGGCCGGTCTCGGGATAGGCCGCCGGCGGCTTCGCCTGGACCACGGTCCGCAGCGCCTCGCGCGGGCCGCCCGCATAGCGCCCGACGAGGAAGCGCACGAGATTGGCGACGTTGTCGTCGGAGCCGGCGAGCAGATATTGCAGCGTCAGGAAATAGGCGCGCACGTCCTGCGCCTTGCCGGGGATGAAGCGCAGGATCTGCGGCAGGCGGCGCAGGAGCCGCATCTGCTGGCGCCCGCCCGCTTGGTTCCGCTTGTCCGCGCCGCGCAGCCGCTTGAGAAGGCCGATCGCGCCGCCGGGCGCGCCGGACATCGAGAAGCTGCCGAGCTTGGTCGTGCGCACGATCTCGGCCGCCGAGAGGCAGCCGATCATCGCGTCGCAGGCTTCGCGCCGCGCCTCCAGCCAGGGGCGCACCGCCCCGATGTGCTCTTCGAGGAAGAGCATGTTGGCGACGACGATGTCGGCCGTCTCGATGTCGCGTCGGCAGCGCTCGGCCCCCATCGGATCGCTGCCCCATTCGGCGGCCGAATGGAGCGTCAGCCGAAGACCCGGCAACTCGCGCTTCAGAAGCTCCCGCGCACGCTCCACCGCGCTCGCCATGTGGCTGTCGAGCGTCACGACGGTGACGGCGACCGGGATCGCGTCAGCGGCTGTAATGGGCCTTGGCATCGTACAGCGTCTCGAGGGTGATCGTGCCGAGGCCTCGCTCGGCGGCGAACTTCTCCGTGTTGCGGCGCGCCTTGCCGCGCACGAAGAAGGGGATCTTCTTCAGCTCCTGCTCGGCGTCCTCGCGCCAGGGCAGCGTCGTTTCGATGGATGATGCCGGCGCGCGCGGCAGGTGCGAGGGCTCGGCCGCGTCGTTGAACTCGAAGTCGTCGCGGAACATGCCGAGAAGGTGCTCCTCCAGCCCCATCATCAGCGGATGCACCCAGGTGTCGAAGAGGACGTTGGCGCCCTCGACGCCCATCTGCGGCGAGTGGCGGGCCGGAAAGTCCTGCACGTGGACCGGCGCGGAGATCACCGCGCAGGGGAGCCCCAGGCGCTTCGCGACGTGCCGCTCCATCTGCGTGCCGAGCACGAGTTCCGGCTGGGCGACGACGATCGCCTCCTCGACCGCGAGGTGGTCGTCGGTGATCAGGGGCTCGAGGCCGTAGGTTGCGGCGGCGCTGCGCACTTCGCGGGCGAACTCGCGCGAGTAGGTGCCGAGGCCGCAGACGGTGAAACCGAGCTCGTCCGCCGCCACGCGCGCGGCTGCCACGGCATGCGTCGCGTCGCCGAAGACGAAGACCCGCTTGCCCGTGAAGTAGGTCGAGTCGACCGAGCGCGAGTACCAGGGCAGGCGCGCCGTTTCGGATCGGGGCAGGGTGGCCGGGTCGAGACCAGCCGCAGCGGCGATGGCCGCGAGAAAGGCTTCCGTGCCGTTCACTCCGATCGGCGGAACCGTGACGGCCGGCTGGCCGTGGGCGCGTTTTAACCAGTCGGCCGCGACGCCGGCGATTTCCGGATAGAGCACGACGTTGAAGTCCGCCTCCGGCAGGCGGGCGAGGTCGGCGACGCTGGAGCCGAGCGGCGCGACGACGTTCACCGTCAGGCCCAGACCCTCCACGAGGCGGCGGACCTCCGCGACGTCGTCGCGGTGCCGGAAGCCGAGCGCGGCGGGGCCGAGGATGTTGCAGACCGAGCCGGCCGGCCTTGTCGCCGCCGGACCCGCCGGGGCCAGCGCGAAGGCGCGCACGAGCCGGTAGAAGGTCTCCGCCGCGCCCCAGTTCTCCTTCTTGGAATAGGACGGAAGCTCCAGCGGCACGACGGGAACGGGAAGCGGCAGGGCTTTCGCCAGCCCGCCGGGATCGTCCTGGATCAATTCGGCCGTGCAGGACGCGCCGACGAGGACGGCGTCCGGCCGGAAGCGCTCCACCGCCTCGCGGCAGGCGGTCTTGAAGATTTCCGCCGTGTCGCTGCCGAGATCGCGCGCCTGGAAGGTGGTGTAGGTGACGGGCGGGCGGGTGTCCCGCCGCTCGATCATGGTGAACAGGAGGTCGGCATAGGTGTCGCCCTGGGGGGCGTGGAGCACGAGATGGACGCCGCGCATCGAGGCCGCGATCCGCATCGCGCCGACATGGGGTGGTCCCTCGTAGGTCCAGACCGCGAGCTGCATTTCAGGCCTCCAGCTTCAAACGGGCCCGCCGCTCGAACGGCCGGGCGAACAGTTCGGCGAGGTCGCCGGCCTGGTCGAAGCCCTGGATCGGCGTGAAGGCGAGCTCGATCGACCACTTGGTGGCGAAACCCTCACGCTCCAGCGGGTTGGCGAGGCCGAGACCGCAGACGACGAGGTCCGGCTTCGCGGCGCGGCAGCGGTCGAGCTGGCGGTCGACGTCCTGCCCCTCGCTGACGGTCACCGTGTCCGGCAAAAGCGCGAACTCCGCTTCCAGATGGCGGCGATGCAGGAACGGCGTGCCGATCTCGACGATCTCCGCGCCGAGCTCGCGATGGAGGAACCGCGCCATCGCCGGTTCGGCTTGGCTGTCGGGAAAGAAGAAGATGCGCTTGTCGCCGAGCGTTTCCCGGCGCTTCGCCACCGCCGCGCGGGCACGGGCGCGTCCCGGGGCGACGATCGCCTCGAAGCGGCCGGGATCGACGCCGAACGCCTCCGCTGCGGCCCGAAGCCACGCCGTCGTGCCTTCCTCGCCGAGCGGGAAGGGGGCGGGCAGGTGCCGGGCGCCGCGGCTTTCCAGCGCCTTCGCGGTTTCGCCGAGATAGGGCTGCGCGAGGAGGAAACGGGTGTGCGGCCCGACTGCCGCGCGCTCTGCGGCGGAGCGCGGCGGCAGGAACGCCACCCGGCCGATGCCGAGCGCTTCGAAGATGCGGCGGAACTGGTCCTCCACCACGTCGGCGAGCGCGCCGGCGACGAGGAGCGAAGGCGCCTCGCCGATGGGGGCGGCGGGCAGGTCGTGCACCAGCGCGGCGAGAAAATTGTCCTCGCCCTGCGTGAACGTCGTCTCGATGCCGCTGCCCGAATAGTGCAGGACGCGCAGGGCGGGACCGTAGGCGCGGTCGAGGCGATGGGCCGCCTTGGCGAGATCGAGCTTGATCACCTCGGACGGACAGGAGCCGACCAGGACCAGGAGGCGGATGCCGGGCCGGCGCGCGACGAGCCGGGCGACCACGGCGTCGAGCTCGTCGTGCATGTCGGCCATGCCGGCCAGATCGCGCTCCTCCATGATGGCGGTGGCGAAGCGTGGCTCGGCGAAGATCATGACGCCCGCCGCCGACTGCATGAGGTGCGCGCAGGTGCGCGAGCCGACCACGAGGAAGAAGGCATCCTGCATCTTGCGGTGCAGCCAGAGGATCGAGGTCAGGCCGCAGAACACCTCGTGCTGGCCGCGCTCGCGGATCGGCCGCACCGGCGATCCGGCCCGGCAGTCCGCAGCGGCGGTGCGATCGGGTGCTGCGGCCGTCATCGCGCCGGCTCCAGCGCGGCGGCCGGCAGCTCGCCCGAACCGGCGCCGAGGCGGGCGGCCCGCAGCTTCAAAAGGAACTGCGCCGCGTTGGCGGCGTAGGTGGCGTAGGCGGCGAGGGCCAGTATCAGGAGGGCTTCGTGGCCGAGAAGCCCACCGGCGAGCGCCATCAGATAGGCGGTGTGGAGCGCCAGGACGGCCATGCTGACGACGTCTTCCCAGAAGAAGGCGTCGGCGAACAGCCAGCGTCCGAAGACTGCTTTTTCCCAGATCGAGCCGGTGATCATGATGGCGTAGAGCACGCCTGTCTTCGCGACGACCGAGGCGTTGGCGATGGCCAGCCCCTCACCGGACACGAGATAGCGGGCGATGAGGCCGACGCTGACGAGGCAGACCGCGAACTGGAGCGGCGCGAGGACGCCTTGCACGAGCGTCCAGGCAGAAGCGTCGCGGCGTCGCCGCTGATCCGGCGTGTAGAGCGGTTTGGCCTGGCCGCCGGAGCGGAGACGGAGTGAACGCGCCATCGTCCGCCACCTCCCGGGCTTCGGATGCTGATACGGTCGGAGCCTAAATCTCGCGCCGGCAAAGTGTCAATCAAAAGTGACGTATAATAATTTTTACGATTTCGAGGGAAGGCAGGCTGGCCAACCGCGAAATTCCGCCATAGGCTACCGCGGAGGTTCGGCCTGTTCGTCGGCCTGCCGAGGCTGTCGTCAGGGAATGGGACGGGAGTTCCGGGAGAGGCGGAGCTTTCGTCCGAGGCGAGGGAGGGCGCCGATCATGGGCGAAGCACGGCTGGCATCATCCGTTCCATCCGGCTCGCCGCCGGATTTTCCGCTCGGCCTCGACGACGTCCTGCCGGGGCTGCGGGCCTCGGAAACGCCGGACGCCGACGGTCCCGCCGCTTGCGGGTCGCTGATCGCCCGTGCCATCTCGGAAGTCGCCGCGAGGCGTCGCACCGTGCGAATGCCGGCCGAACGCGGATCGTCCGAAGCGGCGGAAGCGCCGTCGCCGCATCCTCGCGTCCTCGATTTCGTCGAAGCCCTATTCGACGACAGTCCCCGCCGTTGCCGCGCGATCGCCGAGGACGCGTTCTCCGAGACCCCTGACCCGCAAAGCCTGGCCGCCTCGCTGTTCGCGCCGGCGGCGGGCTTCATCGGCGAGCGGTGGATCGCCGACGAGAACGACTTCCTGCAGGTGACGGTCGCGCTCGCGCGGATCCAGCAGATCTTCTCCCGCCTCGCCGCCGACAGTCCTGCGGCGGTGCGCCCCGATGCGGCGCGCCGGCTGCTCCTCGCTCCCGCGCCCGGCGAACAGCACGGCTTCGGCCTCGTCGTCGTGGAGGATGCGTTCGCGCGGGCCGGATGGACGGTCGACCGCTGCGGCGGCGGCGACGCCGAGCGGCTGATCCGCAAGGCGGCGGCGGGCGACTATCTGGCGGTCGGCGTGTCGATCGGCTCCGAACGGTGGCTTCCCGCGCTGCGATCCGTCGCGGAGCGGCTGCGGGCCGGATCGCGCCGCGGGTCGGTGGTGCTGATGGCCGGCGGCAGCGCTGCGGTCCGGCATCCGCAGGAGGTGCTCGACCTCGGGTTCGACTTCGTCGCGACCGATGCGTCCTCCGGCGTCAGGCTGGCCGAGGCCTTCCTCGCGAAGCGCGCGAAGGTGCAACCTCGAACGGTCCTCGCCCACTAGTCCCGCCCCTCGATCGGAAACCGGCGCCCATCGACGTGTCCCGACCTTTCCACTCTCACGACGCCATGTTCGCGGGACTGGACGCGGAAGCCGCGACGGCGCTCGCGATGGGCAATTCGGATGTCGCGGTGGTGCTTTCGCCGAGTGGGCATGTGCTGGACGTCGCCTTCCGCGACGGTGCGCTCGCCGCCTGGGCCATCGAGGCCTGGGTCGGCAAGCCCTGGCGGGACACGGTCACGCCGGAAAGCCGCGAGAAGATCGACGGGCTGCTCGCGAGCCTGTCCGAAGGTTCGCCGACGCGTCCGCGGCAGGTCAACCATCCGGCGGCGGACAGGACCGATCTTCCCGTCAGCTACCGCGTGGTCGCCTTCGCGAACTCGCCCAACCGGATCGCGTTCGGCACCGATCTCAGGCCGATGGCCGAGATGCAGCAACGGCTGGTGACGGCCCAGGTCGAGATGGAGGACGACTACCGGAAGCTGCGCGACGTGGAGGCGCGCTACCGCATCGTGTTCCACCTTGCCGCCGAGCCCATGCTCATCGTCGAAGGGCAGACGCTGCGGGTTCTCGAAGCCAACGAGGGCGCCATCGAGATGCTCGGGCGACGGCCGGAGAAACTGATCGGCCTGCCGGCGACCTCGATCTTTTCCAAGCTCGATCAGGCCGCCGCCGCCGAAAGCCTCCGGGGCATCGAGGCGCGGGGCCGCGCCGACGCCTTCGACGCGCGCCAGGCGGCCACGCAGGAGCGGCTGTTCGTCCGGGCGATCCCCTTCCGGATGTCGGGGCGCACGAACCTGCTTCTTCGCCTGGGGCGGGAGGAGCCGGTCGCGCAGGGCCGCGCCGGCGCCGACGACGCGATGGCCGAACTGGTCCGGGCCATTCCGGACGGCCTCATCGTCCTCGACGAGAAGAACAACATCGTCGACGCCAACCCCGCCTTCCTTGACCTGATACGCGTCATGACCTTCGACCGGATCGAGGACCGGGCCGTCGACAACTGGCTGGGCGGATCGTCGGTCGACGTCCAGGTGCTGATGGCAAACCTGCGCGAGCACGGCGTGATGCGCCGCTTCGCCTCCGTCGTCCGCGACGATCTTGGCGGCGGCGGACCGATCGAGGTCTCGGCGGCGAGGTTCTCGGGGCGGCAGGGACCGTTGTTCGGCCTCGCGATCCGGGAAGTGTCGAACGTCCAGCCGATCCACCCGGGCTTTGTCGTCAACCGGCCGGATACGGGGCTGCAACTCACCGAACTCGTCGGGCGCGTGCCGCTGAAGGACGTCGTCCGCGACACCGCCGACGTCATCGAAAAATTGTGCATCGAGGCG
The DNA here is from genome assembly GCF_008802405.1 of Plantimonas leprariae. Classification (GTDB taxonomy): domain Bacteria; phylum Pseudomonadota; class Alphaproteobacteria; order Rhizobiales; family Rhizobiaceae; genus Plantimonas; species Plantimonas leprariae. The sequence goes on from NZ_VZDO01000005.1 coordinate 222,749, forward strand.
GCGCTGCGCCTCACGGAGAACAACCGCGCATCCGCGGCCGACATGCTCGGCCTCAGCCGGCAGAGCCTCTACCTGAAGATGAAGCGCTACAACATCGCCGATGTCGATGGGGCCGGCACCGACGACTGAACTCTCGCGATATCGTGAGTGTCAATTTCATTTGACGCTTGGAGACGTAAAAGCTAGCGTTCGGCCATGGCCGAACCGATCGCCCTTCCCAGTCGGCCCCGGGTGCCGGGGCTCGGCGCCACGATCGAACTCCTGAAGCCGCTCACCTGGTTCGCCCCGATGTGGGCCTTCGGCTGCGGCGTCATCTCGTCCGGCACCGCGATCGTCGAGCGGTGGCCCTACGTGATCGGCGGCATCCTCCTGGCGGGTCCGCTGGTCTGCGGCACCAGCCAGGCCGTCAACGACTGGTTCGACCGTGAGGTCGACGTCATCAACGAGCCGCATCGCGTCATTCCGTCCGGCCGGATGCCGGGTCGATGGGGGCTGGCGATCGCGCTGGCGAGCACGGTGCTCTCGATCGCCGTCGCATTTCTGCTCGGACCCTGGGTCCTCGGCGCGGCGCTCGGCGGGCTGCTTCTCGCCTGGGCCTACAGCGCGCCGCCGTTCCGCCTGAAGCGCAGCGGCTGGTACGGTCCCGCCGCCGTCGGCCTCTGCTACGAAGGGCTGCCGTGGTTCACGGCGGCGGCCGCCGCGACGGGCGCCTTTCCCGGCGCGGCGGTGCTGGTGACAGCGCTGCTCTACAGCGTCGGCGCGCACGGCATCATGACGCTGAACGATTTCAAGTCGGTGCGCGGCGACCGGCGCACCGGCCTCGCCAGCCTGCCCGCCACGCTCGGCATCGACCGCGCGGCGCGGCTCGCCTGCGCGGTCATGGCCGTGCCGCAGCTGGTCGTCGCCGGTCTTCTGGTCCACTGGGGCTTCCCGGTGCATGCCGCCTGCGTCGTGGCTCTTCTCGTCGGGCAGGTGGCCTGCATGCGGCGGCTCTTGCGCGATCCGCTCCGGTTCGCGGCCTGGTACAACGCGACGGGCACGACGCTCTACGTTCTCGGCATGCTGGCCGCCGCCGTCGCGCTTCGCTCGCTGGGGAGCGCCTGACCGTGGAAGCGTCCTTCGGCTGGCGGACGGTAGTCCGGCTCGGCTTCGTCCAGGCCGCGATCGGCGCGCTCGCCATGCTGGCGACCTCGACGCTGAACCGCGTGATGATCGTGGAACTGGGGCTCGCCGCGCTGGTGCCGGGTGCTCTCGTCGGCGCGCATTACGGCGTCCAGATCGCGCGGCCGCTCTGGGGGCACGGCTCGGACGCCGGCGGACGCCGCACGCCGTGGATCCTCGGCGGTGTCGCGCTTCTCGCGGCGGCGGTGACCGGTGCCGCCCTGGCGGTCGCAGTGATGGCGGACAGCTTCGCGATCGGCCTCGGCCTCGCCATCGTCGATTTCATCCTGATCGGCTTCGGCGTCGGGGCCGCGGGAACCTCGCTTCTGGCGCTCATCGCGTCGTATACGCCGGACGCGCGCCGCCCCGCGACGGCGATGCTCGTCTGGCTGATGATGATCCTCGGCATCGCGATCACCGGCCTCGCCACGGGGCGTTTCCTCGATCCCTTCTCGATGGATCGCCTTATCGCGGTCACGGCCGCCGTGGCGCTTCTGGCGACGGCGGTCGCGGTTCTCGCCCTGGCGGGCGTCGAGAAGGGCACTCTTCCCGCGCCGCCCGCCGGTGCGACGCGTTCCTTCGAAACCTTTCGGGCCGGTCTCGCCGACGCTTGGCACGACCCCGAGGCGCGCCGCTTCACGGTCTTCGTCTTCGTGTCCATGATCGCCTATTCGATGCAGGACCTGATCCTGGAGCCCTATGCCGGCCTCGTCTTCGGGATGACGCCGGGCGAGACGACGACGCTTTCCGGCGTGCAGAACGGCGGCGTGCTCGCCGGGATGCTGCTCGGCGGCCTCGGCGGCACCGCCTTCCATCGACGTTTTCCGGCGGTCCTGAAACATCTTGGCGTCACGGGATGCCTTCTGTCCGCCGCCGCGCTCCTGGCGCTCGCCGGCGCGGCGTCGGGGTCGCACGCCTGGCCGCTTCGCGCGAACGTCTTCGCGCTCGGTTTCGCCAACGGGCTCTTCGCCGTCGCGGCGGTCGCATCCATGATGGCGCTGGCGGGCGCCGGCGGACCGACACGCACCGGGCTGCGCATGGGGTTGTGGGGCGCGGCGCAGGGCCTCGGCTTCGGGCTCGGCGGCTTTCTCGGCGCCGCCGCGGTCGACGCGATGCGTTTGGCCGGCGCGCCGGGCTCGGCGGCCTATGCCGGCGTGTTCCTGATCGAGGCCGCCGGGTTCACGGCGTCGGCGGCGCTGGCGGTCCGCATCTCCATGCCGCATCGAGTGCCCGAGGGAGGCGAGCGGAGGGACGCCGCCGCTCCCCGGTGGAACTCCCGCCGGGCCCCGGCATGAGACCCCCCGCGCCGGAGCCGTGCGACTACGACGTCGTCGTGGTCGGCGGCGGTCCGGCCGGCGCGACCGCCGCGACCGACCTGGCCGCCAACGGCCGCCGGGTGCTGCTTCTCGACCGGGAAGGCCGCACGAAACCTTGCGGCGGCGCGATCCCGACCCGGCTGATCGCGGATTTCGACATCCCGCCGAGCCTCCTCACGGCGCACATCCGCTCGGCGCGGATCGCCGCGCCGTCGCGACGACAGGTCGACATGCGGATCGACGGCGGTTTCGTCGGCATGGTCGACCGCGACATCTTCGATCCGTGGCTGCGACGCCGGGCGGCCGGAGCGGGCGCGACGGTCCTCGCCGCGCGCTTCGAAACCGCTCGTCCATCGGGCGACGGCGCCCTCGCGATCTCGTTCCGGGAAAAGGGCCGCGCCGCTTCCGTAACGGTTTCGGCGCGGATGATCGTCGGCGCCGACGGCGCGAACTCGGCGGTGCGGCGCGACCTCTTCGCACCGGAAACCCGGCCGCCCTTCGTCTTCGCCTATCATGAGATCGTCCGCTCGCCACGTGGCCGGAGCGCCGCTTTCGATCCGGAGCGCTGCGACGTCTTCTACGGGGAGGCCGTGTCGCCGGACTTCTACGGCTGGGTCTTTCCGCACGGCGACACGACGAGCGTCGGGACGGGGAGCGCCCGCAAGGGTTTCGACCTGCGCGAGGCGACGCGCCGGCTGCGCCTCGCCGGCGGCCTGTCGGAATGCGAAACGCTGCGGGCGGAAGGCGCGCCGCTGCCGTTGCGGCCGCTCCGTCGCTGGGACGACGGCCGGCGGGCGCTGCTGGCGGGCGACGCGGCGGGCGTCGTCGCGCCGGCCTCCGGCGAGGGCATCTACTACGCGATGCTCTGCGGCAGGCTGGTGGCGGAGACTGCCGCCGAATTTCTTGAGACCGGCGACGCCAGGGTGATGGCGACCGCCCGCAGGCGCTTCATGCGGGAGCACGGACGCATCTTCCTGATGCTTCGGGCGATGCAAGGGTTCTGGTACCGGAACGACAGGCGCCGCGAGCGGTTCGCAGCCCTCTGCGCAGACCCGGACATCCAGCGTCTGGTGTGGGATTCCTACCTGAACAAGCGGCTCGTGCGCGCCGATCCGCTCGCCTATTTCCGCGTTTTCGCGAAGGACGTGGCGCAACTGCTGCGCCTCGGCTTCCAATAGGATGCAGGCGATCGAAGCCTTCGTTCTCGATGGCCGCGTCACGCTCGTCGCCTTGCTCGTGCTCGCCGCCGAACTCGTGCTGCTCGGCGTCTTCCGCCGGGAGACGCCCTCCCGCACGCTTCTTGCCAACGCGCTGTCCGGCATGTCGCTGATCATGGCGCTCCGCTCGGCGCTTCTCGGCCCCAGTCCCGGAGCCGTAGCGCTCTGGCTCGGCCTCGGGTTTCTGGCGCACCTCGCCGATCTGGCGCAGCGGCTGAGGCGCTAGCCCGGCCACGATCCGCCTTCCGGCGGATCGTCCGCGATGTCGGCTTCGGGAAGCGGCGGCCGCTACTGCACGGCGCCGACCACCTGCAGTCCGTTCGCCGCCTCGAGCACCGTCGCGTAGTGCTGCGTCAACTGCGGCAGCGTCTTCGCGGCGTAGCGGCCGAGGTTGTTGTCTTCCTTCTGATAGCCTTTGTAGACCGCGATCATGCGCTGATGGACGAAGATCTGGCTCTCGACGTAGAGACGGTCGAAGTCCGCCCCGGCGACCGGTTTCATCTTGTTGAGGAGGCCCAACTGCTCGCCATCGGGCGAGGCGGACGCGACTTCCGTCTTGTCCGCCTTGCCGGCCGCTCGCAGTTCCTGCTGCATCCGCGTGTGGTCGTCGACCAGCGTCTTCGCCAGCGCCTTGATGTCGTCCGAACCGGATTTCTGCAGCGCCAGCTCGCCTGCCGAGATCACGAAGGCGTCGGCGGCGTCGGCCGTCGCCACGAACTCGTAGGTCGAAGACAGCGAACGCGGCTCGATCTGGCTTTCTGGGATCGTCGGAATGGACGAGTCGCCCTGCGACTGCGCGAAAACCGGCGTGGCGAGAACCAGCACGGCGGATATGCAAGAAACGAATGCACGTTTGACCATGGCGCGTTCCTCCGCTTGCGAATGACGCAGCAACTTGCCGAAAATCGCTAAGTTCCAGTCGCTGCGGCGAGAGCATCGCCTCGGCGCCGATCCAATTGATCGGGGGTCCATCGTGATATTCGAGGTGCGCGGGGATTCTCACCGAACCCCGGCGACCACATCGCGTGGTTTGCCGATTACTTTCCGGAACCGGCGACGGAAGCGGCCGACCTGCCGAATGCCATTTCGACCGGTGCCGATCGGCACCGCGACGACGCCAGAGACTGCCGATTTCGAAAAAAGTGTCGATTTTGGTTGACGCAATATCGATCCACGTCAAGCCCATCGGGTTTGCCTAACATTTTCAACGAACCAATAACGCCATAGTTGCAGAAATAATTGTTCGCAACGCGTGAGAAGGTTTATGTGGCCATAATTCGTTAGGTCCGAAATTATGTATGTATTTCAAAAGGTAAATTCGGATTGCTTCGCATATTGTGGCTGCAATGAGGCCGCGTTTCTCACGCTCTGACTGTCGCGTTGCTGTTGCGCTCTCACAGGCATGATCCTATACCGCGCCGCCGCAATGGCGGATCAACTGAAAAGATCAATCAGCAAGCACAACGCGAAGTTCAAGAAAGCAAAGCATGACGAAGTACTATGTAGCGACGACCGGTAGCAGCGGGGGTAACGGCAGCACGTCCTCTCCCTTCCGCACGATCGGCGGGGCGATGTCGTCGAACCTCAAGCCCGGCGACGAGGTCGTGGTGAAGGCCGGGACCTACGCCGAAAGCATCAACATCACCAAGGACGGCTCGGCGGCAGGCGACATCACGCTGCGCTCGGAAGTGCCCGGCGGGGCGTTGATCCGCCCGCCCGCAGGCTCGCACAACGCGATCAGCGTCAACGCCAACTACGTGACGATCGACGGCTTCGACATCAAGGGCGGCGGCGGCGACGGTATCGAAGCGAACAACGTCCACCACGTCTCCGTTCTCAACAACAAGGTCCACGACGCCGGCGAGTCGGGCATTCAGTTCAACGGGTCGGACTACATCAAGATCGAAGGAAACGAGACCTACAACAACGCATCGACGGGCTGGTTTTCCGGCATCTCGGTCTACGAGAACCGGAACATCACCGGAAATACGTCGACCGAGGGCTACCGGACGATCGTGCGCGACAACATCTCGCACGACAACGTCACGAAGTCGGGTGCGCACACCGACGGCAACGGCATCATCATCGACGATTTCCAGAGCACGCAGGCGAGCGGTCATCCGAACTATACGTTCAAGACCTTGGTCGAGGGCAACCTCGTCTACGACAACGGCGGCAAGGGCGTCCAGGTTACCTGGAGCGACTCCGTCACGGTGGCGAACAACACCGCATACCACAACAATCAGGATCCGCTGAACTCCGGCACATGGCGCGGCGAGCTCAGCAATTCGGCGTCGAGCAACAACACCTGGGTCAACAACATCGCCGTAGCGGACCCGTCGTTGAACAAGAACAACACCGCGATCGATAACACCTCGACCGGCGGCTACATCAACAAGAACGTCGTCTGGGCCAACAACCTCACCTACGACGGCACCGCCGGCCACGCCTCGGTCAAGACCGACGGCGGCAACGCGATGCCGAGCACGGCGAACGGCAACCAGCTCGGCGTCGACCCGAAATTCCTAGGGGCAGCGCACGGCGACTTCCATCTCGGCTCCGGCTCGGCGGCGATCAATCACGGAACCAGCGAGTACGGCGTCGGTACGGTCGATCTGGACGGCCACACCCGGGTCGTCGGGGTTGTCGATATCGGCGCCTACGAATCGGGCTCCGGCCAGGCACCGTCGAAGCCGACCACGCCGATATCGACGCCGCCGACCGCGCCGATCAATGGAAACACCGGCACCGAAGGCGACGATATCCTGCCGCACACCGGTCAGTCCAACGGCGGCAACGAAACCTTCAAGGGTCTCGGCGGTAACGATGTGCTGAACGGCGGCGCCGGCGCGGATGTGCTCGACGGCGGTACCGGCATCGATACGGCCAGCTATGCGGGCTCCGGTGCGGTCAACGTCAATCTGGCGACCGGGACCGCATCGGGCGGGCATGCCACCGGTGACAAGTTCGTCAGCATCGAAAACCTGACCGGCTCCAGCTACGACGACGTGCTGACCGGCCACAGCGGCAGCAACGTTCTCAATGGCGGTGCCGGCGCGGACACGCTGAACGGCGGCGACGGCGGCGACGTCATCGTGGGCGGTACCGGAAGGGACATCATGACCGGCGGCACCGGCTCGGACAGGTTTGACTTCAATGCACACGCGGAAGCCGGGTCAGGCTCGAACCGCGACGTCATCACCGACTTCCAGGCAGGCGTCGATAAGCTCGACTTCTCGGGGATCGATGCGAACGGCTCGGCGCAGGGCGATGGAACCTTCCATTTCCAAGCGCAGGAGAACGCCCTCTTCGACCACAAGGCCGGAGCGCTCGCCTGGCACTATGACGACAACGCCGGGTCCGCGAACGATGCTACCATTGTGCAGGGCGACCTCAACGGTGACGGCATCCATGACTTCGAGGTTCAGTTGAAGGGCCTCGTCCACCTGGGGGCAGGCGATTTCATCCTGTAACCATACCCGTTGTGGCGGTCGCCCGATCGCCACAACGGATCCTGAACCGGTCCGGTCGACGGCGCATTCAGGGTCATGCTCGAAGACGGCGCCATACGGGCTCGCGGCCCGATGGCGGCATCGGGAGGCCGGATGGACGGCAGCGTCCGACAATCGGCAGCTTCTATTTCGAAGCCGTCAGGAACCACTCGTATGTCGACGCCAAGCCTTCCTTCAGGCCGATGCGGGCATGCCATCCCATCGCATCGAGTTTCGACATGTCGACCAGTTTGCGTGGCGTTCCATCGGATTTCGAACCATCGAACACGAGTTCGCCCCGGTAGCCCACCACGTCCAGTATGGTGCGAGCAAGATCGGCGATCGTGATCTCCGTGCCTGAGCCGACGTTGACGGGGTCTTCGTCGGAATAGGTCTCGATCAGGAAAACGAGCGCGTCGGCGAGATCGTCGACATGCAGGAATTCCCGGAGCGGGGTACCGGAACCCCATACGGACACCGACGCCGCGCCTTTCACCTTCGCTTCATGCGCCTTCCTGAGAAGCGCCGGCAGCACATGGCTCGTTTCGAGATCGAAATTGTCGCCCGGACCGTACAGGTTGGTGGGCTGGGCCGAGATGAAGTCGCAGCCGAACTGGCGCCGATAGGCTTGAGCGAGCTTGATGCCGGCGATCTTCGCCACGGCATACCACTGGTTCGTCGGCTCCAGCGGGCCGGTCAGCAGGAATTCCTCCCGGATCGGCTGAGGCGCCAGTTTCGGATAGATGCAGGTGGAGCCGAGAAGCAGCAGCTTCTCGACCCCCGACAACCGCGCCCCATGCACGATGTTGGTCTCGATCACGAGATTGTCGTAGATGAAGTCGGCGGGCTGGGTCACGTTGGCCTGGATACCGCCGACCTTGGCCGCCGCCATGATGACGACGTCGGGCTTTTCCGACCTCATCCAGTTCTCGACGTTCTGCTGCCGACGCAGATCGAGCTCGTCCTTTCCGACCGTCAACAGCTCGACGCTCTCCCGTTCGAGCCTCCTGACGAGCGCCGCCCCGACCAAGCCGCGATGCCCCGCGACCCACACCCGCTTGCCCGAAAGATCGTACGTCGGTTTCGCCGTGTCCCCGTCGATCATGTTCGCTCCCGATCTCACCGCGACCGCCACGCGGCGAGCGGCCGCAGACGGACGTCTCCATACGGGAGCGTCTGGAGGAAGACCCGGACGCCCGCCAGTTCCCGCTTGAGGGGATGATCGATCACGAACACGGCCGCCAGCCAGCCCAACGCGCCGCCGGCGATGACCGCCAGCGTCTGGAACCAGCCAAGGTCGAAACCTGTCGGAGAGGCGGCGACGATCGCGAGCGGAGCCAGCGCCGTGCCCAGCGCGAGACAAGCGCTCTGCCGGGCGACGGCGGCCAGATCCCCCCATCCCACGCCGATCGCGGCGCGGACGAAGGCGTAGGCGATCGCCGTCTGGAGCGGCGCGATGACGAGGAGGCTGGCGGCCACGGCTTCGAGCCCGAAGTAGAAGGCGGCGGCGAAGGCGATCACGAACGATAGCGGCAGGCTGATCAGGCTCGACAGGACGGCGCTGCGGATGCGCCCGGTCGAAACCAGCACCGGCAAGGTCAGAACCGCCGGCGCGAGAGCCATGTTACCGATCGCCATCAAGCGAACCAGAGGTGGAACCGCGCCCCATTGCGATCCCAGCAGGACGTGGACGACGGGGTCGGCGAGCAGCGCGAGCATGATCAGCGCCGGCCACTGCACGGCCGCTATGAGGCCGAGGCCGTGCAGATAGCCTTCCTTCACGGAGCCGCCGGCGCGTCGATGCGCGGCGAGCGCGGGAAGCACGACGGGATGCAAAGCCGATACGACGGCGCGATCCGGCAACTGGCAGACGGTGACGGCCCGCGAATAGATGGCGACGGCGTCGAAGCCGAGGAGCTTGCCGAAAGCCAGGCGGGGGAGGAAGTCGTACGCCATGTTCGAGACGGTGATCAGCGAGGAAGCGGCACCGAAGGACAGCAACTGTCGGATGCAGGCGAAGGAGGGCCGGAAGATCCAGAAGACCGGCCGCGCGACGAGCGCCAGCGCGCTCAAGGCGAAGCTGGCGGTGACGAAGCCCCAGACGTAGCTCACCGGTCCGAAACCCCTGAAGCCGAGCGTGATCGTGACGACGAGCCCCGCGAGCCCGGACGCGATATTGATGCCGGCGATGGCCTTGAACGCCATGTCCCGCTGCAGGAGCCCCATGATCGGCCCGCTGATCGGAAGGCCGAGGAACCCGAATGCCGAGACGACGAGCAGCGTCTCCAGTTCCGGCGTGCCATAGAAGGCCGCGACGAAATTCGAGGTCAGGCACACCGCCGCGCCCAGCGCCATGGACAGGATCAGGATGATCGTGAACGCGGATCGCACCATCTCGCGAGTGAGATCCTTCTCCTGGACGATGTAGATCGTAACGCCGAAGGTGCGAAAGTTGTCGATCAGCAGGATCAAGGCGTTGGCTGTCAGATACAGGCCGGTTTCCGCCGGCGTCAGAAGCCGTGACATCGTCGCCGTCGTCGCGATCAGGAGGATCTGCGACAGGTATCTGTCGACCATCGAGAAGGCGATCGATTTGCGGATGGCGCTCATCGAGACATGTCCGTGGGCGACGGCAGCCATCGGATCGCGCCGCGAGACGATTTCGGCCCGCGGCGTCGGCCGGAAAGCCGATATGAGCCGAAGGGCCGGCGGAGGGCGGCCAGCGCATGGCGGACGCGTTGCAGCCGGCCCTTGAGCAGCGCGCGCGCCATGCCGCGTGTCAGATGCCGGAAATAGCGAAATTCCGGCATCGGCGGCACGTTCGGTCGAAAAGCGCTTAGCCGAAGAACCAGCATCAGCCGGTCGACGCCGGCATAGAGATCGGTTCGGCTCGGCATCGTCGCCTGGATCTTCGCTCCACGCGGCGCATTCGCCCGCACGGACGTGTCGGCGGGAAACTCGCGAAGCCGCGCCGCGAGGCCGGGACGACCGCAGCTTTCGAGGACCTCGGCCAACCATGCGAACCACCGGCCGTCGCTGCGGCTCGGCATCCGATGAACGCTTTTCCGGTGTCCGGAGGATCGGCCGTCCGCGAAGGAGCGGTGCTCGCCCCCGGTCAGCCAATCGATCGCCGAATGCACCCGGGCGAGTTCCGGATGCGAGAGGCCCGGGTAGAATTTCCGCATCCCGCGGGCCTGCCCGAACCGGCCGTCGCACAGAAGGGCGATGAGGTAATACGCCCATTCGACCGGGTCCGGATCGCTCGCGCCGTAATCGACGGTGGTCACTTCGATCAGGCCGGCAAGACGTTCGCGGGCCTCGTCCGGTCGCCCGGACTGCAGGGCGCAGAGCGCCAGGCGAAACCTCGCCTCGGGCAGATACGACACGTAGTCGAGGCATCGCGCGTAGCATCGTCGCGCGTCTTCCACCCGTCCTTGCGACAGGAAGGAATCGCCCTGCGCCAGCAAGGCGCGGTCGTGCGTCGAGCCGACGACGTGGACGCTGTCGCGCTGCGACGCGCGGTCGACCTTGACCAGATCCGCGAAAGGCCCTGGCTGGATGATCTTCTCGTCGGCGCCGAGATCCTGGTTCAGCATGAACCACTGGTAGATCTGCGGCCGGTGCCGCAGCGTATGACGGGAATGCACCAGGGCATGGCCCCCTTGCGTGATGCGCCGCATCTCGTCGGGATGGGCGAAGAGATGCTCCAGCCGTTCGACGACGTCGCGGCGGTCGGCGAAGACGCAGTTCTCCCCGTCCACGAAGCCGGCCGCCGCGAGCGCCGCCGTGCCTTCGGTGATCAGGCAGGCGTTCGCGGCCGGAATCTCGAGATGCTTGCGCACGAGTTCCCGGCCTTCCGTCCCGCATGTCGGAACGACGAGGCTCGCATTGAGAACGCGCGCATAGGCCTCTCCGGTCAGCGAGAGGGAGGCCAAGGTGCTCTCATAGGCGAACTGCGGCGAGACCAGGCAGGGATAGCGCTCCCGAAGCGAGGGAAAGACCTGCTGCCGCCAGGGATAGAGGCCGTGAACCTGGCCGGTGAGGGTGACGGGGATGGTCTTGTGCTGCCCGTAATCGCGATACAGCTCGGGATCGACGCAGTTGGGCCAGACGAACAGGCTTTCGCCGAGCTGCGGCGTGTATGCCGGCATCATGGTGCCGATCGAGAAGAAGGTCTCGATCCCCCAGTGCTCCATGTCCGACAGAAAGCCGGCCCGCCTGTCGCACCATGGGTCCGCGTTGTGCAGGCCGAGCTTGGGCACGCCCGGCCGCGCGTTCGTATTGGCGATCCTCGTCCGCTTCGACCCATGCGAGCGATAGCCGCTTTCGAACAGCGTCAGGTCCGGCTCGTGCTTGTCGCATATCTCGGCATAGTCGCTGTCGTGGTTCACCACGACCACGTCGAAATGCGTGGCGAGGCACCTGACGTGCTGCTGCATATGAAGCAGCAGGTACCCGGCGGCCGCCGCGTTGGGCTGGTGATCCCACTGGAAGAACACCAGCTTCGGCCTGCGGGGCGTGGCGCATGCGCTCATGTCGGAGACCGCATCCCGTCGAGCAGGCGATCGCCCACGTGCCGCCGGATGCGCGGACGGGCGGCGGGGATCGAAAGCACCGCGATCCGGTCGTCGAGATGCTCGGCACGTCCGGAGAGCCTGCGCTCGAAATAGGCGATTGTCTTCTCCAACCCCTCGCGCAGCGGCACGGTCGGCTGCCAGCCCAATTCGTTCCGCGCCTTGCTGATGTCGGGCCTGCGGCGCGTCGGATCGTCGATCGGCAGCGGCTTGTGCACGATGCGCGAGGCCGAGCCGGTCATCTCCACGACGAGCTCGGCCAGTTCCACCACCTCGAACTCGGCGGGATTGCCGAGATTGATGGGACCGGTGGTTCCGTCGGGCGCCCCCATGAGCCTGACGAAGCCCTCGATCAGGTCGTCGACGTAGCAGAAGGATCGCGTCTGCCGGCCGTCGCCGAAGACGGTGATGGGTTCGTCGCGCAACGCCTGCACGATGAAGTTCGAGACGACGCGCCCGTCGTTCGGATGCATCCGCGGCCCGTAGGTGTTGAAGATGCGGGCCACGCGGATATCGATGCCGTGCCGGCGGTGGTAGTCGAAGAACAGCGTCTCGGCGCAGCGCTTGCCCTCGTCGTAGCAGGCGCGCGGACCGATTGGGTTGACGCTGCCGCGATAGTCCTCGGTCTGGGGATGGACGGCGGGATCGCCGTAGACCTCGCTCGTGGAGGCCTGGAAGATCTTCGCCTTGGTGCGCTTGGCCAGTCCGAGCAGGTTGATGGCCCCGTGCACGCTGGTCCGGAGGGTCTGCACGGGATCGAACTGATAGTGGACCGGCGAGGCCGGGCAGGCGAGGTTGTAGATCTCGTCGCACTCGACGTAGAGCGGCTGGGTGATGTCGTGGCGAAGCATCTCGAAATGCGGATCGTCGAGAAGATGCAGGACCGTCTCGCGCGAGCCGGTGTAGTAGTTGTCGACGCAAAGGACGTCGTTGCCCTCGCTCAGAAGCCTTTCGCACAGGAAGGATCCGAGGAACCCGGCACCGCCCGTGACCAGAATGCGTTTGCGTGCATGCATGCCCGTGTTCCTTCTCGCTTCGCGTCGGCGGATGTGGAGGTCAGTAGGCGCTGTCCCGCCTGAAGACGGCCGGGATCGTCTGCAGCAGGATGTGCAGGTCGAGGGAAAGGGACCGGTTGTCGATGTAGAAATCGTCCAACTGGCACTGCAGGTCGAGATCGGCGCTGCTTCGCTCGGATATCTGCCAGAGGCCGGTGAGGCCGGGCGTCACCGAGCGGCGCTTCTTCCGGAACTCGCCGCTCATCGCCGAGAGATGGTATCCGGGAAAGGGCCGCGGCCCGACGATCGCCATCTGTCCGGCGAGCACGTTGAGCAGCTGCGGAAGTTCGTCGAGGCTGGTCGAACGGAGGAGATGCCCGATCACCGGCAGGATCCTCGGATCCTTCCGCAGCTTGAAGTGCTTCGACCACTCGGCCGCCATGGCCGGGTCGGCGCGCAGCACGGAGTCCAGCCGCCGTTCGGCGTCCTTGTACATCGTCCTGAGCTTGAGCACGTGCACCGGCTTGCCCGACAGTCCCTCGCGCGCCTGCCGAAAGAAGATCGGGCCGCCGTCGATGGCGTAGATCGCCGCTCCGGCGGCCATGACGAGCGGCGCTGTCAGGAGCGCGGCCGGAACGGCGATCGCGAGATCCATCAGCCTGCGGGGCCATTCCAGCCCGGGCCGCCTGTTCCCGAAGGCGACGCGGATACCGATCTGGCCGTTCAGGTCCGCCGGTCGCAAGCCGGCGATCCGCAGCTTCGGCGTGTCGGCCAGCAGGACGATCTCGGAAAACCGCGAGCGCGCCGCCGTCAGTTCATCGAGCACCGATGCGGTATCTCCGGTGATCAACGCGATGCGTGCGGCAGCGTCGCGTCCCCTGCGGCGGCTCTCGGATGACAAGGACTCCGGCCGGATGCCGTACTGCCAGCACTGGGTGAAGTGTGCCGTCAGAATGGGAGCCCGATTGGGCCCGGCGATGATGACGGCCCGTTCGCCCCAGACGCCGAGCATCCGGCACAGTCGCCGCGCCAGGTGACAGGTCGCCGGCTGGATGGCGAGACCGAGGCCGAGGAAGCCGACGATCGGAAATGCCAGCGGCCAGCCGCCCGGCACCAGGATCGCTCCGATGCCGGCGAGTCCGGCGACCTTCAGGGTACCTATCGTCCGGCGGCGGAGATGCTCCTGACCGTAGAAGCGGTATCCCGGATAGAGTGCCTCCGAAGCGAAGACGATGATGGACGCCGCTCCGAGGAGAAGAAGTATGCGGTCGAGCTCGATGCCCTGCGGCTCCTCCGGCAGGAACGGCAGCAGGACGAAATAGGCCGCGAAGTAGGCGCCGACGTCTCCGGCGATCAGCAGCAACTGCGTCGCCAGCCGCGGCAGCCTGTCGATCAACAAGGTCGGCAGGCGCTCCCATTCCCGCATCGAGAGACCGGCATCCGCGGCGGAGTTCGTTTTCGAGCCTTCGGGGACCGCGCTCGGAAGGACATCCGACGCGGTCCTCAACGACGCGTTTTCCAGCGCGTCCGCCGACGATCGCGCGGTTTCGGCGCACGAAGTGAACAGGGATGCGGCGACCTCACTCATCGCCGGCCTCCGTCGCGAGGCGATCGATCGGAGCTTCCGCGCCCGGCGGACGGGATTGGGCGGCCGCTCCGAGGCCGCGCGCGCGCCCGCTCGAGGCGTCGTGAGCCTCTTCGAGGGGGACGCGGCGAAGCTTCAGCCCCTGCAGCGCGGCCAGGACGAGGAAGGTGGGAACGACCACGGCGTAGCGCTTCCAGAGCCGCCGGGGTTCGGACAGCAGGCGGAACGCCCATTCGAAGCCGCTGCCGCGAACGATCTTCGGCGCCTGACGCTTGACCCCCGCGTGGAAATCGAAGGCCGCGCCGACGCCGATCAGCATCGAAGCATCCAGGCGATGGCGCATGTGCGCCATCCAGAGTTCCTGCTTGGGGCTCCCGAGCCCTACCCAGACGATGTCGGCCCCCGACCGATTTATCTGCTCGGCGACGTCGGCCGCCTCCAGGGCGCGGAGGTCGCCGAACGGCGGCGCATAGGCACCGGCGATCCGGGCGGCCGGGAACCGTTCGAGCAGCCTGGCCTGCAGCAGTTCGAGGGTCCGGGGCGTCGCGCCGTAGAGGAAGTGGCGCACGGCCGTCGCTTCGCCAGCCGCGAAGACCGCGAGCATGAGATCCGGCCCGTAGACCCGGCCGCACTCGCCGTGCCCGGCCATCTTCAGCGCCCAGACGAGCGGCATGCCGTCCGGGGTCACCAGGAACGCCCGATTATGGATGGATCGCAGTTCCGGATCCGTCTGGCATCGGACGACGCCGTGGGCGTCCCGCACGCAGACATAGCCTCTCCGGCCCTGCGCGACGGCCGCTCCGATGAGGGCGGTCGCGCTTGCGAGATTCACGGCGGACACGCGAACCCCTAGGAGGTTCACCCATGCCGGATGCCGCTTCAGTACGGAGCCGAGCGCTCCTCCGCGATGTCCCGATGATTGCCCCATGACCGGTGCCCCCGAAAGCGTCCGGTTCGCGAACCGCCAACGTCCCCGGCACTATAACTTCGAGGTTCGAGTGCCCCCACCCATCCTTCCGGGTACGGGCTTAGGCAAATCGGTATCCCTTTGATCCCGTTTCATACGGAGCGCTGCGCTCGACTGCCTTTCGTCGGACAAACCTACCTCGAAAGCCTGATTTGACGCTCCTCGACTTCCCGAAAGATGCTCGCTCCATCTTTGGCGGCGGATACGGGAGCGGGGACGTTGCTGACCAATACACCTGCATCGGGATCGGCACTCGAAACTGCCGGCGGATCGCACCGGCGGCCCGAGCCGTTGCGACGCGCGCTGCTTACAGACGGCTATGCGATCGTCCGGGACGTGCTGACCCAGGAACAGGTTCAACGCCTGCGGTGCCTGGCGAAGAAGCACCTGAGTACGAAGGGCTGGTACATCTACGGCGGGAAAATGCAGGTTCAGGCCATGCACGCCGTTCCCGGAATCGCGGAGATCGTCATCGCGGAACCGATCCTGCGCATCATGAAGCAGGCCGCATCCCCGCTGCACGTCCTCTTGACCGGCGAATGCGATGTGATGATGAACACCACGTCGAACTGGCACAAGGACACGGATCATCTGCATTCGTTCCTGGGGGAGGAAGTCTTCACGGACGAGGACTTCCACGTGTACAAGATCGCGCTCTATCTCCAGGATCAGGACGAGACGAGCCCGGGCACTCTGAAAGTCAGGCCCGGATCGCATAAGGAAGCGAACGGTTCGCACCTGCCGGTCAGGAATACGGCCGTCCGGGCGGGCGATGCGATCGTGTTCGACATCCGCATCGATCATCTGGGGCAGCTGCCGACGCGAACCGAGAGGATCCTGCGCAGGGTCTTCGACGAGCTCCCGCAACGGCTGCAGATCGATCCGCAGAAGGCTTTCACCAAATCGCGGTCGATGCTGCGGCTGTTGCACGTCGGGCAGAAAGACCGAATGGCGATCTTCATGACCTTCGGTTCGTCGGAGGAGTGGACACGCGTCTACGCCGGTGCCGCCCGCCGTCACAGCGGGTCGGATTACGGCGACGTCGCCACTGACCTGCTGGCTCGCATGAGCAGGAACGACGTCTCGCTGGTGCGGCACTAGGGGACGCGGCCCGGAAGCGCGGCGTCAGCCTCACCCGACAGGCTCGGACCTCTCGCAGAACACGGGCGCCGGAACGCGCCGCCATAATCGCACACCGGCGCAGGCATGGTGGAGTTCCGCCGTGCGAACGCCGCATCGAAACGATGCCGACGACATCGGCGAGGAAGGGGAGAGCAAGTCGATGAGAATCGCCATGATCGGTTCGGGTTACGTCGGCCTCGTGAGCGGCGCATGCCTCGCCGACGTCGGCCACGACGTGGTCTGCGTGGATTTCGACGAAGCGAAGATCGAGGCGCTGCAGGCCGGCGTCGTACCGATCTTCGAGCCCGGTTTGGACATACTGGTGGTGCGCAACGCCGAGGCGGGTCGCTTGTCGTTCACGACCGATCTGTCGTCCGCGGTCGCGAGCGCCGATGTGGTGTTCATCGCCGTGGGAACGCCTTCGCAGCAGGGCGACGGCCATGCCGATCTATCCTACGTCCATTCCGCCGCCGCCTCGATCGCCGAAGCGGCGAAGGGTTTCACTGTCGTCGTACTGAAATCCACCGTTCCGGTCGGCACCGGCGACGAGGTGGAACGGATCATCAGGCAGGTGAATCCGCGGGCCGAGATCGCGGTCGCCTCCAATCCGGAATTCCTCCGCGAGGGAGCGGCGATCAACGACTTCAAACGCCCCGACCGGATCGTGATCGGCGTCGAGGATGACTGGGCCCGCACCGTCCTGGCGCAGGTCTACCGCCCGCTCCGCCGCGATCGATTGCAGGTTCAGTTCACGTCGCGCCGCAGTGCCGAAATCATCAAATACGCCTCCAACGCGTTCCTCGCCATGAAGATCGCCTTCATCAACGAGATCGCGGACTTCTGCGAGACGACCGGCGCCGACGTGCAGGAAGTCGCGCGCGGGATCGGGATGGACGCCCGGATCGGACCGAAGTTCCTGCATGCGGGGCCCGGCTACGGCGGCTCGTGCTTCCCGAAGGACACGCTGGCCTTCGTCCGGATGGGACAGGACTTCGGATCCCCCCTGCGGTTGGTGGAGACGACGCTGGCCGTCAACGAGCAACGGAAGCGCAACATGGCGAGCCGGGTCGTCGCGGCCTGCGGCGGAAGCGTTCGCGGCCGGCGGATCGCGATCCTCGGCCTGACCTTCAAGCCCAATACGGACGACATGCGCGCCGCGCCGGCCCTGGCGATCATCCCCGCGCTCCTCGACGGCGGGGCAATCGTCAACGCCTACGATCCGCAAGGCATGCACGAGGCGAGCCTCCTCCTGCCGTCGATCGATTACGCGGAGAGCGCTCTGGCGGCGGCGGAGGGCGCCGACTGCGTCGTCGTGGTCACGGAATGGGCCGAGTTCCGGTCGCTGGATCTTCGCAGCCTGAAGGCGGCGATGAAGAGCCCTGTGATGGTCGATCTACGAAACGTCTTCGACCCGGCGAAACTCGCCGCGTATGGCTTCGCCTATACGGGCATCGGCTGCGGCGCGGCTCCCGGTGCCGAGAGACCGCAATCCCAGACGATCAGGCTGTCGGCGTAGATTTTCGCCCCGGCCTTCGCGGGGCATGCCGAGCCGGCCTCATGGATCGCCGGAAGCCGGGCCGCCGCCCACGCTGCCGGCGTCCTGTCCGGCGCTCTGGAAGTCCGCGAGGCTCCCGTACAGCCCTGACGGCATGAGTTCGGGCTCCATCAGGAAGCTCCGGTCGTTCAGGTTTCCGTCGTAGCGGTTGCGCGCGAACCGCACGTAGTCGCCGCCGTTGCCCGGTGCGTAGACGGAAGCGGCGAGGGCGCCGCTTCCGTCGAGCGAGACGATGTTGTCCTCGATGCGGTTCGGCCGTGCCCACGGCGGCCGCCACCCCCTGCCGGTTCCATCGTCGACGTGAAACGCCGCGCCGGAACCGTGCGCGACCACGTTGCCCGTCACGACGTTGTTCCAGCCGCCGTTGATGCCGATCGCCGCGACGTTCCTGGAAAGAACGTTTCCCTCGATGCGGATGCCGCTTGCCCTGCCGTCGGTGTAGATGGCCCAACTGACGGGAGACGGCCATTCGCCGACCTTCTCGTAGCCCGACGGCCAGAACGTTCCGTCCGCCCGGTTCATGAGATGGTTCGTGCCGGTGACGAGATTGTACCGGATCACGCTGTTCTGGCAGTCGCCCTGCTCGCCCATCATCTTTATGGCGCCGCCGTCGGCCGTCCGCTGGTTGGCGTTGCGGACGTCGTTGTATTCGATGACCGCCCGGTACACCGCATCCTGCTGGCCCCAGAGCGAGCCGCCGATGATGCCGAACTGCGCGGCGTTCTCGATGAGGTTGTGGGCGATCCTCAGATCGTCGGCCGCCTGGAACCATATGCCTGCGGTCTCGAAATAGACCCGCCCGACGTCGTGGATGCGGTTCGACACGATTTCCGCGTCGTTCGATTTTCCGAAGCTGCCGTATTCGGTGCCGACGTAGATGCCGTTGCCCGCCGTGGGGCCGATCTCGTTCCCGGCGACGAAGACGCCTTGGCTTTCGGATACGTGGATGCCGACGCCGACATTGCCGATCGTGTTGTTCAGCAGGCTGACGCGATCGGCATGCTCCAGCCTGATCGCGCCGAATCCCCTGGTGTCGGTGCCGTACTTGCCGCTGCCCGCTGGAGATCCCTCGACGAACCGCAGCCCCGCCACGACCATGTCGTCGGCGTCGTTCAACCTGAAGAACGTCGGCAGTATGCCCGCGACGACCGTTTCTTCGCCGAACGAGGCGCCCGGCGCGATGTAGTCGAGCTGGCTCGCGGCGGCGGCGTATCGCCACTCCCGGGGAGCGTCCAGCAACGTCGCGGCGCCCGAAAGAAAGTATCGACTGCCCTCGCCGGTGAAGAAATAGCCGGTCCCGCGAGTGCGGATCGTCTGCGTTGCGGCGTCGGCGGAAACCACCGGCATGGTATCGCTGCCCCATTGCGTCCCCGGACGGAACCCGCCGACGATATGGACGACGAGGCCTGCCATGTCGCCGAGCGGCGGCAGATCGCCGACGTGGAAACGAAAGCTGGTGTTGCTTTCATCGGCATCGGCGGCCGTTCGGGGTTTGGCCGCGAAGAGCCACCCCTTGCGGGGATCGCCGTCGGCCGGAGCGTCGGGAAAGCGCGCTTCGGTCTGGAGGGCGCCGTCGACGAAGAGGTCGCCTACGACTTCGCCGGCGGGCAGGGGGAGCCGGGCGGTCCAGCGCGAACCGGTCCGCCGCGTC
Source organism: Plantimonas leprariae (assembly GCF_008802405.1). Taxonomy (GTDB): domain Bacteria; phylum Pseudomonadota; class Alphaproteobacteria; order Rhizobiales; family Rhizobiaceae; genus Plantimonas; species Plantimonas leprariae. The sequence continues at coordinate 242,383 of NZ_VZDO01000005.1, forward strand.
CATCCGTCGACCCGGGGCCCTCCGTGCAGCACCGGCGTCTCGCCGCATGCGGCCATGACGACGAGCCCGGCATCGCGCGGGCCGAACACGATGGCCTTGGTGAGGTAGTAGTCGCCGCCCCCGACCATGATCGTGCTGGCGGCGCCATGGGCCCGCGCCGCATCGCGTGCCGCCTCTATGGTCGCGAACGGGCCGTCGGTACGCGCTTCGTTCGGCTTCGCACGGTCGCCGCGCCACGTGTCGCGTCCGTCCGGAGAAACGTGGAACACGGCGCGCGACGGCGGTCGCGACCGTTCCGCGGCCGTCCCTTTCGGGGGTAGCGGGGCTCCGGTCGCGCAGTCCGGCATCGCGCTGTCGCGCTCCGGTTCGACGGGCGCGCCCACCGGTTCCGTGCCGGTGACCGGCTGAACCAGGAGGACAGCCAGTCCGATGCCCCAGATGGCGGCCGCCGCCGGGCGTTTCATCGGCGTCGGAGTTCCGGCAGCCCGTCCCGAAGCGTCGGCAGGCCGGTCGCATACCGCGGCGAGTGCTGCGAGAACATGATGATGGTCGTGGCGAAAAGGATGAAGATCGTGTCGTTCTGCAGCAGGAACAGGCTTTCGGTGAGGTTCATCACGAGAACCATCGGGAAGAACACGTTGAGAAAGAGCCATCCTTCTCCGGGAGCCCGGCATTGAAGGCCGGCGCCCTGCCTGAACGCGCGCAACGCGACCATGGCGAAGACCGTCATCCCGGCCAGCCCGAAGCCGAGAAGGATGTCGCGGTAGCCGTTATGGGCATGGGGAGCCATCCAGTTCACGTTCGACCAGATCGTCCACGCATCCGGATTTCCCTCCGTCCAGAACGCCTGGTAGCCGTATCCGAGCAGGAGCCGGCGAGCGGTCGCGACGTCGACCTGTTCCCACAGGGGGATCCGGCCGGTCAGGGTGGCGTCCTTGCCCAGCGCCTCGAGAACCGGAACCAGGAATTCGTGCAGCGTGATCAGGATGACGGCTGCCGCCTGAACGAAGACGAGAACGAAGACCACGCGGGCGACGCCCCGGACCTTCGGCAGCACCGAATAGAACCAGATCAGGCAGCAGGCGGTCGAGGCCGCGATGGTCGCCGTCATCGACGTCGACCCCGCGAGGCAGATGAGGCTTCCGATCAGAAGCGCGACCGCGGTGCGCCGGTAGCCGAGCGAGCCGTCCATCGCCACGACGGCCGAGACGAGCGCCGATATGCACGAATACCAGCCGAGGCTGTTCTTGTGGAGGAAGATGCCGCGCATCGCCCCGTCGCCGTCGGGCATCCATGCAAGGCCCGGAGAAGCGACCAGAACGACGAGGCTCATCGCGATGCACGGTCCCAGCGCCGCTAGCAGCAGCAGGAGGAACTGCCGCGGTGTGAACCGCAGCGCCAGGAGGTAGGCGAGGAGCACCGTGAACACGAGCCCGCCGGCCCGCCGCAGGGTCACGGACGGAGCGATCGACCAGAAGACCGAGAACAACGGCATCGCGAGAAGGACGTTGAGAAGGAGGTTCCTCCTGAACGCGTCGGCGAACTGGCGGGGATGATGCATCAGAACCGCTGCCGTGAAGGCGTATACCGGCAACCAGACCAGGCGCAGCTCGGCCTTGGCCGGGTCGCCGAGGTCGCCGTTCGCGTCGGACATCAGGAGCGGCAGCACGGCCCCGCTCTGAAGGAAGATGGATATTCCGGCTCCCCACCATTCGATGGTTCGCCAGTCGATCGTCAGGCCGCCGGATTTCGGTTGCCGGAGCGCCGCTGTCGGCCCGGCGCCTTCGCGAGACCGGGGGAGGGCCGTCGAAGGCCCCCCGAACTGGATGGTTTCTCTGCTCATGCCTCGGGTCGCGTGGTGCCGGAGAACAATCGTCCGCCCCCGCCCACAGGCAACCGTGCACAAATGCTGAGAAGTCTACCTCCATCGGGGGCATGCAACGTCCAAAGGCGATGTTGCGCTCGACGCAGGGGGAGAGTTCCACCGAATTGCGGATGCGCCTGCGCGAGCTAGTGCCGATTGGCGTAATTCCAGTCCGCGCCGACGCGCCGCTATCCTCAGGCTTCGGAAGCATCGACGCAGGGCGACGCGCGGCGGTCCTTCGCGAGGCGCGGGGCACCGCGGGCCGCATCGAGGGACGGCATTTTCGATGGTTGCATTCGTTCGTGCCTGGTCCATGCGCCTGCCACTCGGGATCTTCCTGATCGCGTCCTGCGCCTCTGCGCCGTCGACGGCGCGGGGCGAGGTGCTGGTCGAGCGCGGCGACATGCTGCGCGTCTCCATCGCGGAGGCTCCCAAGCTCGGCATCGAAAGCAAGGTCGACGTCGACGGCAGGATCATGCTGCCCCAGCTCGGCAGCATGCAGGTGGCGGGCATGGGGCTGGACGCGATCCGGGCGCGCCTCGCCGAGGAGTTCGTCGAACGCGATATCCTGAAATCGCCGACCATCCTGGTCGAGATCGCCAAGTATCGGCCGTTCTACGTCGGCGGCCGGGTGCGGCGGCCGGGTGCGGTGGATTACGAGCCCGGCCTGACGGTTCGCCACGCTCTCATCCTCGGCGGCGGCGTCGGCCGGTCGGACGGCGACGGACCGTCGCAGACGAGCGCCCCGGAACTGCGGGCGAGGTGGCAGACCTACAGCTACCAGCTCCTCCAGACCAACAGCCTCATCGCGCGGCTGGAGGCCGAACTGACCCGGGACGAAGCCGCCAAGCCCGGCGTCGCGCCGGGCACGGTTCCGGCTCGGGACGCCGATGCGCTCGCATCGCTGGACGAGAAGATACTGCACGATCGGTTGGCGACGTGGTCCGCCAGCCAGGCGCAACTACGCGACGGCATGGCGCTCCTCGATCTCGAGATCGACGTCCTCAAGCAGCAGGCCGACCTCCAGGAAAACGAGCGCGACCTCAGCAAGACCGAGATGGAAGCCGCGCGGTCGCTGGTCCAGAGGGGGTTGGCGCCCCTGTCGCGCCTCCAGGACCTCCAGCGCGAGGAATCCCGCAACGCCCGCGACATGCTGGAAAGCGAGGCCTTCGCGGCGCGCGCCCGACAGAACCGCTCGACGATCGACTACGAATTCAAGTCCGCCGACATCAAGTGGCGCAGCGACATCAGCCAGCAGTTGCGCGGCGCGATGCTCGATCGGTACCGACTGAAGGCCGAGCTGGACGCGGTCACGGCGCAGATCATGAACCAGAGCGCCGACGCCGCGGAGGCGAGGGGCGCGCCGTCCGAACCCGTCGTCGTCATCTACCGGTCGGTCGGGGGCCGCGAGGAAACGATCAAGGCCCTGATGGATACCGCCGTCCTGCCGGGCGACATTCTTGACGTTTCCCTCGCCGGAGGCGCCACCGGATGAGCGCCCTGCCGCAGGCCCAGACCCCGGCGGCGCGGCCGCGCACGACCGAGCCCGGCGCGCGGCGGCCGGTCGTCAGCGTCGTCATCAACAACTACAACTACGGCCGCTTCGTCGGACGGGCGGTCGCCAGCGCCCTTGCCCAGGACGCTTCCGACTTCGAGGTGATCGTCGTCGACGACGGATCGAGCGACGACTCGCTGGCGGTTCTCCATGCCTATCGCGACCGCGCGACGATCCTCGCCCAGGACAACCGCGGCCAGGCGGCGGCGATCAATGCCGGCGTGCGGGCGAGCCGCGGCGAGTTCGTCTGTTTCCTCGACGCCGACGACTGGTGGTCGCCGGGGAAGCTGTCGGCGGTCGTGGAAGCCTTTCGCCGCGAGCCGGGGGTTTCGCTGACGTATCACCGGCTGCAGCCGACGCTGGTCGACGAGACGCCCACCTCGAAGCCGATCCCGCGGACCCTGTGCTCGGGCGATCTCGCGCCGGCGCTGATGCGCTCGGCCGGCTGGTGGCCGTTCCCGATGACCTCCGCCATCGCGGTGCGGCGCAGCGCCTGGGACGCCGTCGGAGACATACCGGAACAGTTCCGGATTTCCGCCGACGCCTGGCTCGCCGGCATCTATCCGCTCGTCGGGCACGTGGCCGCCTTGCCGGACACCCAAGGCTTCTACCGGATCCATTCCAACAACTGGTACCGGGCGACGGACGACGCCGCCATGCTGCGTAAGCGCATGACGCATTGGCAGGCGGTGGTCGACGCGACGAACCGGTTTCTCGCGGCGCGAGATCTGCCCGGCCGCCTGCGCCTGAACGATCACTTCCCGTACCAAGCGGCGGCGGCGAGGCTGGACGGGACGGACTGGCGACGCGGGCTCGGGCTCGCCTTCGAGGGACTGCGCTTCGCCGGCGAGCCGAACCCTCTCAGACGCGCGCGGGACGCCGTCCGCACCGCTCGCGATCTCGTCCGGGGCGACCGGCCTCCGGCATTCCAGGATACGGCGAGATGAAGGCGCTGCTCCTCGTATCCGAGCTTGAGGACTATACGATCTCTCTCGCCAACGGGATCGCCCGCCACCTGCCCGTGGTCTTGGGCGTTCCCCGCCGTCAGTACGCGCATCTCACCTCGTGGTTCGAGCCGTCCGTGGACGTGCGCCTCCTGGACTGGCCGCGGCATCGCTCGCTCGCCAATCCGGGGTTCCTTCTCCGTCTGACGCACCTCGTCCGGCAGGAGCGTCCCAGCCTCATCCATCTCCTCAGCCACAACACGCTCTGGCTGAACTTCGCCGCGCCGTTCTGGCGTTCCGCCCCGCTGATCACCACGATCCACGACGTGGCGCTGCATCCGGGCGACGCCGAAACCCGGGTGCTGCCCAGATGGTGCACCGACCTGATCGTCAGGCAATCGCAACACCTCATCGTGCACGGCTTCGGCCTGCGGCGCATGGCGCTCCAGCGATATGCAAAGCGGCCGGACCGGGTCCACGTGCTTCCCCATCCCGCCATTCACCGCTACGCCGATCTCGCGCGGCGGGAGGCGATGGTGCGTCGTCGCGAGGACGGCACGCTGAACGTCCTGCTTTTCGGGCGGATCTTCGCGTATAAGGGCTTGGAACTGCTGATCCGCGCCGAGGCCGCGCTCGGCGACGCGCTTCCCCATCTGCGCGTCACGGTCGCCGGCCGCGGCGACGATCCCTGGGCCTTCCGCTCCGTGATGGGCGATCCGGCCCGCTATGACATCCGCAATCGGTACATCGACGACAAGCAGGTCGCGCAGCTTTTCCTTGACGCCGACATCGTCGTCCTGCCCTACACCGAGGCTTCGCAGAGCGGCGTGCTCAACCTCGCGGCCGCCTTCGGCAAACCCGTCATCGTGACCGATGTCGGGGAGCTGCGCGATACCGTGGAGCCCAACGGCCTCGGCATGGTGGTTCCGCCCGGCGATCCGGCGCGACTGGCCCAGGCCATCCGGCTCATGGCGGACAGCGAAGCGCTCAGGACCCAATGCGCCACCAACGCCCGCCTTTGGGCGACCGGGGTCAACTCTCCCGAGAACGTCGGATCCCAGGCGGCTTCGATCTACCGCGCCGTCGCAGAGCCACGCGCATGAGACAGGATCTTGCTCCGACGCTGGGAAGCATGGGCGGGTCGCCCGCCGCGACGCGAGGCGGGGCGGTGTTCGGCTCCCCCGCCGCCGTCCGCCACTACGTCGCGGGCGGGCGGGAGAACGGCGGCGGGATCGGGCGCCTGGTCGGCTACATCGCCGATGCCGCCGGAACCGCCGGAACGAGGCATCGCGTCACCGACACGAGAGGACCGCGCTGGTTCGCGCCCTTCTCGCTGTCCCGGCTGCTCCGGGCCTGCGTTCTCGTGGTCAAGGACAGGATCGTCGATCCCGACCTCATCCACCATGTCCATGTCGCCGGCCGCGGCAGCACCTTGCGCAAGCTGATCCTGACGGAAGTGCTGCATCGACTGGGCTGCAGGCACGTCCTCCACCTGCACGACTACGACTATGCCGCCGATTTCGATGCCCGCACGCCGTTCCGGCAGCGTCTGACGCGCCGGATGTTCCGACGCGCCGATCGCGTGGTGGCGCTCGGCGAGCGCGATCGCGCGATGCTGACCGCGCTGCTCGGCGTCGAGGCGAGCCGGATCGACGTCGCCCACAACTGCGTGCCCGATCCGGGGCGGCCGGCGGTGCGCTCCGGCGAGCCGCCGTTGATCGTGTTTCTCGGCCGCCTGAGCGAGCGCAAGGGCGTCCCCGAACTGCTTCTCGCGCTCGGCGACCCGGCGATGACCCGGCTCCCGTGGCGGGCGGTCCTCGCCGGCGACGGACCGGTCGAGGAGTACCGCCGGGAGGCGGCGGCGCTGGGTCTCTCGCAACGGGTTGAGATGCCGTCGTGGCTCGATGCCGACCGGACGCGCGAACTGTGCGCGCGGGCCGACATCCTCGTCCTGCCCTCGCACGCCGAAGGCATGGCGATGGCGGTCATCGAGGGGCTCGCCCACGGGCTCGCGGTCGTCACCACCCGCGTCGGCGCACACGAGGAGGTCATCACCAACGGCGAAACCGGCCTCTTCGTCCCGGTGGGAGACGCGCCTGCGCTGGCCGCGACGCTCGCGGAGCTGGTGAGCGATCCGGAAACCCGGCGCCTTCTCTCGGCGAACGCCCGCGCCCACTACCTGTCGCGGTTTAGCATGGCGACCTATTCGAGGTCCCTGGAAAGGATCTACGCGTCCGTTCCCGTTCGAACCCGAATGACGGCGCGTTCGCGATGACCGTGGTCATGCCCTCGGCCGAAAGGGCCTCCCGGGCGGTGGCGCGTTACGCCTCCCCGCTGCCCATCGCGCCGAGACCGGACGAACTCGACCTGACCTCGGGCTTCAGGATCGTTCGGCGAAGACTGCCGATGATCGCGATCACGAGCGTGCTGCTGACGGCGGCGGCGGCTCCCGTCATCTGGGGGCTGATGCCCACCTATCGGGGCGAAGCGAGGCTCATGCTGGACAGCCCCTTGGTTGCGACTCTGGACACGAGCGACCTCGGCCGGCCCGATCCGCTGAACCTCAGCTCGGAAACCGAACGGCTCCTGTCCAGAGCGACGACGGAGCGGGTCATCCACGATCTGCATCTCTCGGAGCGCGAGGAATTCAACCCGGCCCTGCGGAAGGTCTCCGCGTTCGAAGGCCTGCGCAAGGCGATGCGTGGGCTGTTCGACGACGGGAAGCCGGAACCGGTGGCCTCCGACAGCATCGAACGCATCATCCCCGAATATCACATGGCCCTGAGCGTCAGGCGCGACGGGCTGTCCAACGTCATCCAGATCGGCTTCGAGTCGCGCGACCCGGAGCTGGCCGCGGCCGTACCGAACGCGCTCATCGGCGTCTATCTGGAGGCGCGGAAGAGCACCATCCGCAACCGGCTGAACTCGGCCGAAAGCTGGATCCACCAGCGCACCGGCGAGCAGCAGGCCCGCGTCGACGCCGCACGCGCCGCCGCCGCAAGCTATCGCGAGACGGCGGGATCCGTTTCGAGCGACGCCCAGGCCGAGCGGATCAGGTCGATCGCCGAACTGGGCGAGCGACATGCCAAGATCATGGAAGACCGCGCCGAACTGGAGGCGACGATCGCGGCCCTGAAGCCGGCGGACGGGGCGCTTCCGCAACTCGGCCTCGCCTTCCCGGCGGGTCTCGGCGAGATGGAACGGGACCTCTTCACCCAGCAGCGGGATCTCGACCAGCTCCTTCAGACCTACGGGGACAATGCCGAGCAGGTGGTCGACATGCGCGGCAGGATCCGCAAGGCCCGTAGCGACTTCGATGCGGCGGTGAAATCGTATCTCAAGTCCCAGACGGGCAAGCTCGCGGCGATCGATCGCGAAGCGGGCTCGCTGCGCCGGGCCCTTGCCGTCGCCAACCAGGAACTTTCCCGCTCCAATCTGGCGGAGGCGCGGCTGACGGAGCTCGATCGCGCTTCCGACCGGGAGCAGACGGCGCTCGACAAGCTCGAGGAACTGCACCGGAAGCTGGTGGCGCAGGCCACGTTCCCGGGAACGGAGGTCGAGATCCTCTCGCCGGCCTCGGTTCCGCTCGTGCCGCAGGGGCGCGGCCGCCTTCCGTACATGATCGGAGCGTTGCTGGCGTCGATCTCGGTCGCCGTCACCGCTGCTTTCGTGCGCGAGATGATGGACAAGACGCTCCGCAGCGCCGACCAACTGGAGGATGCGGGCAGGATCGATCGCGCCGGGCTGATACCGCGTATGAACGAGCGAGCCAGGCGACGGCTGCTGGCGCGTTCCGACCCTTCCGAGGACGGAGGCCCGAACGAAGCGATCCGCGCTGTCGTGGCTTCGATCGAGCAGGCGAACGGCGGACGGTTTCCCGCGAGCCTCGTCGTCACGTCGGCTCATGCCGGCGAGGGCAAGTCGTTCCTCGCCCGCTCGCTGGCGATGGAGCTTGCCTCGACCGGACACCGGGTGCTGCTCGTGGACGCGGACCGGAAGGCCGGAACCCTCGGCAAGTCGTTCGACGCCGGGTCGGGGGAGGGGTTGAACGAGTTCCTGGCGAAGCAGGCCTGCCTCGACCAGATCGTCCGGCACCAGACCGAGAGCGGCATCGATTTCATACCGCGCGGTAGGCCCGTTCCGCACCGGCCCGCCGACTTCGGCCGCCTGGCCGAGATCGTCGAGATGGGCCGCGCGCGCGAACAGGTCGTGATCTTCGACAGCGCAGCGGCGCTCGGTTCGATGGATACGGTCCGTCTGGCCGGAATTTGCGAGAGGACGGTTCTCGTCGTGCGGTGGGCGAAGACCGGCCGCCGAGCGGTGGAAGCGGCCTTCCAGCGGATAAGAAGCTCGGGCCGGGTCTTCGTCACCATGAACAAGGTCAAGCCCAGGCAGCATTCCCTGTACATGTTCGACGATCATCTCACGTGAGCGGTCGCCGCGAACAGGGTCGAAATCCCGGCTTTCCGGCCGGACGAGCGATGTGGCCGCAGACGATAGGGGATTTCAGATGAGCCGACCCAAAGCCCTCATCACCGGCGTGACCGGCCAGGATGGCGCCTATCTCGCGGAACTCCTCCTCGCCAAAGGCTACGAGGTTCACGGGGTGAAGCGGCGCTCGTCGTCCTTCAATACCGGCCGGATCGATCATCTGTACCAGGACCCGCACGAACGCGACGTCCGGCTGACGCTCCACTACGGCGACATGACCGACGCGACGAACCTCATCCGCATCGTTCAGGAGGTTCGGCCGGACGAGATCTACAATCTCGCCGCCCAGAGCCACGTGCAGGTCAGTTTCGAGACCGCCGAATATACGGCGAATGCCGACGCGCTGGGGACGATGCGGCTGCTGGAGGCGATCCGCCTGCTGGGCCTGCGGGACAAGACGCGGTTCTATCAGGCGTCGACTTCCGAGCTCTACGGCAAGGTGCAGGCGGTCCCGCAATCGGAAAGCACGCCCTTCTATCCTCGCTCGCCCTACGCCGCGGCGAAGCTCTACGCATACTGGATGGTGGTGAACTATCGGGAAGCGCATGGGCTGCACGCGTCGAACGGCATCCTGTTCAACCATGAGAGCCCGTTGCGCGGGGAAACCTTCGTCACGCGCAAGGTGACGCGGGCCGCGGCCGCGATCTCGCTCGGCCTGCAGACGCGCCTCTATCTCGGCAACCTCGACGCGGAGCGCGATTGGGGGCACGCGCGCGACTATGTCGAGGGGATGTGGCGCATGCTGCAGCAGGACCGTCCCGACGACTACGTGCTGGCCACCGGCCGGAAACATTCGGTGCGGGCCTTCGTCGAGGCCGCCTTTTCCGAAGTCGGCATGCGGCTCGAATGGCAGGGGCGGGGGATCGACGAAAAGGGCCGCGACGCGAAAACGGGAAAGGTCGTCGTCGCCGTGGACCCCCGCTACTTCCGCCCGACCGAGGTCGATCTGCTTCTCGGAGATCCCAGCAAGGCGAAGCGCGTTCTCGGCTGGTCGGCGTCGGTGACGCTGGAGGAGATGGTGCGCGAGATGGTGCGAGCCGATCTCGCGACGATCTCCCGCGAGGCCGCCTACCGTCACCTCGACGAGGATGCCTGGCTCGCGGTCGGCTGATCGCGCCACGGCCTGTCGAATCCGAAGCCGAGAACCGCGCCCCGCCCTGACGGGCGGCGCGCCGGCACGCGCCGAGGCAGCCGGACGCGACGCTGCGGATGCGGGCGCCGGCGGCACGCTCCGCATCGGATCCTCGCCATTTTCCGCCCGAGCGAAATCGACCGGCAATCGGCCGGCGATCGCCGGATCGCCACGTCCGTCGGCTCGCCGCAATCAGCAGTCGCATCGCGGTCCGGGGCGCACCTGCAGTTACCACTTTCGGAGGCACCGTTACGACGTTTTCGCTGCTTTACCCGGAGGCCCGATAGTCTTCTCGTAGCGAGGAAAGTCTTGTTCGAAATTCGTTCGACTTCGCTCGTCGGCACCGAGACCTGGAGCAGTATTGCGGCTTCGGTGACGATCGACGAGCGAAAGGCGAGCCGGCGACATGGAAAGCCGTCGTCGCGCGTCATGCGACGGGCGCGTCGACGAAAGGAGGGGCCTCTCGATGATTTCTCCCGATGTCGTTCTCGAACCAGGCGTGGTCGTCCATCATGCCGATCTCGTCAACCTCTACGGCTGCCGCATCGGGGCGGGGTCGCGAATAGGCGCGTTCGTCGAGATCCAGAAGAATGCCGTCGTGGGCCGGAACTGCAAGGTGTCGAGCCACAGCTTCCTCTGCGAGGGGGTGACCCTGGAGGACGGCGTCTTCGTCGGCCACGGCGTCATGTTCAGCAACGATCGCCATCCACGCGCGCTGACGGCCGATGGATCGCTCCAGACGGACGACGACTGGACGGTGATCGCCACCCATGTGCGGCGCGGGGCCTCGATCGGCAGCAACGCCACCATCCTGCCGGGCATCGTCATCGGGGAGGGCGCCCTTGTCGGCGCCGGCGCCGTGGTGACGCGGGACGTGCCGGCCTTCGCCATCGTGGCCGGCGTTCCCGCCCGGCCGATCGGCCGGAACGCGGAAGCGCCGCGGGAACCCGCCTATCCGAGGATCGCACGATGATCGGAGTCGCCGTCGTCGGGTACGGATACTGGGGACCGAACCTCGTCAGGAACTTCGCCGACACGCCCGGCGTCCGCCTGGTGACCGTCTGCGATCTCGACAAAAATCGCATGGCCCCGATCCTGACCCGCTATCCCGGGGTCGCGATCACCGACGACTACCGCTCGGTGCTCGCCGATCCGACGGTCGACGCCGTGGCGATCGCGACGCCGGTCCACACCCATTTCAAGCTCGCCATGAGCGCGCTGATGGCCGGCAAGCACGTCTTCGTCGAGAAGCCGATCGCGGCGTCCATCGACGAGGCGCAGAAGCTGGTGGACGAGGCGGCGCGACGCAAGCTGGTGCTCGCCGTCGACCACACCTTCATCCACACCGGAGCGGTCCGGAAGATGCGGGAACTCGTCGAGACCAGGATCGGCGAGATGTACTACTACGACTCGGTTCGCGTGAACCTCGGCCTGTTCCAGCACGACGTCAGCGTCATCTGGGACCTCGCCGTCCACGATCTTTCGATCATGGATTACGTGATCCCGCTGCGGCCCGTCGCCGTATCCGCGACCGGCATGAGCCACGTTCCGGGCGAGCCGGCGAACATCGCCTACCTCAACCTCTTCTTCGAGAAGAACCTGATCGCCCACGTGCACGTGAACTGGCTCGCGCCGGTGAAGGTTCGGCGCACCCTGATCGGCGGCAGCCGCAGCATGATCGTCTACGACGATCTCGAACCGAGCGAGAAGATCAAGGTCTACGACAAGGGCATCACGCTCAACGGCAACCCGCAGAAGAACGGCGAGAAGATCTACCAGGCGCTGGTCGGGTATCGGTCCGGCGACATGTGGGCGCCGCATCTCGAGGTCGCGGAGGCGCTCGGCATCGAGCTGCGCGAGTTCGTCGACTGCATCGAAACCGGGGCTAGGCCGACCGCCGACGGGCGGGCGGGCCTGCGCGTGGTGCAGATCCTCGAAGCGGCCACGCAGTCGCTCGCCGGCCAGGGCCGCGTCGTCGAACTCAAGCCGACGCGTCGTGTCGCATGATCCCGTTCCTCGATCTCAAGGCGCAATATGCCGGCATCAAGGACGAGCTCGACGCCGCCGTCCTCGCCGTTCTGGGTTCCGCGCAATACGTGCTTGGCGACGAGGTGGCGCGCTTCGAAGCGGAGTTCGCCGACTACTGCGGCACGAAGCATGCGGTGGCGGTGAACACGGGAACGAGCGCCCTGCATCTCGCTCTTCTCGCGGCCGGCGTCGGGCCCGGCGACGAGGTCGTGACCGTGCCTTTCACCTTCGTCGCGAGCGTATCGGCGATCTGCTACACCGGCGCGACGCCGGTTCTGGTCGACATCGAGCCGACCACGTTCACCATGGATCCGGAGCGGATCGAAGCGGCGATCACGGCGCGGACGAAGGCGATCGTTCCGGTCCATCTCTACGGCCAGATGGCGGATATGGACGCGATCAACGAGATCGCCGACCGATACGGCCTCGCGGTGATCGAGGACGCCTGCCAGGCGCACGGCGCGGAATATTTCGGCCACCGCGCCGGCAGCATGGGCGCGTCCGGCTGCTTCAGCTTCTATCCCGGCAAGAATCTCGGCGCCTGCGGCGAGGGTGGCATCGTCGTGACCAGCGACGACAAGCAGGCGGAAATGCTGCGCACGCTCCGGGATTGGGGGCAATCGAAGCGCTACCATCACGTCGTCAAGGGATACAACTACCGGATGGACGGCATCCAGGGCGCGGTTCTGCGTGTCAAGTTGCGCCATCTGGAGCGCTGGACGGAGGCACGCCGCGCCCATGCGCGACGCTATTCCGAACTGCTTGCCGACATGCCGCATCTGCGAAAGCCGGTCGCCGCGGTCGGCCGCCGCCATGTCTTCCACGTCTATGCGGTGCGCTCGCCCGATCGCGACAGGCTGAGGCTCGCTCTCGAAGCCGAGGGCATCCAGACGGGTCTGCACTATCCGATCCCCGTCCATCTCCAGCCGGCCCACGCGGATCTCGGCTACGTCAGCGGCGACTTCCCCGAGGCGGAAGCGGCATCGCGGGAGGTGTTGTCCCTGCCGCTCTACCCGGAAATGACGAACGAGCAGTTGGCGATCGTGGCGGCGGCCCTGGAGGATTGCCTCCATGTCGCCTGAGGCCAGCGCGGGTGCGCGCGTCGTCGAAGCGGTCCACGGCCGCGCCGCGCCCAGCGCCGCGCCCGCCTTCGAGCCGCCCCTCGCGGCCGCTCTCCGGGAGCACTACGGCGCCGCGGGGCTGATCGAGCTCTACGGCCGGTTCATCACCGGCCCGGGTTTCCTCGACGCGACGATGCGGCGGACGATCTGGCGCGCCCTGGCGGCGCGCTGCGGCGACGGGTTGGAGGTCGGCAGCGGCGCGATGTTCCGGCATCCGGAAACGTTCCGGATCGGGCGCGGCGTCTTCGTCGGGGCAGGGGCCTGCATCCAGGGGCGCTACGACGGCCGGTGCGTCATCGGCGACAACGTCTGGATCGGGCCGCAGGCATTCCTGGACGCTCGCGACCTGATCGTCGGCGACTCGGTCGGCTGGGGACCCGGCGCCAAGCTTCTCGGCTCGACGCACACCGGCTTGCCGGTCGACGTCCCGGTGATCCGGACGGATCTCGAGATCAAGCCGGTTCGCATCGAGGCGTGGGCCGATATCGGCACCAACGCGACGATCCTGCCGGGGGTGACGATCGGTCGGGGCGCCATCGTGGGCGCGGGCGCCGTGGTCGCCGAAGACGTGCCGCCGTTCGCGATCGTCGCCGGCGTGCCGGCCCGCTTCCTGCGCTGGCGGACGGAAACGGTCTCGACTTGAGAGGGAGGAGCGGACGGTGAAGGGCAAACGGGTACTGATCACCGGCGGCGCCGGCCTCGTCGGCTCGCATATCGCCGACCTCGTCGCGGCGGAAGCGCCGCGCGAACTCATCATCCTCGACAATTTCGTGCGCGGAAGCCGCGAGAACCTCGCCGGCGCCGCCTCGAAGGTCCCGCTCACCGTCATCGACGGCGACATACGGTCCCGCTCGCTGCTCGCGGAGGCTTTCGAGGGCGTCGACGTCGTCTTCCATCAGGCCGCGCTCCGCATCACGCAATGCGCCGAGGATCCGAGGCTCGCGATGGACGTCCTCGCGAACGGCACGTTCAACGTCATCGAGGCGGCAGTGGAGGCCGGTGTTTCGCGGCTCGTCGCCGCATCGTCCGCTTCCGTTCTCGGCCTGGCGGAAAGCTTTCCGACCACCGAGGCCCACCATCCCTACAACAACCGCACGATCTACGGGGCGGCGAAGGCGTTCAACGAAGCGTTGCTGCGCTCCTTCGCCGAGATGAACGGCCTGAGCTACGTGGCGCTTCGCTACTTCAACGTCTATGGGCCGCGAATGGACGTCCACGGCGCCTATACGGAGGTGCTGATCCGCTGGATGGAGCGCATCGCGGCGGGCAGCGCGCCGTTGATCTTCGGCGACGGCAGCCAGACGATGGATTTCGTCGACGTGCGCGATGTGGCGCGCGCCAACGTCATCGCCGCGAAATCGGCGGTCTCCGACGAGGTCTTCAATATCGCGAGCGGACGCGAGACGAGCCTCCTCGAACTCGCCGAGACCCTGATGCGGATCATGGGCGCCGAGGGCTCGGTCGAGCATCGGCCGCCGCGCAGCGTGAACCCCGTGTCGCGACGGCTGGCCGATATCGGGAAGGCGCGACGCATGCTGGGCTTCGAACCGGTCCTCACGCTGGAGGACGGCCTGCGCGACCTCGTCGTCTGGTGGCGCGGCGAGCGCGCCTCGACGGCGGCGGTGGCGGCATGAGCGCCCCCCTTCGGCAGATACCCGTCGCCCGGCCGCTGCTCGGCGAACAGGAGGCGGAGGCGCTGCGCCGCGTGGTGTTGTCCGGCTGGGTCACGCAGGGGCCCGAGGTCGCCGCCTTCGAAGCCGAATTCGCGGCGCTGACCGGTGCGCCGCACGCCTGCGCGGTCTCGAACTGCACCACCGCACTCCATCTGGCGTTGCTGGCGCTCGGCATCGGTGCCGGCGACGAAGTCGTGACGGTGAGCCATACCTTCGTCGCGACCGCGAACGCCATCCGCTATTGCGGCGCCGTTCCGGTGTTCGTCGACATCGAATCCGACGGCTTCAACATCGATCCATCGCTGGTCGAAGCGGCGATGACGCCGCGCACCAAGGCGATCCTGTGTGTGCATCAGCTCGGAATGCCCTGCGCTCTCCAGCGGCTTGCGACGATCGCGGCGGCGCATGGCGTCCCGCTCGTGGAGGACGCGGCCTGCGCGACGGGCAGCGAGATCCTCTGGGACGGACGCTGGGAGAAGATCGGCAAGCCGCACGGCACGGTCGCGTGCTTCTCCTTCCATCCGCGCAAGGTCGTCACCACCGGGGACGGCGGCATGCTGACCACGGCCGACCCGGCGCTCGATGCGAAGTTCCGCCTGTGGCGGCAGCATGGGATGAGCGTCACCGACGCGGCGCGGCACGGATCGCCCGTCGTGATCTTCGAACGCTACCCGGAACTCGGCTTCAATTACCGGATGACGGACCTGCAGGCGGCGGTCGGCCGCGAGCAGCTCCGGCGGCTTCCGGGCATCGTCGAGGAACGCCGCCGCATCGCGCGAGAATACGATGAGGCCCTGGCCGCGATACCCGGCATCGCGACGCCGGTCGAGCCGCGATGGGCCCGCAGCAACTGGCAGAGCTATTGCGTCGACGTGTCGAGGCTCGGCAGCCAGCGCACCATCATGCAGATACTTCTCGATCAGGGCATCTCCACCCGTCGCGGCATCATGAACATCCATCTCGAGGACGCCTACGCCGGGCCGGGATCCTTCCGTTGCGGCTCGAGCCTGAACCGCAGCGTCGAGGCGCAGAACGGCTCGATCATCCTGCCGCTGTTCTCGGGAATGAGCGATGCGGACGTCTGGGCGACGGCGGAAGCGCTGGAAGCGATCGCCCGCTCGTCGGGACCCTCACCGGCCCCGGCCCGATCGGTGCGCCCGCGTTCCGAAGCCGCCGATCTCGCGCGCAAGGCTCCTTCCGCCGCCTGACGGCTCGTTCGGCCTCCGCCGGATTCTGCCTCGACATCTCGACGCCGTTCCGGACGCGCGCCGCGCGGCCGACATTGGAACGCGCGCCGCCCGCCTGTCGCACAGACGGCGGCCGCCTGCGCTTCAGCGCCCCGCGAGCGATCCGCGCCCGGATCGGCCGCGCGCTGTCCGGTCCGAGATCGAAGGGGTCGGCAAGGCTTGTGGTCGCGCTCGGCGACCTCCTTCCCGCCGCGAGCCGACGGAGCCCGTCAAGACCGGTTGGAAGCCGCTATCACCTCCGAACTGCGCCGCTGTGGAACCCCTCGAACGCCGCCGATCGTCCGTTCGAAAGTTAGGTGCGCATGCATCTGTGAAGAATTAGCTCATAGAACTCTCAATCATTGCTCTATGTTAAGGCTCGATCGCAATTCTCCGTGTTACCTGTCTCTAGGTAAGAAAGTCGGAAAGGGTCGGGATCGACTCACGCTGACCGACTTGACCTGTATTGAGAATTTACAACCACCGGATGCTGATCGAGTCAGTTTCCGCCGATGATTGGATCATGACGACGGGAAGGTGCGATATGAACCTCGACATCGCGAACTTTGCTATCGGATCGCACGCCCCGATCCCGCCGCAGACTATGAAGGCGGGAGATGCATTCGAAGCCGATTCCGGCGACGCCTTCACAAAGACCGGGCGTTCGCTGGTGATCATCGATCCTCGCGCCCTCGACCGGGAATGCTTCGCGCAAAGCATCAGGTCCCGCCGGAGCGGCATGGAAGTTCTCCATTTCAGCGCGATCGGCGACTGGAAGCAGATGCGGGACAGCTCTCTGCCCTTGTTGGCCGTCCTGTTGAACATCGGCGGCCGGAAGGTCTCCGATCCTGTGGTCGAGAGCGAAATCAGAACCATCGTGAACGACGTCGCTCCGGCGCCCGTGATCCTGCTGGCGGACTCCGAAGAACTTTTGCAGATCCTGATCGCCCTGGAATGCGGCGTGAAAGGCTACATTCCCAGCTCGGTCGGGATCGACGTCTGTCTTGAGGTCATCAATCTGGCACTCGTCGGCGGGATATTCGTCCCGGTGAACAGCGTCACGTCGCTTCGCCACATGCTGGGGGGCGCCGACACATCCGCGCGACCCCTGGACGGGATGTTCACCCTTCGTCAGTCCGAAGTCGTCGAGGCGTTGAGACGCGGCAAGGCGAACAAGATCATCGCCTACGAATTGAATTTGCGGGAAAGTACGGTCAAGGTGCACATCCGCAACATCATGAAGAAGCTCAAGGCCACCAACAGGACCGAAGTCGCGTTCAAGATCAATAAACTGTTCTCGACGCAGATAGACGCAAGAGAGAATTGGCTTTGACCTGAGCGATCCGCCAAGGGAGACCATCCCCCGCGAAGCTGCGCGCGCGCCGCCGGGGGCCGCCACGCGCCGCTGCCATTCTCGGACGCCGCCTTTTGGGATGCCATGCAACCAAAGGCAAAGAGCCTCCGACAAATGCCGGTTCGCGCCGTTTTCGCCGCTCGCTGCGGCGAGCCGCGCGGAGTACCGCGAGGTCGGTGCCTCCGGCGCTGGGCGTCGCGACCTTGGATTGCGACAGCGCATCAGGAAAAAACCGCCTCGGTGGAATTTTTCGGCGTCGGTTCGGTTACTGACGGGCAGGCCGCTGCGTCGTGCAGGATGGCGGGCGGGAATGCCCGTCGCGTTCAGGAACCGGCGATCGGTCGGATCCGGGCGCGGCAGTGCGCCTTCGCATGGCCACGATACCGCTCGCCTCACGAGGTCCGCCGAGCGGTCGCCACGATTCCGGGACCCGCCGCCCGTCAGCGGCCATCTTACTTTGCGTAATATCGTGGGATAACCTTCGTTCCTCGGAGATTTCGACGAGGGATATTTCGTCGAGTTCATTGAACCATTTCGGAGTCTATGTATTATCCTTTTGGGCCGCAGGTCGGATGCCGAAGCCTTTTCGATGGATCGTGCGTTGACGAGAAACTCGACTTCAAATGCAGGCGATAATTGACGCGTTCGTTCGGAAGCTTGAGGCCTTCATCGATCTAAGGCCGGACGAACTGCGAGTCCTGCAGGCCCTGCAGGGTCCGAGCGTGCAGATCGCGGCCGGGAAGGAGATCATCCACGAGGGTCAGCATCGATCCTCGGCCTACATCCTGCATGAAGGCTGGGCCTATTCGTGCAAGCGATTGCCCGATGGCGAACGTCAGATCATCGATATTCAGATCCCGGGGGATTTTCTGGGACTTCACAGCTCCATGCTTCGAATGTCGGATCAGACCTTCGTCGCGCTGACAAACCTCCAGATCACGAAGATCAACATGGACCGCTCCCTGGAGTTCGTCCAGTCGCATCCCCGTCTGGCGGCGGCGCTGCTGCGGTGCGTCGCGCACGACGAGGCGATCATCGCCGAGCACCTGGTCAGCATCGGCAAGCGCGACGCGCTGGAGCGTACGGCCCATTTCCTCCTGGAATTCGGTTCCCGCATGGGCTCGATCGGCCGCTTCTCGAACGACAGCTACGAATGCCCGATTTCGCAGCCGATCCTCGCCGATGCCCTCGGCATAACAACGACGCACCTCAATCGCATTCTCCGACGCCTGCGGGAACGCGAGCTGGTGATGTTCCGAAACGGAACCGTGATCTTTCTGAACAGGAGCAAGCTGGTCGAGGCGACGGGTTTCGACCGCAGCTATCTGGAAGAGTGATCGACCCTTCGCGCCGGGCGCCCATCGGGCCGCGCGGATCGAGACACATTTCGCGCGCTCGCAGTGCCAGCAGGGTGTCTCGCGGCTCCGCCTGCGATCCGCCGGCAGGCCGCATGCCCGGCGCCCGACCGCACTCCCTACACGGCTGACTGCGGCTGGAAGACGACGTCGGCGAAGTAGTTTGTGGCGCCGAAGGTGCTTCGCGGGAAGACGCCGGCGGTTGCGGTTCCGCCGTAGGAGTAGACGCCGTTGCCGGGGGCTGCGGCGTCGGACAGGGCGGTGAGGGGGCCGTTGGTGACGGCGCTGGCGAAGCCGTTGCTGGTGGCGACGTAGCCGCCGGTGGTGTGGTAGGAGGCGACGTAGGTGGTGTTGGCGGCGATGGTGACCGGGCTGGCGAGGTTCACGGTCTGCCAGCCTCGGGCGGTTGTGTTGGTGAAGCTGGCGCTGGCGAGCTTGGTGCCGGTGGCGGTCCACAGGTCGAGGACGTCGGCGCCGGTGTCGGCGGAGCTGCGATAGAATTTGAGGCCGGTGATCTGGCCGGCGGTGGAGGACTGGAACTTCATGCCGAGTTCGATCTGCCGGCCGTCGTTGAGCCCGTTCTGGGCCGGCGTCGCGGAGGGCGCGAACAGGCTGACGGCCGAGGGCGGCGGCGCGGTGTTGGAGACGTTGAGGCTGAAGGTCTCGCTGGCGGCGAGGCCGCCGAGGTCGGCGACCGCGACCTTGATGCCGAGCGTGCCGAGGTCGGCGCTGGTCGGGGTGCCGGCGAAGGTGCGCGTTCCGGCATCGAAGCTCAGCCAGTTCGGCAGCGCCGAGCCGTCGGCGAGGGTGGCGGTGTAGGCCAGCCCGTCGCCGCCGTCGACGTCGGTGAAGGTGCCGGCGGGCAGCATCAGCGAGAAGGGCGAGCCGACCACGGCGGTCTGGGTGCCGGTCTGGGCGGCCAGCACCGGCGAGTCGTTGGCGCCGTGGACGGTGACGGTCAGGGTGGTGGAAGCGGTGGCGCCGGCGCTGTCGCGCATGGTGTAGGAGAAGGTGTCGGTGAGGGTGTCGGTGCTGAGGCGCAGCGCCTGCACGGCGGCGTTGGTTTCGTTGACGGTGTAGGTGAAGGCGCCCGAGGCGTTGAGCACCAGGCTGCCGCGCGCGCCGGCCAGCGCGGTGCCGAGCGTGCCGGCGGTGGAGCCGAAGCCGACGGCGGTGACGGTCTTGCTGTCGCCGGCATCGGGGTCGGTGTCGTTGGCAAGGACGTTGCCGGTGGCGGCGGCGCCGCCCGAGCCGTTGCCGATGCCGCCCTTCTCGGTCGCGTCCGCCGCATCCGCCACCGCCACCGGCGCCCGGTTCGTCCCACCCGTCCCGCCAGGCTGGAACATCAGGTCGACCCAGAAATTGGTCGACTGGAAGGTCTGCGTCGGGAAGATGCTGTTCGTGCCGTAGGCGAAGACGCCGTTGCCGGCGGCCGGAGCCGTCAGCGGTCCGCTCGTCACATTCGAGGTGAAGTAGTTTTCGGTATTGGAATAATGGCCGGTATTGCTGTGGTATGAAGCGGTGTAGATGGTGCCGGGCGTTATCGTCACCGGGCTGGAGAACGTCGCCGTCTGCCAGCCGCTGACGGTCTCGTTGGCGAACGTCAGGGTCGCCATGACCGTGCCGGTGCTGGACCACAGCTTGCCCGTATGGGTGCCCGTATCCAGGTTGCCTTTGTAGAACCGTATGCCGGTGATCTGGCCGGCGACCGAGGACTGGAACTTCACCCCGAGTTCGACCGAGGTCGCATCGGTGGTGTTGACGACCGCCGGGGTCGCCGAACCCGGAAACAGCGTGACGTAGGTCGGCGCCTTCACGGTGAACGACTGTCCGGCCGCCGGCGTCTCGAGGTTGACGCTGTCGTCGACGGCGCGCGAGCGCACCGTGTATGTGCCGGCGACCTGCGGCGCGAAGGTGTAGGTCCACGTCCCGTTGCCCTTGGCCGGGTGCCAGCTCGTGCCGTTGTCGGTGGAAACCTCGACGCCGGCGATCACGCCACCGACGTCCGAAGCGGTGCCGGAAATGGTGACGAGATCGCCTGCGGTGACGGTTCCCGGCGCCGTGAAGGTCGATGTGGGCGCGGTGGTGTCCGTCGTACGGACACCTTGGATCAGCCCCGACTGCAGCGTCGCCGGCTGGATGCCCATGTCGGCGAAAAGGTTCACCATCGCCTGCTGTACGCGGGGATCGCTCGCCGTCGCTTCGTTGTCGTGGTTGGCGCTGAGCCCCCACGACCAGTAGACCGTACCCGCGCCGAAGACGAGCGCGCCGCTCGGCGCGCGGTAGAGCGTCAGGCTGTGGGTCGCATCGGCGTTCCCGGTCGTGTTGCCGTAATCCAGGAGGTAGGAGCCGACCGGCAGGGTCGTCGACGAGAGACGCACCAGCCCGGCGGGCGTGAAGGCGTTGTCGGGCGCCTCGTCCCACTCGTAGCCGAGATAGTTCTTCGTCAGCTTCGCCGTCTGCCCGGGCTGGAGATTGGCGACGCTGGTGTTGCGCCAGAAGCGCTGGCTGGCGTCCTCGTAGGGGATCGCGATGGATTCCAGGTTGGAGCCGACGTCGTCGACCTGGAAGAGCGTGCCGGTGAGGGAGTTTTCCGGCCTGGCGCCGCCGCCCGCCGCGGAGCCGAAGCGCGGGTCGCGGAAGGTCCCCGTCCACTCGCTCGACGGATCGATGCCGTCGCCGGCCCAGGTCTCCTTGTAGCTGATCATCGTCCGGTAGGCGGTGGCGTCGCTGCTGAAGCTGTTGCCCCAGCGCGTCTTCCAGTAGACCTCGTTGCCGCTCCAGAACATGAGATTGACGCCGGCATCCCGCGCCGCCTCGACGTTTGTGCGCTGCTGTCCCGACCAGTATTCGTCGTGACCGGCGTCGACGAAAGCCTTGTGATTCAGGAGAAGGCTGCCGAAGCGGTCGGCGTCGACGCCCGCCATGTAGGACACGTCGTAGCCGTTCTGCTCCATCCACGAGATCGCGGCGTATTCGGCGCCGAAGAGGTAGTCCTGCGGCCCGGCATAGGTGCCGACGTTGCCGCGTGTCGCGATGGGGCGGTTGTAGCTGACCGCATAGGAGCGTCCGGCGCCCTGGCCCGTCGCCGGACCGTTGCCGCCGTAGAGGTTGGCGCCGCCCCAGCCGTTGTAGGCCTGCCAGGTCTCGTCCGCCGTCTGGAAGACGACGTCGCTGTGGCTGCTGTCGTCCCGAACGATGAAGGGGATGTGGTTCTCTCCGGCGGTTCCGTCCTGGCGCACGAGCTTGGCGATGTAGACGCCCGATACCGCGTCCGCCGGCACGTCCCAGGATGCCGAGACGGACCAGTTGCCGGCGTCCACCGCGCCGGTCGCCGCGTTGCGCAACGGCGCCGGCTGCGTCTGCAGGCCGGAGTGCTGAATGGTCCCGACTTTCCGCGCTCCGAGGCCGCCGTAGTAGCCGAGGCGGTAGATGTCGATGCGGTAGTCGGTGGAATTCGTGTTGATCTTGAAGTTGATCGTCTGACCGTGGTTGACGCTGATGTCGGTCGCGAAGCCTTCGATGTTCGAGCTGCCGGCGCCGTCGATGCCCCACTCGCTTTCCGGATTGCCGAGCTTCTGGTTTTCGATCGAGATCGCGTTGCCCGCGACGCTCCCGACCCCGTTCCTGCTCGGCGTCGCCTTGCTCGGTACGGGTTTGACGATGGTCGTGGCGGGGCCGGTAAGCCTTCCGATCGGGCGCACGGGCGTGGCGGTGCCGGTCTCGCCGCCGCCGGGGAGCTGCGGGTTCCAGCCCGCGAGCGGAACGGTCTCCCGGGACGGGATCGGGTCGCTCGTCGAGGCGCCGATCTTGCCGCTCCCTCCGGATGCGATGGAGCCGGCGCTGCCGGAACTCATCGGATTCGTTAATTGTCCGGCCAGTTGACCCGGCGTGCCGAGCGACTGGCTGAGAAGCTTCGTCGGGCAGTTGATGTAACCGCACGATCCGCAGCAATTGGAAGGCGCGACCTTGGGTTGCGGCAGATCGGACGGCTGATCCGACGACGGCGCCGCCGCCGAGGCGGGGCCGGTCGCCAGGAGAGATTTCTCGGGCGCTGCTGCCACGCTCGCGGCGAGCGGCGCCGGAACCGCGGCCGAGCCCTGCGCCCCCGCGTTCGGGCTGTCGGACTTGGGAACGGCGAGGGGGACGTAGTCGCCGCACGGCTTCGCGTCGACGGCGACCGGCGCCAGCGACTGCGCCGCGGCGGAGCGGGGCTCGGCCGCCGCGATCGCCAGCGACGGCAAGGATACCGCGCCGACGCCCGACCCGAAGCTTTCGTGGGCATCGAGCCCGCCCGCAGGCTTCGCATCGGCTGCGCGGCCCGTCTCGTTCTGCCATTTCTGCAGGAGCCGCCGCCAGGCGCGCAGCCTCGAATCGTCTCGCTCGGAAAACGATCGGGAGAACAGGTCGGCGTATCGCATGTCGTCGGCCTTTCGCTTCGACCCGGCTGGCTCGGTCGTAGATCGGCTTGGAAACGAGGACGATTTGTCAGGCTCGGGGTCGAAGCGAGAAGTCGGCCTTAATTTCCGGGGCGGCGAACCTTCGGCTTAGCTCCCCCTGTCCCGGATACGTCGATCGGACTGCGATTACGCCTTTCGCGGGATCGTTCCGCTCAACTTGTCGGTGTTTCCGCGACCGCCGGCCCGGTGCAGCATGGCTCCCGCAACGCCGTTCGATCACCCGATCGGATAGGCCGCGCGGGCATCCGGTGCCTTTGCCCGCGGGTCTTCCCCGCTCCGGTCCCGACCCGGCGACGATGCATCCATTCCGGCTGGGGGCATTCGATCGGACGCCCGGGAGACGAACATGCAGGACCAGATCTACGTCGACGGCATCAGCGAGATCACCGTCACCGGGTCGATCGTCAGGATCGACCTGACGAACCTTTCCGCGACCGAGCGCGACGAGAACGACAGTCCGAAGACTGTCTTCCGGCAGCGCATCGTCATGTCGGTCGAGGCTTTCGCGAATGCGGCGGAACTCGTGCAGAAAGCCTTGGCCGGGCTGGTGCAGGCGGGAGCGATCCGGCGGCTCGACGACGTGAAGGCGCGCCCGGTCAGGATCGAGAGCGTCGGCAACGGTGAGACGGCCAAGCCCGCGCCCGGCCCGAACGTCTCACCCAACTTCAACTGACGCCGACGCCACCGAAAGGGCTTGCGCCCTCCGGCGAGGATGGATCACGTGCATACCAACCTTCACTGCCTCGCGCTCGTCGCCCGGCACCATGGTGTCGATCTCTCGGCGGAGCGGCTTCTGCACGACTATGCCGTCGAGGACGAACCGGTGGACGCGCGCCGGCTCATGAGGATGGCGCGCGATGCCGGGTTGCGGACCCGTCTGGCGCACCTGTCGTGGGACGGGCTGCTCGGTCTCCGCCAGGCCTATCCCGCACTCGCCGAACTCGACAACGGCAACTGGGTCGTCGTCGTGGGCAGCGCGCCGG
This sequence comes from Plantimonas leprariae, assembly GCF_008802405.1. Classification (GTDB taxonomy): domain Bacteria; phylum Pseudomonadota; class Alphaproteobacteria; order Rhizobiales; family Rhizobiaceae; genus Plantimonas; species Plantimonas leprariae. Next base: position 266,569 of record NZ_VZDO01000005.1, read on the forward strand.
GCGAGGACGCCGACGTCGGCATCGAGGTGCTCGACCCGCTCGCCGCCCGGCCGGAGCGGTTCCGGCTCTCCGAGGCGGACTTCTGCGCCCACTGGACGGGCGTGGTCCTGCTCGTCAAGCGGGCGTACCGCTTCTCCGACCCCGATCGACCTTTCGGCCTGGCCTGGTTCCTGCCGGAACTCGCGAAGCAGCGGCGGCTCTTCGCGGACGTCGTCGTCGCCGCGCTCATGCTCTACGGGCTCGGTCTCGCCACGCCGCTCTTCTTCCAGCTCGTCATCGACAAGGTGCTCGTGCACGAGGGCTACGCCACGCTGATGGTGCTGACCGTGGCCATCTCGTTGGCTTTGGCGTTCGACGCGGCGTTCACGTTCCTGCGGCGCTACCTGCTCCTCTACGCCACCAACCGGATCGACATCCGCGTCGCCACCCGTACCTTCGGCCATCTCCTCAGCCTGCCGATCGCCTTGTTCGAGCACATGTCCGCCGGCGTGCTCGTCAAGCACATGCAGCAGACCAGCCGCATCCGCGAGTTTCTGACCGGACGGCTGTTCCTGACGTTGCTGGACGGCCTGTCGCTGTTCGTGTTCGTGCCGGTCCTTCTCCTCTACAGCGTGAAGCTGACCCTGGTGGTGCTGGGCTCGACGGCTCTCATCGGCCTCGTGGTGATGGCACTGATCGGCCCGTTCCAGCGGCGGCTCAAGGCCCTCTACCTGGCCGACGGGGAGCGCCAGGCCCTCCTGGTCGAAACCGTGCACGGCATGCGCACGGTGAAGTCGCTGGCGCTGGAGCCGCGGCAGCGCCGGATCTGGGACGATCGATCCGCCCAGGCGATCTCCATGCGCTTCCGCGTCGAGAAGATCTCGACCGTCGCCCAGAGCCTGTCGGGACTGATCGAGAAGCTGATGGGCGTCGCCATCATCGGGTTCGGTGCGCTCGACGTGTTCAACGGCACGATGACCGTCGGCACGCTCGTCGCGTTCAACATGGTGGCCGGGCGGGTATCCGGACCGCTCGTCCAGATCGTCACCATGGTGCACGAATACCAGGACGTCGCCTTGTCCGCGACGATGCTCGGGCAGGTGATGAACCAGAAGCCGGAGCAGTTCAGCCGGGCTCGCGGGATGCAGCCGAGACTGGCCGGCCGGATCGAGTTCGAGAACGTCTCCTTCCGCTACGCCGCCGACGGGGCGCCCGCGCTCGACAACGCGTCCTTCACGATCCCGGCCGGCTCGCTGTCGGGGGTGGTCGGCAAGAGCGGTTCGGGCAAGACGACGATCACGCGGCTGATCCAGGGCCTGTACCAACCCCAGCAGGGGGTGATGCGCATCGACGGCATCGACGTGCGGGAGATCGACCTCGTCCACTTGCGGCGAAGCATCGGCGTGGTGCTGCAGGACAGCTTCATGTTCCGCGGCTCGGTGCGCGACAACATCGCGGCGGCGAAGCCCGATGCCAGCATCGAGGAAATCTCCAACGCGGCGCGCCTGGCGGGGGCCGAGGAGTTCATCGAACGGCTGCCGCAAGGGTACGACACCATGCTGGAGGAGGAGGCGGCCAACCTGTCGGGCGGCCAGCGCCAGCGCCTCGCCATCGCCCGCGCGGTGATCACCGATCCGAAGATCCTGATCTTCGATGAAGCCACGAGCGCGCTCGATCCCGACAGCGAGGCGATCATTCGCCAGAACCTCCGGACGATCGCGCTCGGCCGAACGGTGATCGTCGTGTCGCATCGGCTTTCGACGCTGGTCGATGCCGACGCCATTCTCGTGGTCGACCGGGGCAGGATCGCCGACATCGGGCGGCACGAGCAGCTCATCTCGCGCTGCCTGCCGTACCATCAGCTATGGGCGCACCAGAACAGGCAGGCGGCATGAGCGACGCGCAGCCGGGAACATCGCTCGCCCCCGTCCTCTCGCCGAGAAACCAGATCGTCGTTCGTCCGATGCGGCCGATGCGGCTACCGGTCGTCTCGGACTTCCAGACCGACGCGATCGAACTCGAGGAGCGCGTGCCGCCGGGCGTCGCCCGTCTGACGCTTTATGCCGTGACCGCATTCGTCGCGTGCGCGATCCTTTGGGCCTCGCTCGCCTCGGTCGACGAAATCGTCGTGGCGCCCGGCCGCTTGGTCACGACGAAGCCCACGATCGTCGTCCAGCCGTTGGAAACCTCCATCATCCGCTCGATCGACGTCGCGGTCGGGGACCGGGTTCACGCGGGCGATCGGCTGGCGACGCTCGACGCCACGTTCAGCCAATCGGACATGGAGCAGCAGCAGGCGAGATTCGCGGCGCTGGACGCGCAGGTCAAGCGGATCGAGGCCGAGGTCGACGACCTTCAGTACCGGCCCGAGGCGGCCGCCGCGCCCGACGCGAGGCTGCAGCAACGGCTGTTCGACCAGACGGAGGCCTTCTATGCCGCCCAGATCGAGAACTACGACGAGCAGATCGCGGCGCAGGCCGCCACCATCCGCACGAGCCAGGAGCAGGCGGACATCCTGCGCAACCGGATTGCGACGCTCGGCGAGATCGAGACCGCCCGCGACACGCTCTACAAGAAGGAGGTCGGCTCGTTCCTGAACCTTCTCGTCTCGCGCGACACTCGGCTCGACGTCAACGCCACCCTGGCTCAGACGCTCGGCCGGAGTGTCGAGGCGGAGCACGCTCGGGACAAGCTCAAGGCGGAGCGACAGGCGTTCATCGAGGACTTCCGGCGCAACCTGCTCGATAAGCTGGTCGACCTGCGCGGCCAGCGCGATACGGTCGCCGAGGAGTTGAAGAAGGCCGCCCTCCGGCGGAATATGGTGAGCCTGAGCGCCCCGGCGGACGCCGTGGTGCTGGAACTCGCGCAGCGTTCGATCGGATCGGTGGTGCGCGAAGCCGAGCCCATCGTCACCCTCGTTCCGCTCGACGTCCCGCTGGAGGCGGAAGTCTCCGTGGGCTCCGCCGACATCGGCCGCGTTCTCGCCGGCGACGGCGCGCGGGTGAAGTTCGACGCCTACCCGTTCCAGAAGTTCGGCACGATGGCCGGCACGGTGCGCACCATCAGCCGCGACGCCTTCAACGGCGAGCCGAAGGTCGACGGATCCAGGCCCTCGATGCCCGTCGTCTTCCGGGCACGGGTGCGACTGGCCGATGCGACGGTCGGCCAATCCTCGGAGGGTTTCCGGTTGCTGCCGGGAATGACGGCGAGCGCCGAGATCAAGGTCGGGCACCGGAAGGTCATCTCGTATCTGCTCTATCCGCTGCTTCGGGGGTTGGACGAAAGCATGCGGGAGCCCTGACGTAGCCGCGGCCGGGCTTGCGCCCGCCGAGCGCTCGCGAGGCGCTCGGCCCGCAGGACGGATCGAGACCGGGCCGGTAGGCGGGCGGTTGCCGATCCGGCTGGAACATCACTTTTCCAGCGTCGAGATGATCATCTCCAATGCGGCGATCGACGTCTCGAGTCCTTCGCGCTGCGCCTGCAGGACGTTCTGTTGTTGACGGAAGACCTCCCGCAGGTCGCGCACCCGCTTCACCTCGGACCCCGTGCCGAGATAGTCGTTGACGATCTGCCCGATCTTCATGAGCGAGAAGCCGACGAGCTTGCAGAGCAGGATGAGGCGGAGGCGCTTGCGATCGTCCGGCGAATAGAGCCGCGTCGTGCCGCGCCGACGCGGATGCAGGAGGCCCCGCGCCTCGTAGAACCGCAGACTGCGCAGGGATATGCCGAACTCCCTCGCCAGATTGCCGATCCGATAGACCTGTTTCGGCTCGACTTCCGCGCCGTTCAGATCAAGTAGTTGTTCGACATTCGCCATCTCGTCGCTTTCTGTCAAAGCGTCCAGATCACGATTTGCGGACCAGCATCTCCCGCCGCGCCGCAACGACCCCCGGTCGCGATGCTTCGATTGGCTCAATGGGGGAAGTATCGAGGCGCGTGCGGGAATAGCCAGTGCCCAAATAGGACAGATGCCTCGATCTGTCGGGCGATCCGCCGGTTCATCGATCATGCGTCTTAAGACTACCGTGCGGCGTTTCGTCCTCACCGGAATCGACTTTTTGCCGACTATTCGACGGAACGGGCGGGATGGTCTCGACGACTTTCGAATGAGGCGAAGCGCGGTGCCGACGGAAGCGAGCGCGACGGCATTCACTCCGAAGGCGACATAGCCTCGCGGACCGTGCGAAGGCTGGACCGGCTGGAAATGCGATCGCCCGGCGCCGGCTCCGAAGGGCTCACGGATCTCCGGCCAGCAAATCCGCCCAGGCCCGTGCGACTTTCTCCTCGCCGGTCGCGGCGAAATGACAATCGTCGTGGCGGTCGTCGTCGCCGAGCAGCTCGTCCGTGTTCACCCCCGCCCTGATGCCCGGCGCGGCGTTCGGAAGCGATCGCTGAGCCCGCGTCACCGGGTTGTCGGCCAGATGCGTCTGCGTTCCGCCGTTGCTTTCGCCCAGGCATTTCGAGGTCACCGAAACGTAGACCGGCGACGCGACGCCTTCGGATCTGAGCGAGTCGACGAGTTGCAGAAAGCGGTCTCGGTAAGCCTCTTCGCCGGTGCCGACGACGTAGTCGATCTCTCCCTGCGTCCACAGTGTCCGGGTCACGCGGTAGCCCGTCGTCGTCAGCTCCCTGACCGTTTCGACCACCCGCGGATGGATATCCCCGCTCGGCGTCCAGCGCGACACCTTCGAACCGCTGACGGCGACGGGGGCCAGAATGACCCGGTCGACGGCTCCCCTGTCCAGGAGGAGATTGCCGAGCTCGCTCCAGTACTCGCCGGTGATGCCATCGGCTCCCAGCAGCGGCGATGCCGCTACGAAACATTTTCCGCCGAAGAAATTGATCACCTCGTCGCCATGCTTGGAGCGAAACCGTTGCCCGCCGTGATTGGCGGCGTTCGACTGGCCCATGACCAGAAGAACCGCCGTACGGTCTGTCTGCCTCGGACAAGAGGTCGGCCGCTTCTGATCGTCCGAGACCAGAATGTCGAGCTTATCGAAGGTGAAACGGGTCGGCTGCTTCGTCGTGAAGGTCGATCCGATGGCGCGCAACAGGGGGAAGGGGAAGGCGTCGTACCGGCCGCTGTAGGCCCCGAGCAGGTAGGCGATGAAAACGACCGTCACGCCTATCGATAGTTGTCGACGAGATGAAGCCACGGGAGCCGCCCTGGGGTTCGTCATCAATAAGTCGGCCGCGTTCGGCGAGGTCGCTTCCCACGAGCCGCGATGCCCTGCTGAAACGCAATTCCCGGAAGATCAACTCACATTTACGCTACGGAAGAGAAGTCTTCGACTGTTCCTTCCCCGAGGCTATATTCTGTCCGCCTCCAGGTTCTGGTGAGGCGGACGGTGCGATGCGACTGACAAGGGTCGCCTTTCCTCTGCCCGCTCCATCCGAAAGCGGACGATGGCAGGTGGGCGTCTCGACGGCGTGAGGGACGGGGTCGCGTCAGGCCTGCAGCAACACCTTGGCCATGTTTCGCTTGAAGTGGTCGGCCAGGCGGATCGCGAGGGCGACCAGCGTCAGCGTCGGGCAGTCGCTGCCGGCCGTCGGAAAGACGGAGCTTCCGACGCAGTAGACATGGTCGCTGCCATGCAGTTTCGAGTTGGCATCCACGACGCCTTTCCGCGGATCGACATGCATCCGCGTGGTGCCCATGTGATGCCAACATCCCGCGACGCCGCCGTCCCAGTCGTTCGCCGACTGCGGAGCGTAAGTGGCGATCTTCGCTTCGACCAGTTCGGAAGCGATGAGCTTCGTGGTCGACCGGATGTTGCGCGAGTCCTGCTCCGTCAGTCGCCAGTCCACCAAGACCCGATTGAGCCCCAGACGATCCTTGCCGTCCGCCAGGCTGATCCTGCTGTCGCGATTGGGGATCGGTTCGATGATCGTTTCCAGGGTGAGGCGGCGGGATGCGATCGGGAGGTTCACGGCCTGGTCGAGCACCCCCAACGCCCCTTGCGGCGACGCCAGCATCCCGGAAAGCAGGTTCTTCACCAGGGCGCCCGTTCCGACGGTCTGGGTCTGACCGAACCGACGCCGACTGATCGTGTGGGTCCTCAGCGCCGTCACCGCCTGGAACATCCTCGACTCCTCGAACGAGTACCGTCCGAAGAAGTAGGAGCGCGAATTGGGCAGGCGGCGTTCGCGCTGCGTCTCGGGCGTCGGCATGATGAATGCGGCGATCTTGTTCGGGTTGACGCCGGAGCGTTGGCGGGTCTTCGCCAGCCTGCAATCGTACAACCGGCGATGCTGGCGCAGGTTGGCGATCCTCAGCGTCGAGGAGCGGATCCGAGGATGATCCATGAAGTAACGACCGACGAGATCATGCTCGTTGCCGAGCCCGCAGTTCCGCGAACCGCGGGACAGCAGCAGCAGGCGGGCGTTCTCGATGCCCCCCGCGGCCAGGACCACCGAGCGGGCTTCGACCTTGAACCGGTTTCCGCTCAATGTCTGGACGTCCACTTCGAGCGGTTGCCCCGTCCGCTCCGGGGGGCGAATCTCGCAGACGTTGCTCCACAACACGAGGTTGACCGTGGAGGACTGCGAAAGCCGGTTGCGATAGGCTTTGCCGTAGCGGGTGGGCGGGCTGAACTGGACGAGCCGGTTGGTGAGTACAGAATTGTCCAGCGGAAGCGTCGCGACCTTCTTCCTTCCCAGCTCCTGGATCCAGGCAGCCTCGCTGTAATCGAACGCGCCGAGATGAAGGTACGAATGCGCGCGGACATAGTACTCGGCCAGTTCCTCCGAGCCGAATGGCCAGCCGCTGTCGGGAATCCAGTCGCGTTCGACGAAATCGAGGGGATCCAGCGGCTTGCACCATCCGCCCCAGCAGTTACTGCTTCCACCGAGCAGCCTGCTTCGCGTCCGCTCGAGCGCCTCGTAATCTATTCCAACGTTGAGTGCGGAGTAGAGAGACTGCGTCTCTGGATCGTGTACTTCCCCGCCGCTCTCCAGCAGAACGATCTTCAGCCCGGTATCGGCGAGTTCGAGCGCAAGAGTTATTCCGGCAGGTCCTGCTCCTACGATGCAGATGTCGGCATCGAGTTTCGCACTGACCCCTCTTCCATCGTGAATCATCGGCGCACCCGGACAAAGCAACCAACAGTGATCTGGATTCAGATGGACGCGTGATCGCGATACCTTTCGCCAAAGGGCCGGCTCGATGCTTCAATGTTCGGCTTCGCCGGGTTTGGGGCGCGAGGGTCGATCAAGCGAAGGAGGTTCAGGAACATTGGAACTCGCCCGAATGCTTCGGTGACTAACGAATTGGCTCCTCCTTTTCCCACGCCGCAGACGGCAAATGATCCGCACCTTTCGATTGAACCGTTTACGCCGAAAGGAGGAGGCGGACGTAGCCGAACTGTCCTGAATTCACGAACACCGTCGACATGAGACCCTCAGGACCCCAATTCGCGTCAGATACCGTGCATCCGCAGGGGCTTCGTCGCCGACCGTCGCGGGACCGGCCAACGCCGCGAAAGGCAGCACGGTGGGCACGGTCGATGTTCGCAGATCTGTACGGAAGTGGCGCGCCCGAAAGGATTCGAACCTCTGACCCCCAGATTCGTAGTCTGGTGCTCTATCCAGCTGAGCTACGGGCGCCCTTGCGGCGGGAGCATCCGTCCCGCGCTGGATGGCCTGATACCGGCTCGACGGAGCCGATGCAAGACGTCTCGCCGGCATTTGTTCAGCCGGCCCGCGGCCGAGTTGCGGCTCACACGGTGGAAACGGCATCGTCTGTGCGTTTCGGAGGAGCGGATGGAATAGGGCGGTAGGAGAAGTCCGGTCCCGCCTCAACCGCTCCCGTTCGGCGCTGCGGGTGGGGATGCAGGCGACGAACCGTTCGCGCTCGCCTCGGGAACGCTCGGCAGGCGTATCTCGAAGACGGTGCCCGCCCGCGCCGCTTCCGACAACCGGATGTCGCCGCCGTGCCCTTCGACGATCTCGGCCGCGATCGCGAGGCCGAGGCCGGTGCCACCGGAACGCGTCGAGCCGCGGAAGGCGCGGAACAGGTTCTCGCGCGCCCGGGGCGGCAGGCCGGGACCGGTATCCTCGACGCGGATGAGGACGGCGCCGTCTCCCGTCTGCCTCGCCGCCGAGATCGCGACGCGGCGCACGATCAGATCCTCGCCGTCGTCCTCCAGCGCCTGGACCGCGTTGCGCACGAGATTGTTCAGCACCCGGAAGAACTGATCGGCATCGACGTCGATCTCGAACGCTTCGGCGACGTCGTTGCGCAGCTCGATATCGCTGCCTGCCGGAACGGGGGCCAGTTCGAAGACGTCGTCCACCAGCCGGCGGAGCCGGATGCGCCGCCGCACCGGCGCATTCTCCACCGCCTTGCCGTAGCTCATCACCGATTCGGTATAGATCAGCGCGCGGTCCAGGCTGCGCAGCAGCATCGGCAGGGCGCGCTGCACGCGCGGCTCCTGAACGTCCGACAACCGGTCCGACACCATCTGGGCGGATGCGAGGATGTTGCGCAAGTCGTGGTTGATCTTGGAAACCGCGAGGCCGAGATCAGCGAGGTGCCGCTGTTCGCGCAGCGTCGCGGCGAGCGTCGACTGCATGCCGGCGAGCTCCAGCTCGGCCGCGCCGATCTCGTCGGGCCGCCCGCCCGGTTTGATGATCCGCGCCATGTCGGTCGGCGCCGAGCCGAACCGGATCATCGAACGCGTCATCGCCTGGATGGGACGCACGAGGAGAAGGTTGATCGCCGCGTAGACGAGCAGCGCCGCGAAGACCGCCACGGCGAGCGACAGGAGGAAGATGTTGCGGGCATAGGCGAGCATGGCGTTGCGGAGCTTGCGCTCCGGCATCACCACTTCCGAGACGACGTCGGCATCCTCGCGCCCGCCCACCGGTCCGAGCACCCGGATCGTCCGCTCGCCGCCGAACAGCAGCGTGTCGAGCGCGCCGCCGGCGAGCTGCATCCAGCCGGCTTTGCCGACGTCGATCTGGCGGTCGAGCGTCGGGATGGTTTCCTTGCGGGCGAGGAGGCGGGTGACGCCGCCGCTCGTCATCGCGACGAGGTCCGCCTGCAGCGTGGCGAGCAGCACCTCCTGCTGGTGCGGTCCGAGGACGGCTTCGCCGTCGGCGCGCGGCTGCTCGATTGTCAGCCCCGCGAGCGCCGCCGTTTCCAGCTTCTGCCGCAGCCATTCCGCCCGGAAACGGGCGACGGACGGCACGAAGATCAGCACTTCGGCCAGCATGACCGCGAGCAGGGTCAGCCAGAGGATCCGCACCGACAGGGGCCGACGGATCGGCGCCGCCTTCCGTCCCGTCTCGATGTCTCCGCCGGTGCGCGCGCTTATGTCCAAAACCGCTCCATCATCGTTCGCCCGGCCCGCATGGACGGCAACACCGTTGCTGCCGCTGGAGCCGGGATCGGCCGGCGGCGCGGCGCGGCGCGAGAAGGCGATGCGGCGACGGAATGCATACTAGGTGGCCACCGCGCTGTTTCCAATCGAACCGTCGTTCGTTCGCCCGCACGAGCGCTCTCCCGCGGCCGGATTGACTTTCGCGAGGCAGTCTTCCTATAAGCCGCCCACGAGCGGACGAACGGGTGCTCGCGTGCCCGGTCCGCGCTTGCCCGCAGCCGACGCACCAGATTCGAAGGACCCGCGCATCGAGTGCGGGGAAAAGAAACGATGAAACGCACCTACCAGCCGAGCAAGCTCGTCCGCAAGCGCCGCCACGGGTTCCGCACCCGCATGGAGACACCCGGTGGCCGCAAGGTCGTCGCCGCCCGCCGGGCCCGCGGCCGCAAGCGCCTGTCGGCCTGATTCCCGAGGCTTGGGCTTCGACATCGCGCGGCTTCGGCGGCGAGCCGATTTCCTGGCCGCGCGCCGCGGCCGCCGCCTGGGCGGTCCGTTCTTCTTCATCGAAGCCCTGGACAGGCACGACGGCGCCGAGCCGCGTTTCGGCCTGACCGTGACGCGCAAGGTCGGCAACGCGGTGGAGCGGAACCGCATCCGCCGCCGCCTTCGCGAAGCGATCCGCACCTCCTGCGGGGCTGACATGGCCCGAGGCTTCGATTATGTGATCGTCGCCCGGCGCGAGGTGCTGGATCTGGCCTTCGAGCGGTTGCGAAGCGAGCTGCATCGACGCTTGAGCAAGGTTCGACCGGCGCAGGATGCCGCCGGCATGGCGGCAGGCGAGGACGCGCCGCAGGATGGAATGGCGCCGCCCCGCGGCCGCGCTGGGGTCTGATCGATGGAAAACAACCGCAACTTCCTGATCGCCATGGCGCTGTCGATCGCCGTGCTGGTGGGATGGCAGTTCCTGGTGGTGAACCCGCGCGTCGCCGCGCAGCGCGAGGCGCAGCAGGACGCCGGCATTCCCGCCGGGTCGCAGCAGGGTTCGTTGCAGGCGCCGCAGACGCCGGCCGGCACGGCACAGAACGACACGCCCACCCCGGCGGGGCCGGAAAGCGTGGTGCCGAACGGCGGCGCGGCGGGCCGGGCGCAGGGACGCGAGGCGGCGGTCGCGGCGCGCCCGAACGTTGCGATCGACACGCCGACCATCTCCGGCTCGATCAACCTCAAGGGCGCTCGCCTCGACGACCTGCGCCTGAAGAACTACCACGAGACCGTCGACGACGCCTCGCCGACCATCGTGCTGCTTTCGCCGGACGACGCGCTCGACGCGGAGAACAAGCCGATCGGTTATTTCGCCGAGTTCGGCTATACCGGCCAGAACGTCGGCGCTTTGCCGGATGCCAACACCACCTGGCAGGTCGCCGGCAACAGCACGCTGCGGCCGGACGCGCCCGTCACGCTGACCTACACGAACGACCGCGGCATCACCTTCAACCGCACCATCTCGATCGATCGCGACTACATGTTCGAGATCAAGGACGAGGTGCGCAACGGCGGCACGGCGGCGGTTTCGGTGCAGCCCTACGGCATCGTCAAGCGCTTCTCCAAGCCGGCGGTCGCGTCCGCCTGGGTCGTGTTCGAAGGCCTGCTCGGCGTCTTCGGCGACGAAGGGCTGGAGGAATCGACCTACAGTTCGATCGAGAAGGCCGGCACCACGAAGCCGCCGAAGTCCTCGTCCGGCTGGCTCGGCATCGCCGACAAGTACTGGGCGGCGGCGATCGTGCCCGAGCCCGGTCGCGGCTTCCAGCCGGGCTTCCAGTATTCCGCCGCGAACCGGCCATCCTATCAGTCCGCCTATGTCGCCGATCCGCTGAACGTCGCGGCTGGCGCGTCCGCCACCGTTTCGCAGCGCCTGTTCGCCGGGCCGAAGGTGGTCGAGCTCCTGAAGAAGTACGAGGAGCAGCAGGCGATCCCGCATTTCAGCCAGCTCATCGACTGGGGCTACTTCTTCTTCATCACGCGGCCGATGTTCACCGCCATCGACTGGCTGTTCAAGTTCACCGGCAATTTCGGCGCCGCGATCCTGATCGTCACCGTCGTCCTGAAGCTGTTCTTCTTCCCGCTCGCCAACAAGTCGTACAAGTCGATGGCGAAGATGAAGGAGATGCAGCCGAAGATCACCGAGCTGCGCGAACGCTACGCCGACGACAAGATGAAGCAGCAGCAGGAGATGATGGCGCTCTACAAGGAGCAGAAGATCAATCCCGCCGCCGGCTGCTGGCCGATGCTGGTGCAGATCCCCGTCTTCTTCGCGCTCTACAAGGTGCTCTACGTCACGATCGAGATGCGGCACGCGCCGTTCTTCGGCTGGATCCAGGATCTCGCGGCGCCCGATCCGACGAGCCTGTTCAACCTGTTCGGCCTGCTTCCCTATTCGGTGCCGCACGCGCTGATGATCGGCGTCTGGCCGCTCGTCATGGGCGTCACGATGTTCGTCCAGATGCGGCTGAACCCGACGCCGCCGGACCCGACGCAGAAGATGATCTTCACCTACATGCCGCTGGTTTTCACCTTCATGCTGGCCGCGTTCCCGGCAGGTCTCGTGATCTACTGGGCCTGGAACAACACGCTGTCGATCACCCAGCAGTCGATCATCATGAAGCGGAACGGCGTGAAGATCGAACTCTTCGACAATATCCGCGACCTGTTCCGCGGCAAGAAGAAGGAAGCGTGACGGAGCGGCCTGCGGCGGTGGCGGCGGACGGCGCCGCCCTCGACCTGCACCGCTTCTTCGCGCGCCCTTGGGTGTTCATCCGCGGCGTGCCGCGCATGGACGTTTTGCCGCCGGAAGGACCGCCCGAGATCGCCTTCGCCGGGCGCTCCAACGTCGGTAAGTCGTCGCTGATCAACGCGCTCGTCGGCCAGAAGGGGCTGGCGCGCACGTCCAACACGCCGGGGCGGACGCAGGAGTTGAACTATTTCGTGCCGGGCGGCTATTCGGGGGAGGGGGCCGACCTGCCGCCGATCGCCCTCGTCGACATGCCCGGCTATGGCTATGCCGAAGCGCCGAAGGAACAGGTCGACGCCTGGACGAGTCTCGTCTTTGACTATCTGCGAGGCCGCTCGACGCTGAAGCGCGTCTTCGTGCTGATCGATTCCCGGCACGGCATCAAGCGCAACGACGCGGACGTGCTCGACCTTCTCGACAAGGCCGCCGTTTCCTACCAGATCGTCCTGACGAAGACCGACAAGATCAAGCCGGTCGGCCTGCCGAAGCTCGTCGCCGCGACGCACGAGGCGATCCGCAAGCGCGCCGCCGCCTTCCCGGAGATCGTCGCGACCTCCTCGGAGAAGGGCACCGGCCTCGACGACCTCAAAGCCGCAATCACGGGTTTCGCCGCCGCAGGCTGACGCCGCTCACGCCTTCGTGCCGTAGCCCTGCATGAACAGCCAGACGGCCGCGTCCACCGTGCGCTCGATCTCGGCCGCATCCGGCATGCCGGCTTGGTAGCCGAACAGCCGGCAGCGCATGATGCCGGCGGAGGCCAGTTCGATGAACTGCTTGGCGGCGAGCTCGGTGTCCTCGATCCGCAACGTGCCGGCGGCGACGGCCGAGTCGAGATAAGCGGTGAGCAGCTTGATCGCGCGCTGCGGCCCGCTCTCGTAGAACGAGCGGCCGAGTTCCGGCATGCGCTCCACGACGCCGATCACGGTCCGGTTCGCCCGCACCGCCTCCGGCGAGGTCAGCTTCCGGGCGAGTTTGCCGCCATAGATGCGCAGCGTCTCGGCCGGGTGGCCGGGATCGGTGAAGATCGCGCCGATCTCCTGGAAATAGCGCTCGCGCTCCTCTTGGATCAGCGCGGTGAAAAGCTCTTCCTTCGAGCGGAAATAGACGTAGAGCGTCGACTTCGACACCTTCGCCGCCTTCACCACGTCGTCCATCGAGGCGACGTCGAAGCCGAGCGAACTGAAGACCGCGTGCGCGCCGGCCAGGATCTGCTGACGTTTGGTCGGCTTCTCGCCTGCGGTCGCCCTGTCGGCGTGGTCGAGCACTTCGCTCATGTCGCTCCCGGATTGGTCGTCGCTCCGCATCAAAGCTTCCACAACGATGCTGTGCAATAATCTTTTCCCGTCGCCGTCACGATCTTGCAATGCACAAGAAATGACGCTACTTCAAGATCGAACTGAACGGTTCGGTTCGAATGTAGGCGGCTTCCTCATGTACGACAAGCCATCCAGCGAACTCGGCGGAACGGCCGGGATGGTGCTCCAGCTCCGGTCTGAAACGGCCACGCCCGCCCCGGACGCGAAGCGCGCGGCGCCCGCGCCGGAGCCGGCCGCGCCGAAGGCCGAGCCGACCCCTCCCGCCGCGCCCCCGGTCGCGGCCGCCCTGCCGAAGAAGCGCGGCGCGAAGCGTTTTCTCCTGCCATTGTTCGCGCTGGCCGCACTCGGCGGCGGTGCCTGGTACGGCCATTATTACTGGACCGAAGGCCGCTTCCTCGTTTCGACCGATGATTCCTACGTCGGCGCCGACATGTCGATCCTATCGCCGAAGGTGACGGGCTATGTCCATGCGGTGCCGGTCGAGGAGAACAGCCAAGTGAAGGCTGGCGACGCGCTGGTCCAGATCGACGACGGCGACTACGCGCTCGCCCTCCGGTCGGCGGAAGCGAAGATCCAGACGAAGCAGGCCGCGATCAGCCGCATCGGCTCGCAGCGGACGGCCTCGGAAGCTTCCGTGACGCAGGCCGAGGCGACCAAGACCGCCGCGGCGACCCGGCTCGCGCAGGCCGAGCTCGACCTGAAGCGCGCCTCGAACCTGTCCCGATCGGGCGCGGGCACGACGGCGCAGCAGGACAACGCGCAAAGCGCTCGCGATTCGGCGGTCGCCGAACTCGCCGGCGCGGTCGCGGCCGTGGAAGCCGCGAAGGCGAACGTCCTCGTCTTCGACGCGCAGGAGAAGGAAGCCGCGCAGGAACTGCAGGAGCTGCAGGTGGCCCGCGACCAGGCGGCGCGCGACCTGTCCTTCACGACGCTGCGCGCGCCCTATGACGGCGTCGTCGGCAATCTCGAAGTGCAGCCCGGCGACTACGTCTCGCCCGGGCGGCGGCTCGCCGCCGTGGTGCCGATCGACAAGGTCTATGTCGACGCGAACTTCAAGGAGACGCAGCTCGCCGAGATCGTCCCCGGCCAGAAGGTCGCGGTGGAGATCGACGCGATCCCCGGCCGCGAGTTCGAGGGCACGGTGAAGAGCGTCTCGCCAGCCTCCGGTTCGGTCTTCTCGCTGCTGCCGACCGACAACGCCACCGGCAACTTCACCAAGGTCATCCAGCGCGTGCCGGTGCGGATCGAGATCGACCACGCGCGCGACCTTGCCGGCCGGCTGCGGCCGGGCCTGTCGTCGGTGGTCAAGGTCGACATCCGCACGACCCCCGATCCCGAGCACGCGACCGCCGTCAACGGCGACAAGCCCGCGCCGGCAGTGATCGACGCCGCCAAGCCGGACGCCTCCCGCTAACCGTCCTAGGACGCTTCCATGTCCGCCGCTACCGCTGCTTCCGCCGGAGCGCCGCCTGGTCCGCAGGCGGCGCCGGACGCCATACCGGCCCGCCGGATGTTCGCCTTCCTGGCGATGGTGTTCGGCATGTTCATGGCGATCCTCGACATCCAGATCGTGTCGGCCTCGCTGTCCGAGATCCAGGCGGGCCTCGCCGCGTCCGGCGACGAGATTCCCTGGGTGCAGACGGCGTACCTCATCGCGGAAGTCATCATGATCCCGTTGTCCGGCTTCCTCGGCCGGATGATGTCGACGCGGGTCCTCTTCTCGCTCGCCGCCGCCGGCTTCACGGCGTCCTCGGCGCTCTGCGCCACGGCGACGAACATCGACCAGATGATCGTCTACCGCGCCATCCAGGGCTTCATCGGCGGTGGCATGATCCCGAGCGTCTTCGCCGCCGCCTTCACCATCTTCCCGCCCTCGAAGCGCGCGCTGGTCTCGCCGATGATCGGCCTCGTCGCGACGCTCGCGCCGACGATCGGCCCGACGGTCGGCGGCTATCTCAGCCATGCCCTGTCCTGGCACTGGCTGTTCCTCGTCAACGTCGTGCCCGGCATCGTGGTGGCGACCGCCGCGTGGAACCTCATCGACTTCGACAAGCCGAACTGGAAGCTGTTCGACGCCTTCGACTGGTGGGGCCTCGCCGGCCTCGCCGCCTTTCTCGGGCCGCTCGAATACGTCCTGGAGGAAGGGCCGCACAACGACTGGTTCGAGGATCAGGCGGTGCTCGTCTGCGCCATGGTCTCGGCCGTCGGCTGCATCCTGTTCTTCTGGCGTGCCTTCACTGCGAAGGAGCCGATCGTCGACCTCACCGCCTTCGCGAACCGCAACTTCGCCTTCGGCTCGCTGTTCTCCTTCGTCATGGGCATCGGCCTCTACGGCCTGACCTATCTCTACCCGGTCTATCTCGGCCAGATTCGCGGCTACGACTCGCTGATGATCGGCGAGACGATGTTCGTCTCCGGCCTCGCGATGTTCGCCACCGCCCCGATCTCGGGCCGGCTGACCACGGTGCTCGATCCGCGGGTGATGATGGCGATCGGCTTCACGTCCTTCGCACTCGGCACCTACATCATGTCCGGGCTGACGCACGATTGGGATTTCTGGGAACTGCTCATCCCCCAGATCCTGCGTGGCTTCGGCCTGATGATGGCGATGGTGCCGATCAACAACGTCGCCCTCGGCACGCTGTCGCCGCAGAAGATGAAGGGCGCCTCCGGTCTCTACAACCTGACCCGCAATCTCGGCGGCGCGGTCGGGCTCGCGCTGATCAATCAGGTGCTGACCGATCGTAAAGTCATGCATTTCGAGCGGCTGGCGGAGAACGTCCGCTGGGGCCGGGGCGTCGTCGAGGACCGCTTCGCCTCGATGGCCGCCTCAATGACGGCGAACGGGCTGAACGGCGACATGACGTCCGTCGCGCAGATGACGAACCTCGTGCGGCGCGAAGCGACGATCCTGTCCTTCGGCGACGTGTTCGTGCTCCTCACCTGCCTGTTCACGGCGCTGATCGCCCTGTCGATCTTCATCGCGAAGCCGAAGGCCGCGCCGGGCGGCGGTGGCGGCGGGCATTGATCACCGGGCCGGCGCGCCGGCCGGCGCGAGCCGCTCCATGATCTTCGCTTCGATGCGGCTGAGGACGTCGCGATAGGCGTCGAGGATCTGGGCGCGCGATCCTTCCACGGCGGAGGGGTCGGGCATCGGCCAGTATTCCACTTCCACCGCCTGCGCGCCCGTGAGATCGAGGGCGACGTGATGCGCTTCCGGCGCCAGCGTCACGATGAGGTCGAAGTAGCTGTCCGCGAGTTCCTCCATCGACTGCGGCTGGCGCAGCCCGAGCGTCAGCCCGCGCTCGGCCAGCACCGCGCCGACGATCGGGTCGGCATCGCCCTTCCGGACGCCGGCCGAGACCGTGTAGACCTTCGGCAGCAGCGCGCGCGTCACCGCTTCCGCCATCGGCGAGCGGATGGCGTTCATGCCGCAGACGAACAGGACGGAGGAGACCGGGCGGGCCGCGCCGGGGGAGGTCTGGCGGTCGGCGGACCCACGCGACATCGTCATACCCGCCTTTGCAGGACGCCGATCAGGGTGAACAGCCGGCGGGCCGTGTCGCGGTCGACCTCAATCTTGCCGGCGAGCCGGTCGCGCAGGAGTTCGGATCCGTCGTTGTGGATGCCGCGTCGCCCCATGTCGATCGCCTCGATCTGCGAGGGCGTCGCCGAGCGGATTGCTTCGTAGTAGCTGTCGCAGATCAGGAAATAGTCGCGCAGCACCCGGCGCAGCGGGCTCAGCGACAGGATGTGGACGACGAGCGGCGCGTCGCCCTCGTCCCGCACGTCGAAGACCAGCCGGCCGGCGCTGGTCGACAGCTTCAACCGGTAGGGCCCGTCCGGCGCGCCGTTCGGGCGGAACTCGTTCTCCTCGATAAGGTCGGCCACGGCGACGGCACGCTCGTTCTCGATATGCGGCGCGGCGCGCCCGAGCGTATCGTCGAGCTCGATGCCGATCAGGCGGGGGAGGGCGGGCGGGTTCAAAGGTTCAGCCGGATCGACACGGAGCGCCCATGCGCGTCGAGTCCTTCGACGCGCGCGAGTTCCACGGCGGCGGGACCGAGGGCACGGAGCTGCTCGGGGCCGAGCTTCAGGCTCGACGTCCGCTTGACGAAGTCGAGCACCGACAGGCCAGACGAGAAGCGGGCCGAGCGCGCCGTCGGCAGGACATGGTTGGAGCCCGCGACGTAGTCGCCGATCACCTCCGGCGTGTGCCGGCCGAGGAATACGGCGCCGGCGTTGCGGATGCGGGCGAACATCGCGTCCGGATCGTCGACGGCGAGTTCCAGATGCTCGGCCGCGATCCGGTCGGCGAGCGGCGGTGCCAAGTCGAGGTCCGGCACCGTGATCACCGCGCCGAAGTCGCGCCAGCTCGCGGCAGCCGTGTCCTGCCGCGAAAGCTGTTTGAGCTGCACGGCCACCGCCGCCTCCACCGCGTCGGCGAAGCCGGCATCGTCGGTGATCAGGATCGACTGCGCCGCCGCGTCGTGCTCGGCCTGCGCCAGGAGGTCGGCGGCGATCCAGGCTGGGTCGTTTTCGCCGTCCGCGATCACCAGCACTTCGGACGGGCCGGCGATCATGTCGATGCCGACCGTGCCGAAGACGCGGCGCTTCGCGGCGGCGACATAGGCGTTGCCGGGGCCGACGATCTTCGCGACCGGCCGGATGCTCTCCGTGCCGTAGGCGAGCGCCGCGACGGCCTGCGCGCCGCCGATCCGGTAGATCTCGTCGACGCCGGCGATCCGCGCGGCGGCGAGCACCAGCGGGTTCAGTTCGCCTGCCCGCGCCGGCACCACCATCGCGATCCGCGCGACGCCCGCCACCGCCGCCGGCACGGCGTTCATCAGCACCGAGGACGGGTAGCTGGCGGAACCGCCCGGCACGTAAAGTCCCACCGCCTCGATCGCCGTCCAGCGGCTGCCGAGCACGACGCCGAGCGCGTCGACATAGGTGTCGTCGGTCGGGCGCTGGCGCTCGTGATGGCTGCGGATGCGCGCATGCGCGAGCTCCAGCGCCTCGCGGGTGTGCGGCTCCATGGCGGCGTAGGCGGCCTCGATCTCGTCCTTGCCGATGCGGAGCGTTTCCGGCGTCAGCGACAGGCCGTCGAAGCGCTGCGTGTAGTCGATGACCGCGGCGTCGCCGCGGGTCGCGACGTCGGCGAGGATCGCTCGGACGGCCTCGTCCACCTCTTCCGACACTTCGCGCTTTGCGGCGAGAAGCGCGCGGAACCGCGTCTCGAAGTCGTCGGCGGCGGCGTCGAGCCGTAGGGGCAAGACCGGTTCTCCGTGCGGCGGCGCCGGTTCAGGCGACGGGTTTCTCGTGATCGGGCAGGCGGTCGGTCGACCAGACGGCGTCCTCGTCCGTCAGTCGCGCTTCCACGCATTCGACGTCGAGCCTTATCGCGGCGTTCCCGGCGAAGACAAGCTCGATCGTGCCGCCCGGCGGGTCCTTCGGCGCGAAGCGTACGGCGAGCAGCACCAGCGGCGTATCGGTGGAGCCCTGGCCGACGCCGATCGACTGGGCCGAGCGGACGCGACCGAAGTCGAGAATCGCCCGCCGCCGCTCGTAGGCCTGGGTTTTCCGCAGGAAGCGCCAGCGCGACGGCGTCTTCACCGTTTCCCAGGCGAAGCGGTTGAGCGCCGCCACGAAGCGACCCTCGCGCGCCATGAAGCGCAAGTCGGCCGGCGCGGCGATCGCGTCCTGGCAGTAGGCGGAAAGGATCTGGAGGTCGTCCTCGTCCATCGCATCGAGCCTGAGGCCGGCCATCGGGTCTCCGTTTCACGCGCAGAAAGCTTGTCCCCGCGCACTTAAGGAGCACCACCGGCGTCGGCTAGAGGGCCGCCGCTCCCGCCTGCATCGATCGGCGGGCGGAGAAGCGCATGCGCTGTCCGGGGACCTCGACGAAGCGGTACGTGAAGGCGCTGAAGATGATCGTTGCCGTCAGCGCGGCGGTGAGAGCAAGTGGCGAGGCGAGGGCGGAAAAGGCCTTCGCGCCTTCGGGCAGCGTTTCCACGAGATCGAGGCCCGTACGCGCTTCGAGCACCGTGCCGACATTGACGAGGCGCGAGATCACGAAGGCATGGGTCATGTAGATCGAATAGGAGACGAGGCCGAGAAAGGCGCATTCCGGCGTCTTCAGCAGCCGGCTGACCGCTCCTTCCTCGCGCGCGAAGACAGCGACGACGAGCGTGAACAGCAGCGGTGCGGCGAGCGATAGCGGCGTTGCGCCGGCCGCGATCACGAAGCCGACCACGGCGAGAACGGCTGCCGCCTCCAGCATGGTCCCCCGCGCCATCGCCGAGGCGGGACCCGCGGCCGGCGGGCGGCTGGCGAGGCGCAGCAGCGCGCCGCACGAGAAGCCGGCGAGGCAGCGCAGCCAGCCGAAGGCGACCGTCGTATCGACATGACCGACGAAATGCGCGAGCGCCGGCAGTGCCGCCAGCACGACGAGGCCGAGCAGGACCGGCAGCAGCCGGCGGCCGAAAAGGAGCGAGCCGAAGGCGAATAGGAGGTACGCGCCGAACTCCGCCGAGATGCTCCAACTCGGATAGTTCCAGCCGAGCGACGGCACGGTGCCGAAGGCGTGGACGAGGAAGAGGTTGGCGAGGAGCGCGTTCGGCGAGTTGCCGCCGATGAACGCCGCGCCTGGCCCCTTCGCCAGCAGCGTCGCCGTCTCGAAGGCGACGAACAGGAGCAGCATCGCGAGGTGCAGGGGATAGACGCGCCGCCAGCGCGCCAGCGCGAAGCGCCCGACCTGCCCCATACTTCCGAGGCGTCCGGCATAGGAATGCGCGATGACAAACCCGGACAGGACGAAGAAGAAATCGACGAACAGGAAGGAATGGCGGAACAGCCGCACCTCGCCGAGCCAGCCGGACAGCGGCAGATGCAGCAGCACCACCATGAGCGCGCAGACGCCGCGCAGCCCGTCCAGCGCCTCGAAGCGCGCCTGCCGCGTCGCGGGCCCGGATTCGCTCGTCATGGCAACGCGGCTCCCGCGGGTTTCAGTTGGAGGGTCGCCGCCTCGTCGCCGGAGACGACGCGGAAGCGGGCGAGGAGCCGCAGGCCGACGACCGACAGAAAGGTCAGCATCCAGGTCGGGTCGTTGCGCTTCAGGAGGTAGCTTTCGAGGAAGGAGTTCAGCAGCATGAAGCCGAGCACCATCAGGAAGAAGTCGGCCAGCCGCTGGCTCTCCTCGCCCTCGCGGCAGCGCATGTAGTCCGCCATCGGCAGGACGAGCAGCATCGCCGCCACTGGAATCAGCGCCGGCCAGCCGAGCGCGATCGCGACGTCGAGATAGCCGGAATGCGAGTTCACCGCGCCGCCGGGATCCCAGGAAAGCTCGAACGGCCGCTCGGCGTCGGTGACGATCGGCGTCGTCCAGAAGGACTCGAAGCCCCAGCCGGTCCACTGGCGCGGCTGCATCAGGTCGAGCGCGTAGCGCCAGAGGTCCATGCGGCCGGTGAAGGTCGTACCCGGCAGCACGAACTGCACCGCGTCGTTGAGAAGAGGCGAGATCGCGGCGCCGAGCGTCAGCGCCGCCATCGCCGCGACGGCGGCGGCGAGAATCAGGCAGGGCAGGGAGCGGCCGCCGGACGCCCGGCCACCGATCACCAGAAGCGCCACCAGCGGCACGAGGCCCGCAGAGGTCTTCGAGCCAGTCTTCAGGACGAAAAGCGCGCTGAGAACGAGCACCAGCCAGCCGGCCCGCTTCGTGCCGCTGCGGACGAGGTAGAGGCCGGCGAAGAACAGCGCCGCCATCACCGGGCCGGCGACGTTCTTGTGGCTGTAGATGCCGCGCCAGAGGCCGGCATGCTCCGGCTCGTCGCCGGTGGCGCCGTGGATCGCGGCGTCCGGCCAGAGGACGAGGCCGAGATAGGACAGGCCAAGGACGGCGAGGGCGGCGAAGACCAGGCTCGCGCGGAACGCTTTCGCCGTCGGCGGCAGGCAGATCGCGCCGGTCGCCGCGCACATCGCGAACAGCGAGAACAGGACCGCGCGGAGCGAGGCATCCGGCCAGTTCGACTGCGTCACGGAGAACAGCATCCAGCCCGCGACGACGAGCCAGGTCGGCCTCAGAAGCGCGAAGGCCGTGGCGCGATCGGTGAAGAGGACGTGACCGAGGAGCGCCAGCGCGCCGAGGAGGCCGTAGCCGAGCTGGTTGACGAGGTTGCCGCTGTCGGCGGTGGCCGGGCTCAAGGGTTGGAAAGGCGAGAAGGTGACGAGCAGCGCCGTGAGGATCAGCGCGCCGAACCCGGTCCGCAGCGCCGCGACGACGCTGTCGGACTTCGCGGCCGGCCGCTCCCGCGGCCCGGCCTCAGTTCTGCTCGGGGCGGCGATACTGCTCATTCACGCGGCCGAACTCGGCGAGGAACCTGCCGACGGCGACGTTCATCGGGTAGAGGCCGATGACCGCCGAACGGGTGCTGAGGCCGAGGCGCGCCGCGCGGAAGGGCGAGGCGAGAAGCAGGCAGGCGCTCTTCGCCAGCGTCTTCGTGCGGCCCTTGAAGCTGCCATCGGCCCGGTGCTCGATGATCGAGGAAAGCGCGCCGTTGCGCAGCGAGCGCGCCTGCAGCCAGGAGAATTCCGTGCGGCGCTCCGGCGTCGTCTCGTGCACCACGGCTTCTTGGCTCCAGGCGAAGCGGAAGCCGCGGCGCCGGGCTCTGGCGTAGAGGTCGCTGTCGCCGCCGCCGGTGAAGTTGAACACCGGGTCAAGGAAGGGTGCGCCCATCGCCTCCAGCACGTGGCGGCGGAACGCGACGTTGCCGGACGAGTAGAGGATCGGCACCGGCCCGGTGCGGGCATAGGGCGGCGTGAACACCGGATGATGCGCCCAGAGGCTCGTCCCGGCGCCTTCGAAGACGGGAAGCTGCGGGCCACCGACGATGTCGGCCCCGGTCCGCTCGGCGGTCGCGACCAGACTCTCGAGCCAGTGCTCGCAGGCGCATTCGTCGTCGTCGATCGCGAGGAGGAACCGCGCCTCCGGGTATTCGGCAAGCGCCGTCGTCCAGCCGGCATTGTAGGCGTGGCAGTTGCCGCGCTCGCTCGCGAGCACGACGCGCCCGGGGAGGCGGCCGGCCGCGAAGAACGGGCTTGCCGCCGTTACGCCTTCGAGACGCTCGGCGTCGTTGTCGACCACGATCACCGCGAACCGGCGACGGGTGCGCTGCCGCTCCAAGGATTCCAACGTCCGCAGGAGATGGTCCGGGCGGCGGAAGGTCGGCAGCGTCACCGCGCACTCGACGGCCGTCTCGGGGCCACCGGCTGGGCGCGCTTCGATCGACATGGCCTCAATCATCGGCGTTCCCGGCGATGGGACCGGACCTGTTCCGGCGCCGGCGGATTGGAGCATGGACCCGTAAACAAACTCGGAACGGAGAAGCTATGGTTGTGTAATCGATCGCTAACCAATCTACAGGTTGTATCAAAATGCAACCGTCGCCTTTAGCCGGTCGGTTACGACTGAAATGCACGATGCTCCCGGGTTCAGCGCTGGCACGGTCCCGGAATGCATCTCCTCTTCATCAGTTCGATGCTGCCGACGGACGAGCCGCGGTCCGGCTTCGAGATCGCCAACCGGGCGATCGCCGACGAATACCGGCGGCAGGGCGTGCGCCTCAGCTTCGCCGGCTTCCGCCGGCCGGGCTCGCCCGTCCCGAAGCCGGGGGAGATCTCGCTCGGCGAACTCGTGCCGGAGAATGCCGGGGCGAGCCGCCGCCAGAAGGCCGCGTGGCTGGCGCGCTCCTTCGCGCTCGGCCTGCCGGTTTCCGCGGCGAAGCTCGCGACGATGGATGCCGAGACGCTCTGGAGCCGGCTGGCGGAGGCCGGGCCGGTCGACGGCTTCATCCTCAATTCCGTGCAGATGCCGGCGGCCTATCCGTTCCTGGCGGGCGCGAAGCCGTCGATCTTCGTCGCCCATAATGTCGAGCACCGCTCGGCGGGCGAGAACGCCGCGACCTCGCGTTCGGCGTTTCGCCGCTTCCTGTACCGCCGCGAGGCGGCGCTGCTCCGTAAAGTGGAGGAACGGGTCTGCCGCGAGGCCCGGATCGTCCATGCGCTCAGCGCCGACGATCTCGCCGGCCTCGGCGTCGACAGGAACCCGGCCGCCTTCGTCCTGCCGCTGTCGGTCGGGCGTCCCTCCATCGGCGACGACGGCCTGCGCCGCCACGACATCGGCCTGATCGGCACCTGGAGCTGGGCGCCGAACCGGCTTGGCCTCGACTGGTTCCTCCGGGAAGTCGTGCCGTGGCTGCCGCAGGAGATCACCGTCGCCGTCGCCGGCAGCTTCGACGGTCGTCCGCCCCGCGTTCCCGCCAACGTCTCCGTGCTCGGCCGGGTGCCGGACGCGCAAGCCTTCGTGCGCGCCTCGCGCGTCATCGCGCTCGCCTCGAAGGGTGGGACCGGCGTCCAGCTCAAGACCATCGAGGCGTTCGAGGAGGGCATTCCCGCGGTCGCGACGCCGTCGGCGCTCCGCGGCGTCGCGACGATGCCGGGGAACGTCGCCGTCGCCGACGACGCCCGCGAGTTCGCCGCCGCCCTGATCGACGCCGTCGCCGGCGAGCGCGACGGGCGCGTCCGTCGCGGCGGCGGTCCTGCCTTCGCGCTGGCGCAGCGCCGCTCCCTTGCCGCCGCCGTGAAGGAAGCGGTCACGCGCCTCGCCACGATGGCCGAGTTCGAGCGTCCGCGGGGCCGCGAACGCCTGCCGCAGGTCTCGGTCTTCCCGGCGCTGCCCGAACCCGTGGTCGTCGGTTCGTGAGCGCCGTCCGCAACCTCGCTTGGCCGATCGACGAGCCGGAGCGGCTCCCGATCCCGCTTCGTCAACTGCTGGACGTCGAGATCGCCGACGTCGACCGGCGGACGATGATCGACGAGCTTCAGTCGCGCATCGACCGAGTGGAGTTCACGGCGCTCGCCTTCGCCAATGCTCATTGCGTCAACGTCGCCGCGACGAACGCCGAGTATCGCGCGACCCTCGCCGGCTTCACCGTGCTTGCGGACGGGATCGGCGTCGATCTCGCCGCCAAGCTGCATCACGGCCGGCCGTTTCCGGAAAACCTCAACGGCACCGACTTCGTGCCGGCGCTCCTGCGCGCGCTCGGCGGCCGGCGGCGCGTCGCGCTGCTCGGCGGCGCACCGGGCGTCGCGGAGGAGGCGGCCGCGAACCTGCAGCGCGCCCTGCCGCGCCACGAGTTCCGCGCCGTGTCGCACGGCTACTTCCGGCCCGGCCTCGAAACCGAGATCGTGCTGGCGCGCCTGCGCGACTTCTCGCCGGACATCACCCTCGTCGCGCTCGGCGTGCCGAAGCAGGAACTGTTCATCGCGGAGCACGTGACGATCCGCGAGACGACGGTCGTGATCGCCGTCGGGGCGCTGTTCGACTTTCTTTCCGGCCGGGTGGCCCGCGCACCGCTCGCCTGGCGGCGCCTGCGGATGGAATGGCTGTTCCGCCTCATCGGCGAGCCCTCGCGCCTCTGGCGGCGCTACGTGCTCGGCAACCCGGTCTTCCTTTGGCGCGTCTTCGTCGGGCTCATGGCTCGCAAAAGCCGTCCGGCTGGCGGCTGACCAGCGATGCGCACCGCGATCGTCACGGCGAGCTATCGGGGCGACTTCGAGCGCTGCCGCCTGCTGTGCGAAAGCATCGACCGGCACGTCAGCGGCCATACGCGGCACGTGATCCTCGTCGAGGACCGGGATGTCGCCGCGTTCGTCGGGCTTGCGGGCCCGAAGCGCGAGATCGTCGGCGAGCGCGACCTCCTGCCGTTCTGGCTGCGTGCGTTCCCAGACCCGAAGAGCTTCGGCCGGCGCCGGGTCTGGCTGTCGCCGCTGGGGCCGCCGCTGCGCGGCTGGCACGTGCAGCAGTTGCGCCGCATCGCGGCCGCCGTGCGCATGCCGGAGGAGGTGATGATCTCCTGCGATTCCGACACCGTCTTCGTGAAGCCGTTCGACGTCGCCGCGATGCGCTCGGGGCGGGCGGCGCGCTTCTACCGCGCGGCGGGCCCCGCCCATTCCGTCCTGCCGCAGTTCGCCGCCGACCACCGGCGCTGGTGGGCGAAGTCCGGCGCGCTGCTCGGCATCGAGGCGAAGGGCGAGCCGGATGTCGGCTACATCGCGACCGGCATCGCCTGGCGCACCGACACGGTTCGCGCCATGACGGCGCGGATCGAGGCGGTGACGGGCCGCTCCTGGATCGCCGCGCTCGCCGGAACCCGCGCCCTGTCGGAATGCACGATCTACGGACGCTTCGTCGACGAGGTCGAGCGCCGGCCGGACGCGCATCTGCCAGCGGCGCGCTCGATCTGCCGCGTCTACTGGGCGGGCGGGGCGATGAGCGAGGCGAGCCTCCGCGACTTCGTCGGCGGGCTCGACCCGGCGGAGGTGGCGATCGGCGTCCAGTCCTTCACCGGCACCGATCCCGGCCTCATTCGCCGGGTTGCGGGGCTGGCGTAAGCGACGGTCCCGGCAGTTGCCGCTCCTGCAGGCGGCTCCAGTCGAGCGTGAAGTAGGTCGCGCTCGCCGACGCCAGCCAGAGCACGAAGAACAGCCCGTTGAGGCCGATGATCCAGGCGGTGCTCGCCGCATCGGCATGGCCGAGAATGACCACGAGCAGCCCGGCCTTCAGGAGCCCGACCAGCGCCAGGATCAGCGCGCGCGAGCCGGTCCGCCCGCGGGCGTAGAGGATCTCGCTGTGGTATTCGACGATGTTGCGGAAGGCCGGCACCATCAGCGCCGTCGCGACGAGCGGCGCGGCCCCCGCGACGTTGCGGCCGAGCGCGTTCGGCGCGATCCAGAGCAGGACGCCGATCGCCGCGAGGCCCGCGACGGAAACGGCCGCGATCGCGCCTTCGAACAGCCAGCGACGCCGCCAGGCCGCGAGCCATTCCGGCGCGCGCATCAGGCGCTGCACCATCATCGTGTTGAAGGCTCGGACAGGAAGCGCCGTCAGGTCGATCAGCCGCATCAGCATGGCGTAGAGCCCGGCGACGACCGGGCCGCCGATCGACAGGACGAGCAGCTTGTCGAGCTCCGACTGCAGGTAGAAGATGATCTCGGCCGTCGCGACGCCCGCCGAATCCCGCCAGCGCGACAGGTAGAGGGCCGGCCGGAAGCGCAGATGAATGCGCGGATAGAACGCCGCGTAGGCCACCAGCGCCGCGACGGCGTTGGCCGCCATATAGGCGAGCGACCACTCGATCAGCGCGCCGGAACCGATAAGCGCGAAGAGCACGGCGGCGACGGCGCGAATCGC
This sequence comes from Plantimonas leprariae, assembly GCF_008802405.1. Lineage (GTDB taxonomy): Bacteria > Pseudomonadota > Alphaproteobacteria > Rhizobiales > Rhizobiaceae > Plantimonas > Plantimonas leprariae. The sequence continues at coordinate 293,224 of NZ_VZDO01000005.1, forward strand.
CGTCCCGACGATCACCATCACGGCGGCGCGGCCGAAGCGGCCGAGGCCGTTGTTGACGATGCAGGCGACTTCGAGCGGCCGCCAGAACAGCACCTCCGCCGCGATCACCGCCGCGAATGCGGCGAGCGTCATGTCGGGGCGGAAGACGAGGGCATAGAACCCGGCAGCCGCCAGCGCCACGACGGGCAGCGACAGGAGGAAGGCCGCGAAGAAGCCGGCGGTATAGGTGCCGACGAGCCGGCGCTTCACCGTCGCGGCGCGGTAGAGCGGCGAGACGAAGCCGAAGCCGGCGATGCGCGACAGCATGATGCCCGTCGCCGACGCGGTGGCGAACAAGCCGAAATCGCCGACCGAAAGGCTGTTGGCGACCGAGACGAAATAGGCAAGCGAAATCACCAGCCGCCCGGCGGAGCCGCCGACCAGATGGGCGAATGCCGTCAACTGGCTTAGCTCGAGCTTAAGTTTTCCGCCGAACAGTGCGTCCAAGCGCTTCACGCCGTTCCGTTGCAGCCCGGTGGCCGAACCCGATGACAACTTGCCGCACCCCAGCGAGCTTTGCAAAGCATGATTTGTTGGGGCGGCACGGTAGCGGCACGGGCTTAACGCGGCGTTCCCTGCTGGCAGGTGCGGCCTCTGCTGCGGTAGTCGCTTCCGGTCCCGCCTTCGCTGCCGCGCCGCGGCGAGTGCCGTTCGGCTCGGCCATTCAGGCCGAATATTTCGACGATGCCGGCTACCGGGCGCTGTTCCGCGACCACTGCGACATCGTCCTGCCGATGAACGAACTGAAGTTCGATCTGGTGCATCCCGAGCGGGAGGTTTTCGCCTTCGAGCCGGCCGACCGGCTGGTCGATTTCGCAACCGAAAACGGCAAGCGCTCGCGCGGCCATACCGTCGTCTGGTGGAACGGCGTGCCGCCCTGGCTGGCGGCGCTGAACGATCCGCGCGAGATCGAAACGGAACTGCGCCGGCACGTCGACGCCGTGGTCGGCCGCTATGCCGGGCGGCTGGAGAGCTGGGACGTCTGCAACGAGGTGGTCGCCCACGAGGCGCCCTACGACGCGCCGATGCGCGACTCGTTCTGGCAACGCGCGCTCGGCAGCCGCCACATCCCGATCGCCTTCCGGGCGGTCGCGGGCGCCGACCCGAAGGCGAAGCTCGTCCTCAACGACTACGACCTCGAATTTCGCGGCGAGCGCTACGACCGACGCCGCGCGAGCATCGTCGAGATCGCCCGGCAGCTTCAGGACGCCGCGATCCGCATCGACGCCGTCGGCATCCAGGGGCACCTCTACGCCGACCAGGCCGTCGACATCGAGGCGCTGGGTCGGTTCGGCGAGGCGCTGAAGCGGATGGGCATCGCGCTCATCGTCACGGAACTCGACGTGATCGACTGGAAGATTTCTGGCGGCCCGGCGGGCCAGGATGCGGCGGCGGCGAAAAGCGTCGGCGACCTTCTCGAAGGCGTCTTCGCCGCCGGCCCGCCGCTCGCGGTGATCGCCTGGGGCATGACGGATCGCCATAGCTGGGTCGACGACGTGATGCCGCACGGCGACGGCACGCCGTCGCGTCCGCTCCCCTTCGACGCGACGGGCCGCCCGAAGCACTGGTTCAGGCTGATCGAGAAACGCTTGCGCGAAGGTTGAGCCGGCGCCGCGCGGTTCGCGCGCTTACGGTTGGTTAAGGATATTTTCGGTTTTTCCGCCGACATTCGGGGGAAGCGGCCTCACTAGGGCACCCCTCCGGCATGTTCACCTCGACCGATCCCCATCCGACGCAGAGCGAGGCGCGGTCCCGTGAGGCCGAGGCGGCGTCGAGCTATGCGGGCCCCGAGCGGCGGCGGCGGGTCGCGGCGACGTTCGACCCCGTCTATGTCAGCCGCTTCGTCTGGCGCTGGCGCTGGCTGGCCGTAGCGACCACCGCCGCCGGGCTTGGCCTCGGCATCATGCTCGCCTCCGCGACGCCGAAGACCTACCTCGCCTCGACGTCGATCCTCCTCGATCCGCGCGACCTGAAGGTGGTGCAGAACGAGGTGGCGCCGAACGCGCTGCCCTCCGACGCGACGCTGGCGCTGATCGAGAGCCAGACGGCGGTCGCGACCTCGGACCGCGTCCTGTCGGACGTGATCGCCAAGGGCGATCTCGCCAACGATCCCGAGTTCAACGGCGAGCGGCGCACCGGCGTCCTGTCGCTGCTGCCGCCCTCCGTCGCGAAGCTGATGGAACCCGCGAAACCGGTCAGCCCGGCCGAAGCGAGCGTCAGGGTCAACGAGGCGCTGCGCCATGCGCTGACCGTCGCGCGCGAACCGAAGAGCTTCATCATCACGCTGTCGGTGAAGACCGAGAATGCCGCGAAGTCGGCGCGGCTCGCCAATCTCGTCGGCGACAGCTTCATGGCCGAGATCGGCCGCATCCAGTCCGATACGGCGCGCCGCGCGACCGTGGCGCTGTCGTCGCGCCTCAGCGAGCTGCAGAAGACGGTCGGCGAAGCCGAGAGCCGCGTCGAGGACTACAAGACGAAGAACTCGCTGATCGGCGTCAACGGCAAGCTCGTCGACGACGAGTACATCACCCGCATCAACGACCAACTCGCCCGGGCGCGCGCCGACATCACCGCGCTGCGCGTGAAGGCGGACTCACTGCGCGAAGCCAGCGTCGACGACGTGGTGAAGGGGGCGCTGCCGGAGGAACTGAGTTCAGAGTCGCTGGTGCGGCTGCGCCAGAACGCGGCGGACCTCGCGCAGCAGGCCGCGAGCCTGGCGGCGAAGCTCGGGCCGCGCCATCCGCAGCGCATCGCGATCGAGAGCGCGCTCGGCGCGGCGCGCGATTCCATCCGCCGCGAGCTCGGCCGCATCGTCGCCGCGGGCCAGACCGAGCTGGCGCGGGCGGAAAGCACCGAGCGCGATCTGACGACGCAGCTCGACGAACTGAAGTCGAAGCAGATCCTGACCAGCGAGTCCTTCGTGAAGCTGCGCGAGCTGGAGCGCGAGGTCGATGCCTCGCGCGCCGTCTACGAGGCGTTCCTCCTCCGTGCCCGCGAGACCAGCGAGCAGGAGAGCCTCAACACCGCGAACATCCACGTGATCAGCGAGGCCACCGCGCCGATCCGGTCGAACGGCCCGTCGCGCAAGCTGATCGCGGTCGCGGGCGCCGTCGCCGGTTTCGTGCTCGGGCTCAGCCTGCTCGCTGGCATCGCCATGCTGCGCCTTGCCGTCGGCTTCCTGCGGCTCGACCGGCGCGAAGCCGCCGCGCCGCGCTCGGGACGCGCGATCTGGACGGAAGCCGACCGCGCCGCGCATCGCCGCGCCGCCGCGGCGCCGCTGCCGGAAGCGGTGCCGACCATCCCACCGCCGCAGGTCGTTGCGGATGTCGAGCCGGTCGATGCTCCCCATGAGGATGCGCCAGCGGCGGTCATGACCCCGCCGACCGTTTCGATCCCCCCGCTACCGCCCGGCGATGCGCGCACCGCTCTGCGCGAGCGGTTGCGTGCGATCGGCGTCAGCGCGGATCACGCGGCGACCCGCCGGCCGGAAACCGAGCTGATCGAGCATGAGCTCCGCTCGGTCCGCGCGGCGATCACGGAAATCCGCAGGCGCCGGCTGGCTTGAGGCTCAGCCTGCCGGTTCGTGGATCGGGCAGCGGTTGAAGCGCTGCCGAAATTCGGCGGAATGCCTGTAGGTGTCCCGCCGTGCCCGGTTGATGTTGCCGAGCGGCTGGTGCGCGGCGAGCCCGGTCCAGATGCTGAAGCGCATCTCCTCGTTCACCGCCTGGACACGCGCCTCGTCCCAACTGTCCTGCATCGCGACGGTGACCGTCGCGACGGTCTGGAACGGGGCTTCGTCCTCCTTCCATTCCACCGTCGGGTCCTCGACCGGCTGCTTGTCGAGGTCGCGGCAGAGCTGGACGCGCAGGTCCCAGACCGCGGTGATCCCCTGCATTTCCGCCTGCACGGTCTCGCGGATCGCGTCCGGTCGGCCGCCGGCGTCGATCGTCTTGCCGCTCAGTGCCTTCAGCTCCGGCGATGCGGGGGCGAGGGAGAACTTGGCGATGTAGTCGCCGTAGCGGAACGGTGTGACGCTGTAATAGGTCTCGCCGAGCGGGTCGACGTTCGGCGCGCCGCCGAGCGACTGCAGCTTCGAGCTCTCGATGCCGACCGCGCCGAGCGCCGTGTTGACGCCGCGCAGCACCGCCGACATCACCTTCTTCGTGCCTTCCAGCCTGTCGGTCGTCCCGGCTAGCAGCTTGAGGTTGCCGAGGAACTGGTCGGCGGTCTTCGTCTGGAACACCGGGCCGTTCACCATGACGAAGTCCTGGGCGCCGCCTTCGGCACCGAGCAGCCGCTCGCCCTCGACATCCAGCACCTTCAGCGCCACGCCGCGCGGCAGCGAGATCGCGTCCGGCAGGATGTCGCCGGCATTGGTCGAAATCCGCAGGTAGACCCGATGCCGGCCCGGCTTGGCGAACAGCCCTTGCGCCAGTTCCGGCGGGAGCCCTTCCGCGATGTCCAGCGTGCCTTCCAGGATACCGTGCGCCTTCGCGTGGACCGAGCGGACGGCGTGGCCGTAGTCGTTCGCCGTGGTCTCGAGGATCGTGTCGAAGGTCTCGTTTAGGTGCCGGACGGTTTCTCCCTCGCCGGGACGAACGTCCTCAACTGCGGGCGAATAGCGTACGGGTACTCCAACGGGCATCGGAAGGCCTCCTGAGAACCCGATTGAAATCGTTGCACGAACGATCCGTTCCTCCTGCGCGGGAACGAAGGGTGGCCCGTTCTTTAGGCAGCCAAACGACGGCCGAACGCCGTCTCGCGCGCCTCTGCCGCGGCGAGCGAGCGCTGCCGCTCCACGGCCGGCTCGTATTCGTCCGCGCAGGCATCCGCGATGACGGAGGCGACGATGTCGGCATAGTCCGGATCGACGAGGTCATGGCCGATCGCCATGCCGTTCACCGCGTGGAGCGCCTCGGCGAAGCGGCGCGACAGGCTGGTGCTCAGGCGGTTCGCTAGGTCGATGCGCGAGGCGTGGCCGCGATGAGAAAGGTCGAAGCCCTCGCGCGCCACCGCGCGCTTCGCCTCGCGGACAGCGAGTTCGAGTTCGCCCAGAGCGGCGAGCGTCTCGTTTTTCGGGTCCGTCATCCGTCGATCCTCCTCCCGTACCTCCCGTTGCGAAGCCCGCAGCTTCAGGCGACGCGGCGCTGCGGGACGCTCGCCGTGCTTCGCCCGCGAGGGCGGGAAACCGTCGACGGCCGCGCTGCCGGCGCATCGCCCGGAACGTTCAGGCTATCGTAGAGGCGGCCGACCTCCTCGACGAGCCGCTGCCGGTTGGCGGCGACGTGCTCGCGTCCGTGCTTGTCCCGCACGGCGGCGAGCAGCCCCTCGACGGCCTCGCTCATCGCATGGATGGCCATGTCGACATCGATCTCAGTCATGTTCCGATCCCATTCTTTATGCGAAGCGCAGGTCAGCCGCACCGGCGTCGCGCCGCCGTTTCACGATGGTCTTCCCGCTTATCCGCCTTGTCCGGCACGGAAAGCGCCGGGTGCGGCACGATCTCGGCCGTCCGCCGCCGCCAGCCGGAAGCGGCTTCGGTGAGACCGGCTTCGGCGAAGGTCGAAGCGAGGGCGTCGCCCGGAAGCACGAAAAGCCGGGCCGCCGCGACGAAGGCTTCGGCGAAGGTGTCCGGCGCGATCCAGGCCTTTTCCAGCATGTGCAGCGGCCATGCCAGAAAGCCGTCGCCCCGCTTGCGACCGAGTTGCTCGCGCTCGATGAAGTAGCCGGTCGGCTGGTGCTCCAGCCCCTCCGCCGTCACCGCCCAGTCCCGGTTTTCGAAGAGCGTTCCGTCGGTACCCATGCTGGCCGCGCCTCTCGTACCCGTTGCCCGATCGCAATTCCGTTCATCTGTTCGCAGCGAGCAGGAGCCCGTTTCCGAAAAGAACAGAACGGGAACACATATAGCGGGGCGAGTCGGTCGCCGCAATGCTCGTCGCCCGATCAAGTGCTTATATTCGCGAGCGATTGTCGCTCAGTGGACGCGTCGTCCGTCCAATGACGATGGGCGCAGGCACCTTCCTCAGGCCGCCTTCTTCTGCGGCCAGCCGAGCGCCACCAGACGTGCCTTCGCGTAGTCTCGGACCTCGTCGCGCACGCCCGGCGGCAGTTCGCCCAAGTTCTTCTGCGTGCCGGCATCGAGCATCAGATCGGTCACGGCGTTGATCGTCTTCGCAGCGTCGATCTTCGCCTTCAGTTCCGCCCCGGCATCGCTTTCGAGTACGACCGTCTCCGCCTTCGGCTTGCCGACGGCAAGCGTCTTGCCCGCGACAGGCCGAGCCTCCTTGAAATCGTCCGCTTCTTCCTCGGAATAGACGAGGCCGTGCAACTCGATCAGCTTCAGGATCACGCGGTCCTTCGCCCGCTTCTCGGCCATCGCATAGACATAGGCCGCCTGCCGGCCGGAGACGCGATAGTTCACGTCGATCAGCGCCTCGCCGATCGACCATTCGGACCGCTCGCCCATGTGCCCGGTGACGAGGATCACGGCCTCGTCGCGCTCGGAACGGAGGATCGTCGGCATGTCGTAGGTGATCTTCGCCTGCGCCGCGATCCGCTCCAGCGCCTTGTGATAGATGACGGCGTTGCCCTGCACGCGCCAGATGTTCCCGGCGAAGGGCTCGCCGTACTTGGCCAGGATATCGGAAATCTGCTTGTCGGCCGCGTTCATTCGTCAGCTCCCTGTCTCGGCGCTCCCGGCGGACGCGGATCTCGAACCGAACTCGTGACATATGCGGCGGATGGGCGGCCCGGCGGGTATATCGGTCTCGGCACGCGTTCGTTCCGCGCCACCGGGCGATATCGCATCCGTAAACTCTATGTTCCCTATATGTTCACTTCGGGGCGACGGTGCAAGGGCAGGGATGCCGGAACGGACGCGTTGTCCGTCCCGGCGATGCGGCGGTGTCAGTAGGTGAAGACGCTCGCGCCGTGGCTGGCATTGCCGACCATCGCGCGGAACGGTGCGAAGAGTTCGCGGCCGAGCCCGAATTCGTTCCCCGACAGGTCGGCTTCGGCAAGCGGCCGGCGCGCGAAGTCCTCCTCGTCCACCAGGATCTCGAGAAGGCCGGCCTCGCCGTCGACCCGGATCACGTCGCCGTCCCGAATCTTGCCGATCGCGCCGCCGGCCTTGGCTTCCGGCGTCACGTGGATCGCCGCCGGGATCTTGCCCGACGCCCCGGACATCCGCCCGTCGGTGACGAGAGCGACCTTCTGGCCGCGATCCTGCAGCACGCCGAGGAGCGGCGTCAGCTTGTGGAGCTCCGGCATGCCGTTCGACTTCGGGCCCTGGAAGCGCACCACCGCCACGAAGTCGCCGGTGAGTTCGCCGGCATCGAAGGCCTGCTTCATCTCGTCCTGGTCGTGGAAGACCTTCGCCGGCGCTTCGACGATGCGGCGTTCCGGCTTCACTGCCGAGACCTTGATCACCGCCTCGCCGAGATTGCCGGTCATGATCCGGAGGCCCCCGTTCGCCGAGAACGGCTTGTCGGCGGTGGTCAGCACCTTCGGATCGCCGCTCTCCACCGGCACCGGTACGCGCTCGACCGAGCCGTCCCCGCCGAGCCTCGCCTCTACCGTGTAGCCGGACAGCCCGGTGCCGAAAGTGGTGCGGACGTCGTCGTGCAGGAGGCCGTGGCCGAGCAGTTCGCGGATCAGGAAGCCCATGCCGCCGGCCGCGTGGAAATGGTTCACGTCGGCGAGCCCGTTCGGGTAGACGCGCGCGATGAGCGGCGTCACCTCCGACAGGTCCGAGATGTCCTGCCAGGTGAGGCGGATGCCGGCCGCTGCGGCCATCGCGACGAGATGCATCGTGTGGTTGGTGGAGCCGCCCGTCGCATGCAGCCCGACGACGCCGTTCACCACGGCGCGCTCGTCGACGACGAGGCCGGCCGGCGTGTACTCGTTGCCGAGCGCGGTGATCGCGAGCGCCCGACGCGCCGCCTCCCTAGTGAGCGCGTCGCGGAGCGGCGTGCCCGGATTGACGAAGGACGCGCCCGGCATATGCAGGCCCATGATCTCCATCAGCATCTGGTTCGAGTTCGCCGTGCCGTAGAAGGTGCAGGTGCCGGGGCCGTGGTAGCTCTTCGATTCGGCCTCCAGCAGCATGGCGCGGCTGGCCTTGCCCTCGGCGTAGAGCTGGCGTACCCGCGCCTTCTCGTCGTTCGGAATGCCGGAGGTCATCGGGCCGGCCGGCACGAAGATCGCCGGGAGGTGACCGAAGGAGAGGGCGGCGATGACGAGGCCGGGCACGATCTTGTCGCAGATGCCGAGATAGACGGCGGCGTCGAACATGTCGTGGCTGAGGCCGACGGCGGCGGCCATCGCGATCACGTCGCGCGAGAAGAGGCTCATCTCCATGCCGGTCTGCCCTTGCGTGACGCCGTCGCACATCGCCGGCACGCAGCCCGCGACCTGCGCGGTCGCGCCCAACTCGCGCGCGACGTCGCGGATGATCGCCGGATAGGTCTCGTAGGGCTGATGCGCCGACAGCATGTCGTTGAAGGCGGAGACGATGCCGAGATTCGGCACCTGGTCGCCGACGAGCCGGGCCTTCTCGTCCGGCCCGCAGGCCGCGAAGCCATGAGCGAGGTTGCCGCAGGACAGACGCGAGCGCTTCGGGCCCTTCGCCTGCTTCTCGGCGATGCGGGCGAGATAGGCCTCGCGCGTCGGCAACGAGCGTTCGCGGATGCGCTCGGTGATGGCTTCGATACGGCGGTCGGCGGTCATGGCGTGTGGCCTCCGGTCGGTCAGGGTGCCCAGAAGATCTGGAGCGGCTGTTCGCGGGGCGCGCGGAGCACGGCGCGAACCGGGTATTCGGTCTCGGGGCCGGCGGCCTCGGCGGCCTCCAGCGCCCTCAGCTTCTCGATCCCCTCGATGTGGATCGCGAGGAAACGCGCGTCGGCGAGGCGCGGCAGGGTCAGCGTCACGCGCGGCTCGCCCGCGCCTCCCGCCCGCATCGGCACGACGCTGAGGCGTCCCGCCGGATCGAGCGCGTCCACCAGCCGATCGCCGCCGGGAAAGAACGAGGCGGTGTGCCCGTCGCCGCCCATGCCGAGGATCACGGCATCGAACGGCCTGGGCAGGCGCGAGAAGCGGGCCTCGATCTCGTCCAGCACGTCTTCCGGCGCCTCCGCGTCCTCGTGCAGCGGCTCGAAGCGAGCCTGCGCCGCCGGCCCCTGCAGGAAGTGGCGGCGGAGAAAGGCGGTGTTCGAACGGTCGCTCGATTCCGGCACCCAGCGCTCGTCGACGAGCGTCACGCAGACGCTCGCCCAGTCGATGTCGGCCTTCGCGAGCGTCTGGAGGAACAGCTTCGGCGTCGAGCCGCCGGATACGGCGAGGGTCGCGCCGCCGCGCGTCGCGATGCCGCCGGCCAGCACGGCGGCGACGCCGGCCGCCAGCGCTTCGGCGAGCGCCTCGCGGTTCTCGTAGCGATGCATCATGGCAGCCTCCGTTCCGCTCGCCGCCGCCGGCAGCGATCCGCCCTTATTCCGGTTCGTGCCAGGTCCGCCCATCGCGCTCGATCAGCGCGATGGAGGAGGAGGGTCCCCAGGTGCCCGCGGTGTAGCCCTGCGGCTTCATCGCGCGCTGCTCCCAGGCCTTCAGGATCGGGTCGACCCAGCGCCACGCCGCCTCGACCTCGTCGCGCCGCATGAACAGGGTCTGGTTGCCCCGGATCACGTCCATCAGGAGGCGCTCGTAGGCGTCCGGATTGCGGGTGCGGAACGACTGGGCGAAGCTCATGTCGAGCGGCACGTGCCGAAGCCGCATGCCGCCGGGACCCGGGTCCTTGATCATCAGCCATTGCCGCACGCCCTCGTCCGGCTGCAGACGGATCACGAGCTGGTTCTGCTGCACGTGACCGACCGAGGCGTCGAAGATCGAGTGCGGGATCGAACGGAAGGTGACGACGATCTCGCTCATGCGCTGCGACAGGCGCTTGCCGGTCCTGAGGTAGAACGGCACCCCGGCCCAGCGCCAGTTGCCGATCTCCGCCTTGATCGCGACGAAGGTCTCGGTGTCGCTCGTGTCCCCCAGGTCTTCCGCATAGCCCTTCACCGCGCCGCCCTTGGAGGCGCCGGCCCGGTACTGGCCGCGCACGGTACGTGTCTCGACGTTGGACGCGTCGATCGGGGTGAGGGCCCGCAGCACCTTCAGCTTCTCGTCGCGCAACGCGTCGGCGGTCATGGACGACGGCGGCTCCAGCGCGACGAGGCAAAGGAGCTGCATGATGTGGTTCTGCACCATGTCGCGCAGCGCGCCGGCCTTGTCGTAGTAGGTGACGCGGCCTTCGAGGCCGACCGACTCGGCCACCGTCATCTGGACGTGGTCGATATGGGTCGAGTTCCAGACCGGCTCGTAGAGGGCGTTGGCGAACCGGAGCGCCATCAGGTTCTGCACCGTCTCCTTGCCGAGATAGTGGTCGATCCGGAAGATCTGGTCCTCGCGGAAGTGCCGGCCGAGGACGTCGTTCAGCTCGGTCGCCGACTTCAGGTCGCGCCCGACGGGCTTCTCCACCACGAGCCGGGTGTTGTCGGTGACGAGCCCCTTTTCCGCGAGCTTGGTGGCGATGTCGCCGAAGATCGACGGCGACACGGCGAGATAGAAGGCGCGGATGCGGTCGCGGCCGCCGTCGTCCAGGAACTGACGCAGGTCGTCCCAGCCCTCCTCAGCGCGCGCGTCGACCGCGTAGTAGTGCAGGCGCGACAGGAAGCGCTCGACCGCTTCGGCCTCCAGGTTGTCGGAGCCGACATGGTCTTCCAGCGCCTTGCGGGCGAAGGCGCGGTAGTCCTCGTCGGAGGTCGCCGAGCGCGAAGCGCCGATGATGCGCGCGCTCGCCGGCAACTGCCCGTCGTGGTCGCGGTAGTAGAGCGCCGGCAGGAGCTTGCGCTCGGCGAGGTCGCCGCCGCCGCCGAACACGACGTAGTCGAACGGATCGACCGGGATGATCTGGCTGGTCATCGGTTCCTTTCCCGAGATGGCGCGACGCGCCGAGCCCTGCGGCGGCGATAATCTAATCGATTGAAAAATGCCAGCACGGAGCTTGGGCGACGCTTGTCGCTGTTTTCAAGATTTGTTTCTAGCGTGCAAGAATGTCCGAAACGGCAGCCTGCAACTGTTCGGCGGAGAAGGGCTTCTTCAACGCCCGCACGGGACCGTTCTCGGCCGGCAGGTCGACCTGCTCGCCGTAGCCTGTCGCGAATACGAAGGGGATGTTGCGCTCGGCAAGGTTGGCGACGAGCGGAAAGCTCGTCTCCGAGCCGAGATTGACGTCGAGAAGGGCGAAGGAGATCGCCTCCTCGGACAGGACCTTGCGCGCGTCGGCAACGCTGGCCGCGAGAAAGACCCGCTGCATCCCGAGATCGACCAGCATCTGCTCGGCGTCGAGCGAGATCAGCATGTTGTCTTCGACAACCAGGGCGTTCATGCCATCGTAGGATCGCGGCGCGGCGGCAGCGGACGACGGCCCGTTCTGGATGGTCTCCACGATGTCCGGCTCGCGGCGGCGGGCGACCCGGTCGGTATGGAACACCGAAGGCGGCAAGAGGAACTCGGCTTCGAGCCCCGTCAGTGCGTAGCGGATTTTCGATTCGCCCTGGAGATCGTGCGGGATCGACCGCTCGATGATGGTGGAGCCGAAACCGCGCCGCTTCGGCGGCTGCACCAGCGGGCCGCCACGCTCGCGCCACTCGATGGCGCAGGCGTCGTTCCCGTCGATGCGCCATTCGACGTCGATCGAGCCGGAGGAGTCGGACAAAGCGCCATACTTCGCCGAGTTCGTCACCATCTCGTGGAACACCAGTGCCAGGGTCGAGAAGGCCTTCGCTTCCACGAAGATGTCCGGCCCCGAGAGATGCACCCGGCTCGCCTTGGCGGCGATATAGGCCGAGACCTCGGTCTCGATGATGTCGTGCAGCAGCGTCGCGGCGGCGTCGTCGCTGGTGATCTGGTCGTGCGCGCGAGCGAGCGCTTGAATGCGCCCGCCGATGATGCGGGCGAAGTTGTCGACGGAGTTCGCGCCCGGCTTCGACTGCGCCACGATCGCCCGCATGAGGCTGAGGATGTTGCGGACGCGGTGGTTGAGTTCGGCGATCAGCAGTTCCTGGCGCTGGGCGGCCATGCCCTGCTGGCGTTCGGTCTCCTCGTTGTAGCGGAGCAGGATTTCGAGGATCGAGACGCGCAGCGCCTCGGCCGCCTTCAGGTCGGATTCGGTCCAGCCGCGCGACTTGCCGCGCACCGTCTCCTGCCAGGCCTCGAAACTCTTCCTCGGCGTCAGGCGCGGGCCGTTCGGCCCGGTCGTCATCTCCTTGGCCGCTTCCGGATTGCCCGCCCACTTCACGGTCTGGATCAGCTCGCGGCGGAAGAACAGGATGTAGTCGCGGGGACTGCGCGAGATCGGGATCGCGAGGACGCCCGCGCCGCGATCGGCGAAGTCCGCCGCCTTCGGATAGACGGCGGCGAGCTCGGAGCTCGAATAGACGCGGCTCGCCGCGGCGCGGTTGAGGAAGCGCGCGAGTCCCGGCAGCTCGTCGGCGGTCGGGGCGCGACCCGACACGTGCGCTTCGCCCTTCGACCAGACGACCAGCCCGTCGCAGCCGATGATCTGCTTCAGCTCGTCCGAGAAGTCGGCCAGCGCCTCCATGCTCTGCGTCGTCGCGACGATCTTGCCGATAAGGCGATCGTGCAATTCGCGTACGGCTTCCTCCGCCGAGCGGCGCTCCTTGTAGATGCGGCCCTCGACGATGAAGGACACCATCTGCCCGAAGAGCTCCGTCGCGGCCCGGACCTCCATCGACAGGTGGCGCGGCTGGTAGTGGTGCAGCGCGAAGAGACCCCACAGCTTGCCGTCGATCACGATCGAGACCGAGAACGAGGCGGAGACCCGCATGTTCTTCAGGTACTCGATATGGATCGGCGAGACGCTGCGGAGGAGCGACAGCGATAAGTCGATCGGCTGGCCGTAGGGGTCGGCCGCCGGCAGGATCGGCACCGGCACGGCGTTGACGTCGGCGATGATGCGCGTCTGGTTGCGGATGTAGAGAGCGCGCGCCTGGCGCGGAATGTCGGTTGCCGGATAGTTCAGGCCAAGGAACGGGTCGAGGCCGGTGCGCAGCGACTCGGCGATCACCTCGCCGGCGCCCGAGCCGGCGAAGCGGTACAGCATCACGCGATCGAAGCCCGTGATGGCGCGAAGCTGCCTGACGCTCTCGCGGTAGAGCTGGTCGAGATCGGCGGTCTTCTGGATGCGCGCGATCATGCTCTTCACGAGCGCGCCGGGATTGATCGCCTTCTCGGTCTCGGCGGGCTCGGCCTCGATGATGATCGAGGAGCCGGACACGTGCACCGCCACGTCGAAGAAGCGGTTCTGGCCGAGGAGGTCGCAGCCGAACAGGCGCTCCGAGCCGTCGTGCGAGGCGAGCACCTGCAGGCGGCCGCGGATCGAGTGGATCGCGGTCTCGGGGAAGATCGCCGACAGCGGCTCGCCCGGCAGGTTGTCCGGCTCGACGCCGAGATAGTCCTTCACGTTGGCCGAGACGTACTGGATCAGCCAGTCCATCGAGACCGCCACCAGGAAGCCGAAAGGCTGGACGTGGCCGAGAAGATGGATCGGCTCGCGGTCGCAGTTCGAAAGGTCGACCGGCTCGTCCGTGGTTGTCGGTTCTGCCGTCAATTCACCCTACCGCCGCGCTCGTCGCCCGCGCCAGCGCGCCGCACGACATCAAGAAAGTAACCGAACGTCGCGTCCGCCGCCTCGACCGCCACGTCCTGTTCCGCACGGGTCGCGACGAGCGTTTCGGCCATTTCGAGAAAGGCCTTGAAGCCGTCGGCGCCCCCGGCCGCCCTTTCCAGAAACGCCACGGGGAGCCGATCCGTTTCCTCGTCGGCGGCTTTTCGCAGCCGGCGGAGGATCTGCCTGGCTCCGAGCTTCGATCCCTCGACAACATAGGCGATGCCGAGCGATTGGGCGAGCGTCGGCTTCGCGAGCGGAAAGGCGGCGGGGACGATCCGCCGCAACCGCATCGCCTCGACGTCGGCGAGCGCCGCGGCGTGGAGGTCGCCCGCCGCCGATCTCGGCCGGGCCGCCGCGAGGGGCGAGGCGGCGAGCAGCGGCTCGATCGCGCCGTGGCAGGCTTCGTTCATCCGCAGGAACAGGCCGTAATCCGTCGGATCGCCCTCGGCGAGGCCGGCGAAGGACGCGTCGAGGCGCTCGTGCGCGGGCCGCGTTTCGGCGCGCAGGCGCGAACGTAGCGAAGGCTCCGGCAAGGGTTCGGTGCGGGCCTCGGGCCGTGCCGGAAAGGGTTCGATCGACGTCTGCGCTGCTGCCGTTTCAACCGGACGCGACCTAGCAGTTTTCCCGCTGCGATTTCAACACGGGAGCTCGACGCGGCCGGCTCAAAACCGGTCGCGGAGCGCGAACCACGTCATCGCCAGGAACAGGATCGGGTTCGCGAAGCGCCGCCCGCCCGGAAAGGGCGTGATCCGCAGGTCTTCGAGAAGCTGCAGGCGGTCGCGGTTGCCGGTGACGCGCTCGGCGTAGAGTCGGCCGGAGAAGTTCGCCATCATCACGCCGTGGCCGGAAAAGCCGCCGATCGCGGTGACGCCGGGAGCGACGGTGCGCACGAAGGGCATCCGCTCCACCGTGATCCCAACCGAGCCGCCCCATGCATGCGTGAGGGGCAGGTCCGCGATCTGCGGGAAGGTCGCGGCGATCATCCGCCGGATGTGCGAGCCGATCTCGCCGGCCGCGCTCGTATAGGCCTCGCGCCCGCCGAACAGCAGACGGTCGTCGGCGGTCCGGCGGAAATAGCGCACCACGAAGCGTGAGTCGTCGACGGCCTCGCCGCCGGCAAGCACGTCCGAACCGGCGGGCAGCGGCTCGGTCGCACCGATGAAGGAGCGGATCGGCATGATGTGCCGCGCCGCCTCCGGTTCCAGCCCGCCGCCATGCGCGTTGGTGGCGAGGAGCGCGCGCTCGGCGGTGACCGTGCCGCGCACGGTTCTCGCGCGGACCCGCCCGTTCTCGTTCGCCAGCGACAGGACCGGCGTCCGCTCGAAGAGCTTCGCGCCGTTGGCGGCAGCCGCCTTCGCCGAGCCGACGAGGAGCTTCAGCGGATGGATGTGCCCAGTGCCGGTGTCGCGCGTGCCGCCGAAGTATTGGGCGGAACCCAGGCGCTCGGCGGTCTCGGCGGCGTCCATGAAGGCGATATGCGGATAGCCGTAGCGCTCGCGCATCGTCTCCGCGTGGCTGCGGTAGTCGGCGACGAGCCGCCGCTTGTGGGCGACGGAGAGTTGCCCCGGCCGGTAGTCGATGTCGATCCCTTGCGTCCTCGCGAAGTCGAGGAGATGCGCCTTCGCCTCCTCGGCAAAATCGAACAGCGCCTTCGAGCGCTCGAAGCCGTAGGTGTCTTCCAGTTCCTCCGGCCACAGGCGCTGGCCGGTGTTCATCTGGCCGCCGTTGCGGCCCGAGGCGCCGTCGCCGAAGCGGTGCGCTTCGAGGACGGCGACCGAGACGCCGCGCTGCGCGAGATGCGTCGCTGCCGACAGGCCGGTGAAGCCGCCGCCGACCACGACGACGTCGACCGCGAGATCGCCGTCCAGCGCCCGATAGGCCGGTCGCTCGCCGACCGAGTCCTCGTACCAGGACCGGCCCGGCGAGATGGGGGACTGGTAGTCTCCCATCAGACCTGCAGCAGCAGGTATTCGCGCTCCCAGGGGCTGATCACCTGCATGAACGTCTCGTGCTCGCCGCGCTTGATGCCGGCATAGGTGCCGACGAATTCCCGGGAGAAGACTTCCTGGAACGACACCTCCGCCTCGAAGGCGGCGACGGCTTCGAGGAGGCCGCGCGGCAGCGAGATGCCGCCGTCCTCGTTCGCCGTCCGGTCGGTCGGCTGGTCCGGTTCGATCCCATTGACGATGCCGAGCCAGCCGCAGGCGAGCGAGGCCGCGAGCGCGAGATAGGGGTTGGCGTCGGAGGAGGGGAGACGGTTCTCGACGCGCCGCTGCGCCGGGTCGGACGGCGGCACCCGGAACGCGGTCGTCCGGTTGTCGTAGCCCCAGGCGACGTTGGTCGGCGCCGACATGCCGTAGACAAGGCGGCGGTAGGAATTGACGTACGGCGCCATCATGACGAGTGCCGCCGGCACGTAGCGCTGCATGCCGCCGACGAAGTGGCGGAAGGTTTCGGACGCCGAGCCGTCGGGCTCGGAGAAGACGTTGCGGCCCGTCTCGATCTCCACCACCGACTGGTGGATGTGCATGGCCGAGCCCGGCTGGCCCTGGATGGGTTTGGCCATGAAGGTCGCGTAGATGTTCTGGTTCATCGCCGCCTCGCGGATCGTGCGCTTGAACATGAACACCTGGTCGGCAAGCTCCACCGGATGGCCGTGGCGCAGGTTGATTTCGAGCTGCGCCGCGCCGTCCTCGTGGATCAGCGTGTCGATCTCCAACCCTTGAGCGTCCGAGAAGTGGTAGATGTCGTCGATCAGCTCGTCGAACTCGTTGACGCCGCCGATGGAATAGGCCTGCCCGCCCTGGATCTGCCGCCCGGAGCGGCCGATCGGGGGAACGAGCGGATAGTCCGGGTCGACGTTCTTCGAGACGAGGTAGAACTCGATCTCCGGTGCGACGATCGGCAGCCAGCCGCGCGATTCGTAGAGGGAGAGAACCCGCTTCAGGACGTTGCGCGGCGTGTAGCCGACGGCGACGCCTTGCGTGTCCACGAGGTCGCAGATCACCTGCGCCGTCGGGTCGGTCTCCCACGGCACGGCGGAGAGCGTCGACAGGTCCGGCATCAGCTTCAGGTCGCCGTCGTTCGGCGAATAGCGGAACTCGCCGGTCTCCTCCGGGTACTCGCCGGAAATCGTGTGCATGAAGAGGGCGGAGGGCAGCGCCAGCGACGTGTTGCCGGTGAACTTCTTCGCCGGCATCATCTTGCCGCGCGGGACGCCGGCAAGGTCCGGCGTGATGCATTCGACGTCTTCGATGCCGCGCACGCGCAGCCAGTCCACCGCCTCGGTCATCGAGGCGACGCCGCGGCGCGAATCGAGGAAGGAGCGCGGCCCCTCCACGGCCTCCGCTCCGGGGGTGACGAAGTCGCGGCGCGGCGCGGGGGACTGGCTCGCCACCGGGGTCGCCTCGTTGCCGCCGCCGGCCAGCGGCGGCTTGCGTCCGATCCGCTGGGGCGTCTGCGGACGCGACGACTTCGGTCTCGTTTCGGACATGCGACCCTTCGAAAACGCTCGAGGCCGAACATATCCGAGGCTCCCTGCCGAGGAAAGCCGCGCTTCCTGCTTGACGCCGGAGCATGGCGGGCGCAGTCCCGCTCGATTGATCGAACGGGGCGCGCGATGTCGGCAGGTGCAGAGCAGAAGGCCAAGACGGACGGGATCGAGGACACCATGTCCGGCAACGGCGCGGTGGCGCGCGCCGTGATGAAGCTGGTGGAGGGAGCGGAGCGGCTGAATCTCAAGCATTCCGCTGTCGGCAACCCGCCCGTCTACCCGACCGACGCCTTTCCCTGGGCGCGCGAAGTGGAGGCGGAATGGAAGCTCATCCGTGCCGAACTCGACCGCGTGCTGGTGCGCAAGGGCGAGCTTCCAGCCTTCCACGAGATTTCCTCGGAAGTCCGCTCGATCTCGTCCGACCAGAACTGGAAGACCTTCTTCCTCTGCGGCTACGGCATCAAGTCGGAGGAGGCGATCCGCCAGTGCCCGGAGACCTGGCGCATCCTGCAGAAGATTCCCGGACTGAAGTCGGCGATGTTCTCGATCTTCGAGCCCGGCAAGCACCTGCCGGCGCATCGCGGCCCCTATAACGGCGTCCTGCGCTTCCATCTCGGCCTCGTCGTGCCGCCGGAGCCGGACAAGATCGCCATCCGCGTCGCCGACCGGCTTTGCCATTGGGAGGAAGGCAAGGCGCTGATCTTCGACGACGCCTACGAGCACGAGGCCTGGAACCACTCCGACAAGGTCCGTGTCGTGCTGTTCGTCGACTTCGAGAAGCCGATGACCTTTCCGGCGAACCTCACGAACAAGGCGATCCTCAACCTCGCGATGTTCACGCCCTTCATCCGGGAGGGTTACAAGGCGCACAAAGCGTGGGAGAAGATGTTCTACGGAGCCGGCCGGAAGCACCGGTAGAACCTGTCGGGGCGTTGGGATGGACGAACCTGTCTGGCGCGAGATGCTGGCAAGCGACCTCGACGGCGTGGTCGCGCTGGCGCGAGAGGTTCATCCCGCTTTCGAGGAGCGCGCCGAGGTCTTCGCCGACCGGCTCGCGATCTTCCCGGCCGGTTGCCAGGTGCTGTTCGGCGAATCGGGCGTCGAGGGCTACGCCGTTTCCCATCCCGCCAAGCTCCGCGACCCGCCGCCGCTCGGCGCGATTCTCGGCGCGCTGCCGACCGATGCCGACGGCTACTACATCCACGACGTCGTCGTCGCGCCGCGCCTGCGCGGGGCGGGCCACGCTCGCATCGGCGTCTACCACGCGCTCGACGCCGGGGCGGCCTTCCGCGAGACCGGCCTCGTCGCGATCCGGGGCACGGTGCCGTTCTGGGAACGCTTCGGCTTCACCGATGCGAGCCGCGACGTATCGGCCGAGAAGCTTCTCTCCTACGGCGAGGGCGCGCGCTATCTCCTGCGCCGCAAGCGCGCGGTGGAATTCACGCCGCGCGCCGGCTGAACACCGGCGCTGCAGAACCTCTAGGCAGATGCCGCGACATGCTGAATAGTGCGGCGAACCGCCCGCTCCGGGCGACATGCGGACAAAGGAAGGCTCAAGGCCCGATGCAGCGGATGGTCCTCAAAGGCGCGGCGGCCGCCGCCGTTCTCCTCAGCCTGATGCCGGCGGCCGGGGCGCAGGAGAAGGTGGTTCGCATCTTCAACTGGTCGGACTACATCGACGCCTCGATCCTCGAGGACTTCAAGAAGGAAACCGGGATCGACGTCGTCTACGACACCTACGATTCCAACGAGATCCTCGAAACCAAGCTCCTCGCCGGCGGCACCGGCTACGACGTGGTGGTGCCTTCCGCCGAGTTCCTGTCGCGCCAGATCCAGGCCGGCGTCTTCCAGAAGCTCGACAAGTCGAAGCTGCCGAACCTTTCCAACATGTGGGACTTCGTGCAGGCGCAGGTCGCCAACTACGATCCGGGCAACGAGTATTCCGTCAACTACATGTGGGGCACGACCGGCATCGGCGTGAACGACAAGAAAGTGGCGGAGGCGCTGCCGAACGCGCCGGTCGATTCCTGGGCGCTGGTCTTCGACCCGGCCAATGCCGAGAAGCTGAAGGGCTGCGGCATCTACATGCTGGATGCGCCGAGCGAGCTGTTTCCGGCGGCGCTCAGCTATCTCGGCCTAGACCCGAACTCGACCAAGCCCGACGACATCAAGAAGGCGGAAGAACTCCTGGCAAAGGCCGCGCCGAACGTGCGCAAGTTCCACTCGTCCGAATATATCAACGCGCTCGCCAACGGCGACATCTGCGTCGCGGTCGGCTTCTCCGGCGACGTGCTGCAGGCGAAGTCGCGCGCGACGGAAGCGGGGCAAGGCGTCGAGATCAGCTACCACATCCCGAAGGAAGGCGCGCTGATGTGGTTCGACCAGATGGCGATCCCCGCCGACGCGCCGCACGTCGACGAGGCGCTCGCCTTCATCAACTACATGCAGCGGCCGGAAATCATCGCAAAGGCGAGCAACTTTGTGTCCTACGCGAACGGCAACAAGGCCTCGCAGCCGCTGCTCGATAAGTCGATCCTCGACGACAAGGCGGTCTATCCCGACGAGGCCGTGCTGAAGACCCTCTACATCAAGCAGCCCTACGACGCGAAGGCGCAACGCCTCGTGACCCGGGCCTTCACCACGGTGAAGACCGGGCGCTGACGCCTGCCGCCGTCATCGGCCCGTCACATGCGGCCGGCAGGAGCCGGCCGTCCAGTTCCTCCACATGAGCGCCCATGGCAGCGACGCTTTCGCCCAAATCCCTCGGCAGCATCCGCCGCACCTTCGCACCCTGGGACGATCCGGCCTCGACGCCGCTGATCGAGGTCGCCGCCGTCACCAAGCGCTTCGGCACCTTCACGGCGGTCGACGACCTGTCGCTGAACATCTACAGCCGCGAGTTCTTCGCGCTGCTCGGCCCCTCCGGCTGCGGGAAATCGACGCTGCTGCGGATGCTCGCCGGCTTCGAGGAGCCGACGAGCGGCGACCTCCGGCTCGACGGCGCGAGCCTCGTCGGCGTGCCGCCGCACAAGCGGCCGGTGAACATGATGTTCCAGAGCTACGCGCTCTTCCCGCACATGAGCGTCGAGAAGAACGTCGCCTTCGGCCTGAAGCAGGACAGCGGCATGGCGAGGTCGGAGATCGACGACCGCGTCGCCGAGATGCTGAAGCTCGTCAAGCTCACGCCCTTCGCCCGGCGCAAGCCGCAACAGCTTTCCGGCGGCCAGCAGCAGCGCGTGGCGCTCGCCCGCGCGCTCGCCAAGCGCCCGAAGGTCGTGCTTCTCGACGAGCCGCTCGGCGCGCTCGACAAGAAGCTGCGCGAGGAAACGCAGTTCGAGCTGACCGATCTCCAGTTCGATCTCGGCCTCACCTTCGTGATCGTGACGCACGATCAGGAGGAGGCGATGGTGATGGCCGACCGCATCGCGCTGATGCGCGAGGGGAAGATCGCGCAGATCGCCATCCCCGCCGTGATCTACGAAGCCCCGGCGAGCCGCTATGTCGCCGACTTCATCGGCAACGTGAACCTCATCGACGGCAAGGTGGATGAGCATCGGGACGGCCGCCTGCGGATCGCGGCGAACGGCTCGGTCGTTGAGGTCGATTCGGCGCTCGCCGTGTCGCCGGGCACGGCGGTCGCCTTCGCGGTGCGGCCGGAGAAGATGCGGATCGGCCGCCGCCCGCCGGAGGACCCGAGCCGCAACGCCTTCGAGGGCGAGCTCTACGACATCGCCTATCTCGGCGACGTGACCTGCTACGTCGTGAAGCTGAAGACCGGCGGCCTGATGCGCGCCACCGTCCTCAACGCGACGCGTTCCGCCGCCGAGCCGCTGACCTGGCACGACGACGTGTGGCTAACCTTCGCGCCGGATGCCGGCGCGGTGCTGACGGGCTGACCGGCGATGGCGGAGCAGGACTTCCGGCAAGCGCCTGTCGGCCGCCTCTACCGCACTGTCGTGATCGGGGTGCCGTATTTGTGGCTCCTCGTCTTCTTCCTCGTTCCGTTCCTGATCGTCCTGAAGATCTCGCTCTCGACGACGGCGATCGCGCAGCCGCCGTATCTGCCGGTCTTCGGGCCGAGCTTCGCCTCGATCGTCGACGGCGTGAAGCAGTTCGCCGCCGACAACTACGGCTTCCTGTTCGAGGACCCGCTCTACATCGACGCCTACCTGTCGAGCCTGAAGATCGCCTTCGTCTCGACGCTGCTCTCGCTCCTCGTCGGTTATCCCTTCGCCTACGGCATGGCGCGCGCCCCGCTGGGCCTGCGGCCCATCCTCGTGATGCTGACGATCCTGCCATTCTGGACGAGCTTCCTGATCCGCGTCTACGCCTGGATCGGCATCCTGAAGAACGAGGGGCTGCTCAACCAATTCCTGCTCTGGCTGGGGCTGATCGACGCGCCGCTGACGATCCTGAACACCGAGACCGCCGTCTATATCGGCATCGTCTATTCCTACCTGCCGTTCATGGTGCTGCCGATCTATTCGAGCCTGGAGCGGCTGGACGGCCGGCTGCTGGAGGCTGCGAACGATCTCGGCTGCCCGCCGACGAAGGCCTTCTGGCGGATCACCTTTCCCCTGTCGCTGCCGGGCGTCGTCGCCGGCTGCTTCCTCGTCTTCATCCCGGCGGTCGGCGAGTTCGTCATCCCGGACCTCCTCGGCGGCTCGGAGACGCTGATGATCGGAAAGACGCTCTGGGACGAGTTCTTCAACAACCGCGACTGGCCGGTGGCCTCCGCCGTCGCGGTGCTTCTCCTCCTCGTGCTGGTGGTGCCGATCGTATTCTTCCAGCGCGCGCAGGCGAAGGTGGATCGATGAAGCGGCACTGGAGCGCCTTCAACGTCGCGTCCGTCGTTGTCGGCTTCGCCTTCCTCTACGTGCCGATCATCATCCTGGTGATCTATTCGTTCAACGCCTCGCGGCTGGTGACGGTCTGGGGCGGGTTCTCTACGCAGTGGTACGCCTCGCTCTGGCACAACGCCCAGCTCATCCAGTCGGCTTTCGTGACGCTGCGCGTTGGAATCCTGTCGGCCACGGTCGCGACCGTGCTCGGCACGCTCGCCGCAATGGCGCTGGTGCGCTTCGCGCGGTTCCGCGGCCGGCTCCTGTTCTCCGGCTTCGTCTACGCGCCGCTCGTCATGCCGGAGGTGATCACCGGCCTGTCGCTGCTGCTCCTCTTCGTCGCGATCGGCTTCGACCGCGGCTTCTGGACGCTGACCATCGCGCACGTCACCTTCACCATGTGCTTCGTCGCGGTGGTGGTGCAGTCGCGGCTGGTTTCCGTCGACCGCTCGCTGGAGGAGGCGGCGCAGGACCTCGGCTGCCCGCCGGGCCGGACCTTCTTCGTGATCACCCTGCCGGTGATCTGGACGGCGGTGGCGTCGGGCTGGATGCTCGCCTTCACGCTGTCGATCGACGACCTGGTGATCTCCAGCTTCACCACGGGGCCCGGCGCGACGACGCTGCCGATGCGCATCTACAGCCAGGTGCGGCTCGGCGTGACGCCGGAGATCAACGCCGTCTGCACGATCCTGATCGCCCTCGTCTCGGTCGGCGTGATCGTCTCGGGGCTCCTCGCCAAGCGGAAGCTCGTCCGGCGCGAGCGGGACGAGCGCATGGCGGCGGCGGCCGAAGCCGCTACGGCCTGACCGCAGCCCCGCCGCAGGTGCAGTCGGCCTTCTGGGCGGCCTCGACGTCGCCGAGCGTCTTGCCGATCGCGGAGGCGATCGGGTCCGGCATCTCGGCCGGCGCCTTCATCAGGTAGTCCAGCATCTCAAGATCCGAGAACGCCGCGAGTAGCTTCAGCCGCGCGGTGCGGTCGCGGATGCGGGGACGTGCCGAGGTGACGAGCGGTTTCGCTTCCGCCAGCTTCGCGAGGACCGGGCGTGGCGGCGGCGGCGCGGCAGGGGCCGTCGCGTCCGTCGTCGCGGGAACGGTCAGGTCGTCGATGATGTTCGCGGCCTTGGCGTCCGCGACGAGATGGTCGATCGCGGCGAGGAGACCGGCTTCGGTGCCGAGTTCCATGGGCTGCCGTGCCGGCGGCGGCGGCGGGGGCGGGTCGGTGCGCGCGATGCCGGCGGCCGGGCGAAGGTCGGTGCCGGACGCCGGCAGCGCGATCGTCAGCCTCGCCTTGCCGATCGCGTCCCCGGCGGCGCGGATCGAGTTCTCGGCGAGGCCCCGCTGCGTCGCGATCCATTCCTGGCGGCGGTCGCCCGCCGGCCCGAGGCGGGCGGCGAAGCTGCGCAGCGTTTCGAGATAGGCCGGTACGCCGCTGCAGAGATAGGGCGTCGGCTTCTGGTTCAGGTAGTCGCCGAGGTCCTCCCGGAGGCGGGCGGCGATCCAGGCCCGGTCGGCGGCGTTGCCGCCGGCGAGCGCGGTCGAGCGACCGCGGGTGCGGGCGAGCGCCACCGCCGCCGTCAGCGCCGAAATCTCGGCCCGCGAGCGCTGGCGTCCCGGCGCCATGAACAGCGGCACGCCCGGCAGCGCCTGATCGGCGACGATTTCGGTCGAGGAGTTCGCCGTGCCGGCCGCCGCACCGTCGCGCAGGAGCGGCAGGTCGTCCGCGGCGATCCGGCCGAGCGAAGCGTGATAGCGCATCGCGCATTCGTCCGGCTGCGGCGCAGCCGCTGTCGCCGCCTGCTTCGCCCCGGCCGCCGCGGACGGACCGATTCCCTGTGCGAGGACGCAGACGAAGGCGAGCGGGAGAAGGATCGGATTGTGGCTGTTCATCGCGCTGTCGTTCGGTGGGCGGCGAAGCCCGTTGTCCTGCATGATGATGGCGATGGATTGCCGGGAAATGAATTTCGCGCCGGGAGCCGCTCGTCGCGAGCGCGATTGATCGCTGCGTGCCGGCATGCCACCAAACCGGCAGGAGCCGCAGGAGAGGGCGACGGCATGAACGCAAGGATGCTCTGGTCTCCGACACCGGAGAACGTCGCACGGCACCCGCTGACGCGCTTTGCCGAGGACGTGCGGCCTCAGTCCGGCGCTAATCCCGGCAACTACGCGGCGCTGCATCGCTGGTCGATCGAAAGCCGCGAGGCGTTCTGGTCGGCGGTCTGGGATTTCTGCGGCATTCGTGGCGAGAAAGGCGAGCGGGCCCTCGCGAACGGCGACGACATGCTGACGGCGCGCTTCTTCCCGGATGCGCGGCTGAACTTCGCGGAGAACCTGCTCGCCCCCGGTCGCGACGAGGACGAGGCGATCGTCTTTCGCGCCGAGGACAGGCTGGAGCGGCGACTGTCGCGCGGGCAGTTGCGCGCGCTCGTTTCCCACCTGCAGCAGGCGATGCGTGCGGCGGGCGTGGGGGAGGGCGACCGCGTCGCCGCCATGCTGCCGAACATGCCGGAAGCGGTGGCGGTGATGCTCGCCTGCGCCAGCATCGGCGCGGTGTTCTCCTCCGCCTCGCCGGATTTCGGCGCGCAAGGGCTGCTCGACCGGTTCGGGCAGATCGGCCCGAAGCTGTTCTTCGCCTCCGACGGCTACTGGTATAGCGGCAAGACGATCCACACCGCCGAGAAGCTGGCGGCCGTATCGGCGGCGCTCGCGCCGGAGCGCACCGTGATCGTGCCTTTGATCGGCGAAGCGGAAGCCGTCGCGGCCGCCTGCCGGAACGGCGCGACGCTGGACGATTTCCTCGGCCCCTTCGATGCGCGGGCGGTGGAATACGAGCCGCTGCCCTTCGCGCAACCGCTGTTCATCCTCTATTCCTCCGGCACGACCGGCATGCCGAAGTGCATCGTCCACGGCGCGGGCGGCACGCTGCTCCAGCTCCGCAAAGAGCACCGCCTGCATTGCGGCATCGGCGAAGGCGACCGCGTCTTCTACTTCACCACCCTCGGCTGGATGATGTGGAACTGGCTCGCCGCCGCGCTCGGCAGCGGCGCAACGCTGCTCCTCTACGACGGCTCGCCCTTCCACCCGAACGGCAACGCCGTGTTCGATTTCCTCGAAGCCGAGCAGGCGACGTTCTTCGGCACCTCGGCGAAATTCATCGATGCGGTGCGGAAGGAGGGCCTGAGGCCCATCGAGACGCACGACCTTTCGACCGTCCGCGTCATCGCCTCCACCGGCTCGCCGCTGTCGCCGGAGGGCTTCCACTTCGTCTATTCCGGCATCGCGGCGGACGTGCATCTGGCGTCCATCTCCGGCGGAACCGACATCGTCTCCTGCTTCGTGCTCGGCGTGCCGTGGCTGCCGGTCTTCGAAGGCGAAATCCAGGGACCGGGCCTCGGCATGGCGATGGACGTCTTCGGCGACGACGGCGCGCCGGTGCGCGGCGAGAAGGGCGACCTCGTCTGCCGGAAAGCCTTTCCATCCATGCCGGTCGCGTTCTGGAACGATCCCGACGGATCGCGCTATCGCGCCGCCTATTTCGAGCGGTTTCCGGGCATCTGGTGCCACGGCGACTTCGCCGAATGGACGGAGCACGGCGGCATCGTCATCCACGGCCGCTCCGACGCGGTGCTGAACCCGGGCGGCGTCCGGATCGGCACGGCCGAGATCTACAACGTCGTGGAGCGGATGCCGGAGATCGCCGAGGCGATCTGCGTCGGCCAGGATTTCGCGGGCGACGTGCGCGTCGTCCTGTTCGTGCGGCTGGCGGCCGGATACGCGCTGGACGACGAGCTCGTCCGCCGCATCCGCCTCGGCATCCGCGAAAGCGCTTCGCCGCGCCACGTGCCGGCGAAGGTGCTCGCCGTGCCGGACATCCCCCGCACGAAGAGCGGCAAGATCGTCGAGCTCGCCGTGCGCGAGGTCGTGCACGGCCGGCCGGTGCGCAACGTCGAGGCGCTGGCCAACCCCGACGCGCTTCGCCATTTCGCCGGGCGCGCCGAACTCGCGACCTGAACCGCGGTCAGTCCGCCAGGACGCGCTGTGACGGAAAGGCGATCTCGACCAGCGTGCCTTCGCCCGGGGTCGAGCGGATCGCGAAGCTGGCGCGGTTCGCCTCCGCCATCGCCTTCGTCAGCGGCAGGCCGAGACCCGTGCCGGTGCTCCGCCCTTCGTCCGGCCGGTGCACCTGCTGGAACGGCGTCAGCGCGATCTCGATCTCGCTCGGCGTCATGCCGATGCCGCTGTCGCGCACGCGGAGGAGCACGTCGCCTTCGGCCGTATAGGTCGTCGAGGCGATGATCTGCCCGCCGGCCGGCGTGAAGCGGACGGAGTTCGACAGGAGGTTCAGCGCGATCTGCCGGATCGTCCGCCGGTCGGCGACGACGGGCGGCACGGAGGCCGGCAGGTTGGAGCGCACGATCACCCGCTCGCGGTTCGCCTGCGGCTGCATGGTGGCGACGACCTCGGCCAGCACCTCGTTCAGCGACACCGCCTCGAAGGACAGCTCCATCCGCCCCGCCTCGATCTTCGAGATGTCGAGGAGGTCGTTGACGAGGTCGAGGACGTGGTGACCGGAACGCTTGATGTCGCCGAGATACTCGACGTAGCGCTCGTTGCCGATCGGCCCGAAGCATTCGGACGCCATGACGTCGGCGAAGCCGATGATGGCGTTGAGCGGCGTCCGGAGCTCGTGGCTGATGTTGGCGAGGAAGCGGCTCTTGTGGAGGCTCGCGGCCTCCGCCGCCCGCTTGGCGTTGACGAGTTCCTCCTCGATCCGCTTCCAGTGCGACATGTCGCGGATCACCACGCACCAGCCGCGCTCGTCCGGCACGCGCCCGACCGTGATGAACAGCGGCACGAAGCCGCCCTGCGCAACGCGGCCGATCACCTCGCGCCCGTCGTTCATGATGCCGGCGAGACCCCGGTCCTTCAGCATCTCCAGGTAATCGAGCACGGCTTTCCGCGATTCGTGCGCGAAGAGCTCGGCGAGCGGCCGACCGGCGAACTCCGCCGCCGGCATGCCGAACAGCGCTTCCGCCGAGCCGTTCGCGGCGCGGATCGAGCCTTCCGGATCGACGATGACGACGCCGTCCGTCGCGATGTCGAGCACGGCCCGAAGCTCGCCGACCTCGCGGCGGAGATCATCCGCGTCCGGCGCGGGGGCGGCCGCCGGCAGCCGCTCGAACGTCATCAGCAAGGACGAATGGCCGGCGAAGGCGACGCGCTGCATGTGGACGCCGCTTTCCACGGTTTCGCCGTCGGCGCGGCGGATCCGCATCGCGCCTTCGGCCGGGCCGCCGGCGCTCTCCACGAACAGCGCTTCCAGGCCGCCGGCCGCGTTCAGCCGCTCGACGTCGGCATAGCCGCTCCACTCGGCGAAGGCGCGGTTGGCGAAGACGAGCCTGTCTCGGCTCTGAACGAGAACCGGCAGGGGGAGCGCCGCAAGGGTCGGTTCGATATCGGAAGCAGCAAGCGGCTCGCCCGAGGCTTCGGCAGGGCTCGACCCAAGCGTGGCATCGATCGTGGGCGGATCGACGAGTTCGGCAGCGGGTGCCGCCGGATCCGGGAGGAGGGTCTCGAAGCGCAGCGTGTCGGCCGTCCCGGCCTCGCTGCGCCCCTGGCCGAGCTTCGCGCCGATCTCGCGGAACGCGGCTTCCTCGGCTTCCGACAAGGTAGCTTCGCTCGTGCGGCGGCGCTCGACGCGGATCGCGCCGTCCTGCTCGGCGGCGGGCGACTGGGGCGGCGCCTCTCGCCGGCCGAACGAGACGCCGGGAAGGTCGGCTTCGAACCGCCGGATCAGCGGCTTCCGAGCCGCTGCCGGCGGCAGCACTTCGGGCTCGGCCGGCGCGGGCGCTTCCACCGGAGCGACGGCGGGGCGGGCGAGGGCGAGGCCGTGCGCTGCCGCATCCGCTTCGTGGTCGGTGCTCCGCACGATGCCGAAGCCCCGGAACCCGTCGAAGGCGCGGTCGCGCGAATAGGTCGGCAGCGCGGCGAGATCGATCGGCACGCGCCGGTCGGTTCCTTCCACCGGCCAGAGCACCGTGCGCCCCGACCAAGTGTCGCGGCGCTCCAGCAGACGGCGGATCGCGCCGGCCTCGTCGAAGCCGAACGCCTCGGCGACATCGCCGAAGGTGCGCCCGACCACCGCCGCGGCGCGGGGCCCGACGGCTTCGGCGAATTCGGGCGAAAGCGAGCGGAACCGCCCTTCGGCGTCGATCTGCCAGACGAAACGGAGCGGCGGCGCATCGAGGCGCGCGACGAAGGCCGGCGTCGGTTGTCCTGCATCGTCGGTCGCCGCAGCGGAGGGCGCGATCGGCTCCGTCCCGAGACCCGGTTCGGCCACGGACGGCACGAGATCGGCGTCCGCCTCCGCCGGCTTCTCGTCGTCGGTGGAAACGGCCGGGTCCATCGCGTCGAAGTCCTCCGACGGCGCGTCCGGCACGATCACCGCGCTCTCGCGCTCGACCGGCTGCCGCGTCTCGTCCTGTGGCTCAGGTAGCGGCTCGGCGCTCGAATGCGGCGGAGCGGCGGCCGAAGCGCCGATGTCGGCCGCGGGCGACGGCACGCTCCAGACGGAGCGGAGCGGGAGACGCTTCCAGGCGCCATCCCCGGCCGGCAGTCCATCGGTGCGAGGCGCGGGCACGCTGTCCTCCGCCGCCGCGGCATCCGCCGAAGGCGCTTCTTCCGCCGGCAGGGAGGCGCTCGCCGCCGGCACCGCGATGATCAGCGCAACGTCGATGCGGAACAGGCGGACGCCGCCGGCCTCGCCGATCGCCGCATTCCCGGCGGCGAAGCTCGCGACCGTGGCGGGCAAGCCGTCGCCGATACCGGACGCATCGCCCGCGACCGGCGTTCCGTCGGCGTCGAAGGCACAGACGCCGTCGCTCTCGCCGAGCGTGGCGAGGAGCCGCCGCGGATCGACGTTCGCCGTCGCTTCAGTCTTGCAGGCGGCGAGAAGGATCGCCGCGCCGCCGTCCGTGGAGAAGCGAATCGCCAGCGCGGCGACAGGCAAGGCGGCGCGCGCGGAATGGGCGCGGACGAGGAGCGGGAACCTGGCCCCGCCTGCCAGCGTGCGGAAACCCGAGCGGACCTGCCGGGCGAGCAGTGCGGCGGGAGACTCGTCCTGCCGCACACCGAACAGCGCTTCGCCGGCCGCGTTGGCGAAAAGGACGCGCTCCAGCGTCTCGTCGAGATAGGCGAACGCCCTGCCGCGCCGCGCCGCGCGCGCTTCCGGGATCGCCAGCAGCTCGAGCAGGAACGGACGGAACGCAGAACTCATGACACCATTCCGTCGAGACGGGAATTCATTCTTGGCCACCGTTAACAACCCCTTAATAACGGCGGCCGCGCGGCGTATCCACGAAATGGATGCGAGGTGGCGAACTAGCTACGGGGAGGGTTAACGCGTCACGCTGCAACGAAGCGTCGCAGCCGGCGTTGCTCGACCGGAACGGGATGGGACGGGACACGGTCGCCGTCGGCTTGCCGGCGGCCTTCCGGAAGGAGATGGCGAGATGGCTGACGAGAACGACGACGCGCGCGACCCGATGGCGGAGATGCGGCGGGCAGGCGAACAGGCGGCCCGCAACGCCCAGGACGCGATGGGCATGGACCCCGCCCGGATGAACGAGACGTTCCGCGAGATGACCCAGCGCTCCATGGAACAGTCGCGGGAAGCCTATTCGCGCATGAAATCGGCCGCCGAGGAGGCGACCCGGACGCTGGAATCCACCATGGAGAACGTCCATCAGAGCTCGCTGCAGCTTTCCAAGCGCGCCATCGACGCCATGCGGCACAACGCCGATCTCGGCTTCTCGCATCTGGAGAAGCTGATGTCGGCGAAGTCCTTCGCCGAGGTGGTCGAACTGCAGACGAGCTATGTGCGCCAGCAGATCGAGACCTCGACCGATCAGGCCAAGGAGATGCAGTCGCTGACGCAGTCCATCGCGCAGGATATGCTGAAGCCCGGCCGCGAGGCCTTCCAGCGCGCGTCGGATGCCGCCCGCAACATGTGAGCTGCTCCCGGGTGGGCCGAGCTTCGGCTTGCCTCGCCCCGCGAAAGCCTCTATCTGGCTCCGAAAGGCGCGAGCGCGCCTTTCCGTGCGGTTGTAGCTCAGTTGGTTAGAGCGTCGGATTGTGGCTCCGAAGGTCGCTGGTTCAACTCCAGCCAACCGTACCATTCCATCTCGTGTATATCGCCGAATTCCTGCGCACGGGTCGTCGCCTGACGCGGCTTAGGTGCGCGGCCTCGTCTTTCCGGTGAAAGCGATATTCGCTGCGGTATGGAGCCGCGGTTGGAAGCTTGGAAACGATAGAAGCCTCGCGCCGCGCCTTATTGGCAGGTAATCCTCACCATCAAGTCATTGTCCGAACGCGGGGGAACCGGATAATGCCGCACTGCGAAACGAGTGCGTCCGGTTGGTATCGATGAAGTCTGGAATCGCCGCGGCTTTGATCCTCACGGTTTGGGCGGCGGGGAGCGCGTTCGCGCAAGGAGCGAGCGGCAACGGCCAGGGCGAGGCGAAGCCTGCCGCGTTGGCGCAGAACAACCAGACCACCGGCGCCGGCAGCGCCGCGCCCTCCGCGCCGCCGCCGGAAGTGACGGTCGCGACCGTCGAGGCGAAGCGGCTGCCGATCACCTTCGAATATGCCGCGCGTGTCGAGGCGTCGCGCGAGGTCGAGGTCCGGGCGCGCGTCGCCGGCATCCTCACCGAGCGCTCCTTCGTCGAGGGCTCCGCCGTCAAGCAGGATCAGGTCCTGTTCCGCATCGATCCGCGCGAGTTCGAGGCCGAGGTGGCGAGGGCCGATGCGGCGGTGCAGCAGGCCGATGCCCAGCTCGCCAACGCGCGACAGACCGAGGACCGCGTCGCCTCGCTCGCCCGCACCGGTGCCTCCAGCAAGGCGAGCCTCGACGACGCCACCGCCACGCGCAAGCTCGCCGAAGCGCAGCTCGCCTCCGCCAAGGCGCAGCTCGACACCGCCAACCTGTCGCTGACCTACGCGACGGTGACGGCTCCCGTCGGCGGCATCACCAGCCGCGAGCAGTTCCCCGAGGGCAGCCTCGTCAGCGTCAATACCCTGCTGACCCGCGTCAGCCAGCTCGATCCGATCTACGTGAACTTCTCGGCTGCCGACACGGAAGCGTTCCAGATCCGCCGTCTCATCCAGGAAGGTATCGCCGGCGGCGCGAACAACCTGTCCGCGCAAGTCTCCTTCGGCGACGGCAACTTCTACAACGAGACCGGCAAGATCGACTTCACCTCGGCGGCGATCGATCCGGCGACCGGCACGATCTCGTCCCGTGCCGTGTTCCCCAACCCCGGCCAGCAGCTCCTGCCGGGCCAGTTCGTCCGGGTCGTGATCAACGGGCTCGCGATCGACGACGCGATCCAGATCCCGGCGACCGCGCTGATGCAGAACCCGCAGGGGCAGTTCGTCTACACGGTCGGCGACGACAACGTCGCGAAGGTCCGGCCGATCGAGGTCGGGCGGGAGCTGAACGAGACGATCATCGTCGCGAAAGGCCTGAATTCCGGCGACCGCGTCGTCACCGACGGGGTCGTGAAGGTGCGGCCCGACACGCCCGTGAAGCCGATGGCGGCTCCGGATCCGCACCGGCGCGCCGAAGCGGACGAGGGCACCGCCGCCCGATGAAAATGCCCGTCGCTTCCGCGGACGTCCGCTACTTCTTCGTCCGCCGCCCGATCTTCGCGGCGGTGATCTCGATCGTCATTGCCATCGCCGGGCTCGCCGGCATGCGGGCGCTGCCGATCGAGCAGTACCCGCAACTCGTGCCGCCGCAGGTCGTCATTTCGGCGAACTATCCGGGCGCCAGCGCCGAGACCCTTGCCCAGACCGTCGCCGCGACGATCGAGGAGCAGGTGAACGGCGTCCAGAACATGCTCTACATGAACTCGACGAACTCCGCGTCGGGCACGATGTCGATCACCGTCACCTTCCAGATCGGCACCGATCCCGATCAGGCGACGATCGACGTGAACAACCGCGTGCAGCAGGCGCTGTCCCGCCTGCCGACGGAGGTGCAGCGGCTCGGCGTGCAGGTGAACAAGCGCTCGTCGTCGATCCTCGCGGTGCTCACCATGAGCTCCACCGACCCGCGCTACGACGCGACCTACGTGTCGAACTACGCGCTCCTCTACGTCATCGACCAGATCAAGCGCGTGCCCGGCATCGGCGACGCGCAGCTTTTCGGCCAGCGCGACTACTCGATGCGCGTCTGGCTGCGGCCCGATGCGCTGGCGCAGTACGACCTGACGCCGGCCGACGTGCAGGCGGCGATCCAGGAACAGAACGCCCAGTTCGCCGCCGGCCAGTTCGGAGCCGAGCCGAACAAGAACGACCTCGCCTTCACCTATTCCGTCACCACGGTCGGACGCCTGCCGGACGCCAAGGCGTTCGAGAACATCATCCTGAAATCGGACGGCACCAACGCCGCGACGCTCCGCCTGAAGGATGTCGCGCGGGTCGAGCTCGGCGCGCAGGATTACGCCTTCAACGCCACCTACAACGGCCTGTCCGCCGTGCCGATCGGCATCTACCTGCAGCCGGGCGCCAACGCGCTCGACACGCTGGAGGCGGTGCGGGCCGCGATGGACGGGCTGCAGGCCTCGTTCCCGAACGGCATCACCTATGCCGTACCCTTCGACACGACGAAGTTCATCACCGCCTCGATCGAGGAGGTGATCAAGACCTTCATCGAGGCGATGGTGCTGGTCTTCATCGTCGTCTACCTGTTCCTGCAGAACCTCCGCGCCACGCTGATCCCGATCATCGCCGTGCCGGTGTCGATCCTCGGCACCTTCGGCGTCCTCCTGGCGCTCGGCTTCTCGATCAACCTCCTGACTCTCTTCGCCTTGGTGCTCGCCATCGGCATCGTCGTGGACGACGCGATCGTGGTGCTGGAAAACGTCGAGCGCATCATGTCGGAGGAGAAGGTCCCGGCGCCGGAGGCCGCGACGCGGGCGATGCGCGAGGTGGCCGAGCCGGTGATCGCGATCGTCCTGACGCTCTGCGCCGTCTTCGTGCCGGTCGCCTTCCTCGGCGGGCTCGCCGGTACGATGTACCGTCAGTTCGCGGTCACCATCGCGGTCTCCGTGACGATCTCCGGCATCGTCGCGCTGACGCTGACGCCGGCACTCTGCGCGATCATCCTGAAGCAGTCGCACAAGCCGCCGCTCGCGCCGTTCCGCTGGTTCAACGCCGGCTTCGAGCGGCTGACGAACGGCTATGTCGGGGGCGTCGGTTTCCTGCTTCGCCATGCCGTTCTCGGCCTCGTCGTCTTCGCGGCGATCTGCGGTGGGGCGGCGTACTTCTTCACCACCATTCCCGGCTCGCTGGTGCCGGACGAGGACCAGGGCTCGAACTTCGCGGTGGCGATCCTGCCGCCGGCCTCCTCGCTGTCGCGCACCACGCAGGTGATGCAGACGGTGGCCGAGAACATCCGCAAAAATCCCGCCGTGCAGCACGTCGTCGCCTTCGCGGGCTTCGACCTTCTCGCCTCGACGCAGCGCACCAGTTCCGGCACCGCCTTCGTGACCTTGAAGGACTGGAAGGAGCGCACCGACCCGAAGGAGGACGGGCGCGCGTTGCCGGGCCAGCTCATCGGCGCGAACGCGGCCGTGCAGGACGGCATGGTGCTCGCCTTCAGCCCGCCGCCGATCCAGGGCCTGTCGACCACCGGCGGCTTCGAGCTCTACGTGCAGGATCGCCGCGGCAGCGGCGTGCAGGGGCTTGTTTCGGTGACGAACAAGCTCGTCGCGGACGCCTCGAAGCGCCCCGAACTCGCGGGCGTGCGCACCACGTTCTCGCCGAACGTGCCGCAATACCGGATCGACGTCGACCGCGAGAAAGCGAAGGCGCTCGGCGTGCCGATCTCCGACATCTTCTCCACCATGCAGGCGACCTTCGGCTCGCTCTACGTCAACGATTTCACCCTACTCGGCCGCAACTACCGCGTCAGCCTCCAGTCCGAGGCGCCGTTCCGCGAGAAGCCGGAGGACCTGAAGTTCGTCTTCGTCAAGTCGGCTTCCGGCTCGATGATCCCGCTGGACTCGCTCCTCAAGGTGCAGCGCGTCGTCGGCCCCGATCTCATCGAGCGCTTCAACGTCTTCACCGCCGCGAAGGTCACCGGCAACCCCGCGCCGGGCTATTCGTCCGGCCAGGCGCTGGAGGCGATGCGGGAAGTCGCCGGCAGCCTGCCGGAAGGCTACGGCATCGAATGGACGGGCTCCGCCTATCAGGAGATCGCCAGCGGCGGCACGGGTCTCATCGCGATCGGCTTCGGCATCGTCATGGTGTTCCTGATCCTCGCCGCGCAGTTCGAGCGCTGGTCGCTGCCGCTGGCGGTGATCCTCGCCGTGCCCTTCGCGATGTTCGGTGCGCTCCTCGCCATCTGGCTGCGCGGACTCCAGAACGACGTCTACTTCCAGATCGGTCTGGTGACGCTGGTCGGTCTCGCCGCGAAGAACGCCATCCTCATCGTCGAGTTCATCGTCATCAAGCGCGAGGAGGGGCTGTCCATCGTGGATGCCGCGCTGGAAGGGGCGCGCCTGCGCTTCCGCCCGATCGTGATGACGTCGCTCGCCTTCATCTTCGGCGTGGTGCCGCTGGCGATCTCCACCGGCGCGGGCTCGGCGAGCCGCCACTCGATCGGCACCGGCGTGATCGGCGGCATGATCCTTGCGACCTTCGTTGCGATCTTCTTCATCCCGCTGTTCTTCCGCCTCCTCACCCGCGAGCGAAAGGGCGCCTCGCCGCAAGAAGCGTCCGACGCCGCGCGAGGCGAGCCGACTCCCGCATAGGAAGCCGGCGTTGCGGGAGAGGGCGGGGCGCTCCGCGCCGCGCCGCCCGGCCGCCTGAAAAGCTCGAAATCATCGCGAATTATTTGGTTCCGTAGTTTTCGGCAAATAAATCTCGTAGGTGCCTGCCTCGCTACATGGACATTCG
Source organism: Plantimonas leprariae (assembly GCF_008802405.1). GTDB lineage: Bacteria > Pseudomonadota > Alphaproteobacteria > Rhizobiales > Rhizobiaceae > Plantimonas > Plantimonas leprariae. The sequence goes on from NZ_VZDO01000005.1 coordinate 328,286, forward strand.
TCTTCCATATCCGTATCTCCGGCTCATCTCATATCGTTCCGGATCGAATCATCTATGGAAACTCATGCGTCCTTGACGGTTTCCCCCGCCGAGCTCGCGGCGAGGATCGTCGCCGCCTACGCCGCCAACAACCAGTTGGAGCGTGCGGCGCTGCCGGAACTCATCACCGCGGTGATCAACGGCCTGACGCAAGCGGGCACGGCCAAGCCCGAGCCCGTCGCCGAAGAGCCGCTGGTGCCGGCCGTGCCGATCAAGAAGTCCGTCACCGACGACTTCATCATCTGCCTGGAGGACGGCAAGAAGTTCAAATCGCTGAAGCGTCACCTGATGACGCACTACGGCATGACGCCGGACGAGTATCGCGCCAAGTGGAAGCTGGCGGGCGACTATCCGATGGTCGCGCCGAGCTATGCCGCGGCGCGCTCGGCGCTCGCGATGCAGATCGGTCTCGGCCGCAAGCCGAAGGCCGCCCCCGTCGAGGAAGCGCCGCCCGCCGTGGCGGAGAAGCCCGCGCCGAAGCGCCGCGCGCCGCGCAAGGCCAAGGAAGCGGCGTGACGAGCCGACGCGCCGGCGCGGTAGGCGCGGCGCGGTGAGGCTCGGCTTCGTCGGCGCCGGCGCGATCAGCCGGGCCGTGGTCGTCGGCCTCCTCGACGACGAGCCGGACGACATCGCCGTCACGCTGTCGCCGCGCGGCGCCGCCGTTGCGGCGCTGCTCGCCGAGCGCTACCCTGGGCGAGTGGCCGTCGCTGCGTCGAACCAAGCGGTGCTCGATGCGACGGATGTCGTGGTGATCGCCGTCGTGCCCGGCATCGTGCGCAAGGTCCTGTCCGAGTTGCGGTTCAGGCCCGACCACCTCGTCGTCAGCCTCGTCGCGACGGTCTCGGCCGACACGATCGCTTCCATCGTCGCTCCGGCCACGCGCGTCGTTCGGGCGATCCCGTTGCCTTCCGCTGCCGACCGGGCGTCGCCGACGCCGGTCATGCCGCCCGATCCCGTCGTGAAGGACATCTTCGACCGCACCGGCGTCGCGATCGAGACGACGGATGCGAAGGCCTTCGATGCCATGTCCGCCGCTTCCGGTATCATGGCCGGGCATTTCGCGGCGGCCGGCTCGGTGGCGAATTGGCTGGCGGAGCAGGGGCTGGGCCGGTCGCAGGCGGACAGCTACGTCCGCTTGCTGCTCGCCGGCCTCGCCGGTACCGCGCGCTCGGCGACGGGCGACTTCGGGGAACTGGCGAAGGAGCACGTGACGGCGGGCGGCCTCAACGAGCAGTTCCTCGCGCATCTCGCCCGCCATGGCGTGGACGCGACCATCCGGTCCGGCCTCGACGACCTTCTCGCGCGGATCACGAGGAGCGCGTCGCCGCTGGCCTGACGCGTCGCGCGGATAGCCCGATCGGTCGGGGGTTCCGACGTTTCGAACTCTTTCCGGTCAGCCGCAACTCACCTATGAAGACGGCGCTTTCGAAGCCCTTCCCTCGGTCGGTGAACGGGGCAGGCACGATCGCGGGCGGCGTGGGCAGGTGGGGCTTTGGACCGTTACCAGCAGATTCTGAACAGCGTGACCGAGTTCGCCGTGATCGTCACCGACCGGCATGGCGCGATCACGGAATGGAATACGGGTGCCGAGCGCATTCTCGGCTGGAAGGCCGATGAGGTGATCGGGCAGAGCGCCGAGCTCTTCTTCACTCCGACCGATCGCGAGCGCAGCCAGATGCGCAAGGAGATGGACGCCTCGCTCCGCGAAGGCCGCGGCGTCGACGAGCGCTGGCATCTGCGGGCCGACGGCACGCGGTTCTGGGCTTCCGGCGAGATGATGCCGCTGCGCGACGACGCCGGCGGCCATACCGGTTTCGTGAAGGTACTCCGCGACCGGACCGGGCAGCACCTCGCCGGGGTGCGGCTCGAGGAACTGCAGACGCAGTTGCAGCAGGCGCAGGAAGCCGGTGGAGTCGGCCTGTTCACGGTCGAGATCGCGAGCGGCATGCTGACGGCGACCGAGGAGTTCTCGCGCCTCTACGGTCTCGATCATCGTGAGGCTCGCGCGGCGCGGGACTTCGAGGCGCTCGTCGTCGAGGACGACCGGCGGCTCGTCTCGAACGACGCCGGCCGCCGCGTGGGTGACGCGCCGCGCGACGTCGAATACCGCATCCGCCGCGCCGACACAGGCGAATCGCGCTGGATCGCGCGCAAGGGCGAGTTCCAGCCCGATGCGGAGGGCCGTCCCCTGCGCTTCGTCGGCATCGCCCGCGACGTCACGGAGCAGCGGTCGGCGCGCGACGCGCTGGCGCGCAGCGAGGAGCGCTATCGCGCCTTGTTCGAGGCGGTCGACGACGGCTTCTGCATCATCGAGTTCTTCGACGGGCCGCACGGACCGCTCAGCGACTACGAGCATGTCGAGGCGAATGCCGGCTACGAGCGGCATACGGGCATTCCCGACATCGTCGGCAGGACGCTCCGCGACCTTGCCCCCGACGAGGCCGACGGGTGGATCGAACTCTACGGCGGCGTGCTGCGGACCGGCGAAGCGATCCACTTCGAGCGCGACTTCCCGACCGCCGGGCGTTTCATCGAGGTGTCAGCCGCGCGGGTCGAACCGGCGAGCCGCAGGCAGGTGCTCGTCCTCTTCCGCGACATCACCGCCCGCAAGCGGGCGGAGGCGGCGCTCCGAGCCAGCGAGGCGCTGGTGCAGGAGAACGCGCAGCGCGTGCAGCTCGCGCTCGCCGCCGGCGCGATCATCGGCACATGGTTCTGGGACATTCCAGCCGACCGCTTCACCGTGGACGAGGCCTTCGCTCGCTCCTTCGGGTTGGACCCGGCGCTCGGACGCTCGGGGCTGAGCCTCGAACAGGTGGTGGCGACCGTCCACCCGGATGATCGGGAAGGGCTGGCGGAGGCGATCAGCGACGCAATCGCTCGTGGCGGCCCTTACGCCCATCAGTACCGCGTCCGCAGGATCGACGGGCAGTACTACTGGCTGGAGGCGAACGGACGCGTCGATCACGCGCCGGACGGCACGCCGCTGCATTTCCCCGGCGTCCTCATCGACATCGAGGAGCGCCGCGCGGTGGCCGGCGAGCGCGACCGGGCCTTCGCCGAACTGAAGTCTCTGAACGAGACGCTGGAGCAACGGGTCGCCGAGCGCTCGGCCGAGCTGATGCAGGCCGAGGAAGCGCTCCGTCAATCGCAGAAGATGGAGGCGGTTGGGCAGTTGACGGGCGGGCTGGCGCACGACTTCAACAACCTCCTGGCGGGGATCTCGGGCTCGCTGGAGTTGATGGAGGCGCGGATCGCGCAGGGGCGCGTCGCCGAACTCGATCGCTACATCGCGGCGGCCGGCGGCGCGGCGCGGCGGGCGGCGGCCCTGACGCACCGGCTGCTGGCGTTCTCGCGGCGCCAGACGCTGGACCCCAAACCCACCGACGTGAACCGCCTCGTCGCCGGCATGGAGGAGCTGGTGCGCCGCACCGTCGGACCGCAGATCGCGCTCGACACCGCGGCCGAGCCGGCGCTCTGGCCGACGCTGGTCGACCCGAACCAGCTCGAGAACGCCCTTCTCAACCTCTGCATCAACGCAAGGGACGCCATGCCGGACGGCGGCCGCCTCCTGATCGAGACCACCAACCGCCGGCTCGACCAGCGCTCGTCCACCGAGCGCGACATGGTGCCCGGCGAGTACGTGGTGATGGCGGTGTCGGACAACGGCACCGGCATGACGCCGGAGGTGGTGGAGCG
>NZ_VZDO01000006.1 GCF_008802405.1 Plantimonas leprariae
CACCCCGTCCAGGCGCCAGGCCGCCGCCGCCGCCACGAGAACCTGCAGGCACTGCCCGCCCAGCCGCTGAACCTGACTGGCGTCCAGCTCCACCGCCCGGCCCCGTAGCCCCGCCAACGACCCATGCAACGGCATCGCCGCACGGACATCCAAGACGGACGGTAATTCCAACGTCGCCGGTCCGGCGGCTTTAGCTGTCTTGCGGGGCGGCATCAGAAATCTTCCCAGCTTTCTTCGGCGTAACGAGAGATCGAGACGGGAGCGGCCCCGCCCCGGCCGGAAACCCGCATCTGCGGCTTCCGCGAATCCTGCGCGCGAGCGCCTTGCGGCATCCGGCCCGGCATCGCTCGGCGTGCGGCGACGGCCTGCATCTCGCCGGGAGACCGGGCGCGGAACCGCGCGACGAGGTCGGCGAGTTCCTGCGTTTCCCGGGAAAGCCCCTCGGCGGCGACCGTGGTCTGCTGCACCATCGCAGCGTTCTGCTGCGTGACCTTGTCCATCTGGTCGGCGGCGGTGGAGACTTCCCGCAGCGAGCCGGCCTGTTCCTTGGCGGTGCGGGCGATCTGTCCGACCACCTCGGCCATTTCCGCCACCGTCGAGACGATGTCGTCGAGCGAGCGCCCCGACTGCGTAACGAGTTCGACGCCGCGGGCGACCTGCCCGCGCGACGTCTGGATGAGGCCCTTGATCTCCTTGGCCGCTTCCGCCGAGCGCTGCGCCAGACCCCGCACCTCCTGCGCCACCACCGCGAAGCCCCGCCCCGCCTCGCCGGCCCGCGCCGCCTCGACCCCGGCGTTCAGCGCCAAGAGGTTGGTCTGGAACGCGATCTCGTCGATGACGCCGATGATGCGCCCGATCCTGTCGGAGGAGGCTTCGATCTCGCCCATCGCCTTGACGGCGTTCGCGACGATCTCGCCGCCGCGCTCGGCGTTGCGGAGCGCCATCGCCGCCTTGCCGCGCGCGCCCTCCGCCTGCCCGGCCGCCTCGCTGGTGCCGCGCGTGACGTCCGACAACGCCGCGACCGTCTGCTCGAGGCTCGCGGCCTGCTGCTCGGTGCGCTGCGACAGGCTGGACGAGGCCTCGTTGATCTGGCCAAGGCCGCTGCGGATCGACGCGACCGCGCCGAGGACGCTCGCGAAGGCTTCCTCGAAATTCGCGACGGCGGCGTTGAACTTGCCGCGGATCGCGGCGAACTCCGCCTCGCCCGCCCCATCCAGCCGCGTCGTCAGGTCGCCCGCGAAGAGACGCTCGAACGCATGTTCCGTCTCCTCGAAGAGGGCGCGGAGTTCGTCAAGCTTCGCGGTCTTGGCGGAGGCCTCGGCGCCGGCCGCGCGCTCACGGTCGGCGCGCAGGGCCTCGATCTCCGCTTCCAGCGCCGTGCGGTCGCGCGCGGCTTCCCGCAGTCCGGCGGCGGCGGCGGCAATGGTGCCGATCTCGTCGCGGCGTCCGGAACCCGGCAGTTCCGCGATCTCTTGCCCATCGACGATCGCCCGCATCGCCTCGCCCAGACGACCGGCCGGCGCGCCGATCTCGCGGGCGAGGGCGAAGGCAACGCCGGCCGAGGCCGCGGCGAGGATGCCGAGCCCCGCGAACAGGATAAGCTCCGTCCCGCTCGCCACCGCCTGCTGCTCACCATGCAGAGCGTCGATACGCGCTGCTTCCTCGGCGGCGAGGTCATCGAGAATCCTCGCCATCGGCTGCATGTTCTTGTCCGCTTCGCCGGACTTCATCAGGAACAGCGCGTCAGCGTAGGTTGCGTCGCTGCCGGCCGAGGCGATCACCGGATCGCCGACGTTCTTGTCCCATTCCACCATCGCGACTTCGAGACTGCCGAGCGTCTCGAACATGGCGGGATCGCCCGACAGCCGCTTCAACTCACGCGCATCGGCGAGAACCGCCGCGCGCTGCGCCTTCATCTCGGCGGGATAGCGATCGTCCTGGGTGACCATGAAGGCGCGCAGCGCGCTTTCCTGACGCGTCAGCGCGGCCCGCGCGTCGGAAACCTTGGCGAGGATGACGGCGCGCGCGCCCGCTTCGGCAAGCAGCGCCTCACCCTTCTCGATCTCCCTGTAGAGCGTCAGCCCCATGCACACGGATCCAGCCATCAGGACGGCGAACGACAGCCCGATCTTCTTCGATATGCGGAGATCGGACAGGCGCGGCATTCGGATCGGTCTCGAGAACCACTTCGGCAGGTGGGTTCGAACCGCCGCGAACCTGATAGCGGCACGATCCCGATCCGGACCGCGGAGCAAAAGCTAGGTGAAACACTGCTAAAATTTGGTTAACCGAACCGATCGACTGGAAACCATCGGCCATGGTGGCGGAATTCTATTTTCAGTTTTGCCAACGGCTTAGCGCCGGTTTCCGCATCTTCATCTTTACGGAATCTTCAGCTCACCGAGCACTTCAATGAAGCGAGTGAACTCCGTATGGTCGTTCGCGAAACGCAGCGGTTCGAGCCCGGAAGCGAACGCATCCGCGGCCTGGGCCGCGGAGCTTCCCTAGGCGCGGGGCTGGGGCGGACCGGCGATGACGATCACCGTGCGCGAGGCGGGGATGATGGCGACCATGCTGGCCGCTTCGCTGCTTGCCGCGCTTCCCGCCTACTTTTGGGCCATCAAGCGACAGGAAACGCAGCATCGGGCGGCGGAGCTCGCGCTCTTCGACGCCGACTGCCGCCTCGCCCGGTTCCGGCTGGCGCAGGGCGGCGAACTCTGGTCGGCCCGCATCATGGCCAACCGCTGCGCGGCAAGAGGGCACTGATCGTGCGAAAGATCCAGGATGGCGGAGAAGAAGTCCGCCTCCGCCTAATCCATGCCGTTCCGAGCCATGCCGGGATTACGTGGGAATAGTCGGGATTTCGGCGGCTTAGCGTCTGGACTATTCCGCACCGTTCCTTACAAATCGTCAAAACGATTGTGCGTAAGCCAGCGCACCGAGGTTCTGGATGCGTTCCGCCAACAAGCTGTCTGCCCTTGCGGTGACGAAGGCGACGAAGCCCGGCCTCTATGGTGACGGCCACGGGCTGTACCTCCAGATCGCCATCGGCGGCTCGAAGTCATGGCTGTTCCGCTTCCAGCGTGACGGCCGAGCCCGCAAGATGGGCCTCGGCCCGATCCATACCGTCTCGCTCGCCATGGCGCGTGAGAAGGCCCTGGAGTGCCGGCGTAAGCTACTGGACGGCATCGATCCCATCGACCAGCGGCAGGAAGCCGAACAGGAACGCAAGCTCGCCAAGCTGAAGGGCATGTCGTTTCGCGAGGCCGCCGAACGATACATCGCCGCGAACAAGGCTGGCTGGAAAAACGCGAAGCATGCGGCGCAGTGGACGGCGACGCTGGAAGCTTACGCCTTCCCGGTGTTCGGCACGATCGATGTCGCAGCCGTCGATGTGGGGCTTGTGCTGAAGGTGCTGGAGCCGATCTGGACGACGAAAGCCGAGACCGCCAGCCGCGTGCGGGGCCGCATCGAAAGCGTCTTGGATTGGGCGACGGCGCGCAAGTACCGGCAGGGCGAGAACCCGGCGCGGTGGAAGGGCCACCTCGACCATATCCTCCCTGCCCGCTCGAAGGTGCAGAAGGTCAAGCACCATGCCGCCCTGCCCTATGCCGAGGTTGCCGGCTTCGTTTCCGAGCTGCGGCAGGCGGACGGCATCGGTGCTCGCGCGCTGGAGTTCGCCATTCTGACGGCTGGCCGCACCGGCGAGGTGGTCGGCGCTCGTTGGGACGAGTTCGACATCGAAGCGAAACTCTGGATCGTGCCGGCGGAGCGGATGAAGGCTAGTCGCCAACATCGCGTTCCGTTGTCGGATAGCGCGCTCGCCATCCTCGACGCTCTCCCCCGTGAGAAGGACAACCCGCATGTGTTCATCGGCGATCGACGCGGCCGGCCGCTGTCGAACATGGCGTTGTTGATGACGCTGCGGCGGATGGAACGCGGCGAGATCACCGCGCACGGGTTCCGCTCGACGTTCCGCGATTGGGCGGCCGAGACGACGGCCTATCCAAGCGACATGGTGGAGATGGCGCTGGCGCATACGGTCGGGAACAAGGTGGAAGCCGCCTACCGGCGCGGCGACCTGTTCGAGAAGCGGCGCCGGCTGATGGCCGATTGGGCAACGTACTGCGGCAGGCCGACGCCGGCCGGCGAGGTGGTGAAACTGCGGGGCAAGGCCGATGCCTAGAGACGAGGTTTGGCCACTGGTTCGAGCAGTCGCATGGGGATGTTGGCGCGATGCGGGCATGGTGGAGCGCTTCATTGCCGCCCGCCAGAATGACTGGAGCGCAGTTGATCGATCGTCGCTCGTAAACGCCGTGGATTTTGATCGCGGACCGTCACAGCGGGCTCGGCCGGTATCGGAAGTTGTCTCGCTGTTTCGAGAGTGGCTTTGCCACGGGGAACTGGTTGCGACGGGGATAGGCGAACAACACGCGGATGCCATTGAGATCCCCTCCAGCTTTTGGTGCGGTTCAATGACCTTCGAGGAGCTTCGTCACGTCCGCTCGCTCGATACAGGCGAACGGTTCGAATGGGTCCGGTTATCTGCCGAAGCGGTCACAAGCCTGTTTGCGGACGGGGCGGTGCAACCGCTGACAATGGACAGCGTGCATAAGTACGATCCGTCATCCTTCAATCGTAGCTATTGGCCGCTGAACGCTGCCGTTCAGTGGTTAGGTCAGCTTGATGCGAACCTTAGCAATGGCGAAATTGAAGGCGCTCTTCTCGATGCGTTCGAAGCTGGAACTATCACCGTTACCGGCCAGCGTGCCGACACCGATGCGCGCCAAGAAATACCGGCGTCAGAATGGGGCAACCTCGTTTTCGCCTTCGATGCCGACTTGGAATATCGAGCGGATCGGAAGGGTAGCATTCAGCCAGAGTGGCTGAAATTGCGAGTTCCGCGCGACGCAGTACGAGCGCTGGTCCCGCTCGCCCTATCTAATGGCGCCTCGCACGCAGAATTGGAGCGACTTACTGAGCGTCCGTTCGGAACCGGCATGGCTGGCCGGCCATCAATGAGTGCGCCGATCTTAGAGCAGGAGTTGAGGAGGCGAGCCAATACCGACGAACTGGAAGCGACGTTGGGAAAGCAAGTGGAAGCGTTGTTAGACTGGTTGCCACTTGCACACATAGGCTATCCAGTCCCGAAGCAGGGAACGTGCGAAAACAATCTTCGCAGTCTTTACTGGGAGCTCAAGGGTGCACGAAACTAGACCCACGAAATAAACGACGCACCCAATTTCATGGGCAGTTTTCGTGGTTTGAACGTCAGCCCATTCTAAGCGCGGCCAAGCAATTCCGCTCTGGCGTACTTGGAAAGGTATCCGATGGTTCAGACCATCCTTCGGCGATACGACGTAGAGCGTGTCACCGGTCTCTGCCGCAGCGCGATCTACCAGCAGGTCGCCGCCGGCAAGTTCCCGAAGCCCCTTCGCCTCAGCGCTCAGTCGGTAGGCTGGCTCGAAAGCGAAATCGTCGAGTGGCAGAAGGCTCGCATCGCCGAGCGTGACGGCACCTCCGAGATGGAGGCGGCTGCATAGTCATGGCGCTAGTAAGAGAAGCCGACCGCGCAGGGCGCGGCCGGACTTCAGTAAGCATCCTGGCAGGGATAGCTTCTGAAGTAACACCGAACCCCCCGCAGTTCCAGACCCTTCAGGCAACGCATATCTCGCGGCACTACGCTGTCAGCCCGTGGCTGGCGCGCACCATCGCCGAGCTTGCGTTCGATCGTGGGAGGGTTCGTTGAACGCTCTCGCTCCCATCGCGCCGAAGCTGTCCAAGCTGCTGCCTCTCCTCGGCAGCGACAAGGACGGCGAGGTCATCGCAACCGCCCGAGCAATCGGGCGGACCCTTTCCGCTGCCGGGCTCGACTTCCACGCCCTCGCCGAAGCTATCGAGCGTCCGCCGGTCGTCCTGACGGTGGCGGCTCGGAGACCGCAGCAGTCCCGCAAGCCGTCGCCGCCGAGACCCTCGCCGTTCGACAGCGAGCTATTGCGGCTCGTCGCCGTGCTGCGGGTCCAGCAGACGCGCTTAAAGCACGGCGAGGCCGACTTCCTTGACAGCATGTTCGTTGCGCTGTCCAGCGGTCGGCAGGCTTCGCCGAAGCAGGAACAGTGGCTCCGCGACATCGACCGCCGTCTTCATATGGCAGGTGCCGCATGAGTGGGCCGCGTCTCGACTTCGACGGCATCAACCGGGCGGCGATGTCAGCGCTCCCGGCCCTGCTCGGCCGCTGGCTGCCCGATGGTCGACGCTTCGGCGCCGAATGGGTGGCCCGCAACCCGACCCGCGCCGACCGCCGCGCCGGATCCTTCCGCGTCAATATAGCGACGGGCAAATGGTCCGACTTCGCGACCGGCGATGCCGGCGGCGATCCGGTCAGCCTAGCCGCCTACCTCCATTCCCTTTCACAAGCCGATGCAGCCCGCTCCCTCGCTGGTGCGCTCGGTGTCGAGGAGTATCCCCGTTGAACGCCTTCTCCCGTCTGTCTCTCGATGAGCTGAAGTCTAATTCCGCTGCCAACGACGTGGGTCCCGATTGGACGCCGATCGTGCCAGTGCCGGACGACGCACCGCTGCTCACCCGCACCATCCTCGCCGGCTTTGCGCCGTCCGGCTACGGTTTCACCAACGGCTGGCGGTATCGCGGCAGTGATGGCGGCTTGCTCGGCGCCGCCGTCCGCTTCGACCGCCCGGCCAACGGCGTTGCGGCCGACAAGCAGGTGTTGCCCGTCACCTTCTGCCAAGGTCGGAACGGCAAACGAGAGTGGCGGTGCCGCGCCTTCGATGCTCAGCGTCCGCTCTATAACCTCAAGGGCCTCGCCGAGCGTCCCGACGCTCCAGTGATCGTGGTGGAGGGGGAGAAGGCGGCAGACGCGGCGGGCAGTCGGTTCGCCGATCATGTGGCCGTCACCAGCCCCGGTGGCTCGAATGCGGCGCACAAGGCGGACTGGAGCCCCCTCAAGGGCCGTGCCGTCACCATCTGGCCGGACGCCGATCCGGCAGGCGTGAAGTACGCCACCGCCGTTGCCGAAGCCTGCCGTATGGCGGGCGCGCGCACCGTCCGCATCGTCGCCGTCCCGACAGCCTTCCCGAAGGGCTGGGATCTCGCCGACTTCTTGCCGGTCGGCATCACCGACGCGCAGCTCGGCGCGATGCTGGCAGACGCGCCGGCCGCCTCCGACCCGAACGCCTGGCCACTGCCGTCGCCGATCATCTCGACGCTGCCGCCGGTCGCCCCCTTCGTGGCGGACCTCCTGCCCGAGGCGCTGCGCGACTACGTGATGGACGTTGCCGAGCGCCAGCAGTCAGCGCCCGACTTCGTGGCCGTCTCGGCGCTCTGCGGCCTCGCCGCTGTGATCGGCAACAAAATCCGCATCCAGCCGAAGCAGAACGACGATGGCTGGATCATCGTACCGAACCTTTGGGGCGCCATCGTCGGCCGGCCGTCCGCCATGAAGTCGCCGGCCATGCAAGCCGCGCTCGGTCCGCTCTACGCGCTCCAAGACGATGCCCGGAAGCAGTGGGAGGAAGACTGCCGCGACCTCGCCGCCAGCGAAGGGCTGTCAGGGCTGGACGCAAAGGACGCGAAGAAGCGTGCCGAGAGAGCCTACAAGGCTGGCGACCGTGACGAGGCCAAACGCATCCTCCGCGAGGCGAACGGCGGCGATACGGACGAACCGCCGTGCCCTCGGCTGATCGTCAACGACGCGACGGTGGAGAAGACCGGCGAGCTGCTGAACGAGAACCCGAACGGCTTGCTACTCATCCGCGACGAGCTGCCGGGCTTCCTGGCGAAGATGGAAAGCGAGGACTTCGCCACCGATCGCGCTTTTTACCTCGAAGCCTTCAACGGTGACGGGCGGTTCACCTACGATCGCATCGGACGCGGCACCGTCCACATCGAGAACTGCACCTTGTCGCTGATCGGCGGCGTCCAGCCCTCGCGCATCGCGCCCATTGTCCGCGGTGCGGTATCGGGCGCGAAGAACGATGGGCTGATCCAGCGGCTTCAGATGACCGTGTGGCCTGACGACAGGGCGCACTGGCAGTGGGTCGACCGCCATTCTAAGCCGCTCGCCCGCCAGACGTTCGAAGACGTGTTCCGCCGGATGCGGGACATCCCCCGCGCCGAGGACGGCCGGCCGAGCGTCGTCTACTTCACGGCCGGCGCGCAGGCGCTGTTCCGAGAATGGATGGAGGAGATCCAGACGGAAGCTCGGGCCGGCAAGCTGTCCACGACGATGGAAAGCCACATCCTCAAGATGCCGAAAACGGTCGCCAGCCTCGCCCTCATCTTCCAGTTGGTGGAGAACGGCGTCAGCGCGGTCGGCGAGGAAGCGACCGCCCGAGCGCTCGATTGGGCCGATTATCTCCGTAGCCACGCCGACCGCCTCTATGCGGCTGGCGACGTGATGACCGAAGACGGCGCCCGCGTGATCATTGCGCGGCGTCGCCTTCTGCCCGAGCCGTTCACCGTGCGTCATGTCCACCAAAGGGCTTGGACCGGCCTCACCGATCGGGATGCGGTTGCATCTGCCATCGAGACGCTGATCGGCACCCACCATTGCCGCGAGCAGACGAACCCGAAGACGGCGGCCGGCGGGCGCCCTACAGCCTCCTACGTCTGGAACCCAGCCCTTACGGTGGAAAGCTGACCCGATGGGACGCTGGCAAACACGGCTCGCGACCGCAGAAAAAAGCGCGGATACGCCCCAAACGGAAACCTTCAAAACCCTCAAAACCCCGGCCGAGCACGTTTTGAAGGTTTTGAGGGTGCCCCCTCTTGGCGAATACGAGAATTTTTCAACGTCTGACGAGCAGCCGTCCGATGCCGATGTTGCTGCCGCCGAATGGGAGGAACGCGCCGCCGTCCTCGAATTTGATGAGGGTTTGCCGCGCGACGCGGCGGAGCGGCTGGCTGCGGAACAGGCGGGTATCTCCAAAATTGGAGGCACCCTGCCACTACTGTACGTCCCCAATTTTGGGTCGGTCGATTCATACCCGGCGAACCCTTCGACCGCAGAGGTTCGCGACGTCGAGGCGCGTTCGAAAACGCGAGACGACTCATACCCGCTCCGCCCTGCGGGCTGGCTGCCTGAACCCGGCCATGGCGTCGGGATCCTCGCGACGCCTGCCGTCGAAGTCGATCCGGAAGAGTACGATGCCCACCTCGATCAACTGATCGCCGAGTATCCGTCCGGCAGCGCCGAGGCCGCCAAGCTCGCCTTCGCCAAGCGCAAAGGCTGGTGCGTCGAGCGCGGCGCCGAGCGCATCTTCGTCAGGGGGCGCATGTGAGCGGCGTCGTTCCTGTCTTGATGCGCGATGCCGAGGTGATCGACATCAAGGAGGCGATGTTCCGCATTGGCCGCTCGGATAAGACGATCCGGCGCTGGTGTAAGGAGGACGGCATCGGCCGGCGCACCGGGCCATGCGCACCGTGGCAGATCTCGGCCATTGCGCTGGAGGCCAAACGCTACGGCGACAAGGCGGCGATCGACGATTTGCGGCAGGGAGCCTTCTCGTCGCCGCGTGTAGTGCGTTACGCCGAGCAGCTCGGGCTCAACTAATCGTCGGTCAGCGGTCCAGCGGCATGTCGATGGTGCAGTCGAGCCGGTTCCGGCCCAACGCGTAAGTCGTTTTGGCCTTCAGCGTGTAGGGCAGCGCTTCCTCGATCAACCTGCGTCCGTAGCCGCCTTCGCGCATCGGGCCGAGCGTTTCTTCAATTTCGGTTTCGATCCCCGTCTCCGTCCAGACCAACTGCAATCTCTGCTTGCCAGTTTCATCGGAGTACTCATTCCATCGGACAACAAGGGAGCCCCGGTCGGCGTATAATGCCCCGTACTTCACTGCGTTGGTCGCCAGTTCGTGCAGAGCCAGCGACAGCGTCTGCACGGCGGACTTGCGCAGCGCGACGGCATCGCCCTCGATCCGCACCCGGTCGCTCGACAGATCCGCACCGAGCGCATCGAGTTCCAGACGCACGACATCGCCCATGCCGATCGTCTCGTCGCCCTTGCGCGAGAACAGGCCCTGCACACGCGACAGCGCCTCCAGGCGTTCGGTGAAGCGGCCGCGAAAGTCGGCGAGCGAAGCACTGGAGGCCACAACCTGGCGCATAATCGTACCAACCACGCCGATCAGGTTGCGCGTCCGGTGTTGCAACTCGCCGACCATGAGCTGGAGCTCGGCTTCGCTCGTGCGCAATGTCTCCTCGATTTGCTTTTCCCTCGTCGCATCATGCCCGACGCCGCCGATGGCGACGACCCGTCCTTCGGCGTCGTGGATCGGAAAGTCGGTGTTGCGCAGCCAGCGGATCGCGCCATCGCGCGGACGCTGAACGCGGTACTCGAAGGTAATGCGCTCTCCGTCAACGACACGGCCGATGATGGATCGGGCTCGGTCCCTGTCCTCGGGCACGATGAGGTCGAGCCAGTTGCTGTAGTTGTTACCGGCCAGCGCCTCGTCGCGCGGCATGCCGTAGATCGTCTCGAAGGCCGGCGTCAGGTAGGTCCAGTTCAGCGTCTCGGCGTCACGGATCCAAAGTACATCGGTCGATGCCTCGCCGAACTCCTGTAATCGCCTCGCGCTCGCGACCGCGGCTTCTTTGGCTAGGTGCTCGGCGGTCACGTCCCGGCAGATCACCATCACGCCACCGACGCCTTTTGGCGCGGACGCTTCGTCGATCGGGCTGAAGCTGTAGGTCCACCAGACCGCCTGCAATTCGCCGTGCCGCGTCACCGGCACAAGCTGATCCTCGTGCCAGGTTGCCGGACCGCCAGCCATGACATCTGTGATTTGCGGGCCGATGACGTCCCAGATCTCCGCCCAAGTTTCCGCACCGGCCTGCCCGAGGGCGGCTGGATGACGCTCCGACCCCATCGTGTCGCGGTAGGCGTCGTTGTAGATCTGGGTCAGCTCCCGTCCCCACCAAATGAACATCGGGTGACGGGTGTTGAGCAGCAGCCTAGTCGCAACTCTTAGGCTCGTCGGCCAATCCGCGCTCGCACCGAGCGGCGTCTGCGACCAGTCGAGACGGCGGACGCGCTCGGCCATCTCGCCGTCGCCGGCCGGCCAATCGGATGGGATGTAATCGACCACCAAGATCCCGTTGTTGGGTACGGTTGCTACGCTTCAGTTCGCCAAGCCCAACGCTCGCACGATTTGCTCCTCGCTGAACGGCTTGACCACGAAACCGAGAGGCTGCCATGCAGGCTGCATCGCCTCTTCACGCCTATCAAAATGGACGGTCACAAACAGCGACCGCACGTCGAAGTCGTCGGAGAGGCGGCGAGCGGTCTGGATGCCATCGGTTCGGCCTGAGAGTGCGATGTCCATGATGGCAACGTCGACGGCCTCCCTGCCGGCCGTTTCGATAGCTGCTTCCATGGTAAAGACCATGCCGATGACGCTGTGACCGGCATCCTCGATGATCATCGTTAGATGCAGAGCAATGATGGGCTCGTCCTCGACGATCAGAACACGCAGCGACATGCAAGCTTCCCCAGCGTTGAGGATGGCCGCCATGCCGTCCGACGAAGACCAACGCGATATGTCGTAGTTTAGTCGACAGCTAGCTGTGCAATGTCAGCCCCAGCCCCGTTGCTAGCTAAACAATTGCATGGGCTCGTCCGTCCCGACTTCCGCTCATGACCAGACATGTCCAGTCCCTGGCGGCGCGATGACATGCTTTGATCCTCCTTACAAACGGAGGCATCCGGCATGGCTTCGGCCCAACTCTTCCTGAACGGCGCGCGGGTGAACCGCGACTTCCGCGAGGCGCTGTTCGATGCCGCCAACCGGGCGGGCGTGACGCCGAACGAGTTCTGCATCACCGCCGCTGCCGAGAAGCTGATGGCCGCGGATCGTCGCGACTAACGCACCACGCCCTTCTGTACATGGCCGGTGAGGTCGAAAGTCAGCGCCTCCGTCAGAACTGACACATCACCGCCGAAGCGACGGATATCGGCTGCGCAAAGTTCGATCAGGCTGCGCCGCTTTGTTGATCGCGGCCCCCGTCTATCCGCCGGCATCTCGACCCACTGTTCCCAGCCCACGTACTCGCCGGCTGGCAGCAGGATGTCGTCGCCCAGATAGAGCGGTCGACCGACCCGGAAGACCCGCGGCTCCTGCATGATGTGGGAGAGCATTCGTCCTTCCGCTTCAACACCCGTTGCATCTGCTCGGTGAGCAGCAAACACCGTGCCAGCTGCTTCGGTGCGGCGAACACCTTTGATTTCACACAGCAAACGCGCTATGTGGTATTATGATACCGTATCGGAGGCGCGGCATGTCGCAATTCCCGGAGTACCTTCAGATCCGAGCGCCGGCCGGTACGGCAAAAGCGTTGGAGGACGCAGCGGCGCGCGAGGGCAAACGGCCGGCGCAGATCGTTCGGGAGGCGTTGACCGCTCGCCTCGCTGATACGGCGCAGGCTGCCTGACGATGGCGCGGGTGGCGCGATCCGTCGCGGAGGTGATCGCGGGCGAGGCCGGCGGCCGGACCCGTGCGGCGCGCTACAACGACATGCGCCACATCGCCAGCGTCATCGCCAACCGTGCGGCGCAGCTCGGCGTAACGCCGGAACAGGTCGTCTCCCGCCAGTCCGAATTCAACGCCTACGGCAAGCGCATGCCGGGCGGCACGGCGGATCTCGTCGGCCTTGCCGAGGACGCGATGCGCGAGGTTCAAACGGCCGGCCCCGTCACCAGCGCCACCTTCTACGCAACGCCCGCCGCTAAAGGGAACCTGCCGAAGGGCCTGCAGCGCGAGACGAAGACCGCCAGCCACGTCTACTTCACCGACCCGCAGAACCGTGCCGTCTACACCTCCGCGGGGCTGCGGACGCCGGCAGTCGCGGGCCGCGCGAAGCTCGGCAAGCCCGCCGACAGCTACGATGTCGCGAACCTGCCGACGCCGACGCCTCGGGACGTGACATTGGCGAGCACCATGCCGTCACGACCGATCACGCCGACGCCCGCTCCGCCGACGCAGGTTGCGTCCAACGGCGGCTTCGGCGGTCTCCTGTCCAGCCTTGCCGCCAACGTCGAAAGCGGCGCGGCCCGGCTCGGCGGCCTGATCGGCCCCAGCGCGGCGGCAGCGGCGGAACGGCCGGCACCGTCCTCAGCATCTCGCGGCATCCGCGGCCTTTTGGCCGGCACCAGCCTCGCCTCGATGCGATCGGTTCCGACAACCAGCGGCAACGAGCGGGCACGTGGGCTGGTCGCCTCGCTACCGGCCGCTGCGCCGATGTCGGCCGAGCGGGAAGAGAACGTTGCCGGCCGCCTCGCCAGCGCCTTTGCCGACGCGCCCGCCAGCGGTCGCACCAACCGCATTACATCGCCCGCCACCACCATGTCGCCCGAACAGGCCGCCAACGTCGCCGGCCGGCTTGATGCCGCCTTCTCCGGGCCGGCGGCAACGACAGCACCTGCGGCCCGGCCGGCGGCGCTGTCGCTCGTCTCGCCGGCCGCCGCCGCGACGATGCCGACGCCCTCGGCCGCGCCAGCCAATCCCTTCTCGGGCGGACTGCTGTCCGACGCGGCGATGAGCGCCATCAACAGCCGGCCGGCGGGGCTCCTGTCCGGCAACGAACGGGCGCGCTCGCTGCAACAGCCCGACCTACCGACCATGACGCCGAATCAGGCACTGGACGCCGACGTGGCGGAGCAGCGAGCTATCAACGATGCCCGGCGGCAAGCGGCCATCGATGCCGCCAAGCAGCCGCAGACGCAGCCGATGGCCCCGGCCACCCGACAGCCTGCCGTCCGCCAGCCCGCCGCGCCCGTTGCCGCTCTGCCGGCCCCGGTGACGGTCACGCCGCAGACGATGGACAGGCCCGCGACTGCCGCCCGCGCTCCGACCGAAGCGCAGACCCGAGCGAACGTCGAGGCCCGGAACCCGCTGACGGGACAACCCGTATCGACCGGCCTCGGCCTTCCTTCCATTCCCGCGGCCCCGGCACCTGGCAGCGGCTTCGGTCGCTTGGCATCGAAAGCGGTCAGCCTCGTCAGCCCGGCGGCGGGCGGCTTGCTCGGCCTTGCCACTGGCGACGGCTCGTTCCGCAACCGCGACATCGGCCAGACGGTCGGCGGCCTGCTCGGCGCCATCGCCGCCGGCCCGATCGGTGGGCTGCTCGGCGGCTATCTCGGCAACCGGATCGGCAATTCGACCTACGGCACGCCATCGAACGCGGCCAGCGCGGCGCTGAACGCCGGTTGGGATGGGTTCAGCGGCATGACGAGCGCGCAGGCTGCGGCGGCCAGGAACGCAGCAAACGGCGGCGGAGGTGGTGGCGGGTTTGGCCTCGGTAGCCTGTTCAGTGGGAACAGGGCCCCGACCAACAGCAAGGCCGGCGGCTTCGGTGGGTTCTCGTCCGGCGCGTCCGGACCCGATGGCGGTAAGGTCAGATAGGAAATCACGATGCCGGCCATAACCAACAACAGCCAGCAGCAACCAGCGACGGCCAATGCTCCAGACCTCGACCGCATCAAGCGCAACGTTGCGAAGATGGTCGACATGGGAGCGCCTGAAGGCGATATCGACCTGTACATCGCCGAGGAAGGCGTGACGCTCGATGCCGTGAAGGCGCACAAGCTGCCGTCCGTGTCGTCGGCTCCTGCGACAGCCGGCGGAAGACCGCAGATCATCGACGTTCCGGGAATGGGGGAAGTCGAGTTCCCTGCCGGGATGAGCGATGCGGAGATGTCGGCCGCCGTTCGGCGGTCCATGTCTCAACAGCAGCCGCAGCCGCAAGCGGTCGGCGGCTATCGCGGCGACGTGAACGGCACCGGCGGTTCGACGCTGCTCGGTGCGCTCGACGGCATGTCCTTCGGCTTCGCAGACGAGATCGGCGCCGGCATCAGTGCCGGCGTGGATACCGGGCTGAATTACCTGACCGGCCGCCAAGGCAAAACCTACGAACAGCACCTTACCAAACTGCGAGGGCTTCAGGCGAACGCGCAGGAGAACCATCCGGTCGCCAACTTCGCCGGACAGGTCGGCGGCTCGCTGGCGCTGCCCGGTGGCGCAGCGAAGACGCTGAAGGGCGCGGTCGGTCAGGGCATCGCGGCCGGAGCTGCATATGGTGCTGGTAGCGCCGATGGAACTGCCGAAGACAGGGTGCTTGGAGCCGTGTTTGGTGGCGGTGCCGGCGCGGCGGGTTCAGTGGCCGCCCGCACAATAGGCAACGCCGTAGCGAGGGCTGGAGCACGTCGAGCGATCCCGACGACGGAAGCCTTGGAAGACGCCTCGCATGCGCTCTACGACGCCGCCGACGCGGCCAGCGTCGTGTTCCAGCCGAAGACAGTCAACAAGATGGTCGGCAACGCCAAGCTTGCCGCCGGCCGGCTGGATACGAACATCCGCCCCCGAACGGCCGGCGTCGTCGCCGAGTTCGAGGACAAAGCCGGACGGCCGATCGGACTGCGCGAGTTCGACGACCTCAGGAAGACCGTTACCCTGTCGATGGACGGCGCATCGAAAGAGGACGGGCGAACCCTCACGATCATCAAGCGGCAGTTGGACCACTTGGCCGACAACCTGACGGCATCGGATGTCGGTGGCAGCATCGAAGGGGTCGGGCACCTGAAGGAAGCACGCCGCCTGTGGTCGATGAAGGCGAAGTCCGAGGACATCGGGCAGATGGTGGAGCGGGCCCGCACCACGGCGGCCGGCAACGGTTCGTTCGAGAACGCGCTTCGCAGCGAGTTCAAGGCGCTGGCGAAGAACGCCGACAAGCTGAAGCGCTTCTCGTCGGCCGAACAAAGCGCCATTCTCGGCGTGGCGCGCGGCGGCCTGGTGGTGAACTCGCTCCGGGTGCTCGGCAAGTTCTCGCCTGACAGCCCGTTCCTCGCGCTTCTCGGCTCCGGTGCGGCGCTCGGTGCCAGCGGCGGCATCGCGGCGGTCGGCGTCCCGCTCGCCGGCATGGGCGCGAAGACGGCAGCCACGGCTATGACGCGCGGCCGGGTGCGGGCGCTCGACGAGGTGATACGGTCGGGCGGTCAGACTGTCGGCGACATCGTTCGGCAGGGCCGGCTTGGTCAGGGCATCGGAGCGCCGGCCGCCGCGCGTGGGCAGGCTATCACCGACCGCGCGTTGCTTCCGCTCGCACTGACGGCAGCCGAACTGGAGGCGATGCGACGCTAGTGGGCGTAGATCGCGAAGTAGAAGGCGGCAAGGAAGACAAGCAGTGGAGCCAACATCCCTGCGTAGAGCATCAGCGGCGCATCGAGTTCGCGCCCGTCGCGCTCCATGCGGGAATAGGTCGACAGGCAGGTGAAGAACATGCCCCCGAGCAGGATGGCCCCGAGTACGGCGGCAAAGACGGTCCAGAACAGGCCGTGTTCCACGGTCAACGCTTCGTCCTTTCCACGCCGGCCGACGGCTCGAAAACGGGAGGTGCGCCGATGATAGCTGAAACCGAGTCCGCCGCCAGCCGGGCGTTCGCCGATCAACAGGTGGCCGACGCGATCCGCGACGATGTGGGAACGTCAATCCTCGCCGGCCTGATGGGTATCTGGCTCGCGCGCCGGATATCCGTCTATGCCGCCTGCCGCGAAGTGCATTCGGCGCTGACACCATTGTCGGAAGGGTGGCTCCGCACCATCGCCGACTGGACGCAAACCGAGGAAGGGTTGGGAGCCGTTTCTCTGGAAGCCCATGTCGACGCCTTCATGGCGTCCTTTGCGGATCTGGAGGACGAGGGGCGCGAACTGGCTGGCCGCGACATCTCCGAAAACGGGTTGCTGACGCTGCTCGACTGGATCGACTGGCAATGCTCCATCGCTGAAACCTATGCGCGGGGCAAAGCACAGGACCACGGCATGCCCGCCCATATCGGAACGCTCGCCGCAGCGGTGATCCGTGGGGCACTGCGGGACGAGGCGACCGCGCGGTACGTCGCCGCGCACGGCGGCATCACGACGCTGCAGTAGGAGCATCGGTATGAGCAACGCCATCAGCAACCGCATCACCAAGCTGGAAGAGCGCCACGCCGCCCGCCATCCGACGTGCCGCGTGTTCTCGACCATAGTCCGACAGGGACATGAGGCCGAGGACGAGGCGCAAGCCCTTACCACGGTCGGCCAGCATCCCGGGCCGGATGACATGATCGTCCGCCGCGTCATCGTGCCGTGCCCGGCCACCGAGGCGATGCCGGCCGATTTCATCCCGCGAGTGACAGGACCGAGGGGCTGAGATGGGAACGCTGGAAAACCGCGTGGCGAAGCTCGAACAGCGCAGCGGCACGGACTTGCCGCAGTACGGTCGCGTCTTCATGTGTACCGGCCGCATGGGCCACGAGGATGAGGACAGGGCCGAACAGCTCGCCGAGATGGGCGTGGTGCAGCGTAACAATGATCTCGTAATTCAGCTTGTCGGCTATGCGAAGCCGCCGGCCGTTTGAAAAACAATCAGAGGAAATCAAACGATGGCGCGGGGTGGAGCCCGGGAAGGAGCGGGACGGCGGGCGGGCGCACCTAACCGGCGGACGGCCGAGACAATGGCAAGCGTTGAGGCGTCTGGCCTGTCGCCGCTCGACTTCCTGACGAGCCTGTACCGCGACGAGACCGCCGACCTGAAAGACCGGGCGTGGGCGGCGAACGCCGTCGCGCCCTTCGTGCATCCGCGCCTCGCGCCGACGCAGCAGCGCATCACCATCGCGCTGCCGGACACCTCGACCGCGGACGGCGTTCGCGATGCCATCGCTGCCGTGATCGAGGCTGTGTCCTACGGGGACTTATCGCCGGCCGAGGCGCAGCAGCTCGTCGCCGTCATCGAAACGCAGCGAAAGGCGATCGAAACCGCCGACATCCTGCCGAGGCTGGAGAAGCTGGAGGCGGCGAGGTGAAGCGAGCTCAAACTACAGGCTCTCGCTGATCGTCAGAAGTTCCCTCCAGTCGACGCCGAACGTAAGCGTAACGAAAAGCGCCAGCGCGGCCGCAATCACCACCACGTACTGAACAACCGATGCGTACCGGGAGAGTTCGCGATCATCATGCATGCGGGGGAGGTAGGCGTGGCCAGCCGAGTGGCGAACGCCGGTTATGGCCTGCGTCGAGATCAGGGTTCCGCAGAAAACACCTGGGACATCGCGGTGAGATCGGTCAGCACGAGGGCAATGCTGGTTCCGAGTAGGATGGCCGCCAGAGTGAAGGCGACCATGACCTTCTGTCGATGCCGCCGGTAGGCTGCTTCCTCAGCCGGCCAACTCATGGATGCATGAAAGGGCGTTCGTCTGCCCATCGGACCTCTCCCGATAACACAACCCGTACGCGCTCACTGGATATTTGAGATACGCCAACTTCGGCTCGGCTGGAAAGCGGTCGTACCGCCGCAGCAGGCGATCAATCGCTACCGCCTCTGTCGAACTGGATCCGCCCTTCGCTGAAACCTTGCAGCCACGACCAACGAAGCTCTCGGTCGCCTGCTTGGCTCCAAGGGCACATGCCCGCGTGGCAGTCGGGAAAGATGCCAAGCATTCTGCCGGCTTCACGAGCGACCGCAATTTCCTCGGCAGAATGTATCGGATCGTCGGCATGCGGATTGGACGGCGAGGAGACGTCTACCTCGGCCATTGGGTCCGCTCTCAGCATGGTGCGTCACACCCCCGTGCGACCGCTGCCACGTCGCAAGCAGCATACGCTGAAAGACAGCGTCGTCCAAACGAGCCTGCAGGCGGGATGAGCGAAACGAAAGCGGTGCCGCCGGCTTGGAAACAGCGGCACCGCCTGACGCCACCCGGTAAATTTCGGGTCGACCGAGCAGCGATGCGTTCGATGCTACGCCGAGGCCGGCCGGCTTCCAAGCCACGAATTTTCCGATGCTCCGGCGACCTTCGAAAATCGGAATGCCGTCAATTGTCAGCCAGCTGTGTCTTTGAAGTCAGTGATTTCATCAGAGGATGTGACAAACTCTTCGGTGAACGACGTTCGGACGGAGGGTGGCGATGGCACTTCTTCATGGAAACCGGTCGCGGATCAAATGCGCTGGCTGCGGCTCGGAGGGAACGGCCGAGCTGAGCGCCGACGAGAACACCATGTACAGCCGGATCGGGAGCGGTCGCCGCGTGATGAGCGTCGGAGGCAAGTTCAAGGCTTCCGTGCGCTCAAGCTGCGGTATCGCGTGCGATGTGTGTGGCAGCGGGGACGTCTTGGCAGCCTGAGCACAGCGCCTGCCTCCACGCCGCGGCGCCGATCGGGAGCGCTGCGCTCGCCGCCGACACCAGCATCATCAGCAGGCTCGCGGCAGTGAGCGTTGTCCTCATCCGATCGCCTCTCCGATCGCCAGCCGTCCGCCCCGGTCGGTGAGGTGCAGCCACTCCGTGCCGTCCGGGTCGATCACGTAATCCGCACCTTAAAGGCTCGGCCGAAAGTCGTTCGCGACGAAATCCGCGGCTGCCGAGTTTCCCTCACCGCCTCTCAGGCGAAAACCCTCTTCGACGAGAGATAGCATCCGTTCGATGTCGTCCCGATCGATGACCCGCTTCACCTCTAGGGTCAGGATCAATGCGCGTAGGATGTTTGTCAGCGCACTGACCTGCGGGGCTCCTGCTACGTCCATCGTTCCTGCCACCTCATTAGATGGCTATGGATAGCGCTCTCCCGCGGACCAACGGCTAAACTGGTTTAGCTCAGTGTATATTCTACCGCGGTGACACCTTGAGCGCGTAGCCAAAGCGTTCGTCGATACGCAGCTCTCTTCCCCTCGATCCGACTCGCGCCAATTGCATCGCATGGATCGAGCAATGATCGAAGAGCACCTCGAAATGGCGCATCGGCACGTCGCCGAAGGTCAGCGTCTTATCGCTGGGCAGAAAGAACGAATCACGGAACTGGACCGCGATGGTCACGACACGGCCGAAGCTCGGAAGCTTCTCCTCAGTTTCGAAGACGTGCAACGCGAACACATCGCGCATCAAGCCCGGATCGAGCAGGAACTCGCCAGCTTAGGTTAAGTGGCGCCCGCTGTTATCGCTTCAGTCTGTTTGCGCAGCCTTACACCGGCCCCGCCGCCGTTCTCGGCGATGAACTCGACGCCAGTACCTTCCAAGGCGGTGCCGAGCCTTCGGGCACTGACGTCGCGATCAGCGCAAAGGTGTGCACGGCGTTTAGTGGAGGTGCTTGGGACGAGAGTCGATGATGTCGAGCGCGACCATGCAGGCGTCGAGGAACGATTGGTGGTCGAGCGTCGGATGGGTTCGCTTGAAGCGACGCACCAGTTCGTCGGGATTGCTTCCCTCGATCTCGTCAACGAGGCGCAGCACCGTGAAAATAGGATCCTCGCCTTGCAATGCTCGCTCGTCCTTTGCCTTGGGGACGACTTGGCGCTGATTGAGTTCAATGGAATACGAGGGTCATTGTAGGCGGCCGTTCCTCCGTGCCTCGGCTGCTTGCTCGATCGCGTCGTCGAACTCGTTGATGGCCTCCACGACCTCGCGACCGGCTGGCGTCAGCTTTGCCCATTTCGTGCCGTTCCAGCCGTCGTACCATGTCACCCAGCCGCGCAACGCCATGCGGCGGCAGACGTCGAGCATCATGCCCCCTAGCGAACTGATCGGCTGGCCGACGCTGTCCTCCGGCGGCCCGTCGTCGAAGAAACGCAGCAGATCGATCTGCGGATCGGTGACGCGGACGATCACCTGTTCCGTCTGGTAGGCGGCATCGCGTAGAGCGCGGCCCGCGGCGGTCAGCACCGCCTACAGCTTCGTCCGGCCCTTCGTCTCCATCTCGACGAGCTTTAGCCTCCGCATCTCGTCGAAGGCGATCAGGTGGCAGTATTCGAGCTTGCCGTATGGGAGCGTACCGCCGGCTGCCGCGAGGCGTTCGATCAGGTCGGTCTGCGACGGCGTCAGCTTGCGCCGCGCAAACGGCTTACGGGCCATGAACGTCTGAGAGCTGGAAGTCCGATCGGTTAGGAGCCAGCGGATTTGAACATCGCCGCATCGACGCCGGGAAGGGTTGTGCCGTCTGGATACTCGACGGTGATGCGCTCGACCTCGTCGGCTCCAGGCATGGCGCCGATGATGCGGCCGCGTGCCCGGTGCAGCATCGGATACTGACCCCATGCCGCCGTACCATCCTGCATCTGGACCTCATCCCCAATCTTGAACCTTGCCATTGCGAATACCTCCCGTCGCCATGGTTACTGGATCAAGGCAATCATCGCCGTGCGTAGAGCCGTATGATCCGCGCCGGCTTCAGCGCTCCTTCCGCAGCCGAACGCCCGGACCCTCGCCGTTCTCGGCGATGAAGATCACGCCGGCCGCTTCGAGGGCTTCGCGTATTTTCTCCACGCTGCTTACACGAGCGTCTTGACCAGCTTCGTATCGGTTCACCGTATTGCCTCCGACACCAGCCTTCACGGCTAGGTCTTGCGTACTCCAACCAAGGGCTGCTCGCCCCATACGGCACTGAACTGGCTTCATATGGTGATTTTATCACCGAATGTGGTTGACATCAAACCGGTGATAAACATATGGTTGGTGGTGAGATTATCACCAATGGCCGACCCGATGCTGAACCGCACCTCTATCATGATCGCCGCCTGGGCTTCGTACCGCAAGGTTGCGATTGCCGCTCGCTACGAGCGCTCCTGTCGCCGCCTGTTCGGTCGCATCCTGCGGCAGGCCTGGATCAACGCCAAAGCCGAGGCCGCCCGCCAGCGTCGCGCCGCTTCGGTCATCGTTCTGCCGGTCACGCCTGCCGAACCGACCGCCTTCGACACGGCGATGGACGCGCTGAAATACCTGCCGGCGCACATGAGCTTCGAGCGCGCCGCCGCCGCTGTCCGCACCCGCTTTGCCGCCTACGCTTGAGAGGAGAACCGCTATGGCCAAGCCCTCGTCCGCTAAGCCGTCCGAGCCGCCGCTCGCCGATCCCGGCCTCGTGCTGGTCCGCGCCGTGCCGCCGAACGCCGCCGTGCTCGTCCACAATGCCATCATGGACATGCTGCGCGTCCCGCCCTTGCCGAGCCAGCCGCTGAACCTGCCGGCCGAGTAGGCCAGCCCGCCCCCATCCACCATCAGGAGATCCGAGAATGCCCAGCGTCCCGATCCGGGCGGCCGGCGAAGCTCTGCCCACCGTCAGCCGCCGCGCCTTCCTGCGCACCAGCGCCAGTGCCGCTATCGCGACCACGGCGGCCGGCGGCGCGCTCGCCATGCAGATGCAGTCCATCGCGGTTGAGCCCGCCGACCCGATCCTCGACCTCATCGCCGAGTACCGGAAACAGCAGGCCATCTTCGTCGCCGCCAGCGACAGCATGCCGGATGACGACGAATTCACTGCCTTCTACGAACAGACGACGGGGCCGCTGTTCCGGCGGTTGCGAGATGCCTGCCCGCCGGCCCGCACCTTGGCGGGTGCCGTCGCGGCCTTGCAACTCGTCGCTGACGAAAACGCCAATCTGGACCACTGGAACGCTTCGGGTTCGGTGACGAAGGCCGGGCTCGCTTACTTCAACGGGAGGACGCTCCCATGCTGAACAGGAGGAGGTTCATCGCAACCGCCGTCCCCGCGACGGCAACTGCAGCGCTCGGCGTCCGCGTCGCGCTGTCGGCTGAACAGGCTGACACGGCGAAGCTGGATGCCCTGCTTGTCGCATATATGGCCGAAGCGAAAGAGGCTCGGAGGCTGGGCGCGGCTTGGGACGCTGCCACGGCTGCGTTGCCGGAATGGGCGCGGTCGGGACCGGAGTTCCTGAGCTGGGACGGCACCAAATGCGGCGATAAGGTTCCGTGGCCCGAGGTCGCCGAACTGCCGGATCCATCTGGGCAGCGAGGCGTCTATCGTCGCATCCGGCCGAGCCTACGGAAGATCTGGGAGGATGCGCAGCATCCGATGTTCATGCCGGGTCCGACCTCCGTGCGGTACAGCCCGGAGCACAAAGACCTCCGCCAGCTTCCGGCGACGGAGTTCGATAAGCTGCGACGCCGGAGGGCACGGCTGGAAACCTTCAAGCGGATGCGCGTGCTCATCGCTCGATTGCGGGAGCAGAAGGCGGAACGGGCAAAGGTCGGCCTGCCAATGATAGGTAAGGCGCTAGACGACAACTACGACCGGCGCTGGGCGATCCGCGAGACGATCATGGCGGAGGCGTCGGGCACGTCGCCGCAGGACATCGCGGTGCTGGCGCTGTTCGAGTACCACGACGAGGGCGACCGGTTCCCGCGCGACCTGCTTCGCCGGCTGGTTCCGTCGCTGACCGGACTGTTGCGCACGGTGGTGGATGACATGCTCGCCCACGAGTGGGGGGACGATGCCAACACGCTTCTGCAAGGTGGACCAGGAGGGCTGGCCTGATGGGCGGCCCGTCCCCGATCGAGGCCTTCGCACCGCTGACGAACCCCTTGGCCGAGCGCATCGCCGCGCTCGCAGCCCGGATCGGCCGCGAAACGGCGGACTGCGCCGTCCTGATGTTCGCCCTGCCGATGCCGGCCGACGTTCGGCAGCGGTTCGAAACCGAGACCCTGGTGGCGATCGGCGAGCTGCTGGACGAGTTCGGACAGATCGCGCCGGGCGACAAGGACCGCTTCCGGCGGATCGCCAGCCTCGCGCTCGACCGGCGGCTGGCGCACCACGCCATGCAGGGTATCGCAGGAGGTGCAGCGTGAGTCGGCTCGTCTCCCTGGCCGTTAGGCTGACGATGTCCGTTGCAAGATCAGTTCGGCTTGTCGACGCAGGCTCGTCGCATCTGCCCCTGTCCGCCCTTCTTCGAGAACTGCGCGATCTGGCCTTTCGGGCATTTGCCATCATCGTAGAGAACGGGGTGCTTGAGCCCCGTAAGCGAGTCCACGGTCGGCTTGCTTTTGACCATTTCCGCCCGCGGGTTCGCTGGCGCGGCCATAGCAATCTGCAGTGCGTTCAGACACAGCACTACGGTAGCGCAAGCAGTGACAAGTGTTGGCCTGCGGATCGACTTCATCCAACCCTCCCGATTGGTAGCCTGTTCGGCATTCGCGACGGTAACATAAATCTACCGTTTGGGAAGGTGACGGAACTCTGGAAAAGCTTTAGCTGCGGGCCGACGCCATGAGCGTCTTCATTCGCTTCGGCGGCAAGGATAGCGGCGCATCCGCCCGCCGCTTCATCACCGCCGAGATTGAACGGCTGATCGACATGCTGGACGCGCTCGATGGCGATCCTGATGCCGAGGATGGCGGCGATGCCGAACCTTCGCTCGGCTGGACACATACGATGGCTTGGGGAACGACGGACGATTGGGAGGGAGCTGATGCCGTCGTATCCGCTGAGATCTAAAGTTCGCGGATGATCTCTGTATCGACGCTCCGCTAACTCTCCGGGACTAAAGCACTTTATCGTTCCGTTCACTTCCTCGGCGCTAACTTCGTCATTCTACCGGAGGATGACTGACACTGACATGCGCATCGGGACATCGGAGAGCTTCGCCGCCTTGAGCGGTAAAGGCGTTCTTGTGGTCGAGGACGACTACCTGTTGGCAGAGGAAATGGCAGACGCCGTACGCAGCGCTGGCGGCATCGCGCTCTGCCCGGTGCCGAACGTGGAAGGGGCAATGGCGATCATTGCATCCGCACAGGTCGACGCTGCCGTGCTGGATATCAACCTCGGCAGCGAAACCTCATTCCCGGTGGCGAAAGCGCTGAAGTCGAGAGGCATCCGGGTCGTGTTCGTCACCGGCTACGACGACTGGATGTTGCCGGACGACCTTACCGACGTGCCGATCTACCGAAAACCTGCCGATCCCGACAACGTCGTGCGCCTCCTATTCAAGCCAGAACGCCGAGAGGAGTGAAATCGAATGCCTGACGGCGATGGTCGGCCTGAAGATTTCTACATGCGCTCGGAAGCAGAAGTGATCGAGCAGGTTGCCGGTTTGATCGAACAGGCGCGTGATCTGGCACTCACGACCCGGCGAGCGATGCTGGCCTACATGTTGCAGATGGTGCTGCTCGACATTGAAGAACTGCGTAGCGACAAACCCTCACGCTGAAGGGGATAGCCGACCCGAACTAGTCTGAAACCGCTTGTGGCCGGCGGTAGCGCACGAAGATCGGCACGCCGGACGCGCTGTTCCGATCGTCGAGGCGAATACGATAGCCGCGCTCCATCAACTCCATGATCAGCGGTGTGCCGACCTTTTGAAGACATTCCACCAACTCGTCATCGGTCATCTTTTTCACCGGATCGCGGAACATTCGATCGGCTCACTGGCAATTTATCGCGAACGCGGGCTGCGCTTTATCACAGGCTAAAGACCGAACCGTCGATGCGCAGCTAACTAATGGTTGTGCGATCGAACGAGGGCGAAAACTTGTCCGCATCCCTGGCAATCGGCCGTCAGCAGCTTTCCGGCTTCTACGTTTGGGATGTCGGGTCGGACCTGGTGTTCAGTTGCGAAGGCACCGCCAAGCTGTTCGGCCTCGAACCAAGTGCCGCTCACCGTGGACTCCCGGTGTCGAGCTTCTTCGATTTGATCCACCCGGACGATCGGGAACGCATGCGCGAAGCGACACTTGCGGGAACGGAAGGCGTGTTCCGCTACCAGTACCGCATCGTCCGAGCGCCCGACGACGGGGTGACGGTTCGTACCGTGGGGTGCCGCTTCGCCGATGGTCGAGGCTCCCCAATTCGGCACGTCGGCACAATCGCGGCCCTCGATGGCGTTTCAGCCGATGTCACGATCGACATCATCGACCACTGCCTTGCGGCCTACGAACTGGCGCAAGGATCCGGCAAACCGATGATGCAGTACCTGATCGGCATGGCGTTGCTGGAGGCGGGCTTCGATGTTGCGCGAAGCCGCTGAGCCAGCACAACTCAGCCCTACCGCATCAAACCCGCCTTACGCAGCGCGTTCTCGATGACCCCACCGATCTGCGAACCGGCGGCGTTCGCCGGGCGGGGTGGGGGCAAATGATCGATCCGCCAAGGCGTTGGCTTCCCAGCCCCTTCCGCAAGGGACCATCCAGCGTTCTCACGTAGCGATCCTGTGTCGACAGCAATCGCCGGATCTAGCAGTTCCCACGACCGCGCATCCTGGCAGGTCGACGAGATACCGACATCCAGCATAAACGGGCCAGCTACGCCACAACTGTCGACGCCGGATATCTTCAACGGCGTGCCGTGCCCCATGCCAGCGACCGTGTATGAAACGAGCACGTCTCGCCCGTCTGCTGCCTGCCATGCCCAGCGCGAAATGCCAGCGTTGGTCTCGATACGATCAGGACGCTCGCCGAGCCCGTGAACGGACCGCCACTGCGCCAACGTCGCTTCCGCATTCGACGGGTCGACAGTCGCGTCCGTCATGCCGTGCCACACTGTAACCCTCGGCCAACGACCTTGATGCCCGGAGGCTTGCCGCAGTTGATCGGCGAGTTGCTTCGCATCCGGCACTCCTTGGCCTCGCATGCGCTTCAGAGCCTGCGGCACGTTGGCGGCGCAGGCATAGGGCAAACCTGCGATGATCGAGCCGCCGGCGAACACCTCCGGATAAGTCGCGAGCATCGCCGCAGCCATCGCGCCGCCGGCCGACAAGCCCGTTACGAAGATCCGTTCCCGGTCGATCAGATGGCGCTCAATCATCGCCGCGATCATTTGCCGGATCGAGGCGGCCTCGCCGGCGTCGCGCCGGATGTCGCCGGGAACGAACCAGTTAAAGCACAGGTTCGGATTGTTCTTGCGGCGCTGCTCGGGAAACAGCAAGGCGAAGCCGCCGAGGTCGGCGACCCGCGACCATCCCGATCCGTGATCGTAGTCGATCGCCGTCTGCGTACAGCCGTGCAGCACTACGACGAGCGGAGCGGACGGCGGCAGGTTTGCCGGTAGATAGGTGCGAGCGGCCAGCGCGCCGGGGTTGGCACCGAAATTGGTGAAATCCTGCAAGCGATCGATCGCAGCGCTGGGGAGTGGGCCGCGAAGTTTGCTCGTCTGTTGCAAGAGGTCGGAGAAACGATTGGCCACTGGCGGATCCAAACCTCGTGCTGAGAGCGTGGCATCGGCGCCGGTGCATCACGAGGTAAGGGTGCACTGCACAATGACATGGGGACGGCGCTCGGTCCCACAAGTGCAACAACCGAAGTCTGCTTCGTGAGGCTATGGTCGATCAACTGCCTGGCTGCTCGACCTCCTCCTGGCGAACGAGGCGGAACTGATGGTTCGCCTGCACCGAAATCGTAGCGCAGGCTCGCGAGCTCAGCGTTGCAGTTGGTAATGCAGTGCGCGCCCAGAGGCGAAGCGGGGCGCCAATCAGTCCGCTCGCTGCTGGACCAACTTTCTTCCGAGTTCGGTAAGTGTCCCGCTCGCAAGGTCGATTAATCCCAGCCGGGACAGAACGGCCGCATTCGCCTCGTCCTCCTTCGAGAGATGATCGCGAGGTGCACCCCTCTCATCGTCGAAGACGATCATCGTCTTTCGCTGGGAATAGCTCAGCTCGGTCCAAGTGATCGTCACTTGGTCAGCCTTCTAGGCAACGAATGCCGCTCCAAAGCCCAACTGACACTCACCGACTGACAACTTCGTATTCGTATTCCCGTCCAAATCCGTCGCGCGCTGATGCCTTGCCAGTGGCGATGAGGTCGGCTTCGATCTCGCGCTCTGGCATTCGTCCGACGACGTATTGGAGCCATTCATCGAGAAAGACCGTCCCGACAAACCGCCGCGGGCCGCCCGTACAGTCAAAGATGCGCATCTGAAACGGCTCACCCATAGCCGCCTAAGTACCACTGAACATTTCCACCCGCTCATCTTTCCTTAAGGAATGGTTTACGCGATCGGCAGAATGACGGCCATCCGAAGCGACGCGTCATACGCGTTGCCGTTGCCCTCAAGCTACTCGGCGAGCAGATGCCGTTCCATCTGGAGCGCAAGCGCGATGTCGATGAGGGCGTTGATGCGGTTGAGGCCGTGCAAGCGTCCCTTTTCACGAAAGCCGCCTTAGTGCGACTCTGGATCAAATCACGGATAGTCACGTCGCACGCTGGGTTCTGTCAGTTTCGTCAGGTCGCCAGCCAATCGCTTTCGCGCATTTTGGCACTATTGGCACTAACGGCACTGTGCGGGCGTGGCTTTCTCGCCACCTTCAGCAAGCGGTACGCGCGTTGTGCTTGGGATTGTGCGCAACGCTAAACGACCGTGCGTTATCGTATTGCGATAACAGAACAATTTGACGTTTGATGGCGGAGAAGAAGGGATTCGAACCCTCGATACGGTTGCCCGTATACGCCCTTAGCAGGGGCGCGCCTTCGACCACTCGGCCACCTCTCCGCCGCCGGAGTTAACGGAAGCGCCGCCGCTCCGCAAGCCGTCTTCGCATCACGATCGCCCGCCCAGCGCGCCACGACCATCGAGGCATGTCCCGGCGGGTCGGAGCGGTGGACGCGCCAGCGAGAGCGCGTATCTTCGCGACGAGATCGGACGCCACCGCGACCATCGTCCTGTTGCGGCTCGATCATTTTTGTTGATCCGCGTCATCACCCTCGCAAATGTGAGCTTGCGTCCGCGACGACGCTATGAAAGTGATCATGCGCAGTTTAGAGGCGGTCGAACGGGCACGCGGCGTCATGCGCAAGCCCGCTTCGGCAGGGGGATCGCCGGTTCGGCGGGAGTGCGGTGCGCCATGGCGGACTTCGTCCAACAGTTGATCAACGGGCTGACGCTCGGCTCGATCTACGGGCTGATCGCGATCGGCTACACGATGGTGTTCGGCATCATCGGCATGGTGAACTTCTCGCACGGCGACGTCTTCATGGTGTCAGCCTTCTTCGCCCTCATCGCCTTTCTCGTCATCACGACCTGGCTCGGCGTCGCCTCGATTGGGCTGGCGCTGATCGTCGTGATGGTCATCTCGATGGTGCTGACCTCGGTCCTGAACTGGGCGATCGAGCGCGTGGCCTACCGGCCGTTGCGGGGTTCGTTCCGCCTCGCGCCGCTGATCTCGGCGATCGGCATGTCGATCGTCCTGTCGAACTTCGTCCAGCTCGCGCAAGGGCCGCGCAACAAGGCGACGCCGCCGATGCTGAACCAGAACTTCCCCATCTGGACCGGCGCCGATGGGATGACGCTGTTCATCTCGCTGAAGCAGATCGTCATCTGGGTGGTGACGGCCGTGCTCCTCGCCGCCTTCTGGTACGTGGTGCAGAAGACCGCACTCGGCCGGGCGCAGCGCGCCTGCGAGCAGGACCGCAAGATGGCGGGGCTCCTCGGCATCAACGTCGACCTGACGATCTCGCTGACCTTCGTGATGGGCGCGGCGCTGGCGGCCGTCGCCGGCACACTGTTCCTGATGTACTACGGCGTCGTCCACTTCTCCGACGGCTTCACGCCCGGCGTGAAGGCGTTCACGGCGGCGGTGCTCGGCGGCATCGGCTCGCTGCCGGGGGCCGTTCTCGGCGGCATCCTGATCGGTCTCATCGAGGTGTTCTGGGCGCAGTACGTTTCGGCCGACTACCAGAACGTCGCCGCCTTCTCGATCCTGATCATCGTCCTGATCTTCATGCCGCAGGGCATCCTCGGCCGTCCGGAAGTCGAGAAGGTCTGAACCGATGAGCGCACCGATCGCCCGAACCATCGCGGCAGTCACTTCTCCCGCCGAGGCGCAGGACTACGGCAAGGCGTTCAAGGACGCGCTGATCGCCGGCATCGTCGCCTTCGCCATCTTCGGGCCGCTGGTGGGCCTGCGCACCACGCAGAACATCTCCAACGAGCTGATCGTCGAGAACAAGATGGGCACCGCGCTCGTCATGGTCGCGATCGTCTTCGTCGGCCGCTTCCTGCTTTCCGCCTTCATCTATCCGGCGATCGCCGCGCGGGCCGGACGGAAGAAGCCGCAGGCCGCCGTGCAGGCGAGCGTCGATTCGATGCGCGCCCGCAACAAGCTGATCGGCCGCATCGGCTTCGTCCTGCTGCTCGCCTATCCGGCGCTGATGGTCGCGCTGAACGGCGTCCAGGGCTCGATCAAGTGGGTAGACAATCTCGGCGTCCAGATCCTGATCTACGTTATGCTCGGCTGGGGCCTGAACATCGTGATCGGCCTCGCCGGCCTCCTCGACCTCGGCTACGTCGCCTTCTACGCGGTCGGCGCCTATTCCTACGCGCTGCTCGCCACCAATTTCCACCTGTCGTTCTGGATCCTGCTGCCGATGGCCGGCTTCTTCGCCGCGGCCTTCGGCATCATGCTCGGCTTCCCGGTGCTTCGCCTGCGCGGCGACTATCTCGCCATCGTGACGCTCGCCTTTGGCGAGATCATCCGCCTCGTGCTGATCAACTGGCGCGACTTCTCGGGCGGCTCGGCCGGCATCTCCGGCATCCCGAAGCTGACGCTGTTCGGCCTCTATTCCTTCGATGCGGGGGCGACGAACAACTTCGCGAAAGCCTTCGGCCTGCCGATGTCGTCGGCCTACTACAAGATCTTCCTCTACTATCTGATCTTGGCGCTTGCGCTCCTCACCGCCTTCGTGACGCTCCGGCTGCGCCGCCTGCCGATCGGGCGTGCCTGGGAGGCGCTGCGCGAGGACGAGGTCGCCTGCCGCTCGCTCGGCATGAACACCACGAACACCAAGCTCACCGCCTTCGCGACGGGCGCGATGTTCGCGGGGTTCGCCGGCTCGTTCTTCGCGGCGCGTCAGGGTTTCGTCTCGCCGGAATCGTTCGTCTTCATCGAATCGGCGGTGATCGTCGCCATCGTCGTCCTCGGCGGCATGGGCTCGATGGTCGGCGTCGCGCTCGCCGCGCTGGTGATGATCGGCGGCACCGAGCTCCTGCGCGAGCTGTCGTTCCTGAAGATCGTGCTCGGCAACGACTTCGACCCCAACCAGTACCGCATGTTCATCTTCGGTCTCGTGATGGTCGGGATCATGATCTGGAAGCCGCGCGGCTTCGTTTCCGCCCGCTCGCCGACCGCCTTCCTGAAGGAGCGCAAGGCGATCTCCGGCGACCTCGTGACGGAAGGCCACGGCTGATGGCCGCTGGGAACGCGACCACCATGGACCCGGTGCTGAGCGTCGAGCACGTGACGATGCGCTTCGGCGGCCTGACCGCCGTGAAGGACCTGTCCTTCACCGCCGCGCGCGGCGAGGTGACGGCGCTGATCGGCCCGAACGGTGCCGGCAAGACCACGGTCTTCAACTGCATCACCGGCTTCTACAAGCCGACCACCGGCATGCTGCGGATGACGCATCGCGGCGGCGACGTGCATCTCCTCGAGCGGATGCCGGACTTCAAGATCAGCCAGGTCGGCCGGGTGGCGCGCACGTTCCAGAACATCCGCCTGTTCGGCGGCATGACCGTCTTGGAGAACCTGCTCGTCGCGCAGCACAACATGCTGATGCGCGCTTCCGGCATGACGGTGCTCGGCATCCTCGGCTTCAAGCGCTACCACGACGCGGCGGCCGAAGCGGTGGACCGCGCCCGCCACTGGCTGGAACAGACGCAGCTCATCGACCGCGCCGACGATCCGGCGGCGGACCTGCCCTACGGCGCGCAGCGGCGGCTGGAGATAGCGCGCGCCATGTGCACCGGGC
Source organism: Plantimonas leprariae (assembly GCF_008802405.1). Classification (GTDB taxonomy): domain Bacteria; phylum Pseudomonadota; class Alphaproteobacteria; order Rhizobiales; family Rhizobiaceae; genus Plantimonas; species Plantimonas leprariae. Next base: position 31,495 of record NZ_VZDO01000006.1, read on the forward strand.
CGGAACTTCTTTGCCTCGACGAGCCGGCTGCCGGCCTCAACCCGCGCGAATCGGCCGACCTCAATACCCTGCTCCTCGACATCCGCGCCAAGGAGGGCACGTCGATCCTCCTCATCGAGCACGACATGTCGGTGGTGATGCAGATTTCCGACCACGTCGTGGTGCTCGAATACGGCAAGAAGATCGCCGATGGGAAGCCGGAAGCGGTGCGCAACGACCCGAGCGTGATCGCCGCCTATCTCGGCGTCGACGACGAGGAGGTGGAAGCCGTGGAGCACCAGCTCGACGCGATGGCCGGCGAGGCCGCGCAGTGAGCGCCCTGCCCGTCGCCGCCACCGCCGCCTCGCCCGCCGCCCCGCTGCTCAGCGTCCGGGGCGTGAAGACCTATTACGGCAAGATCATCGCCCTGAAGGGCGTCGACATGGACGTCCGTCCCGGCGAGATCGTCACGATCATCGGCGCGAACGGTGCCGGCAAGTCGACGCTGATGATGACGATCTTCGGCAACCCGCAGGCCCGCGAGGGCACCATCACCTATGACGGCCGCGACATCACCCGCATGCCGCCGCACGAGATCTCGCGCCTCAGGATCGCGCAGTCGCCGGAGGGCCGGCGCATCTTCCCGCGCATGACCGTGCTCGAGAACCTCCAGATGGGCGCGTCGCTCGACAAGCTGAAGCACTTCGATCAGGACGTCGAGCGCATGTTCGCGCTGTTCCCGCGCCTGAAGGAGCGCATCGGCCAGCGCGGCGGCACGCTGTCCGGCGGCGAGCAGCAGATGCTGGCGATCGCCCGGGCGCTGATGGCGCGCCCGAAGCTCCTGATGCTGGACGAGCCCTCGCTCGGCCTCGCCCCGCTGATCGTGAAGCAGATCTTCGACGCGATCCGCGCCCTGAACCGCGACGAGGGGCTGACGGTGTTCCTCGTCGAGCAGAACGCCTACCACGCGCTTCGGCTCGCCCATCGCGGCTACGTCATGGTGAACGGCGTCATCACGATGAGCGGTTCGGGTCGCGAGCTCCTGGAAAATCCCGAGGTCAGGTCCGCCTACCTCGAAGGCGGGCACCACTGATGCAGGGCATCCTCTACGAAACGCCGTCCGCCCTGCCCTTCCTGTTCGTCACCGTGATCCTCGGCGGCGCGGCGGCCTGGGCGACGGGCAAGAGCTGCGCCGGCACCTGGCGGTCGCAGTCGATCCTGTTCTTCTATCTGCTGCTGCTCGGCGTCGCGATCCGCTTCATCCACTTCAGCGTGCTCGGCGACACCCTCTTCTCGCTGCACTACTACGTCGTCGACACGATCGTCCTGATGCTCATCGGCTTCTTCGCCTACCGATACACCCGCGTCTCGCAGATGGTGACGCAATATTACTGGCTGCACGAGCGGGCCGGACCGCTGTCGTGGCGGCCGGTAACGACGCCGGCAACCGGCGGCGAGCCGATCGCAAAATCTGGATGACACCGGCGGCGGTTTCGAGCAAGTCTCGGACGGCGGGGCGTTCATCCGATCAATGGTTCCGGGAAACGGAACCGGGGTTCAGCAAGCAACAGGGGTTACGCATGAAGAAGCATCTCATCTCCAGCGCGGCGCTCGTCGCCGGCCTGCTGCTTTCGGGCACGGCTTTCGCCGACATCAAGGTCGGCGTGATGGGCCCGCTCACCGGCCCGAACGCCGCCTTCGGCGCGCAGCTCCAGAAGGGCGCCGAGCAGGCCGCCAAGGACATCAACGCCGCCGGCGGCATCAACGGCGAGAAGATCGTGGTCGAACTCGGCGACGACGTGTCGGACCCGAAGCAGGGCGTCTCGGTCGCCAACAAGTTCGTCGGCGACGGCGTCCAGTTCGTGGTCGGCGCCTTCAATTCCTCCGTTTCGATCCCGTCCTCGGACGTCTTCGCCGAGAACGGCATCCTGCAGGTGACGCCGGCCTCGACCAACCCGAAGTTCACCGAGCGCGATCTCTGGAACGTCTTCCGCACCTGCGGCCGCGACGATCAACAGGGCGCGGTCGCCGGCAAGTACATCGCCGACAACTTCAAGGACAAGAAGGTCGCGGTCATCCACGACAAGACGACCTACGGCCAGGGCCTCGCCGACGAGACCAAGAAGGCGATGAACGCCGCCGGCGTGAAGGAAGTCATGTACGAGGGCGTCAATGTCGGCGATAAGGACTTCTCCTCGCTGATCTCCAAGATGAAGAGCGCCGGCGTCCAGATCCTCTACTGGGGCGGTCTCCACACCGAAGGCGGCCTGATCGTCCGCCAGGGCGCCGATGCCGGCTTCAAGCCGACCTTCATGTCGGGCGACGGCATCACCTCGGACGAGTTCGTCACGATCGGCGGTCCGGCCGTCGAGGGCACGCTGATGACCTTCGGCCCGGACGCGACGAAGAACCCCGCCGCCGCGAACGCGGTCAAGGAGTTCCGCGACGCCGGCTTCAACCCGGAAGCCTACACGCTCTACTCCTACGCTTCCATGCAGATCATCGCGGAAGGCATCAAGCGTGCCGGCTCCGCCGACCCGCAGGCGGCGGCCAGCAAGCTGCGCGACGGCGAGCCGGTCTCGACCGTCATCGGCAACATCGCCTACGACTCGAAGGGCGACCGCAAGGACGCCGACTACACGATGTACGTCTGGAAGCCGAACGCGGAAGGCAAGATCACCTACGCCGAGATCGGCAAGTAAGCTTCGATACGCATCCGGCCGGTCGCCTTGCGGCGGCCAGCCGGCATCGATACGGGACCCCGGCGCCAAGCGCCGGGGTTTCTCTTTTGCATAGGGTGTGGTGGGAGCCGCCGGCGCCGGCGCTCGTTTCCGAGCAAACGGCGCCCTAGACCGCCGCGCGCAGATCGATCCGGAAGCCGGAGGGCGCGCGGGCGTAGTTGACGTCGCTGCGCAACGTCGCGGCCATCGCGCCGACGAGCTTGCGCCCGAGGCCCGTGCCCCGCGGCACGGCGTCGAGCGCGAAACCCGGCCCGTCGTCCTCGACGCAGAGCCGGAAGTCGCCCTCCCCCTCCTTCCGGAGAAAGATGCGGATTTCGCCGCCGCTCGATCCGTAGGCGTATTTGCAGGCGTTGCTGACGAGCTCGTTGACGATGACGCCGACCGCCACCGCCTTGTCGGTCTTCAGTTTCAAAGCATCCGCATGAAGCACGAGCCGGCGCGGCGAGGCCGGCGTCGACCAAGTCTCCTCGAGATCGGACAGGAGCGCCGCCAGATAGTCGGCCATGTCGACGAGTTCGAAGTCCTCGGACGTGTAGAGCTTGCGGTGGACCTGCGCGATCGCGAGGATGCGCTGCTGCGTCTGGCGCAGCGCCGCCTTCGCGCTTTCGTCGGTGAGCGCCGAGCCCTGCATGATCACGAAGGCGGACACCATCTGCAGGCTGTTCGCGACACGGTGATTGACCTCCTTCAGGAGGAACTGCAGCCGCTGGTTGGTGTCGCGCAGCGCTTCTTCCGCCTGCCGCGCCGCGCGCTTCAGCCCTTCCCGGTCCAGCGTCTGCGCGAAGGTGGTGGCGAGGAGGTCGAAGAATTCCGGGCCGATCGACTTCACGACGTAGTCGGACGCGCCCGCCTTCAGCGCCGCGACCGCGACGCGGCTCTCGTCCGAACCGGTGACGTAGACCACGGGCGGCGGCGCCGGCACCTCGCGCATCAGCCGCTCCAGCGTCGCCAGACCGTCGACTTCCGGCATGTAGTGGTCGATCGCGACGAGATCGAACCGCTCGCGGCCGAGCAGTTCGATGCCTTCCGGCCCCGAAGCGACGGTCGCGACTTCGAAGCCGCGCCGTTTCAGGTTGCGCTCGGTCAGGTGGCGCAACCCCTCGTCATCGTCGATGTAGAGGACTCGCGCCGGGCGATCCATGTCTTCGGTCCTACTGACCTTCCGGATCGGGAAGCTGGATCACCGACAGGAAAAGGCCGAGCTGGCGGATCGCCTGCGCGAAGGATTCGTAGTTCACCGGCTTGGTGATGTAGACGTTGGCGCCGAGATCGTAGCAGCGCTGGATCTCGACCTTGTCGTCGGTCGTCGTCAGCACCACCACCGGCGTGCGCTTCAGCGGTCCGTCCGCCTTCATCCGCGCCAGGATGTCGGTGCCGCTCATGTCCGGCAGGTTGAGATCGAGCAGCACCATCGCCGGGCCGTTCAGGGCCGGCCCGTCCTCGGCCTGGTAGAGATAGGCCAGCGCCGAGGTGCCGTCGGTGAAGTGGCGGATCTCGTTGGTGACGCCCGCGCGGCGGATGTTCTTCTCGATGAGGCGGGCATGCCCCTCGTCGTCCTCGATCATCACGATCGTGACGGACTTGTGCGTGGCGCTCAAGCGTTAAGCCTCCTTCGGGGGCTTGTAGACGGACGGCAGGGTCAGCGTGAAGGTCGAGCCGACGCCTACTTCCGACCGGCAGGAAACGTTTCCTCCAAGGCGGTAAGCGAGAGCGCGCACATGCGCAAGTCCGATGCCCTCGCCGGGCTGGTCCTGCGTGCCGGACCGCCGGAACAGGTCGAAGATCCGTTCGTGGTCGCGCGGGTCGATGCCGCGGCCGTTGTCCTCCACGTCGAAGCTCGCCTTGCCGCCCGAGTTGCGGCCGCGCACGGTGATCCGGACCGGCCGTCCCCGCTCGGCGTACTTCATCGCGTTCTCGACGAGGTTGGAGAAGATCTGCTCGACTGCGAGCCGGTCGCTGACGACGTCCGGCAAGGGTTTCGCGACGGCGATCTCGGCGCCGATCTCGCTGGTTCGATGCGCCAGGCTCGCGGAAATGCCGTCGAGGATCTCGGCGACCTTCAGGCGCTCCGGCGTGATCACGCGCCGGCCCTCGCGCGACAGGCGCAAGATGGCGTTGATCAGCCGGTCCATCTTCTGCGTCGAGGAGCGGATGAAGCCGATCGCCTCCGGCAGGTCCTCCTTGACCGCGAGTCGCGCGTCCTCGGAGACGACATGCGGCGCGTCCGCCTCAGCCTTGGCGACCATCTCGGCCAGCGGCTTGGTGGCGGCGTCGAGCTCGGCGGTGAAGCCCATGACGTTGACGAGCGGCGAGCGCAGGTCGTGGCTGACGATGTAGGCGAAGCGCTGGATCTCGTCGTTGGCGCGCTGCAGGTCGGCGGTGCGCGCGGCCACCGCCCCTTCGAGGTTCTCGTTCAGGCCGCGCAGGGCGTCGCGCGAGGCCTTCACCTCGTTGAGGTTGCGGCGAACCAGCCATATCGTGCTGGCGGCGACGAGCAGTGCGACCAGCCCCGCGACCGCGAGGATGGCGTAGGTGGTGAAGACGCTGCGCCGCTCGGCCGCCTGCCGGTCGGCGAGAAGCCGCTGCTCCGCTTCGATCATCTCTACGGAGGTCGCCCGCGACTGCCGGATCGCCTCGAAACTGCCGTCCGAGAACAGCGCCTTGTCGGCTTCCGCGTCGGTCACTCCACCCGGCCGGTCGAAGACCTGTCCGACCGTATCGATCTGAAGTTTCGCCAGATCGCGCAGCTTCGCGACGCGCGCCTGCTGGCTCGGATTGTCGGCGGTCAGCGCGGCGATCCGCTCGACGACCTTCGGCACTTCCTCTCTGGCCCTCGCGTAGCCGTCGACGAAGCGCTGGTCGGGTTGCAGGAGCTGGCCGCGCCGCACGACCTCGATCCGCTCGGCCCAGAAGCGGAACTCGGTCAGCGCGGTCTCCACCTGGTAGGTGTGGAGCACCCAGGCGTTGTGCTCCTGCTGGCGCGAAATGCCGTAGGCCACCGCCAGTACGGCGATCACAAGCGCGGCGAAGCCCGCGGCGACGGCGGCAAGGACGAATCGACCGAAATGCCGGTCCGTTTTCGTGAAGGGCATGTCAGGCGGGCTGTCCGGCGCGTGCCTGCCAGTCACGGATCGCCGGGTACAGCGAGCGGTAGCGGCCATAGGCCTCGGCGAAGGCTCCCGCCAGTTCCGCGCGGGGCTCGAAGACGCGGGCCGTCGGCGGCTCGGTCATCACCGCGGCGGGGTCAGCGCCGGTCGCGGCGACGAGGCCGAGCCGCGCCGCGCCGAGCGCCGCGCCGAAGTCGCCCGCTGCCGGCAGCGCGATCTGACACTGAAGCGCGTTCGCCATCAGGTCCAGCCAGTAGGCCGAGCGCGAGCCGGCGCCGACCGCGACGAGGCGCGTCACCGAGCCGACGCCGCCGCCGGCTTCCAGGCAGTCGCGCATCGAGAAGGCGACGCCTTCGAGCACCGCCCGCGTCACGTCGCGACGATCGGTCGAGGCTTCGAGGCCGACGAGGACACCGCGCACCGCGGCGTCGTTGTGCGGCGTCCGCTCGCCCGCGAGATAGGGCAGGAACAGGAGGCGGCCCGACGCTTCGCAACTCTCGCCGAGGGTGCCCGTCAGCTCCGCCGGCTTCTCGCGCAGGAACTGGCTCAACCACTCGATCGAACCGGCGGCGGAGAGCGTCACGCCCATCTGGTGCCAGGTGTTCGGCAGGGCGTGGCAGAAGGTGTGGATCGCGGTCTCGGGCCGCGGCGCGTAGGACTCGGCGGCGGTGAACAGGACGCCCGACGTGCCGAGCGACAGGAAGCCGGTGCCGGGCTTCACCACGCCGACGCCGCAGGCGGACGCCGCGTTGTCGCCGCCGCCCCCTGCCACCACGACGCGGCCGGCGATGCCCCATTCGCTCGCGAGCTCGGCGCGAAGCGTTCCGCTGGATTCGCCGCCCTCGACCAGCGCCGGCATGTGCTCGCGCGTGAGGCCGGTGCGCTCCAGCATGCGCTCCGACCAGTCCCGCCTACCCGTATCGAGCCAGGAGGTTCCCGCCGCGTCCGACATCTCGGACACCGCCTCGCCGGTGAGCCAGAGGCGGAGATAGTCCTTCGGCAAGAGCACCCGGCGCACGCGTCCGAAGACTTCCGGCTCGTTCCGCCGCACCCAGGCGAGCTTCGGCGCGGTGAAGCCCGGGAACACGATGTTGCCGGTGATGCGCCGCGCCTCCTCGTCGTCGAGCTCGGCCGCCTCGCGGTGGGAGCGCGTGTCGTTCCAGAGGATGCAGGGGCGCAGCACCTCGTCCCCTTCGCCTAGGATCGTCGCGCCGTGCATGTGGCCGGAGAGCCCGATGCCCTCCACCGCGGTCAGCGCCGCGCCGTGCGTTTCCTTCAACTCGGCGATGGCAGTGCGGCAGGCCTCGATCCAGCTCGCCGGGTCCTGCTCCGACCAGCCGAACTCCGGCCGCTGCACGGTCAACGGCGCGGTCGCCGTCGCGATCGGCTGCTGGTTCTCGTCGATGATGAGCACCTTCAGCGACGAGGTGCCGAGGTCGAGCCCGAGATAGTTGGCCATGCTGTCCTCCCGGCCCCGGCGATCGAGGCCATCCGCGCCTTTCTGGTTTCAGGACGCGAAAAACACAACGCCTGTTTCGCCGCCGGCCGGCAAGCGGCTGGCGCGACGCGCCGCTTTTCGCTAGCGCAGTGGCCGACAACTCCAGATCGGGTGCCGTCATGAGCCGCATCACCTACGTCAACGGCGACTACCTTCCGGAAGCGGAAGCGAAGGTCTCGATCTTCGACCGCGGCTTCCTGATGGCCGACGGCGTCTACGAGGTGACGACGGTGGTGGGCGGCAAGCTCATCGACTTCGCAGGCCACATGGCGCGGCTGCGCCGCTCGCTCGGCGAGCTTCGGATGGACGCGCCGACGAGCGAGGACGATCTCCTCGCGATCCACCGCGAGCTCGTCCGGCGCAACGCGCTGGAGGAAGGCCTGATCTACCTGCAGGTGACGCGCGGGGCGGCCGACCGCGACTTCGCCTTCCCGCCCGCCGGCACCAAGCCCTCGCTGGTGCTGTTCACGCAAGCGGGGCCCGTTCTGGAGCGCGAGAGCGTCAGGCGCGGCATCAAGGTCGCGACGGTGCCCGATCTCCGCTGGGCGCGGCGCGACATCAAGACGGTGCAGCTTCTCGCCCCCTCGCTCGCCAAGATGGAGGCGAAGGCCAAGGGCGCGGATGACGCCTGGATGGTCGGCGAGGACGGCTTCGTCACCGAGGGCTCGTCCAACAACGCCTATATCGTCGCCGGCGGCAAGGTGGTGACGCGGCACCTGTCGAACGCGATCCTGCACGGCATCACGCGCGCCTCCGTGGTGCGGCTCGCGGCCGAAACGGGGATGAACGTCGAGGAACGCCCGTTCACGGTGGCCGAGGCCAAGGCCGCCGACGAAGCCTTCATCACCTCCGCCTCCGCCTTCGTCACGCCGGTGGTCTCGATCGACGGCGTCGCGCTCGGCGACGGCTCGCCCGGCCCGATCGCGAAGCGGATGCGGGAAGTCTACGTCGCCGAGAGCCTCGCCCGGGCGATCTGACGGGTAACGCCTTGCGTTTCGCCGGCAAGGCGGACATGGTCCGCCGCGACATCGAAGACCAGCGCGAGAGGGGACGATCCATGACGAACGCTGCGAGCCTGCCGATCATCGAACGCGTCTGGCCGGTCGCCGACGCGCGGACGCGAATCGTGCGCAATGTCGCGCTCGTCGCCGTCGGCACGCTGCTCCTCACCGTCGCGGCCAAGACGCAGGTGCCGTTCTGGCCGGTGCCGATGACGCTGCAGACCATGGCGGTGGTGCTGCTCGGTGCGAGCCTCGGGTCGCGTCTCGGCTTCGCGACCGTGCTCGCCTATCTCGCGGAAGGCGCGGCCGGCCTGCCGGTCTTCGCCGGCACGCCGGAGCGGGGCATCGGCCTCGCCTACATGCTGGGCCCGACCGGCGGCTACCTCCTCGGCTTCCTCCTCGCCGCGACGCTGGTCGGCTGGCTGGTGGAGCGCGGCTTCGCCCGCTCGCTGCCGACCGTCGCGCTGTCGGTGCTCCTCGGCCACGCGACGATCCACGTCTTCGGCCTCGCTTGGCTCGGGAGCCTCGTCGGCTTCGACAAGGCGGTCGCCGGCGGTCTCCTGCCCTTCCTGCCGGCGGACCTCCTGAAGGCGGCGCTGTCGACCGCGATCATCCTCGCCGCGCGTCCGCTCGCCCGGCGCTGAGCCGGCACTTCGGCGGGTTCCGGGGCGGCCGTTCCGGCGCCGCCTCGCTTTGACCGCGCCGCAGCTGCGTCGGAAACACGACCGTATGAGTTCGATTCGATCCATTTGCGTCTATTGCGGCTCGTCGCCCGGCCGCGACCCGGCCCACCTAGAGGCCGGGCGCATCCTCGGAACGGCGATGGGCGAGGCCGGCATCCGTCTCGTCTACGGCGGCGGCACGCGGGGCATCATGGGCGCGGTGTCGGACGCGGTGCTCGCGGCCGGCGGCGAGGTGACCGGCATCATCCCGCGCTTCCTGATCGACATGGAGGCGACGGAGCGCGAGCTGACGCGGCTCGACGAGCTGATCGTCACCGCCGACATGCACGAGCGCAAACACAAGATGTTCGAGCGGTCCGATGCCTTCGTGGCGCTGCCGGGCGGCATCGGCACGCTCGAAGAGATCATCGAGATCATGACCTGGGGCCAGCTCGGCCGGCACGCCAAGCCGATCGCCTTCGCCAACATCAACGGCTTCTGGGACCCCTTGTCGAAGCTCCTCGACCACATGCGGGCGGAGGGTTTCATCCATACGGCGCATCAGGTGCGCCCGCTGGTGCTCGACCGGGCCGAGGACATCGTGCCGGCCATTGCCGGCGCGGCACCGGCCGACCCGGCCGAGCGCCTAGGCGAGCCGGCGGTGATCGAGCGCCTGTAGCTCAAGCGGCCTCGGCCGTCAGGCTCGCCCGTTCCGACGCGCGATCGCGCCGGCGGTCTCGGGCCTGTTTCAGCAGCGACCAGATGTAGATGCCGACGCTCGTCCAGATGAGGGCGAAGGCGACGAGCTGCCAGTTCGAGAACGGCTCGCCGAACAGGAACACGGCCGTCAGGAAGATCATCGTCGGCGCCATGTACTGCAGGATGCCGAGGGTGGCGAATTCCAGCCGCTTCGCGCCGGCCGCGTAGAGGATGAGCGGCAGCGCCGTGACGATGCCTGCGCCGAACAGGAGCAGCCAGTCCGACCCGTGCGGCACGTAGTGCCGGGGACCTTCCGGCACCGCCATGAGGATCACGGCAAGCGCCGGCAGGGCGAGGATCGCGACCTCCAGGAAGAAACCCTCCGCCGGGGCGACCGGGATCATCTTCCGCAGGAGCCCGTAGCCGCCGAAGCTGAGCGCCAGCAAGATCGAGATCCAGGGCAGCCCGCCGGCCAGCACGGTGAGGATCAGCACCGCGACGACCGCCAGCAGGATGGCGAGCGATTGCAGGCGGCTCGGCCGTTCGCCGAGGAAGATCGCGCCCATCAGCACGTTCACCAGCGGGTTGATGTAGTAGCCGAGCGCGGCGTCCACCGCGTGGTTCTTCACGATCGCGTAGACGTAGGTGCTCCAGTTCAGCGTGATCAGCGCGGCCGTCGTCGCCATCAGCGCGACGATGCGGGGCGAGCGGAATTTCGCGAGCGCCTGGCGAAGCGCACCACTCCACCAGAGGATGGCGGCGGCGATCGGCACCGACCAGACGATCCGGTGCCCGACGATCTCCATCGGCGGAACGTGCGACAGCGACTTCATGTAGAGCGGCAGGACTAGCCCCCACAGCACGTAGGCGGACACCGCGAAAAGGAAGCCGCGCGAGGTCTCGGCAGTCGATGTCGGCATGGCGGTCTTCGGCACTCGTTGCGAACGGGCCGATTGTTACGCGGGGCCGCGCCGGCCCGACACCCGTTTTCCCTGATGGCTCGTATTCATCGCGCTGATGCGGCGAAGCGGTCCGTCGCGCGGATCAGCCGGTCGCGGATGCCGGGTTCGCTCGCCGCATGGCCCGCATCCTCGACGATGTGGAACTCGGCATCGGGGAGCGCGCGGGAGAGGTCCCAGGCCGTCACCACCGGCGTCGCGAGGTCGTAGCGGCCCTGGACGATCACGGCCGGAATGCCCGCCAGCTTCGGCGCGTCGCGCAGCAGTTGCCCCTCCTCCAGCCAGCCGGCGTTGACGAAGTAGTGGTTCTCGATCCGCGCGAAGGCGATCGCGAACTCGTCCGCGTGGAAGGCGTCGCTGACCGAGGGGTCGGGCAGCAGCGTCAGCGTCTCGCCCTCCCAGCGGCTCCAGGCCCTCGCCGCCTCGAGCCGCACGGCTGGATCGTCGTGAACGAGCCGCCGGCGGTAGGCCGCCATCATGTCGCCGCGCTCGGCTTCCGGGATCGGTGCGAGAAACCGCTCCCACTTTTCGGGAAACAGGAAGGACGCACCCTCCTGATAGTACCATTCGAGCTCGAACCGGCGGAGGGTGAAGATGCCCCGCAGCACCAGTTCCTCGCATCGGTCGGGATGCGTCTCGGCATAGGCCAGCGCCAGCGCCGAACCCCACGAGCCGCCGAACACTTGCCAGCGCTCGACGCCCGCCATCTCGCGCAAGGCCTCGATGTCGGCGACGAGGTGCCAGGTCGTGTTCGCCTCCAGCGAGGCGTGCGGCGTCGAGCGGCCGCAGCCGCGCTGGTCGAACAGCAGCACGTCGTAGCGGACGGGATCGAAGAAGCGGCGATGCATCGGCGTCGAGCCGCCGCCGGGGCCACCGTGCAGGAAGACCGCCGGCTTCGCACCCGGCATGCCGCAGCGCTCCCAGTAGACGCGGTGACCGTCGCCGACATCGAGATGGCCGGAGGCGTAGGGCTCGATCGCCGGGTAGAGTTCCCGAAGTCCGCTCATGCGCCGCTCTTCCCCTCGGTATCGTGGTCCGGGTGCTGGAACGAGACGATGTCCGCCAGATAGGCGGCGTTCTCCACGTCCCCCATCGTGTCGCGCTTCGGCAGGCGGGCGAGCCGGTCGAAATAGGGGATCATCGCCTCCGTGCCGAACTGGATTTCCGGCGCGATGGCGGAGGGATCGTCGAACGCGCCGATCGCCATGCCGACGCCGTCCGGCGCCTCGTAGGTCAGCGGCGTGCCGCATTTCGGGCAGAAGCCGCGCTCGACATGGTTCGAGGAGCGGAAGCGCTGCGGCTCGTCCCGCGTCCATTCCACGCCCTCGACGCTCACCAGCGGCGCGAAGAAGCTGCCGAAGGCCTTCTGGCACATGCGGCAATGGCAGATCGAGGCGCGGCCGAGCGCCCCCTCGATGCGAAAGCGCACCGCGCCGCACTGGCAGCCGCCGGTGTGGACGGGCCGGTTGTCGAGCGTCATGACGGTTCTCTCCGATTGCTGTCGGCGAAACGGTCGGTCGCCGCCACCAGTTCTTCGACGATCCCCGCTTCCGTGAAGGCGTGGCCGGCGCTCTCGACGACACGATAGTCCGCCTCCGGCCAGGCCTTCGCCAAAGCATGGCTGGTCGCGGCGGGTGTCACGACGTCCCAGCGCCCTTGCACGATCGTCCCGGGGATGCCGGCGAGACGGCCGGCATTCGCGAGCAACTGCCCTTCCGCCAGGAACAGGGCATTGTGGACGTAGTGGTTCTCGATCGCGGCGAAGGCCGCCGTGGTCGGCCCCGCTGTCCCGACCCGCCCGGCGGGTCCGCCCCGCAGCGTCACGAGCCGCCGCTCCCAGCCGGACCATGCCGCCGCCGCGCGCTGGCGGATCGCCGGGTCAGGATCGGCGAGAAGCCGGTTGTAGGCGGCTACCGGATCGCCGCGATCCGCCTCGCCGAGCGGCTGGAGGAAGTCCGCCCAATGGTCGGGGAACATCAGGTTCGCGCCACCGCGATAGAACCAGTCGATCTCGGTGCGCCGCCCGGTGAAGACGCCGCGCAGCACCAGCGCGTCGACGCGTTCGGGATACGTCTCGGCATAGGCGAGCGCCAGCGTCGCACCCCACGACCCGCCGAAGACGAGCCAGCGCTCCGCCCCGACCATCTCGCGCAAGCGCTCGATGTCGGCGACGAGGTGCTCCGTCGTGTTGGCCTGTAGGCCGCCCAGCGGCGTCGAGCGCCCCGCGCCGCGCTGGTCGAAGAGCAGGACGTTGTAGCGCTTCGGATCGAACAGCCGCCGATGATGCGGCGCGGAGCCGCTGCCCGGCCCGCCATGCAGGAACACCGCCGGCCTGCCCCTCGGATCGCCGCAGAGCTCCCAGTAGAGTTCATGCCCGTCGCCGACGGCAAGCCGTCCCGTCCGGTAGGGCTCGATCGCCGGATAGGGCTTGGCCCCGTTCATACGCGCTCGATCATGCCGGGGTAACGTGCCACCACGGCATCGGAGGTCAGGAGCGTCAGTCCTTCCGCGCGAGCCTGCGCGATCATCAGCCGATCGAAAGGATCGCCATGCAACGGTGGCAGCGCCGCTACGGCGAAGGCGTGGTCGGCGGTGACCTGCAGTTCGCGATATCGCCGGGCGAGCAGTTGACGCCGCAACGCGACGATGTCACCCCGGATCACGCTGCGGCCGAGGCCGGTCTTGATCACCAGTTCCCACAGAGCCACGACACTGAAGGCGAGATCGCTCGCGGGATCCGAAAGAATGGCCGCCGCGGTCTTCGACAAGCGCTCCGTTTCGTCGGCCGCCCAGACCAGGAGATGCGTGTCGACCAGATATCCAGTCATTCGCGCCCTTCGAGGAAGCGGCGGAGCGGGTCGCTCTCATCCCCTTCGAACATCTCGCGAATCTCGTCGGCGAACATCGTGTCGAAATCGTCGGGAACGGAGAACTGACCACGCATGAAGCCGATCCGCGGCGTCGGGTCCGGAACGTCCGCCTCGATCGGCACGACCCTGACCAGCGGCTTGCCGCCGCGCGCGATGATGAACGACTCGCCTTTCGAGGCCTCCTCGACGAGCCGCGACAGATGCGTCTTGGCTTCGTGCATGTTCACTTGGCGCATCGGCGTTCCCTGAACTTAGTCCACCAACTTAGTCCGTTTGGCACGGCAGTTCAATGTGCCATCAGCGCACGGCTTCCCATGTCGTGACGCGGTCGCCCGTCGCCGGGTCCTTGCCGTCCTTCAGCTGGATGCCCCTCGCCAATAGTTCGGCACGGATCGCGTCGGCGGCGGCGAAGTCGCGGGCCTTCAGCCTTTCCAGCCGCTCCGCGATACGGGCCTCGATCTCGGCGGTCGGGACCGAAGCCGTGCTCGCCTGTACCGAAAGGTCAAGGCCGAGCAGCGCGGCGCTGCCCTTCAGCGCAGCCGGGTCGGAACGGCGGAGGGCATGCAGTTCCGCGATCATCGCCGAACTCGACAAGTCGTCGCACAGCGCCGCGACGAAGGCAGCGCTCGGTTCGCCGGGATCGGCGTCGCCCGCCGCCCTGCGCCAGCCGGCGAGAAGCTCATCCGCCTCCTCCAGCCGCCGCACGGAGAAGTCGATCGGCTCGCGGTAGTGCGTCATCAGCATGGCGAGGCGCAGCACCTCGCCCGGCCAGCGGCGGTCGCCGAAGGTCTCCGCTTCGAGAAGGTCGTGGATGGTGACGAAGTTGCCCTCCGACTTCGACATCTTGCGGCCCTCGACCTGCACGAAGCCGTTGTGCAGCCAGACCTCCGCCATCGCATGCGTACCGTGGGCGCAGCGGGACTGCGCGATCTCGTTCTCATGGTGCGGGAAGATGAGGTCGAGCCCGCCGCCGTGGATGTCGAAGGTCCGCCCGAGATGAGCTTCGGCCATCACCGAGCATTCGATGTGCCAGCCGGGCCGCCCCCTGCCCCACGGACTGTGCCAGCCCGGCTCGCCGGCATCCGACAGCTTCCATAAGACGAAGTCGGCAGGGTTGCGCTTGTGCGCCTCCACCGCGACGCGCGCGCCGGCCTGCTGCTCGTCGAGCCGCCGGCGCGACAGCGCGCCGTAGTCCGGCATGGACGACACGTCGAACAACACCTCGCCGCCCGCCTCGTAGGCATGGCCGCGCCGGATGAGTTCCTCGATCATCGACACCATGTCCGGCCCGCCGTCGCCGCGCGGCGACACGAAGGCGGTGGCGCGCGGCTCGAATGTCGGCGGGAGGCAGCCCAGCGCCTCGGCGTCGCGGGCGAACTGCGCGGCCGTCGGTCCGGTGACGCGCGCGATCGCCTCGTTGAGCGCCAAGCCCGGAAAGTCGCGGGCGGCGCGCGCGTTGATCTTGTCGTCCACGTCCGTGATGTTGCGGGCATAAATGACCTGCGCCTCGCCATAGAGGTGCCGCAGCAGCCGGAACAGCACGTCGAAGACGATCAGCGGACGGGCGTTGCCGATATGGGCGTAGTCGTAGACGGTCGGCCCGCAGACATACATCCGCACCCGCCGGTCGGCCGCATCGATCGCACCGTCGCGCCAATCGAGCGGCCGGAACGCCTCCCGGCTCCGCGTCATCGTGTTCGCCAGGGAGAGGCCCCGGAAGCCGTCGTCCATCATCCGCGCTCCTCGAGCCGGCGCGCCATGCCGGCTGGCGGGGTTTCGTAGTGTCCGGGCGCGGAAAACGCAAACGTCATCACGCAACAATAATTACTGAAATTTAACTGTGTTTGTTAGTAATGTGGCAAGCCGGCAACTTTATCAAGCAGGACGAATCGAATTTCGCCTGTTTATGTTACGTTCAGTTTACGCCGTTAAACTGTCCCAATCCGCGAGTTTTCTGTTCGCGTTCGGCCAGACCCGCATCGAACCTCGGAAGCAACCATGTCGCAGAACGTCATCCAATTCCGCTCGAAGAGCCAGCGAGAGAAGGACGTCGACCTCCTCGCCAAGTACCGTGACATCGGCATCGCGGCGATCGCCGCCGCCAACCAGTCGTTCCGCAAGGCGAAGCCCGTCGTCGAAAAGCGCCGCGTCGCCGCGCATTACGACTGACGTTCGACGCGCCGGCCCTGCCGGCCGTATAGCCTCGGGAGGGCGCGGATCCGAGCGGTCGCGCCTTGTTCTTCCGCCGCCGCAGGCCAGTTAGCCGCCGGCATGATGCGAAGCCCGACCCTCGGCGTATCCGCCTGTCTGTTCCGCGCCGACAGCGTCCTCCTCGTGGAGCGTGCCCGCCCGCCGTTCCAAGGGTTGCTGAGCCTTCCCGGCGGCCGGGTGGAATGGGGCGAGCGGATCGAAACCGCGGTCGCCCGCGAGGTCGAGGAGGAGACCGGTCTCGCGATCCCGCGCTTCGCCTTCTATTGCCTGCATGAAGCGATCGAACCGGACGTTCACGCGGTGATCGCGGTCCATCGCGCGGCTGAGGCCGTCGCGCCCGGCGTCGAACCTGTCGCCGGCGACGATGCGCGCTCCGTGCGCTTCGTCGAGATCGCTGCCCTTCCCGGCCTCGCCGCCGCCGGCCGTCTTACCGCCGGCCTCGCCGAGATCGTCGCCGGCGCGCATCGCGATCACCTGCTCGGACTTTGACGCAGGCGAAAATCCCACGCCGTTGTTGCGCTTATATCGCATTTGCGAACGGATTTCCGCCGCGTTCCGCCACGATCATTGCTTTTGCGTTTACGAAGATGAACAGATCGCGGCGATGAACCGGGTCCGCCAATTTGCCATCGGCAGCCTCGTCGCGGCGCTCGCGCTTGCGGCGACGGTCGGCGCGCCCGCGGCACAGACGGGTGCCAAGTCGCGGAAGGAAGAGGCCGCGAAGGCGCAGGAGGCCCCGCCGCCGCCGGTCAATCCGAGCAACGCGCCGTTCATGAAGCCGCTCGGACGGCTCGCGACGATTCTCGGCTCGGTGAGCTTCCTTCGCCAGCTTTGCGGCGACGAAAATGCCGGCGTGTGGCGGGAGCGGATGAACGATCTCCTGCGCGTGCAGGCGCCGAACGCGGCGGACAAGGAAATTCTGATCGCCAGCTACAACAGCGGCTACCGCTCCTTCGCTTCCGTGTACCGGCGCTGCACGCCGGCGGCGCGCGTCGCGGTCGGTCGCTACCAGGACGAAGGCGCGTCGCTCAGCCGGGACATCGCGACGCGCTATGGAAATTAACGCTCTAGTAACGATCGAGAGAATCCGAGTGAATTCTGCTCGCCCGATCGTGCTAGGACCTTAACGACGCGTGAAGCCGAAAGGCCGAATAAAAGGAAAATTCGATGGTCGATCTGCCGAATGCCGAACTCGACGCGATGATCGAAGCCGAAAAGAAGCAGGTGGCTTTCGAATACCACAACGAGGCCTGGGCCGACGGCATGTCGGACGGGATCGGCACGGACATCCTGGCCGAAACGGCGATCTCGACGGCCCTGGTCGAGCTCGTGCGCCTGCACGGCGAGGACAAGGCCATATCGGTGGTGGACGAACTGCGCCGCCGCCTCGAACACGGCGAGTTCCGCGTGGAGCGCAGCCTGCACTGACGCCGCCAACGCTCGCCCGAGCGCGCGACGGAGACTGATCATGCCCTTTTCCCGACGAATCGCCGTCTACGCCCTCGCCGCATCGGCACTGTTGGCCGGTGCCACGGCGTCGTCCGCCTTCTCCAAGCTCGGCCGCGAGGACGGCAGCCTGCCGACCGAGGACGGCGTGATCGCGACGCCGCTGCCGCCGCTCGCCCAGCCGGGCTCGAAGCAGCCGGAAGCGAAGCCGCAGAACGACGCGGCGAATCCGCGTGCCGACCAGCCCGCTGCCCAGTCCGCACCGGCGAACAGCGATCCGACCACCACCGGCGCGACGTCGGAGCCGCCGCCGGCCGCCGCGACGCCGGACGCGTCGACCCCTCCCACCGCGGCACAGCCCGGCGAAACCGCACCGAGCGAAGACGGCGAGGACGCCGCTCCTGCCGACGAAGGCGCGGAAAAGGGCACCGATCCGGCCGCGTCCCAGCAGGCGACGCCGCAAGAGCCGGTCGGGCCGCCGCCCGACGTCGTCTACGGCGAGGAAGGCCTGCCCGGCCCAGTCCGCGACCTTCGCGCCAAGCTGATCGAGATCGCCAAGTCCGGCGATATCGAAAAGCTCCGCCCCTACATCGAGGCGGGCGACGACGGCACGGTGCTCTCCTTCGGCGGCGTGCAGGGCGACCCGATCGAGTACCTGAAATCATCGTCCGGCGACGGCGAGGGCGTCGAGACGCTGGCGATCCTGCTCGAAGTGCTGGAAGCCGGCCACATCCGCAACGAGCCGAATACCGAGAACGAGATCTACGTCTGGCCCTATTTCTCCGGCCTCGCGATCGACAAGCTGACCAAGCCGCAGAAGGTGGAACTGTTCGAGCTCGTCACCGCCGGCGACTATCAGGAGATGGTGGGCTTCGGCGCCTACAACTTCTACCGCGTTGGCATCTCGCCGGACGGCAAGCTGCAGTTCTTCGTCGCCGGGGACTGAAAGCACCTCGCAATACTTCCGAGCGGAGGGCCGGCGAAGGATTTCCCGTCTCCGCAAGGAGCCGTGCGCAGCCTATGCAGCGCATAGGCGAGCATCGGCGACGTGAAAGACCCGGCGGACCGACCTCGCGAGGTTTTGTGAGGTGCTTTAAGCTCCGGTTTCCGCGAAGCGCACCGCCTCGCCGTTCGACGGCCCGATGATCTCGCCGTCCCACATCACGCGCTCGCCGCGGATCACCGTGCCGACCGGCCACCCGGTGACGGAGAGGCCGTCGTAAGGCGTCCAGCCGGCGCGCGAGCCGATCCACTCGTTCCGGATCGTCTCCTTCCGCTTCAGATCCACCACGGTGAAGTCAGCGTCGTAGCCGACCGCGATCCTGCCCTTCCCCGCGATGCCGAAGAGGCGCTGCGGCCCGGCCGACGTCAGGTCGACGAAGCGCTGCAGCGATAGGCTGCCCTTCGCGACGTGGTCGAGCATCACCGGCACCAGCGTCTGCACGCCGGTCATACCGGAGGGCGAGGCGGGATAGGGCTTCGCCTTCTCCTCCAGCGTGTGCGGCGCGTGGTCCGAACCGAGCACGTCGATGACGCCCTGTTCCACGCCATGCCACACGCCGTCGCGGTGGCGGCGCTCACGCACCGGCGGGTTCATCTGCAGGAGGTTGCCGAGCCGGCCGTAGTCGTCGGCCGTCAGGGTCAGGTGGTGCGGCGTCGCCTCGGCGGTGACGAGCCGCTTGTGGCCTTTCAGGAACTCGATCTCCTCCGCCGTCGAGATGTGGAGGACGTGAATGCGCGCGCCGGTTTCCTCGGCGATCCGCACTAGCCGCCGCGTGCAGGAGAGCGCCGCCTCCTCGTCGCGCCAGACCGGATGCGAGGCGGGATCGCCCTCGACCCGCCGGTCCAGCCGCTCGCGTAAGCGGAACTCGTCCTCGGAGTGGAAGGCGGCGCGCCGGCGCGTACGCATCAGGATTTCGCGCACGCCCTCGTCGTCCTCGACCAGCAGCGAGCCGGTGGACGAGCCCATGAACACCTTGATGCCGGCGGCGCCCGGCAGGCGCTCCAGTTCGGCGACGTCGGACGCGTTCTCGCGCGTGCCGCCGACCCAGAAGGCGAAGTCGCAATGCATGCGGCCCTTCGCGCGCGTCAGCTTGTCGGCGAGCGCCGCCCCGCTCGTCGTCAGCGGGTTGGTGTTCGGCATCTCGAAGACGGCGGTGACGCCGCCGAGGACGGCAGCGCGCGAGCCGGTCTCCAGGTCCTCCTTGTGCTCGGCGCCCGGCTCGCGGAAATGCACCTGGCTGTCGATGACGCCCGGCAGGATGTGCAGGCCGGCGCAGTCGATCTCCTCGCCGGCCGAGTCTCGCGGGATCGAACCGATCGCGGCGATGCGACCATCGCGGATGCCGATGTCGCGCGCCCCTTCCCCGTCGTGGTTGACGACGATGCCGCCGCGGAGCACCCGGTCGAAAGTCTGCGCCATTCCGTCGCCTCGCTTGCCGCCCATCGGGTCGGGGATTACGTAGCCGGTTCCCACAAAGCAAGCGACGCCGCCATGCCCCATGCTCGCCTCGCGGACCGCGCGACGCTCCTCGTCACCGGCGATGCGGCGAGCGACTTCCTGCAAAACCTCGTGACCTCCGATATCGAATCGATCGGGGCGGACGAGGCGCGTCCTTCGGCGCTGCTGACGCCGCAGGGCAAAATCCTGTTCGACTTCCTCGTCAGCCGCGTCGACGGCGGCTTCCGGCTGGATGTCGCGGCGGGCGCGCGCGGCGACCTCGCCAAGCGGCTGACGCTCTACCGGCTGCGGGCGAAGGTCGGGATCGCGCCGAGCGACGAACCGGTCTTCGCGGTCTGGGAAACGGAGCGCTCGCCGGGGTTCATCGCCGACCGGCGGTTTCCGGGAGACGCCGTGTTCCGCGCCTACGAGGGCCTTACCGGTGGC
Source organism: Plantimonas leprariae (assembly GCF_008802405.1). Taxonomy (GTDB): domain Bacteria; phylum Pseudomonadota; class Alphaproteobacteria; order Rhizobiales; family Rhizobiaceae; genus Plantimonas; species Plantimonas leprariae. Next base: position 51,555 of record NZ_VZDO01000006.1, read on the forward strand.
GAGGAGACGGAGGCGGCGGAGTTCGAAGCCTTGCGCATCCGCGCCGGCGTCGCGGAAGCCGAGCGCGACTTCCCGGCGTCCGACGTCTTTCCGCACGACGTGCTGCTCGACCAGAACGGCGGCATCTCGTTCCGCAAGGGCTGCTATGTCGGGCAGGAGGTCGTGTCGCGCATGCAGCATCGCGGCACGGCGCGCCGCCGGCTGATGCTGGCGGAAGCCGAGCGCCACCTGACGCCCGGCGCGGACATTCTCGCCGGCGGCAAATCGATCGGCACGGTGCTGTCCGCCGCCGGCCGGGAGGGCATGGTGATGGTGCGCATCGACCGGCTGGCCGGCGCGCTGAACAGCGGCGGTACGGTCGAAGCCGATGGCGTTCCGGTCGAGCTGACGATTCCGGAATGGGCGGGCTATGCCCTGCCGGACGCAGCGAGCGCCGCGGCGGTGGCGGATTGAGCCGCGCGGTACCGCCCCGCGCCTGGCAGCGCATGCTGTCCGGCCGTCGCCTCGACCTGCTCGACCCCTCGCCGCTCGATATCGAGATCGAGGACATCGCGCACGGCCTCGCGCGCGTCGCCCGCTGGAACGGCCAGACGCGAGGCGACCACGCCTTCTCCGTCGCGCAGCATTCGCTGGTGGTGGAGGCGCTGATCGCGGAAACCGAGGCGGACCCGCGCTGGCGGCTGGCGGCACTGCTCCACGACGCGCCCGAATACGTCATCGGCGACATGATCTCGCCGTTCAAGGCGGTGATGGGCGGCGCCTACAAGGCCGTCGAGAAGCGTCTCCAGACCGCAGTCCACCTGCGCTTCGGCCTGCCGGCGGAACTCCCCGAACGGATCGAGAAGACGATCAAGACCGCCGACCGTCTGTCGGCCTATTTCGAGGCGACGGTGCTGGCGGGCTTCTCCGCCAGGGAGGCGGAAAGCTTCTTCGGCCGTCCATCGCGCCAACCGGGCGACGGCATCGACTTCGAGCCGTGCCCCGCATCCGCGGTCGGCGCGCAATTCATCGCCCGCTTCGAGCAACTGGACGCCGCCTGCCGCGCGCAGGCGACCGCATCGCAAAGGAACCTGCACGCATGACCTACCTCGTGGTGTCGTCCCTCGCCGACCTGCCGGCCACGGTGGAGCAGCACGGCGCGCTGGACGTGCTGACGCTGATCAATGTCGGCACTCCGGTGGAGCGGCCGGCGGTGATCGGCGAGGATCGGCACCTCTTCATCGGCATCAACGACATCGTCGAGCCGACCGAAGGCATGGTCCACCCGGACGCTAGCCATCTCGACCAGTTGCTGGAATTCGGCCACCGCTGGGACCGGAAGACGCCGCTGGCGATCCACTGCTTCGCCGGCATCAGTCGCTCGACGGCGGCGGCCTACATCCTCGCCTGCGCGATCAACCCGGACATGGACGAGCAGCGTCTGGCCGACGAACTCCGCCGCCGCGCGCCGACCGCGACGCCGAACGCTCTCCTGGTGCGGCTCGCCGACGAGAAGCTCGGCCGCGGTGGCCGGATGATCCGCGCGGTCGAAAGCATCGGGCGGGGCGAGGAAGCCTTTTCCGGCACGCCCTTCGTCCTGCCGCTGACGCTGGACGAACCGGTGCCGAGCGATCCGGAGGCGGCGGAAGCCGCGATCAGGCGCGATTCGTAGGCTTAGGCTGGTAGACGTTCTCCTCGCCCGGGAAGCTGCGCTGCCGGACGGCCTCAGCATAGGCGGCGATGGCGGCGTCGGCCGTCTCGCCGAGATTGCCGAAGCGTTTCACGAAGCGCGGCACGCGGGGGCTGAGGCCGAGCATGTCCTCCAGGACGAGGATCTGCCCATCGCAGGCGGCGGAGGCGCCGATGCCGATGGTCGGCACGGCGACGGCCTCGGTTATCTTCTCCGCCAGCGGCTCGACCACGCCCTCCAGCACCACGGCGAAGGCGCCGGCCTCGGCGACGGCGGCGGCGTCGCGCTCGATCCGCTCCCAGTCGGCGCGCTCGCGCCCCTGCGTGCGGAAACCGCCGAAGCTCATCACCGCCTGCGGCGTCAGCCCGACATGGCCGACGACGGGGATGCCTCGCGCGGACAGGAAAGCGACGGTTTCCGCCATCCGCTCGCCGCCTTCGAGCTTCACCGCCGAACAGCCGGTCTCCGCCATGATGCGCGCGGCGTTGCGGAACGCCTCCTCCACGCCGGCCTCGTAGGAGCCGAACGGCATGTCCACCACGACGAGCGCGCGGGCCGAGCCGCGCACCACCGCCTTGCCGTGCAGGATCATCATTTCCAGCGTCGCGCCGAGCGTCGAGTCGAGCCCGTGCTCCACCATCGCCAGGCTGTCGCCGACGAGGATCATGTCGGCATGCGAGTCGACGAGGCGCGCCGTGGTGAAGCTGTAGGAGGTCAGCGCGACGATCGGCTGGCCGCCCTTCCTCGCGCGGATGTCGGGCGCGCTGACGCGCTTGGCTTGGACCTCGGCGCTCATCTCGCGTCCTTTCCGGTTTCCGGGGACGATATAAGCTCGCGCTGGTCGATCAGCAGCACCTTCTCCGCCCGGACGGAAACGAGGATCACAGCCGGCTCGCTGCCGATCGTCTCCAGCGGCTCCAGCGTCCGGCTGCTGCAAAAGTCGACGGCGACCGGTTCCAGCGGCGCCGCCGCGGCGATCCGCGACCGGACGAGCTCGACCAGCTCCGCCGCCGACCGCTCGCCGGCGCGAAATCGCGCTTCCGCCTCGTCGAGCGCCCGGCCGATCGCCGGCGCGGCGGCGCGCGCCTCCGGCGACAGGCGGACGTTGCGCGAGGAGGCGGCGAGGCCGTCGGGCTCCCTGACGGTCGGGACGCCGACGATCTCGACGCGCATCGACAGGTCCCGCACCATGCGGCGGATCACGGCGAGCTGCTGGAAGTCCTTCTCGCCGAAATAGGCGCGCTCCGGCTCGGCGATGTGCAGGAGTTTCGAGACCACGGTCGCGACGCCGCGGAAATGCCCCGGCCGCTGCGCGCCGACCAAGACGCCGGACAGGGACGCGACCTCGACGAACGTGTCCATCGGCTCCGGATACATCTCGGGCAAGCCGGGGGCGAAGACGAAGTCGACGCCGTGCGCCTGGCAAAGCTCTAGGTCGCGGTCGAGATCGCGCGGATAGGTGGCGAAGTCCTCGTTCGGGCCGAACTGCGTCGGATTGACGAAGATCGAGACCACCGTCGCGCCGTTCGCGGCGCGCGAGCGGTCTACCAGCGCCATGTGGCCGTGATGGAGAGCGCCCATCGTCGGCACCAGCCCGATCGCCCGGCCTTCGTAGCGGAGGGGATCGAGGGCGGCGCGCAATTCGCCGATGGTCGCAAGAGTCTGCACGATGCCGGCTGGTTTCGACACGGAAGGTTCCGCTGGGATGCCGGGCGCTTTGCCACTTTTCGCGTCAGGCGTCACGGCAAAAAGCGCACGACGGGCCGCGATGCGCCGAACTCTTTCCCTCCGTCGGACGCTCGGCTAGGAATTCATCCCGCCGCGATCCGAAGGGGATCGGCTGAAAGGGAGTTCCGCATGCGCGTGACCGCAGGTGTCGCAGCCCTGTTCCTCGTCTCCGTCGCGCCCGTCTGGGCGCAAGCGCCCGCGAGCGGACCCGAACCAGCGGCAGCGGGCACGCCGGAAGGCGCGAAGGCGGTGGTGGACGGGCTGGTGCCCTATCTCGGGCGCGCCGCATTCGACACCGGCATCGTGAAGGTCGAGCCGGATCCGGCCGGCTATCGCCTCGCCATCGACGCCCAGCCGGCGATCGATAAGGTGAAGCCGGCCGGCACGGAGTTCCGCATCTCGCCCTATTCCATCGTGATCAGCCGGCGCGACGACGGGAACTGGAACTACTACACCGACTCCAAGCTCGACATGGCCATGAAGGTGACGGTCGCGGGCCGGACGCAGGAAACCACCTACGACATCGGGCCGCAGCGCTTCAAAGGCGTCTTCTCGCCGGAGGTCGCCTCGCTGCTTTCGGGCAGTGGAACGGTCGAAGGGCTCACCATGCGCTCGCTCCAGGACACCGGCGACGTTTCCGCGACCATGGGCCCGATGAGCTTCGACATCACCGGCACGCCGGTCGCCGCAGGGATGCTGGACTTCGCGATGAAGCAGACCGGCAGCGGCTTCACCGAAAGCGTGGCGTTGAAGGAGGAGCCCGGCATGCCGCCGGGCGGCATCAGGTTCGACGTCAAGTCGGGCACGCTCGACGCGACGACGAGCGCCAAGGCGCTCCGTTCCCGCGCCATCGCCGACCTCTACAGCTTCTTCATCTCCCATCCCGAATACTTCACGGCTCCGGGAACGCCGGACCAGCCGAAGCTCGCCGGCAGCCAGGCCGACCTGAAGGGCAAACTGCGCGCGGCGCTGCCGCTCTGGGACAAGCTCCACAGCGGCTACACGCTGGCCGGCATCTCGGTCGATTCGCAATACGCGAAAGCGACGATGGATCGCCTCACCGTGTCGCTCTCGACGGACGGCGTCGCGAAGGCCGGCACGCTGCGCTACGCCTTCGGCTTCGACGGCCTCGGCGTCACCTCGGCGGCGATCCCGGCCTGGGCGGCGACGCTGATGCCGAAATCGATGGCGCTCAACATGCGCGTCGACAATCTCGACCTCCAGACGCCGGCCGAGATCGCGCTGGCCGACCTCGACGTGGGCCGGCCCGAGCCGCTCAGCGCGGACGCGCAGACGCGCATCGGCGTATCCTTCACCGACAACCCGCCCCGCTTCGTGCTGGAGCCGAGCAGCCTCAAGGCGGCGGACCTGCAGCTCGATATGGCCGGCAGCTTCGCCGCCAGCAACGGCAAGCCGGCCGCGACGGTGGACATCACCGCGACCGGCTTCGACACGGCCATCGCGACGCTTCAGACCGCAGCCCAGACGCAGCCGGAGATCAACCAGGTCATCGGCGGCCTGTCCATGGCGAAGGGCTTCGGCAAGCAGTTGCCGGACGGGCGCATCCAATGGGTCGTCGACGCCGCCTCGGACGGCTCGGTGAAGGTGAACGGCTTCCAGGTGAAGGGACCGGAGCCGGTCGTAGCACCGGATCCGGGCGATGGCGGCATGTCGGACGACATGCCGATGGACGATGCGCCGGCCGACCAGGCGCCGACCGACGACAACGCCGTTCCCGACGCGCCGCCGCAGCAGTGACCGACAGGGCCTTCGCGCCCCCCTGACACATCGGCGCGGCGAATGCGGCGCATCAGCGCTTTGCATTTGTCGGCCGAGACGGAAGGGCGCAAAGTGTCGGACCAACCAACGCCTCAGGCCGACCCGCGATGACCGATCGTCCGCATGCCGCCGATGTCGCAGCCCATCCAGCGGCCCTGCCCTTCGCCGCGATCCTGTGCGGCTGCGCTGTGGCGATGCTGACTTTCGGGCCGCGCTCGGCCATCGGATTCTTCCAGCTGCCGATGCTGGCGGAGATCCACGGCGCGACGCGCGCGGACTTCTCCTTCGCCATCGCGATCCAGAACCTCCTCTGGGGCGCCGGCCAACCGCTGTTCGGTGCGATCGCCGATAAGCACGGCACGGCGCGGGTGCTGGTGATCTCCGGGCTGCTCTACGCGCTCGGCCTCGCGCTGCCGGCGCTCTTTCCCTCGACCACGATGCTGACGATCGGGGCCGGCATTCTCGTCGGCCTCGCCGTCGCGGCCGGCTCGTTCGGCATCGTACTGGCCGCCTTCGCGCGGCGCGTGCCGGCGACGCAGCGCTCCTTCGTGTTCGGGCTCGGCACGGCGGCCGGCTCGTTCGGCATGTTCGTGTTCTCGCCGCTCAGCGTCGAGCTGATCGCCCGCTTCGGCTGGGAGAACGCGCTCCTGGTGCTCTCGGGGCTGATGCTCATCGTGCCGCTCCTCGCCTGGCCGCTGCGCGGCGGCCGGCACGGCGCGCCCACGACGAACGAGATCGAGCAGACGATGGGGGCGGCGCTGCGCGAAGCGCTCGGCTCCAGAAGCTACCTGCTGCTCACCAGCGGTTTCTTCGTCTGCGGCTTCCAGGTGGCGTTCATCACGGCGCACTTTCCGGCCTATATCGCCGACCTCGGCATCGCGCCGGGCTGGGCGGCGACGGCGCTGGCGCTGATCGGCTTCTTCAACGTCATCGGCTCGCTCGCCTCCGGCGTCATCGGTCACCGCTGGTCGAAGCCGTACTTCCTGTCGCTGATCTATCTCGGCCGGTCGATCGCGGTCACGATCTTCCTGCTGACCCCCGCGACGCCGTTGACGGTGGTCGTCTTCTCGATCGTGATGGGCTTGCTCTGGCTGTCCACCGTGCCGCCGACGAACGGCCTCGTCGCCATCATGTTCGGCACGCGCCATCTCGGGCTGCTCGGCGGCATCGTGTTCTTCTCGCACCAGATCGGCTCGTTCCTCGGCGTCTGGCTCGGCGGCTATCTCTACGGCCGCAACGGCTCCTACGACGTGGTTTGGTGGCTCGGCGTCGCGCTCGGCCTCTTCGCCGCGCTGGTACACCTGCCGATCCGGGAAGCGCCGGCGGCCCGCCTTCAGCCTGCCAGCGCCTGAGCCAGCGCCGCGATCAACGCCGGCCGGGACGCCGGCTCCTCCGTGCCACGCGGCATCCAGACGTGCCGGGCGAGAAAATAGCCGGTCAGGCGGAAGCCGTCGGCGATCTCGGCTGGCTCGGCCCGCACCGCCGGGTCGCGCAGGAAGGCGGGCAGCGGAAGCATGCGGTCGCGCCAGGGCTCGCCGGCCTCGCGGGACACCGCCCGGCCGGATTTCGGCGAGACGTAGATGAGATCGTCCGTCCGCCTCGTCGCGGCGCAGCTCGCTAGATCGAGCCCGAAGCCGAGTTCCTCCAGCACGGCCGCCTCGAAGCGCAGCACCAGTTCGCCCGCCCGCAGCGGTTCGTCGAAATGATCGAGGATCAGCTCCAGCCCGTCGAACAGGCGCGGATGCGGATCGCGCTCCGGCAGTAAACGAAGATGCGCGGCGAGAAGCTGGATGCCGTGCAGCGCGACTGGGCTTTCCATCAACCGCGCCGCACGCAGTTCCAGCGGCTCGACGGCGAAGGTGCCGAGCTGCTCGTCGAGCCGCGCCCGCCATGTCGCCTCGACGTCGTTGCCGGGCTGCAGTACCGGCTGCAGCTTGCGCGAGCGCCCGCCCCGCACGATGCCGAGATGCCGGCCGCGCGAACGCGTCATCACCTCCGCGATGACGCTCGTCTCGCCGTGGCGGCGCAAGCCGAGAACGATGGCCCGCTCGCGCCACTCCATCAGGTCGAGAAGTCGAGGCCCATCTCGCGATAGCGATCCGGGTCGTCGCCCCAGTTCTCGCGCACCTTCACGAACAGGAACAGGTGCACCTTCTCGTCCGCCGCTTCCGCGATGTCGACGCGGGCCGCCTGCCCGATCGCCTTGATCGTCTCGCCCTTGTGGCCGATGACGATCTTCTTCTGGCTGTCGCGCTCGACATAGATCGTCTGCTCGATCCGGACCGAGCCGTCCGGCTGCTGCTTCCAGAGCTCGGTCTCGACATGGCTCGAATAGGGCAGTTCCTGGTGCAGGCGCAGGAACAGCTTCTCGCGCGTGATCTCGGCCGCGAGTTGGCGGATCGGCAGGTCGGTGATCTGGTCTTCCGGATAGTACCAGGGACCTTCCGGCAGCGTCTCGGCGAGCCACTTCATCAGGTCGGCACAGCCGGAGCCGGTGAGCGCCGAGATCATGAAGACGCGCTCGAATTCGACGCCGCGCTCGGTCAGGTCCTTGGCGAGGCCGAGCAGCTTCTCGCGCTCGATGCGGTCGACCTTATTGAGGAGCAACGCGGCACGGCCGCCCCCCTCCTTCAGCCGTTCGACGATCGCCTCGACGTCCTCCGAGACGCCGCGCTCGGCGTCGACGATGAAGAGCACGATGTCGGCGTCCTTCGCGCCGCTCCAGGCGGTGCGCACCATAGCGCGGTCGAGCCGGCGGCGCGGCTTGAACACGCCCGGCGCGTCGACGAAGACGATCTGCGTCCGGTTCTCGATGGCGATGCCGCGCACCAGCGCCCGCGTCGTCTGGACCTTGTGCGTGACGATCGAGACCTTCGTGCCGACGAGCCGGTTCACCAGCGTCGACTTGCCGGCGTTCGGTGCGCCGAGCAGCGCCGCGAAGCCGGAGCGCGTCGCCTGTCCGTCTGCCACCGTCGTCGTCTCGCTCACGCCTGTTCTTCCTTCCATACGCCCTCGCGCTTGAGAACGCTTGTCGCCGCTTCCTGTTCGGCGAGCCGGCGCGAGCGTCCCTTGCCCTCGCCCGGCTTCACGCCGTCGATCACGGTGCGGACGGTGAAGACGGGATCGTGGTCCGGCCCGGTGCGCTCGACGATCTCGTAGCGCGGCGGCACGGTGGAGCGCGTGTGCACCCATTCCTGCAGCGCCGTCTTCGGATCGCGCCGCGCGCTCGCCGCGCCGCGCAGCCGCTCGCCCCAGGCGCCGAGGATGAAGCCGCGCACCTCCTCCAGCCCGTTGCCCAGGTAGATCGCCGCGATCAGCGCCTCCACCACGTCGGCGCGGATGTTGCGGGTGTTCTCGGCCGAGACGTTCTTCAGCTCGCCCCCGTGCCGGATGAAGTCCCAGAGGCCGAGCTGGTCGGCGATCTCAGCACAGGCGTCGGCGCTGACCAGCGAGTTCAGTTTCAGCGAGAGGTCGCCCTCGTTCGCCTGCGGAAACAGGGCGAACAGCCGCTCGGAGATGACGAGGCCGAGCACCCGGTCGCCGAGGAACTCCAGCCGCTCGTAGTTCGCCGCGCGCCGCGCGCTCGCATGGCTGGAATGGGTCAGCGCGCGCTCGACGCGCTCGCGGTCGGCCAGCTTCAGGTCGATCCGCCGCTCCAGTTCCTCCAGCGACTTCGTGCGGCTCAGCTTAGCCATGTGAAGAAGCGGCCGAGGCGCAGGTCCGTCGGCCAGCGCCAGAATTCCAGCGGCGAGTTGCCGCCGCCGACCGAGAAGAACAGGATCTGCGCCTTGCCGACGAAGTTCTCGGCGGGCACGTAGCCGACGTCGAAGCGGCTATCCAGCGAGTTGTCGCGGTTGTCGCCCATCATGAAGTAATGGCCGGCCGGCACGACGAACTCGCGGGTGTTGTCGCCGGACGAGTTCGGGGAAAGGTCGAGCGTGACGTAGCTGACGCCGTTCGGCAGCGTTTCCTTGAACTGCTGCACCTTCGCGCCGTTCTCGTCGGTGAACTCGCCCGCCGGCTCGCGCGGCACGGCGGCGTCGTTGATGTAGAGCACGCCGTCGCGCACCTGGATCTTGTCGCCCGGCAGGCCGATCACGCGCTTGATGTAGTCGGTCTCCTCCTCGTGGGGCTTGCGGAACACCACGATGTCGCCGCGCTCCGCCGTCCAATCGCCGGGCGCGCGGCCCTCGAACGGCAGGTAGCCGATATACGGCGGCAGCGAAGGGAAGGAGTATTTCGAGAAGCCGTAGCTCCATTTCGACACGAACAGGTAGTCGCCCTGCAGGAGCGTCGGCATCATCGAGCCGGAGGGGATGGAGAACGGCTGGAACAGGAAGGTGCGGATCACCAGCGCCAGCAGCAGCGCCTGCACGACGACCTTGATCGTCTCGCCGATCCCGCCGCTCGTCTTGGTTTCGGCCTGATCGACCATGCGTGATGCCTCGGATTGTCGCTGCCGCGGCGCACGCGGCAGCGCTTAGTAACGGTTCGGAAGAAGTCGGGCAATCGCGCTATCGCGGCCAGGGCCGGTCAGACAACCCGCTCGGGTCGGCCCGGCGGTGCTTTTCCGCCGTCGCGGCGTTGCCGGGCATCGCCGATGCCGCCGGCATCGACTGCGTCCGGCGCCTTGCGAACGACGAAAAATCCCTCGTCGCCCCTCCGCCGGCGACTTGCCTGACCGGCCCTAGACCGCCTCGATCACCACGAAGGCCTGCGCCAGGGGATGATCGTCGGTGATGGTGAGATGGATGCGCGGTTCCATGCCCGCCGGCACGATCATCCGCAACCGCTCCAGCGCGCCGCCGGTGAGCCGCATGGTCGGCGCGCCGCTGGGCAGGTTTACGACGCCCATGTCGCGCCAGAACACGCCGTGCGAAAGGCCGGTGCCGAGCGCCTTGGCGCAGGCCTCCTTCGCGGCGAAGCGCTTGGCGTAGGAGGCGGCGCGCTCTCTGCGCCGGTCCGACTTCCGCTGCTCGATCTCGGTGAACACGCGCGCCGTGAAGCGCGCGCCGTGGCGCTCCAGCGTCCGCTCGATCCGGCGGATATCGATGAGGTCCGAGCCGATGCCGACGATCATCGAGCGCCCTGCGGCGTTGCGAGGGTCGTGCGCCGGCTGGCGGCGATGCGCCGGGCGCGGTGCCGCTGGAAGGAACGCGCCGCGACGTAGACGAGCCCGTAGGTCACAAGTGCGAAGCCGAGGCCGAGCGGCACCGAGCCGATCAGCATCGGCTTGATGATCGGCTGCCAGATGTCGGAAAGCTCGGCGTGGGTGAGCGCGTGGGCAAGACCGGCCGGCGCGCCGGTGGTGTTCCCGGACCCCAGCATCCACCGCCCCATCTCGTAGGTCGAGGCCCAGATCGGCCCGAAGGTCAGCGGGTTGCCGGCGCCGCAGCCGATCGCCGCCGCCGCCATGTTGCCGGCGATGAGGTAGGCGATGGCGAAGGCGATCAGGAAATGGAAGCCGACGAAGGGCGTGAAGGTGGAGAACATGCCGGCTGCGACGCCGGCCGCGATCGCGTGCGGCGTCGCGTTCAGCCGCAGCACGCGTTTGCCGAGATAGCGCAGCGAGCGCTTCCACGACCGCCGCGGCCAGAGCCAGATGCGGACCCGCTCCCTCCACGTCGGCTTCACGCGGCGCTTAAACAGCATTCACACCCGCCAGACCCTTGCCTTCGGCTTCGATATAGTCGCCGAGCCGGTCCTTCAGATAGGGAACCGCCTCGTCGTCGCCGAGGAAAATCCCCGGCTCGGCCAGACGCCATTCCTCCCCCTCGTCGCCGAAGCGGATCGCACTCGACGCAGCCGCCGGCAGCCGTCCGGCAAGGAACCACGCGCGCGACGACGGCACCGTGACGCTCGGATAGGCGCGCGCCCAGACGACATGCGCCGGCTCGATCCGCAGGGCGAACTCCTCGATGAGTTCGCGCGCGGCGCATGCGAACGGCGTCTCGTCGCCCTCCCGGCCACCGCCGGCCAGATCCCAGCAACCCGGATGCGGAATGCCGGGCTTCCGGTCGCGCCGATAGATCAGGAGTTCCGACCCGATGAACAGCGCGAGCTTCGCCCCGACGAAATCGTGCGCCGTCGCGATGGCGCGTCGCCAGTCGGCTGCGGCTGCGGTCGGCGCGTCGTTCATCGGCTTCCGGGTTCGGGACTACAGCCCCCGGCTACCGGGCTTCACCGGCGGAATTGCGGCGAGTTCCGGCGGCAGGGCATCCGCCGGGTAGGCCGGCACCTCGTATTCGGCGAGGGCCACCAGCGGCACGCCGACATCGGCCTTGCCGGCGGAGCGGTCGATGATGCAGGCCGCCGCTAGCACCTCGGCGCCGAGCGCGCGCAGGCAGGCGACGGTCTCGCGGATCGACAGGCCGGTGGTCACGATATCCTCCACCACGACCACCCGCGCGCCGGGCTGGAGTTCGAAACGGCGCAGGCGGAACTCGCCGCCTTCCCGCTCGACCCAGACGGCCGGCACCTTCAGGTGCCGCGAGGTCTCGTAGGCCGGGATGATGCCGCCGACCGCCGGCCCGACGAGTGTCTCTATCGGCCCCGCGACCTTCTCCGAAATGCGTTCCGCCAGCGCCCGGCACAGCTTCTCGGTGAGGTCGGCATGCATGAAGACGCGCGCCTTCTGCAGGAAGACCGGGCTGCGCAGGCCCGAGGTCAGGATGAAATGCCCTTCGAGATAGCCGCCCGCCTGCCGGAAGATCTCGATCACCTCGTCGCGGTTCATTCCCGACCTTCCGTTTACCCGTTCATTCGCTGCGCCTGCGAGACGCAGGGTTTGCTTCGAAGCTGGTTCAGGGTGCGCGTCAGGTGCGCCAGATCCCAGACCTCGAGATCGATCATCATCGCCGTGATGTCCGGCGCCGGCTTCACCATGGAAAGGTTGTGTATGTTAGCGTCGTTGGCGGCGATCGTCTCCGCCACCTCGGCCAGCGTGCCGGGCTCGTTCGTCACCGAGACCTGGATGCGGGCCGGGAAGCGCGCGCCCGAGTCGACGTCGAGATCCCAGCGCACGTCCACCCAGCGTTCCGGCCGGTCGTCGAACGCCGCCAGCGCCGGCGACTGGATCGGGTAGATCGTGATCCCCTTCCCCGGCTCCATGATCCCGACGATCCGGTCGCCCGGCACCGCGCCGTCCGGCCCGAACCGCACCGGCGTGTCGACGCCGGCGCCCCGGATCGGCAGCGAGCGGCCGGCCTTTTCGGCCTCGGCGATGGTCGGGATGCGGAAGATCATGCCCTGCGCCGAATGGAGGTGGAACCAGCCGTCCTCGGCGTCGCGCGGCACCGGCTTCGTCACGCGGCTGTCCTGGAAGTCCGGGTGGACGGCGCGCAGCACGTCGGCGGTCGAGACCTCGCCGCGCCCGACGGCGGCCAGCGCCTCCTCGACGTCCTTGTGGCCGATCTTCGCGAGATAAGGCTTCAGCGCGTCGCGCGAGAAGGTCTTGCCGGAGCGCTGGAACGAGCGCGTCAGCATCTGCTGACCGAGCCCGGCATATTGCCGGCGGATGGCGATGCGCGTGGCCTTGCGGATGGCGGCGCGCGCCTTGCCGGTGACGGCGACCGTTTCCCAGGCCGAGGGCGGCGCCGCGCCCTTCGAGCGGACGATCTCGACCTCGTCGCCGTTCTGCAGCTCGGTCGCGATCGGCATCATCCGCCCGTCGATCTTCGCGCCGACGCAGGTGTCGCCGACATCGGTGTGGACGGCGTAGGCGAAGTCGATCGGCGTCGCGCCGCGCGGCAGCGCGATCAGCCGCCCCTTCGGCGTGAAGCAGAAGACCTGGTCCTGAAAGAGTTCGAGCTTGGTATGCTCCAGGAACTCTTCCGGATTGTCGCCCTCGGCGAGCTGCTCGATCGTGCGGCGCAGCCAGGCATAGGCGTTGCTCTCCTTCGAGAGCACGGTCTTGCCGTCCGAGCCGACGCGCACCGGCACGCCGTCCTTGTAGATCGTGTGGGCGGCGACGCCGAGCTCGGCGATCTGGTGCATGTCGCGGGTGCGGATCTGCAGCTCGACGCGCTGGTGCGACGGGCCGACGATCGTCGTGTGCAGCGAGCGATAGTCGTTCTGCTTCGGGGTCGAGATGTAGTCCTTGAACCGGCCCGGCACCATCGGCCAGGTGCGATGGACGATGCCGAGCGTCCGGTAGCAGTCGTCCTCGCTGGCGACGATGACGCGGAAGCCGAAGATGTCGGAAAGCTGCTCCAGCGACAGGGCTTTCCGCTGCATCTTCGAGAACACCGAATAGGGCTTCTTCTGCCGGCCCTTCACGCCGGCCTCGATGCCCATCTCGCGCAGCCGCTCGGTGAGATCGGTCTCGATCTTCGCGATGGTCGGGGCATGCTTCTCGCGCAGTTCCGCCAGCCGCTCCGTCACGGTGGCGTAGGCGTCGGCGTTCACGTAGCGGAAGGCGAGGTCCTCCAGCTCGTCGCGCATGTCCTGCATGCCCATGCGCCCGGCGAGCGGCGCGTAGATGTCCATCGTCTCCTGCGCGATGGCGAGGCGCTTCTCGGGCCGCATGTGCTGGAGCGTGCGCATGTTGTGCAGGCGGTCGGCGAGCTTGACGAGGAGCACCCGCACGTCGGCCGCGATGGCGAGAAGCAGCTTGCGAAGGTTCTCCGCCTGCTCGGCTTTCTTCGACACGAGGTCGAGCCGCTTCAGCTTCGTCAGCCCTTCGACGAGCTGGCCGATGCGGTCGCCGAAATGCTGGTCGATCTCTTTCCGCGTCGCGTCCGTGTCCTCGATCGTGTCGTGGAGCAGCGCCGTCGCGATGGTCGCCTCGTCGAGGCGCATGTTGGTGAGGATCGCCGCGACTTCCAGCGGATGCGAGAAGTACGGGTCGCCGTTCACGCGCGTCTGCGCGCCGTGCTTCTGCATGGCGTAGACGTAGGCCCGGTTCAGCAGAGCCTCGTCGACGTCGGGCTTGTAGCTCGCCACCCGCTCGACGAGCTCGTACTGTCGCATCATGCCAGGGTCGGCCGATCACCAAAGAAGAAGGGCGCCCGGCAAATCACCGGACGCCCCGCCAATATAAGAATCCCGGGCTTCGAACGGGAAGCCCGAAAGACGCACCAATCAGTAGTCGTCGTTCTTTTCCGGCGCGACGAGGCCTTCGATGCCGGCGAGAAGCTCGTCCTCGCTCATCCGGTCGAAGGCGATGTTGTCGTCGTCGTCCGCGGCGCCCGCCGCCGCCGGGGTGGCGGCGTCCTCGGCGATCGCCGGCTGCGGCTGGCTCGGCGCTTCCGGCTCGTCGACCTCGACATGCTTCTGCAGCGAGTGGATCAGGTCTTCCTTCAGGTCGCCCGGCGTCAGCTTCTCGTCGGCGATCTCGCGCAGTGCCACGACGGGGTTCTTGTCGTTGTCGCGGTCCACCACGATCGGCTGGCCCTGCGCGATCTGCCGGGCGCGATGGCTGGCGAGGAGCACGAGCTCGAAGCGGTTCTCGATCTTGTCGACGCAATCCTCGACGGTGACGCGGGCCATCCCTGTCTCCAAAATACTTGCAATACGGGGTTCTGAGGCGACGACATAACCTCTTGACGCCGGCCATACAAGAGCGAGGCGCGGGCGCGAGTGTTGGCTTCGCCGGTCCGAGCCCTTATGTCTCGGGAGACCCGGACTCGCGACAGCGACGCGGGTTGTTTCAGTCGCCATTGCAAGGCGGACGCGCCCGTCGCCCGCTCACGAAGGATTTTCATCGATGTTCGACCCCCGCGAGAAGATCGCCCTCTTCATCGACGGCGCCAACCTCTACGCCACGTCCCGGAACCTCGCCTTCGACATCGACTACAAGAAGCTTCTGACCGCCTTCCAGAAGCGCGGCTACCTCCTGCGCGCCTACTACTACACGGCGCTGGTCGAGGATCAGGAGTACTCCTCCATCCGCCCGCTGATCGACTGGCTGGACTACAACGGCTACCGGGTCGTGACGAAGCCGGCCAAGGAGTTCACCGACGCCGCCGGTCGCCGGAAGATCAAGGGCAACATGGACATCGAGCTGGCGGTCGACGCGATGGAGCTGATCGAGACCGTCGACCACTTCGTGATCTTCTCCGGCGACGGCGACTTCCGCTCGCTGGTGGAGGCGCTGCAGCGCCGGGGCCGCAAGGTCTCCGTCGTCTCGACGCTGACCACGCAGCCGCCGATGGTCGCGGACGACCTTCGCCGCCAGGCCGATCACTTCATCGACCTCGCCTCGCTGAAGGCCGAGGTCGGCCGCAGCCAGGCCGAGCGCGACGCCCGCCTCGCGCGCCGCATGGAGCCGGCTCCGGAACCGGAGGGCGACGACGGCTACTGAGGCCGCCGCCTTGGACGCCGCCCTCTTCCCGCGCCACGACGTCGAAGAACCGCCGCGCGACTGCCCGCTCTGCCCGCGCCTCGTCGAGTTCCGCGAGACTTGGGCAGCGAAGGAGCCCTCCTGGCACAACGCGCCGGTGCCGGCCTTCCTGCCACCCGGCGGCGCGGCGGCGGTGAAGCTGGCGGTGATCGGCCTCGCGCCCGGCCTTCGCGGCGCGAACCGCACCGGCCGCCCCTTCACCGGCGACTATGCCGGCGACCTCCTCTACGCGACGCTGGCGAAGTTCGGCTTCGCGAACGACCGCTTCGCCGCGCGGGTGGACGACGGGCTGGAACTCCGCGAGACCGCGATCGTCAACGCGGTCCGCTGCGTGCCGCCGGAGAACAAGCCGACGCCGGCCGAGATCAACACCTGCCGACAATACCTGAAGACGGCGATCAACGGCTTCCCGAACCTGGACGTCATCGTGACGCTCGGCCGCATCGCCCACGACTCGACGCTGCGCGCACTCGGCGTGAAGCTGAGGGACGCCCCGTTCCGCCACGGCGCGGAGCACGCCGTCGCCGGCCGCCACATCGTCTCCAGCTACCACTGCTCCCGCTACAACACGAACACCGGCGTCCTGACGCCGGAGATGTTCGAGGCGGTGTTCGAAAAGGCGGCGACAGTCGTGCGAGGGTAGTTTCGAGACCCCATCGGCTTGCGAAGCTTGGAGCCGGGTTTCGATCCTTCAAGGCCATCCCCTCGAAGCCAAACGCTGTCCGGAAGCGGTCATTCGACGACCATTCTCGTTATATTGCTCACCGCAGGAACGTGATCGGCTTGAAACGATCGTGTCTTCCGTCCCATAGACCGCGAGCAAAGGCGGTGATCGAATGGTCGCCGAGAGTTTCCTCGTCCAAGCGCCCGCACGTCAGGCCGATTTGGGCGAACAACACGACGCCGACATTGTGAAGGGCTCCGCCGTTGGCAGCTTCCAGTGTCTGGAGGCATTCGAGGCCCGGGACGCCGAAGACGTCCATGCTTTGGTAGGTCACTGCCGGCACGTCGTAGAAGGCTTCGATCTCGACGAGCTTCGTCCGGTCGTAAGTGAGGATCGGACGATCGACCTCCCTGAATTCACGCAACCGGCTCTCCCTCGCGCGAGTGCGCTCAGGTGCTCCGATGAGGTCTGCGACCGCGGAAGGCGACATGCCGAAGCGCAGCGCCCCCATGCCGATGAAAGGTTGGATGTGCCAGCCCACAGCAACGCTCCCATGTCGGCTTTCCGGCATCATCGACAGAAACAGACAGGCAGGAAACCAGCCAACTTCAACTTCCCTGCGAGCGAAGTCGAAGGCTCCTCGCTTCAGTTCGATGCGCCCGCCAATATCCGCGACAGCGTCCACGGGTTGTCGCCGTCGACGGACTCGATGTCGTCGACCTTCCAGGTCTGGCCTTCCTTGCGCATCGTGTATTTCAGGTGGTTCGGCGTGTCGAAGTTGCGGAAGTGCACGTCGACCATGGCGATGTCGCCATTAATCTTCGGCTCCTCGACTTTCAGGTCTTTGATCTCGTAGTCCTGGCCGCCGATCACCGGATCGAAGTCGAGGTTGCCGTCCTCGCCGTTCTCGGCCTTCGCTTGGTCCTTGTCGTAGAGGTCGCGAAGCTGGGTCGAGAAGTATTTCCGCTCGTCCGGCTCCTCGTCGCCCTGATAGCTGGCGTAGAGCGAGAGGATCGCCTTGTCCGGCGTCGACGTTTCCTGCGCCGCCACCGCTCCGGGCAGCAGCAGCAGCGCCGCCGCCAGGGCGCCGCGAAGCTTGCGTGTCGTCATCTCAGCCAAGCTCCTTCATCAGCCGCGACTTCTGCCGGTTCCAGTCGCGCTCCTTCTCGGCCTCGCGCTTGTCGGGCGCGTTCTTGCCCTTCGCGAGCGCGAGTTCGAGTTTCGCGCGGCCGCGTTCGTTGAAGTAGAGTTTTAACGGCACGAGCGTCATGCCCTCGCGCTGCACCGCGCCGGCGAGCCGGTTCAACTGCTTCTTCGAAACCAGCAGTTTGCGCCGCCGCTTCGGCTCGTGGTTGAAGCGGTTGGCCTGCAGGTATTCCGGCACGTAGGAGTTGATGAGCCAGAGTTCGCCCCCCTCCTCCGTCGCGTAGGACTCGGCGATGGTCGCCTTGCCCTCGCGCAGCGCCTTCACTTCCGTGCCGGTGAGGACGAGGCCGGCTTCCAGCGTGTCGATGATCGAATAGTTGAACCGCGCCTTGCGGTTCTCCGCGGCGATCTTCGAGCCGGCTTTCGTGTCCTTCGCCATCAGTTGAGGAGACCCGCATGGCGGAGCGCCGCGTCGATCGCCGCTTCCGTCGGCTTCTCGATCGTCATCAGCGGCGAGCGGACGACGTTCCGCACCCGGCCGAGCTTCGAGAGCGCGTACTTCGCACCCGCCAATCCCGGCTCGATGAAGATCGCCTTGTGCAGCGGGAAGAGCCGGTCCTGCAGTTCCAGCGCCCGCGCGAAATCGCCGGAAAGCGAGGCCGCCTGGAACTCGGCGCAAAGCCGCGGCGCGACATTGGCGGTGACCGAGATGCAGCCGTGCCCCCCTTGAGCGTTGAAGCCGAGCGCCGTCGCGTCCTCGCCGGAAAGCTGGATGAAATCCGGTCCGCAGGCGGCGCGCTGGTCGGACACGCGGTCGAGCTTAGCCGTCGCGTCCTTCACGCCGACGATGTTCGGGAAATCCGCCGCCAGACTCGCCATGGTCTCGACGCTCATGTCGATTACCGAGCGCGGCGGGATGTTGTAGATGAAGATCGGGATCGACACCGCCTTCGCTACCGCCGCGTAATGCGCGTAGAGACCTTTCTGCGTCGGCTTGTTGTAATAGGGCGTGACGACGAGCAGCGCGTCCGCCCCCGCTTCTTGCGCGGAGACGCCGAGGTCGATCGCTTCGGCGGTGTTGTTGGAGCCGGCGCCGGCGATCACCGGCACGCGCTTGTCCGCCGTCTCGATGCAGAGCTCTACGACGCGCTTGTGCTCGGCGTGGCTGAGCGTCGGCGACTCGCCCGTGGTGCCGACGGGGACGAGGCCGGTGGTGCCTTCGGCGATCTGCCAATCCACGAAGGCGCGGAAGGCGGTCTCGTCCAGCTTGCCGGACGCATCGAACGGCGTCACCAGCGCCGTCATCGAACCCTTGAACATGCTCTGCCACTTCCCCCGGCGCGGCGCGGATCTTCCCGTGCCTTTGCGGCGGCGGGCGGGCATCGTGCCGCGGAAACGATAATTTGAGACCCCCGCGAAGTCCGGCAACATAATCGCGCCCGGCCCTTGTCACAAGTTCGCGAAGCCCGCCCGAACGGGCCCGATCGATGCGCTGGGCGCCTTTGGATTTACGATGTCTTCAGTGCGCTCGTGAGAGGTTCGGAAACCATACGAAGCGTCCATGCCGGAGGTCCCGCGCCAGCGGAGCCTTGTGAGGTTGCCATGACTGCCCGAGTTCCCGCGTTCCGCATCCTCCTGGCGACCACGATGTTGGCATCCTTGAGCGCCTGCGCCGACTCGCAGACCGTTTCCGCGCCGAAGGCCGCGCTCGGCGCCTTCCGGCCGATGCCAGCCGGCAACGTTGGAACGGCCGGCGCACCCGCCGTCGATCCCTCGCGCTTCGGCGAGCCCGCGCCGGCCGCCGGCAACCCGCTCGTCGCCCGCACCGTCCCCGCCGATGTCGACACCGACGTCAGCGCCTTCACCGCCTCGATCAGCCAGATCGTCGCGCGCCCGAGCGGTATCCAAGCCGTCGCCGGGCAGCTGACCGACGGCATGGCGGCGGTCTCCTCCGGCAACCTGCGAAAGGCGCGCGCGATCCGCGAAGGCATGCGGCCGGGCTCGCTCGACCGGCACATCCTGCAATGGGCGATCGCGCTGAACGGCGGGATCGATGTGCCGGCCGCCGAAATCGCCGAGGCCGCGACCGAACTTCGCGGCTGGCCGGGCATGAAGCGCCTCCGCGCCAATTCCGAGCGGGCGCTCTATCGCGAGCAGCCCTCCGCCAGCGAGGTCGTCAACGCCTTCGGCAACACCCAACCGGAAACGCCGGAAGGCGCGATGGCGCTCGGCCGGGCACTACTCGAGATCGGGCAGGCGGGCGCGGCGAAGCGCGTTGTCGGCCGGGTCTGGCGCGAGGAGCCGCTGGAGCGGGTCACGGAAGCGAAGCTGCTGCAGCAGTTCGGCAGCATCCTGACGCGCGCCGACCACAAGCGGCGGATGGACATGCTGCTGTACAAGGAGCGGGTCGGGGACGCCGAGCGGATGAAGAGCCTCGCCGGGGCGGAGAGGCTGTTCGCGGCGCGGGCGGCGGTGATTCGCGGCGACGCGAAGGCTGGCGCGCTGCTTGCCGCCGTGCCGGCGGCGCAGCGCTCGGATCCCGGCTACCTCTTCGCCACCGTCGAATACTACCGCAAGAAGGACAAGGTAGCGGAAGCGGCCGACATCCTGCTGAAGGCGCCGCGCGACGCCGATTCGCTGGTCGACACCGACGCCTGGTGGAACGAGCGGCGCATCGTGGCGCGCGACCTCCTCGACGTCGGCCGCACGAAGGACGCCTATCGCGTCGCGAGCGCGCATTCGGCCGAGTCGGCGGTAGACGCCGCGGATGCCGAGTTCCATTCCGGCTGGATCGCCCTGCGCTTCCTGCGCGATCCGCAAGTCGCGGCGAAGCACTTCGCCCGCATCGCCGAGCTTTCCCCCCGTCCGCTGTCGCAGTCGCGCGCCTATTACTGGCTGGGTCGGACGGCCGAGGCTTCCGGTTCGGGCAATGCGGGGCGCTACTTCGCCAAGGCCGCGACCTACCCGACGACCTATTACGGGCAGCTCGCCGCGTCGCAGCTCGGCCGGCAACCGGACGACATCGTCTATCCGAAGCCGAGTGGTGCGGAGCGCCAGCGCTTCGAGAGCCGCGAGGCGGTGCGCGCCATCCGGCGGCTGGAGGAGATCGGCCTCAACGACCGCGCCGAGAAGCTCTACAAGAGCCTCGCCGACGACCTGACGAGCCCCGGGGAACTCGCGATGCTGGCCTCGATGGCCGAGCGGCGCGGCAATCACTACCTGTCGCTGAAGGTCGGCAAGCAGGCGAACGTGCGGGGCATCGACGCCGCGGCCGCCCTCGCCTTCCCGATCGGCGTGATTCCGGCGACGGCAAACATCTCGGCGGCCGGCAAGGCGCTCGCCTACGCCATCGCGCGGCAGGAGTCGGAGTTTCGGCCGGACGCGCGCTCCGGCGTCGGCGCGCTCGGCCTACTGCAGCTCATGCCCGCGACGGCGAAGACGCTCGCGAAGCAGGCCGGCCTCGCCTACAACCAGGCGCGGCTGACGACGGACGTGACCTACAACGCGACGCTCGGCTCGCGCTATCTCGGCCAGCAGATCGACAACTTCTCCGGCTCCTACATCCTGACCTTCGCCGCCTACAATGCCGGGCCGCGTCGGGCGCGCGAATGGATCGACCGATTCGGCGACCCGCGCGGCAAGTCGGTGGATCAGGTCGTCGACTGGGTGGAGCGCATTCCGTTCACCGAAACGCGCAACTACGTGCAGCGCGTGATGGAGAACTATCAGGTCTACAAGATGCGCCTCGGCGCGGGATCCAACATTGAGCGCGATCTCGTGCTCGGGCGCCAGGGCTGAGGGCCGGGCGTCTTCGGCTCAGGCAGGTTCGCGCCCTTCCCTCTCGCGAGTCGGAAGAGGGTGACCCGAGGGATTGCGTGAGAGCGCCGTAGGGCTCTGATCTCTGCTATTGCGGCTGGGTGCCCTCGTCCGCTTGCGTGGCGTTTCTCCCCGCCCGGGAGAAGAAGGCTGCCTCCATACATTCATCTCTGGACGCGCCTCCGCGTACCCGCGCCGTGGTGGCCGGGGTTTGCCGGTGGTGGATGCCGCCTGGAAGCGGCGGGCGCCGAAGGCAGAGCCTTCCGACGTATGCTACTCGTCAATGCGGCCTGCCTTCGGCGCCCGCGCGAGTTGTTTCGACGCTTGTCCCGCCGGTGCGTCACCCGGCGGTCCCCCATGCCTTCGGCCGGATAGCATCTCCGGCCTCAAGGGCGTGATCCGAACATTGTCCTCGGCTACACAGCCGTTCGGGTTCCTCGGC
>NZ_VZDO01000007.1 GCF_008802405.1 Plantimonas leprariae
CCTTCCGGAAAGGATCAGCAACCCGGACCCGCCCGCCACCCCACCGAACGATCCCGGTGATCATTCGCGCTCCCTCGACAGAGCGGCGGTCAGCGGAGGTTATGCGAAGCGCGGGCGGCGGGGATAAGTTTTCGAGAGAAGCGGCAGGGGTGCGGCCAGCGGGCCGGAGGCTGAAGCCGCGAACAGGAGGGCACCGCGAGGCTCTCGCGGTTTCCGGCGCTCAGCGGGCACATCGATATCGATCGTGCCTTCTCTCGGTAGCTTCGCTCACTCCCTCCAGCGCGAACGAAAAAGGCCCGGCGTTTCCGCCGGGCCTCCGTATGTTCCGGGATCTTTCGATCCGATCAGAAGGCGCGCTTCAGTTCGAGGAAGCCCTTCCACTGATCGACGTCGTCGAGACCGCCGGCCAGATCGACCTTGCGGTACGACACTTCGCCGAGCGTCGTCAGGTTCGTCGTGATAGCGTAACCGACGCTGCCGGCCGCGCCCCAGATGTCCGCATGCTCGTTCGCACCGTTGGCGTAGGCGATGTCGAAGGACCGGCCGTAGATACCCGACAGGTAGCCCGTGAACTTGCCGAACGACTGCTGGTAGCCGGCACCGATCTGCCACTCTTCCGGAATGGAAGCGAAGCTCGGGTTGTCGACCGCGTCGATGCTGCCGGAAGTGCCGTTGCTGACGAGGTAGCCACCGGGAGCCAGCGAGGCGTATTCCGACGGATCAGTCGCGTAGTGACCTTCGATCTTCAGCGAACCGCCGACCGTGATGAGGTCCTTCAGTTCGACGCCAGCCTTGATCACGAAAGCGCCGTTGTCGCGCTTGCCGTTGCTGTTGCCGTCGTAGAACGGATCACGCGCGTCCGTGAGCGGAAGCACGGCACCGGTGACCGGATCGACAAAGGTACCAAGATTCAGGTTGTCGAGATAGCTCAGGTTCGGGCTGACCGCGTCCTCGTCGTAGACCGCCGAGACGTAGGCCGAGCCGTAGGCGAACTGGTAACCGACCTGCACGACACCGTCCGGAACGCCGTCGCCGTCGCCGTCGTCTTCGATCGAGCCGGCGATCGTGAAGCCGTTGGTGGCGAAGGTGTAGCGGACCTGGTTGTTCGAGATATCGCCGACCG
This sequence comes from Plantimonas leprariae, assembly GCF_008802405.1. Classification (GTDB taxonomy): domain Bacteria; phylum Pseudomonadota; class Alphaproteobacteria; order Rhizobiales; family Rhizobiaceae; genus Plantimonas; species Plantimonas leprariae. The sequence continues at coordinate 1,124 of NZ_VZDO01000007.1, forward strand.
ACCAGTCGTTGTCGGTGTAGAGACCGTCGTTCTCCGCGAAGAGCGAGTCGATCTTACCGACCGTCAGACCACCGAGCTGGATGATCGCCTGGTCGATACCGACGTCGTTGTTGCTCGTGCCGTAGCCCTGATTGCTGCCGCCGCCGGTGTTGGTGGCCTGCAGACGCATGAAGGCGCGCAGGGTGCCGAGTTCGGTCTCCTCGCGAGCATCGACGTCGAGACGCGCGCGGGTCTGGGTGGTAACGTTGTACTCGCGGTCGTTGTCGTCGAGGTCCGGGCTGCGGACGCCGTTGTCGCCGTTAAAGTTGTCGGCAACGCCACCGAGATCGCCCGCCGCGTTTACGCGCATACGGACGTAGCCGCCGATCTTGAGGCAGGTCTCGGTGCCCGGGATGTAGAAGAAGCCCGTGCCGTAGACGTCGCAAACGCGGACGTATTCGACCGGCTCCGGCTCGACCATGGTGACGGGCGCGTCGGCGGCCTTCGCGCCGGTGACTGCGACGAAGGCCGCAGCCGAGCCAAGAAGTAGGCCCTTGATGTTCATGTCCTGACCTCCAGTCAAGTTACTAGGTTAGGGTTGGGCCTTGTTTCGAAGGACAGCCTTCCCTGCCCCATCCCCTGCTTTGAAAGTCCGAAGCTCGGTGCCGCGTTCTTTCTGACGAGACCATTATCCACGGCCGGTTCGGTTGCAATCCGCAAAAGTGCTTCGGGGCTGGCGGCGGGCCCTTTGGACACAGTGCTGTGTCCGAGAAGTCACGATTTCGGCAAGCAACCATTAACCTTCCTGAAGAAACGATTAACCACCGCGGCAACAGCGAGGCGACGCCCGGAAGAGAAGGCGTTCAAGCGGCGCGATTGCGTCAGACTCGCGCAAGCTACGGGGCGCGGCCCGCGGCTCCCGGGGCCGCCGGATGTTCCCGCGTAGGGCAGCGCAACTCGGCTGAGCGACGCCTATCGAACGATGGGCGGGACGACGCCCGCCGACGAGACCATCCGGCGGCGATCGATCGAATGCTGCGGGCCGACGAGCCCGCACACTTGCGCCAGGATGGATCGAAACGCGGCGCAGGGTCGATGCCGGAAGTTTGGAGGTATCGGGATATCCCGGAGCCTCCCCAAACGAAAAAGGCCCGGCGTCGCCGCCGGGCCTTCGGGTTTTTGGATCGCTCGACCCGATCAGAAGTCGCGGCGCAGTTCGAGGAAGCCGCGGGTCTGGTCGGCGTCATCGAGACCGCCCGCGAGGTCGACCTTGCGGTAGGATACTTCGGCGAGCGTCGTCAGGTTCGACGTGAGCTGGTAGCCAAGGTTGCCGGCGACGCCCCAGATGTCCGCCTTCTCGCTGGAGTCGATGCCGGTGAGGTTGGCATAGTCGATGCTGAACGACTGGCCGTAGACGCCCGACACGTAGGCGGTGAGCTTGCCGAACGACTGCTGGTAGCCGGCACCGATCTGCCACTCTTCCGGAATGGAGACGAAGCTGAAGTTCTGCACGGAGTTGGCGTTGCCCTCGGCCTCGATGCCGAGCAGATACCCACCGGGAGCAAGCGAAGCGTATTCGGTCGGATCGGTGGCGTAATGACCTTCGATCTTCACCGCGCTGCCGGCGGTGATGAGGTCCTTCAGTTCGACGCCAGCCTTGAACGCGAACGCACCGTTATCGCGCTTGCCGTTGCTGTTGTTGTCGTAGAACGGATCACGCGCGTCCGTGAGCGGAAGCACGGCACCGGTGACCGGATCGACAAAGGTACCAAGATTCAGGTTGTCGAGATAGCTCAGGTTCGGGCTGACCGCGTCCTCGTCGTAGACCGCCGAGACGTAGGCCGAGCCGTAGGCGAACTGGTAACCGACCTGCACGACACCGTCCGGAACGCCGTCGCCATCGCCGTCATCCTCGATCGAGCCGGAGACCGTGAAGCCGTTGGTGGCGAAGGTGTAGCGGACCTGGTTGTTCGAAAGGTCGCCGACCGACCAGTCGTTGTCGGTGTAGAGACCGTCCTCTTCCGCCCAGAGCGAGTCGAGCTTGCCGACCGTCAGGCCGCCGAGCTGGATGAAGGCTTGGTCGATGGCGACTTCGTTGTCGCTCGTGCCGTAGCCCTGATTGCTGCCGCCACCGATGTTGGTGGCCTGCAGACGGGTCCAGGCGCGGAGCGTTCCGAGTTCGGTCTCCTCGCGGGCGTCGATCTCCAGACGCGCGCGGATCTGGGTGTTGAAGTCGTACTCGCGATCGTTGTCGTCGAGGTCCGGGCTGCGAGTGCCGTTGTCGCCGTTGAAGTTGTCCGCGATGCCGCCGACATCGCTGGAAGCGTTCAGGCGCTCGCGGATGTAGCCGCCGATCTTGAGGCAGGTCTCGGTGCCCGGGATGTAGAAGAAGCCCGTGCCGTAGACGTCGCAAACGCGGACGTATTCGACCGGCTCCGGCTCGACCATGGTGACGGGCGCGTCGGCGGCCTTCGCGCCGGTGACTGCGACAAAGGCCGCAGCCGAGCCGAGAAGCAGAGCCTTGATGTTCATGTCCTGACCTCCAGTCAGAGATGCTTGCCGTGGGTCGGACCTTGTTCGAAGAGCGAACTCTTCCCTGCCCGATCCCTCGATCGTTCCGGCGAAGCGAACTTCCGCGTCGTCGTCTGCGGCCAACATCGTTCACGAACCGGACTCTGACAATTGCACGCCGGCCACACTGAATCGAACCAGGCAGTTTGGTGTCGACCCTGTGCCCTAGATGTCACGATTCGAATCCGTGGATCGGACGGGAGGTTAAGAACCCGTTAAGGATATCGATGCCGGGGAACGGCATTCGAGGGCAGGACGGCGGCTTCTCACGGGGCTGTTGCGCGACTGCCATGCGGAGACGAAGCCGCCTCTGGCAGCGAAACCGGATGTGCCCTACTGATCCGGCCGCGGCAGGACACGCGCCCGGACGGGATGGAGACGACGATGGCGGTCTACGCGTTGGATGACGACCGGCCCGAACTCCCGTCGCCGGGCGAATGCTTCGTCGCGGAGGGTGCCCGGGTGATCGGCCGGGTGCGGCTCGGGCCCGGCATCGGCATCTGGTTCGGCGCGGTCGTGCGCGGCGACAACGAATGGATCGAGATCGGCCCCGACACGAACATCCAAGACAACGCCGTGCTCCACAGCGATTTCGGCTCGCCGCTATCGATCGGAGCCGGCTGCACGATCGGGCACGGCGCGATCGTCCACGGCTGCACGATCGGCGACAACTCGCTCGTCGGCATGGGCGCGACGGTGCTGAACGGTGCGCGGATCGGCGAGAACTCGATCATCGGCGCGGGCGCGCTCGTCACCGAGGGCAAGACGTTTCCGGCCGGCTCGCTGATCGTCGGCGTGCCGGCGAAGCTGATCCGCCCGCTCGAAGATGAGGCCATCGAGGGGTTGCGGGCCTCGGCGCGGCATTATGCCGAGAACGCCCGGCGCTTCGCGGCGGGTCTGACGAGGATCGACAGGGCATGACAGGCGGACAGATCAGGGCGGCGGGCCGGGCGGAACCCGAGGAGGCGGTGCTTTTCTCGCCGCTGGCCCGCTCGCTCGCGGCGACGACGCCGTTCGTCGGGCCGGAGGCGATCGAGCGCGAGACGGGCGTCCGCTTCCGCGCGCGGCTCGGCGCGAACGAGAGCGTCTTCGGCCCCTCGCCGGCCGTTCTGGAAGCGGTGGCCGAGGCGGCGGCGCGGAGCTGGGCCTACGGCGATCCGGAGCAGCACGATCTCAAGGTCGCGCTCGCCCGGCATCTCGGTCTCGCGCCTGCGAACGTCACGGTCGGCGAAGGCATCGACGGCCTGTTCGGCCACCTTGTCCACCTCGCGACGCAGCCGGGCGATGCGGTGCTGACCTCGTTCGGCGCCTATCCGACCTTCAACTATCATGTCGCCGGCCACGGCGCGGCGCTGCACACGGTGCCGTACCGGGACGACCGCGAGGACATCGACGCGCTGCTCGAACGGGCCCGGGCGCTGAAGCCGAAGCTTCTCTATTTCGCGAATCCAGACAATCCGACCGGCTCGTGGCACGAGGCGGCGGCGGTGGAGCGGCTCGTCCGGGAAACGCCGGCGGAAACGATCCTCGTGCTGGACGAAGCCTATTCGGACCTCGCCCCGGCTTCGAGCCTGCCGCCGACATCGCTGCTGCGACCCAATCTCCTGCGCTTCCGCACCTTCTCGAAGGCCTACGGCATGGCGGGCGTCAGGGTCGGCTACGCCTTCGGCGAGTCGGAGGCGGTGCGGCAGTTCGATAAGGTGCGCAACCATTTCGGCGTGTCGCGCATGGCGCAGGCCGGGGCCGTCGCCGCGCTGGCGGACCGGGCCTTCCTCGAAGATGCGATCGCCCGCATCGTGGCAGCGCGCGACAGGCTGTCCGCGATCGCGCGGGACGCGGGGCTGCGGCCGCTGTCTTCGGCGACGAACTTCGTCGCGATCGATTGCGGACGCGACGGCGCCTTCGCGAAGGCGGTGCTCGACGGCGTGATCCGGCGCGGCGTCTTCATCCGGAAGCCGGCGGTGCCGCCGCTCGATCGGCTGATCCGCGTGACGGTCGGGCGGGAGGAGGAACTGGCGCTCTTCGCCGAGGTGCTGGGGGAGACGCTGCGGGAACTCGGCTGAACCAGCGAGCCGGAGATCAGTGGATCGCCAGCCAGTCGCGCGCGGCGCGCAGCGCCCGGCCGATCTCCGGCTTCGACATCTGCGCCGCGACGTCCTGGCGGTGGAAGGCGGCGCGCTCGTCGCCCTCGCGGTCGGCGAGGTTGAAGTACATGTGGGCGGAAACGAGGTCGATCGCGCCGTCGCGGCCATTCGCCGCGCGCATGCCCATCTCGAACAGGATGGAGGCGCCGTCGGCCAGCGCGGCACCGATGCCGCCGGAGGTCATCTCGGAGAAGTCGAAGCGGGCCATGTACTTATTCCTGTGCCTGGCCGCCTTCGTTCATCGTGGCGGCTCATGAGTCGAGGATGGCAGCGGCGCTTGAAGGGGCGCTTAAAATGCAAGGCTAATTCGGCTTAAATGCTCCGCTCATCTTCCGGTAACGGATACGGGCCGGCCGGATAAGCCGTTGCTTTTGCTCAGTGCGCCGAAAGACGGTGAGATGGCGTTCACCCTGCTGGGCAATGCCCGCCTAACCATTGATCGAGGTCGGTCGCCGCGGCGCGCCTTGCGATGCGGGTGGAAAAGGCGAAAAACGGGAGAAAATCCTGAGGGAGCAGGCGGATGGCGAAGCGGCGCATGGCGGCGATGCTCCTCGTGCTGACGACTGCGGCGGGCAGCGCGAGCGGTGCGGAGCGGATCGTCGGGAACTGGCATACGCCGAGCGGCCATGTCGCGCGGATCGAAGCCTGCGGCGCGGCCTTCTGCATCTTCGCGACGGCGCCGCAGTTCAAGGACAAGCAGATCGGCCGGATGACGGAGTCCGGCGACGGCTATGCGGGCGAGATCACCGATCCGGAAACCGACCGCACCTATGCGGGCACCGCGACGGTCAACGGTTCGTCCCTGAAGCTCACCGGCTGCGCCCTGAAGATATTCTGCCGTTCGCAGACCTGGACGAAGCTCTGACGGTTCGAGCGGAAGCGCGTTCACCGCTCCGAACGGCGGGTGAGCGACGCCGCCAGCCTCGCTTCAGCCATGTCGCCATATCATCGACCGAACACCTCGGGAGGCTCGCGATGGTCGTCAGGCTGGCAGTCGTCACAACGCTGATCGCCCTTTTCGCGCTGTCGTTCAGCGCGCTGGTCGACATGGGCCGCCAACGCTCGCTTGCCGCCCCAGCCGCCGTGCAGGCCGGGCAGGACTGCCTGACCACCGGCCTTCTCTGCGCGCCAGGCGGCGCGGCGCGAGGCTGAGCCGGCACCGCAGCCGTCTTCCGCCCGTCGCGGAAGGCGTCTACAGGAAGCCATGACGGAACTCTTCACGGCCCGGTCGAACCTCGCATTCGCAACGCCCGAGGCCTCGCCCGGGCGCCCCTTCGACGATGCGGGCCGGGCGGTCGCCGAATTGCGGCGACTCTACGAGGGCTCCACCGCCTTCCTGCGCGACAGCTTCGCCAGGGTGCTGGCCGAGGGCGGCGACGGCGGCAAGCGCTACCGCGCCTTCTACCCGCAGATCTCGCTCGTCACCGATAGCCACGCGCGGATCGACTCGCGCCTGCCGTTCGGCCACGTGCCGACGCCCGGCGCCTATGCCACGACCGTGACGCGGCCGGACCTTTTCGAGAACTACCTCACCGAGCAGCTCGCCCTCCTGATCCGCAATCACGAGCGGCCGGTGATCGTCAGCGACGGCCAGACGCCGATCCCGCTGCATTTCGCCTTTCCGGAAGGCAGCCATGTCGACGGCGCTTCGGCCGACCGGCTGGCGAAGCCGCTCCGCGACCTCTTCGACGTGCCGGACCTCGGCTCGACGGACGACCGGATCGTCAACGGCAATTTCGAGCCGCGCCCCGGCGAGCCGATGCCGCTCGCGCCCTTCACGGCGCAACGCGTCGACTACTCGCTGCACCGCCTGTCGCATTACACGGCGACGAGCCCGCAGCATTTCCAGAACTATGTCCTGTTCACCAACTACCAGTTCTACATCGACGAGTTCTGCGCGCTCGGCCGCGAGGCGATGCGGAACGGGGGCATGGGCTACGAGAGCTTCGTCGAGCCCGGCAACCTCATCACCTATGCCGGGCACGGCGAACCGACGAGCGGCCTGCCCGCCCCGCGCATGCCGCAGATGCCGACCTACCACCTGACCAAGGCCGAGGGTGCCGGCATCACGATGGTGAACATCGGCGTCGGCCCGTCGAACGCCAAGACGATCACCGACCATATCGCGGTGCTCCGCCCGCACGCCTGGCTGATGCTCGGCCACTGCGCGGGCCTCCGGAACACGCAGGCGCTCGGCGACTACGTGCTGGCGCACGCCTATGTGCGCGAGGACCACGTGCTCGACGCCGACCTGCCGGTCTGGGTGCCGATCCCGCCGCTGGCCGAGGTGCAGGTGGCGCTGGAACAGGCGGTGGCCGAGATCACCGGGCTTTCCGGCTACGAGTTGAAGAAGATCATGCGCACCGGCACGGTCGCGACGATCGACAACCGGAACTGGGAGCTGCGCGACCAGACCGAGCCGGTGGAGCGGCTGTCGCAATCGCGCGCCGTCGCGCTCGACATGGAGTCGGCGACGATCGCCGCCAACGGCTTCCGCTTCCGCGTGCCCTACGGCACGCTGCTCTGCGTTTCCGACAAGCCGCTGCACGGCGAGCTGAAGCTTCCCGGCATGGCGACCGAATTCTACAAGCGGCAGGTGGCGCAGCACCTGCAGATCGGCATCCGCACGATGGAGAAGCTCGCCGAGATGCCGCCGGAGCGGCTGCATTCGCGGAAGCTCCGCTCGTTCTTCGAGCCGGCCTTCCAGTAGCGGCCGACGGCGTGCCGAAATCGGGTCCCGCAGGGTCGCGGCATCGCCGCCGCTCGGCGCTGCTTGCGGCGGTGGCCGTCTTGGCGGCGGTCGTTGCGGTCGGCTTCCTCGGCGATTTCGCCGCGCCGCTCGATACGCTCGCGCAGTTCCGTGCTCATGCTTCGATACTGCTCGGGCTCTGCGGCCTCGCTCTGCTGGCGATGCGCGAGGGCAGCTTCGGCTTCGGCTCGCTGGGGCTCGCCGCGATCGGCCTCTACTCGGTGCTGCCCTTCATGCTGCCAGCCAACGGCGGCGGGGCGGCGAAGGCCGCGCCCGGCACGCCGCGCTACACCCTCCTCCAGATGAATCTGCGCTACGATTCGCCGGACCGCTCGCAGGCGCTGCGCTTGATCGAGACGGTGAAGCCCGACGTCGTGACGGCGCAGGAGATGACGGCGGCGTGGCGGGCCGACTTCGAGCGGTTGCGCAGCGACTATCCGTACCAGTTCACCTGCGCCGAGCCGTTCCGCTACGCCGACACGGCGATCCTGTCGCGCCGGCCGTTCGACGAGAGCCGGCTGACCGGCCGGACGCTGTGCGACGAGCGCGAGCGCTTCTCGGTGAAGACGGTCGACTTCAACGGGCTCAGCATCGCGATCGGCTCCGAACATCTCGAATGGCCGTGGCCGTGGCGGCAGCAGCGCATGCTGGGAAGCGTCGAGCCGACCCTCGCGGCCTTGCGCGATCCGACGATCATCGCGGGCGACTTCAACGCCGCCCCCTGGTCGGCGGCCGTGCGGGGCTTCGCGGCTGCGAGCGGCACGCGCGTCCTCGCCGGCATCGGCCCGACCTGGATCACCGACCTCCTGCCGGCGTCGCTCGCCCGCTATGCGGGACTGCCGATCGACAACGTGCTCGTATCGGACGGGGTGGACGTGCTCGAGGTCGAGCGGTTGGGCGCGGTCGGCTCCGACCACCTGCCGGTGCTCGTCACCTTCACCATGCGCTTCGCCGTGCCGGACGAGCCGGAAGTAAGGAGCGCGGGGCGCCGACCGGACTGAGAGCGGCCGATCTCAGCAGCCGCAGAAGGGCGCTGCCAGCCTCGGTGCCGCGTAGAACAGCGGCAGGAGCTGCGTTGCGGCGTCGGTGCCGAGCGCTTGGAAAGACAGCGAAGCGACGTAGAACCCGATCTGGCCGGACGGCAGGAGGTAGCCGGCGGAGCCGGCGACGAAACACTCGACGAACATCCAGCTCACATCGTCTGGTACACCGGGCCTTCGCCGCCTTGGGGCGGGATCCAGACGATGTTCTGGTTGGGGTCCTTGATGTCGCAGGTCTTGCAGTGGACGCAGTTCTGTGCGTTGATCACAAACTTCGGATCGCCGCCGTCCTCGTGCCATTCGTAGACGCCGGCCGGGCAGTAGCGCTGCGACAGCCCGGCGTAGACGTCGTGCTCCGAGCGCTTCTGCAGCTCCATGTCCTTGACCTTGAGATGGACCGGCTGGTCCTCCTCGTGGTTGGTGTTCGACAGGAACACCGAGGACAGGCGGTCGAAGGTCAGCACCCCGTCCGGCTTCGGGTAGTCGATCGGCTCGCACTCGGCGGCCGGCTTCGTCGCGGCGTAGTCCGGCTTGCCGTGCCGCATCGTGCCGAAGAACGAGAAGCCGCCGAACAGCTGCTGCACCCACATGTCGATGCCGCCGAGCATCACGCCGAGTGCCGTGCCGTAGCGCGACCAGAGCGGCTTGACGTTGCGCACGGGGCGGAGGTCCCGCCCGATCGACGACGAGCGCCAGCCGTTCTCGTAGACATGCAGCCGATCGTGCGCGCGGCTCTCGCCGATCGCCGCCACCGCCGCGTCCGCCGCCTGGATGCCGGACGCCATGGCGTTGTGGACGCCCTTGATGCGCGGCACGTTGACGAAGCCGGCCGAGCAGCCGATCAGCGCGCCGCCGGGGAAGACGAGCTTCGGCACCGACTGCCAACCGCCCTCAGTGATCGCTCGTGCGCCGTAGGCGAGGCGCTTGCCGCCTTCCAAGAGTTCCGCCACGTCGGGATGCGTCTTGTAGCGCTGGAACTCCTCGAAGGGCGACAGATACGGGTTCGCGTAGTTGAGGTGCACCACGAAGCCGACGTAAACCTGATTGCCTTCGAGGTGGTAGAGGAACGAGCCGCCGCCGGTCTTCATGTCGAGCGGCCAGCCGAAGGAGTGCTGCACGAGGCCGGGCACCGCCTTCGCCGGCTCGATCTCCCAAAGCTCCTTGATGCCGATGCCGAACTTCGGCGGCTCCCGCCCCTCCGCTAGGCCGTATTCGCGGATGGCCTGTTTGGCGAGCGAGCCGCGCACGCCCTCGCCGAGAAGCACGTACTTGCCGACGAGCGCCATGCCGCGCTGGTAGGCGCCGCCCGGCTCTCCGTCGCGCCCGATGCCCATGTCGCCGGTGGCGACGCCGACGACCGCGTTCGAATCGTCGTAGAGGAGCTCGGTCGCGGCGAAGCCCGGATAGATCTCGACGCCGAGCGCTTCGGCCTTCTCGGCCAGCCATTTGCACACGAGCCCGAGCGAGACGACGAAGTTGCCCTCGTTGTCCATGATCTTCGGCATCAGCGCCACCGGCAGCGGCAGCCGGCCATGGGACCCGTAGAAGTAGAAGCGGTCCTTCGTCACGCGCTGGCGGATCGGCGTCTCCTCGACACGCCATTCGGGCAGGAGTTCGTCCAGCGCGGAAGGGTCGAGCACGCAGCCGGACAGGATGTGGATGCCGACCTCGGCCGCCTTCTCCAGCACCACCACCGACAGGTCGGGGTTCCGCTGCTTCAGCCGGATCGCCGCCGACAGGCCGGCCGGCCCCGCCCCGACGATCACGACGTCGAACTCCATCGATTCGCGCTCGGGGAGCGCTCTGGCTTCACTCATCAACTGTCGGGTCCGCGTTACGACTCATCGGCAAACAGTAACGGCTTGGAACGCTTCCAAACCGCCCGGCCGAGACATAGTCGGCTTCGCCTGCGTCATCAAACGCCTCGGGTCTCGGCCGGGCGCTTCGGTCGCATGTCGCCTCCGGGCGCGGTTCCCCGTATGAAGGGGCCATGACGGACGACAGGCAAGGCGCGGCGGGCATCGGGGCGGCAGCGGCACTGCTCGAATGGTACGCGCTCGCCGGCGTCGACGTCGCCTTGCTCGACGCGCCGCGCGACCGGTTCGCGGAAGGCGCGGCGGAAGCCGAGCCCGCGCCGGCCCGGGCACCGGAGCGCCGCGAGGCACCGTCCGCGCCGCCGGCCGCGGACAGGCCGCCGGCGATCGAGCGCCTGCAGGTCGCCGTGCCGAGCGAGGTCGCGGTGGCGGACGCGCGGGAACTGGCGCGGCGGGCTGAGTCGATGGACGCGTTGCGCGAGGCGCTCGCCGGCTTCGGCGGGTGCAACCTGCGGCTCACCGCGAAATCGCTGGTGTTCGGCGACGGCAACCCGCGCGCCTCGGTGATGCTGATCGGCGAGGCGCCGGGCCGCGAGGAGGACATTTCCGGCGTGCCCTTCGTCGGTCGCTCCGGCCAGTTGCTCAACCGGATGCTGGCAGCGATCGGCATCGCCCGCGAGGACGTCTGGGTGACGAACACCGTGCCGTGGCGGCCGCCCGGCAACCGGCCGCCGACGCCAGCCGAGACCGAGATCTGCCTGCCCTTTGTCGCCCGCCAGATCGAGCTCGTGCGCCCGCAGGTGCTCGTCTGCTTCGGCTCGCCCGCGACCAAGGCGATCCTGCAGGCGGAGGACGGCATCCTCAGGTTGCGCGGCCATTGGCTCGGCTACAGCTTCGGGCTGGAGGCGGATCAGACCATCCCCGCCATGCCGATGCTGCATCCCGCCTACCTCCTCCGGCAGCCGGCGCAGAAGCGGCTGGCATGGCGCGACCTCCTCGCGCTGAAGGCTCGGCTGGCACCCGAGATGGGTTAAGTTGTATCATTCGATTTTTCAACCTATGATATACGTAACGTAAGGAAGCGTTAACCATCTCAACAATAACCTCTGGTTGTTAGTTCACAGAACACAACCTGAGAGTTCAAACCATGACGATCCTTCGCGGTGCTCGTCGGGCGTTGCCGCGCGCCCTCTTTCCAGCCTCGGGTGCGGCTCTTTTCCTCATCGGAGCGGGCACCTTCGCTGCGGATGCCCAAGTCGTTTCGCTCGATCTCCTGAACCGGCTCACGACGCTGGAGGACAGCGCAAAAGGCACGAAGTCGACCCTCGGCCTGCTCGATACGAAGACGGCGGCGAACGGCAATCTCCTTTCCGTCCACGACGGTCTCCTCACCGGCTTGAAGACGGATGTCGGCGAGTTGCGCACCGGCCTGACGGCGGTGGATACGGCGCTCGACGGCGTGAATGCGAAGCTCGCGACGAACACCACCGACCTCGCGGACCTGCGCGTCACGGTGGGCGACCTCAGCGACCTCCTCGGCAATCTCGACGTGCCGGACGTGATCGACGTCACCGGGCCGGTCGACGTTTCCAGCATCGTCGGGTCGCTGAACCGGCAGGCGGTGTCGGTGGCGGCGAACGCGACCGGCCTCGCGAACGCCAACGTCAACATCGGCGTGCTGCAGAACAACGACGCGAAGCAGGACCTCCGGCTCGACGACCACGACCGGCGCATCACCCAGGTGACCAACGTCGTCGCCGGGCAGCAGTTGGTGCTGAACGACCACGAGCGGCGAATCACGCAGAACACCAGCGACATCCAGCGGCACGAGGCGGCGATCGGGGACCTGCAGTCGCAAATGGCGAGCGGCTTCGCCGGCATCGACGACGAGCTCCGCCACCAGAGCCGGCGGATCGACAAGGCGACCGAGGGCGTCGCGATGGCGATGGCGATGAAGTCGCCCGCCGTGCCGGAAGACAAAAACTTCGCGATCTTCGGCAGCTTCGGCGCGTTCGACGGGCAGACGGCGCTGGCCTTCGCCGGCGGCGTCCGCGCGACGGAAGCCCTGCAGTTCGATGCCGGGGTCGCGGTCGGGCTCGACCGGGGCAGCGTCGGCGGCCGGGCCGGCGCGACGCTCGCCTGGTGACGGAGCACCTAAGGGCCGAGCGGTTTCGCCAGGAAGAAGCGGCTGCGGCCGGCGACGAAGTCCGGCAGCTCGCCGAAGACGGCGTAGCCGCAGCGCTCGTAGGCCGCCTTCGCCTTCGGGTTGAACGTGTCGATCCAGGCGCCGCGGCAGCCGCGGTGGAGCGCTTCGGCTTCCGCCGCATCGAGGAGACGGGCGGCGAGTCCGCGGCCGCGATGCCGCTCGGCGATCCAGAGGTTGCCGGTGAACAGCCAGTTCCAGGCGGTGTAGCCGGTGAGACCGGCTTCCGGCGGCTCGCCGGGCGCCGGGCGGAAGAAAACCCCGAGCGGCCGGCGGTCCGAGGGGCCGACCTCGCCGGCGTTGAAAGCGGACAGCTCGTCGAGGATCGTCGCGGCGTCGGCCCCGTCCGGCACGTCGGTGACTTCGAGGGGCAGGTCTTCGGTCATCGCGTCAGCTCGCCGGCGAAGGCGTGACCTTGCGCGACTTGCGCCGCTTGATGCCGAGCCGGCTCTCCCGGAAGATGATGAAGGTGCCGGCCGCGACGACGATCAGGCCGCCGACGAAGGTCGTCGGCGCGACCACCTCGTCGAACAGCACGTAGCCGATGGTGATCGCGAGGAAGAGCGAGGTGTATTCGAACGGCGCGATGGTGGACGTGTCGGCATAGCGGTAGCAGGCTGTCATCAGGAGTTGGCCGACGCCGCCGCAGAGCCCGGCGAGGATCAGGTAGGCGGCCTGCCGCGGCTCCGGCACGATCCAGCCGAAGGGGAGCGAGAACAGCGCGATGCCGCTGCAGGTCAGCGAGAAGTAGACGACGATCGTCGCGGTCTTCTCGGTGCGCACCAGCCGGCGGATCTGGATCATCGCGACGGCCGAGACGACCGAAGCGCAGAGCGAGGCGATCATGCCCCAGCCTTCGGCCGGGTCCAGCCCCTCGGACAGAAGCGTCAGGTTCGGCGCGGAGACGACGAGGATGCCGACGAGGCCGATGAGCACCGCAGTCCAACGGTAGATGCCGACCCGCTCCTTCAGGACGAGCGCGGCGGCGGCGACCGTGAACAGCGGCGCGGCATAGGAGATCGAGATCCATTCCGGATAGGGCAGCCGCGTCAGCGCGAAGAAGCCGAGGCCCATCGAGGTGACGCCGATCAGGCCGCGCAGGACGTGGCCCGGAAAGTCGTCGGTCCGCATCGCGGTCGCGAGGTCGCCGAGCCAGAACAGGTAGGCCGCCACCGGGATCAGCGCGAAGAAGGAGCGGAAGAAGACGATCTCGCCCGCCGGTATGCCTTCGCCCGCGAGCTTGATCGCGGTCTGCATGCCGACGAAGAAGACGACCGAGATCACCTTCAGGAGAATACCGCGTGCCGGACTCGCCGCGCTCTCCGCGACGGGTTGCGAGATCGCCATGAAATGCCAACGGGCGCGGGCGGTGGAAGCCCGCGCTCCCTTTCCTCACGATGCGGGGTGCAGCGCCTCCCAGATGCGCAGCGGCGTCGCAGGCATGTCGATATGCCCCGCGCCCGCCGAGCGCAAGGCGTCCTGCACCGCATTCATCACCGCCGGCGCCGCGCCGATCGTTCCAGCCTCGCCGGCGCCCTTGATGCCGAGCGCGTTGGTGGTGGAGGGCACGTTGCGCGTGCGGAACTCGAACATCGGGAAGTCGGTGGCGCGCGGCATGGCGTAGTCCATGAACGTCGCGGTGACGAGCTGGCCTTCCTCGTCGTAGACCGCGTCCTCGCAGAGCGCCTGCCCGATCCCCTGCGCGACGCCGCCGTGGATCTGACCTGCAAGGAGGATCGGGTTCACGGTCACGCCGAAATCGTCGACGATGACGTAGCGCTGGATCTCGGTGCGACCCGTTTCGGGATCGATCTCGACCTCGCAGACATGCGTGCCGTTCGGATAGGTCGCCTCGGTCTGCTTGAACTCGCCGACCGCCTTGATGTCGTCGGCGGACTTCGCCGCGGCGGCGATGGCGGCGAAATCGATCGCCCGGTCGGTGCCGACGATCCGCGCCGCGCCGTCGCCAAGCTCGATGTCGGCTGCGGCGGCTTCCAGCTCGTCGGCGGCGATCTTCTTCAGCTTTTCCGCCAGCGTCTCGCTGGCGCGCCGCACCGAGACCGCACCGAGCGGGATCGAGCGCGAGCCGCCGGTGCCGCCGCCGGTCGGCGTGTCGTCGGTATCGCCTTGCCGGACGTCGATGAGGTCGTAGTCGAGCTTCAGGGCCTCGGCGACGAATTGGGCGTAGGCGGTGGCATGGCCCTGGCCGTTGGTCTGCGTGCCGATCTTGCAGAGGACGCGGCCGTTCGGCTGCAGCTCGACATAGGCGGGCTCCGAGCCCGGAAAGGCGCAGGCCTCGACATAAGTCGCGAGGCCGATGCCGCGCAGGCGACCGCGCGCTTCAGCCTCCGCCCGCCGCCCATCGATCTCGCTCCAGTGCGACTGGCGCAGCGCCTCCGCGAGGTGCCCTTCGAACTCGCCGGTGTCGTAGAGGCGGCCGATCGGGGTGCGGTAGGGAAGCTGGTCGGGCTTGATGAAGTTCAGCCGCCGGATCGCCTCGCGGTCGAGCCCCGCGACGCGGGCGCACTCGTCCACCAGCCGCTCAATGCAATAGGCCGCTTCCGGCCGCCCCGCGCCGCGATAGGCGTCGAGCGGCACGGTGTGCGAGTAATGCAGGCGGCACTCGACGTCGATCGCCGGGATGTCGTAAAGGCCAGTCGCCATCGACATGCCGAACCACGGGATCATCGGGCCGTACTGGTAGGAGTAGGCGCCGAGATTGGCGTGGAGGTCGACCTTCAGCGCGAGGAAGCGCCCCTCGCCGTCCATCGCCATCCGCGCCGTCACGACGTTGTCGCGTCCGTGCGTGTCCGAGACGAAATGCTCGGAGCGGTCGGCGGTGTGCTTTACCGGCCGCCGCAGCTTCTCGGCCGCGACGAGGACGAGCGCATGCTCGCGGTAGAGGAAGGCCTTGGTGCCGAAACCGCCGCCGACGTCGCGGGTCACCACGCGCACCCGCTCCGGCTCGATGCCGAGCACGTCCTTCGCGAGATTGTCGCGCAGGCCATGCACGCCCTGGCTGCCGGTGGTGAGGAGATAGCGGTCCTCGCTTTCGACGAACTCGCCGATGGCGGAGCGGACTTCGAGATAGTTCGCGACGATGCGGTTCTGGACGAGCCGGATCTCCGCGACATGCGCGGCTTCAAGGAAGGCTGCCTCCGTCGCAGCCTTGTCGCCTTCGTGGAGCGTGCCGGCGAGGTTCGAGCCGCGCTCAGGATGGACGAGCGCTTGCGTGCCGTTCATCGCGCTCGCGATGGTCGGCACGGCGGGAAGCGGCTCGTAGTCGACCTCGAACAGTTCGGCCGCGTCGCGGGCTTCCATCGCCGTGTCCGCCACGACGAAGCCGACCGCGTCGCCGACATGGCGGACGGTATCGGCGCAGAGCACCGGTGTGTTCTGGGGCACGAACTTCTCGCCGCCCGCCATCTTCGGAATGCCGTGGCAGGCGACCTCGCCGAGATGCGCGATGTCGGCATGGGTGAGGACGAGGCGGACGCCCGGCGCCTCGCGGACGGCGGCGAGATCGCCGATGGTGAAGCGCGCATGCGCGTGCGGCGAGCGGACCACGACGGCGTGGAGGAGATTCTCGCGGGTCTCGTCGTCGGTGTAGCGCCCGGCGCCGCGGATCAGCGCGTCGTCCTCCTTGCGCAGCGCCGACGCGCCGAGGCCGAACTTCGGTGTCATGATGGTCAAGGCTGGCTTCCCCGGAGGCAGGCGCGCCGGGCGGGCCCCGCGCGGGCGATGGGACGTGAGAATCCGAGCCTACGCCATGCCCCGCCGCGCGTCGACCCTTCGCGGCCACCCTGCGACACGGCGTTTGGCAAGCGACGGCCTTCGGTCTATCGAGACCCTTTCGACCGAGCCGGAACGAGACCATGCAGCGCACCGACAACGACGTGACGATCCGGCTCGCGGACTACCGGCCGACCGCGTTCGCGGCGAGCCAGGTCGAGATGATCTTCCGCCTGTTCGCCGACCGGACGGAGGTGGAGACGACCACCACGCTGGAGCGCCGCGCCGGCACCGCGCCGGACGAGGCGCTGCGGCTCAGCGGCGACGAGATCGAGCCGGCCCGCGTCGCCGTGGATGGCGAGACGCTCGGACCCGATCGCTACGCCGCCGACGAGAACGGCCTGACGATCAGCGGGCTGCCGACCGCCGGGCCGTTCCGGCTGACGATCGAGACGGTGCTCCGGCCGGAGGCGAACACCAAGCTGATGGGCCTCTACTCGTCGAACGGCATCTGGTGCACGCAGTGCGAGGCCGAGGGCTTCCGCCGCATCACCTATTTCCTCGACCGGCCGGACGTCCTCGCCACCTACCGGGTGCGGATCGAGGCGGACCGCGCGGTGGTTCCGGTGCTGCTTTCGAACGGCAACCTGACGGAAACGGGCGATCTCGGGTCGGGACGGCATTTCGCCGTCTGGGACGACCCGTTCCCGAAACCGTCCTACCTCTTCGCGCTGGTGGCGGGCGACCTCGACCTGCTGGAGGATCGCTTCACAACCGCGAGCGGGCGCGAGGTCGCGCTCGGCATCTATACCGAAAAGGGCAAGGCCGGCGGCGCGGCCTACGCGATGGATGCGCTGAAGCGCTCGATGCGGTGGGACGAGCGGCGCTTCGGCCGGGAATACGATCTCGACGTCTTCAACATCGTCGCGATCTCCGACTTCAACATGGGGGCGATGGAGAACAAGGGCCTCAACGTCTTCAACCACAAATACGTGCTGCTCGACCCCGAGACCGCGACCGACGGCGACTACCAGGGCGTCGAGACCGTGATCGCGCACGAGTACTTCCACAACTGGACCGGCAACCGCATCACCTGCCGCGACTGGTTCCAGCTCTGCCTGAAGGAAGGGCTGACGGTCTATCGCGACCAGGAGTTCAGCGCCGACGAGCGCTCCGCGCCGGTGAAGCGCATCGCCTCGGTGCGGGGGCTGAAGGCGCACCAGTTCCCGGAGGACCAGGGGCCGCTGCAGCACCCCGTCCGGCCGCGCGAGTACCGCGAGATCTCGAACTTCTACACCTCGACCGTCTACGACAAGGGCGCGGAGCTCGTCCGAATGATCGAGACGATCCTCGGGGCGGACCAGTTCCGCGCCGGCATGGACCTCTACTTCGAGCGGCACGACGGCGAGGCCGCGACGGTGGAGGAGTTCGTCCGCTGCTTCGAGGAGGCGGGCGGCGCCGACCTTTCGCAGTTCGCGCGCTGGTACAACCAGGCCGGCACGCCGGTGTTGGAAGTGAAGGAGGCGTTCGACCACGACGCCGGCCGCCTGACGCTCAGCTTCGCGCAGTCGCTGGCGCGCGGCTCGGCCGGAACCGGCACGGAACCCTTCCACATCCCGGTCCGCTTCGGCCTCGTCGGCCCGAACGGCCAGGACATCGAGGCCTCGCCCGTTTCCGGCGCGGCGATCGAGGGCGACGTCATCCACCTGCGGAAGGCCGAGGAGACGGTCGTCTTCGGCGGCCTTGCGGAGAAGCCCTTCATCTCGATCCTGCGCGACTTCTCCGCGCCCGTCACCTTGAAGGACGAGCAGAGCGCGGCGGACCGGCTCGCCCTCGCCCGGCTCGATCCGAACCCGTTCAACCGCTGGCGCGCCCTGTCGGACCTCGTCGGCCAAGCCCTCGTCGACGCGACCGCCGCGGCGCGCCGGGGCGAGGCGGCGGCGATGGAGCCGGAGGTGGCGGACGCGCTGATCGCTTCCGCCGGCGACATCTCGCTCGACCCGGCGTTCCGGGCGCAGATGCTGGCGCTGCCGAGCGAAGCCGACATCGCCCGGCTGATCGGGGTCGACGTCGACCCGGTCGCGATCCACGCGGCGCGGAACGGCGTCGTCGAGGCGGTCGGGCAGCGGGCGGGCCGCCGCTTCGACGATCTGCACCGGGAGTTCCGCTCGCGTGCCGACGCCTATTCGCCGGACGCGGCCAGCGCCGGCCGGCGCGCGCTCGCCAACGCGCTTCTCGAATATCGGGTAGCGGCGACAGGCGAAGCCGAAACGGTGGCGGCGCAGTACGCCGAGGCCGGCAACATGACCGACCGGCTGGCGGCGCTCGGCATCCTGGCGCATCGCCTGCCGGAGGCGGCCGAGACGAGCGCGGCGCTCGCCGACTTCTACGCGCGGTTCGAGGACGACGCCCTGGTCGTCGACAAGTGGTTCGCGATCCAGGCGACGATCCCGCGCGAGGACGCGCTGGACGGGGTGCGGACGCTCGCGCGCCATCCGAAGTTCCGCCTCGCCAATCCCAACCGGGCGCGGGCGCTGGTGGGCGCCTTCGCCTCCGGCAACCAGATCTCGTTCAACCGGGCGGACGGCGCGGGCTACTGGTTCGTTGCAGAAATGATTCACTCGCTCGACGGATTGAATCCGCAGATTTCGGCCCGCATCGCCACCGCATTCCGTTCCTGGCGGTGCTTCGAGACGAACCGACGCGCGCAAGCCCGCGCAGCGCTTGAGGAACTCGCCGCCCGGCCCGGTCTTTCCACAGACCTGAAGGATATCGTGGAAAGGTCGCTCGCCTGATTGACTCTGGGGAATGCGGAAATTTCGCAACCCGTCAAGGCATGGACAAGCTGATTCGCGTCTGATCAATTAACCACGATTCGGATGTGCGGCGTTCCGGATCGTTTCGGGGAATCAACAGTCTAGAGCGGTGCGGATGAACGCGGACGCAACTTGCGTACCGGCGGAGGGGAAGCGTTTGTCTCGCTGGTCCCGGATGCCATCTTTCCGGAACCTCGCGTTCGCCGACTGGCGGTCGCTGGTCCGGCGGGATCATCCGGCCCTCGCCCTGGCGGAGCCGGCGCTCCGCCGCGTCGTCCCCGTGCTCCTGATCTCCTTCCTGCTCATTCTCGGCATCGCATCCGGCGCGCTCCTGTTCGAGCAGCGAAGTTTCATCCAAGCCGACGCCCTGCAGGACATGAAGGTCGGCGTCAGCCTGGTCCGGGCCGAGTGGAACAGCGCCGAGCGGACCGAGCGGCTCGATCCGAAGTCGGAGGCCGAGGCGCTCCTGACGAGCACCGTCCCGCCGGAACTCTTGACCGGCGGACGCTTCGGCCTGATCACCGACGCCGAGGGCACCGTCGTCGCCGTGACGCCGGGGCGCGAGGCGCTCGTCGGCGCAAAGGCCGACGTGATCCTCGCCGGCATCCAGCCTCTCCTGATGTTCGGCGAGCGCGCCGGCGTCCTCGAAACGCAGTTCGGCGGCGAGCCGGCGCTGGTTTCCACCTCCCGCCTCGACGGCGAGTTCGGCTCGATGGTGATGGTGCAGGCGAAGAGCGCCCTCTTCGCGCGCTGGCGGCACCTCGTCTCGTTCTGCGCCACGCTCTACGCGATCACGAGCTTGATCCTCCTCGTGATCCTCTATGCCTATTTCTGCCAGGCGCTGCGGGCGCGGGCCGCCGACGCGCAACTCAGCGACACGCACCGCCGCGTCGAAACGGCGCTGTCGCGCGGCCGCTGCGGCCTCTGGGACTGGGACCTCGCGCGCGGCCGGATGTTCTGGTCTCGCTCGATGCACGAGATCCTCGGCATGGAGAGCGAGAACGGCACGCTCTCCTTCGGGCAGGTCGCCGAACTGATGCATCCGGAAGACGGCAGCCTCATCGACGTCGCCCGTGTGGTCGCGTCCGGCAAGGTGCGGCATCTCGACCGCACCTTCCGCATGCGCCGTTCGGACGGCGCCTATATCTGGGTCCGCGCCCGCGCCGAGGTGACGCGGAACGCCGAGAACGAGATCCATCTGATCGGTGTCGCGGTGGACGTCACCGAGCAGCACGCGCTGGCGAAAAGCTCCGACGAGGCGAACGCCCGGCTGAAGAACGCCATCGAGAACATCTCGGAAAGCTTCGTGCTGTGGGACGCCTCGCACCGGCTCGTCTCGTGCAACGAGAAGTACCAGGAGGTCTTCGGTCTCGCCAATGGCGACGTCGTCTCAGGCGCGCTCTACGAGACGGTGATCGGGCGCTCGCGCCGGCCGATCGAGATCCGGCCGATTCCGAACCTCAACCCCGCGGCGGGCGAGCGCGTCGTCGAGGCGATGCTCGCCGACGGTCGCTGGCTGCAGATTTCCGAGCGCATGACGAGCGACGGCGGCTTCGTCTCGATCGGCACCGACGTAACGCAATTGAAGGCGCATCAGGAGCGCCTCAGCACCTCCGAGCGGCGACTCATCGCGACGATCAACGCCCTCTCGGTCGCGCGGCTCGACGCCGAGGCGAAGGCGAAGGAGCTGGAACTCCTGAACGCGAACTACATCCGCGAGAAGGAACGCGCCGAAGGGGCGAGCCGGGCGAAGACGACCTTCCTCGCCAACATGAGCCACGAGCTGCGCACGCCGCTGAACGCGATCATCGGCTTCTCCGAGATCATGCGCGACGGCTCGTTCGGCCCGATCGGCAACGACAAGTACGTGGAATATGCCGCCGACATCAACGCCAGCGGCCACTACCTTCTGAAGCTGATCAACGACATCCTCGACATGTCGAAGATCGAGGCCGGGCGTCTCCTCCTCTCGAAGGAGCGGGTCGACCTCACCGAGATCATCGGCGAGGCCCGCAAGATCATCGAGGTGCAGGCGGCGCAGAAGTCGATCCGCTTCGAGATGCACCTCGCCGACGAGATCGCGCTGTCCGCCGACCGCCGGGCGACGAAGCAGATCCTCCTGAACCTCCTCGCCAACGCGGTGAAGTTCACCAATCCCGGCGGTCGCGTCGAGATGCGGGCAAGAGCCGTCGGCGACCGCGCGGTCGTCACCATCGCCGATACCGGCATCGGCATCTCGCGCAACGCCTTGAAACAGCTCGGCAAGCCGTTCGAGCAGGTGGAGAACGAGCTGACGCGGACGCACAAAGGCACGGGCCTCGGGCTCGCCATCGCCCAGTCGCTGACGGAGCTGCACGGCGGCGCGGTGCGCATCGCCTCCGAACCGGGCCGCGGCACGGTCGTCTCGCTCCGCATGCCGCTTCGCACGCTCGCGGCGGTCGAGGACGGGCGGGCAGCGCGCGCCGCCTGATCCGAGGCTAGCCGCCGTTCGGCAGCCGCCGCTCGAACTCGCGGCGGACCTCCGCTGCCATCGCCTCCACCGCCGGTTCGATCGCCGCCGCGCCGTCCAGCCCGAGCGAGGCGGCGAGGCGTCTGGCGAGGGGTTCGGGCAGCGCGTCCACCGCGAAGGCCTTCTCGGGGCCGAGCCGCAGAAGCTGCAGCACGCGGGTCTGCCGACGCATCGCCTCGACGCAGTCCCGCGAGACGACGTTCGATGCCGCGAGGATTTCGGCGGTCGGGTGGCCGATCAGGTCGGCAGGCACCGCGCCGGTCAGCACGGACCACTGCGCCAGGAATTCGAGGTCGATCAGGCCGCCCAGCCGGAGCTTCAGGTCGAGCGGCCCGCGCGCCGGCTTCTCGCGCCCGATCAGCGCGCGCATCGCCGCCACCTCAGCGCTAATGGCTGGGTCGTGGTTCCGCTCGGCGATGATCCGCCGGATCGCGGCGCTGACCTTTTCGCCGAATCCCGCGTCGCCGGCGAGGAAGCGCGAGCGGGTCAACGCCATACGCTCCCAAGTGCGACCCTCGTCGGCTTGGTAGCGCAGGAAGGCGTCGATATGGGTGGCGAGCGGCCCCTTGTTGCCGGATGGGCGCAGGCGGAAATCCACCTCATAAAGGACGCCCTCACCCATCGGGCTGCCGAGCGCCGCGATGAGGCGCTGCGTCAACCGCGCATGGTAAACGCTTGCGGGCAGCGGCTTTTCGCCATCCGATTCATCCTCATTCTGAGGATGATCGTAGAACAGGATCAGGTCGACGTCGGAGCCGGCGGTGAGTTCGCGGCTGCCAAGCCGCCCCATGCCGAAGAGGGCGATGCGCCCGCCCGGAACCGCGCCGTGCCGCGCGGCGAAGGACCTCACCACCGCCTCGAAAGCGCGCGCGATCGCGACGTCGGCGACGTCGGCGAAGGCGAGGCCCGCCTCCTCGCCCTCGATCGCGCCGGACAGGAGCCGCGCCCCGACGAGGAAGCGCTGGTCGGAAGCGAAGAGGCGCAGCCGGACGAGTTCGTCTTCGTAGTCGACGACGTCGTTCATGAAGAACCGCAGCCGGTCCTCCAGCAGCGAACGCTTCGGCAGTTCGCGGAAGAAGGTCGGATCGAGGAAGGCGTCGAAGACGTGCGGGCGCTGCGAGATGGTCGCGGCGAGCCGCGGCGCGGAGGTGACGATCAGCGTCAGGAGGTCGAGGACGCGCGGGTTCGAGGCGAGCAGCGAGAAGAACTGCAGCCCGGCCGGCAGCCCGGCGATGAAGGCGTCGAAGGCCACCAGCGAGCCGTCCGGGTCGCTCGCCGCGGCGAGCGAGCGGAGCAGCGGGCCGAGCACGTCCGCCAGATGCCGGCGCGCGGCGGGCGAGCGTGTCGCCCGGTAGCGACCGGCGCCCCAGCCGGCAAGGACGCGCGCGCTCGGCTCGGCACGAGCGAAGCCGAGCGCTTCCAGCGCCGCCGACAGGCCGCCGAGGTCGCCGGCCTCGATCATGCGGAACAGACGCTGCCCCTCGTCCTCCGCCGCCTCGCCGCCGGCGAAGAGCTGGTCGAACTGCGCTTCCGCGAAACCGAGCCGCTCCAGCAGCTCGTTGCCGAAGGCATCCGCGTCCGGAAAGGCCAGCAGGCCGGCGATGCGGGCGAGCCCGGCGGCGTCTTCGGGAAGCGAATGCGTCTGCTCGTCGGCGACCATCTGCACGGCATGTTCCGCGCGGCGCAGGAACCAGTAGGCTTCGGTGAGGCGCGCAGCGGTTTCGGGCAGGATCCAGCCGCCCTCCGCGAGCAGCCGCAGCGCTTCGTCCGTCCGCCGCACGCGCAGTTCCGGCGAGCGGCCGCCGGCGATGAGCTGCTGCGCCTGCGCGAAGAACTCGATCTCGCGGATGCCGCCCGGGCCGAGCTTCAGGTCGTGCCCGGCGATGCCGACACAGTCGAAGCCGTGATGGCGATCGATCCGCCGCTTCATCGAGCGGACCTCGTCGATCGAGTTGAAGTCGAGGTATTTCCGCCAGACGAAGGGGGCCATTTCGCGCACGAAGGCTTCGGCCGCGGCCATGTCGCCGGCGACCGGTCGGGCCTTCAGCATGGCCAGCCGCTCCCAGTTCCGGCCGCTGTCCTCGTAGTAGACGAGCGCCGTCGGAACCGGCACCGCCAGCGGCATCGCCCCGGGATCGGGCCGGAGCCGCAGGTCGGTGCGGAACACGTAGCCGTCACCGGTGCGCTCGCTCAAAAGCCGGATCAGCCGGCGCACGATGCGCGAGAAGGTCTCCACCGCCTCGTCGCGGTCGACGACCGCCGCGGCGTCCGGCTCGAAGAGGACGACGAGGTCGATGTCGCTCGAATAGTTCAGCTCGCGCCCGCCAAGCTTGCCCATACCGAGCACGAAGAGCCCCGTCCCGTCCTCGGGCTGGGCATGGTCAGGGAGCTTCAGGGCACCGCGCCGGTCGGCGTCGAGCAGGAGGAAGCGCAAGGCGGCGCGAACGGTGGCTTCGGCGAGATCGGAGAGATCGGCGGTGGTCTGGTCCGGCGAGGCCGCGCCGAAGAGGTCGCAAAGCGCGATCAGGAGCGCGGCTTCGAGCTTCGCCTCGCGCAGCGCCGTCATCAGGCGCGCTTCGGTCATATCGCCGGCATGCAGCGTATCGAGACTTGCTAGGATCGCCGCGATGCGATCCGCGGCATCGGTATCGAACAGGCGTTCGAGCCAGTCCGGGCGGCGGAGCAGGATGCCGTTCAGGTAGGACGACAGGTCCATGATCGCGCCGAGACGCCGGGCGGCCGGGTCGTCGGGGCGGCGGCAGAGTCGCGCAAGCCGCTCGCATCCGGCCTCGTCGGCGGATCGGCCGAGATCGGCGAGCCAGACGGCGGCCTTCGCCGAATCGAGCGGCGTCGGGACAGCCTCGCCGCCGATCCGGACGAACTCGTCACCTTCAGGCGCGGATCGCGACCGCCGTTCCGTCATGCGCCTCGCCTCCCGCCGCCGGCAGATCGACGACGACTTTAAGGCCGGGCTCGGCATCCTCAAGGGCGAGCGTGCCGCCGTGCAGGCGGACGATGGCCTGCACCAGCGACAGGCCGAGGCCGGAACCGGGCTTCGTGCGACTGCCGTCCAGCCGGAAGAAGCGCTCCAGCACCCGGCCACGCTTGTCCTCCGGGATGCCGGAGCCGTTGTCGGCGACGGTCAGCCGGCGCGTCTGGCCGCGGTCCTCCAGCGCGATCTGCACCACCGGCTCGCCACCCGCGCCCGCGCCGTATTTCAGTGCGTTGTCGATGAGATTCGACACCGCCTGGCTGACGAGCTCGCGGCTGGCGCGCACCGGCATGGCACCGCTTGCGGCGACCTCGATGCGACCGCCGGCCTCTTCCGCCAGCGGTTCGTAGAGCTCGGCGAGGTCGGAGACCAAGGCCGCGAGGTCGACCGCCCCCATCTCGGCCGGGTGGAAACCGGCCTCGACGCGGCTGATCATCAGGAGCGCGTCGAAGGTGCGGATCATCTGGTCCGACTCGGCGATGTTCGCCTCCAGCGCGGTGCGCGGGTCGCCGCCGGTCGAGGCGTCCGCGAGCGCCGCTTCCGCGCGGTTGCGCAGCCGCGTCAGCGGCGTCTTCAGATCGTGGGCGATGTTGTCGGACACCTGGTTCAGCCCCTCGCGCAGGAGCGCGATGCGGCCGAGCAGCGCGTTGAGGTTCGCCGACAGACGGTCGAACTCGTCGTTCGCGCCGGTGACCGGCAGCCGCTCGTCGAGGTCGCCGGCGAGGATGCGGGCGGAGGAGGCCGACATCCGGTCGAGCCGCACCAGCGCCCGGCGGCCGACGAAGACCCAGGCGAAGAGCGCCCCGGCGCCCATCAGCGCCAGCGCCAGGATCAGCGCGCGGCGGACGAGCGTGCGGAAGCGCTCCTGCTCCGTCTGGTCGCGCCCGACGAGAACGCGCATGCCGTTCGGCAGGTTGATGATCTGGGCGACAGCGAAATGCAGCCGCTCGGACGTATCGTCGGAGAAGCGGTCGTAGGCGAAGGCCCTCTCGGTAAAGCCGGCACGATCAAGGACGCCGGGCTCCAGCGCCTCGACATTGCCGGTGAGGATGCGGCCGGTCGGATCGGTGACGAGGTAGAGCGAGGCGCCCGGCTGGCGCGAGCGGCGCTCGATCGAGCGGACGAGGCCGACGATGCCGGTCTTCTGGTAGACCTGCCCGAGCTCGCCGATCTCGTCGCCGATCGTGTCGCGACTCTGGTTCTGGAGAAGGCTCGTCGCGCTCGCCGTAACATAGACGACGAGCACCACGGCGAAGACCGCGAAGAGCGCGAGATAGACGGCGGACAGGCGCACCGCCGTCATCCGCATCAGGGCGCGGAAGCCCGGACGGCGGGGCGGCGACATCACGCGGTCAGGCGTCGGCGCGGATGATGTAGCCGGCACCGCGCACCGTGTGGAGGATCGCCGGCCCGGCTTCCCGCTCGATCTTCGAGCGCAACCGCGAGACATGGACGTCGATGACGTTGGTCTGCGGGTCGAAATGGTAATCCCAGACGTTCTCGAGCAGCATGGTGCGCGTCACCACCTGCCCCGCATGCTTCATCAGGTATTCGAGCAGGCGGAACTCGCGCGGCTGCAGGACGATCGGCCGGCCAGCCCGCTTCACCTCGTGGCTGAGGCGGTCGAGTTCCAGGTCGCCGACTCGGTAGACGGTCTCGACATCCCTTCCGCCGCGCCGCCGGCCGAGCACCTCGACGCGGGCGAGAAGTTCGGCGAAGGCGTAGGGCTTGGCGAGGTAATCGTCGCCGCCGGCCCGGAGGCCCGTGACGCGATCGTCCACCTGGCCGAGGGCGGAAAGGATCAGCGCCGGCGTATCGACGCCCTTGCCGCGCAGGCCCGCGACGACGGACAGGCCATCCCGTTCGGGCAGCATGCGGTCGACGACCATCACGTCGTAGTCGTGGGTATCCGCCATGTGGAAGCCGGTATTGCCGTCGGCCGCGTGGTCCGGCACATGCCCCGCCTCGCGAAAGGCCTTCACGAGATAGGCGGCGGCCTCGCGGTCGTCTTCGATGATCAGGATGCGCATCGGCTCCGGCGCGCTGGACTTCGCTAGCGACATCATGGCGTTTCCTCGGGGCGGCGGAAAGACCTCGTCCGGTCGAAAAAGGGCGGCGGTCGAACCGACGCGCCGCCCCTCGGATCAGGCCTCGCCACCTTGCGACGGCGAGGCCGGCTCGCGTCTCAGCCCTTGGCGATCGGCAGGGCGACGAAGCGGTTCTGGTCGCCGTTGCGGAGCTGGAACAGCACCGCCTTGCGGCCGGTCTTGCCGGCTT
Organism: Plantimonas leprariae; assembly: GCF_008802405.1. Taxonomy (GTDB): domain Bacteria; phylum Pseudomonadota; class Alphaproteobacteria; order Rhizobiales; family Rhizobiaceae; genus Plantimonas; species Plantimonas leprariae. The sequence goes on from NZ_VZDO01000007.1 coordinate 27,950, forward strand.
CGTCGAGCGCGCCCTGCACGTCGCGGCGGGAGGCGACCTCCTTGCCGTTCACGGTCACGATCACGTCGCCGGTCTGGACGCCCTTGTCGGCGGCCGACGAGTCCGGGTCGACGTCGGTGACGACGACGCCCTTGCCGTCGTCGGAGGGCGTCAGCGTCATGCCGTAGCCCGACAGCGAGGACGGCGAGACCGCCGGCTTGTCCTCGTCGTCGTCCTTGCCGTTCGACGCCTGGTCGAGCGACGAGATGTTGCCGAGCGTGACCGGCAGCGTCTTCGCGGCGTTGCCGCGCCAGACGGTGACGTCGACCTTGGTGTCCGGAGCGAAGCCGGCGATCTTGCGCGACAGCTCGCGCGGGCTCGTAACCGTCTCGCCGTTCACTGCGGTGATCACGTCGCCGGTCTGGATGCCGGCCTTGCCCGCCGGCGTGTCCGTCTCCTGCAGCGTCACGATCGCGCCGTCCGTGTTGGCGAGGCCGACCGCGTCGGCGATGTCCTGGCTCACCGGGCCGATCTGCACGCCGAGCCAGCCGCGCTGGACGCTGCCGTTGTCGCGCAGCGACTGGATCACCGTCTTCGCCGTGGTGGCGGGGATCGCGAAGGCGATGCCGACATTGCCGCCGGACGGCGAGAAGATCGCGGTGTTGACGCCGATGACGCGGCCGGAGAGATCGAAGGCCGGACCGCCCGAGTTGCCGCGGTTCACCGCCGCGTCGATCTGCAGGAAGTCGTCGTAGGGGCCGGCGCCGATATCGCGGCCACGGGCCGAGACGATGCCCGCCGTCACCGAGCCGCCGAGGCCGAACGGGTTGCCGACCGCGACCACCCAATCGCCGACGCGCGACTTCGAATCGTCGCCGAACTCGACATAGGTGAACTTCTGACCCTTCGGATCGACCTTGAGAAGCGCGAGGTCGGTGCGCTTGTCGGTGCCGATCAGCTTGGCGTCGAACTCCTTGGCGTCGTTGGTGACGATCGTGAAGGTCTCGCCGCCGTCGACCACGTGGTTGTTCGTCACGAGGTACCCATCCTCGGACACGAAGAAGCCGGAGCCCTGCGCCATCGCGCGGGGTCCGTCGCGGCGGGGACGCATGCCGTGCTGGCCATTGTCGTTGCCGCCGCCGCGCGGGTTGCCGAACTCGAAGAAGCGGCGCAGCGGATGGTCGCGCGGCAGGCTCTCGAACGGGTTGCCGTTGCCGGACTGGTCGCCGTTGTTGCCGTCCTCGTCGTCGGAGGCGACGACGTTCGCCTTCTCCTTGACGCGGACCGAAACGACGGCCGGCGCGACCTTCGACACAACGTCGGCGAAGCCGGGGTTCTGCGCGGGGGGCGTGACGGAAACCGGCTCGGCGAAAGTCGGATGGACGCTTGTCACGATGCCGCCGGCAATCGCGGCGCTGGCGACGCCGGCCGCGAGGGCGGCGGCGAACAGGCGGGAGCGGCGGGGCTTGGTCTCGGTGGGCTGCATGGGAGTGGTCCTTCTCTCGATCGCTCCGGCGTCGCCCGCCGGTCGTGTCGGAGAGATAGGTAAGTCCCGGCAGATTACGGGACCCCTTCCCGTCCATGAAATCTTGTTAAGAACCGAGGACAAGGTTCTAAGCCGAGGGTGTGCCCTCACGCTCCGCGAGAAGCCGCTCGATCGCGGCTTCTTCGTCGCAGCTGAGTTCCGGCCCGGAAGTCCGGCGCCGGCGCGCGGTCCATACCGCATAGAGGGCGCCGCCGACGATCAACAGCACGGGTGCCCCCCAGAGCAGCAGCGTCGAGACATGCAGACGCGGCCGCAGGAGCACGAATTCGCCGTAGCGCACGACGACATAGTCGAGCACCGCCTCGTCGTCGTCGCCCGCCTGCAGCCGCTCGCGCACGACGAGGCGCAGGTCCTTGGCGAGATCGGCGTCGGAGTCGTCGATCGACTGGTTCTGGCAAACGAGGCAGCGGAGTTCCGCCGAGATCGTGCGCGCCCGGCTTTCCAGCTTCGGGTCGGCGAGCATCTCGTCCGGCTGGACCGCGAAGGCGATGCCGCCGAACGAATCGACCATTCCTGACGGCAGGCGCGACGGACCGGTGGCGACGACCGGCCAGACCAGAAGCAGGATCGCCGCGACGAGGAGTTCCGCGAAGCGCTTCATTCCGCCGGCACCGCACCGGGCTTCGGACGCTGGCGGACGCGCGCCGGCGCGCCGACCCGCATGCGCCGGTCGGCGAGCGACAGGCCGCCGCCGAGCGCCATCGCGACCGCACCGAGCCAGATCAGCGTGATCAGCGGCTTGTACCAGATGCGCACCACGCGCCCCTTGCCGTCCGCACCGGACGCATCGCCGACGGCGACGTAGAGCTGGCTCAGCCAGTGCGTGCGGATGCCCGCCTCGGTCGTCGGCATCTGCCGTGCCGGGTAGAAGCGCTTGGCGCCCTCGATCGCATCCACCTCGTCGCTGCCGCTAAGCAGCGTGAAGCGCCCGACCTCCTCGACATAGTTCGGCCCCTGACGTGGCGTGACTCCGTCGAAGCGGAGCGAGTAGCCGCCGGCCTCCTGCGTGTCGCCGGGCCGCATCATGCGGATCGTCTCGGTGCCGAAGCCGGAGGTCGCGACGATGCCGAGCAGCGTCAGTCCGAGGCCGAAATGCGCCAGCGCCGAACCGAAGGCGGATAGCGGCAGGCCGGCGAGCCGGCGAAGCGCGAGCATCGGACCGGCCTTCGGGAAGCCCGCTCGGCCGACGAGGTCGACCAGCGAGCCGGCGAGCAGCCAAGCCGCGAGCCCGAAGCCGAAGGCCGCGAGGATCTTCGTTCCCCCCGTCAGCGCCGCCGCGAGGACGATCGCCGCGACTGCCACACCGGCAACGGCATAGAGGCGCTGCGCGGCGGCGAGGAGATCGCCGCGTTTCCAGGCCAGCAGCGGCCCGAACGGCACGGCGAAGAGCAGCGGCACCATCAGCGTGCCGAAGGTGAGGTCGAAGAACGGCGCGCCGACCGAGATTTTCTGCCCGGTGAGGACCTCCAGCCCGAGCGGATAGAGCGTGCCGACGAGCACGGTGGCGGAGGCCGTGGCGAGGAAGAGGTTGTTGAAGACCAGCGCTCCTTCCCGGCTGATCGGCTGGAACAGGCCGCCCGGCGCCAGCGCGCTCGCGCGCCACGCGAAGAGCGCCAGCGAGCCGCCGACGAACGCGACGAGGATGCAGAGGATGAAGACACCGCGCGTCGGGTCCGTCGCGAAGGCGTGGACGGAAGTGAGAACGCCGGAGCGGACGAGGAAGGTGCCGAGCAGCGAGAGAGAGAAGGTGAGGATCGACAGGAGGATCGTCCAGACCTTCAAGGCCGAGCGCTTCTCCATGACGATGACGGAATGCAGCAGCGCCGTGCCGGACAGCCATGGCATGAAGGACGCGTTCTCGACCGGGTCCCAGAACCACCAGCCGCCCCAGCCAAGCTCGTAATAGGCCCAGTAGGAGCCCATCGCGATGCCGAGCGTGAGGAAGATCCAGGCGGTCAGGATCCACGGCCGCACCCAGCGCGCCCAGGCCGCGTCGATGCGCCCGTCGATCAGGGCGGCGACCGCGAAGGAAAAGGCGATCGAGAAGCCGACATAGCCGAGATAGAGGAGCGGCGGATGGATCGCGAGGCCGATGTCCTGCAGGATGGGATTGAGATCCTCGCCTTCGAACGGCGCCGGCAGGAGCCGCGCGAACGGGTTCGAGGTCGCGAGGATGAAGACGAGGAAGGCCGAGGTGATCCAGGCCTGGACGGCAAGCGCCGTCGCCTTCAGCTCGGCCGGCACGTCGCGCCCGAACAGTGCGAGCAGCGTGCCGAACAGGCCGAGGATCAGCACCCAGAGGAGCATCGAGCCCTCGTGGTTCCCCCAGACGCCGGTGATCTTGTAGAGGAGCGGCTTCTCGGAATGCGAATTCTGGAAGACGTTCAGCACGGAGAAATCCGAGCCGACATGCGCCATCGTCAGCGAGGCGAAGGATAGGGCGATGAGCGAGAAGCCGGTGACGGCGGCGAGCGGCCCGAGTTCGGCCAGGCGCCCGTCGCCGATCCGCGCGCCGACGAGCGGCAAGGTCGACTGGACGAGCGCCGTCGCCAGCGCCAGCACCAGCGCGTAGTGGCCGAGTTCGACGATCACGAGCCGGGAGCCGCCGCGCTCGCCACCGGAACGGCCTTCGCCGACGTCGCGGCGGGCTTCGGCTTGCCGTCCTCCCAGAGGCCGCGCTGCTTCAGGTCGTCGACCACCTCCTTCGGCATGTAGTTCTCGTCGTGCTTGGCAAGCACCGCGTCGGCCGTGAAGACGCGGTCGGGCCCGAGCGTCCCTTCCGTCACCACGCCTTGCTCCTCGCGGAACAGGTCGGGCAGGATGCCGCGATAGACGACGGCCACGCTTTCCACCGAGTCGGTCACGCGGAAGCGCACGAGGTCGCCGCCGCCTCGCTGCACGGAGCCCTTCTCGACCAACCCGCCGAGGCGGATGCGCTGCGCCGGGTTCGGCGCGTGCGAGGCAAGCTCGGTCGGCGACGAGAACAGGCTGATCGACGAGGAAAAGGCGAAGAGCACTAACCCCGTCGCAGCGCCGACGACGGCGAGCATCGAGCCGATCGTCAGAAGCCGCTTGCCCTTTCGCGTCATTGCGTCGCCTTCCGTTCGCCAAGCCCGAGACTCGCCGCGAATTCGTCGAGCGAGCGCCGTTCGGACGAGCCGTCCGCAAAGATCGCGCGGGCGCTGGCATAGGCCTCGCCGGCCTTCGCCGCGTCGCCGAGCACCGAATAGGAGCGGATCAGCCGCTTCCACCCATCGGGATCGTTCGGGGCGGATTTCAGGCGTTCGGCGAGCTGCGACACCATCCCCTGCACCATGGCGACCCGGTCGGCGGGCGACAGCTCCGCGGCGGCTGCCATCTCGCCTGCATCGGGGCCCGACTGCGGCGCGGCGGATGCGACAGGCGGCTGCTCCTTCGCACCGGTCTTCACGCGAGCCTCTTCGAGGGCATTGCGCGCAGGGCCTATCCACGGGGCGTCCGCCGGCCCCGCATCGACGATCGTCTGCCATGCCGGGACTGCTTCGGCGTAGCGCTCGCGCTGCGACAGGCCGAGGGCCAGGTAGAAGCGCGCCGGGCCGTTGGCGGGATCGAGTTCGATCGCCCGTCGGAACGTATTGTCGGCCTCGTCCGTCACCGTGCCGGACGCGACTTGGACTTGCGCCTCGCCCTTCATCGCCTGCCGGTCGGCCGTGCTCCCGAGCAGGCGGATGGCGTTGTCCGCGGCCTTCACTGCATCCGCCCCGCGGCCGAGGCGAAGATAGACCGGTAGCACCGCCTCCCAGCCGCGCCCGTCGTCGGGATCGGCGCGCAGCCGCGCTTCCGCAGCGGCGACGAGCGTCCGCATATCCATGTTCGCCGGATCGGACGACAGCCGCGCCGCGAGCGGCCGGTCCGCTTCGCCCGGTTTGCCGATGCGTTCGTAGAAAGGGATCGCAGCGGCGCATGCGGCGACGATCGCCACGACCGCCCCGACGGAGGCGAGCCGGCCGCTCGCGGACGGGCGTTCCGGGCCCGCGGCTCCGTCCCTTTCGGCTGCGGCCCTCAGCAGGCGCCGGCCGATCTCGGCCTTCGCGCTCGCGGCTTCCTCGGACGGCAGAACGCCCCGCCGCAGGTCGCCCTGCAGTTCGCGAAGCTGCGCGCCGTAGACCTCGACGTCATGTCCGGCGCGCGACGGCAGCGGCCGGAAGCCCCGCAGGAAGGGGCTGGCGAGCGTCGCGGCGGCAAGGACGGTCAGGAAGATCGCAAGGGTCCAGAACAAATTCCAATCCAGCCCCGGAAAGGACGCGCGGGCGAGCGCAGTCTCCGCCGAAGACGCGAGCGGCGATGCGCGACGCCCTCATATCACGGATAGTGCTGGAATTGGCTAGGGTTGGAACGATCCTAGACGACGATCTTCCAAGCCCCGTCCTCGCCGCGGCAGGCGGTGCCGACCTGTTTCCAGGACTTGGCTCCTTCCAGGACGATGTGGGTGAAGCCGCGGCAGTCCTGCGAACCGATGCGGTAGAGCTGGGTCGGCATCACCTGCCCCTGCCACTTGCCCTCGCTCCAGTCGACTTCCTTGCCGGCGGGCGCGAACTGGAGCGCCTGGAACTCGGCGTCGATGGCCTTCACCTTCGCGTCGCCGCGCAGCTTCACGTCCTTGATCTGACCGACGAGGCCGTCGCCGAGCGACTGCGCGCCGTCGGACAGCGCCGGCCCGTCGCTGCCGCCGAGGCCGCCGGAAAGACAGCCCGACAACGCCGACAGGCAGACGAGAAGAACGCCGACCCCGAACCCGTTCCGCATGCCGAAAACCTGCCCGTCTCGCCGGCCCGGTCATGCCGGGCGCGCGGGATCACATTTAGGAGAGTTGCCGATCGAGCGCCAGCGGCAGACGGATCGTCGCGCGCAACCCGCCGAGGTCGGATCGCGACAGGGCGAGATCGCCGCGATACTCGCGAACAAGGTCGGAAACGATGGAAAGCCCGAGTCCGCTGCCGGGCTTGCGCTCGTCGAGCCGGCGTCCGCGCTTCAGGGCCTCGGCGATCTCGGCTTCGTCCAGCCCCTTGCCGTCGTCCTCGACCACGGTCGCGAACATGTCGGGCTCGCCATCGACCGGCGCGACGGCGACGCGGATGCGGGCCGCCGCCCATTTCGAGGCGTTCTCGAGGATGTTGCCGACCATCTCCTCGTAGTCCTGCTGCTCGCCGGCGAAGACGAGTTCGCCCGGTCCCGCGGCGGCGGCGGCGGGTCCCTCGATCGTCAGTTCCGGGCTCAGCTTGCCGATCACCCGGACGAGTCGGTCCAGCACCGGCGCGACTGGCGTCCGGAACACGACGCCCTCGCTCTGCGCCGCGACGCGGGCGCGATCGAGATAGTGCTGCACCTGAAACTGCATGCGCTCGCACTGGTCGAGCACGAGCCGCCCCTTCTCGCCGCCGATCGTCACAGACTCGTTCTTTAGCACCGCCAGCGGCGTCTTCATCGAATGGGCGAGATTGCCGACCTGCGTGCGCGCCCGCTCGACGATGCGGCGGTTGTTGTCGATGAGCGCGTTCATCTCCACCGCCAGCGGCCGGATCTCGATCGGAAAGGTGCCGACGAGCCGCTCGGCGCGTCCCGCCCGGACCTCGCCGAGCGCGCGGCGCACGCCGGTCAGCGGCTTGAGGCCGAACAGGATCGTCAGCGCGTTGATCACGATCGAGCCGAGCCCGAATACCGCGAGATAGATGGCGAGGGTGCGGTCGAACTGCCGGATGTCGGCCTGCAGCAGGCTGGCATTCCCCATCACCCGGAACCGGGCGGCGCGGTTGTCGCCGTCCAGCACGATCTCGGTCTCCACCACCGTCAGTGCCTCGCCTTCGAGACCCCTCGCCTCGTAGGTCCGGCGATAGGATGGATCGAACGGCGCCAGCACCGGTGACGGCGCGGGGATGTCGGCGGGGCCGAGCGAGATCGAGGCGAGACGCCCTTTCAGGTTGTCGCTGGCCGGCAGCACTTCCCAGTACCAGCCGGACAGCGGCTGCGAGTAGCGCAGGTCGCCGAGATCGGGCGACCCGGCGAGGTTGCCCTCCGGCGAGACCGCGACGCTCGCGACGATGTTGTAGAGCTGCGCGACGAGAAGGTTCTCGAAGCCGCGCGAGGCGGTCTGGCTGTAGATCGCCGAGATGACGCCGCCGATCACGAAGATCGCGGCGAGAACCCAGAGGCTCGAAAACGCGATGACGCGGACGGCGAGCCGGTCAAACCCCGGCATCGGCGTCGTTCATCCGGTAGCCAAGGCCGCGCACGGTCTCGATGAGGTCGAGCCCGATCTTGCGGCGCAGCCGTCCGACGAAGACCTCGATTGTGTTGGAGTCGCGGTCGAAATCCTGGTCGTAGAGATGCTCGATCAGTTGCGTGCGCGAGACGATCTTGCCGCGATGGTGCATGAGGTAGGCGAGCAGCCGGTATTCGTGCGAGGTGAGCTTCAGCGGCGTGCCGTTCACGGTCGCCTTCGAGGCGCGTGTGTCGAGCCGGAGCGGGCCGCAGTTGATCTCCGACGAAGCGTGTCCCGCCGCGCGCCGGATCAGGGCCCTCACCCGCGCCATCACCTCCTCGATGTGGAACGGCTTCGTCACGTAGTCGTCGGCGCCGGCGTCGATGCCGGAGACCTTGTCGCTCCAGCGGTCGCGGGCGGTGAGGATCAGCACCGGCATCTTGCGGCCGTCGCGCCGCCAGCGCTCGAGCACGCTGATGCCGTCCATCTTCGGCAGGCCGACATCGAGCACCACGGCGTCGTACGGCTCTGTATCGCCGAGGAAGTGCCCTTCCTCGCCGTCGAAGGCGCGATCCACGACATAGCCGGCATCGGCCACCGCCTCGCAGAGCTGGCGGTTCAGGTTCGGGTCGTCCTCGACGATCAGGATTCGCATGGGCTCCGCGCGCCGATTTCCACGGCAGTCAAGATGCGCATGTCATTGTGGCACGACAACCGTCTGCCGCCGCGGTCGCCCGCCATCCTTCGCCGGAACGATGACCGTGACGACGCATACCATGCGCCCATCCTGGTTGCGGCTGCGTACGGAAAGAACCCGCCCGCCGGTCTGCGCCGCCGCATCGGCAGCCGCCTGCGAGCAATCCGCCGCGGCCACCAGCAGGGGCGACGGCGTTTCGGCGGCTGCCTGCAGCGGCACGACCGCGCCCAGAGTCGAGATCGAAAGAAGCAAGCGAAGGATCATCGTCAGTCCGATCTCGGCCGGAGAAACATATCGCCCGCGCCTCGTGAACGCGGCATGAATGGGGCGGGGCAGGCCGCCCCGCCCCGCTTCCATCAGCCGATGGTCGACTTCGCGTCGAGCCGCCCGACGATCGCCACCAGCGCGCCGACGGCGGCGGCCGCGTCGGTGACCGCCGAGGCCAGGTCCACCCCGGTCGCGGCATCCACCTTCACCCCGAACAGGCCGGCGACGGCTGCGGCGAGCGCCAACGCACCGCCCCAGATCGTCTTCGAACGATACCATTCCTTCGTCTGCATCATGCCTTCCTCTTTCCGCCACTTCATGCTCCCGGTCGGCCGAAGACCGCCGAGCGCTCCGTTCCGGCCTCGTGCCGAAGACTGAGCTGCGCCACGCGCGCCGTAAGCGTCGCGGGCATCCTGCCGAAGACCTGCATCTGCTCGCCGGCCGAGACGATGAGCGACGCCGCATCGCTTTCCCGCACGAGTTCCACGCCGGACCCGTCCGACAACGTGACGCGGTAGCGTTCGATCTCCTCCCCGAGCGGTACGTCGATGCCGTCCCAGCCGTCGCCCGCGATCCGGGTCCGGCGCACCCATCCGAACGTCGCCGAACCGTCCGGCGCGAAGGCGCAGCGCAGATGCACCGGCGAGAGCGGCCTGACGGCGCGAAGCCCGAGCGCGGCGGCTTCCCGCGCCACGCCCTCGCCGTCGAGCGGCTGCCCGAGCACCGCCACCCGCCAATCCAGCGTCCGGCCGATCTCCCGGGTCTTCAAGTGCAGCGGTTGCGTGGCGGCGTCCAGCAGCACGAAGGCCGCGCCGGCCTCGGCGCCGGCCACCGTGGCGTCCTCGGTGCCGCCCTGCCCGCGAGCCAGCGTCCGAAGCCGGAACCGCGAAGGGGCGATCTCCTCCGCGCTCTCGAACTGCAGCACTTCCCACGCTCCCGAACGCGACTGCACGGCGCAAAGATTGGCGCCAGCGAGAAGCCGCTCGCGCTCGATCGAGTATAGCGCGCCGCGATAGAGCTCGACCTCCAAGACGTTCGCGCCGTCGATGACGCCGACCGGACCGGCCGCGAGACCGAATCGCAGTTCGCCCATCGTGGACGGCACGTCGAGAACGAGCCGCGTCTCGAACGGTCCGCCCGCCGCCGACGCTTGAACGAGGAGCGGCTTCGGCGGGTGGACGAAGCCCGCGATCCGCGCCGCCTCTTCCGGCACGGCCGCGTCCCCCTGCGGAAGGTCGAGCAGCAGCACGAAGGGTCGCGACGCACCTTCCGGCTTGTTCGGGAGCGGGGCCGTCGGCACCCCGCCATCGCCGGCGAACGCCACCGCGCCCGGCAGCCGCCGCGCCTCGACACGCCGCGCGAGCCCGCTTTCGATCCGCGTGACGAGCCACCGGCCCGGCCGGCCGGCCACGTTCACCGCATCGCCCGGCTCGACGGCGAGCTCCGTCGGCGCGAGCGCGAACCGCAGCGTCTCGCGCCCGCTCAACCCCGCGCCCAGCACGCCCGCCGCGAAGCGCCGCGCGTCATCCTCCTCCAGCGCCACGGGCAGTTCGATCGTATCCTGCCGCGGAAACTCAGCGTCGGGACGCACCGCCCCCGCTGCTCCCGGCTGGTAGAAACGCGCGGCATCGATGAACCCGACGACCACTTCCTCGGCGGTCTCGCTTTCTTCCGCCCGCCGCGCCTCCACGAAGGGCTGGTCCTCGTCGGTCTCGGCAAAGGCCTCGATCGACGCAGCCGTTTCGAGCGAGGCCGTGGAGCGGAACACGAGCCGGCCGGCCTCCGCATGGGTCACGACCCCGCAAAGTCGCAGAAGTTCCTCCAGTTGCGCCCGCGCCGAGCCGGGCGTGCCGACGAGGTAGCCGGCGACGACCGCATCCACCTGCGTGGCATCGACGGCGGCGAAGCCGTGATCGGCGAGCAGCGTGCGGATCAGGCCGTCCAGCGGCGCCTGTCCCAGCCGGCCGGTCAGCCAGTGCCCACGCCGCCAGTTCGCACCGTCGCTCCAGACGTCGGCCCGACCTGGAAAGGCCGGATAGGGCCGCGCGTCCCAGGCCCAGAGATGGATGCCGGCCGGGTCCACCATCCGGCCGCCAAAGACCGGCGATAGCGGGTTGTCCGCGTCGCGGAAGCCTTCGACCGCCGGATCCCAGAAGCCGAGATGGGCGTCGAGGAAGCGCCGCTGCATCAGGTCGTCGCGTGCGCCGGTCGAGAAGTACGGCTTGGCGCTCTCGCCGGATTTCGGGTCGAGGAACACGTTCGGCTGGTTCGCGCCCTTGTCGATCGCCGCGCAGCCGAGCTCGGTGAACCAGATCGGTTTCGACATCGGCACCCAGGCACTCTTCGCCGCCACCTCGACGCCGCCGCGCCGCTCGTAATGCGGGTTCGACCACCAGCCTTTCAGGTCCTTGCCGCGGAACACCCACGGCTTGCCGCGCCCGTCGGCGATCGGCGTGCGCCGCCGCGCCGCCCTGTCCGCCTCGCTCGCGTAGTACCAGTCGAAGTTCTCGCCGCCCGCGATGCCGCGCCGAAGCGCGTCGCGGTCGTAGGGCGAGCGCGCCGCGTCCAGCCCCTCGCCGCCCGCATCCTCGTCCCGCCAGTCGGCGATCGGCAGATAGTTGTCGATCCCGACCATATCGATCGCCGGATGCGCCCAGAGCGGATCGAGGTTGAAGAAGACGTCGTCGGAGCCGTCCGCCGGCTGGTAGCCGAAATACTCGCTCCAGTCCGCCGCATAGATCACCTTCGCGCGCGGCAGCACCAGCTTCACGTCGGCCGCCAGAGCGGCCAGCGCCGCAACGAAGGGGAAACCGCCGCCCGCATCCCGCACCCGCGTCAGGCCGCGCAGCTCGGAGCCGATCACGAAGGCATCGACGCCGCCGGCGAGTTTCGCCAGATGCGCCTGATGCAGCACCATCCGGCGATAAGACCATTCCGCCGGCCCGGCATAGCTCACCGTTCCGCCGCCGATCGCGAAGTGCTCCACCCGAGCCGCCCCGACGAATCGCCGCACCGTGTCCGCGGCCGCCGTCGTGCCGTCGCCCGATCCCGCCCGGCCCGGCTCCCTGTCCAGCGTGATGCGACCGCGCCAGGGATAGGCGGCCTGTTCGGCGCACCCGTAAGGATCGGGCAGGTTGTTGCCGGCGGGCACGTCCATCAGGAGGAACGGGTAATATGTGACTTTCAGCCCGCGCGCTCTCAGATCGGCGATGGCTCGCAGCACGCCCGCGTCGCTCGGCGTCCCGCCATAGGCCGGACCGCCACCGCTCTCGCTGATCAGCCGCGCGCCGGTGCGATCGGTCGGGCCGACCCGCCACGGCTTCGACTCGTTCCGGCTGCCCGCCTCGACGCCCGGGCGGATCGTGCACGAGCCGGCGCGCAGGTCGTCGCCGAACCACGCGACGACGAGCGCCGCCCGCTCCAGCTTCGGGCAGAGCGCCGTCAGCTCGTCGATCGAGGCCTCGAAGTCGCTCGCGCCGAACAGCATGTTGCGGTTCAGCAGCCGATCTTCGCCCCGGCGCACCCGCTCGCGCACGCTCGACGGGTCGAGCCCGTGCTCGCTGGCGCCGGGAATGATCGTAACGGCCCGGATGTTCCGTTCGAGATCGCCCACCGGCCGCACCACCTCGCAGGCGATCTGCGGGATGCGGTTGCCCCATTTCTCCAGCGGCAGCCGCTCGATCACGATGTAGGCGAGGCCGCGATAGCCCGGCGCGTTCCCCGCTCCCTGCTTCGCCTCGATCAGCGGGTCCGGCATCTGATCCTCGCGCCCGAGATGAACGCGCAGGCTCACAGCCGTCAGGTCGAGTTCCTCGCCGTCCGCCCAGACGCGGCGGATGCAGGCGATCGGCCCCTCGCAAAGCCCGATCGCGACATTGCCGAAGTAGCTGTAGGTGGTGACGGTCTGCTCGCCACCGCCGCCCTTGCCACCCTGCCGCTCGGTGTCCTTCTCTTCTTCGAAGCGCGTGGTCCAGATCATCTGGCCCGCGATCCGCGCCGTGCCGTAGAGGCGCGCGACGCCCGCGCCCTCGTCGGCCTCCTGGATGCGCGCGGCGGCGAGCCGGGGCCCCTCCACGCGGCGTTGCGGCGAAAGCAGCGAACTGTCGATCGCCGCGCCGCCGAGCGCGCCGAGCGCCCGCCCCACCACGCCGCCGACCGGACCGCCGATCAGCGTCCCGAAGACGCCGCCCGCCGCCTGCAGAAGGATCGTCGCCATCGATCAGCGCTCCGGAAACCTGAACGTGCCCACGATCCGCCGCCGCCAGCTCGGGCCGAGCGGCGACGAAACGACGGCCATCCCCTCGTAGGCGTGGATGAGGCAATCCCCTTCGTCGAGGATGCCGCAATGCTTGGCGACCGCTTCCGGCCGCCAACGAAAAACCGCGACGTCGCCCGGCCGCATCTCGTTCGCCGCAACCGGAACCAGATGGCGGCCCGCCGCCTCCAGCAGCCGCTCGCCGAGCCCACGCTCCGCCCAGTCCGCCGTATAGGCGCCCGCCTCCTCCGGCTCGCGCCCGTACACCTCTCGCCACACCCCCCGAACGAGGCCGAGACAGTCGCAGCCGACGCCGCGGCGCGAGCCCTGATGGCGGTACGGCGTGCCGACGAAGCCTCGCGCCGCCGCCAGCACGAGTTCCCGAACCGGACCGTCCATCACGGCACCACCGGCGAACCGTCGTGCCGGCCGTCCTTCTTGGCGAAGGCGAACGCGGCGTCGCCGCCCGGCAGATGCGGAAAACCGCGAAAGTTCAGCCCGTTCGCGAAGACCGCCCGACAGGTCGCGAAGCTCTTGTCGCAGCCGGCCTTGAGCGTCGCCCCGTCGCCAACGACGATCCCCTCCGGAGCCCCGCCGAGAAAAGACGCGCGCACGCCGCCGTTTACGGCAAGCGACGCCAAATCCGAGACGAGACCTCGCGCCGCGCCGCCCGTCCACTCGACGCGGCCCTGCTCGAACAAACTTCGTTCGATCCCCTCCGCCCCGGCGAAGCTGACGATGCCCGAGGCATCGACCGCCTTCACCGTCACCTCGGCGCGGAAACGCGGCTGTTCCAGATCCACCCGGCAGCGCGCATCGCCGAGCACCGCATCGCAGCGCCGCCGGTAGAAGCGCCCGCGCCGGCGATCGAGCTGCGCGGCGATCCCGCGCAGTTCCGCCGTGAACGCCTCGCCGCGTCGCGTCACCTCGCCGAGTTCCGCGACGTCCAGCAGCATCCGCTGTTCGGGCGACGCCCAGTTGACGACGAAAGTCTCGACCTTCGCGCCGTCGTAGCGCCCGGCCGCGATATCCGTCTCGTCGAGACTCAGCGACGAGAGGGCCCCGTCCACCTCCTGCGTGCCGGCGGCAAGTCCGACCTCGGCCTCCGCCTCGCTGCCGGATAGCCCGCTCGCCGCCTCGAACACCGTCCCGTCGAAGCGCACCGTCTCGTCGTGGTCGGTGAAGCCGAGCACGACGCCGTCCTTCCGCGTCAGCCGCCAGCAATGGGAGAGCGTCGTCGCCTGGCCGGCGAGATGCGCCTTCAGGCCGTCCGGAACGGTTCTCATGGCCGGATCTCCACCAACGGCAGCGTGGGGATGTCGCCCGCCTCGAAAGCGGCGACGTTCACGGCGAGATGGTCGATGTCGAAGCGCACCGGCACGTCGAACTCGAAGCCGGCCGTGATTGCGGCACCCTTCGCGGGTGGGCTCGCGAAACTCACGATCCCCGTCCCGGCGTCCAGCGACACGCCCGAACCGACGGCGGTTCCACCGACCGCCACCTCGAGCGTGCCCGCGACCGGCTTCCCGATCGGCCGCACATACGCGTCGGCCCCGACCCCATACCGTTTCACCAGCGCGAAACTCTTCGTCGCGCCGTCGCCGGTGCCGATCGTCTGGTCGAACGCCGTCACCGCGGTCCCGAACGCGCCGGACCGGCTGTCCAGCGGATCGCGGAAGCGGAACCCGACGAGCTTGCCGCGCCGCGCCTCGAAGAAGGCGAGCACTGCGGCGAGGTCGGCGAGGCTCTTCACCCCCGACCCCGCGTCGTAGCGGCGGAAGGCGTGGGCGTGCCGCTGGTTGCGGGTCTCGAATCCGGTCGAAAGCCGCACGACCTCGATCCGCCGTTCCGGTCCGCCGCTCGTGCCGAAGGCGACGCGGAGCGGAAACCGCTCCTCGCTGAAAGCCGCGATCGTCATTTAGAGCCCCCGCCGTCCACGGTTGGCGGCCCGCGCCAGCATTGCCTGGATCTGCGCTTCGGACCGCCGAAAGCTCGCCGCGTCCGCCGCCGTCACGTTGAAGACGATCGGCTGGCCGCCACCCTTGCCGCCCTCTCCGGTCGCGACGCCGAGCCTTCCGTCCGGCCCGCGCCGAAGTGGAAGGATCGCCTCCGCCCCGGCCTCGCCCATCAGCCCGATCTGCCGGCCGTTCGGGAAGTAGCTCGGGCTCGCCACGACACCGCCCTTCGCGAAAGGCACCACGCTCGCACTCGCCGCCGCACCGCCGGCGAAGAGTGAGCCGACGCCGTTCGCGAGCTGGCCGATCAGCCCGCCCGCGATCGAGGTCACGGGCTTCAGCGCCGCGTTCAAGGCGATCGTCGAAATCCGCAAGGCCAGTTGCCGGAACACGCCGTCGAGTGACTGCCCGCTCACCACCGCACCCCGGAACGCCGCGTTCATCGCGGAGCCGAAGGCGTTGGCCTTCGCGGTCATGTCGCCGAGCGCCTTGTCGAGCGCGCTCGTGTCGGCCTCGATGCCGACGCGATAGGTCTCGTCCGCCGCCATTCTCTACCTCGCATCGGGAAATCGCTGGAGCAACCGGTCGAGCGCCGCACGCGAAGGCGCGTCGCGCCCGTCGCGCACGAAAGGCCGGATCGCCTGCGCGAACTCGCGCGGACTCAAGCGCCAGAAGGCATCCGGCGTCAGGCGGAGCAGGCCGAAGCCTGCCGCCATCGCCTCGTCCCAAGGAAAAGCGTCGCCGGCCCTGCTCGCCACCGCAGCCGGCGACGCAATCAAGGGTTTGCGGGCACCGCCTCGCCGAAAGCGGCCCCAAGCAGATCCGCCACCAGCGCCGCCGCGCCTGCCGCGCCGCCCTCGAACCGCATCGCGGCGACGTCGCTGTCGGCGATCGTTTCGCCTGCCCCGCGCAGACCCGCCGCGACGACGCGCACGATGTCGCGTGCCGAAAGCGCGCCCGTGCCGAAGCGCCGGGCCAGCGCGCCGATATCCTCCTCGCCGAAGGCATCCTCCAGCTCGGCCAACGCCCCGAGCGTCAGGCACAACACCCGCTCGCGCCCGTCGATCATGGCGGAAACCTCGCCCCGCCGCCGGTTCGCCGCCATCGTCAGATCGCCGCGAAGGCGAGCGCGCCGGCCGATTCCAGCGTCATCTCGAACGTCACCTCGCCGTTGAACTCGCCCGAATATTCCAGCGCCGCGACCTGGAACGGCCCGGTGATCCGGCCAAAATCCGGCACCGTCACCTCGAAGGGCGCGACCTTCGCGTCGAAGAAGAGCTGGCGCACCGCGGCATCGGACGCGAGATCCTTGAAGATGCCCGCCCCCGAGATCGAGGCGCGCTGCACACCCGCGCCGCCGAGCAGCTCGCGCCAGCGCCCGGCGCTTTCCGAATCGGTGATCTCCACCGTTTCGGCGTTGAAGGCGATGCGCTTCGTGCGCAGTCCCGCCACCGTCTGGAAGTTCGTACCGCCCGCCGCGTCCAGCTTCAGGAGCAGGTCCTTGCCCTTCTGCGCGCCCATCCTTCACCTCTCGCCATCGCGGAAAAGAAAAAGGGCGGCCCCTCGGACCGCCCTTCGCATTCGTTCGATTGTGTCTAGCCGGTCAGGCCAGCGGTTCAGTCACCGCGCGGAAGCGCAGAATGCCGTGGAAATTCGGCGAGTCCGGTTCCCGGCGCGCTTCGGCGAACTGGAGCTGCAGGTTCACCAGCCGGTGGCTGCCGAGCGGCAGATGCGCGTCGTGCAGCCGGTTCGTCACCTCGTCCATGATCGCGAACGTCTCGGCCTTGCCGCCGCCCCGGCCCCAGACGTGCAGGGTCAGGACGTGCTCCGCGCCGTCCTCGCTGCCCGTCGACCAGTCGACCACCGTGGTGCGGCCGAGCGTCAGGTAGGGGAAGCTCGCATGTTCCGGCGCGTCGTCGTACACCTTCGGCCCGCCGAGCTTGGCGACAATCCCGGCATCCGTCGTCAACGCCTTGAAGATCGAGGTTTGCAGTTCGGCGCTGGAACGCAGCATGCGGTATTTCCTCCCGCCAATATTGCGACGATATTCGAGAAAGATGGTGCGTCGCGCCGTTTCACAAGACGGCGCGCCCGCTGAAATTTCCGTTATTGGCTGTCGGCCTTTCGTCCGGCGAGGTTTCGCGGAAGTGAAAGCCGCTCAGCAGGGACGACGCCGGAAGTTCACGGTCGAGCAATCTTTCGCCCTCCGCCGATTGCCCACCTACCCTCGCCAGCGCCGCCGCGACGATGCGGCCACGCCGCGCCGTGCCGGAAACCCGGCGGGCAAGCCGCGCGGCAAGTCGCATCACACTTCCTCCTGGCAGCGGCAGACGAGGTAGCGTCGGCTCTCGTCGGGATCGTGCACCGACACGACGACGAGCCGCCGGTTCCCGAGCACGAAGCTCATGCCGCGGTCGACATCGTCGCGAGCCCTGCAGATGACGCGATGGGTGATCGTCGCCTCCCGCCGCTCGAACCGCTCCGCCGCCTGCACCGACACCGGCTCGACGCGGACGGAAACCTCGGCCACCTCCCGCCAGTTCGGCACCGTACCGCCCGAACCGTCGGACACGAGATCGGCGGCCTGCAGCGAGACGCGCTTGCGCAGAAGGCCCGGATCGAGGAACAGCGGCGTCATCTACAGCCTCCGCTCGCGGAAGGGCGCCAGGAGATCGCGCACCGCCTTCGGGATGAAGCCCGGCTGCATGTCCGCCGCCACCGCCCCGCGCATCTCGTAGCTCGCCGCGACGATCTCCTTCACCGCGAGCTTCAGCGCTTCCGGCACCGACCCCGCATCGAACCCGGCGATGAACTCGACCTCGACGCCGTTCGCCGCCGCGGCAACCACGTCGTCCGCTAGAACCACGACATCCTCCCCGCTCGCTCGATCGGGCGTCGCGCCGGCCGGCATAAAGTTTCTCGACGTTCCGTCCGCCCCGTAAGCCGTGATCATCGTCACTGCCCCGAGCGGCGTCCGCGGCAGCCGCACCCGGCGGTCGGCCGGCACCGCCTCCAGCGCAATCCGGAAACCCCGCTTCACCAGCACCGCGCGCGTTTCCCGCTCCACCATCTCACGCGCCGCCGTCACCAGCGCCGCGATCAGGTCGTCCTCGTCACTCCTCTCGATCCGGCACCACGCCTTCGCCTCCGCGACCGAGACCGGCTCCGCCCCGCCGCCGCCCAGCTCCACCACGACCATCGCAACCGCTCGCCCCGAGAAAGAAAGGGGCCGGACGTTCGCGCCCGGCCCTCGCCGCTTGCCCCTCGACTTGCCCTCAGACCGCGAAGTTCAGGAACTTAGCCGCGTCGTAGTCCATGATCCCGCCGCCGACGCGCTTCGTCGTGTAGAACAGCACGTAGGGCTTGGCGGAATACGGATCGCGCAGGACGCGCACGCCCTGGCGGTCGACGATCAGGTAGAACCGCCCGAAATCGCCGAAGGCGACCGACTTCGAGCCGGCGGCGATGTCCGGCATCGCCTCGGTCTCCACCACCGGGAAACCCATCAGCGTCGCCTTGCCGCCCGCCGTCGCCGGCGGCTGCCAGAGATAGTTGCCGTCGGCGTCCTTCATCTTGCGGATCACGCTCTGCGCGCGCCGGTTCATCACGAAGGACGCGTTCTGCCGGTAGCCCGCCTTCAGCGCGTAGATGAGATCGATCAGCGCATCCGAGCCGTTGGTGGCCGTAAAAGCGCCCGCCGCCCCCGTCGAGACCGTGCCGACCTTCCCCCAGGCCCAGGCCGATTCCGCCACCGTCGCGGCGGTCATGAAGCCTTTCGGCTTGTTGACGCCGTCGCCGTTGACGAAGGCCGCGCCCTCCTGCGCCGCGAAGGCCTGCTCGACCTCCTCGCCGATCCACTGGTCGATGTCGACCGCCGCGTCGTCGAGCAGCGCGTTGGTCGCCGCCGGCATCGCGTAGAGCTCCATCGTCGGGAAGGCGAGCTCGGCGAGTTGCGGCGTCGCGGTCTGCGGCCTCGCATCCGCCTCGCCGACCCAGCCGGCCTGCGCCCCGGCGATCGAGAACGGCTTCTTCAGCACCTGCGTGGAAACGGTCCGGACCGCCGCGATCGCGCGGATCGGCGAAAGCGCCGCCAGCCGCTTGCCGATCTCGCGCTCGGTTTCCGGCGGCACGACGAAGCCGCCGTCCGAGCCGGTCAGCGACGACAGCGCCTTCTCCTCCATGCGGCGGAAGCCGCGCTCGTCGCCGCCGCGCACGTAGGATTCGAATGCCTGGCGGTGCTCGCTCGGCGCGCCGGCCGCCGTCTCGCCGGTCCCGCCGAGGCGCGGGCGCATTTCCTTCAGCACCAGCCGCTCGACGCGCTTCTCGTGCTCGTCGAGCGCCTTCGAGATGCGGTCGACCTTCTCGTCGGTGACGACGTCGGCGCTCATCCGTTTCTCGATCTCCGCGAGCCGCCCGTCGTTCTCCTCGCGGAAGCTCTCGAAGGCCCGCATGAACTCGCCGAAGGCCTCGGCGACCTCGCCGGTGCGCGCCTTGGTTTCGGGAACCTGATTGAAGTCCGTCATGCTTCTCTCCTGTTGAAACGTCATGCCGGCACCCCCAGCGGGGAGCCGAGCGAGCGCGCACCGGCGCGAATCCGCGCCACAAGGTCGGAGGCCGCCGCGAGCGGCGCCTT
This sequence comes from Plantimonas leprariae, assembly GCF_008802405.1. Lineage (GTDB taxonomy): Bacteria > Pseudomonadota > Alphaproteobacteria > Rhizobiales > Rhizobiaceae > Plantimonas > Plantimonas leprariae. Next base: position 47,520 of record NZ_VZDO01000007.1, read on the forward strand.
CAGCGCCCGCTTCATCGCGAGCCGCGCCAGTTCCTGCATCGGGAAGGTCACGACCGAAATCTCCCAGAGGTCGATCTCCGCCAGCCGGCGCTTCGCCAGCCCCCCGCCTCGCTCCGCCCGCTTCGTGCGAAAGCCGATCGACAGCCCGTCCAGCGCGCCGGCGCGGATCAGTCCGTAGGCCTCGCGACCGCCGCTGGTGTCCAGCGCCAGCCGCCCTTCCGCCCAGAGCCCGACCTTGTCCTCGCGAAGCGCCGTCCAGACGCCGATCGGCCGGCCGGGATCGTGCTGCCAGAGCATCTTCACGCCCGCCGCCCCGCGCTGGCGCAGCGAGGTGGCGAAGGCCCCCCGCAGCACCTCGTCGCCCGAAAGGTCCACCGCGCCGAACACGCTGGCATAGCCGCGCACGGTCCCGTCCTCGCGCTTCTCCGGCGCGATGCGGATCACCGCCGCCGTCATCGCGCCGCCTCCGCCTTGCCGGCGAACAGCGTCGCGGCGAAGCGCGCCAGCACGCCCAGCGCCCACCAGGCGCAAAGGCTCGCCGCCGCCGATCCCATCATCGCCAGCTCCGCCGGCTCCAGCCTGTCCGCCAGCGCCAGCCGGTCGGCGATCGCCATCCCCGCCGGCGCGCCGAACACCAGCCCCGTCACGATGCCGATCATGAAGCGCGCCGCCGCTTCCCGTCGCCCGTGAGGCAGGAGGTAGGCGACCGAGATCGCCGACCCCGCCGCCGCACCCGCGAACTTCGCTCCCCAGAGCGCCGCAAGCGATCCGTCCTCGATGCTCATCCAACCCTCCCCCGCAAGGTCGCTGCCGCTTCCCGCACCATGCCCTTCACCCCTCGTCGATGGTCGCGACCGACCCCTCAGCCGCGTTTCCTCGGCCCGTAGCCGACCGCCTCGCGCTTCTCGTCCTCGTCGAGGAACCCCGCCCCGCCGACACGCGCCCAGAGCGCGTCGCGCTCGACGCTCAAACCCTCGATCCGGTCGGCGTCGAAGCCGAGCCGCAATCCGTCCCCGTCGTGATGCGCCGCCAGCCAGCCGCCGAGCGCGGCGGTCAGCTTCCCAAGCAGCGGCAGGACGGTGAGGCGCAGGAAGGCGCGGTTCGCTTCCGCGTAGTTCGCGTAGGTCGCATCGCCCGGTACGCCGAGCAGCATCGGCGGCACACCGAAGGCGAGCGCGATGTCCCGCGCCGCGCCGTTCTTCGCCTCGATGAAATCCATCTCCTTCGGCGAGAGGCTCATCGCCTTCCAGTCGAGCCCGCCTTCAAGCAGCATCGGCCGCCCGGCCCGCGCCGCGCCGGTATAGCCGGCCTCCAGTTCCGCCTTCAGCCGGTCGAACTGGTCGGGCGAAAGGTTCGCGCCGTCGCCTGGCTGGTAGACGAGCGCCCCGCTCGGCCGGGCCGAGTTGTCGAGCAGCGCCCGGTTCCAGCGCGCCGCGGCGTTGTGCAGGTCGAGCGCCTGTCCCGCCGCGCCGAGCGGCGCGAAACCCTGCCCGTCGTCGAGCGGGTGAAACAGCTTCAGATGCAGGACCGGGCTCGGCCCCTCCTCCTCGATCGCGATCCGCCGCACCGTCGAACCGGCCCGGTACTCGTAGGCCTCCGGCCAGCCGTCGCGCCCCATGACGATCCGTACCCGGTCGGGCCGCAGCGCGTGGAGGGCGCGCGGGACGCTGTCCACCGTCAGCACCTCGAGATAGGCGTTCCCCGCCAGGAGCAGGTGGCCGCACACCGCCTCCACCAGCGCCGCGCCGTCGCTGACGCTGCCCGGCCGGCGCAGGAGACCGAGGATCGGATGATCCTCCACCTCCCGCGCGCCGTCGTAGAGCAGGAGCGGCACCGCTGCCGCGTTCTCGGCGATCAGCCGCACCGAACGGTGCACCACCGGATTGCGCATGAACCCGTCGCGCGCCAGCGTCTCGTAGGGCCGCTCGGCGGCCCCGGCCCCCTCGCTCCCGGCGAACAGCAGCGTCCCCGCGAACCCATACGACTTCGCCTCGCGCACGCCCTCGTTCGCCCGGGCGCGCACCAACCTTGCCGCGATCGCCGACCGCAGTCCCATGCCTCTCTCCTCTTTCGAATATGCCAGCGAGTTCGCGCCCTCCCTTCTCCCGAAGCGGGAGAAGGAGGCAGCTTCACAACCCCCGCACCCGCGGCTCGGCCCGCGGCGCCATCAGCGCCGTCACCGCCCAGACCAAGGCATCGAGCCGGTCCGGCGAACGCCCGCCGGACAACCCGTCCGGGCCGAAGTCGGCCATCTCGTCCTCCAGCGCCGGGAAGCTCCCCGCGTGTCGCACCCGCCCTTGCTCGTAGAGCGCCGCGACCGGCTCGGCGCGCAGCCACTTGCCGCGCGTCGCCCGCACCATCTGGATCGGCACGCCGGGCGACACGGCGTCGATCACGCTCGCCACCATGTCGCCGCCCTGGTTTACCTCGGCGACGATGCGATCCGCCTCCAGCCGCTCGTAGAGATCGACCGCGATCCGCGCCCATTGCGGCGGCTTCAACCCTTGCCGGCTCGCATCCGCCACGACGTAGGTCGTCCCATCCGCCGCGAGGCCGGCCGCGACGATGCCGCAGGCGTCGGACCGCGCCGTGCCTGTCGCGGGCGGATCCACCGCCACCACCACGCGCCGAAGCTCCGGCGCCTGCCCGACCCGCAGCTGCTCGATCCGGGCGCGGTCGAACAGCGCGTCCTCGCGCCTCTCGATCAGCTCGCCGTCGAGTTCCTGCCGCGCCAGCCGCGTTTCGCCGTAGAGACCGCGCATCGCATCGACGAAGCGCGGCGCGAGGTTCGCCTCGTTCTCGACCGTCCGCATATGCGTCGTCGCGGTCGCCGTGTCCGCCATGAGCCGCTTCAGCAGCGGCACCGGCTTCGGCGTCGTGGTGAAAAGCGCGCGCGGCCGGCTCCCTAGCCGCAACGCGAACTGCAGATTGTCGAACGTCTCCCCGGCCCGCACCCACTTCGCCAGCTCGTCGCCCCAGGCCGCGTCGAACTGGTAGCCCCGGAGCGACTCCGGGTCCTCCGACGAGAACACCTGCGCCGTCGCGCCGTTCGCGAACACCAGCCGCCGGCGCGTCGCCTCGTAGACCGGCCTCTCGCCGACCGCGACGGTGCGGATGCCGCTTTCGCCGTCGATCATCACCTCCCGCGCATCGGCCAGCGTTTCGGCGACGAGCGCGATCCGCTCGTGCGGCCGCGCCGCAAACGGAGCCTTGCCGGCGACCAGCCCTAGCACCCATTCCGCTCCGGCCCGCGTCTTGCCCGAGCCGCGCCCGCCGACGATCAGCCAGTGCCGCCAGTCGCCAAGCGGCGGAAGCTGCGCCTCCCTCGCGATCTCGGCCCATCCCGGCATCGCCTTCAACAGCGTCGCCCGCCCGTGCCGGCCGATTTCCCTCTCCGCCAGCCGCCAGAACGCCTCGTCCGTCAGCACCTCGCCGGCATCGCTCAAGCGAAACCGGCCGCCTCCGCCGCATCGCCGAACAGCCGCCGCCCGCTGCCGCGCCTCGCATCGATGGCCCGCAGCCGCTTCATCAGTTCGGCGCGCAGCCGTACCGCCTCGCTCTCCTCCTCCGCGCCGCCCTTCGCCGCGGCCAGTTCGACGCGGCCGAGGTCGATCAGCTTCTCCAGCGTTTTCGTCAGGCTGCCGATCGCGTCGACGCGCGCCTTGGCCCCGGCCGGCGATGCGCCGTCCTCGCCTTGGCTTTCCGCCGCGGCCGAAGCGCGGATCATCCACTCGAACCCCCGGACCTCGCCTGTCAGCACCGCGAGCAGCCGCTGCGACATCGTCCGCTTCCGCTTCGGCAGAGCCGCCAACGCGCCGCCGTCCGCCGTTCCGTCCGCCATCCCCGCCCCCGGAAACGCAAACGGGCGGCGAAGCTTACCGCTTCCCGCCCGACCCAATTTCTCGACTGTAGCCGTAACCTACCCGAGCACCGTCACGCAGTCAAGGACTATTTTCCTATTTTCCGCGACGCGTTTCCGCGGTCGTTGCCGCCTTCCGGCGGCGCTCCAGTTCGATATGAAAAAGGAGTGACGATGCGTCAGCGCCCAATTCTGTCGGCCTCAGTACTACTCATCACCGTTGCATCCCTGTCGGGTTGCGTCAGCGACGATTCCCGCAGCGCCCGAGCCGACGCCGTGGCGGTAGTCGGCAACCAGAACGATACGGACGAGACCAAGGCCGAGCGCTTCGCCCGCGGCGAGTACCGGCGCGGCTTCAAGCACGACGAGGCGCGGAACATCCAGTACTGCCAACTCCATCCGGCCGACGACGACTGCATCGGCCGGCGCTTCTGACGCCGCCTCAGCGTTTCCGCCGTGCCGCGCCTTTCGGCATCCGGCCCGGCCAGTTCGCGAGGTGCCGCTCGAAGTCGTCGAGATCCATCCCCTCCTCGCTCACCGTCCGTCCGCGCACCGAGACGCCGGCCTCGTGCACCGTGTCGCGGTCGCCGGAAACGAGGTGGTGCCACCAGTAGAGGTCGCGTCCTTCGGCAACCAAACGGTAGCCGCAGTTCGGCGGCAGCCAAGTCAATTCTCGCACCGTGTCCGGGTTCAACGGTATGCAGTCCGGCACGGTCCGCTGGCGGTTCGGATAGTCGCGGCAGCGGCAGGCCTCGCCATCGAGCAACCGGCAGGCAACGCTCGTCCAGGCGATCGCGCCGGTATCGGCGTCCTCCAGCTTGTTGAGGCAGCAGCGCCCGCAGCCGTCGCAGAGGCTTTCCCATTCCGCCGGCGTCATCTCGTCCAGCGTCTTCGTCTTCCAGAAGGGTGTGTTGCCGTCTTCCATCAAATTTCCGTCGAGAGGTGTTCGCCGGTCGCTGCCCCTGTTGCGGCCGTATGCCCGCCACACTTAATCTCGTAGAAGGGGCGGACGTGATAAGGGCCGATCGTCGTTCGCGGCGCGTCCGGACCGCAGGCTTGAACGGATAGATATTGCGCGGATCATCCGAGGATAAGGCCAAACGCTGGGTCCCGTCGCGTCTGATCGAGATCGACGCTTGGATCGACTCGGGGCTTTGGCGTTTTTTCCACGGCTCGGGCGGCTTCTGGGAAGCGATCACCATCTTCTTCCGCCGCTTTCGCGCGCGCGGCTTCAAGAAGGCGCTGGTCGAATTGTCCTGCGAGGGTCTGACCCTCGGCCTCGGCGGTCTCGCCCTCCTCTACGTTCTCGCCCAGCCGGCTATGCAGATGACGGCGCACGGCCTGCCGCTGGAAACCGACTATTCCGTCCTGTTCCTCGACCGGCACGGCAACGAGATCGGCCGGCGCGGCGTCCTGCGCTCCGATTCGGTCCCTGTCGACGAGATGCCGGACCACTTCATCAAGGCGGTGCTGGCGACCGAGGACCGGCGCTTCTTCGAGCATTGGGGCATCGACTTCATCGGCCTGTTCCGCGCGCTCGGCGAGAACGCCCGCGCCGGCGGCGTGGTGCAGGGCGGCTCCAGCCTTACCCAGCAGCTCGCCAAGAACCTGTTCCTGTCGAACGAGCGCACGATCGACCGCAAGATCAACGAAGCCTTCCTATCGCTCTGGCTGGAAGAGCACCTCACCAAAAAGCAGATTCTCGAGACCTATCTGAACCGAGCCTACATGGGCGGCGGCGCCTTCGGCGCCGAGAGCGCGGCCGAGTTCTACTTCAACAAGGACATCCGCGAGGTCAGCCTGCCAGAGGCCGCGATGCTCGCCGGCCTGTTCAAGGCTCCCGCGAAATACGCGCCCCACATCAACCTCCCCGCCGCCCGCGGCCGCGCCAACGAGGTCCTCACCAACATGGTGCAGGCCGGCTTCATGACGGAAGGCCAGGTCGTCGCCGCCCGCCGGCAGCCGGCCACCGCCGTCGACCGCGGCACGCAGACCTCGCCCGACTACTTCCTCGACTTCGCCTTCGCCGAGGTGCAGCGGATCGCCGACAAGATCCCGCACCGCAACTTCGTCGCTCGCACCACCTTCGATGCCGGCATGCAGCAGCTCGCCGACGAGTCGATCCAGTATCACCTCCGCCAGTTCGGCAAGGCCTACAAAGTGGACGAGGGCGCGATGGTCGTGCTCGACGACGATGGGGGCGTGCGCGCCATCGTCGGCGGCGCGGACTACGGCGAGTCGCAGTTCAACCGCGCGACGCGCGCGCTCCGCCAGCCGGGCTCCTCGTTCAAAGGCTACGTCTACGCCGCAGCGATGGAAGCCGGCATGAAGCCGACCGACATCGTCTCCGACGCCCCCGTCACCATCGGCAACTGGTCGCCGCAGAACTATGGCCGCAAGTTCGCCGGCCGCGTCTCGCTCACCGACGCGCTGGCCCAATCGCTGAACACGGTCGCGGCCCGGCTCGGCCAGAAGGTCGGCATGAAGAACGTCGCGGCGCTCGCGAAGTCGATGGGCGTCGAGTCGCCGCTCCGAGGCGACAAGACCATGGCGCTCGGCACGTCCGAGGTCACCGTCATGGACCAGGCCACCGGCTATGCCGTCTTCGCCGCCGGCGGCATGGACGCGCACCGCCACGCCGTCATGCAGCTCACCGACACGAACGGCGACATCCTGTGGGACGCGGCGAAGGACATGGGGCCGCGGCATCGCGTCCTGTCCGAGCAGGCCGCGAAGTCGATGAACGAGATGCTCGTCCAGATCCCGATCCGCGGCACGGCGCGCAAAGCCGCCCTGACGATGACGCTCGCCGCCGGCAAGACCGGCACGACGCAAAGCTATCGCGACGGCTGGTTCGTCGGCTTCACCGGCAACTTCACCGCCGCCGTCTGGTTCGGCAACGACGACTACACGCCGACCAACAAGCTGTCCGGCGGCTCCATTCCGACGATGGCCTGGCAGCGCGTGATGGAAGCGGCGCATCAGGGCATCGACCTGAAGAAGATCCCCTATATTGACCTGCCGCCGCCGAAGCCCGCCGCCGACAAGGTCGCGGAAGCGCCGAAGGACGGCCCGCCCTTGCCGGTCCGCCCGCCCTCGCTCAACAACGAGACGCAGAAGGTCCTCGGCGGCATCGCGGACCTCATGGCGAAGGCACCGCCGCTCGCGCCCGAAACGGTCGCCGCCAACGCCTCGACGCTGACAGCCAACGCGTCCGCCGCCGGCCCGGCTCCCGGCCCGTAAGGTCGCTCGTCTTTTGCGCTCCCTGATCCTGCTTCTCGCGGCGGTGGCGATCGCGCTCGGCCTCGGCGGCTGGTCCGCCCGCCGGGCGCTCGGCTCCGGCGCCGGCTCCAGCAGCATCGCCATCGGCGTCTGGCGGGCGGACCCCCTCGCCGGCTCGGCGGATGCCAGCCCCTACGAGAAGGCGCGCCTGTCGCAGATCGGCGACCTGACGCTCGGCATCGGCGAAGGCATCCAGTTCAAGACCTTCACGGACGGCTCCGGCGCGCCGTTGCGCCGCGAGTGCTCATACGAGCTTTCCGGCGGCCTGCCGCTCGCCCGCGTCTGGACGCTCGCGGCCTTCACGCCGGACGGCCGCCTCGTCCAGCCGGGCGACGGCCGGCCCGGGTGGCTGGTCTCCCGCAACCTCCTGCGTCGCGAGGACAACGTGGTCGTCGTCGCGGCCAGCGCGGAGGCGCGCCCCGGCAACTGGCTGGCGCTTTCCGGCACCGGGTCCTTCGCGCTGGTGCTGACGCTCTACGACACGCCGGCTTCCACCTCCAGCGGCGTCGGCGGGGTCGAGCTCCTGAAGGTCGAGCGGAAGGCCTGCACCGGTGTTTAAGGTCTTCGCCACGCTGCTCGCCGGGCTCGTCGGCGCGGCGATCGTCCACATCTGCGTGGTGTTCGCGATGCCGGCGCTTGCCTCCAATAATTCCTGGGGGCGGCTCGGCCAGCTCGGGCCGATGTTCGGCGTCGTGCGTATCGATCCCCAGCGCACGCAGGCGACGGGCGGCGACGATGGCGGTTCCGGACGTCGCGCCTTCGCCTTCGTCGACCCGGCCTTCGTCACCGCGAGCTGCCGTTTCGACCTGGAGGACGGTCCGGTGCGGCTGACGAGCGATGCGCCGGCGAGCTTCTGGTCGGCCTCCATCTATACGCGGCGCGGCGACAACGTCTATTCGATCAACGACCGCTCCTCCGTTGGCGGCCGGTTCGATCTCCTCGTCGGTTCTTCGGAGCAACTCGTGGATACCAAGGCGACCTCGCCCGATCCGAACGAGACGATGATCCCGGTCGAGTTCGCCGAGACCGAAGGCTACATGACGATCCGCGCGCTGGTGGACGACGAGAGCGTCAGGCCGGAAGCGGACGCCTTCCTGCGCGGCCTGAAATGCGCCACCGCCGACGAAGCGGCGGCATCCGGCGACGGGCAGCCTGCGGATTAGAGGCTGTCTGGAAAGTCCCCGGCGGAGGGCTGGCGAGGGATTTTCGTCGCTTCGCGCGGAGCCGAACGCAGTCGATGCCGGCGGCATCGGCGAGGCTCGGCGACGAAGCGGACGGCGGAAAGACCCGCCAGACCGACCCGGCCGACTTTCCAGACAGCCTCTTAGGCGTGGCGCTGGGCCGAGGGCGGCGCATCGACCACCGCCGCGACCAGAACCTCGCGCCTTATGCAGGGCAGGATCACGATCGACGCCGAGGGGCGCGATATCGGGGCATTTTGCGAGGGACGCGCCGCGAAGCGGTCCGGAAAACGGAGAACCGTTGCCATATCGGGGCTTTCGTTGGGCTCGACGTTGCGTTTCGCGACTATCCCGGCGCGACCTTTCCTGAAGCTTAGAAAACCGCACCAAGGTTAACAGTCCGCTAACGCTTGCCGCGCCATCATGCGCGTGCCCATCCCGATCGACCCGGATCCCCATGACGGACGCAAGCCCGCGCATCTTCCGAAACCTGGAGAAATCCGGGGGCCGGGACAGCTTCGACGACATCGTGCTTGCAGCTGTCGCCGACTACGCCGCGCTGGAGCGCCCGTCCGCGGCGCAGTCGCGCGACTTCGGCCGCCTGGTCGCCCCGCTCTACGACAGGACCGCGGCGGAAACGCGCCGCCGGCTGGCCGCCGCGCTGTCTCCCAGCCCAGCCCTCCCCCGGGTGCTGGTCGAAAAGCTCCTCGCCGAACCCGCCGCCGTAGCCGCGCCGTTCCTCCTCGCGAGCCCACTGTTGACGCCGGAAGACCTTGCCGCCCTCGCCGTTCGGCGCGATCCCGGCCTGAAGAAGATCCTGAAGGCGCGCAACGCACCGCCGAAGTCGGAGAAGCCGGCGACCTCGCGCCGCCGTAAGACGGTATCCCCCGCAACCGCACCGGATGCCGCAGCGCCCGTTGCGCCGCGCCGCCTGTCGTCCGCCCGGCAGACCGCGCTGCTTTCCGCCGGCACGCCCGAACCAGCGCCGAGCCTGGCGAACCTTGCCCCGGCCGTCGCGGCATCGCTGCCGACCGTACCGGAGCCGCAATCCGCCGAGGAGGCGCTGGCCCTCCTTCGCAAGCTGGTGCTATCGGGCCGGCCGCGCGCCGCCGCTCGGGTGCCCGCCCCCGCTCCCTCTCCAGCCGCCCGCACCGACCTGATGGGCTTCGCGCTCGCCCGCGACGCGGAGGGCTTCCATTCGCTGCTCGCCAACAAGCTGCTGCTCGGCCCGGAAGCCTTGGCGACGATCCGCGCCGACAGGAGTGGCCGCGAACTGGCGGCCGCGCTGAAGGCCACCGGCGCCGAGCGCGCCGACGCGCTCACCATGCTGATGATGCTGAACGAGGAGCTCGGTTCGGACGTCGCGGCGTTCGAAACGATGGGCGCCTTCTACGGCTCGCTCGACGCCTCGGAATGCGCCGCCCGCTTCGATGTCGGCCGCATGCCCGTCACGCCCGCGCTGCAGCCCACCCATGTCGAAACCGAAGCGCCGCATCGCGCCGAACCCCGCAGGGTGTTCGGCCGCCGGATCTCGCTGCCGGCCGGCGTCGAGCGCCGCCGCCGCAACCCCTGAAACGATCAGCCGTCGTCGCCGACGACGGCAAGGAAGTCGTCCGGCGCGAGGTCCTCGATCTCGACCACCCAGAAGTCCGGATCGAACCGCGCCTCGCGCTCCAGCCGCGCCGCCACGGCCGCATCGTCGATGGCGCTTTCGCGCATGAAGCGGCGCCCGCCGTCGTCGGCGGCGAAGCTCTGCACGGCCGGCCCGAACAGCGTCACCGCGCCGCCGCGCGCCCGCGAGATCACGAAGATCGCCCCGGCCGCTTCCGCTCCCTTCCGGACGACGGCCGCGAAGCCGCCCGCACCGAAGGCCCGCCGCACGAGTTGCGCGACGAAGAGTTCGGAGGTGATCCTCAACGGTGCGACGCGCCGACCGCCTTCAGCTTCGACAGCACCGTCTCGTCCGGTACGCCGGTGACGCGCAGTCCCTGCATCGCCTGGAAGTTGCGGATCGCCGCTTCCGTGCGGCTGCCCATCACGCCGTCGGCTTCGAGCTCGGCGATCTTCGCCGAGTTCAGCCCCTCCTGGATGCGCCGGACGAGGTCGCGGTTCGGCCGGTCCGCAGCCGGCGGCGCAGCGACGCTCGCGGGTGCCGCATCGCTCGCCGTGCCCGTCTCGACATCGTCGAGGCTGGCGACGCGGCGGTCGTCCGTGCCGCGCGTCTCACCATCGCCGCGCATCGCGGCAAGCAGCCGCGGCGAAGCCTCGCCGTCCACGCCGAGGCCGTGGTCGCTCTGATAGGATCGGATCGCGGCGGAGGTCGCAGGCCCCGGCCGGCCGTCCACTGGCAGCCCGTAATAGCCGGCCTCCGCCAGCGCAGTCTGCACCTCGACGACGAGTGGCACCGACAAGCCGCCGGGCGCCGCGTCGTTGCCGGCGACCGGCGCGGACGCCGCGCCCGGCCGCGTTGCCAGCAGCGGGTGCATGTGCCGGCCCGTCTGCGCCGTCAGCGCGTTGGTCGCGAGGATGCCGAAGAAGGCGGCGAAGGCCGCGAGGCTCGCCGACGTCGCCGGCCGCCGCGCGATCGGCCGCGCCGCGGCCACGGCGAGCCGCGCGACGCCGGCCAGCGCGCGAGGGCCCGCCTTACGCCGTGCGACGGGCTTCCGGGATCGGGAGTTGGGTTTCCTGGTGTCTCGCATGCCTGAGCGCTACGACTCTCTTCGTGGATTCATTCTGCTCGACGGCGGCGTCGCAGTCGAGGCTCAAGGTGACGTCGACCGTGGTTCCGCGGCCGGGCTCGCTGGCAACGCGCATCGCGCCGCGATGCAGTTCGGCGAAGCCCTTGACCAGCGACAGGCCGAGCCCGGTGCCGGGATAGCGGCGGGTCAGGCCGGCCGACCCTTGCGTGAACGGCTGGCCGAGGCGCGGCAGTTCGCTCGCCTCGATGCCGATCCCGGTATCGGCGACGGTGATGCGCATCAGGTCGCCCGCTTCCCGCACCGTCACGCTCACTTCGCCGCCGTCGGTGAACTTCACGGCGTTGGCGAGGAGGTTGAGGATGATCTGCTGGACGGCCCGGCGATCCGCCACGAGCCAGCCCGACGCGCAGTCGTTCCGCGCGCTCAGGGCCAATCCCTTGCGCTCGGCTTCGCAGCGCACCGTCGCCAGCGCCGCGTCGAGCACGGCGGCGATATGGAAGCGCTCCGTCACCAGCTCGTATCGGCCGGCCTCGATCTTCGAGATGTCGAGGAGCCCGTTCACCACGCCGAGCAGGTGCTCGCCGGATTGCCGGATGAGGCCGACATATTCCTTCTGCCGCGGATCGCGGAAATCCCCGAACATCTCCCGGTCGAGCACGTCCGAGAAGCCGATGATGGCGTTCAGCGGCGTCCGCAGCTCGTGGCTGACCATGGCGAGGAAGCTGCTTTTCGCTTCGGATGCAGCCGTCGCCGCTTCCAGCGCCGCTTCGAGATCGCGCGATGCCTCCGCCGTCTCGTGCGGCGCGATCGCGCAGGCCGCGCGGATCGCGACGAGCGCCGCCCCGTCGCGGACGGCCCGCAGTTCCACCCGCCGCTCGGCGAAGCCGCCCGCCGCGGCATCCCAGAGCCGCACCTCGCAGCCGGCGCGCGCCGCGCCGGCGCGGACCTCGCCGAAGGCCGAAAGGTAGCGCACTCGGTCGCCGACATGGACGAGCGACAGGGCGAACGGCAGGCGGTCGCTGCGGAGCCGTTCGCCGAAGAGGCGCGTCGCCTCGTCGGAGGCATCGACCAGTTCGCCGTCCGGCGCGAAGCGGACGACGGCGGAAGCGTCATCGTCCTCGCCCACGGCCTCGTCGCTCGCCGCGTGCCGCGGCTTCCGGCGCAGGAGCCGCGCGACCTGCAGCGCGAGGCAGCCGCACGCCGCCACGGCCGCGCCGAGCGTCACCCCCGGCGACGGAGCGCCGGACGAGACGCCGAAGGCGGTCGTCGCGAGAAGCAAGCAGAGCGCGAGGCTCGCGATGCCGAAGCATGTCCAGAACAGGTTGCGCCGGCCGGACAGGACCGCTTCCATCGGCACGACCGGGAGCAGCCACAGGAGCGGCGAGGCCACCCCGCCGGTCGAGACGGCGGCGAGCGCGACGAGCAACGTTCCGCCGGCGACGGCCGCCCCCACCACCGCGTCGAACGCGCCGGAGGCCGCCAGCGCGGCCAGCGCCAGGCAGCCGCCGGACGCGACCGCGGCGAGAATCGCGACGCCCGAATGCTCGAAGACGAAGCCGGCGAGCGGAATACCGAGCGCGCTCGCCAGTCCCGCCGCCCACAAGACGGCCATCAGCCCGGCGAGGCGGCGGCGTTCGTCCCCATCGCGGACACGGTCGGAGACGATGGCGTCGAAGCGCGCCATCATGCCGTTCCGGAGCGCGTGAATGGGGATCCTCAAACGCTTCCTCCCGCTGCCCGACGCCTTGCCGCATACTCGTTGCGATCCGGCGGCGCGGCAGGGCAGACCCATGCCGGCGAACGCCCGTTCGCGTGGTCCGAACTATGGCGGGAACGTTTCAAGGAAGGCTTAAGCGTGACCGCCGCCGAACCTGGAGCGACGTGGCCTTCACCATGGGAGGCACGCACTGTCGCCGGCCGATCGAACCTTTCGATTCCGTTGCGATCGTGCCTCGCATTCGATTCGAATTGCGCGCCGCGTTTGAACGCCGGCTTGGGCACCGCTATGTCATGGTCCGGTGGTTCGGGCAGGATCGCGACCGCGATGCCCGAGCCACAGGGAATCAAGGACGTCGTCGGCATGATCCGCTTCGTTTTGAAATCGGCGCTGGCCCTCGGCCTCGTCGCCATGATCGTGCCGCTCGGCGCGCCGTCGAACGGCGACGGGCCGGGGCTCGACCTCTTCGGCGTCGCGAACGGCGTCCGGGAAGCGGCGGCTGACCTTGGCGGCTTCTGCACCCGTGCGCCCGCCGCCTGCGAGGCGGGGCGCGAGGTCGTGGTCTTCGCCGGCGAGCGCATCGAGACAGGCCTCCGGATCGGCTACGGCTATCTGAACGAGCATCTCGCGACGCCGCAGCCCCCGTCTTCCGAACCGGTGGTCGCGGCCGAGGATACGCGTCCCGATCCGGTGACGACCGGCGCGGTGGAACCGCCGGCCGGCCCCCGCCCCTACACGCCGCCGCGCCCGCTTGCGCCGCAAACGGTCGCCGAGACCGCCGTGCATACGCTCGCCCGGCAGACCGTCGCGATCCCGACGCCCGCGCCGCGCGGCTGACGCCCCGCCGCCGAATGCCTATATGGAGGCTCGGCCGGATGGTTCGGCCGCCTTCATGTTCGGAATGCCATGCGCGACATCGCTGAGATCGAAGCGGATTTCGAGCTTCTCGACGATTGGGAAGATCGCTACCGCTACCTGATCGAACTCGGGCGCGAGCTGCCGCCGCTGCCGGAAGCCGCGACCAGCGAGGCGAACAAGGTGCGCGGCTGCGTCAGCCAGGTCTGGCTTGTCAGCGAGACCGACAGCGGCGCGCCGCCGCGCCTGTTCTTCCAGGGCGAATCGGACGCCCATATCGTCCGCGGCCTCGTCGCCATCGCGCTCGCGCTGTTCTCCGGGCACACCGCCGCCGAGATCGTCGCGACCGACGCCGAAGCCGCTTTCGCGCGCCTCGGCCTGCAGGAGCACCTGACGCCGCAGCGCTCCAATGGCCTGAAGTCGATGGTGAACCGGATCAAGGGCGACGCCCAGGCGGCGATGGCGGCCTGACCGAAATGGATTTCACGTGATATTCATGGCTATCGTCGTTCTCGCCGGACTTCTGTGCATCCTCTGGCGAATCCGTTATGAACTGGACTTGAGAAGAATCAACTCCTCTGAGATCGGCCATCATGCGAACGTAACTGGCGCGCGCAGGAAGGTGGAAATGAGAATATCTCTCACTATTGCTTTCGCTTTCCTGATATTTTTTACATCTTTAATTTTAGCCTAGCAGCATCAGAATTTACTGTATTGCCGTTTATCTAAGAATCTATTTAGCGCCTTCCTTTTGGGCGGCCGTTCGGCGCGGCCCAAGCGCGAATATGGCCCTCGCGGCCTCCGCCGCGTTGGTCGAACCCATAGTGTCGAGCGAGGGCCGCGAGCCCGGCTTTCAGCAGCAGCTTCGCCGAGCGCGCCGGCCATTGGCGCTCGCGCTCGACGATCTCCAGCCCTTTCAGGAAGCAGCAGACGTCGAGCACGACGCCGGCGAGTTCCGGCCCGACCGCCCGCACCGCCGCGTCGACCCGCTTGCGCGCGTCGATCGCCGAATCGGAGAGGTCGCCCGCCCCACGCGCGCCGCCCGAACCGCGCGGACTCGCCTCCCACCGTTGCGTCACGGACGGCTCCAGCCTACCGCGCGTGAAGTCGAGCCGCAGCCGCTCGCCCGCCATCGCCTCGGCGGGCGCAAGGAACGGTGCGCCGTCCGCACCCTTGCGCGTCGCGAGCCGGCCGAGCGGCGACTCGGCGGGGTTGAAGCCCGGCATGGCGGCGGCGCTCACGTCTCGTCCTCCTCTCCCGCCGTCAGCGACAGGCAGTTCTCCGCGAGCCGCTCGAGGCCCGAAAGCTTCTCCTCGAACGACCGGTCGTCGCGCCGGTCCTCGATGCGGCGGATCGCGTGCGAGACGCTGGTCCGGTCGCGGCCGAACTCCTGCCCGATCACCGCATAGGGCACCTCGAAGATCACCCGCGCCAGATACATCGCGATGTGCCGCGCCTCGCAGCTCGCCGCCACCGAGCGGTTGGGCTTCTGGATCTCCGCTTCCGGAACCCCGAAGGCGGCGCTGGCGATGCCGCGCGCCACGCGGCAGAGCCGCAGCCGGCGCAGTTCGGCCCGTCGGTCGTCGTCCCCGCTGCCTGAACGGGCGAAGCCGAAGGCTCGCTCCGGTTCTCGGGGGACGTGGGACATGAAGAGGCTCCGTCGCTCTGACATGCCGAGCATTACATCCGGGACGGGTATGTAGGATAACTTTCCTATTTACGATGTCGAGTCGTCCACAGGTCGCGGAGGCTCCGGCGGAGTACGCGGTCGCCCGCGCGCCTCCATGCCCCGGCGGCGCACTTATTCACTCGACTCTTCGCGGCGCGATGCTCCCCCATCGAAAGAGCGGGAGCATTGGCGGACGTGTCGAGCGTGGATCGGCTGGAAAAGGCGCTGGCCGGCGCCGCGGCGGGCTTCATGCGCGCCAGGGCGGCGTCATCTCAAAGGCGGCCGGCGAGCGGAGCTTACGGTTTGCTCGCGATGCAGTTCGGCCTGCCCTGGGCGGACCTCGCGCTGCTCGCGCGGGCGAGTTCGCCCTCGGACATCCCGCCGTCGCTGCGGTCCCGGCTGACCGAACTGCTCGAACGGGAACGCCACCGTCTGGGGCGGCTCGCGCGGGGCGAGAGCGCCCGCTACGACGCCGGCCGGCACCTGGCGGTGCGCGACGCGCTCGGCTGGCTTGCGGACATCCAGCCGCCCTGCCCGCACGGGCCGCGCCTGTCGGGCTCGGCGTTGAACGCGCGGTTCCGCCGGACTGCGGCGCGAATGCCGGCGAATCAGGAAGCGATGGTGCCCGCCCGGCCCCATCCCGCCCGGTCGGCATTGCCGCGGTCGAGCGAGAACTGCATCATGAAGCGCGGCAGGTCGGACAGCGGCATCGGCGTCGCGAAATGGTAGCCCTGCATCTCGGCGCATGATTCGGCGACCAGCGTCTCCATCTGGCGGCGGGTCTCGACGCCTTCCGCCATCACCGAGATGCCCATCGCCTTCGACAGGCCGATGATCGCGCGCACGATCATCAGGTTCTCGCGCTTCGCGAGGTCGCGCACGAAGGACTGGTCGATCTTGACCTTGTCGAACGGGAACCGGCTGAGATAGCCGAGCGAGGAATAGCCGGTGCCGAAATCGTCCATCGAGATGCGGATGCCGAGCTTGCGGAGCGCCGTCAGCGTCCACATCACGTGCTCGCTGTTGTTCAGGAACACGCCCTCCGTCACTTCGAGCTGCAGGCGATAGGGCTCGAAGCCCGTGCGCTTCACGATCGCCGCGATGTCGGCATAGAGGTTCTCGCTCTCGAACTGCTTCGGCGAGAGGTTCACCGCCAGCGTCAGGCCGGTCGGCCAGGCCGCGGCCTGGCGGCAGGCCGTTTCCAGGACCCAGAGGCCGATCGGCGCGATCGCGCCGCTGGCTTCCGCGATCGGGATGAACTCGCCCGGCGAGACCATGCCACGTTCGGGGTGCCGCCAGCGCAGGAGCGCTTCGAAGCCGGCGATCGTGTGCATCGGCACGTCGACGAACGGCTGGTAGAACATCTCGAACTCGCCGTTGGCGAGCGCGCGGTCGAGGTCGGCTTCGGTCTGGCGGCGTTGCTGCGCCGCCGCTTCCATCGCCGGTTCGAAGAAGCGGAACCGGTTGCGGCCGAGCGAGCTGGCATCGGCGAGAGCGAGGTCCGCCATGCGCAGCAGCGCTTCCACCGCGCCGGGTTCCGCGCTTTCGCCTTTGGCGGGCGCGATGCCGATCGAGACGCCGACGCTGACATGCCGCCCGTCGACGCTGAACGGTTGCCGGAACAGGTCGAGCACCGCCTCGGCCAGCGCCTCGACCCCGTCCGGATGCTGCGAATCGGTCCGCACGAAAGCGAAGTCGTCGCCGCCGATCCGCGCGACGATGTCGTCGGGCTCCGCGAGTTCGAGCAACCGGCCCGCGACCTGCTTCAGGAGCGCGTCGCCCGCCGGATGACCGTAGGCCTCGTTGACGGCCCGGAAGCCCTCGATGTCGAGGGCGAGCAGCACCGTGCGCCGCGCCCGCTCCGCGTCGGCGAAGATCGTCTGAAGGCGGGTGGCGAGCGCCATGCGGTTCGCGAGGCCCGTCATGCCGTCGTGGTTGGTGGCATGGTCGATGCGCGCTTCCGTGTCGCGGAACCGCGTCACGTCGTCGACCGTCAGCACTCGGCCGCCATCCGCGGTCTTGCGCTTCGACACGGCGAGGAAACGCCCATCGGCGGTCTCGTGTACGAAGGCGGTGGCATTTCGGGCGGTGGCGAGCAGCGGGCCGAGCTCGGCGAGCTTCGAGAGCTGCTGCAGCGTCGCGCCGGGCTTCACGTCGGGATGGGCGAAGATCTCCGCGAAGCACGGGTTCACGAGGGTGATCCGCCCGGCCGCGTCGAACATGCAGAGACCCTGCGCCGCGGTTTCCAACGCGACCTGCAGATGTCCGTTCCGGACCGAGCGTTCGGCGTCGAAGGCGTCCGCCTGGCTCGCGACCGTCGTCTCGAAGCGGTCGAGCTTCTCGGCGATGTTGCTCTGCATCGTGGCGAGGGCGCTGAGAAGCTCGCCCGTCTCGCCGCCGCCCGTTTGGTCGATCGCGTTCGTGAGGTTTCCTTCGGCGATCGATTTCGCCAGCGCCGCCGCGCGGCGCAGCGAAGGCACGATCGTGCGCGTCAGCAGCCAGGCGACGAAGAGCGTCAGCGCCGCCGCGCCGCCGAGCGCTACTTGCGTCCGCGCGATGCTCGACTGCATCGTGGTGCCGACCTCGCCCTTCACGTCGTAGGCGTCGGCCGCGAAGACGCGGACCGCCGCGTCGATGTCGTCCTGCGCGAGCAGGAGTTCCTTGCGGATCAGGCGCGGAGTCAGCGCCTGTCCCGACAGCGCGAGCTTGCCGAGCCGGCGGCGCGTCTGGTCGACGAGGTTGCGCCCGGCCTCCGAGATCGAGCCGTTGCTGGCGATGGTGAGGTCGGCCTCGACGGCGGAAAGGGCGGCATCCACCCGCTCGGTGAGAGGCTTGGCGAGCGGCTCGCCTTCGCTTCCCGAAGCGTCCGCGTCGACCTGCGCCTTCAGCTTCATGACGCCGCCCTGCGCCGAGCGCAGCGCACCGGTGGAAACGAGCGAATTGTCGTAGAGACGGCCGGCGAGCTCGCCGATCTCGCGTTGCGACGATTGCGCGAGAACGCCGACGAAGATCGTCAGCGTCGTCAGGCAGAGACAGCCCAACAGGATTTTCAAGCGGATCGGCATCGGACGTCCGAATCCTTCACGCGAGCCGGGGTCGAACGGGAATGCGCCGGCGATCCACTACCTTAGGCGGCAAAAGATCAAACTTTCGTTTAAGTCGAACAAATGGTGCTGCGCTGCGGCACGGGACGTTTCGCGCCGATGCCACACTTAAGGAGCTCTTGGTTGCGGAAGCGGACGGCGCATGGCGGGGCACGGCTCGAAGAAGGTCATCTACGCGGCGCTGGCCGGCAATCTCGGCATTGCCGTCACGAAGTTCGGGGCCGCGTTCTGGACCGGCTCGTCGGCCATGCTGAGCGAGGCGATCCATTCCCTCGTCGACACCTGCAACCAGGGCCTTCTGCTGGTCGGGCTGAAACGGGCGGCGCGGCCGCCGAGCCCGCTCCATCCGTTCGGCCACGGCATCGAAATCTATTTCTGGGCCTTCGTCGTCGCGCTCCTGATCTTCGCGCTCGGCGGCGCCTTCTCGATCTACGAGGGAATCGCCAAGCTCGGTGCACCCGAGCCGATCGAGAGCGTCTGGGTGAGCTTCGCCGTCCTCGGCGTCAGCCTCGCGCTCGAAGGCTACTCCTTCGCCATCGCCTGGGGCGAGCTGAAGGCGACCCATCCGGACCTGTCGCCGCTGGAAGCGGTGATGCGCTCGAAGGACCCGAGCGTCTTCGCCGTGCTCTGCGAGGATGCCGCCGCGCTCGCCGGCCTCGTCGTGGCGCTGGTCGGCGTCGCCATCGCGCATTTCCTCGAACTGCCGGTCTTCGACGCCATCGCCTCGATCGTGATCGGCCTCATCCTCGTCGCCGTGGCGATCTTCCTGGCAAGGGAGACGCTCAGCCTCATCACCGGCGAGAGCGCGTCGCGCGAGGTGCAGGAAGGCGTCCGGCGAGTTCTGGATGCCGATCCCCGCATCGTCGAGGTGCAGGAGGTCCTGACGATGCAGCTCGGTCCGAACGAAATCCTGCTCGCCGCCTCGCTCGACTTCGACGACGGTCTGGACGGCGAGGCGATCGAGACCGGCGTCCGGGAGGTCACCGCCGCGCTGTCGGCACTGAATCCGTCGATCACACGGGTCTTCGTGCGACCGGTTTCGGGCAAGCGCGCCGCCCTATCGCCACTCGCGGGATCGCCGTCGCCGAGCCCGGCGGCGTGACGCATTTCGGACGCATTCGCCGTGTCATGCGGGCGCCGCGTCGCGGACCTGCGACGGCGTTCCGCCATTGTCGCGTTCGGCGACTGACGTATTCGGGTTGCAAGGATTGACGATGTCGGTCGGCGTTCAACGTCGCAGCATGGGGGCGGGCGAAGACGTTGCGGAGGCCGGCGAAAGCTGGTTTTCCCGCAACCGCCGGCTGATCAACCTCGCGGCGATGCTCCTCGTTCTCGCGGCGGTCGGCATCGCGATCTCGCGCCTGACCTCCGAGGTCCGCTACGAGGACATTCTCGCCGCCTGGAGCGATACCGGCTGGCCGACGCTCATCGGCGCGGTGCTGCTCACGGGGCTGAGCTTTGCGGCCCTGACCTTCTACGACTTCGGCGCCCTCACCTATGTCGGGCACCGGCCGCCGCTGCCGACCGTCGCGGTCACCGCCTTCTGCGCCTATGCGGTCGGCAACACCGCCGGCTTCGGGCCGCTGTCCGGCGGCGCGATCCGCTACCGCGCCTATTCCCGCCTCGGGCTGACGCCGGAGGAGATCGCGAAGGTCATCGCCTTCGTCACGCTGGCCTTCGGCCTCGGCCTCGCCGGCGTCGCGGCCGTCTCGCTGCTCGTCATGGCGGAGGGCATCGCGCCCCTCGTTCACGTCGATGCGCTGGCGCTCCGCCTCATCGGCCTCGCGATCCTCGTGCCGCTCGTCGCCCTGCCCTTCGCGGGCAGGCTCGGCGGCGAGACGCGCTTCGGCCGCCTGTCGCGCATCGCGCTGCGCATGCCCCGCCCCGCCGCGGTCGGCCGGCAGTTCCTCGTCACCGCGCTCGACGTCATGGCCTCGGCCGGCGTCCTCTACGTCCTCCTGCCGCCCGACGCGAACATCGACTACCCGTCCTTCCTCGGCGTCTATTCCGTCGCGGTGGCGCTCGGCGTCCTCAGCCATGTGCCGGCCGGGCTCGGCGTCTTCGAGACGGTGATCGTCGCCGCGCTCGGGCGGCAGATCGACGTCGACCAGGTGCTCGGCGCGCTCGTCCTCTACCGCATCGTCTACCATATCCTGCCCCTGGCGCTGGCGAGCCTCCTCGTCAGCGTCATCGAGCTGCAGCGCGCCGCGACGAGTCCGGTCGGCCGCGCCATCCGCGTCACCGGCGGGCGCCTCGTGCCCCCGATCCTCGCGACGCTGTCGCTGACGCTCGGCGCGATGCTGATCTTTTCCGCCGTGACGCCGACGCCGGCCGAAAACCTCGCCTACCTCGCGGCCTTCGTGCCGCTGCCCTTCGTGGAAGGCGCGCACTTCATCGCGAGCCTCCTCGGGCTTTTCCTCATCGTCATCTCGCGCGGCCTCGCCCAGCGGCTCGACGGCGCGTGGTGGGCGGCGGTCGGCGCATCGCTCGCCGCGCTGGCGCTGTCGCTCCTGAAGGCCGTTGCCCTGGTCGAGGCCGGCTTCCTTGTGTTCTTCGCGCTGGCGCTCCTCGCCAGCCGCGGCGAGTTCACCCGCTCCGCCTCGCTGCTGCGGCAGGCGTTGACGCCCGCCTGGATCCTCGCGCTCGCGACCGTCGTCATCGGCGCGATCGTCGTCCTGTTCTTCGTCTACCGCGACGTCGACTATTCCAATGAGCTCTGGTGGCAGTTCACCTTCGAGTCGGAAGCGCCGCGCTCGTTGCGCGCCGCGCTCGGCTTCACGATCCTGGCGAGCTGCATCGCCATCTGGAGCCTCCTGCGGCCGGCGCTGACCCGCGCCGGGCCGCCGATTTCCGAAGCGCTGGCGATGGCCGCCGCGATCGTCGGCGAACAGGATGCGGCGGACGGCAACCTCGTCCGCATGGGCGACAAGAACGTCCTCCTCTCGGCGGACGGCAAGGCCTTCATCATGTACGCGCGCCAGAACCGCTCCTTCGTCGCGCTGTTCGACCCGATCGGCGATCGGGAGGCCTGGCCCGAACTCATCTGGCAATTCGTCGAGATGGCCCGCACCGAAGGCTGCCGCGCCGTGTTCTATCAGGTCTCGCCGGAAGCGCTGGCGCTCTACGCCGATGCCGGCCTCCAGGCCTACAAGCTCGGCGAGATCGCGAGCGTCGACCTCGCCGAGTTCCACCTGACGGGCGGCAAGCGCGCGGCGCTCCGCCAGTCGATGACGCGCGGCAGCCGCGACGGGCTGACCTTCGAGTTCGTGGAGCCCGCCGGCCTGCCACCGCTGATGGACGATCTGGCAAGCGTTTCCGACGCTTGGCTCGAACAGCACAACACGCGCGAGAAGGGCTTCTCGCTCGGCGGCTTCGACCCGGACTACATCCTGTCCCAGCCCGCCGCCGTGCTCCGCCTTCACGGCCGCATCGTCGCCTTCGCCAACGTGCTCCTCACCGACACGCGCCAGGAAGGCTCGATCGATCTCATGCGCTTTTCGCCGGACGCCCCGAAGGGCTCGATGGACTTCCTGTTCCTGAAGCTGATGGAGCATCTGAAGGCTGAAGGCTTCCGCACCTTCAACCTCGGCATGGCCCCGTTGTCCGGCATGTCGGAACGCCAGATCGCGCCGATCTGGAACCGTGTCGGCCGCACCGTCTTCGAGCATGGCGAGCGGTTCTACAACTTCCGCGGCCTCCGGGCCTTCAAGGCGAAGTTCCATCCGACCTGGGCTCCGCGCTATCTCGCCGTGTCGGGCGGCATCAACCCGGTCTTCGCCCTGATGGATGCGACGCTCCTCATCGGCGGCGGCTTGAAAGGGGTGCTGGCCAAGTGAGCGCGACGAAAACAGCGGCGGCGGCCTCGATCCTGCTCGCGGCGACCCTGCTGGCGGCCGCGCCCTCCTTCGCGCAATCGCCGCCGCCGCCGACCCCCGCTCCCGCGGCCTCCGCGCCGCAGCCGGCCGAGGAGGATGAAGGCCACACCGCCGAGATCACCCTCCCCGATGGCAGCAAGCAGACCGTCCACACCGGCATGATTCCGGGAGCGCGCATCTCCGTTCCCACGGGCGGCAACATCGCGGCCGAGGTGGTCCTCATTTCCGACTCGGACGGCTGGAACGACGACGAGGACGACCTCGCCGCGACCTTCCTCGATCAGGACGCCGTGGTGATCGGCATTGATCTGCCGAGCTATCTGGCGGAACTGGAGAAGGCTGGCGACGACTGCGTCTATCTGGTCTCCGACATCGAGGCGCTCGGGCAGGAGGTGCAGCGTGCCGCCAAGGACGACAGCCTCAGCCTGCCGATCCTCGCGGGCATCGGCGCGGGCGGCTCGCTCGCCCTGTCCATCCTGGCGCAGACGCCGGACAACACCATCCAGGCGACGGTCGCCGTCGATCCGGAAGGCGGCATCACGCTGAAGAAGGACCTCTGCACCGGCGCCAAGCGCGAGGACCGCCACGGCCGCGCCTATTACGGACTGGAGGATCGCGCCCTGCCCGATCCGGCGACCGTGATCTTCACGCCGGACGCCGACAAGGAGGGCCGCAACCACGTGGCCGCGCTCGCCGATCAGGCGGACGGCATCGACATCCGGGAAACCGACGACGACGACGCCTTCTCGCAACTCGGCCTCGCGGTCGGCGACCTGATAGAACAGGCGACCGAGACCGACCCCGACACCGCCGGGCTGCCCCTCACGATCCTCGACGCCAAGCCGACGCGCGACACGCTGGCGATCATCTATTCGGGCGACGGCGGTTGGCGCGATCTCGACAAGGAGATCGGCGACATCTTCCAGAAGGAGGGACTGCCGACGGTCGGCGTCGACTCGCTCCGCTATTTCTGGACGAAGCAGACGCCGGAGAAGGTCGCCTCCGACCTCACCGGCATGATCGACCGCTTCCGCAAGCGTTGGGGCGTGCGCAACGTCCTCCTGATCGGCTACTCCTTCGGGGCGGACATCCTGCCCGCCGCCTACGATCGCCTGCCGCAAGCGCAGAAGGACAGCGTCGCGATGGTGTCGCTCCTCGCCTTCTCCGCGACCGGCGACTATCAGGTCTCCGTCGCGGGCTGGCTCGGCGTCGACAACGGCGGCGATACGAACGGCGTCAAGGACGCCGAGGCCATCGACCCGAAGCTCATCCAGTGCGTCTACGGCACGGAGGACGAGGACGACGCCTGCAAGCAGTTGAAGGACCGCGGCGTCGAGATGCTCGGCATCGCCGGCGGCCACCATTTCGACGAGGACTATCCGGCGCTGGCCGCGAAGATCGTCGCCTCGCTCGACCGCCGCCTGAAGCCGGAAGCGGCATCGAACAAGCCCTGATACGCCGGCGTCGCGGCGCTCTGGCGTCGCTGCCCGCGCGGCCTATCTCCACGCTCGAAAGGCGCCCTCCCGGCGCCGCCGCGCGGGTGGGCTGCTTTTGGACATCGTCACTTCCCAGAAGCTCCGGTTCGCCCTGCCGCTGTTCAACGCTCTGGCGGTCAGCCTCCTGATCCTGGCGATCGGCAGCATCCTCTATCTCGGGCGCGAGATCTTCGTGCCTTTCGCGCTGGCGGTGCTGCTCAGCTTCTCGCTCGCGCCGATCGTCAACATGCTGCTCTGGGCGCGCGTGCCGTCGAGCCTCGCCATCGCCGGCGCGGTGACCACCGCGCTCGTGCTGATCGCACTCGTCGGCTACGTCATCCTCAACCAGTTGTCGGCGCTCGCGACCGAGCTGCCGAACTACCAGACCACGATGCAGCGCAAGATCGAGGGGCTGGCCTCGACCACCGGTTCCGAGCGCGGCCCGATCGCCGGCCTCGTCGTGATGCTGAACGAGATGCAGGAGGATCTGTCGAACATCGGGCAGGCGCGCCGGCAGACGGCCGATCAGGCTCCGAACGAGCAGAAACCGCAGCCGGTGACGATCGCGGAGGAGACGAGCCCCTTCTCCACGGTCAGCGGCTTCGTGTCGCCGCTGCTGCATCCGCTGGCGACGGTCGGCATCGTCATCATCTTCTCGATCTTCATCCTTGCGCAGCGCGAGGATCTCCGGAACCGCTTCATCCGTCTCGCCGGCACGGACGACCTGCAGCAGACCACGGCCGCGATCGACGACGCTGCGCGCCGGCTCGGCAAGCTGCTGCTCACCCAGCTCGCGATCAACACCGCCTTCGGCGTCGTGATCAGCCTCGGGCTGCTCGTCATTGGCGTGCCGAGCCCGTTCCTCTGGGGCATCATCGCCGGCATCCTGCGCTTCGTTCCCTATGTCGGGGCGGTGATCGGCGGCGCCCTGCCGCTCGCGCTCGCCTTCGCCGTCGATCCGGGCTGGAGCATGGCGATCTGGACCGTGGCGCTGTTCCTCGTCGTGGAACCGGTGCTCGGCCACATCATCGAGCCGCTGGTCTACGGTCATTCCAGCGGCCTGTCGCCGATCGCGGTGATCCTAGCGGCAGCGATCTGGGCGCTGATCTGGGGGCCGGTCGGCCTCATCCTCGCGACGCCGCTGACGATCTGCCTCGTGGTGATGGGTCGCTACGTCCAGCGCCTCGCGGTGATCGACATCATGCTCGGCGACCGGCCGGCTTTGTCGCCGTCGCAGATCTTCTACCAGCGCATGCTCGGCGGCGCGACGCGCGAGGCCGCCGGCCAGGCGCGCGAACTCCTGAAGGAACGGGCGCTGGCGACCTACTACGACGAGATCGCGCTGGAGGGGCTCCGTCTCGCGCACGAGGACGTCGCGCGTTTCGCCGTCGAGGGCGACCGCCTGGAGACGCTGCGCGCCTCGACGCTCGGCCTCGTGAAGAGCCTGGAGACGATCGAGAGCCCGGTGCCGAAGGGCGGGTCGCTGCGGCCCGAGGCGGCGGCGGCGGCGGATGCCGTCGGCCCGGACACGACCTTCGCGCGGATCGTCCGCAGCCCCTCCGAGCTCGCGCCGGAATGGCGCGGCGCGACGCCGGTGGTCTGCATCGCCGGCGGCGACCCGCTCGATCTGCCGATCGCCTCGATGCTCGGGCAGGTCCTGACCAAGCACGGGCTCAACGCGCATGTGACGACGATGAAGGAGGTCGCGCAGAACCCGCCGACCAAGGCCGACGTCGAGGACGTGGCGCTCGTCTGCCTCTGCTTCGTCGAGCCGCTGAGCACGCTTCACCTTCGTCACACCGCATTGCAGGTGCATCGCGTCGCCCCGAAGGCGAAGGTGCTGATTGGCATCTGGCGCGAGCGCGATCCCGAAATCGTCGCGACGCTGAAGAACCGGCTGCGGGTGAACGCCGTCGTCACCACCCTGAACGAAGCGCTGGCGACGATCTTCGAGATGTCGAGCGACCGGGTGCCGGCGATCGCCGCGGCGGGCGAAAAGGCGAAAGCCGCGCAACCCGCCCTCGCCTGATTCGGGTGGCGGCGCGCCCTATCCCGCCGCCGCGGGCTCGATGGCGGGCACGGCCGCGGCCGGTGCCTCGCTCCGTCCTGCGTCGCTGAGGATCGAGCGCACTTCGCCCATCAGGTCGCGCATCGCGACCTTGTCCTTCGCCAGCACCTTATCGGCGCGGCCTTCGAGTTGCCGCCAGTCCTCCCGCGTGATGTCCTTGGAGGTGAGCACCACGACCGGGATCTCCGCCCATTCCGGCCGCTTGCGGAATTCCCTGAGAAAACCGAACCCGTCCATCACCGGCATCATCAGGTCGAGCAGCACCAGATCGGGCTTCACCGCCGTCGCCTTCTCCAGCCCCTGCTGCCCGTGCTCCGCGGTGTCGACGACGAGGCCTTCGCGCATCAGCGTGACGGACGCGCGTTCTAGCATGGCAGCGTCGTTGTCGACCACGAGCACGCGCGCCGGGCCCGAGACGCTGAGCGCATCGACAACGCCCTTCAGCCGGTCCCATTCCACCGGCTTCAGGAGATAGTCGGAAGCGCCCAGCGAATAGCCGAGGCTGTGCTCGTCGATGACCGTGACCATAACGACCGGGATGCCGGCGAGGGCCGGATCGCCCTTCATCGCCCGAAGCACCGCCCAGCCGTCCATGCGCGGCATGGTGACGTCGAGGAGCACGAGGTTCGGGCGAAGGTCACGCGCGAGCTGCAGTCCCTGCTCGCCGTCGCCGGCCGTGTGGACCGAGAAGCCCTCCTTCGTCAGGAAGCGGCTCATCAGATCGCGCGCCGACCGGTCGTCGTCGATCACGAGGATCGTCCCGGCGGTGCCTTCCGTCGCGGTCGGCGCAGCGGGCGCGGCGTCCTCCGCCGCTTCCTCATCCTGCGGCTTCTCCAGTTCGGCCGGGATCTGGATGGTGAAGGTCGAGCCCTTCCCTTCCTCGCTGGAAACGGTGATGTCGCCGCCGAGCATGCGGCAGAAGGAGCGGGTGATCGCTAGGCCGAGCCCCGTGCCGCCGAAGCGGCGCGTGGTGGAGGCGTCGGCTTGTGTGAAGCGCTCGAAGAGCTTCTGCGTCTGCTCCAGCGACATGCCGATGCCGGTGTCGCGGACGGAAAGCGCGAGCCAGTCGCGGCCGTCGCGCGAGCCCCGTTCGGCCTTCAGCGCGATCGTGCCGTTCTCGGTGAACTTCGACGCATTACTGAGGAGGTTGATCAGGCACTGCCGGATCTTGACCTGATCGGACTGCACGGCGCCGAGGTCGGCCGGCATGTCGATCTCCAGCTTGTTGTTCTTCTTCTCGACCAGCGGCTCGACGGTCGAGGCGACGTCCGAGATCGTCTCGCCGAGGTCGAACCGCTCGACGAAGATCTCCATCCGGTCGGCCTCGATCTTCGACAGGTCGAGCACGTCGTTGATGAGGCTGAGGAGATGCCGGGCGTTGCCCTTGATCTTCTTCAGGTCGTCGAGGAATTCCGCGTGCCCGAGGTCCTCCGCCTCTTCCTCCAGCATCTCCGTATAGCCGATCACCGCCGAGAGGGGGGTGCGGAGTTCGTGGCTCATGTTGGCGATGAACTGGCTCTTCGCGACGTTCGCCTGCTCGGCCGCGTCGCGGGCCGCCGCGAGTTCCTCCTCGAAGGCCCGCTGCTTGGTCACGTCGGTATTGGTACCGAACCATCGGAACACGCGGCCGGTATCGTCGCGGATCGGCAGCGCCTGGCTCAGGAACCAGCGGAACGAGCCGTCCGCGCCGCGCAACGGAAACGTGTCCTCCCAGACCTCGCCGCTAGACAGCGCCTTGCGGAAGTCGGCGACGACGCGCTCCTCGTGGTCGGGATGGTGCACGCGCCGCCAGCCGAAGCCCTGCATGTCCTCGAGCGTCGTCCCGGTGTAGTCGTACCACCTCCGGTTATACCATGAGATCTTCCCCTCCGCGTCGGCGATCCAGGCCATCTGCGGGATCGACTCGGCGATCATCCGGAAGCGGGCCTCGCTGTCGCGCGTCCGCCGCTGCGATTCCCGCTGCTCGGTCTCGTCGGTGACGACGAGCCCGGCGCCGTTGTCGATCGACTTGTCGCCGCGCTTCGTCAGCGACAGCGGAAAGACGTTGAAGATCAGCACCCGCTCTCCCTCGCCGCCGGGCGTGCGGAGCATGACCTCGAGGTCCGTGGTGCCGGCCCGCCCGGCGATCACCGCGTCCAGCGGCTGGCGCAGCTTCTCCGCGAGTTCCGGATAGGCTTCGAAGATGTCCTGCCCGGTCGCGGCGTGTTCGGTGCCGCCGAGCGCGGCGGCGAAAGGCGGGTTCTCGCGCTGCAGCCGGCGCTCGGCGTCGACGAAGGCGAGTCCGATCGGGGCGTTTTCCAGCACCCGCGAGAGCAGCTGGCCGGTGCGCCGGCCGTCTCGGTGCCGGCGGAGCGCCAGCCCCGCGAGCGCCAGGCCAACCAGCACCGCCAGCGCGAAGGCGACGCTGGAGATGCGGCCGTTCGTGCGGTCCGCCCGCTCCTCGGCCGCGATCCGCTGCCGCGCGGCGTCCTGCGCCCGGCCGATCTCATCGCGGAAGGCGTCCATGTTGGCCTTGCCGCGCCCCTGGCGCACGATGTCGGCCGCCGGTTCGAAACCGCGCTCGCGACGGACGCGGATGATGTTGTCGATGTAGACAAGCTCGTCGCTGGCGAGCACCTCGATGCGCTTCAGGGTCTCCGTGTCGGCAGGGGTCGCCTGCCAGTCGGCCCGCAGGCGCGCCAGCGTGGGCTGTATCTCGGGCACGGTCGCCCTGTACGGCTCCAGGAAGTCCTCCAATCCGGTCAGGACGAAGCCCCGGGCGCTCGTTTCGATGGTGGTGAGCGAAGCGAGCACCCGCTCCGTCGAGTTCAGGAGCGCGGTTTCGGCGTCGATCCTCGCGGCACGTCCGTTCGAGTTACCGGTCGCCCAGGCATAGGCGGCGAGCGCCGCGATCAGCAGGAGGCCGGCGGCGACGAAGGGCATCACGCCCTGCCGCCAGGAAATCCGCCCGAACGCGGAGGCGCTTGTGCCCGTCATCCCACCTACCCATCCAAGCGCCCCGGCGCCTCGATACGGGTCGCCGCGGCCAGCTTCCGGCATATCTAGCGAAGCCCGCACCCGTTTCGACGAGATTCCCATGGAATACAGGCTGCTCGGCCGTTCAGGCCTCAAGGTTTCCACGCTGACGCTCGGTACGATGACGTTCGGCGGCGGCGGCGTCTTCCAGAAGACCGGCTCCACCGACGTCGCCGGCGCGCGCCGGCAGATCGACATGTGCCTCGACGCGGGCGTCAATTTCTACGACACGGCCGACGTCTATTCGACCGGTCTGTCCGAGGAGATCGTCGGCGAGGCGATCGAAGGCCGGCGCGACCGGCTGCTGATCGCGACGAAGGCGCGCTTCCCGATGAGCGAGGACGGCAACGACCGCGGCCTGTCGCGCCACCATCTGGTGAGGGCTTGCGAGGCGAGCCTGAAGCGCCTCAAGACCGATCACATCGACCTCTACCAGTGCCACCAGTGGGACGGCCAGACGCCGCTGGAGGAGACGCTTCGCGCGCTGGACGATCTCGTCGAAGCCGGCAAGGTCCGATACGTCGGCGTCTCGAACTTTTCCGGTTGGCACCTGATGAAGGCCCTCGGCATCGCCGAGCGGGAGGGCTTCGTGCGCCCCGTCGCGCAGCAGATCCACTACACCCTGCAGGCGCGCGACGCGGAGAACGAACTGCTGCCGATCGCCGTGGACCAGGGCGTCGGCATTCTCGTCTGGTCGCCGCTCGCGGGCGGGCTCCTGTCCGGCAAGTATCGGCGCGGCAAGCCTGAGCCGGAGGGCACGCGCCGCGCCGCCGAATGGAGCGAGCCGCCGGTCTACGATTTCGAGAAGCTCTACGACATCGTCGAGGTGCTGGCGGAAATCGCCAAAGGGCGGGGCGTCAGCGCGGCGCAGGTCTCGCTCGCCTGGCTGCTGGCGCGGCCCGGCGTCGCGTCGGTGATCGTCGGCGCACGCACCGACGAGCAGCTCGCCGACAACCTGAAGGCGGCGGAACTGACGCTGTCGCAGGAAGAGGTCGATCGGCTCGAGGAAGCCAGCCGGCCGAACCTGATGTATCCCTATTGGCATCAGCGTAACACCGCCTCGGACCGGTTGTCGCAGGCCGACCTCGCGTTGATAAAGCCGTATCTTTCCAAATGATTGCGGGGAACCGCGAGCCGGCTCCGCCGTTATTCGGGCGACGAACCATTCAATGAACGGATAATAGCCATGCGACTTCACGAGAGCCGGATCGAGCGTGCGGAGCGCCGGGTTCGCGAGGCCGAAGCCAATGTCGACCGCCAGAAGCAGCGGCTCGCCGCGATCGAGGCGCGCGGCGACCGTCAGGCCTTCCGAAGCGGCCGCGAAGTGCTGCAATCCTTCAAGGATGCGCTGCACGCGATGAAGCTGCGGCTGAAGGAAGCCCGCCGCCAGCCGGTCTGACCCTCCAGTCACCGACACCTTGATACGACCCGCCGGCCACAGCCGGCGGGTTTTTTGCATGTGCGCCCCGCTTCCAGTGCACTGCGTTTCGTAATGCAGTTGACGGCACGCGACGCCGCGGCGAACAGTGGTCGCGGTTGCGTGATTCCGCCGGCTCCGGCGCTGCGTCGGTCGGGCGGGCGTACGGGAAGCGCGAACGCCTTGCCGGGAAGGACGTCGATGAAGTTTCTCTTGGGTCTCGCGCCGCTCGCGTTCCTAGGCGGCTGCATGAGCACCAATCCGGGCTCGCCGCTGGAGGCCTACAGCGTGCCGGAAGCGCGCTGCGCCGCGATCCGCGAGCACGTGCCTTTCGACGAGCGCAACACGTCGCGCGACCCGACCGTCGGTCGCGGCTCGTTCTGCGACCCGGCGACGCGCTATGTCCGCGCCGAGCCGCCGGAAACCGACAGCCCGTTCTACATCGTCGGCGCCGCTGTGGACGCCGCCACCTACTAGCGGACTTCCTCCAGTTCGATCAGCGTTCCGAACCCGTCCTTCGGGTGGAGGAACAGCACCGGGTTGCCGTGCGCGCCGGGCTTCGGCTCGCCGTCGCCGAGGATGCGCATGCCGCTCGCCACGAGCTGCGCGCGCGCGGCGTAAATGTCCGGCACCTCGTAGCAGATATGATGCATGCCGCCGGCCTGGTTCTTGGCGAGGAAGGCCGCCACCGGCGACCCCTCGCCCAGCGGCTCCATGAGTTCGACCCGCGTGTTCGGCAGGTCGACGAAGGCGACGGTGACGCCGTGCACCGGCAGCGCCTGCGCTTCCGACACGCGGCCGCCCATCGTGTCGCGGTAGAAAGCGCTGGCGGCGGCAAGGTCCGGCACGGCCAGCGCCACGTGGTTCAACCGGCCGATCAAGCCGTCGCCTCGTTCCGCCGCCGCCCTTCCAGGATGTCGAGCACGGCCCTTGCCGCGTCGAGGACGTTGGTTCCGGGGCCGAACACCGCCGCGACGCCGCTGTCCAGAAGGAAGCGGTAGTCTTCCCGCGGGATGACGCCGCCGCAGACCACCGCGACGTGGCCCGCGCCCTTTGCCTGCATCGCCGCGACGAGTTGCGGCAGCAGCGTCCGGTGGCCGGCGGCGAGCGAGGAGATGCCGATCACCTGCACACCTGTCGCGACGGCCAACTCCGCCGCCTCCTCCGGTGTCTGGAACAGCGGCCCGGCGACGACTTCGAAGCCGAGATCGCCGAAGCCGGAGGCGATCACCTTCGCGCCGCGATCGTGCCCGTCCTGGCCGAGCTTGGCGACGAGGATGCGCGGCTTGCCGCCGTTCGCATCGGCGAAAGCCTCCAGCCGCTCGACCAGCATCCGGTATTCCGGCTCGTCGCGATAGGCGGCCCCGTAGATGTCGGCGACGACTTCCGCCTCCGCGCGGTGCGCGCCGAAGGCGCGCCGCAGCGCGTCCGAGATCTCGCCGACGGTGGCGCGAGCCCGCGCCGCCTCCACCGCCGCTTCCAGGATATTGGAGCTTTCGCTCCGCGCGGCGGCTTCCAGCGCCGACAGTGTGGACGACCACAGATCCGGGTCGCGCTGCCGCCGGACGCGCTCGATTCGCGCCACCTGCGCCCGGCGCACCTCGGCATTGTCGATGCGGCGGAACTCGATCGGCTCCTCTTCCTCCAGCCGGTAGCGGTTGACGCCGACGATCACCTCTTCGCCGCGGTCGACGCGCGCCTGCCGGGCCGTCGCCGCCGCCTCGATTTGCCGCTTCGGGCTGCCGCTCGCCACCGCCGCCGTCATGCCGCCCTCGCGCTCGATTTCCTCCATCAGCGCCCAGGCTTGTGTCGCGAGTTCCGCCGTCAGGCTCTCGACGTAGTAGGAACCGGCCAGAGGATCGACCACCCGCGTCACGCCGGTCTCGTGGGCGAGGATGAGCTGCGTGTTCCGGGCGATGCGCGACGACGTCTCGCTCGGCAGCGCGATCGCCTCGTCGAAGGAATTCGTGTGTAGCGACTGCGTGCCGCCCAGCACCGCCGCCAGTGCCTCGTAGGCGGTCCGCACGACGTTGTTCAGCGGATCCTGCTCCTGCAGCGACACGCCGCTCGTCTGGCAATGCGTCCGCAGCATCGAGGATTCGGCCTTTCGCGGCGCGAACTCCGCCATGACGCGCGTCCAGAGCAGCCGCGCCGCGCGAAGCTTCGCCGCCTCCATGAAGAAGTTCATGCCCACCGCGAAGAAGAACGACAGGCGCGGCGCGAAATCGTCGACCTTCAGTCCCCGCGCCAGCGCGGCGCGGACATATTCGCGCCCGTCCGCCAGCGTGAAGGCGAGCTCCTGCACGAGCGTCGCCCCCGCTTCCTGCATATGGTAGCCGCTGATCGAGATGGAGTTGAAGCGCGGCATCTGGCGCGCCGTATAGGCGATGATGTCCGACACGATCCGCATCGAGGGCTCGGGCGGATAGATATACGTGTTGCGGACGGTGAACTCCTTCAGGATGTCGTTCTGGATCGTGCCGGACAGCCGTTCCGCCGGCACGCCCTGCTCCTCACCGGCGACGATGAAGCTCGCCAGCACCGGGATCACCGCGCCGTTCATCGTCATCGACACCGACATCTCGCCGAGCGGGATGCCGTCGAACAGGATCTTCATGTCCTCGACGCTGTCGATCGCGACGCCGGCCTTGCCGACATCTCCCTCGACGCGCGGATGATCGGAATCGTAGCCGCGATGCGTCGCGAGGTCGAAGGCGACGGACAGGCCCTTCTGGCCGGCGGCCAGCGCGCGGCGGTAGAAGCGGTTCGACTCCTCGGCGGTCGAGAAGCCGGCATATTGCCGGATCGTCCAGGGCCGGCCGGCATACATCGTAGCGCGGACGCCGCGGGTATAGGGCGCCGCGCCCGGCAATGTGCCGATATGGTCCAGCCCGTCGATGTCGGAAGCCGTGTAGAGCGGCTTCACGGCGATGCCTTCGGGCGTCTGCCAGACCAGCGTCTCGGCCTCGGCCTTGATCTCCCGCCGGGCGCGCTCGCGCCAGTCGGACAGTTCGGGATCGTCGGTCATGCGGTGCTCCTCCCGCCGCCCATCTGTGCCCTGTCCTATTCGAGTTCGAGGATCAGCTCGTCGACGGCGAGGCTCGCCCCGACCGCGACGGCGACGCGCTTCACCCGGCCGCGCCGCTCGGCCTTCAGGGCGTTCTCCATCTTCATCGCCTCGACGGTCGCGAGCGTCTGCCCCGCCTCGATCGTCTCGCCGGCCGCGACCGCGATGGCGGTGACGATGCCCGGCATCGGGCAGAGCAGCAGCTTCGAGGTGTCCGGCGGCGGCCGCAGCGGCATCAGCCGCGCCAGTTCCGCGACGCGCGAGCGCCGGACCCGCGCCGTCACATCGACGCCGCGCCGACGCAGCCGCACGGTGGTGCCGGAGAGCGCCACCTTCACCTTGGCCGCCGCACCGTCGATGCGGAACTCGGCATAGGTCCGGCCGGGCCGCCAGTCGCTCGCGACCTCCACGGTCCGGTTGCCGTCGAAGCGAACCCGCATGCGGCCGTCCGCTTCCTCGACCGTCGCCGGAAAAGCGTGGGCGTCGAACGCGACGGTCCATTCCCTCCCGAGCCTGCGGCGGTGGTTGTCGATCGCGCCGGAAACCTGGGCGTCGCGCTTCTGGCGCGTCAGTTCGCAGAAGGCGGCGATCGCGGCGAGGTCTTCCGCTTCCGCCGCGTCCGGCGTCCGTCCCGCGAAGCCGTCCGGGAACTCCTCGGCGATGTAGGCCGTGGTGAGCCGGCCTTCGCGGAACCGCTCCTGCCGCATCAGCGTCGCGAGGAACGGCAGGTTGTGGCCGACGCCCTCCAGCTCGAAGACGTCGAGCGCGCGCGACATGGCGTCGACGGCCGCTTCCCGCGTCGGCGCATGGGTGCAGAGCTTGGCGATCATCGGATCGTAGAAGACCGGGATCTCCGCGCCCTCGAACACGCCCGTATCCACCCGCACCGTTCCGCCGTCCGCCGCCGTGCCATCCGTCGGCGGCCGGTAGCGCGTCAGCCGCCCGACCGAGGGCAGGAAGTTGCGGTACGGGTCCTCGGCATAGACGCGGGTCTCGATCGCCCAGCCGCCGAGGCGCACGTCGTCCTGCGAGAAGCGCAGCGGCTCGCCGGCCGCGACGCGGATCATCTCCTCCACGAGGTCGAGGCCGGTCGTGAGCTCCGTAACCGGATGCTCGACCTGCAGGCGCGTGTTCATTTCGAGGAAGTAGAAGTTGCGGTCGCGATCGACGATGAACTCCACCGTGCCGGCCGAATGGTAGCCGACCGCCTTCGCCAGCGCGATGGCTTCCGCCCCCATCGCCGCGCGCGTCGCGGCATCGAGGAAGGGCGACGGCGCTTCCTCGACGACCTTCTGGTTGCGCCGCTGGATCGAACATTCGCGCTCACCGAGATGCACGACGTTGCCGTGCCGGTCGCCGAGCACCTGGATCTCGATGTGGCGCGGCTCGGTGACGAACCTCTCGATGAAGATGCGCTCGTCGCCGAAGGACGAGCGCGCCTCGTTGCGCGACGAGGCGAACCCTTCGCGTGCTTCGGCCTCGTTCCAGGCGACGCGCATGCCCTTGCCGCCGCCGCCGGCGGAGGCCTTGATCATCACCGGAAAGCCTATCTCCGCGGCGATCCGCGCTGCCTGCGTCGCGTCTTCGATCAAGTCCATATGGCCAGGCACGGTGGAAACGCCGGCTTTCGCCGCGATACGCTTCGAGGCGATCTTGTCGCCCATCGCCTCGATCGCCGAGGCGGGCGGCCCGATGAACGCGACGCCTTCCCTGTCGAGCGCTTCGGCGAAGGCCGCGTTCTCCGACAGGAAGCCGTAGCCGGGATGGACGGCATCGGCGCCGGTCTGGCGGATCGCGGCGAGGATCGCCTCGATCGAAAGGTACGACTGCGCCGAGGGAGCCGGGCCGATCCGCACGGCCTCGTCTGCCTCGCGCACATGCAGCGCGTCGCGATCGGCATCCGAATAGACCGCGATCGTCGCGATGCCGAGCCGCCGCGCGGTGCGGATCACGCGGCACGCGATCTCGCCTCGATTGGCGATGAGGAGCTTGCTGAACAAGGAGTGACCGCTACTCGGCCGCTTCAGCGGGCGGCACGGCGTTCTTCGCACGCCGGCCATTGAGCATTCCTTCGATGCTGAGGTCCTCGTCAAGGGTCGGCCAATGCAACCCGAAAGGCGAAAGTTCGATCCGATTTCGCTGATGGGGCGATGCGGCGAGCAGTGTCGGGTACCACCAGAGCGGGGTCGTGAGGCGTGCGCCGTTGCCGAGCGTGACGATCAGTTCGATCTCGTTGCACTCGGCTGCAACGGGTTCGACCAAGGCGTCGTCAATTTCCAAAATGCTCATGCCAACGCTCCAAAAACTCCCGGCGTCTCTCGCTCACGACCGCTAGGAGTTCGCCAACCTCGTGCGGACGACACCGACTGTTGCGAGCGACTTTCAGGCTATCCAGCCAGATCTTCAACTCCTTCCGGCCGGATCTGGCGTGAATATGCGGCGGCTCGGAACCATCCAAGCTATAGAAAAGGAATTCCCAACCCTTCCAGACAAAAACCCTCGGCACGCGTCGCGCCTCACAGCGGCATCGTATCGTGCTTGCGCCACGGCCGTTCGGCGCGCTTGCCCCTCAACGCCGCGAAGGCTCGCGCGATGCGGCGGCGGGAGGAGTGCGGCATGATCACCTCGTCCACGAAGCCGCGTTCGGCGGCGACGAACGGGTTGGCGAAGCGCTGCTCGTATTCCGCCGTCCGCGCCGCGATCTTCTTCGGATCGCCGAGTTCGGAGCGGTAGAGGATCTCGGCCGCGCCCTTCGCACCCATCACGGCGATCTCCGCCGTCGGCCAGGCGTAGTTCACGTCGGCGCCGATGTGCTTCGAGGCCATCACGTCGTAGGCGCCGCCATAGGCCTTGCGGGTGATCAGCGTCACCATCGGCACGCTCGCCTGGGCATAGGCGAAGAGCAGCTTCGCGCCGTGCTTGATGACGCCGCCATGCTCCTGCGCGGTGCCCGGCAGGAAGCCCGGCACGTCGACCAGCGTCAGGATCGGTACCGCGAAGGCGTCGCAGAAGCGCACGAAGCGCGCGGCCTTCCTCGCCGCGTCGATGTCGAGGCAACCGGCCAGCACCAGCGGCTGGTTGGCGACGACGCCGACAGTCCGCCCTTCGATCCGAATGAGCCCGGTGACGATGTTGCGGGCGAAGGCCTCGCCGATCTCGAAGAAGTCGGCCTCGTCGGCGACCGCGAGCACCAGTTCCCGCATGTCGTAGGGCTGCGTCGGGCTCGCCGGCACCAGCGTGTCGAGCCGCATCTCGACGCGGTCCGGATCGTCGAAGAACGGCCGCACCGGCGGCGGCTCGCGGTTCGACAAAGGCAGGAAGTCGAACAGCCGGCGGGTTTCCTCCAGCGCCTCGACGTCGTTCTCGAACGCTGCGTCCGCGACGCCGGAGACGCGCGTATGCGTCGCCGCGCCGCCCAGCGTCTCGGCGGTGACGACCTCGTTCGTCACGGTCTTCACCACGTCCGGCCCGGTGACGAACATGTAGGAGCTGTCCCGCACCATGAAGATGAAGTCGGTCATCGCCGGCGAATAGACCGCGCCCCCGGCGCAAGGCCCCATGACGACCGAGAGCTGCGGTACGACGCCGGAGGCCTCGACGTTGCGCCGGAACACCTCGGCATAGCCGGCGAGCGAGGCGACGCCCTCCTGGATGCGCGCCCCGCCGGAATCGTTGAGGCCGATCACCGGCGCGCCGTTCCGCACCGCCATGTCCATGATCTTGCAGATCTTCTCGGCGTGCGTCTCCGAGAGGGAGCCGCCGAGCACGGTGAAGTCCTGCGCGAAGACGTATGTCTGGCGACCGTTGATCGTGCCCCAGCCGGTGACCACGCCGTCGCCCGGCACCTTCTCGGCCGCCATGCCGAAATCCGTCGCGCGATGCACGACGTAGGTGTCGAACTCCTCGAACGATCCCTCGTCGAGCAGCACTTCCAGCCGCTCGCGCGCCGTCAGCTTGCCCTTGGCGTGCTGGGCGGCGATGCGCCGCTCGCCCCCGCCTAGCCGGGCGGCGGCGCGTCTGGCTTCGAGCTGTTCGAGGATGTCCTGCATCTGATTCCGATCGTTCGCTTGCAGGGCCCGCGGCGCGGCTGGTTCGCGCCGCCGCACCGTTCCTGCTTATGACGGAAAGAATGTGATGGAAACATCGGGAGCGGCGCAACATCCGCCTGTTCCGCCGCGTTCACGGGCCGGTCGCTGCGTCGTCGAGCACACGGCACACCGTTTGCATCGACCCCATCGAACTTGTGAAGGCACCTGGGGGCGACGGCCGGTGGCTCAATTCGATCAGATCGGAACGAGGACGCGTTTCGGCATGATACGCGCCGTCGCGGAGCGTTCCGCATTGGGACTGGCCATCGCCGCCGTCGCGAGCGTCCTCTTCGCCTGGATCGCCCTTCTCGGGTGGCTCGCGGTGAAGCTCGTCATCTGGCTGATCATTCTTCTCTGAGGCGTCAGCGCGGCTTCGAACCGCGAACGCGCTTCCGCGATCGTTGATTTCGCGGCCGGCGGCCGCAGGTTCCTGTCCGGGAGCATCGACGGCCGGGAGGGATGGATGAACAGACGCGAGCTTCTCGCGGGCGGCGTGGCGACGGCCGCGCTGGCGCAGGCCGCCACGAGAGCTGCGGCGCAGACCGCTGCCCCCACGGCGGCGAGCGGCGATCCATCCGCCATTCTCGACGCGTTCCGCTCGCCGCCCGACGACGCCCGCGTGATGATGCGCTGGTGGCTGTTCGGCCCGGGCGTCACGAACGAGGAGCTCGGCCGCGAATTGCAGGCGATGAGGGACGCCGGCCTCGGCGGCGTGGAGCTCGCTTTCGTCTACCCGCTGGCGCTCGGCGACGATGGCGACTCCATCCGCAACGTTTCGCTGCTGTCGGACGAGTTCGCCGCGAACCTCCGCTTCATCTCGCAGCGCACGAAGGCGCTGGGCATGCGCCTCGACATCACCGGCGGCAGCGGCTGGTCGTATGGCGGCGCGACGATCGCCGGCGATCTCGCCGCTCATCAGCTCCGCGTCGAGACGCGCGAGGTCGCGCCGAGTCTCAAACGGCTGCCGAAGCTCGCGCCCTTCGACGGCGACGAACTGGTCGCCGCCTTCGTCGGCCGCGGCTCGATCCAGGAAACGCCGAGCCATCTGGAGCCGCTGCAGATCACCGAAACGGAGGTGCTCATTCCGGACGGCGACGGTCCGCGCGTCGTCCACCTCTACTACGCCGGCCGCACCGGGCAGGTAGTGAAGCGCGCGGCGGTCGGCGCGGAAGGCTACGTGCTCGACCATTACAACCCGGACGCCGTGCGACAGCATTTGACCGATACGACCGCGAAGCTGCTCGACGCAGCGGAGCCCGGCTCGGTCACCTGCGTCTTCTGCGACAGCCTCGAAGTCTACAAGGCGAACTGGACCCGTCGGCTGCCGGAGGAATTTGCGCGTCGGCGCGGCTACGACCTCCTGCCCCGCCTGCCGCAGCTCTTCTTCAAGACCGGCAGCGACTACGAGGCATTCCGGCGCGACTACGGCCAGACGCTGGCCGAACTCTACGCCGAGAACTTCCTCCAGCCCATGCAGGCCTTCGCGAAGGAACGCGGCATCCGCTTCCGCGTGCAGAACTACGGCGTGCCGCCCTCGACGCTGGCGAGCCACCGTTTCGCCGACATCGCGAACGGCGAAGGCTGGGGCTGGCGCACCTTCACCTCCAGCAAGTGGGCAGCTTCCGCCGGCGCGCTGTTCGGGAAGCCGGTGGTCGGCTCGGAGACCTGGACCTGGGCGCATTCGCCCGCCTTCCGCCTGACGCCGGCCGACATGCGCGGCGAGGCGCACGAGCACTTCCTGATCGGTATCAACCAGCTCATCGGACATGGCTGGCCCTATTCGCCGCCGGAAGCCGGCGAGCCGGGCTGGATGTTCTACGCGTCCTCGGCGCTCAGCGACAAAAACGCCTGGTGGCCGGCGATGCCGGACGTCGCGCGCTACCTGCAGCGCACCAGCGCCGTGCTGCGTCTCGGCAAGCCCGTACACGACGTCGCGCTGCTCCTGTCGAACGGCGACGCGCTGGCCTCCTTCCTGCCGAGCGACGACAACTACATGGACCTCTGGCGGCGCTTACGCGACCGGCTCGACCCGCGTATCGTTCCCGCCATCCTCGACGCCGGCAACTCTTACGTCGCAGCCGATGACGGCACGCTGGAACAGGCGCTCGGCCTCGGCGTCCGGGCGGTCGTGGTGCCGCATCTGCGGATGCTGGAGGCAAGCACGCTGGAGCGGCTGCGCCGCTTCGCGGCCGAGGGTGGCTGGGTCGTCGCGGTTGCCGCCGACAGGTCCGAGGTCGACGGCTTCCAGGCGGTCGACGCGGGCAACCTCTCCGCCTGGCTCACTGGTGCGATCGGCCCGGCTCTTGGCATCGAAGGCGGCGGAAGTCGGGTCGGCTTCGCGCACCGGGCGACGGAAGCCGAGGACATCTTCTTCGTCGCCAACACCGGCAACACGCCGCGCACCGTCCGGCTGCGGCCGAGAAGGGGCCGCGCCCACGCGACGATCCTCGACGCGATGACCGATACCGTCGCCGCAGCCGAAACGGCGGACACCGTCGCGCTTACGCTCCAGCCTTACGAGGCACGGATCGTCGTCTTCCACGATGCGC
Organism: Plantimonas leprariae; assembly: GCF_008802405.1. Classification (GTDB taxonomy): domain Bacteria; phylum Pseudomonadota; class Alphaproteobacteria; order Rhizobiales; family Rhizobiaceae; genus Plantimonas; species Plantimonas leprariae. The sequence continues at coordinate 87,440 of NZ_VZDO01000007.1, forward strand.
CCTGGCCGGGAACGGCACCGGTCGCCATGCCGAAGGGCGAGGCGCCGCAGGACTGGGGAAGCTGGACGGCGCGGATCGGCGACCAGCCGGAGCGCACCGTCAGCCTCCCCTACGACTGGGCGAGCCGCGAGCCGACGCGCTTCTATTCCGGCTCGGCGCTCTTCGCCGGTCGCGTCCAGCTGGCGCGGGTGGAGACCGGCAAGCGCTACTGGCTCGACCTCGGCGAGAGCCGGCCGCGCGAGCCCGAGCCCCTGCCGAACGGCACGCTGCGCGGCAATTCCTTCGCGGCGCTCATCCATGCGCCGGTCGGTGAGGTGGCGCGGCTGCGCGTCAACGGGCGGGACGCCGGGACCGTCTGGGCACCGCCGTTCCGGCGGGACGTGACCGAACTCCTGCGTGAGGGCGACAACGAGGTCGAGATCGAGGTGTTCAACACCAGCATCAACCGCATGGCGGCCGGCGGCACGCTGCCGGACATGGCGGCGCTCGCCGACAAGTTCGGCCAGCGCGCCGTCCTGCAGGACCTCGACGTCATCGAGCCGGTGCCCTCCGGCCTCTTCGCGCAGCCGCGCATCCTTTCGACCTGACGCCAGCGCGGCCCACACCCTTGCAGGCATTCGACGGGTTTGCGAGAACGAAGAAATGACTATCCATTCCCAGAACCTCACGCCGGCGATCGACCCGGCCATGCTCGACCGTTTCGCCTCGGTCGCCGTCAATGTCGGCCTCCGGCTGCGGCCGGGGCAGGACCTCTTCCTGACCGCGCCGGCGACTGCGCTGCCGCTGGTTCGGCTGATCGCCGAGCATGCCTACCGGGCGGGCGCTGGTCTCGTCACGCCGATCCTGTCGGACGAGGAGGTGACGCTCGCCCGCTATCGCCATGCCCGCGACGAGAGCTTCGACCGCGCGCCGGGCTGGCTCTACGAAGGCGTCGCGAAGGGCTTCGACGGCAACACGGCGCGGCTCGCCATCGTCGGCGACGACCCGATGCTGCTGTCCAACGAGGATCCGGCCAAGGTCGGACGGGCCGCGAAGGCGAACGCGCTGGCCTACGAGCCGGCGCTGCAGAAGATCGCGGGCTTCGACATCAACTGGAACATCGTCGCCTATCCCGGCGCGTCCTGGGCGGCGCGCGTCTTCCCGAACGACGAGCCGGCGGTCGCGGTGGCGAAGCTGGCGGAGGCGATCTTCGCGGCCTCGCGGCTCGGTAGCGACGATCCGGTGGCGGCGTGGGATAGGCACAATGCCGAGCTTCACCGCCGCACCGAATGGCTGAACGGACAGAACTTCGCCTCGCTGCATTTCACCGGGCCGGGCACCGACCTGACGATCGGCCTCGCCGACGGCCACGAATGGCAGGGCGGCGCCTCGACCGCGAAGAACGGCATCACCTGCAACCCGAACATCCCGACCGAGGAGGTGTTCACGACGCCGCACGCGCGACGCGTCGACGGGCACGTCTCCAGCACCAAGCCGCTGTCGCACCAGGGCTCGCTGATCGACGACATCCGGGTGCGCTTCGAAGGCGGGCGCATCGTGGAAGCGCATGCTTCGAAGGGCGAGGCGGTGCTCCTGAAGGTGCTCGACACTGACGAGGGCGCGCGGCGGCTCGGTGAGGTGGCGCTGGTGCCGCATTCCTCGCCGATCTCGCAGAGCGGGCTCCTGTTCCTCAACACGCTGTTCGACGAGAACGCCGCCTGCCACATCGCGCTCGGCCAGTGCTACGCGAAGTGCTTCCGCGACGGGGCGTCGCTGACGCCGGATCAGATCGCCGCCCAAGGCGGCAACAAGAGCCTGATCCACATCGACTGGATGATCGGCTCCGGCGAGATCGACATCGACGGCGTCGGCGCCGACGGCAGCCGCACACCGGTCTTCCGCCGCGGCGAGTGGGCAGCGTAGGCCGGCATCCGCGAGGCGGCCTCGGCGAAGGCCAACCACGACAGCCCACCGCCCCGGCTGCAATTTCGCTCCCTTCGGGAGGCCGTCATCCGGGAGCCCGTTCCGGATGACGAAAGGGGAAGACTTGGCACGACTTCCCGGAAACCGCCGCCCTCAGACGTAGCGGTTGACGATCGCTTCCAGATATTCCTGCCGGCCGGAGCGCGGCTGCGGGTTCAGCGTGCGCCCGCGCTCCGCCACCTGTTCGAGGCTCCGCTCGCCGGCGAGGATCGCCTTGTTCTCGGCCGAATCCCAGCCGGCGTAGCGCTCGGCCAGCGGGCCCTCCAGCGCCTTGTCGGCCAGCATGGCTTCGGCCGCGACGAGCGCCCGCGCGCAGGCATCCATCGAGGCGGCGTGCGCGATGACGAGGTCCTGCGGGTCGATCGACTGGCGGCGGATCTTGGCGTCGAAGTTGAGGCCGCCTGTCGAGAAGCCGCCGTGCTTCAGCATCTCGTGGAAGACGAGCGCCATCTCGCTCGCATTCATCGCGAACTGGTCCGTATCCCAGCCGAGGAGGTCGTCGCCGCGGTTGATGTCGAGCGAGCCGAACAGGTCGTTGGCGTAGGCGAGCTTCACCTCGTGGTCGAAGGAATGGCCGGCGAGGATCGCATGGTTCTGCTCGAGATTCAGCTTCACGTCCCTGACGAGGTCGTACTTCTGCAGGAAGCCGAAGACCGTCGCCGTGTCGAAGTCGTACTGGTGCTTCGTCGGCTCCTTCGGTTTCGGCTCGATCAGGATCGGCCCCTGGAAGCCGACCTTGTGCTTGTAGTCGACCAGCATCGACAGGAAGCGGCCGAGCTGGTCGAGCTCGCGCTTCATGTCGGTGTTGAGCAGCGTCTCGTAACCCTCGCGCCCGCCCCAGCAGACGTAGTTCTCGCCCTTCAGGCGATGCGTCGCGTCGAGCGCCGCCTTCACCTGGCCGACCGCATAGGCGAAGACGTCCGGGTCCGGGTTCGTTGCCGCGCCCGCCATGTAGCGGCGGTGCGAGAAAAGGTTCGCCGTGCCCCAGAGCAGGCGCACCCGCTCGGTCTCCATCTTCTGAGCGAACACGTCGACGATGCGGTTGAAGTTGTCGATCGAGCCCGACAGGTTCTCGCCTTCCGGCGCGACGTCGGCGTCGTGGAAGGTGAAGAACGGCACGTCGAGGAGGCGGAACAGCTCGAAGGCGACATCGGCCTTGGCGCGGGCCTGCGCCATCGGATCGCCTCCCTGCATCCACGGACGCATGAAGGTCTCGCCGCCGAAGGGGTCGCCGCCCGGCCAGGTGAAGGAATGCCAGTAGCAGACGGCGAACCGGAGCTGGTCCTCCATGCGCTTGCCCGCGACCTGCCGGTCCTTGTCGTAGAAGCGGAACGCCAGCGGGTCGCGGCTGCCCTCGCCCTCGAAGCTGACCGGCTTTTCCAGTCCGAAGAAACCGATTTCGGTTGCCATGCGATGCCTCCCCGATTCGATTTGAGCTACGTACCTCAGAACGGCAGCGGCAGGCAATTCCTCATTTCGGCAGGTTGTCCTTCAGGATGATCTCGATGCGGATGCGTTCCTGGTCGTCGTTGACTGCGGTGCCGGTCAGCGCCGCCATCAGGATCCGCACCGCCGAGCGCGCCTCGTGGCCGGGGTCCTGCACGATCAGCGCATCGAGCCTGTCCGCTTCCAGCAGCGGTCGCGTTTCCGCCGTCAGCTCGTGCGCGATCACCACCGGCCGGATCGCGGCATCGGCGAGCGCGTCGGCGAGCCCCGACGTTCCCGCGCCGGCGCTGTAGATGGCACAGGGCGCTCCCCACCGATCGAGCGCCTCCCGAACCGCTTCACGCGTCGACGCGACGTCGTCGCGGCCTTCCGCGACGCCGCAGATGCGCATGCCGGAAAAGCTTTCGCCGAGCGCCGCCTCGAAGCCCTCCAGCCGGTCGCGATGGTCGCGGAGGTTCCGGGAGCCGAGAACCACCAGCACGCGGCCATCGGGTCTTGCCGCGAACCGGCCGACCAGCGACGCCGCGACGCGGCCCGCCGCGCGGTTGTCGATGCCGACATAGCGGTGCCGCGCAGAGCCAGGCACGTCGGAGACGAGCGTGACCACGGGCACCCCGCGCAACGCCGCCGCGTCGATCGCCGCCCCGACCTCGGCGTCGTCCAACCCCATCGCGACGATGCCGTCCGCCGCTTCCGCCGCATGGCGCACCGCTCTAGCGAGGGGTTCGGGCGCGAAGCCCTCCATCTCGTGCAGGGTCAAAGCGAGCCGCCGCTGCCCCTCGATCCGGCAGGCCTCGCCGAGTTCCTCCGCCAGCCGCGCGACGAACGGGTTGGCGAGGCGCGGCAGAATCGCGGCGACGCGAAAGCCCGTCCGGCGGGCGAGCGCCGCAGCGCCGGCATGGCGCTCGAAGCCGAGTTCGCGCACCGCCGCCTCGACGCGGTCGATCGTGACGGGCCGGACGCCGGCGCGTCGGTTCACAACACGGTCGGCGGTGGCGAGGCTGACATTGGCGCGCCGAGCGACGTCGCGAAGCGTCGGCGCCCCTCCATCCTCGCTCATCCTCGCCGCCCCCTTCCCGCTCCCCATGCCTTCATGGCAGACGCGCCGCACCGGGAACAAGCTTCCGTGGCCGGCTCGCCATCTCGTTCCACCGCGATCGGAAGCGGACGGTTCCCGTTCGCCGGATGCGCGCCATCTCCCGCGCGGAACCAGCGGAGGGAACAGGCGATGGCCGACGTGAACGCGAAGCAGTCCGGCACCTTCCGCATCGGCGGCGAGACGGAAGTGAACCGCCTCGGCTTCGGCGCGATGCGCGTGACGGGCCAAGGCGTCTGGGGCGAGCCGGCGGACCGGCGGAAAGCGCTCGACGTCCTGAAGCGCGTGCCGGAACTCGGCGTGAACTTCATCGACACGGCCGACTCCTACGGCCCGGACGTTTCCGAGCGGCTTCTCGGCGAGGCGCTCCATCCTTATCCGGCGGGGGTGATCGTCGCGACGAAAGGCGGCCTGACGCGCACCGGCCCCGGCCAGTGGATCCCGGTCGGCCGGCCGGAATACCTGATCCAGCAGGCGCACAAGAGCTTGCGCAACCTGAAGCTCGACCGCATCCCGCTCTGGCAGCTCCATCGCATCGATCCGAAGGTGCCGCGCGACGAGCAGTTCGGCGCGATGAAGGAACTGCAGGACCAGGGCCTCGTCCAGCATCTCGGCCTCAGCAACGTTTCCGTCGAGGACATCGAGGCGGCCTCGAAGCTGGTGCAGGTGACGACCGTCCAGAACCGCTACAACCTCGCCGACCGGGCAAGCGAGGACGTGCTCGACCATTGCGAGCGGAACGGCATCGGCTTCATCCCGTGGTATCCACTGGCGGCCGGCGACCTCGCCAAGCCCGGCGCGCTGCTCGATCGCATGGCCGGCCAATACCGCGCGACGCCGGGCCAACTGGCGCTGGCCTGGGTGCTGAAGCGCAGCCCGGTGATGCTGCCGATCCCCGGCACCTCCAGCATCCAGCATTTGGAGGAGAACGTCGCGGCCGCCGCGATCGAGCTTTCCGACGCGGACTTCGCGGCGCTGGACAGCGAAGGCATGAAGGCTTCGAAGGCGGCGTGAGGCCGGCCGGGCGGCGCTACGGTCGCGGTCCCGGATCGTCGGCGCAGACCGGCTCGGCCTCGGCCGGCATGTCGATCGATACGGGGCCTACCCCTTCACCGCGCCGGCGGTGAGGCCGGAGACGATCTTGCGCTGGAACAGGAGCACGAGGACGATCAGCGGCAGCGTCACGGTGACGGAAGCCGCCATGATCTGCCCGAACGGGTACTCGTAGCGCGACGAGCCGGAGATCAGCCCGATCGCGACTGGCACCGTGCGGTTCTCGTCGGTGAGGATGAAGGTCAACGCGAACAGGAACTCGTTCCAGGCGAGGATGAAGGCGAGGATGCCGGTGGAGGCCAGCGCCGGCCCCATCAGCGGCAGGAGGATGCGCGTCAGGATGCGCCAGTGCGAGGCGCCGTCGACGATCGCAGCCTCCTCCAGCTCGCGCGGAAATTCCCGGATGAAGGTGGTCAGGATCCAGGTGGTGAAGGGCACCGTCGACAGCAGGTAGGTCAGGATCAGCGCGCTCGGCCGGTTGAACAGGCCGAGCCACTGCACGAGCTCGAACATGCCGGACAGCACCACGACCTGCGGAAAGATCGAGATCATCAGGATGAGGATCAGGACGAAGCGTCGCTGCGGGAAGCTGATCCGCCCGAGCGCGTAGGCGGCGGAGATGCCGAGGACGAGGGAAACCGCCGTGGTGCCGCTCGCGACGAAGACCGAGTTCAGCAGCGAGCGCATGAAGGAGGCGTTCTCGAACAGCGCCCGGTAATGCGTGAAGTCGAAATCCGGCAGGAGCGCGCGGTCGAACAGCCGGTCGCCCTGCTTCGTCGAGGAGACGATCGCCCAGTAGTAGGGAAACAGCGTGTAGAACAGCGACAGCGCGACCGCGAGGTAGAAGAGGATGCGCTTCACCAGCCGCTGGCGGCGGAAGCTGCCAGCAGCGCGGCGGCGTGCCGAGGTCGCCGGAAGCCGCAGCGCGGCGTCCGACGCCATCAGACTTCCCCCGCCGCGCGGTCGAGGCGAAGGAGGCCGATCAGCACGACGGCGATCAGCGCGACGATCAGGAACACCCAGGTCGAGGCCGCCGAGCCGGCGCCGAGCTCCTGGAACGAGATCAGCCGGTTTCGGGCGTAGATCGACATCGTCATGATGTTCTCGTTGCTCGCCGAGAGGATGTAGGCGAGGTCGAACATCCGGAGCGCGTCGAGCACACGGAACAGCACCGCGACGCCCAGCGCCGGGCGGAGCAGCGGCAGGGTGATCGACCAGAAGCGCTTCCAGGCCGGCACGCCGTCGACCTGCGCCGCCTCCAGGATGTCCGCCGGCATGAGCTGCAGGCCGGCGAGGATGAGGAGCACCATGAACGGCGTCGTCATCCAGACGTCGATGAAGATCGTGACGCCCATGATCAGCCAGGAGCCGGACGTCCAGGCGATGCCGCGATCGATCGCGCCCATCTCGAACAGCGCCTTGTTCACCACGCCGAACTGGTCGTTCAGCATCCAGTCCCAGATTTTCGTCGCGACCACGACCGGGATCGACCACGGGATCAGCATCGCCGCCCGCACCAGCCCGCGGCCGGGAATCGCCTCGTTGATCAGGAGCGCGATGCCGAGGCCGAGCAGCGTCTCGATCGCGACGGAGACCACGGTGAAGACCAGCGTGTTGCGCACCGATTGCCACCAGCTCGGATCGCCGAAGACTTCGCGGAAATTCTCGAAGCCGACCATCGAATAGGTGGCGGGATCGTCGAGATAGGCGTCGGTGAAGGCGAAGAAGAAGGTGCGCCCGAGCGGCCAGACCGCGACGAGCAGGAGCGCCGCCGCCATCGGCGCCAGGAACAGCCAGGCGGCGCGATGGTCGCGGCGCTCGAGCTTCGTGCTCATGCCGGCACCGCCGCCGGCCGCAGTGCCGCCGACGCGCCCGGCTCCAGCCGCCGGCCGTCCGCGCCGAACAGGAGCGCGTCCTCCGGCCGGAAAGCGAGGCCGACGCGCGCATCGATCGCGACCGCCGGCACGCGGCCGGGCAGCCGCAGCGCCCAGACGTCGTCCTCCGACAGGCGCACATAGGCGTGGTGCTCGTGGCCGAGATCCTCGATCCGCTCCAGCGTGCCGGAGACCGCGCCCTCGCCGGCCGGGACCAGCGTCAGCGCCTCCGGGCGGACGCCGATCTCGGCGACGCCCTGCGCCGCGACCAACATCGACAGTTCCCCGGCGCCGCCCAGCACGCCGCCGGCCTCGCGGACGGCGAGGAAGTTCATGCGGGGGCTACCGATGAAGCCCGCGACGAAGCGGCTTCGCGGCGAGTGGTAGAGTTCGTGCGGCGTGCCGACCTGCTCGATGACGCCGGCGTTCAGCACGACGATCCGGTCGGCGAGCGTCATCGCCTCCACCTGGTCGTGCGTCACATAGATCGTGGTGACGCCGAGGTCCTTGTGGAGGCGCGCGATCTCGACGCGCATCTCGGCACGAAGGTCGGTATCGAGGTTCGACAGCGGCTCGTCGAACAGGAACACCTCGGGCTTGCGGACCAGCGCCCGGCCGATGGCGACGCGCTGCCGCTGTCCGCCCGAAAGCTCGCGTGGCCGGCGCCCCATCAGGTGGTCGACCTTCAGGAGCTTCGCCACCTCCATGACCTTGGCGCGGATCGCGTCGCGCTTCAGGCCGGACGTCTCCAGCGCGAAGCCGATGTTCCGCTCGACGTTCATGTGCGGATAGAGCGCGTAGGACTGGAAGACGAAGGCGATGCCGCGCGCGGAGGCCGGCACGTCCGTCACCGCCTCGCCGTCGATCGCGACCTCGCCGGAGGAGACCGAGATCAGCCCGGCGATGAGCCGCAGCAGCGTGGACTTGCCGCAGCCGGACGGGCCGACGAAGACCACGAACTCGCCGTCGGCGACGGTGAGGTCGACGTTGCGGATGACGTCGACCGAATGAAAGCTCTTCGAGACGCCGCGAAGCTCGACCGATGCCATGCCGCCGGAGCCTTCAGCGGCTTTCCTTCTGCTTCTCCAGCCGCGCCGCCATCGACTTCAGGCCCCCAGGGATGTCGCCGCCGGTCAGCATGTCGTGGACGCCGCGATAGAAGGTCTGCGACACGCGGTTGTAGCTGGAGCCGGTATAGCCGGAGGGACGCGTCGCCGCGTCCTGGAAGGCGACGGTGTTGTCCTTCAGGAACGGCAGCTTCTTCAGGATGTCGGGGTCCTGGTAGAGCCTGGTGATCGAGGGATTGTAGGCCCCGTCGACGGCGCGGATCTTCTGCATCTCCGGGCCGGTGATATAGCGCACGAAGCTCGCCGCGGCGTCGGGATGCGCCGAGTATTTCGAGATCGCGACGTACATCGGCCCGAGGCAGCCGCTCGACTTCTGGCCTTCCTTGCCGACCGGCAGCGGCATGACGCCGACCTTGCCCGCGACCTTCGAGCCGTCGCCGTTCGAGGTACCCCAGACATAGGGCCAGTTGCGGTGGAACACCGAGTTGCCCGCCTCGAACACCGCGCGGGACGCCTCTTCGTCGTAGTTCAACGTGCCTTCCGGACTGATCGAGCCGATCCAGTCCTTCGCCTTCCCGATCGCCTCGGCCGCCGCCGGATTGTCGATCGTCACCTTGCCGTCCGGGTCGATGATCGTGCCGCCGCCGTTGGAGGCGACGAGCTCGATCGCGTCGCAGGTCAGGCCCTCGTAGCTCTTCGCCTGCCAGGTATAGCCCCACATGTCGGCGCTGCCGGCCGCGCGCTCCTTGTCCTGGATCGTCTTGGCGTCGCTCGCCAGCTCGTCCCAGGTCTTCGGCGGCTGCATGCCGTATTTGTCGAGGAGGTCCTTGCGGTAGTACATCAGGCCGACGTCCATATACATCGGCATCGAGATCAGCTTGCCGTCGAGGAGGCCGGCGTCGAGCGTCGCCTTGATGTGCTGGTCCTGCTCTTCCTTCGGCACGAGCGTCGAAAGGTCGAGGAGGTTGTTCTTGAAGATGCCGAGCCAGATCACGTCGAGGAACAGGACGTCGACGTCCGTCGATTTCGCCGCGAGAAGCTGCTGGAACAGCGGGATCGCGTCGTCGAGCTGCGCCGGCATCTTGTTGATGTTGGCGGTGTTGCCAGTCTTCTCGCCCCAGTTCTTCGCCGCCTTGACGCAGAGGTCGTAGTCGGTCGCACCGCAGAACATGGTGATCGTCTCGGCCTTCGCGCCGCCCGCCGCCGCCATTGGAACGAGCACGGAAGCGCAAAGCGCCAGGGTCTTCCAGGACATCGCGATCTCCCGCCGTCGACTCGAATCACCGCCATCGCCGGCGGCTCGGCACACCGGGAGGAAGTAGGAGCGAAGCTTACGGCGGTGGTCAAGAGTTGGTCTTGCGAATTTTTGAGCGCCGTCCGGAACCGCCCCGTTTCTATGCAGCCCGCTTCCGCTTTTCCATTGCAAGCCGGCTGTCGGAGTGGTCACAAGCTGCATAGGCGTCGGATTTTCGGTTGACGCACCATACCAATCCATACCAAGCTTGTCCGACAACTTGCGTCGCGTGGGGTCATCGAACGGCATGCGGGTCGGAATCATCGGGCTCGGGCATCGGCTCGGCTATCTCGGTTACGTCTTCCGCGCGATCGACGAGAGCTTCGAGATCGCCGGCTACGTCGACCCCGCGCCGGCCGGCCTGGCCGAGCTCGAAGCGAAGGGCGTCTCCGCCGGCCGGCAGTACGCCTCGCCCGCCGAGCTGATCGCGGGCGAGCGTCTCGACCTTCTGATGATCGGCTCGCCGAACCACCTGCATCTCGACCACATCAGGATCGGGCTGGAAGCCGGCCTCAAGGTCTTCTGCGAGAAGCCGATCGTCACCACGATCGAGGACAGCCTGGAACTCGCGGGCCTCATGGGACGGCACGGCCACGAGCGGCTGATGGTCGGCCTCGTGCTGCGCTATTCGCCGCTCTACCGCGACCTCCGTGCGGCGCAAGGCGCAGGCCTCCTCGGCGACGTCGTGTCGATCGAGGCGTCCGAGCATATCGAGCCCTATCACGGCGCCTTCTTCATGCGCGACTGGCGGCGCTACGAGCGTTATTCCGGCTCGTTCATGCTGGAGAAGTGCTGCCACGACCTCGACCTCTACAACGGGGTCGCGGGCGCGCGGCCGGAACGGGTGGCTAGCTTCGGCGGCCGCAAGAGCTTCGTGCCCGCGAACGACCCGGCGAAGGAAGGCGTCAACGACCTCGAGCTCTTCTACCGCAAGCCGAGCGGCTGGGAATCGACCGATAAGGTGTTCGATTCCGATGCCGACATCATCGACTACCAGGTGGCGATCGTCGAATACGCCAACGGCGTCGGCATGAACTTCCACACGAACCTCAACGTGCCGGACCAGTTCCGCCGCTTCTGCGTCATCGGCTCGCGCGGCATGGCGGAGGGCGACTTCGTGCGCGGCTATCTCGACGTGCACCGCATGCTGACCGGCGAGAAGGCGGTGTCGAACCGCTACGCCAACGAGACTGCCCTGTCGCAGCATTACGGTGCCGACGAGCAGATGGCGGCCGACATCGTCGCGCACCTGCAGCAGGGCGTCGACCTGCCCGTCTCGACGCAGGATGCGCTGGAGGCCGGCATCCTCGCGCTCTCGATGGACGAAGCGCGGGCGAAGCGCTCCGTCGTCGATCTCCGGCCCGTCTGGGACCGCTTCGACGAAGCGCTCCTCCGCCGGGCCGCCTGAGCGGCGCCGTGGGAGCCCTGTTCGACAAGCGCGGCGCGACGGTCTTCGCCTTCGCCCTTCTGGCTCCCGCGACGCTCTACCTCGCGCTGATCGTCGCCTATCCGCTGGTCGAGACCGGCATCCTGTCCTTCACCGACGCCTCGCTGAAGCGGACCACCAACTGGGTCGGTTTCGTCAACTACGCCAGGATCTTCAACGAGACCTTCGCCGACGTGGTGGTGCGCACCTTCGTCTGGACCTTCTTCTCGGTGCTGCTGAAGATGATCATCGGCACCTGCGGCGCGGTGCTGCTCAACGCCGCCGTGCCCGGCCGCACGCTGTTCCGCATCCTCACCATGCCGCCCTGGATCGTGCCGATGGCGATCGGCATCTTCATGTGGGGCTGGATGTACAACGGCCAGTTCGGCATGATCTCCGGCGTCCTGCAGAACCTCGGGCTGGTCGGCGGGCCGGTCGCCTTCCTCGCCTACGGCACCAGCGCCTTCTGGGCGACCATCGTCACCGATGTCTGGATCGGCGTGCCGCTCGTCACGCTGTACCTCCTCGCCGCCATGCAGGCGATCCCGCAGGACCTCTACGAGGCCGCCTGGACCGACGGTGCAGGCCGCTTCTACCGCTTCCGCCGCATCACCCTGCCGCTGATCGTGCCGGCGATGATCACCATGTCGATGATCTCGCTGATCTCCACCTTCAATTCCTTCGATATCATCTGGATCCTGACGAAGGGCGGCCCGTCGGGATCGACCACGACCATGATCATCGACACCTACAAGACCGCGATCGGCTCGTACAAATACGGCGAAGGCGCCGCGCGGGCGGTGCTGATCTGCCTGTTCCTGTCGGTGTTCTGCTACTTCTACTTCCGCGTCACCAGCCGCCTGTCGACGGAGCCGGCGCGATGAGCGGGCGGCCGGCGCTGATCAACCGCTATCGCTGGTGGGAGACGATCCTCATCTACGGCGGCATCGCGGTCTTCCTCGCCTTCCTGCTGGCGCCCTTCGTCGAAGGCTTCCTCGTCTCGCTGAAACCGCTCAGCCTCCTGTTCTCCTCGCCCTATCGCTTCTGGCCCGAGAATGGCTCCTTCGCCGCCTACCGGACGATGTGGCAGAGCGTGCCGGGCTTCGGCTGGTACATCTTCAACTCCTTCCTGATCTCCTTCACCGCGACCGCGGTCGTCCTCCTTCTCGTCGTGCCGGCGGCCTACGTCTTCGCGCGCTTCCCCTTTCGTGGCCGGGGTCCGCTGCTCGGGATATTCCTCGCAGTGAACATGTTCTCCGGCGCGGTGCTGCTGATCCCGCTCTACCGGCTGATGCGCTCGCTCGGCCTCCTCAACACCTACTTCGCGATGATCGTGCCGGGCGTCGCCTTTCTCATCCCCTCCGCCGTCTGGCTGCTTCGCACCTACATGCTGCGCATCCCGCGCGAGCTGGAGGAGGCGGCCTATGTCGACGGGGCGAGCTACCTCTACACGTTTCGCCGGGTGATCCTGCCGCTCGCGATGCCGGGCATCGTCGTCGTCACGATCACGACATTCATCGGCTCCTACGCGCAGCAGTTCATCTACGCGCTGACGTTCAATTCCAAGACGGAATACATGCCGCTGCCGGTCGGCCTCTTCGGCTATTTCGGCAAGCAGGAGGTGATCTGGAACGAGCTGATGGCGGCGAGCTTCGTCGGCATCCTGCCCGCGCTCGTCGTGATCTTTCTCCTGCAGCGCTACCTCGTCGCCGGCCTCACAGCGGGGGCGGTGAAGCAGTGACCACCCTTCCCTGTTCCCGACTGTCGGAGACCGTGAAAATGCGAACCAGCCTATCCCTTCTCGCGGGCGCCGCGGCGCTCCTCGCCTCGGCGGCCTTGCCCTCCGCGGCGAGCGCGGCCGATATCTCGTTCATCTATTGCGGCGACGCGATCAACCCGGTCCACGACAAGGCCTTCAAGGAGTGGAACGAGAAGAACCCGGACTCGAAGGTCGCGCCGGAACTCGTCGGCTGGGAGCAGTGCCAGGACAAGGCGACGACCCTCGCCGCCGCCGGCAACCCGGTCGGCCTCGCCTATGTCGGCTCGCGCACGCTGAAGCAGTTCGCCCAGAACGACCTCATCGTGCCGATCCCGATGACGGACGAGGAGAAGAAGAGCTACCAGCCGCACATCGTCGACACCGTCACCTTCGACGACCAGCAGTGGGGCGTGCCGATCGCCTTCTCCACCAAGGCGCTGTTCTGGAACAAGGAGCTGTTCGAGAAGGCCGGACTCGACCCGGAAAAGCCGCCGAAGACCTGGGCCGAAGAGATCGCCTTCGCCAAGCAGATCAAGGAGAAGACCGGCATCGCCGGCTACGGCCTGCCCGCCAAGACGTTCGACAACACCATGCACCAGTTCCTGCACTACGTGTACACGAACGACGGCAAGGTGACGGACGCGGACGGCAACGTCACGCTCGACAGCCCGCAGATCCTCGCGGCGCTCCAAGCGGTGAAGGACATCACGCCGTACTCGGAAGAGGGCCCGACCGCCTACGAGCAGAACGAGGTCCGCGCCATCTTCCTCGACGGCAAGGCCGGCATGATCCAGAACTCCACCGGCGCGATCAGCCGCTTGGAAGGCACCAAGCTGAAGTGGGGCGTCGCGAACCTGCCGCTCGGGCCGGACGCGAAAGGCCCGGGCACGCTCCTGATCACCGACAGCCTCGCCGTCTTCAAGGGCACCGGCATGGAGGACAAGGCGATCGAGTTCGCCAAGTTCATCACCGAGCCGAAGCGGCAGGAGGAATACGAGCTGCAGGGCAACGACGGCCTCGTGCCGCTGCGCCCGTCCGCCACCGTCGACGAGTTCGTCGCGAAGCATCCGGCCTGGAAGCCCTTCGTCGAGGGAATCCAGTACGGCGGTCCGGAGCCGCTGTTCACCGACTACAAGGGCTTCCAGGACGCGATGATCGCGATGGTCCAGTCGGTCGTGACCGGCAAGGCGAGCCCGGAGGACGCCTTGAAGAAGGCGGCCGCCGACGTCGAGCAGTACAAGTAGCATCGAGCCGGGCTGCGGGGCTCGCCCCCGCAGCCCATTTCCCCCATCGGCCACCCCGCTCGGCGACCGGAGAACATGGATTGGGACAGCTAGCCCTCGCCAAGGTGCGGAAATCCTACGACGCGCTCGAAGTGATCAAGGGCGTCGACCTCCACGTCCGCGACGGCGAGTTCGTCGTGTTCGTCGGACCGTCCGGCTGCGGCAAGTCCACACTGCTCCGCATGATTGCGGGCCTCGAGGACATCACGGCCGGCGAGATCGCCATCGACGGCCGCAAGGTCAACGACCTGCCGCCGGTGAAGCGCGGCATCGCGATGGTGTTCCAGTCTTACGCGCTTTACCCGCACATGAGCGTCTTCGAGAACATCGCCTTCCCCTTGCGGGTCGAGAAGATGGCCGAGGACAAGCTCAGGGCGCGGGTGGAGCGCGCGGCGCGCATCCTCCACCTCGACGCGCGGCTGGAGCAGCGGCCGGGCCAGCTTTCCGGCGGCCAGCGCCAACGCGTCGCGATCGGCCGCGCGATCGTGCGGGAGCCGAAGATCTTCCTGTTCGACGAGCCGCTGTCGAACCTCGACGCGGCGCTCAGGTCCGACATGCGGATCGAGCTCGCCAAGCTCCATCGCGAGCTGAAGGCGACGATGATCTACGTCACGCACGACCAGATCGAGGCGATGACCATGGCCGACCGCATTGTCGTCCTCGACGGCGGCCACATCGCCCAGACCGGCGCGCCGCTGGAGCTTTACCACAAGCCGGACAACGTCTTCGTCGCCGGCTTCATCGGAAATCCGAAGATGAACATGCTGCCCGTCGCCTGTACCGCTGCGAGCGAGGCCGGCCTCGAAGTCGACCTGATGGGCCAGAAGGCGACGATCCCCGTCGCGCCGGACGCCAACGCCGTCGGCCGTACGCTGACGCTCGGCATCCGGCCGGAGCACGTCCAGGCCGGCGAAGGCGACTTCCGCCTGTCCATGATGCCGACCGTCATCGAGCGTCTCGGCGCGCACACGGTCGCCTATGCGGCGCTGGGCGGCGCGGAGGCCGAGAACTTCTGCGCCATCCTGCCGGGCACCGCGGCGGTGCGCCCCGGCGAGGCGATCGAGGCCGGCATCCGCGCCGGCGACTGCCACCTCTTCGACGAGAAGGGGATGGCCTTCGAGCGGCGCGTCGATCTCACCGACGTCGATCTCGCGATCATGAAGGCGGCCGCCGCCTGAGGGCCTATTGGACAACCCGCCGGCGGAGGGTCGGCGAGGGATTTTTCGTCGCTCGCGAGGCGCCGAACATGAGTGATGCCGGCGGCATCGGCGAGGCTCGGCAACGTAGCGACGGCGGAAAAGCACCGCCGAACCGACCCGAGGGGTTATCCAATAGGCGCTTGAGGCGCCGCCACCCTTTCCAGCATGCGAGGCATGAGCATGGCATCCGTACCGTTTCGGCTCGAAAGCGCTTTCCGCCCGGAGGACGGCGGCAACGGGCGGCTCGTCCTGACGCTGTTCAACCTCGGGGAAACCGCGATCGAGGGCTTCAAGCTCGTCTACACCTCGCTGACGCGAGTCGTGGAGGACGGGGCGGTCGAGAACGCCCGGCTGACCCTGCGCGACGCGAACTATCACGAGTTCGCCGCCCCGGACGGCTTCCGGCTGGAGCCGGGGGCGGCTTGGCGCTTCTCGGCCGGCGGCCTGCAACGCGCCGCGCGTCACTGCACGGACGGGCCGAAGTCCGCCTACCTGACGCTCGCCGACGGCAGCCACCTGCCGGTCTCGGTGTCGGATATGTTGCTCGACGGCCGCACCAGCGAGCCGCCGCCGCGCCTCCTGCCGGAAGGCAGGCTCGACCTCCCCTTCGCGATCCAGCCCTGGCCGAAACGGATGGACGCGACAGGCGAGGCCGGCGCGACCTTCCCCACCGTGCTCTACCCCGCCGAGGCTTCGGCGCTGGAGGATGTCCGCGCGGTCGACGGCGTGCTGGCGCTGTTCCGCCGGCTGTTCGCGAGCGGCCACGCGCCCTTCTCGCTCGCAGCCGACGCGCAAGGGCGCGCGATCCGTTTCACTTCCGACACGAAGCTCGGCCGCGAGGCCTACGAGCTGCGCTTCGCCGCCGATGTGGTCGAGCTGGCCTATGGCGACGCCGCCGGCCGCCAGTACGCGCTGACGACGCTGGCCCAGCTTCTCCACGGCGCGCGCTCCGAGCCGGCGAAGTTCGGCTTCCCCGCCTCCGGCACGATCGCCGATGCGCCGCGCTACGAATGGCGCGGCTGCCATCTCGACGTGTCGCGCCAGTTCTACCCGGTCGCCGACGTGTCGCGCTTCGTCGACATCCTCGCCTGGCTGAAGCTCAACATCCTCCACTGGCACCTGACCGACGACGAGGCTTGGCGGCTGGAGATCGAGGCCTATCCCGCCCTCACTACGCTCGGCGTGCTGCGCGGACCGGACGAGCCGCTCCGCCCGCAGCTCGGCAACGGCGCGGAGCCGGTCGGCGGCTTCTACTCGAAGGCGGACGTCCGCATGCTCGTCGCGCACGCAGCCGGGCTCCATGTCGAGATCGTGCCGGAGATCGAGATTCCCGGCCACAACGCCGCGACGCTGGTCGCCCTGCCGGACCTCACCGACGGGCAAGAAGCGCCGGACAGCTACCGCTCCGTCCAGGGCTACGCGAACAACGCGCTGAACCCCGCAATTCCGCTGACCTACGAGTTCCTGGAGAAGGTGTTCGACGAGGTCGCCGAGCTTTTTCCCTCGCGCTACGTCCATGTCGGCGGCGACGAGGTGGCGCACGGCGCGTGGCTCGCCTCGCCGCTCGCCAAGGAGCTGATGCGCAAGGAGAACCTTGGCGGCACGTTCGAGCTGCAGTCCTATCTGCTGAAGCGCGTGAAGGAGATGCTGACCCGCCGCGGCAAGGTGCTGGTCGGCTGGAACGAGGTCGCGCATGGCGGCGGCGTCGATCCGAAGGACACGATCCTGATGGCCTGGGAGAAGCCGGAAGTCGGCATCGAGCTGGCCGGCCAAGGCTACGGCGTCGTAATGACGCCGGGCCAGGCCTACTATCTCGACATGGTGCAGGCCGAGGAATGGCAGGAGCCGGGCGCTAGCTGGGCCGGCACGGTGCCGCCCGCACACACCTACGCCTACGAGGCGGCCGGCGACCTGCCGGAGGAGCTGCGGCATCTCCTGAAGGGCGTCCAGGCCTGCATCTGGTCGGAGCACTTCCTGTCGCGCGGCTATTTCAACCGCCTCGTCTTCCCGCGCCTGCCCGCCATCGCGGAAGCGGCCTGGACGCCGGCGGAGAACAAGAGCTGGGAGCGCTTCGCCGCCATCGTTCCGCTGAGCCCGGTGCTCTGATGCGCATCGCCGTTGGCGGTATCCATACCGAATGCAGCACCTATTCGCCGGTGCTGATGGAGGTCGAGGACTTCCGCATCCTCCGCGACGGCGACCTCCTAGCTGCGGCCTATTTCGACTTCCTCGCGACGGACGGCGTGGAGGTGCTGCCGCTACTCCATGCCCGCGCCGTGCCGGGTGGGCCGGTTTCACGTGAAACATATGAGGCGTTGAAGGCTGAGTTCCTCGACCGCCTCCAGGCCGCCCTCCCCCTCGATGGCCTCTACCTCGCCATGCACGGCGCGATGAACGTCGAGGGCATGGACGATGCGGAGGGCGACTGGATCGCCGCCGCGCGCGCCACGGTCGGCGAGACCTGCGTCGTCGCCGCGAGCTACGATCTCCACGGCAACGTCTCGCAGCGCGTCGTCGACGGCCTCGACATCTTCGCCGCCTACCGCACCGCGCCGCATATCGACGTGCGCCCGACGATGCTGCGCGCCTGGAACATGCTGGTGGAAGCGCTCCGCTCCGGCGAAAAGCCGGGCATCGCCTGGGCGTCGGTGCCGGTGCTGCTGCCGGGCGAATGCACCTCGACCGAGGACGAGCCGGCCGCCTCGCTTTACGCTCGCCTGTCGGACTTCGACCGCCGCCCCGGCATCGCCGACGCCAACCTGATGATCGGCTACGTCTGGGCCGACGAGCCGCGGGCGACGGCGGCCGCCGTCGTCACCGGCTTCGACCGGGACGCCGCGAAGGAAGCCGCCGCCGAGATCGCGATCGGTTATTGGGAGACGCGCGAGCGCTTCGGCTTCGGCCCAGTGACGGGACCGCTCGCGGAGATGCTCGATATCGCGGCGAAAGCCGAGACGCGCCCCGTCATCCTCGCCGATTCCGGAGACAACCCGACCGGCGGCGGCGTCGGCGACCGCGCGGATGTGCTGCGTGCCCTGATCGAGCGGAACTGGCAGGACGCGCTCCTCGCCGGCATCACCGACCGCCCTGCGGTCGAAGCGTGCTTCGCGGCCGGCGAAGGCGCGACGCTCCGCTTGCGCATCGGCTCCAGCCTCGATCCGTCCTCCAAGCCGGCGGAGGTGGACGCCGCGGTCGTGCGGCTTGACGATTCCGGCGAAGCGCGCGAGCGGCAGGCCGTCGTGCGGGTCGGCGGCATCACCGTGGTCCTCGCGGCGCGGCGCCGGCCCTATCACGACATCGCCGACTTCCGCCGGCTTGGGCTCGATCCGAAGGCGGTGCGGCTCCTCGTCGTGAAGTCCGGCTACCTGTCGCCGGAACTCAGACCCGTCGCGAACCCGAACCTGATGGCGCTGACCGATGGCGTCGTGAACCAGGACATTCCGCGCTTGGCCAACCGGCGGCGTCGGGAGCCGGCCTTCCCGTTTCGGCGCGACTTCGATTTCATGCCGGAACCGCGCCTGTCGGCCCGGTGGACGGGCTGATCGTCCAGCTTGTTTCGCGCCGGCGGAATTCCTGCTAGCCGGAGCGGAACGATGGGGCGGCAGGGAACCGCCGCCCGGAGGAGAAACCCGAGATGTTCCTGTCCTGCGGCGACTCGCTGTTCGACGTCTTCGCCGATCTCGATGCCGACGTCTCGCGCATCGGGCTTTCCGCCCGCATCGGCGGCTCGGCGCTGAACGCCGCGCTCGGCCTCGCGCGGCTCGGCCACGGCTCGGCCTACTTCTCCAAGATTTCCGGCGATCTCTACGGCCGGCGACTCCGCGCCTTCATGGAACAGGAGGAGATCGACCAGCGCTTCCTGATCCCGACTACGCGCAACACCACGCTCGCGATGGTGTCGCTGTCGCAGGCCGGCGTGCCGGAATATTCCTTCTACATCGAGGGCACCGCCGACCGCTCGGTCGAGCCGGACGAGGTGCCCTCGCCGCTGCCGGACGAGATCGAAGCGGTGCATGTCGGCGGCTCCTATTCCACCGTGTCGGAACCGACGGCCGCGGCGATCCTGAAGCTGGTGCGGCAGGAGCGGGACCGCCGCTTCGTGTCCTACGATCCGAACATCCGCGCCTCCGTCGTGCCGGATCTCGACGTCTGGCGGGCGAAGGTCGCGGAGCTCGGGCCGCTCGCGACCCTCGTCAAGGCGAGCGACGAGGACCTGT
Source organism: Plantimonas leprariae (assembly GCF_008802405.1). Lineage (GTDB taxonomy): Bacteria > Pseudomonadota > Alphaproteobacteria > Rhizobiales > Rhizobiaceae > Plantimonas > Plantimonas leprariae. The sequence goes on from NZ_VZDO01000007.1 coordinate 107,116, forward strand.
CGCAGCTCTATCCCGGCCGCTCGATCGACGCGGTTCTCGCCGACTGGGTCGCGGCGGGCGCGGCGCTCGGCATCGTCACGCGCGGCGAGAAGGGCGCGGTCGCGCTGGCGGCTTCCGGCACGGGCGCGTCGCTCCCCGGCGTTTCGGTGCACGTGGTCGACACGGTCGGCGCGGGCGACACCTTCCTCGCCATGACGCTCGCCAAGCTGTCGGAGGACGGCGCGTTGTCGCGCGAGGCGGTCACGAGCTTCGGCGAGGCGGACCTGCAGGCGCTGCTCGGCGCGGCGATCCGGGCAGCCGCCGTCACCTGCACCCGTCGCGGGGCGGACCTGCCGCGCCGGGCCGATCTCGGCCTGTCCGCTCTCCCCGCCCGCAAATAGGAAAGGCCCGCCGGATTGTCTCCGGCGGGCCTTCCTGGGCGAGGCGATCCGCTGTCAGTTGAAGCGGTACGCGGCCTTCGCCATGACGGTGTGGAAGTCGAGGTCGGTCTTCGACTTCGTGGTGAAGGTGTCCGGCGTCGCGCCGCCGTTCGCCTCGGTGAAGGTGCTCTCCGACTTCGCCTTGCCGAGGTCGGTGTAGAGGTATTCGAGGCCGAAGGAGACGTTCGGCGTGGCGAGCACGTCGACGCCGGCGCCGACCGTGTAGCCGACCTTGTCCTTGCTGGTGTCCGAGTCGACCGTGTAGGTCGTGCCGGTGCCGTCGGCCTGCGTGTTGAAGTTGTCGCCGTCCGTCTTCACCTTGGCGTGGCCGTAGGCGAGGCCGCCGGTGCCGTAGACCGCGACGTTGTCCATCGCGTAGCCGACCTTGCCGCGCACCGTGCCGAAATACTTCATCTCGGTCTTGGTGTCGTAGTCCTGGCCGGTCGCGGAACCGCCCTGCTGCAGGACGACGCCGCTCTTGCGCTCGTGGTCGATGTAGTTGAAGTCCGCGACGCCGCCGACGATGACGTTGTTCGGCATCTGGTAGTCGTAGCCGGCCTGGACGCCCGCCGTCACGCCGCCGCTGCGCTTGTGGAACGTGTCGGTGGCCGCGCCGAAGTCGTCCGCACCGGCCGCGCCCTTCGAGCCGCCGAACGCGCCGCCGACCTGGCCGCCGACATAGGCGCCGGTCCAGCTCGCGGTCGGGGCGATGTCGACCGGCGCGGGCGCCGGGGGCTCGTCATAGGTGATGTCGGCGGCAAGGGCCGGAGCGGCGAAGGCGGTGGCCGCGAAGAGAATCGCAAGACGTTTCATGGAACTTGGGTACTCCTTGGGCCTCGGGACGATGCGGGGGCATCGCGGTCCCAAGACGGGATGTTGTGCCCGGCTCGCGGGGAGTCGGACGGGTTCTCCTTCGGGCCGGCAGGTGCGAATCACCCTGGCCGCTCCGATGCAGTTTCCGCTTGCCTGAAGCTTGCGGACCCGCGTTGGTGAATCCTTCCTAAGGCCGAACCCTTTCCTTTGAATTAAAATGCCCGCCGGACGAGGCGTCCGGCGGGCGAAGCGCGATAGCGATTTCGTGAGGTCGCGGCGACCTCAGTTGAAGCGGTACGAGGCCTTCGCCATCACCGTGTGGAAGTCGACGTCGGTCTTGGTGTCGACCGAGAAAGCGTCGCCGGTGGCGACGTTGGTGAACGTCGTCTCGGTCTTCGCCTTGCCGAGGTCGGTGTAGAGGTATTCGAGGCCGAACGAGAGCTTCTCGGTGGCCAGGAAATCGACGCCGCCGCCGACGGAATAGCCGATGCTGTCCTTGTCGGAGTTGGTGTCCGAAGTGAAGCCCGTGCCCAGCAGCGCGAGCGCTTCGCCGTCGTTCACCTTGTTCTTCGGGTTGCCGTAGGCGAGACCGCCCGTGCCGTAGACGGCCACGCGATCGAAGGCATAGCCGACCTTGCCGCGCACCGTGCCGAAGTAGTCGAGGTCGACCTTGTTCGAGAAGGTCGTGTTGTCGCCCGTTCCGTCGACCAGATCGACGCCGACCTTACGGTCGTTGTCGATGTAGTTGAAGTCGACGACGCCGCCGATGATGATGTTGCTCGGAAGCTGGTAGTCGTAGCCGACGTGGACGCCGCCGGTGAAGCCGACATCGGTATCCTTCTGGAACGTCACGGCGTCCAGCGGCACGCCGAGATCGGTTCCGATGGCGCCCGACGAGCCGCCGAAGGCCGCGCCCGCCTGTCCACCGACATAGAGGCCCGTCCAGTTGTAGGCCGGGGCGATCTCGACCGGCGCCGGCGCCGGCGGTTCCTCAGTGATGATGTCGGCGGCGAAGGCCGGGGTGGCGAGGGCAGTGGCTGCCAGCAAAATGGCAAAACGCTTCATGATCCGTACTCCAATCTTCTTTCCGCCCGGAGGCGGCACTTATTCGACATCCGTTCGGCTCGTCGCCGGCGCGATGATTCCGCTGGCATCCGAACTCGTCTGTCGGGGCAAGTGATCCACGCAGATGCGGCTATCAAGCGGCAGCGAACCCTTATTCCAGACCGGTGTATCCCGAACGCCACAGATCCGGAGCCGCAAGGCGCCGGTCTTCGTGCAACGGAGCGGTGTCGGTGCACTGATCTCAAACGGTTTTCGGAAACGAAAACCCCGCCGGCCAGCGTCATGCCGAGCGGCGGGGATCACGAGTCCGTTATATTGACGTCAACGATCTTCCGTGCATCTGCCGCAACGGAAATCGCGACGTCGCATCAGGCGTAGATGTCCATCACCTCGCGCAGAAGCGCGATCGCGTCCTCCTTCGAGCGCTGGAACGAGTTGCGGCCGATGATCGAGCCGTTGCCGCCGCCTTCGCGGATGCCGCGAACCTCTTCGAGCAGGTCCTCGCGCGTCTTCGCCTCGCCGCCGGAGAACACCACGACGCGCTTGCCGGCGAAGCTCGCCTGCATGACGTGGCGGACGCGGTCGGCGATCGTCTCGCTCGGGATGTGGTTCTTCTCGTAGGTCTTCTTCGCGGCGTCGAGATCGATGCGGTTGCTCGGGAGCTTCACCTTGATGATCGTCGCCCCCATCAGCGCCGCCATGTGGGCGGAATAGGCGACGATATCGAGCGCCGTTTCGCCCTCCTTGCTGATCTTGCCGCCGCGCGGATAGGACCAGACGACGCTGAGCAGGCCCTTCGACTTCGCCTCGTGGCTGATCTCGCGCAGCTCCTCCATCATGTCGTAGGCGTGGTCGGAACCCGGATAGATGGTGAAGCCGACGCCGACGCAGCCGAGGCGCATCGCGTCGTCCACCGTGCCGGTCAGAGCCTGATCGCTGGAATTGGCGGCGAGCGAATTGCCGCTGTTCATCTTCATGATGAGCGGCACCTCGCCGGCGAAGGCATCGGCGCCGTGCTCCAGAAGACCGAGCGGCGCGGCATAGCCGGACACGCCGGCCTCGATCGCGAGCTCGTAGAGATAGTGCGGGTCGTAGGCGGCGGGGTTCGGCGCGAAGGAGCGGGCCGGGCCGTGCTCGAAGCCCTGATCGACGGGCAGGATGACGACGCGCCCCGTGCCGGCGAGCCGGCCGTGCATGAGTAGCCGCGACAGGTTACTCTTCAGCCCCGGCGTTTCGCCTTCGTACCAGGAGAGGATCTTCCTGACGGTCTCGGTTCTGATCATGCTCGCTCGCCTTCTTCCGGAACTTCGGCAGTCATCGTCGGACGCTGTTCTGTCGCGGCACATGCACCGCGTAAAGAGCGGGTTCCCGAGCGGCACGGAATAAAATCGGTTCGCAGCGACGCCGACCGCGGCGGATACGCTCTCCAGCATTCGCCGCGGCCGGCTCCCACGCTGCGAACACATTCATCGTGTTCGTGGCGGCCTTCCGTCACCTCCGGATGATTCCATGAATGGCATGATGTTCGTCCGGTTCGCGATCGCCGTCGCCGTCGCGGGCCTGTCGCCATCGCTCGCGCCCGCCGCCGCCCCGGCGAAGCCCGCCGACGACGTCCTCGTGGTCGGCGCGGTCGCGGAACCGCAGACCCTCGACCCGCAGGCCGCCGTTTCCCCGAACGACATGCGCATCGTCGCCAACGTCTTCGACGGGCTGGTGCGGTTCAAGCGCGGCTCGCTCGACGTCGCGCCGGCGCTCGCCGCCTCGTGGACGGTTTCGCCCGACGGCCTCGTCTGGCGCTTCATTCTCAGGGACGGCATCCGGTTCCAGGACGGCACGCCCTGCGACGCTGCGGCGGTGGAGTATACGTTCGAGCGGATGCTCGATCCGAAGCACCCAGAGCACGCGACCGGCAGCTTTCCGCTCGCCTTCACCTTCGGCGCGATCGAGAGCGTCCATGCGATCGATGCGACGACCGTCGAATTCCGCCTGCGCCAGCCCTACGCGCCGCTGCTCTCGGCGCTCGCGACGCCGACCGGTTCCATCGTCTCGCCGACGGCGGTGAAGAAGTACGGCGCGGAGTTCGGCCGCCATCCGGTCGGCACAGGTGCGTTCGCCTTCGAGAGTTGGACGCCGAACACCGAGGTGGCGCTTGCCGCGAACGGCGCCTTCGTCGGCGAGCCGCCGACCCTGAAGCGCCTCGTGTTCCGGCCGATCGCCGATCCCCGCGCCCGTCGCACCGCACTCCAGTCCGGCCAGATCGACGTGATGATGGACGCGCCCTTCCGCGACCTCCCCGAGATCGGGACGCAGGCGGGCTTCACCGTCGCCACCACGACCGCGCCGCATCTCTGGTTCCTGATCCTCAACACGCGCGAGGGACCGCTTTCCGACAAGCGGGTGCGGCAGGCCGTGAACTACGCGATCGACAAGCGGCGGATCGTCGAGGACGTGCTCGGCGGCGGGGCGGAGGTCGCCGGGGATCCGGTGCCGTCCGCCTTCGACTGGGCGGACGACAAGTCGCTCCGGCCCTATCCCTACGATCCGGCGAAGGCGCGCGAGCTGATCCGCCAGGCCGGCGCGGAAGGCGCGCGCTTGTCCTTCCTCGTCGCGCAGAACGGCGTCGGCATGCTCGATCCCGGCGCGATGGCGGACGCGATCGAGCGCGACCTCGAAGCGGTCGGGCTGGACGTCAAGGTCCAGACCTACGACTGGACGACCTTCCTCGCCAACGTCAATCCGGGCCTGTCGGACCGGGCGGACATGGCAGAGATGGCCTGGACCACGCAGGACCCCGACACCCTGCCGTTCCTGGCGCTGCGCAGCGGGGCGATGCCGAACGAAGGCGGCTTCAACGCGGGCTACTACTCGAACCCGGAAGTCGACCGGCTCGTCGAAGCGGCGCGGCGTATCGGCGACCGCAAGGCGCGCGCCGCGCTCTATCGCGACCTGCAGCGCATCGTGCAGGACGACGCGCCCTTCGCCTTCGTCGCCAGCGAGCGCGAGAACGCGGTGGCCGGGCCGAGCGTCCAGGGCCTTCGGATCGAGCCGAGTTCGATCGTGCTGTTTTCCAAGGTCCGGAAGGAATAGACGTCTCCGGCGCGCTCCGTCGAAGCCCGGAAAACCCTCGACAAACAGTCGTCGAATCGCGTCCCATCCGAATTGCCGGGCTCGATCCGGCGGATCGATCGGGGGGATGCGAAATGACCGCATGGAAAAAGCTGCCGGCCGTCTCGATGGTCGTGCTTCTGGCGGCGGGCGCGGCGGCGAAGGCCGACGACGCGAAAGGGCTCTGGAGTCTTTACGACAACGGCTTGAAATCGGCGAAATACGTCGACCTGACACATACGATCACGCCGAAGATTCCGGTCTGGGCGGGCTTCGGGCCGCCGAGCTTCGGTCCGGCGAAGGCGGGCGCGGATGTCGAGGGCTTCGCGACGAAGGGCGAGACCTTCACTTGGGCCAAGAACGGCTTCGAGGCGACGGAGTACCGCCTGACCACCGACCAGCTCGGCACGCAGCTCGACCCGCCGGCGCACTGGGCGCCGGAATATCCGGCGATCGACGAGTTGCCGCCGACCTACGCCGTGCGCCCGCTCGCGGTGATCCCGATTGTCGAGCAGTTGCGGACCGATGACAACTACGCGCTGCAGGCCAAGGACATCGAAGCGTGGGAGAAGGCGAACGGCCGCATTCCGGAGGGTTCGGTCGTGATGGTGCGCTCCGACTGGTCGAAGCGCTGGCCGGACCCCGAACTCGCCAAGCTCGCGCGCTTCCCGGGCGTCTCGCTGGCGGCGCTCAAGTTCCTGCACGAGGAACGGCACATCCTGTTCCACGGCCACGAGCCGCTCGACACCGATTCGACGCCGACGCTGGAAGGCGAGCACTGGCTGATGCACAACGGCTACGCGCAGGCCGAAGGCGTCGCGAACCTCGACCAGGTGCCGGAAACCGGCTGCCTCGTCACCATCGGCTATCCGAAGTTCGGCGGGGGCCTCGGCGGCTACGCCCGCTACGTCGCGATCTGCCCGCCGGACGCCCCGAACGGCGTCACGATCGGCCGGACGGACGCACCGCTGCCGAAGTCGGATAAGGTGCTGCACTACGACAAAGCCGCCGGCATGCGGGTGCGCTAGAAGCAGGCATCGGAGGAAGAGGGTCCTTCCCTCTTCCGGGTCGGGAGAAGGAAGGGCGCGTCAAACCGCCGGCGAGCGCGATGCGTCGACGAAATATTCCCAGAGGTAGTCTGCGAAGGAGCGGCCGCAGAAGACCTCGAAATGGGTCTCGCCCCGGCGCCACACCGTGATCTCGGCGCGGCTGAACACGGTGCGCGTCACCGCGCCGACCGGAAAGGTCGCGAGCCGAAGGTCGCGCGGGCAGCCCGCGGCGAGGACCGCCTCCGCCGCCGGTCCTTCCAGCGAGATCGCGACGAATCGGTCCGACACGTCGACCGGCGACTGCTCCGCCGTGCCGCTCGCCTCGATCTTCGCGATCAGTTCCGCCGCCGCGTCGTCGCCGGTCGCTTCCGACACGAGCATCACGTCGTCCGGCCCGAGCCAAAGCGCCGCGATGCCGTCCGTCGCCGTGCTTGCCTTCGGGCGGCGCGGCAGGTCGAAGCCGAGCGCCCGGCCGACCGGCTCGAAGGCGGGCTCCGACAGGTGCAGCGCGATCAGCGTCCGCGCCGGAACAGAGCCGAGCGCGATGCCCGGGCCGGAATGGTAGCGCCCGTCGAGCGGATGGAGCGCGCGGATCGGCGCGAGCGCGGTCGCGGCGTCAGCCATGCAGCTTCTCCCCGTCCTTGTCGTAGAAGATCGGATCGGTCACCTCGACGGCGTGGTCGCCGTCCGGCATCGGGACGTGGAGCGTCTCGCCCTTGCGTGCCCGGCCGTTCCTGACGAGCGCCAGCGCGATGGAGCGGCCGAGCGTTTCCGACCAGTAGGACGACGTCACATGGCCGATCATGGTCATGGGCTTCGCCTGCTTCGGATCGGCGACGATCTGCGCCCCTTCTTCCAGGACGTGGAGCGGGTTCTTGGTGAACAGCCCGACGAGTTCCTTCCTGTTGGCGGCGAGGAGGTCGGGCCGACCCATGCCGCGCTTGCCGACGAAGTCCGCCTTCTTCTTCGACACGGCCCAGGAGAGCGCCGCATCGGCCGGCGTCACTGTGCCGTCGGTCTCCTGGCCGACGATGATGTAGCCCTTCTCGGCGCGCAGCACGTGCATCGCCTCGGTGCCGTAGGGCGCGATCCCGTGCGGGCGGCCGATCTCGCGGATCGCGTCCCAGACGGCGCGGCCGTAGCGGGCCGGTACGTTGATCTCGAAGCCCGCGTCGCCGGTGAACGAGACGCGGAAGAAGCGGCTCGGCACGCCCAGGAAACGCCCTTCCGCCACCGACATGTGCGGGAAGGCGGCGTTCGAGACGTCGGCGCCCTCGAAATGCGGCGTCACGATCTCGCGCGCCTTCGGACCCTGCACCGCGATCGTCGCGTACTGCTCGGTGATCGAGGTCAGCCACACCCTCAGGTGCGGGAACTCGGTCTGGCGGTAGTCCTCCATGTGGTTGAGGACGCGCGCCGCCCCGCCGGTCGTCGTGGTGACGTGGTAGCGATGCTCGCCGATCCGAGCGACGATGCCGTCGTCGATGATGTAGCCCGCTTCCGACAGCATGATCCCGTAGCGGCAGCGGCCGACCGCCAGCGAGGCCATCGGCGTCGCGTAGATGAGGTCGAGGAAGGCGGCCGCGTCCGGTCCCACGACCTCGATCTTGCCGAGCGTCGAGGCGTCGAACATGCCGGCGGCGTCGCGCACCGCGCGGCATTCGCGCTTCACCGCGTCGTGCATCGAGGCGCCGCGCGGGAAGTACCAGGCGCGCTTCCACTGCCCGACATCCTCGAACACCGCGCCTTCGGCGACCGCGCTCTCGTGGATCGGCGTCCGGCGCACCGGGTCGAACAGGTCGCCGCGATTGTGCCCGGCGATCGTGCCGAAGGTGACTGGAGTGAACGGCGCGCGGAAGGTCGTGAGCCCCACCTGCGGCATGGTCACGTTCAGCGCCTCGGCCGCGACGCCGATGCCGTGGATGTTCGAGGTCTTGCCCTGGTCGGTCGCCATGCCGTTCGTGGTGAAGCGCTTGATGTGCTCCACCGAACGGAAGCCCTCGCGGGTCGCGAGGCGGATGTCGTTCGCCGTGACGTCGTTCTGGAAGTCGACGAAGGCCTTTCGGAAGCGCCCCGGCGCGGCGGTCGGCGTCGCGCCGGCCGAGCCGCCGGCGGTGCCGGCCATGCCTTCCACCGCGACATCGGCCGCCGTTTCCAGCGCCTGTCCGCCGGTCGCCGTGAAGCCGGCGAGGCGCGCCGCGCGCAGCGTCGAGGCGAGGTCGAAATCGCCGGCGCAGGCGCCGACGGAAACGCAGTCCTGCGAATACTCGCCGGGAATGTAGGCGTGCGAGGCCGCGTCGAACTTCAACTTGCCGCGCGATTGCGAGAACAGGTGAACGGAAGGCGTGAAGCCGCCCGACATCAGGAGCGCGTCGCAATCGAAGCCGCGCTGGTCGTGGCCGCTTCGCGTTTCCTCGACCTTGATGCCGCGCACGCGCCTGCGGCCGCGGACGGACGCGATGGAGTAGCCGGTCAGCACCTCGATGCCGAGGTTCCTCGCCTCGCGCAGAAGGCTTGCGTCCGGTTCCTCTCGGAGGTCGACCAGCACCGGCACGTCGATGCCGGCGCGCCGGAGGTCGCCCGCTGCCGCATAGGCCGCGTCGTGCGCGGTGAACACCGCGACGCGGCGGCCCGGCGCGACGCCGTAATGGTTGAGGTAGGTCCGGGCGGCGGAGGCCAGCATCACGCCCGGCCGGTCGTTGTCCGGGAACACCAGCGGGCGCTCGATCGAGCCGGTGGCGAGCACGACGCGCTTCGCCCGGATCTGCCACAGCCGCTCGCGCGGCGTCGCCGGATCGGGGTTCGCCAGATGGTCGGTCGCCTCTTCCGACACGGCCACCATGTTCTGCAGGTAGTAGCCGAAGGCCGTCGCGCGGCGGAGCAGCCGGACGTTCGGCATCGCTTCCAGCCGGCGGACGGCATCGGCGACGAAGTTCACCGCGAGGACGCCGTCGATCGTGGCGTTGCGCTCGGCCCTGAGCCAGCCGCCGAACTCAGCGTTCTCATCGCAGAGAATGACGGAGGCGCCCGCCTCGCCTGCCGCGAGCGCCGCCGTCAGGCCGGCGGCACCGCCGCCGACGACGAGCACGTCCGCATGCTCGAAGCGGTTGGCGTAGCTGTCGGGATCGGGATCGGCCGGGGCGCGGCCGAGGCCGGCGGCGGCGCGGATCTTCGGCTCGTAGACGCGGTGCCAGAAGCCGCGCGGCCACATGAAGGTCTTGTAGTAGAAACCGGCCGGCAGGAAGCGCGAGAAATACTGGTTCACGCCGCCGACGTCGAAGTCGAGCGAGGGCCAGCGGTTCTGGCTGACCGAGCGGAGCCCCTCGTAGAGCGGCTGCACCGTCGCGCGGGCGTTCGGCTGGCGCCGGGCGCGGTCGCGCCGGATCTCGACCAGCGCGTTCGGCTCCTCCGAGCCGATGCCGATTATGCCGCGCGGCCGGTGGTACTTGAACGAGCGGCCGGTGAGATGGACGCCGTTGGCGAGCAGCGCCGAGGCGAGCGTGTCGCCCTCCCGCCCCTCGTAGCGGTTGCCGTCGAACGAGAAGGCGATGCGGCGGGCGGAATCGAGCCGGCCGGCACCCGGGATGCGAAAGCGCTCGGTCATTACTGCTGCGCCTCCGTCCGGGCCGCGGGCGTATGGGCCGGATCGCCCTGAACGCGTGGATTGACGTTGGCATCGAAGTCGGCATCGCCGAGGTCGGCAAGCTCGGGCTTCGGCTCCCCGGTCTTGTAGGTGACGACGAACTTGTCGGTGACGGAATGGCGCGCGGCGTTGAAGAACTTGCCGCAGCCGGAACCGTGCCGCCAGCGCTCGAACACGAGCCCGCGCTCGTTCGAGCGGTAGTAGAGGCGGTGCGCCGTCTCCTCGTCGGAAAGGCCGGCATCGCCGGCCGGGCGCGGCACGTGCGCCTCGCCGGCATGGCGGAACTCCAGTTCCGGCCGCTCTTCCTCGCAATAGGGGCAGTGGATCAGCAGCATCTAGATGCGAACCTTGGTTGCCGCGGTGGCCGGATCGCCGGAATTCGGCAGGCCCTTCGGCTCGATCAGCAGAACCTTCGCCTCACCATGCGCGATCGGGCGATGCATCACGCCCTTCGGCACGACGTAGAGCTCGCCCGGCCGCAGCTCGACGTCGCCCTCCTCCGTCTCGATCGTCACATGGCCGTCGAGGACGAGAAAGAAATCGTCGGTGTCCGGATGCTTGTGCATCGGAAACTCGCCTTCGAACTTCACGACCATGATGTCGTTGTCGTTGTAGGTGGTGACGATCTTCGGCGACCAGGGCTCGTGGAACAGCGACAGCTTCGCTTCGAGATTGACGGCTTCGGGCATCGGTTTCTCTTTCAGTGCGCGACGGCGGCGGCGGCGGCTTCGTCGATGAAGCGGCCGGACACGAAGCGGTCGAGGCTGAAGGCGGCGTTGATCCGGTGCGGCTCGTCGCGCGCGATCGTGTGGGCGAAGACGTTGCCCGAGCCCGGCGTCGCCTTGAAGCCGCCGGTGCCCCAGCCGCAGTTGACGTAGAGGCCCTTCACCGGCGTCTTCGACAGGATCGGCGAGCGGTCCGGCGTCACATCGACGATGCCGCCCCAGGAGCGCAGCATCCGCATGCGCCGGAACATCGGGAACATCTCGCAGATCGCGTCGAGCGTGTGGTTGAGGATGTGCAAGCTACCGGCCTGGCTGTAGCTCGGATACTGGTCGGTGCCGGCACCGATCACGAGTTCGCCCTTGTCGGACTGCGAGATATAGGCGTGCACCGTGTTCGACATGACGATGCACGGGAACACCGGCTTCACCGGCTCCGACACCAGCGCCTGCAGCGGGTAGCTTTCGAGCGGCATGCGGACGCCCGCCATCTCCATGACGACGGAGGTCGAGCCGGCCGCGACGACCCCGACCTTCTTCGCGCCGATGAAGCCGCGGCTCGTCTCGACGCCCTGCACTGCGCCGTCGGCGCCGCGCCGGATGCCGGTGACGGCGCAGTTCTGGATGACGTGGACGCCCCTCGCCGACGCAGCCCGCGCGTAGCCCCAGGCGACCGCATCGTGCCGTGCCGTGCCGCCGCGCCGCTGCAGGGCGGCGCCGTTGATCGGGTAGCGGACGTTCGCCGCGATGTTCAGCGGCGGGCAGAACGCCTTGGCCTCGGCCGGCGTCAGCCACTCGTTGTCGATGCCGTTCAGCCGGTTGGCATGGATGTGGCGCTTGAAAACCTGCTGGTCGTGGACGTTGTGCGACAGCATCATGCAGCCGCGCGGGGAGAACATGACGTTGTAGTTCAGGTCCTCCGACAGGCCCTCCCACAGCTTCACCGCGTGGTCGTAAATCGCGGCGGACTCGTCGTAGAGGTAGTTCGAGCGGATGATCGTCGTGTTGCGGCCGGTATTGCCGCCGCCGAGCCAGCCTTTCTCGATCACGGCGACATCGGTGATGCCGTGCTCCTTGGCGAGGTAGTAGGCGGTCGCGAGCCCGTGCCCGCCGGCGCCGACGATGACGACGTCGTAGTGCCGGCGCGGCTCGGGCGAAGCCCACTGCTCGCCCCAGCCGCTGTGGTTGCGGAACGCCTCGCGCGCAACCGCGAAGGCCGAGAAACGTCGCATTCGGGCATCCCCGTCTAAGGCTGCTGCCGCCGCGAGCGCTTGGACGACGCGCGGGCGGAGGAACTCTTCTAGAGCTTTGAACCGTCGATCAAGCTCATTTTGCGACGCCGCCGTGACGCGCCCATGAGCCGTAGCCCACCGCGACGCCGCACCGCACGCGGCAAAAATGCGACATGGTTTCGATTTCGATTGTCCGACAAGGGTATAGGGCTTGCCGGATCATGATTTCGACGACATCGCAACCAATGGACTTCGCGACGGCGGCCGCATGGTTTCGCCTTTCTTAACGGGAAGTCCGGCATCGTGGACGGACTCCTCCGGCGAGGGGTCCAGTCCGGCCGGATGCGGTCGGTTCGACTAAGAGGGAAAGACGGCATTGTTGTTCGACGCGAAGCGCCTCGCCGCCGTTTCACTGCTGGCGCTGCTCGCCGCCTGCCAGACCGTATCCGCGCCGAGCGTCATCACGCTCGACAAGGCGCAAGGGTCGAGCGAGAACATCTCGTCCCTGACTGCCACCGTGAACGCCGACCCGCGCAACCCGGAAAGCTACAACGTGCGCGGCACCGCCTACGGGCGCGCCGGGCAGAACAAGGACGCGATCGCCGACTTCACGACCGCGATCCAGCTCAATCCAAACTTCTACCAGGCCTATGCCAACCGCGCGCTCGTCTACCGCCAGACCGGCGACAACCAAGCCGCGCTCGCCGACTACAACGCCGCGATCCGGCTGAACCCGAACTACGACGGCGCCTATATCGGCCGCGGCAACCTCTACCGCACGGCGAACCGCAACCGCGAGGCGCTGGCCGACTTCCAGAAGGCGATCGACCTCAACACGACGGACCCGCGCGCCTACCACAATCGCGGCCTCCTCTATCAACGCGACGGGCAGCACAAGCAGGCGATCGAGGACTTCTCGACCGCGATCTCGCTCCGCGCCGACGCGCCGGAGCCCTATTCCGGCCGCGGCGTCTCGTATCTGGCGCTCGGCGACGACGAGAATGCCTTCAGCGACTTCAACATGGCGCTGAAGCTGAACGACCGGAGCGCCGAGTACTGGACCAACCAGGCGATCGTGTTCGAGCGGCGCGGCGACAAGGCGCGGGCGGCAAAGTCCTACGCGCGGGCGGCGCAGCTCGACCCGAACTACAAGCCGGCGAAGGATGGTCTGGCACGCACGCGCGGCACGGCCTGAGGCGGGAAGCAACTCCCGAAAGATTTCCGCGTCGGGACAGGCTTGAACGCCGCCCGGCAACCCGAACGGTCGGCACGACGTTTGGCTCGCGGAAATCTGACTGGAGTTCTCGCGTCATGTTCAAACGTGCTCTTCTCGCCGGGGCGGCCGTCGCCGCGGCGCTATCCTTCGCACCGGCGGCACAAGCCGGGCAGAAGATCGGGCTGCTGACCTGCCAGAGCGATGGCTCGCTCGGCCTGCTCGTCACCTCGAAGAAGGACTATCTCTGCGTCTTCACGCCGGCGTCGAGCCGCTATCCGAGCGAGCCCTATGTCGGGCGGCTGCGGACGGTTGGCGTCGATGTCGGCATCACCGGCCGGCAGGACTTTTCCTGGGCGGTCTACGCGCCCTCCTTCCGCTCCGGCGAACCGATGAGCCTCGACGGCGCCTATTACGGCGCGTCGGTGGATGCGGCGATCGCCAGCGGCGGCGGCGCGAAGGTGCTGGTCGGCGGCCCGAACAACGGCTTCACGCTGCAGCCGATCGGCCTCCAGGCGCAGTTCGGCCTGAACGCGACAGCCGGCGTTTCCCGCTTCGAGCTCGCTGCCGCCGACACCGGCAAGGCCGTCTACAAGAACTGATTCCGCTTTCGCGAAACGAAAAAGCCCGCCCGGATCGCTCCGGGCGGGCTTTCGTTTGGAAGCGGCTGAGCCGGTCAGTGCCCGAAGGCTTTGTTGATGTCCTCGACCATCTTCTTGGCGTCGGCGAAGAGCATCATCGTATTCGGCTTGTAGAACAGCGTGTTGTCGATGCCGGCATAGCCGGAGCCCATCGAGCGTTTGACGAAGAGGCAGGTCGCCGCCTGGTCGACGTTGAGGATGGGCATGCCGTAGATCGGCGAGGTCTTGTCGTCGCGCGCCGCCGGGTTCGTCACGTCGTTCGCGCCGATCACGAAGGCGACGTCGGTCTGCGCGAACTCCGAGTTGATGTCCTCCAGTTCGAACACCTCGTCGTAGGGAACGCTGGCTTCCGCGAGAAGCACGTTCATGTGCCCCGGCATGCGGCCCGCCACCGGATGGATCGCGTACTTCACCTCGACGCCCTCGCGCTTCAGGAGGTCCGCCATCTCGCGCAGCGCGTGCTGCGCCTGCGCCACCGCCATGCCGTAGCCGGGCACGACGATCACGCGGCTCGCGTTCTTCATCAGGTAGGCCGCGTCGTCGGCCGAGCCCTGCTTGACTGTCCGCTCGACGCCGTCCGGCCCGGCGGCGACCGCGCTCTCGCCGCCGAAGCCGCCGAGGATCACCGACAGGAACGAGCGGTTCATGCCCTTGCACATGATGTATGAGAGGATCGCGCCGGACGAGCCGACCAGCGCGCCGGTGACGATCAGTGCGAGGTTCTGCAGCGTGAAGCCGATGCCCGCCGCCGCCCAGCCGGAATAGCTGTTCAGCATCGAGACGACGACCGGCATATCCGCCCCGCCGATCGGCACGATCAGCAGCACGCCGAGCGCAAGGCTGGCGAGGACGATCAGCCAGAAGGCGAGATGGCTTTCGGTGGAGGCGAAGACCGCGATCAGCACCACGACAGCGACGCCGAGGGAGATGTTGATCGCGTGGCGGTTCGGCAGGAGGATCGGCTTGCCGCTCATCCGCCCGTCGAGCTTCAGGAAGGCGATGATCGAGCCGGTGAAGGTGAGCGCCCCGATCGCGACGCCGATGCTCATCTCGACGATCGCCTCGCCGCGGATGCCGCCGACGAAGCCGATGCCGAAGGCCTCCGGCGCGTAGAGCGCGGCGGCCGCGACCATCACCGCCGCGAGGCCGACGAGGCTGTGGAAGAAGGCGACGAGCTGCGGCATCGCCGTCATCGCGATGCGCTTCGCCACCACCGCGCCGATGCCGCCGCCGATGGCGAGGCCGAGAACGATGAAGAGGAACCCGCCGAAATGCGGGCTCGCCAGGAACAGCGTCGTCAGGACGGCGAGCGCCATGCCCGCCATGCCGTAGAGATTGCCCTGCCGCGACGTGGTCGGATGCGACAGCCCGCGCAGCGCCAGGATGAACAGGACGCCGGAAACGAGGTAGAGGAAGGCGGCGGTGGTCTCGCTCATCGCGCCGCTCAGCTCCCTTTCTTGCGATACATCGCGAGCATGCGCTGCGTCACGAGGAAGCCGCCGACGATATTGACGCTGGCGAGCACCAGCGCGACGAAGCCGAAGAAGCTGGCGGCGCCCGAGGCCGAGATGCCGACGGCGAGGATCGCGCCGACGACGATCACCGAGGAGATGGCGTTCGTCACCGACATCAGCGGCGTGTGGAGCGCCGGGGTCACCGACCAGACGACGTAGTAGCCGACGAAGATCGCCAGCACGAAGATCGCGAGATGGAAGACGAACGGGTCGACGCCCGTCACCGCATGGCCGGCGGCGGCGATGCCTTCGGCATGCTGCCGGGCGAGCGCGCCGACACTCTCCCGCGCCGCGCCGACTGCGCTGCCTGCGGCGTCGAGACGGCGGATCGCGTCCTGAAGCGTCGTTTCCTCCATCACGCGTCCCTTTCCGCGGAAGCCTCGACGATCTCGTCGGCGGGCGAGGAGTCCGGCGGGGCGAAGCCCGGATGCACGACCCGGCCGTCGCGCGTCAGCATGGTCGCCTTCACCAGTTCGTCCTCGAGATTGATCTTCAGCGAGCGCGTGTCCTTGTCGATCATCGTCTCGAGGAAGGCGAAGAGATTGCGGGCGTAGAGCAGCGAAGCGGTCGCGGCGATGCGGCCCGGCACGTTGCGGTAGCCGACGACCTTCACCGCGCCGATCTCGGCGATCCGGTCGGCCTCCGCGCCCTCGACATTGCCGCCGCGCTCCAGCGCAAGGTCGACGACGACGGAGCCCGGCTTCATCGATTCCAGCATGGCCCGCGTGATCAGCCGCGGCGCAGGGCGACCGGGGATCAGCGCGGTAGTCACCACCACGTCCTGCTTGGCGATGTGCGAGGCGGTGAGTTCGGCCTGCTTCGCCTGATAGTCGGCGGACATCTGCTTGGCGTAGCCGCCGGCCGTTTCCGCGGCACGGAACTCCTCGTCCTCCACCGCGATGAACTTCGCGCCGAGCGACTCGACCTGCTCCTTCGCGGCGGGCCGGACGTCGGTCGCGGTGACGACCGCTCCCAGCCGGCGGGCGGTCGCGATCGCCTGGAGGCCCGCGACGCCCGCGCCCATGACGAAGACGCGCGCGGCGGGCACCGTGCCGGCTGCCGTCATCATCATCGGGAAAGCGCGGTCGTAGGTGGCGGCCGCATCGATCACCGCCTGATAGCCCGCGAGGTTCGCCTGGGACGAAAGCACGTCCATCGTCTGCGCGCGGGTGATGCGCGGCATCAGCTCCATGGCGAAGGCCTGGATACCGGCATCGGCCATCGCGGCGAGTTCCGCGTCGCGGCCGTACGGGTCCATGATCGCGATCACCGCCGCGCCGCACCGGTAGCCGGCGAACTCGTCCGGGTTCGGCCGGCGCACCTTCAGGACCGCGTCGGCATCGCGCGCATCCTCGGCCGATCCGATCCGCGCTCCTGCCGCGGCGAAAGCATCGTCCGGCAGGCGGGATGCGTCGCCCGCGCCCGCCTCGACCACGACCTCGACGCCGTAGCCGGCGAGACGCTTCACCGTATCGGGCGAGGCCGCGACGCGCGGCTCGCCGTCCTCGCGCTCGCGCGGGACGAAGACCTTCATGCCGATGTTCCCCTCCCGCCGCCCGTGCGGCATGGCCCGCCCGCGTCCGCCGAAGGACGCAAGGCCGAGCCGGTCAATGCTTCATCGAATTCTCTTCGCCCTTGCCGAGCACGAACACGGCGACCGCGGCGAAGATCGCGGCGAGCAGGATGCCGCCGATGAAGCCGCCGTGGCCGACCAGCGCGGTCGCCATGAAGATCAGGATGGCGACGACCGCAATCGCCCCGTACTTGAAGAAGCCGAGAAAGCGCCCGTAGGTCCGGTTGTGCTCCGGATAGTCCATCTCGCCGACGGCGTGAGGGTCGAATCCTGGCTGCTCTGCCATGCGGGGTCTCCATTGCCGGCGCCGTCTCGCCGTCCGCCGCGAGGTGCCGTGTATCGCCTTCGCATCTACACGACTCCGCCGCGAACAGGCAATGCGGTGCGCAGCGACGGGCGGCGCTATTCCGCCTCGTCCGGCAGGCCGTCGATCGCGGCCTTCGCGTCGGCGTAGCCGAAGCCGGCCCGCATCATCGCGGCGACGTCGCGCTCGCGCCGCTCTTCCCGCTCGCGGGTCCGGTGCGGCCCGAGCCTGCGGCGGCTGGCGTAGCGATGGGCGGCCTCGCGCTCGCTCGTCTCGTCGCCCGCGACCACCTCCGCAACCGTCTGGCGGTCGACGCCCTTGGCGGCGAGCTTCGCCTGCGCCTGCCGGCTCGACGCCCCGGCCCGCCGGAGGCTCCGCAGCTTCGATTCGGCGAAGCTCGCGTCGTCGATCAGCTTCAGCTCGGTGAAGCGTCCGAGCGCTTCCTCGATCATCGCGGCATGTGCGGCCCGCGCCGTCTCGTCCGGCGGCTCCTCGTGCGTCGCGACGCGGCGCTCCACCTTGCGGGCGAGAACGCGGCGGAGGTTTTCCGCCGAGCTCGCATAGCGTTCGAGGTAGTGCGCGCCGGCGCGGAACAGCCAGTCCACCGTGACCGGCTTCGGCCGAACGGCACGCGCCTCACCGCCGGGACGCAAGCCCTTCGCGCCCCGGCCGATCACTTGCCGCCGAGCGCGCCCTCGCGCTGCTTGATCATCATGAAGGTGTCGAACGTGTATTCCGGCACCTGCTGGTAGAGATACGTCTCGGCACGGAACGCCATCATCGAGTCGAAGATCTTCTTGAACGGCAGGTTCTGTCCGTTGATCTCGCCGTAAACCTGATTCGCCGCGTCGAAGGAGGCGTTCAGGACGTCCTGTGGGAAGGGACGGAGCTGCGCGCCGGCCGCGACGAGCCGCTTCAGCGCGCCCGGATTGCGGAAATCGTACTTCGCCTGCATCTCGATCGTCGCCGCCCGCGCGGCGGTGGCGAGGATGCTGCGATAGCTCGCCGGCAACCGATCGTATTCGCCCTTGTTGATCAGGAAGCTGAGCGTGAGGCTCCCTTCCCACCAGCCGGGATAATAATAGAACGGCGCGACCTTCACGAGGTTCAGCTTCTCGTCGTCGTAGGGACCGATCCATTCGGCGGCATCGATCGTACCCTGCTCCAGCGCGGCGGGGATGTCGTTCGCGCCCACCGCTTGCGGCTGGACGCCGAGCCGGCCGAGCACCTGTGCCGCCAGCCCCGACACGCGCATCTTCAAGCCCTTCAAGTCCTGCGTCGCGTTGATCTCGCGCCGGAACCAGCCGCCCATCTGGGTGCCGGTGTTGCCGCCGGGCAGGTAGTGGAGACCCTGGCCGGCGAAGAACTCGTTCAGGAGGTCGACGCCGCCGCCGCTGTAGAGCCAGGCTGCCATGCCGCGCGCATTCAGCGCGAAGGGCACCGCCGCGCCGAGCGCGTAGGTAGGGTCTTTCGCGACATAGTCGTAGGAGGCGACGTGGCACATCTGCACCGTGCCGCCGATCGCCGCGTCGGCGGCCTGCGCTGCGGGC
This sequence comes from Plantimonas leprariae, assembly GCF_008802405.1. GTDB lineage: Bacteria > Pseudomonadota > Alphaproteobacteria > Rhizobiales > Rhizobiaceae > Plantimonas > Plantimonas leprariae. The sequence continues at coordinate 125,959 of NZ_VZDO01000007.1, forward strand.
ACGATCTCGCCGTCCGCGAAGGTCTGGATGTCGAAGGCGCCGTCCGTCGCCTCGCGAACGAAGCGGGCGATGTCCTCCGCACCGCCATAGAGCGTCTCGAGCGCCTTCGGGAAAGCCGAAGTGCAGCGCCACCGCACCTGCGGCGCGCCCTGCGCCAGGGCCGGCGCGGCGAGACCCGCGGCCCCGGCCGCGCCAAGGGTTCCAGCGCGAATGAACCGCCGACGATCCATTAGCGCGCGCTCCAGACGCCGCATCCTCGCGCCGCCGGATCGTCTTGCGTGTCGAGGCTTGATTCGGCGGCGCGCATCCGGGAGCGATCGTCCTTCTTCACGGCGAGGTGATTCTCGCGAGCGCCCTTGAAACCAGCGCTCTGCGCCGAAACTTCGGCACGCACGGCCGAACGCCGCGGATCGCGACAGAAAATTCCCGCGCGCACGATCGGCCGCTGGCGAGCCATGGCTCTCCTCCCCTCGCCGTGAAACCTCCCCCGTCCCCGGATTCAAATAGACGCGCTCCCGGAACGGGTAAAGCTTGCCCGTGCCGGGAAACCCGCGTTCGGCAAACGGTTGACGCGGCGGGGCGCGCATGATGCTTCTCGGCGACTTCACCGATGGAGCCTCGGAATGCTCGATGCCAAAGCCCCGCTCGTCGCGGTGCCGAGCGACGTGCAGTCGTTCAACGGCGCGCCGTGGCACGCGAGCCCGCAGCAATACCTGACGGCGGCGCTGCGCGTCGCAGGCGTGGTGCCGCTGATCGTCCCCGCTTTGTCGGACGACTTCGAGGTCGGCAGCGTTCTGGAGCGCGTCGACGGCGTCCTGATCTCCGGGGCGGTGTCCAACGTCCACCCGTCGCGCTACGGCGTCGAGCCCTCCGCGCGGCACGAGCCGTTCGACACGCGCCGCGACGCCCTGACCGATGCGCTGATGCGCGGTGCGCTGGCCGCCGGCCTGCCGCTCCTCGCGATCTGCCGGGGCATCCAGGAGCTCAACGTCCTCCACGGCGGCACGCTCGCGACCGAAATCCAGGAACTCGACGGCCGCATGGACCACCGCTCGCCGGAGCACCCGGAGCGCGACACCCGCTACGCCATCCGCCAAGACGTTTTGGTCGAAGGCGAGAGCCTGAAGCGCATCCTCGGTTCCTCGAACATCCGCGTGAACTCGCTGCATCGGCAGGCGATCGACCGATTGGGCGACGGCCTCAAGGTCGAGGCGAGCGCGCCGGACGGGACGATCGAGGCGGTATCGGTGCCCGGCGCGCGGGGCTTCGCGCTCGGCGTCCAGTGGCACCCGGAATATTTCGCCGAAACCGACCAGCACTCGGCGGCGATCTTCCGGGCTTTCGGCGATGCCTGCCGAGTCTATCGCAACAACCTCGCCGCAGCGGCGGAGTAATCGCTGGACGCTCAACTTCGAATCGCCACAATCGTTAAATCACATTAACGTTGGTTAATGCCGGGGGACATGATGCCGGCGGGAACCGCTCGCGAGAAACCGGCACTGTCCGGTCGGGCGAGCGTCCCGCCCTTGCGTAAGGGGAACGAGGGTGACGAAGTTCGGTCGAAGCGGTCCTCATCAGGCGCATGGACGATGGAGGGACGGCTCGCGGGCGAGCCTCCTGGCGGGCGCGTTTCTAGGCCTTACGGTCGCGGGCCTCGGCGCCGCGCGGGCGGAAGACGGCCCGCCGCCCTCCCCGGCCGCGTCGCCAGTGCTGGGTGCCGCGACCTTGCGGACCTCTTCCGAAGTGGAGCGGGATTCTTCCGAGACCTCGCCGAGCATGGCGTCCGCCGAAAATGCCGTGATGCTCCGGATGCTGGCGTCGGAAGACGTCGCGGTGCCGATGGAGGATCTCGGCGACGCGCTGATCACGACCGGCAGCGTCGCGGCGCGAAACGGCGATGCGCCGCCGCGATTGCCGGCGATGGCGACGTCGCTTCTCCCGCCGGAGCCGGCTGCTGCAGCTTCGGCTTCGCCGGTGCGCGAGGAGCCTCAGGCGGCCGGCGGGATGGCCGACACCTCGACCAGCCGGATCGGTCGCATCGTTTCCAGCGTCAACCTGCGCGCGAAGCCCGACGGCTCGGCCGGCACCCTGACGGTTCTCGCCTCGAACACGGCGGTGACGGTGATCGGCTGCAAGTACTGGTGCGAGGTCGAAGCCGCCGGCAAGCGCGGCTTCGTGTTCAAGCGCTTCGTGAAGCTGCGCTAGCCCTTAGATCAGCGCGCCGCCGAGGAGCAACAGGCCCATCGCCAGGACGATGGAGGCGCCCGCGATCTCCAAGACGTCCATCACCAGCGTGCCGCGCCCGCTGGCGCGGCCGAGCCGCATGGCGAGCCCTTTCGCGAAGACCGCGAAAGCGGCGATCAGCGATACCGTGATGGCGGTACCGAGCGATACCGCGAGGACGCTGAGCACGCCGCCGAGATAAAGGCCGTTGACCAGCGCGAAGGCCATCACGCTGACCGCGCCCCAGCAGGGCCGAAGGCCGATCGCGAAAACCGTCGACACCGCGTTGGCGAAGGTGAAGCGGTTGCCCGAAAGCTGCGAGGGGTCGGCGATATGGGCGCGTCCGCAGCCGCAGTTCTCGTCGTCTTCGTCGCAGGTCTCGCTGGCCGTGAGCGCACCGGACGCCGGCCGCATGATCGGCCCGGCCGATACGGCGGCGGGGCCGGCGAAGGCGAGCGCGCCGCCGCTCGTGCGGAAAGCCGGGACGGGCGCGGCGAAGTCGAGGGCGATCCGCGTCCGCCGCGGCCGGCGGGCGATGCTCACGAGCTTGCGCAGGAGCAGCCACGCGCCGAAACCGGCGACCAGAGCGAAAGAGGCGGTTTCCAGCCAGCCGGTGATCGCGGTCATCGAGAGGCCGGTGCCGCGCAGCGCGAACCAGCCGAGACAGGAAACGAGGATCGCCATCGCCGCCTGCAGCGCGGCGGACGCGAAGGAAAGCCCGATGCCGCGCCGAAGCTGCACACGGTCGGCCAGGACGTAAGAGGAGATGACCGCCTTGCCGTGACCGGGCCCGGCGGCGTGGAAGACGCCGTAGGCGAAGGAGATGCCGACGAGGATCCACGTGCCCCCGCTGCCGTTGCGGATCGCGACGAGCGACTTGTTCAGGAGCATCAGGAACTGGCGCTGCCAGACGTTGATCTGGAGCAGCAGCCCACCGAACGGGCCGCCGCCCGGCAGGCCGCTGGCTTCCGCCGTGCCGATGCCGAGCGAGGATTTCGCCAGCGCCGGCTCCGCCGCGGCGACGATAACCGCCGCTGCCGCGGCGAGAAGGACGAAGTGCTTCAGCCGCATTTGATTTCCGCCCGCGTCGCGAGGACCTGCGCGTAGTTCACCCCGTCCTCCGGCACGGTCTGGTCGGGGCCGAGCGCGGCGATGGAGGCCATCCACTGCTGCGCCGCCTCGTCCTCGTCCGGCACGGTCACGGCGGCCTTGCAGGAGGGGGCGAGGTCGACGAGCTGGAAGCCGTCGTCGGCGAACTGGAAGGCGGTGAAGAACGTCTCGTCGAAGGCGGCGACCGTGATCGGCCCGCCCTTCAGGTCGATCGGCGCTTCCGGCTTCATCTCGAAGAAGATCAGCAGCTGCCCGTCCTGGAACAGCGCCCGGATCTCCTCCGGCGGCTTCATCTTCACCGGCGCGCCTCCCTTCTGCACGAAGGTGTAGAACGAATATTCGGCGATCGATTCCTTCACCGTGTCGGCGACGGCCTGCAGCTCGTCGTCGTCGAGGATCGAGTTCTTGTTCTTGTCGTAGTCCACCACGACGCTGGTGGAGAACATCTCGTCCATCCGCCAGATGTTGCGGATCGCCTCCACCCTCTCGGCCTTGTCGCCGACAATCTCCATGCGCGCGTCCGCGAAGACGTGCGGATGGGCCTCGGCCGTGCCGGTCGCCGCGGCGAGGAGCCATGCGGCGAGGCTTGCGCCGAGCGCGGCGCGTTGCGCGGATGATCGCATGCTCTGCTGCCGTGCCCCTTCGACCCCCGCGCCTTCTGCCGCGCAAGAATGGCGGAATTCAAGCGGAGCGGGCGCGGGCGGGCGCTATTCCTCGACGACGACCTGCGCACCGACGTTCACGCGCTCGAAGAGGTCGAGCACGTCGGCGTTGCGCATGCGGAAGCAGCCGGCGGAAGCGGCCGAGCCGATCGAGTTCGGCGAGTTGGTGCCGTGGATGCGATAGGTGCCCCAGCCGAGATTCATCGCCCGTAGCCCAAGTGGATTCTTCGGGCCGGGGCCGACGGAGACGGGCAGGTCCGGGTTCTTCTCGCGCATGTCGGCGGTCGGGATCCAGACCGGGTCGTGCCGCTTCTTCGACACCCAGCTCCGCCCGAACCACTGCTCCTCCGGCCGGCCGACCGCGATGTCGTAACGGAGCGCCTGGCTGGGTCCGGTGACGAGGTAGAGCTTGCGCTCGGACGTGCGCACCACGATCGTGCCCGGCTCGAAGTTTCCGTCGAACTCCGTCTGCCGGAAGTTCGGGCGCGGCATGCTGGCGGCTTCGGCGCCCGGCATCCAGGCGGCCGCACCGGCGAGAAGCGAAAGCGCGAAGAGCACGGCGCGGCGCATGATCGATCCTTCCTCCCATCGCGGCGACAGGCCGACCGATAGGCGACGCGAAGTTTCAGGCATAGAGATTAGCGCTTCGTAAGCCCGGGCTCAGGCGGCCTTCGTTTCGTTTCCGTCGCAATGGTTGCGCCGGAACCACGCCGCCAGGAAGTCGACGAACAGCCGGACGCGGGTCGGCAGGTGCCGGCGATGCGGGAAGACTGCGTAGATGCCCGCTTCCTGCGGCATGAAGGGTTCGAGGACGCTGACGAGGCGGCCGGAGGCGAGGTCGTCGCGCACCACGAATTCCGGGATCACCGAGAAGCCGAGGCCGGCGCGCACCGCTTCGCGCACCGCGACCGGGCTGTTGGCGAGGAACTGGCCGGATACGGAGATCGCGATCGGCGAGCCGTCCGCCGGATCGCGGAAGCCCCAGTTCGACAACATGCGCGAATTGGTGTCGATCACCGCCGGCAGGCCGGCGAGTTCGCTCGGATGCTTCGGGGTCCCGACGCGCTCGATCAGCGTCGGGCTGGCGCAGAGGCGGAACGAGAGCTCGGCGAGCTTTCGCGCGATCATCGCCGAATCGCCGAGCCGGGTCATCCGCACCGCCACGTCGAACCCCTCGTTCAGGAGATCGACGAAGTTGTCGTCGAGGTGGATGTCGAGCGAGATTGCCGGATGCGCCGCCGCGAAGTCGACGAGGCAGCGGCCGAGCTCGGCGTCGCCGAAGGTGCGCGCCGCGCTGATGCGGATCTTGCCGCGCGCCTCGCCGGTCGCCTCGCGCGCGTCCTCGTTCAGGTGGTCGAGCTCGGCGAGAAGCGCGGAAGCGCGGGCGTGATACACCTCGCCGGCGGCCGTCAGCGCGATCTGCCGCGTGGTGCGGTTCACGAGGAGGACGCCGAGCTCGTCCTCCAGCTCGCGCACGTATTTGGACAGGAGCGCCTTCGAGCGCCCGGTCTTGCGCGCCGCCGCCGAGAAGCCCTCGTTCTCGACCACCGCGATGAACGCCCGCATCCGCGTCAGCGTATCCAAGCCACCCCCTCGACCCCTACCCGAAACCCGCCGGCCGCCACGCGAACGGGACCGCCTCGCGCCTTCATCCGATGGCCGGGAAACGAAATCAACATATCCCTAAAAATCGGTGTTGTGTGTGACGGACGCGGGGCCTATATGCCGCCTCGCCCAAAGTCGCACGAGCCTGTGGGCGTCCCCCGATCCGCTATCGCGCGGGCCATCGGGACGGTCCTGGAGAACGCCTCCAGTCGACCTCGCGGCATCGCGAAGTCGAGGACGCCTTAAAGCAACGACGGTGCGGGCTTTTTTGGTCTCTCCCGGTCTCCAAAGCCGGGAATACTGAAGAGGCACACCTTCCTTGCCCCAAGTGCGGCGGGTTCAAGCCCTCCACGCCAAGGCAGACATAGAGCCGGTGACGCGCGTCCTTCGCGCGGCTCGCCGGTCAAGCCGTCGCGGCACGACGGCGCGGATTCGCTCGTCGCCTCTTCGGCGCCGGCGGAAACGCGAAGTCGTCCGCTCCTGTCTGAACGCCGATTCGAAGGATCGACGCCCATGGCCACGCAGCGCATCATCGACTTCCTCGCCACCCGACGACCGACCGGCCCCTGCCTCGTGGTCGACCTCGACGTGGTCGAGGCGAACTTCAACGCCTTCCGCCGCGCGCTGCCGGATTCCGCCATCTACTACGCGGTGAAGGCCAATCCCGCGCCGGAGATCCTGCGCCTGCTCGCCTCGCTCGGCTCCTCGTTCGACTGCGCCTCGGTCGCCGAGATCGAGATGGCGATGGACGCCGGCGCGCCGGCCGCCCGCATCTCCTACGGCAACACGATCAAGAAGGAGCGCGACATTGCGCGCGCCCACGCCCTCGGCGTGTCGCTCTTCGCGGTCGACTGCGTGGAAGAGGCCGAGAAGGTGGCGCGCGCCGCGCCGGGCGCCCGCGTGTTCTGCCGCGTCCTTACCTCCGGCGAGGGGGCCGAATGGCCGCTGTCGCGGAAGTTCGGCTGCGTGCCGGCCATGGCGATCGCCGTCCTGACGCGCGCCGAGGCGCTGGGCCTCCGCGCGACCGGCGTGTCGTTCCACGTCGGCTCGCAGCAGTGCAACCTCGATGCCTGGGACTCGGCGGTGGCGGATGCGGCGATGGTGTTCGACGCGCTGTCGGAGCGCGGCATCCAGCTCTCGCTCGTCAACATGGGCGGCGGCTTCCCGACGCGGTACCTCAAGGACGTGCCGAGCGCCGCCGAATACGGCCGCTCGATCTTCGACGCGCTGCGCAAGCACTTCGGCAACCGCATTCCGGAGACGATCATCGAGCCGGGCCGCGGCATGGTCGGCGACGCGGGCGTGATCAAGGCCGAGGTGGTGCTCGTCTCGAAGAAGTCGGCGGCGGACGAGAACCGCTGGGTGTTCCTCGACATCGGCAAGTTCGGCGGCCTCGCCGAGACGATGGACGAGGCGATCCGCTACCCGATCGTCACCGAGCGGGACCACGAGGCGAAGACGCCTTGCGTCCTTGCCGGCCCGACCTGCGACTCGGCGGACGTCCTCTACGAGAAGACGCCCTACCCGCTGCCGGTTTCGCTGACCGTCGGCGACGAGATCCTGATCGAGGGCACGGGCGCCTACACGACGACCTACGCCTCGGTCTCCTTCAACGGCTTCGAGCCGTTGCGAGCCTACGTGATCTGACCCGGCGCTCCGGCGCCGGGCCTTTCGCCCGCGCGCCGGAACCAGACCTCCGGCGCGTCATTCTTCGGCTCCCATCGGGGTTGAATCGTTCATGTTCGCGGAAGCTCTTCCTGGTTCCACCGGCATCGCACCGGCCATGCCCATCGTCACGCTCGGATACGAGTGCGCCGGCGACGCGGCCGCGCGCGAGGCGCTGCTCGACCTCGCGATGGGCGCGAACCGCCGCCGCAAGTCGTCAGAGGCGATCCGGCGCGGCCGCTTGCCCGCCGAAGGCCTGTCCTTCGCGGCGACGGACGAGGCTGGTACGCTTGTCGGCACGGTGCGGCTGTGGAACGTCGCGGCCGGCGACGACGGTCGCCCCGCCCTCCTGCTCGGGCCGCTCGCCGTCGCGCCGACCCATGCCGGGCTCGGCGTCGGCTCGCGACTGATGCGCCGCGCGGTCGCCAAGGCCGCATGGCTCGGCCACGCGGCGATCCTGCTCGTCGGCGATCCGGAATACTACGAGCGATTCGGCTTCGCGGCCGCGCCGGCCGCCGATCTTGCCATGCCGGGCCCGTTCGAACGGCACCGGCTGCTTGGACTGGAACTCGCTCCCGGCGCGCTGGCTGGAGCCGCGGGGCTCATCCGGCCAACGGGAGCCGAAGCTCGGGATGAAGCAGCTCTCGACCTAGCCGTTGGCGCTTAACCGTCAACGCGACGCAGACTAGGCGGCGGCGGACTCGAGTCTTACTTTTCGGGGTGTGACCGTCGTCCACCGCATCGACCCCGCCGAGACCAGCGCCTTTCCCCTGCCCTCGCCCTTCGTCGAGTGGTTCGCGAAGAAAGGTTGGGCGCCGCGCCCGCACCAGCTCGACCTTCTGGAGAAGGTCGAGGGCGGCGCGTCCGTGCTGCTCATCGCGCCGACCGGCGCGGGCAAGACGCTGGCCGGGTTTCTGCCGTCGCTGGTCGACCTCGCCCGCCGGCCGCGCCGCAAGCCCGGCACGCGGCCGCCAGGGGTCCATACGCTCTACGTCTCGCCGCTGAAGGCGCTCGCGACCGACATCCAGCGCAACCTCGCCGGCCCCGTCGAGGAGATGGGCCTCAAAGTCACGATGGAAGGGCGCACCGGCGACACCTCGCAGTCGAAGCGCCAGCGCCAGCGACTGTCGCCTCCGGACATCCTGTTGACGACGCCGGAACAGCTCGCGCTCCTGATCTCCAACCCGGACGCCGACCGCTTCTTCTCCGACCTGAAGGTGGTCGTCTTCGACGAGTTGCACTCGCTCGTCGCCTCGAAGCGCGGACATCTCCTCGCGCTCGGCCTCGCCCGGCTGCGCAGGCTGCGGCCGGAGTTGAAGACCGTCGGCCTGTCCGCCACCGTTTCCGACCCGGACGAACTGCGCGGCTGGCTGGTGGCGCAGAGGCCGGGCGAGACGGAACTCGCCGACCTCATCACCGTCGAAGGCGGCGCGAAGCCGGAGATCACCATCCTGAAATCGCGCGAGCGCGTGCCCTGGCAGGGGCACATGTCGCGTTACGCGATGCCGGAAATCTACGAGGCGATCAGGGAGCACCGGACGACGCTGCTCTTCGTCAACACCCGCTCCCAGGCCGAGTTGCTGTTCCAGGAACTCTGGCGGATCAACGAGGCGACGCTGCCGATCGCGCTGCATCACGGCTCGCTCGACGTCGGTCAGCGGCGGCGGGTGGAGGCCGCGATGGCGGCGAACGAGCTCCGCGCCGTCGTCGCGACCTCGACGCTCGACTTGGGGATAGATTGGGGCGACGTCGACCTCGTCGTCCATGTCGGCGCACCGAAGGGCGCGAGCCGCCTCGCCCAGCGGATCGGCCGCGCCAACCACCGCATGGACGAACCGTCGAAGGCGATCCTCGTCCCCGCCAACCGCTTCGAGGTGATGGAGTGCCAGGCGGCGCTCGACGCGAACTATCTCGGCGCGCAGGATTCGCCGCCGATGCGCGACGGCTGCCTCGACGTCCTCGCCCAGCACGTGCTCGGCATGGCCTGCGCCGCCCCGTTCCGCGCCGACGACCTCTACGCCGAGATCGTCGCATCCTTCCCCTATCGCGACCTTGACCGCGACACCTTCGACCGCGTGGTCGATTTCGTCGCGACCGGCGGCTATTCGCTCCGCGTCTACGAGCGCTACGCCAAGATCCGCCTGACCGAGGACGGCACATGGCGGATCACGCATCCCTCCGTCGCGCAGGGCTATCGGATGAATGCCGGGACGATCATCGAATCGGAAACGCTGCTGGTCCGCATGGTCGGCAAGAAGACCAAGGCGACGGCGAATCGCGGCGGCATGGTGCTCGGCAAGATCGAGGAGAACTTTCTCGAAACCCTGTCGCCCGGCGACACCTTCCTGTTCTCCGGCCATGTCGTCAGGTTCGAGGGCATCCACGAGATGGAATGCCTCGTCACGAAGACCAAGGGCGAGGAGGCGAAAGTCCCCTATTACGGCGGCCAGAAGTTCCCGATGACGACCTTCCTCGCCGAGCGCATCCGCGAGATGCTGGGCGACGAGCGGCAATGGGACGCCCTGCCCCCGCAGGTCCACGACTGGCTCGACATCCAGCGCCTGAAATCCGCGATCCCGCGCGCCGACCAGATGCTGATCGAGACCTTTCCGAACGGCAACCGCTTCTTCATGGTCGCCTACCCGTTCGAGGGCCGCCTCGCGCACCAGACGCTCGGCATGCTGCTCACCCGCCGGCTGGAGCGGGCGCGGGCGAAACCCCTCGGCTTCGTCGCGACCGACTACGCGCTGTCGATCTGGGGCGCGGCCGACATCGGGGCGATGATCACCGACGGCCGCCTCGCGCTGGACGACCTCTTCGACGAGGACATGCTCGGCGACGATCTCGAAGCCTGGATGGCCGACTCCTGGCTGCTGAAGCGCACCTTCCGCCAATGCGCGGTGATCGCCGGGCTCGTCCAGAAGAACCAGCCCGGCCGCGAGAAGACCGGGCGGCAGGTGACGGTCTCGTCCGATCTCGTCTACGACGTGCTCCGCGCGCACGAGCCGGACCACATCCTCTTGCGCGCCACCTGGGCGGACGCGGCGACGGGTCTTCTCGACGTCCGTCGTGTCTCCGACCTTCTCGGCCGCATCCGCCACCACATCCTGCACCAGGACCTGGAGGAAATTTCGCCGCTCGCCGTGCCGATCATGCTGGAAGCCGGCCGCGAGCGGATCGAGGGCGAGGCGCGCGACGAACTCCTGGCCGAAGCGATGAGCGACGACGACACCGACGCGGTGATCAGGGCGCTCGGCGAGACCACGAAGTTCCGCTCGAACTATCTGCGCTAGATCGAGTCGTTCGGTCGCAGCGCGCTCGCCTTGTGTTTGCCGGAAAGCGTGATTCTATCGGCCGTGAACGAAGCATCCGCGAGCACGGCCCGAATGAATGCGATCCTGCGCCGTGCGCGCCAGTCGGAGGCGGAGCCGCATGCGAGCGCGCTGAACGGCGAGGCGGTTCTCTGCGACCCGTCCGGTGTTCTCTATGCGCCGGACCACGCGCTGCTCGTCGTCTCGGACCTCCATCTGGAGAAGGGCGCGGCCTTCGCCCGGCGCGGCATGATGCTGCCGCCCTACGACACGGCCGCGACGCTGGCGCTCTTCACCGCCGCGATCGAGCGCTATGCGCCGGCTCGCGTCGTCTGCCTTGGCGACTCCTTCCACGACCGGCACGGCGCGGCGCTGATGCCGGCGCCCTATCGCGACACCCTGGCGCTTTTGATGCAGGGACGGGAATGGGTCTGGGTGCGCGGAAACCACGATCCCGAGCCGCCCGCCGGTCTCGGCGGCGAGACGGTGGAGGAAGTCCGGATCGGCGGCCTCGTGTTCCGGCACGAGCCGAGCGCCGATTATCGCTTCGGCGAGGTCGCGGGCCACCTGCACCCGATGGCGCGCGTCGCGAAGAACGGCCGCTCCATTCGCGGTGCCTGCTTCGCGAGCGACGGATCGCGCATGATCATGCCGAGCTTCGGCATCACCACCGGCGGCCTCAACGTGCTCGACGCACCCTTCGCCGGCCTGTTCCGGCTGGAGACGGCGAAGGCCTATGTCATCGGCCAGACGCGCATCTACCCGATCGGCTTTTCCTCGCTCTCACGCTGAGGGCGGGACATAGCCGTAGGTGGCGAGAAAGCTCGCGGCCTCGCAGAGCACCACGACCACGGTGAGGACGATCCTGATCTTGCGGAAGTAGAGCGGCAGCGCGCCGCGCTGGATGGCGAAGACGTCCCAGATGCCCTGCAGCAGGAAGGCGATCGCGAAGCCGGCGAAGATCCACGGCGCCGGCACGAACAGGAGGATCCAGCCGAACAAAGCGGGGAGGATCGAGACGATCAGCGTGCCGCGCCCGCTGACCGAGGTCATCAGCGACGAGCCCCAGCGGATGCCGCCGAGGAAGGACAGGATCACGGCGCTGTAGCCGCCGACTGCAGTCACCAGCGCCGAGAAGGCGATGAAGCGGTCGCCGGCGTAGAGAAGCAGCGCCGTCGGAACGACGATCGGCACCAGCCCCAGCAGCCCGAGCACCCAGAGGGTCGGGCGGTGCTTGGAGAAGTCCGGGTTCCAGGTCCGGCCACCCGTCGCCGTCGTGCCTTCCGTGATCGCCATCCGGCCTTCTCCCGCCTCGTGCCTTTCGGGCACTTTGCGCGGGAGACGCGTTCGGCAAGTCCGGCGGCGCAAGGACGCGCCGGCTCAGCGCCCCTTCCAGTGGTAGTACACCGTCGGCTCGCCGGTGCGCGGATGCGTGCCGTAGCGAAGGAAGCTAAGCCCCGCGCGCTCGTAGAAGCGGCAGGCCCGCACGTTCGCCGGGCGGGTGTAGAGCGTAAAGCCGTCCGGCATCGCCTGCTTGGCATGGTCGAGCAGCGCTTGGCCGAGGCCGCCGCCGATCGCGTCCGGGCGGACGAAGAGTTCGGCGAGGATGCATTCGGCCGGTTTCAGCGCGACGAAACCGACGACCGCGCCGTCCTGAACGGCCACCGTCACGGCCCAACCGGCGGCGAGTTCCGCGTCGAGCCGCTGCCGCAACTCCCGCAGCGTCGGCATGGCCGGCGGTCCGACGTCCGGCAGGCTGGCGCTCGCATGCCAGACCGCGGCGATGGCCTCGCGATCCGCCGCGGTCGCGGCGCGCAGGATGCAGCGCCGCGCCGCTTCCTTCACGCCTTCCCCATCGCGTGGAGCGAGAAGGCGTGGATCAGCGCGATCTCCTCCAGCCGGTTGAAGCGGCCGGACGCGCCGGCATGGCCGGCATCCATGTTGGTGCGGAACAGGATGACGTTGCCGTCGGTCTTCCGCTCCCGCAGCTTCGCCACCCACTTCGCCGGCTCCCAGTAGGTGACGCGCGGGTCGGTGAGGCCGGCGAGCACCAGCATCGCCGGATAGCGCTTCGCCTCGACATTGTCGTAGGGACTGTAGGCGGCGATGCGGCGGAAGTCCTCCTCGGAGGCGATCGGATTGCCCCATTCCGGCCATTCCGGCGGCGTCAGCGGCAGGGTATCGTCGAGCATCGTGTTGAGCACGTCGACGAAGGGCACCGCCGCGACGATCGCGCCGAACTTCTCCGGTGCGAGATTGGCGACGGCCCCCATCAGCATGCCGCCGGCCGACCCCCCTTGCGCGACGATCCGGTCGTAGCGCGTGAAGCCCTCGGCGACGAGATGGTCGGCCGCCGCGATGAAGTCCGTGAAGGTGTTGGTCTTGTGCTCGCGCCGGCCCGCCTCGTACCAGCGGAAGCCCTTGTCCTTGCCGCCGCGGATATGCGCTGTCGCATAGACGAAGCCGCGGTCGACGAGGCTGAGGACGTTGGTCGAGAACGAGGCCGGGATCGTGATGCCGTAGGCGCCGTAGCCGTAGAGCATCAGCGGCGCCGAGCCGTCGAGCGGCGTGTCCTTGGCATAGAGCAGCGTCACCGGCACGCTCTCGCCGTCCGCGGCTAGCGCGAGGATGCGGCGCGTGACGTAGGCGTCCGGGTCGTGGCCGGACGGCACTTCCTGCGTCTTCAGGAGCCGGCGCTCGCGCGACTCCAGATCGTAGTCGAAGGTCTGCGTCGGCGTCGTCGGCGAGGAATAGGTGAAGCGGATCGTGTTCGTGTCGAACTCGTAGGTGCCACCGAGACCGAGCGAATAAGCCTCCTCGGCAAAGGCGATCGCGTGCTCCGCGCCGTCCGCGAAGCGCTTCACCACGATGCGCGGCAGGCCGTCGCGACGCTCCAGCCAGACGAGATGCGATTTGAGCGCGAGGTGGTCGAGGATCAGCCGGCCGTCCTCGTGCGGCACGTAATCGGCCCACTCGTCGCGCGAGGACGAGTTCACCGGCGCGGTCGCGATCTTGAAGTCGCGCGCCCCGTCGGCGTTGGTCAAAATGTAGAGGGTGCCGTTCGCCTCGTCGACATCGTACTCGACCGCCGTTTCGCGAGGGGCGAGCAGGCGCGGCTCGGCTGCCGGGTTGGCGAGCGGGATCAGCCATGCTTCGGAGGTCTGGTGATCGTGGACGTGGATCACGGCGTGCTCGCCGGGCTGGGTTTCCGAAACGCCCATGAAGAAGCCGGAATCGGTCTCCTCGTAGATCAGCCGGTCGCCGGCCGGGTCGCTGCCGAGCGCGTGGTAGAACACCCGGCTCGGCCGGTGGTTGGCGTCCATCCGCACGTAGAAGAAGCCGTCCGAGCGCGCGGTCCAGACGACGCTGCCGCTCGTGTCCTCGATGCGGGTTTCGGCGTCCTCGCCGGTCTCCAGTTCGCGCACCGAGATCGCGTAGTATTCCGAGCCCTTGTCGTCGCGCGACCAGGCGATGCGCGCGTGGTCCGGCGAATGCGCCACGTCGCCGAGCGAGAAGTAGGAAACGTCCGCCGCCTCCCGCTCGCCGTCGAGCATCACGGTCGGCTCGCCGCCGTGGCGCGGATAGCGCACGAAGCGCGGATATTCCGCCCCCTGCCGGTAGGAGACGCCGTAGCTCCACTCGCCGTCCGACGCCGGTACGGAGGAGTCGTCCTCCTTGATGCGCCCGCGCATCTCGGCGATCAGCGCCTCGCGAAGCGAGCCCAGCGGCTCGAGGATCGCCGCTTGGTAGGCGTTCTCCGCGTCGAGATGCGACCGGATGGCGGGGTCGAGGACGCGCGGGTCCTTGAACACCTCCTGCCAGTTCGGCGCGCGCAGCCAGGCGTAGTCGTCGGTGCGGCGGATGCCGTGCGTTTCGAGTTCGAGCGGCCGGCGCTCGGCCTCGGGCGCGGTACGCCCGGCGGCGGCAGTGGCGAAGGGGATGGGCTGCTGGTCAGTCAAAAGCTGCGGTCGATCCTGTGGCGGCCGGCGCGACGGCGGCCTCGTTCCAATGTGGACCCCGAATGCCGCATGATGGCGGCGATGTCGATACGATCCGTCGCGGAGTGCCGCTATGCGCGCGACCGCGCGCCGGCCCGCATCTCGCCGGCGGCGGTGGGGTCGGGTCGGCCGCGCGCGATGAAGGAGGGGTTGGCGAAGTCCGCCTCCCCTTCGACGCCGCGCTTCGCATAGACCAGCGGCGAGCCGTCGATGCGGGTGACGCTGCCGCCGGCGGCGGCAAGGATCGCGTGGCCGGCGGCGGTGTCCCATTCCATCGTCCGGCCGAGCTTCGGGTAGATGTCAGCCATCCCTTCCGCGATGCGGCAGAACTTCAGCGACGAGCCGACCGGCACGACCGATTCCAGCGTGTGTCCCGCCAGGAAATCGTCCGTATCGGTCGAGTAGTGCGAGCGGCTGACGACGGCGATGATCGCCTCCGGCTCCGCCCGCGCGGCGATCGGCACGGCTTCGCCGCGCTCGCCCCGGTCGCCGGTGCGCAGCTTGAACGCGCCCGCCGGCGATCCGTAGAACAGTTCGCGGTAGGCGGGCGCGAAGACGACCCCGGCGACGGGCACGCCGTCCTCGACCAACGCGATGTTGACCGTGAAGTCGTAGAGGCCGGCGACGAACTCCTTCGTGCCGTCGAGCGGATCGACCAGGAAGAAGCGCTCGCCGAGCACCGGCGGCACGTGCCCGTCGGCGATCGCCTCCTCCGCCACCACTGGCATGTCCGGAAACCGCTCTCGC
The DNA here is from genome assembly GCF_008802405.1 of Plantimonas leprariae. Lineage (GTDB taxonomy): Bacteria > Pseudomonadota > Alphaproteobacteria > Rhizobiales > Rhizobiaceae > Plantimonas > Plantimonas leprariae. The sequence goes on from NZ_VZDO01000007.1 coordinate 141,280, forward strand.
AGGGCCCGCTCGATCGCGGTCTCGGCGGCGCGGTCGGCCTCGGTCACCGGCGAGCCGTCGCGCTTCGCTCGCGCGGCGCATTCGCCCTCGAAGAAGGCGAGGACGATCGCGCCCGCGTCCGCCGCGGCGTCGATCATGGTGGCGAGAAAGTCGTCGAGGTTCGGCGCAGTCATGGCAACATAAGAGCGAAGCGTGGGGCACCATGCAAATGCTTTGCTTGTACCCGGCGGCGGATAGCCTCTACAGAAGCGCCGATGGGCTCCGCCGCCACCTTCGCGCTCGTTCTCGCCGCCGGCCTGTCGGGCGCGGCCGGCGTCGCCTTCGCTGCGCTCGCCGCGCACGGGTCGGGTGAGGCGCGGCTGATGGCTTCGGCCGCCGAGATCGCGCTCGTCCACGCCCCTTCGCTGCTGGCGCTGGCGGCCCTGCCGGCCGGCGTGCTGCGCTTCCGGCTCGCGGCCGGCCTGCTGCTGGCAGCCGGAGTCGTCCTGTTCTCGGGCGATCTGGCGTCGCGCTTCTTCAACGGCGGCCGGCTGTTCGTCGATGCCGCGCCGACCGGCGGCAGCCTGCTCATCGTCGGCTGGCTGCTGGTCGCAGCGGGCGCGACGGCCGCACGATTTTACCCACCAGCCGGAAGGACCGGGACATGACGAACGGCTTCGCCCCCGACCTCTTCGCGGACAAGCGCGTCGTCGTGACGGGTGCCGGCCGTGGCATCGGCGCGGCGGTGGCGCGCGCCTTCCTCGCCTGCGGCGCGACCGTCGTCGCCCATGCCGGCCGCACCGACGAATACGTCTCGCGCGACCTGACGCCCGGGCTCGCCTCCGACCGGACGGCGCGCCTGACTATCCTCACCGGCGATCTCGCCCGCCCGGGCAGCGGCCAAAAACTCGCAGCCGACATACTCTCCGGCGGCGAACGGGTCGACGTCCTCGTCAACAACGCCGGGACGATGGTCGGTCGTATCATGGCCGCAGACGTGACCGACGAGGAATACAGCCGCGTCCTCGATCTCGACATCCGCTCCGTTGTGGCGCTGACGACAGCGCTCCTGCCAGCGCTGAAAGTCGCGAAGGACGGCGCGATCGTCAACACCTCGTCCATCTCGGCGCGGGCCGGCGGCAGCGCCGGCTCCTCGCTCTATTCCGGCGCGAAGGGCTTCCTCTCGTCTTGGACGCGCTCGCTGGCGCGCGAGGTCGCGCCCGACGGCATCCGCGTCAATGCCGTATCGCCGGGCACGATCATGACCGACTTTCACCGCCGCTACTCGTCGGAAGAGAAGCTCCGGGCGACGGCCGAGGCGATCCCGCTGAAGCGCCTCGGCACGGCGGAGGACTGCGCCGGCGCCTACCTCTTCCTCGCCTCGAACGCGCTGGCCGCCTACGTCACCGGCCAGGTGATCGAGGTGAACGGCGGCCAGCTCATGCCTTGACCGCCGCGAGAGCGCGTCAGAGCGCGGCGACGACGATCACCTCGACCAAGTATTCCGAGGTCGCAAGGTCGGCCTTGCCCATCGTCGCCCTCGCCGGCGGGTTCGCCGGGTCGATCCAGGCGTCCCAGACGAGGTTCATCGCGCCGAAGTCGGCGATATCCTTCAACCAGATCTGCGCCGAGAGGATCTTCGCCTTCGACGAGCCGGCGGCGGTGAGCAGCCGTTCCACCTCGGCGAGCGCGCTTTCCGTCTGCTCGGTGATGCCGCTGGACGGGTCACCCACCTGCCCCGCGAGATAGACGGTGTCGCCGTGGATCACGGCGCCCGACATGCGCTTTCCGGGTTCGACGCGGCGGATGGTCATGGATGGTCTCTCCGTTGAGTCGAACTCGCGATAACAAAACGCGTCGGCGCTTTGAAGCTTGTCGGCCTCCTCGTCCCGTGCCATCGCTCGCCCCTCCGGCAACGGGAGCGTTGAAGCCATGCGCGTAATCATCGTCGGCGCGGGACAGGCGGGACTCCAGGTCGCGCTCAGCCTGCGCCAAGGCGGGTTCGCGGGCGACATCGCGCTTGTCGGCGACGAGGGACGGCTTCCCTACCAACGCCCGCCCCTGTCGAAGGCCTATCTCAAGGAAGGGTTCGGCTTCGATCGTCTGCTGTTCCGACCGGAAAGTTTCTTCGCCGAGAACTCTATCGAACTCCGGCTGGACGACGCGGCCGTCTGGATCGACCGGGACCGGCGGCATGTCCACGTCGCTTCGGGCGACACTCTCGCCTACGACCGCCTCGTGCTCGCGACCGGCGCGCGCAACCGGGCGCTGCCGATCGATGGCGCGACGCTGCCGAATGTCCTGATGCTGCGCGGCGCGGCCGACGCGGAGCGGTTGCGCGCCGCGATGGAGACGGCCAGGCGGCTGGTGGTGATCGGCGGCGGCTTCATCGGCCTCGAAGTCGCAGCGTCGGCGCGGGCGCGGGGCCTTGCCGTCACCGTGCTGGAAGCCGGGACGCGGCTGATGGCGCGCGTCGTCTCGCCGGCGGCTTCCGCGTTCTTTCTCGACGCGCACCGCGCGATGGGATCGGAGGTCCTGCTCGAACAGAAGGTGCTGCGCATCGCCGGCCCCACGAAAGCCGAAGCGGTCGAGACGGCCGAAGGTCGCCACCCGGCCGACCTCGTGCTCGTCGCGGCGGGCGTCGCGCCGAACGACGGGCTGGCGCGCGATGCCGGGCTCGCCGTCGACGGCGGCATCGAGGTCGACGGGTTCATGACGACGAGCGACCCGTCCATCTTCGCGATCGGCGATTGCGCCGTCTTCGAGAGCCGCCACGCCTCCGCCCCGGTGCGGCTGGAATCCGTGCAGAACGCCGTCGACCAGGCGAAGTGCGTCGCGGCGCGCATTCTCGGACAGGACGTGCCCTACGACAGCGTTCCCTGGTTCTGGAGCGACCAGGGCACGTTCAAGCTGCAGATCGCCGGGATCACCGCCGGCGCGGACCATGTCCACGCGGTCGGCTCGCCCGAAGACGGCCGCTTCGTCGCCTATTGCTTCCGAGGCGACCGCCTGCTCGGCATCGAGACGATCAACCGGCCCGGCGAGCACATGGCCGGGCGCAAGCTGCTGGCCTCGGACTTCCATCTCGCGCGAGCCGACGTCGCGCGCGACGACTTCGACTTCCGGGCGCATGTCGCCCGGCTGGTGGCAACCTGAGGACGCCGGCATGCGGCGGCCCCTCTGGCGCATGATCTGGGCGCGCAAGCGCCTCGCGCTCTCCGCGCTCCTCGGCGCGGTGATATTCGCATTCGCCGGGCGGCTCGCCACCAGCACTCGCGCCCTCATCGGCTGGAACGCCGGAGCCGGGCTCTATCTCGTCTGGTCGTGGTTCGACATGCTGCGCGCCGATGTCGGCGACGTGCGACGACGCGCCGCAGAGCAGGACGAGGCCGAATGGGTGGTGCTCGGCATCTGCGCGCTGGCGACGATCGTCAGCCTCGGCGCGATCGGGTTGGAACTCCACGCCGCCGGCGGTCCCGGGCAGGAGGTCGACGCTTGGCGGCTCGCCCTTGCCGCGACGACGATCGTCGTATCCTGGCTGTTCATCCACACGACGATCACGCTGCACTACGCCCGCCTGTTCTACGGCACGGGCGGCAAGGCGGTGGGCGGGCTCGACTTTCCGAAGACGCCGGCGCCCGACTACGCCGACTTTCTCTACTTTTCCTTCACCATCGGCGCGGCGGCGCAGACGTCCGACGTCGCGGTGACGAGCCGCACCATGCGCCGCGTGGTGCTGGTCCAGACGATCCTCGCCTTCCTGTTCAACACCACCGTCCTGGCGCTCGCGATCAACATCGGCGCGAGCCTGAGTTGAACCGCCGCAGACGGAACGCGAAGCCCGTTCCGATGCTTCTACCGGCGAACCATCGGGAGGCCGGCGTGAGCGATATCGGCAAACAGCGAGACGACGAGGCGGCGGACCCGGCCGTCACCGAAGCGGAGGAAAGCCGCGAAGCGGCGGCGGAGGGCGAGAACGCCCAGGATTTCCGCGCCGAGCGCGAGACCGCCGAAAGCCACACCGCCTTCGGGGACGACAAAGTGACGCCGCGCCTGAACGACGGGCGTTGACCCGCTAGAATTCCTCGACGAGCAGGGCCGTCGGCATGTCGAGCGCACGGCCGATCGCGTCGGCTTCGGAAAGCGTCGGCGAGACGCCCGCCTCGATCATGCAGATGCGGCCCGCCTCCAGTTGCGTGGCTTCCGCGAGTTCCGGGATGGACGTATCGGAGTAGACGCGAAACGCCTTGGCTGCCGGAATTCCGACTTCCATCGCTTCGACGATCGGGCCTGGGATCGAACGCATATCTGTCACCGCATCGCTCCGTTTCGGTGCTGGCTATGAGTTTAGACGCTTTCGAATCGATTGGGTTGCAGACTAGCCGCGTTTTCGCCGTACATCGAGCCCGCTCGTCGGGTCGCGCGAATCGATGCCGCGAAGGTTCCCGGTGGCCGAGCGCGTGTTGTTTCCGTAGATTGCGCGAGCCGATGCGGGCGGACGATTCGAGGACAGCAGCGCCATGCAGGAACTGATCAGCAGGATCGCCGCCGAAACCGGCCTTTCCCCGGAAAAGGCGATGCAGGCGCTCGGCCAGATCCTTCTCTACATCAAGACGGAAGGCACCGATCCGGCGGTGGAGACGATGATCGACGGCACGCCCGGCGCCAACGAGGCGATCATCGAGGCCGGCAACGCCGACGCCGACGCGTCGGGTCTCGGCGGCATGTTCGGCGGCGGGGGCGGCATCATGGCGCTCGGCTCGCGGCTGATGAGCCTCGGCCTCGACATGGACGGGATCCAGGCGGTGGCGCGCGAGCTCGTGTCCCATGCGCGCCGGAACGCCGGCGACGAGACCGTCGACCGCGTGATCCAGACGACGCCAGGCCTGTCGCAGTTCGCCTGATAAAAGCCCCGAACGCTCTGCAGAACCGCCCACGGAGCTTGCCCTCCGCAGCGCGCAACCAATAGTGTCGCGAGCGTCGGGGGCGAAACGAACATGCTGGACGACAAAGGCCGCTTGGCATGTCGGAATCGATCGGAGCCGTGAGGCGGAAAGTGGAAACGGCGCCGGCGGAGCGCACGGCCAGCTCTCAGCGGCCGTCCAGCTTCGCGCGGCTGCGCCGGCGTCCGCCGCTGATCGCGCATCTTTCCGCCTTCGCGCTGATGATCATGATCCCGGCGCTCCTGTTCAGCGCCTTCCTGATCGTACGCTTCTCGCAGCAGCAGGGCGAGATCGCCTCCGCTCAGGTGAAGGACACGGCGGAGATCCTGTCCGACACGATCGACCGCGAGCTTTCCACCATGATCACCATGGCGCGTGTGCTGGCCTCCTCGCCGGCGATCGACGGCGGCGACATGACGGACTTCGTCGAGCGGACCACCTCCGCTCTCGCCATGTCGAACGCCGACGCGCTCCTGATCGACCCGGCGCTGCGCATTGTCGCCGACACGCGCGGCGGCGAGTCCGACCCGGCGGTCACCGGCAAGGATGTCGCGGCGGAGGAAGCGGTGTTCCGCACCCGTGCGCCCTTCGTGTCCGACGTCTTCCGCAGCGGCCAGTCGGGTGATTTCGTGTTCCACGTCGCGGTGCCCGTCACGCGCGGCGACCGGGTGCTCTACGTCCTGTCGCTGACGCGGCCGGCCCGCGACCTCGGCAGCTTCGTCGCCGACCGCAACCTGCCCGACACCTGGTCGGCGGTGGTGACGGACCGGAGCGGCCACCGGGTCGTCGCGGCCCTCGCCACCGGCGGACGGGCGCGGCAGAGCGGCGCCGTCGCCTTCGACAACCCGTCCGCCGACCACGCGCTGGGCGAGATGGCGGCGCAGCCGCTGATCGAGGCGAACTACACTTCCGCGCTGTCCGGCTGGACGACCTCGGTGGCCGTGCCGGACGCGGTGATCGGCCAGCCGATCATGCGGTCGTGGTCGCTGCTCGCCATCGTCTGCCTGGCGCTCATCGCCTTCTCGGTGGCGATGGCGATGTTCTTCGGCCGTCGCCTCCTGCTCGCGCCGATCCACTCGCTCGCGAAGCAGGCCGACGCGATCGGCAAGGGTCGGCCGGCGCACCCGGTCGCCACCCGCATAGCCGAGATCGGCGACGTGTCGCGCGTTCTGGCGCAGGCCTCCCGCGAGCGGCGCGAGGCGGAGGACCAGAGCCGCTTCCTGATGCGCGAGATGACGCATCGCGCCAAGAACCAGTACGCGCTGATCGCCGCGATCGCCCGCCGCGCCGCCAAGGAAAGCGCCAATACGGGCGAGTTCCTCGACACCCTGTCGGAGGCGCTGAGCTCGCTGGCGCGCTCCGCCGACCTCCTCGCCGGCCGCGGCTGGGAAAGCGTCACGATGTCGGACCTCGTCCTCGCGCAGCTGAAGGCCTTCGGCGCCGCCGATGCGGAACAGTTCGAGACTTCGGGTCCCGAGGTGCAGCTCAACCCGACCGCAGCGCAGACGCTCGGCCTCGCGCTGCACGAACTCGCGACGAACGCCGCGAAATACGGCGCCCTGTCCGTTCCGGACGGCTACGTGCGGATCGAATGGTCGCTCGACGATCGCTTCGCGCTGTCCTGGCGCGAGATCGGCGGTCCGCCGGTCAAGGTGCCGAAGCGTTCCGGCTTCGGTTCACTCGTTGTACAGAAGATGACGGCGCGCGGCCTCAACGGCGAGGTCGACATGACCTTCGCGCCGACCGGCGTCGAATGGCGGCTGCGCTGCCCGCCGGAAACCGTCCTCGTCCACTGAAATCCCCGGCTCGCCGGCTTGCAAGGGCCGGGCGAACGGCCCATGACCCGCCGGCGACAGCCGCGCGGGGGCGCTCCGGAGCCGGATCATGATCGAAGCCTATCGTTTCGAGGCTGGGCGGACGCGCGCCTTGAAGGTCGCCGGCACCGACATTCCGCCCGACGCCCTGTGGATCGACCTCCTGAACCCTTCGGACGATGAGGAGGGCGCGGTCGAGCGGCTGTGCGGCATCGACGTGCCGACGCGCGAGGAGATGCGCGAGATCGAGGTTTCCAGCCGGCTCTATTCCGAGGACGGCGCGGACTTCATGACCGCCTCGGTCGTCTACGGGCTCGACGGCGGAACGCCGAGCTTCGCGCCGGTGACCTTCATCCTCGCCGGCGAGCGGCTGGTGACGCTGCGCTACACCGAGCCGCGTTCCTTCGCGATCTTCGCCGCCAAACTGACGCGCGACGCGCAGGAGAACGGCGGCGGCAACGGCAAACGCGCGCCGCTCGCGGCCGACGATCCGGTGGCGCCGGAAGAACCGTCCGGGCACAAGCCGCCGAAGGTGCCGAGCGCGGAAACCGCCTTGATCGGCCTCCTGGAAACGGTGGTCGACCGCGTCGCCGACATGCTGGAATCGATCGCCGCCGATCTCGATCGGATCGCAAACGAAATCTTCGCCGCCTCGCGCGACAAGAAGCCGATCGCGACGCACGAATTCAAGGAGCTTCTGCGCCAGATCGGCGCGGCGGGTGACCTTTCCTCCCGCACGCGCGAAAGCCTCGCGACGCTCGACCGGCTGATGCCCTACCTCCAATACGTGCTCGACGGGCGCAAATGCCCGAAGGATGCGCGCGCCCGTGTGAAGGGTATGATGCGGGACATCCATTCGCTGAACGACTTCGTGTCCTTCCTGTCGAACAAGACGACCTTCCTGCTCGACACCACGGTCGGACTGATCTCGATCGAGCAGAACGCCATCATCAAGATCTTCTCGGTGGCCGCGGTCGGCTTCATGCCGCCGACGCTGGTCGCCTCGATCTACGGCATGAACTTCCAGCACATGCCGGAGCTGAACTGGCGGCTCGGCTACCCGTTCGCGCTCGGCGTGATGGTGCTCTCGGCCGTCCTGCCGCTGGTCTTCTTCCGCTACAAACGCTGGCTGTAGGAGGCTGCGCGATCACGCCACGGCGTGGACGTCGCCGACCTCGATCTTGCGCCAGTTGCGCAGCGTCTCCCGCGAATGCTCGGCGAACCGCTCGGCGAGCGCCGCGTCCCGGTCGCGGAAGATGCGCGACAGCGTCGCGGCGGCGGCGGCTTCCGACGCGCGCCCCGCGCCGTCGTCGATCTTCAGCGCGAAACCGAGTCCGAGTTCCGGCACCGCGCCGCAATAGACGCCCTCGGCCCCTGCCTTGACGAAGACGCGGCCCGGCGCCGCCTCCATCAGCGAAACGTCGGCGCGGCCGGTGCCCGCCATGTACCACGGCTCGGCCATGCAGGCCTCGATCAGCCGGCGTCCGGCCTGCGCACGGCTTCGCTCGACGCCGGTTTCCCCGACGAGCCGCGCGAAGCCGTGCGCCATCGCCCGCACCGGCACGGCGTATGTCGGGATCGAGCAGCCGTCGACGCCGGCCTCGTCCGGATCGAGACGGAGCGCCATCACGTCCTCCATCGTCCGGCGGATGCGGTCCTGCACGACGTGCCGCGGCTGGACATAGCTCTCCGTCGCCTCGCCTTCGTGGACGGCGGTGCAGAGGAAGCCGGAATGCTTGCCCGAGCAGTTGTTGTGGAGCTGCGTCGGCTCGACGCCGTTCCGCGCCATCTGGCGCGCGACCGTGCCGGACGAGGGCCAATGGCAGCCGCATTCGAGGTTCGGCTCGCCGAGGCCGGCGCGGACGAGGATGTCGGCCGCGAGCGCCACGTGCCCTTCCTCGCCGGAATGCGAGGCGCAGGCCAGCGCGAGCTCCCGGTTCCCGAAGCCGAAGCGGTTCGCCGCGCCGGTCTCGACCAGCGGCAGCGCCTGGAACACCTTGATCGCCGAGCGCGGATAGACCGGCGCTTCCGGGTCGCCGCTGCCGAAGACCGTCGCGCCGGATGCATCCACCACCGCCACCGTGCCGCGATGCCGGCTTTCGACCCGGCCACCGCGCGTGACCTCGACCAGAACGGGATTGTCCAACGCTTCGCCCCCGGCGGATGCTGCGATCATGCGACGCGCGGGCGGCCTTCCGCCGGATGCCGCCGCTCGCCATATGTTGCGCGGCTTAGCAGTCCCGCCCTTTCCTCGCCACCCGACAGATGCGGATATTGAAGTTCGTTCTCCTCGCCTTCGTGCTCGTCTATCTCGTGCCGGCGGGCCTCGCCGTCGCCTTCTGGTACGCCGGCAACCACCCTTCGAGCTGGCGCGACGCGGACTGGACCAGCGCGAAGCTCCTGCCGCCGGCGTCGGCCGCGCGCGATGCGGCCGTCTACGTCTTCGCCGCACGCACCGGCGGTCTGAAGGGCGCGGTGTCGGAACATTCCTGGATCGTCGTGAAGGACGAAGGCGCGCCCTCCTACGAGCGCTGGGACAAGGTCGGCTGGGGTTCGCCGATCCGCCGCAACGCCTATCCGCCGGACGGACGCTGGTATTCGAACCCGCCGCGCCTCGTGCTGGAGCGGCACGGCGAGGCGACGAAGGCGATCATCCCGGCGGTGCGGCGGGCGATCGAGACCTATCCCTTCGCCATGCAGGGCGGCTACCACATCTTCCCGGGGCCGAACTCCAACACCTTCGTCGAGCACGTCCTGCGCAACGTCCCCGGCCTGCGGACGACGCTGCCGCCGGCGGCGATCGGGCGGGACTTCCCGTCCGACGGCCGCTTCGCCGAATGGGACGGCGACCGCGGCGACCTCCGCCTGTCGATCCTCGGCTATGCCGGCGTCGCGGCCGGCGCGACGTCGGGCTTCGAGGTCAACATCCTCGGCCTCGTCGCCGGCATCGATCCGCGGCGTCTCGCGGTGAAGGTGCCGGCCTTCGGTACCTACGCGCTGCTGGCGGCCTGAGCCGCCGCCTCCAGCGCCTCGACGCGCTGGCGGGTCTCGCGCAAGGCGGCCCAGAGCAGCGCGACGAGCTGGTCCGGCCGCAGCCAGTGGCGGCTCGTTGGGTCGGCCGGGTCGTCCAGCCCCCAGGCGGCGACGTCGAGTCCTTGGCGGTCCAGCGCGGCGCGAAGGTCCTGCGCGATGAAGCCGGCATGCCGCCGCCGGCCGGGGCGGGCCACCGTGCCACCCTCCGCCGCGTCGCGGCCACCCTCGATCCAGCGGAACGTCACCGCCTCCACCGCATCCACGAGGCGGGCGGCGAGCTCCGGATCGAGCGCCTCGATCTCGGTCTTGTCGCGGCGGTCCGAGGTCTGGATCACGCCGTTCGCCGACCAGATCTGCGACCAGCGCGCTCCGCTGCCGCCGAGCGCGGAGGTGTTGTCGGCCGCCGGCCGGATGGCGGCCGTGCGGGCTTCGGCGGCCAGACTCAATCCGCCGGTCGCGTTGTCGACCCGCAGCGCCTCGCGCCACGTCGCGCCGTCGGCGCTGACCTTCAGGGCGAAGCGGTCGTCGCCGACGGTGCCGAACTCGGCCCGGCCGGAATAGCCGGTCTGGAACAGGAAGGAGGCGGTGCCCGCCGCCGCGGCCTTGTTGAGCTTGACGCGCATGTCGCCGCTGCCGGGCCGGACGTCGTCGTGGCTGAACAGCGCGGCGTCGGACTTCAGGGCGAAGCGGTTCACGGCATCCGCGGCCGCGTTGACGCCGAGGAGCGGCGCGTTCTGGATCGGAACCTTGCCGAGCGCCGGCACCCAGCCGGCGCCGTCGAAGGCGAGAAGCGCGTCCTCGTCCGCGACCCAGGCGAGCCAGCCTTCGCGCGGCGCGAAGAAGGCCCAGGCCCCGTCCTGCCAGGCGGCGATCCGCCCCGCCTGCCCGGCCCAAGCCCCGCTCGCGGCCGCGCCCACGATGAAGCGCGCCCCGTTCGCCGCGTCGGCCGGCGGCGCGACGAGGTCGCGGTCGGCGACGCCGACCTGCACCACGGCGTCGAGCATCCGCAGCGCCTCGTTGTGGGTAAGATGCTTCTGCGCCTGCGAGGGCATGATGTAGGGGAAGGCGAAATTCGGCGTCGCGTCGTCGGGCATCGGAACCTCGTCGGATCGGGAAAGCTGCCGCCGGATGCTACGGCGCACCGCCGGACGGGGGATAAGAGGCCGTCGGAAAAGGCGGTCGACCGGCCGCCCGGTCATGGTCCGGTGCCGGTCGGACCGAGGTCCGGGCTGGAGCCGTAAAGGTCCTGGGCCGCTATCGCGGCGCGGCGGCGGCCGGCATGTTTTCCTCACCGGCCGGGCAGCAGGCCTGCCGGCAACGAGGAGACAGGCCATGATCGACACGACCCGCATCCAGCGCGCCCTCGCCACCGCTTCGCTGGCGCTCGCCTTCACCGCCGCGCCCGTCGCGCTCTACGCCACGAGCGGCCTCACGGGCCTGACGGCCGCCGCGAAGGAAGCCGAGTCCGGCGGCAGGCACGAGGCCGGCGACGACAAGGGCGGCAAGCGGAACGACGACAAGGGCGGCGACAAGCACGGCGGCAAGAAGAACGACGACCATCCGGGCGCGCACGACCAGAACGGCAAGGGCAAGTACAAGTAAGAACCCGCCTTTTCACCAAAGAACGATACGTCGGAGCGGCAGGGCGCCGCTTCGACCGAAGCGCACGAGGATCCCCCATGACCATCCGCATCGCATCCCGAGCCGCGCTTCTGTTCGCGGCGACCATTCTCGCGGCCCAGCCGTTCACTTTCGGCTCCGGGGCGTTTCACGCCGCGGCCGCCTTCGCCAAGGACGGCGGGTCGGGCGGTGGCGGCGGATCGGGAGGCGGTCACGGCGGCGGAAGTGGCGGCAGCGGGGGTGGCGGCGGCAGCCACGGCAGCTCCGGCGGCAGCGGTGGCTCCAGCGGCTCCGGCAGTCACGGAAGCTCGGGCGGTGGCGGCTCGTCGAACGGCGGAAGCTCCGGCAATTCCGGCAGCCACGGCTCGAATCGCGGCGGCGACGACAAGGGCGGTGGTCGGAACGGCGCCGACGACCGGGCGGGCGACGACCGGCGAGCCGGCGAGGCGCGTCGCGGTCTCGAGCACGTTTCGGCCACGACCGGCGCCAGGATCGAGACGGACGGCCGGAACATCGAGATCACGACGCGCGACGGCTTCAAGGAAGAGATCGAGAACGGCCGGTACGAGATGAAGGATCCGCGCGGCCGCACGATCGTGGAGCGCGCCGCGACGGCGGCCGACCGGGCGCGGCTCGCACGCTTCGCGCGCTGACGAGGCCGCGCCGCCGCGAGGACGCTCCGGCGTCCCCGCTTCGCGGCATCAGCCGCTCCGCGGCCGGTCCTTCAGCAGCACCGCCGCTTCCGTGCGATTGCGCACGTTCAGCTTGCCGAGAATACTGGTCATGTGATGCTTGACCGTCTTCTCCTGAAGGTCGAGGCGGAGCCCGACCTCCTTGTTGCTGAGCCCGTCCGCCACGAGGCGCAGGATCTCGTCCTCCCGGTCCGTCAGCCGCGCCAGCGGGTCGTCCCTGACGGCCTGGGGCGCCGGCCGGCGCATCGCGGACAGGATGCGCGCCGCCAGCGTCGGCGGCACGTAGCTTTCGCCGCGCATCACGGCATCCAAGACGTCCACCAGGTTCTCGGAGCCGACCCCCTTCAGGACGTATCCCTTCGCGCCGGCCGCCAGCGCCGCCAGCACGTCGTCGTCGCTCTCCGAAGCGGTCAGCACCACCACACGGACCGTCGGCGCGCTCTCCGCGATACGGCGCACAGCGTCGAGGCCGGAACCCGGCATCGACAGGTCGATCAGCGCCAGGTCGGGTTCCGCTTCCCGCACGCTCGCCACCGCACCGTCGGCATCGGGCACCTGCGCGACGACATCGTAGCGGCCGGTTTCGGCGAGACTGAGCGCGACGCCCGCCCGGAACAACGGATGGTCGTCCGCCAGGACGATGCGTCGAACCTCGCTCATGCGGCCAGCTCCCGAACGTTGGCGATGGTCATGACGAGGCCGGTTCCCTCCGGCCCGGTCTCGACGTCGAGCGTGCCGCCGAGGCTCTCGATCCGGTCGCGCAGGCCCGACAGGCCGAGACCCGGCTCCGCCGCGCCGATGCCCCCGCCCCGGTCGTCCACCCGCACCGTCAGCCGCTCGGCGTCGAGCCGGACCGTGACCGCCTGGCCGGCACCGCCGGCATGGCGGAAGGCGTTGGTCAGCCCCTCCTGGACGAAACGGTAGACGCCGATCTTCTCGGCCGGGCTGAGCGCCACCGGCTGCGCCGGCAGGTCGAGCCGGACATGGGTGCCGGTGCGGCGCTCGTGCGCGAGCGCCGCCGTCTCGACGAGTCCCGCCAGATCGAGCGACTCGATCGTCGGCAGCGCGAGGCCGTGGCAGATGCCGCGGATGTCGGACATCGCCTCGTCGAGGAAGCCGCGGATGGACCTGATCTCCTCCACCTTCGCCGGGTCGCCGGATTGCGCCAGCCCCGGGCTGCCGAGCCGCAGCGAGGCGAGCGCCAGAAGCTGCGCCGGGCCGTCGTGCAGGTCGGCGCTGAGCCGGCGGAGCGTCCGCTCGTTCAGCGCCGCGACGCGGCTCGACGCCTCGCGCACCCGCCGGCCGAGCCGGCGGTTCTCGGCGAGGAGGCGCTGGAGGTCGGCGACGCGGCCTTCGAGGTCGCTCCGCTGGCGGGCGATCGTCGCGCTGCCGCGCATGACGATGCCGAACAGCGCCCCCATCATCGCCAGCGTCACGGCGGCGACGACGAACCAGCTCCTGAGTCGCGCCGCGAACAGGCCGTTCTCCAGGTCGCCAGCATGCTCGTAGAACTCGGCGACGGCGACGATCTCGCCCGACCAGGGCGCGCGGATCGGATTGTAGATCTCCAGGAGCGGCACGTCGGAGCCCCGCTCGGTCGCGTCCTCGTCGTCGTCGAGGTCGTCGAACTCGGCGGCGACGTGGCCCGACCACGCCTTCTTCAGGCTGTCCGTCGGCTGGAAGCGCTTGCCGATCAGCGAGGGATCGCTCGAATAGGTGATCAGTCCGCCGCGGCCCCAGAGCTTGAATGTCTCCAGCCGCGCGCCGAGCGCTCCCTGCGCCAGGGTCTCGTCGAGCGCGCGCCTCGCCCCCTCGGACAGGACGCTCGACCCGTCGATGTCGGCCAGCAGCGGCGCGATGACGCCGTCGACGTAGAGAGCCGTCGCCGTCGCCGTATTCTGCGTCACCCCTTCCTCGATCTGGCGCGTCACCCAGAAGCCGATCACCACCATGCCGACGACGAGCACCGCCGCGCCGGCGAGGAGATACTGCCGCGCGAGGCTGAGGACGCGCCAGCGACGCAGCAGCGCGCGCACCGTCGAAGGGAAGGCGAGAGCCATCCGGCGATCCTATCGCCTTCGGCGGCCGAAGCCCATCGGACCACCGAACGCCGCGCCATCGGACTTTGGTCCGAAGCGGCGTCACATGCGGCCTGCCATGCTCGCGGATGACGGGCAGGTCGGGCTTGCCTTCGCAAGGGGAGAAGACCGCATGCGCACCATCCTTCATCGAACGCTGCTCGCGGGAGGCATCGCGGCGCTTCTGGCCGCGCGGGCCGTCGCCTTCGCGGCGGAGGGCGCTCCCGCCTCGACAGGCGAGACGAAGCTCGGCCCGGCGCTCGTCGACGCCAAGGGCATGACGCTCTACACCTTCGACAAGGACGAGGCCGGCAAGTCCGCCTGTTCGGGCAAGTGCGCGGCCAACTGGCCGCCGCTTGCGGCCGCGGCCGGAGCGAAGGCTGACGGCGAGTGGTCGCTGGTCTCGCGCGATGACGGCGCCATGCAATGGGCCTACAAGGGCAAACCGCTGTATGGCTGGGTCAAGGACTCGCGGCCCGGCGACGTGACCGGTGACGGCGTCAACGACGTTTGGCACATCGCCAAGCCATGAGCGCGCAAACCTTGGAGGGAAGCAATCGCATGAACATCGAAGCCTGGAGCCCCCGCGCCCTCGCAGCGCTCCGGATCGTCTCCGGTCTCTTGTTCATGGAGCACGGAGCCCAGAAGCTGCTCGGCTTCCCGCCCTCGGAGAACCCCGGCCCGCCGTTGTTCTCCCTGTTCGGGCTCGGCGGCGTCCTGGAACTCTTCGGCGGCATCCTGATCGTGCTCGGCCTGTTCACGCGGCCGGTCGCCTTCATCCTGTCCGGCGAGATGGCGGTGGCCTACTGGATGTTCCACGCGCCGGAAAGCGCCTTCCCGATTCTCAACCAGGGCGACGCGGCGATCCTCTTTTGCTTCGTGTTCCTGTATCTGGCGGCCGCCGGCCCGGGAAGCTGGAGCGTCGACGGCAAGCTCACGCCGCGGCGGGACTGAACCGGCCGCCGTATCCACGGGACCAGGCGGTCCCACCTCGAGGTCTTCCCGCCCCGCGGCGCGTCCCGAGACCGAGATCGTTTGACGGCTCAAGAAAGCGGCGCGCCTCACGACATTTGCGCCGTTCCTCTCGCAACCCCGACGCGCTACAGGCGCTTTGAACGTAAAGCGGCGGGGCGAGGCGAACGGCGCGATGGGATCCGACAACGAGGCGCTCGACGTCCTTCTGCGGCGGCTGAGCTCGGCGAGCGAGCTTTCCGATAAGGACCGCGACATCCTGGCAGGCCTCGACTTCGACTATCGCAGCTTTCCCCCGCGCGCCAGGATCGCTGAAATGGGCGACACGCCGACGCTGTGCTTCGTGGTGCTCGACGGCGTGACCTCGCGCTACCAGCTGACGCGCGACGGCGAGTACCAGATCCACGCCATCCAGATCCGCGGTGAACTGCCGGACCTCTGCAGCCTGCATCTCGGCGAGATGGACCACAGCATCCGCACCCTGTCCGAATGCCGGCTGGCCTTCGTCGAGCATGCCAGCCTCTTCGACGCCTGCAACCGCTCCCCGACGATCAACGCCGCCTTCTGGCGCGAGACGCTGATCGACGCCGCGATCTACCGGGCGTCGAACCTGCGGATCGGCAAGCTCTCGGCGGTGGCGCGCCTCGCGCACCTGATCTGCGAGATGACGCTGCGCTTCGATGCGGTCGGCGCGGTGCGGGACGGCCGCTATACGCTCGACATGACGCAGCAGGAGATCGGCGACCTGTTGGCCCTGTCCTTCGTCAGCGTCAACCGGGCGCTGCGCACGCTGCGCGAAGAGGGCCTCGCCGGCATGGAACGCCGTACCGTCGAGATCCTGGACTGGGATCGGCTCGTGGAACGCGGCATGTTCGATCCGGTCTACCTGCACATGAACGCGTAAGGCTCAGGCCGCCTTCGGCCGGCGCAGCGGCCAGCCGCCCTCGCGGCGCTCCAGCACTTCCACCCCGTCGCCGACGGCGATCTCGCCCGGCGCACGCGGCACCGCGTTCCAGCCGAAAAGGACGCCCGGCGCGCGCCGGTCGCCGGACATGCGCAGACGCGTGAGGCTGGCCAGCGGCTCAGGCCCGTCGAAGACGCCGCCCGACTGGTCGACCGTCGTCACCGTGCAGCGCGCGCAGGGCTTCACGAGGTCGAGCACCACGTCGCCGACGCGGATCGTCGCCCAGCCGTCCTCCTCGAAGGCTTCCGTATCCGCGATCACCACGTTCGGCCGGAAACGGTTCATCGGCACCGCCTCCGTGCCGCCCGCCACGATCGTGCGGTTGAGGGCGCGCAGCGACGCCTCCGTCGCGACCAGCACCGGAAAGCCGTCCGCGAAGCCGACCGGCGCGTCGCGGTCCAGCCAGTCGCGCGACACGCCGCGCTGCGCCTGCCCGTCGAAGTGGGCGAGACGCAGCGGCCGGCCGAGCCAGCGCGAGAGCGCCCGGTCGTCCTCCGATCCCGCCGCCGCGGCGTCCACCGCGTCCTTCCAGACGCGGACGGCCAGGCGCTGGTCGCCGTCCGGCACGGGCACGAAGCGCTCGCCGCCGTCCGACGCCACGCTCGCCGGGAAGGACAGGTGCAGCCCGTCCTCGTCCGGCACGGCTTCGAGCAGCGCCAGGGCCGGCAGTTCGCGCTGCGTCACGAAGCGCCCGTCCGGCTCCACCACCATCCAGCGGCGGTCGCCGGTGAGGCCTGCCAGTTCGACCGGCGAGCGGGTCATGGCCACGCCGCGCGCGCCCTTAACCGGATAGACGTTCAAGGCGCTGACCTGCACTGCGCATCCCCTTGGCGGGTTCGGCGCGGGAGGCCGCCGAAACATCCGGCGTTTACCATAGGTCGATCCGGTTCGGCCACGTTGGCGATCCGGGAACCTCTCCGGTGATCATCTCGGTGCATGGACCCGTTCGTTCCACGCACCGACCTCACGTCCTGGGGACGCGTTTTGCGTCCGCGCCAGTTCGTGGCGAGTCCGTCGATCAAGACGGACCTCCCCGACCTCCTGCAACGCTCGAACCGCTTCGAGAACGGTCTCCTCGCGCGCGGGCTCGGCCGCTCCTACGGCGACTCGAACCTCAACGCCGACGGCGCGGTGCTCGATTGCCGCGCCCTCGCCGGCATCACGGCGTTCGACCCTGAAACCGGACTTCTCACCGCCGAAGGGGGCGCGTCGCTCGACGCGATCCTCGCCTTCGCCGTGCCACAGGGCTTCTTCCTGCCGGTGACGCCCGGCACCTGCTTTGCGACGCTCGCCGGCGCCATCGCCAACGACGTCCACGGCAAGAACCATCACGGCGCCGGGACGATCGGGCGATGGATCGAACGGATCCGGCTCCTCCGCACCGACGGCAGTGAACACCGGCTGCCCCCGGCGGAAGTGTCCGGTCTGTTCGCCGCGACAGTCGGCGGCCTCGGCCTCACCGGCGTCATCACCGAGGCGACGATCCGCCTGCGCCGCATCGCAACCTCGGACATGGAGGCGGAGACGGTCCCGTTCCCGGACCTCGACGGCTTCTTCGCGCTGGCCGAGGCAAGTGCCGCAAGCCACGAATACACCGTCGCCTGGATCGACTGTCTCGCCAGCGGGCGCTCGCTCGGGCGCGGCCTGTTCACGCGGGCCAACCACGCCACCGAGGGGCCGCTGGCGGTCCCGGCCCGGCGCGGTCCGGCGGTGCCGATGGACGCCCCAAGCCTCTTCCTCAACCGCTGGACGATCGGCGCGATGAACACGGCCTACTACGCGCTCGGGCGGAGACGAGCCGGGGCGCGGCGCGTGCCCTACGAGCCGTTCTTCTATCCGCTCGACGCGATCCGCGACTGGAACCGGCTCTACGGCCGGCGCGGCATGTACCAATACCAGAGCGTCGTGCCGCCGAGGTTCGCGCGCGAGGCGACGCGCGCGATGCTGGGCGAGATCGCCAAGGCCGGTCAGGGATCGTTCCTCGTGGTGCTGAAGACCTTCGGCGTCCTCGCCTCGCCCGGCCTCCTGTCGTTTCCGGCGGAGGGCACGACGCTGGCGCTCGACTTCCCCAATCGCGGCGCGTCGACGCTGCAACTCCTCGCGCGACTCGACGCGATCGTCCGCGAAGCCGGCGGCCGGCTCTATCCGGCGAAGGACGGCCGCCTGCCCCGCGACCTGTTCGAGGCCGGCTACCCGGCGCTGGAGCGCTTCCGCGCCCACATCGACCCCGGCCTTTCCTCCTCCTTCTGGCGGCGGGTCGGCGAGGACTCTTAAGCTTTCACCACGTTCTCGGCCGCGACGCCGGCCCGCTCGCAGGCATTGCGCGTATCGATCACCAGCTTCGCC
>NZ_VZDO01000008.1 GCF_008802405.1 Plantimonas leprariae
CGACATCATGTCGGTCGTGCTCGAACGGGACGACCGACTGGAACGCCCGGTGATCAAGATCCCCGTCGATCCGAAACCGTCGTTCAAGAGTTTGTTCTCGGACGTCGTCGTCGCGGTGACCGGCACCAGGCCGCCCAAGACCATGAACTTCATGTCCGTCCTGACGATGCTGATCCACCAGTTGCTCGCGCAGAAGACGAAGCTGCTGATCTTCGACGACGTACAGCACATCTCCGAACATCGCGGTCCGGAAGGCATCTACAAAGCGGCGGACGTCTTCAAGGTCCTCATGAAGTCCGCCCGGATGCAGATAGTGCTCATTGGTCTTCCCCATGCCCGCGAGATCATGCTGGCCAACACGCAACTGCACGAGATGACGTCTCGCGTGCATCAGGTCTCGCCGTTCGTCCTCGATGGTCGCGAAGGCGAATTCGTCCAGTTTCTCGAGGCGATCGAGGGAGAACTGCCGTTCGACAAAGCGAGCGACATCAGCGGCGACGAGGTCGCGGTTCGAATCCATCACGCGACGGACGGTTACGTCGGACGTATCTCCCACCTCCTGATCGACGCGGTCGACTACGCGCTCGAGGAAGGTCTCGGTCGCCTCGACCGGACGGCGCTGGCCGGCATGCTGCGCGATCACCGAGGCATCGGCAGCCACCTGAACCCGTTCCTCCTCGACGAAAACGAACTGAAGGAGTTCCAGCAGACGATTCATGCGGAGCGGTCCAAACGTCAACGCGCCGCGGAAGACCGACAGACCAGGACGGCGGGCGTTCGTCAGCGCCGCCGCGATCTGGGTGTTCGTGGACGATGAGCGTCGTACGGGCGCCGGGTTGGATGCCGCACCTCTGGATCAGGCCGGAGTCGGACGAGCCCGTCCACGGCATGATGCTGCGGCTGGCCGCCTCGAACGGGCTTCCGCGTCTGCGGTCGTTCGAGACCATGGTCGGTGTCCGGACCCATCAGGTTCGTCTGGGCGACAGGCTGGACGCTCTGGCGAAGGTGCTGCGCTGCGACGTCTCCGATCTCCAGGATCGCTGTTATCGTCGGACGTCCGCGAAGATGCGAACCTTTCGCGGACAGACGCTCGGCACCGTGAAGGACATTCACACGCGGATACGCAGGGTCTGCCCCCTATGCCTGTCGGAGCGACCATTCCACAGATTCTGGTGGGACTTCGGTTTCGTCGCGACGTGCCCGACCCATGGTCGGCATCTCGTCTCGGAGTGCTCGTGTGGTCGACCGCTGTCCTGGGACGACGTGGAACTCCACAAATGCCGAATGTGCGAAGACGGATCGGTGCATCGCCTCACCTTTGACCTTGCGGATCCGGACCTGGTCTCGCTCGACCGTCTGTTGCTGTCCAAGTTCGGCGTGGGGAACGCGGATGCCGCTCCGGTCCTCGACGAACTTTCGCCACGGGACGCCTTCGAGGTGGCGGGGCGCGTCGGAGCGCTGGACGCGTTGGGCTACCGGACGAAATGGGTGGAGCCGGAGGACTGCGGCGAGGCGAACGCCGTCCGTGCCAGGGGTTACCGCATCCTCGTCGAAGGACGTCTGCCGGAGATCCTCGACCGGGTCTTCGCGGAATTCATGGTGACGAGGGAGAGGACGGAGGAAGGCAAGCTGCCCCTGCCGCGCATCGACAACGCCTACGGCTGGTTCGTGCACTGGTTCCGCTTCAGGAAGGACGAAGACTTCTCCCCTACCCTTGCGCGCATCATCGTCGCGAACGCGGAAGCGAAGTTCCGCCTCACCGCGGACAACTATCCCAAGACCGCTCGGTCGGGCGGGACGATCAACCTCTCCGAGGCGGCAGCGATGGCGCGTTGCCGGCCGCGCAACCTGCGTCGCCTCCTCGCGAAGGAAGGATTGATCCGCCCCAAGATCGTGAAGGGCAGTCCCGTCAGGATCGAGCGCTCGGTCGCCGAAAGGATCGCACATGACCTGGCCGATGCGATCGGTCAGGCGGACCTCTCGAGTTTGACCGGTCTCGGCTCCGAATGCGTCAAGACGCTGGTACGGGCAGGTTCCCTGCCATGCTGGCTGAGAGGTGGCGGAGCCGAAGCTCACCGTTTTTTGTTCCGTCGGCGTGAGGTCGTCGAATGGATGCATCGACTGATTCCAGAAGCGCCCGCCGTAGCCCGAGCACCCGACGGTTCGCTTACGCTCGCTCGCTGGCCCTACGAGCGGAAGATCTCGGTCAAGCGCATGATCGACATGCTGGCACACGGCGACCTTGCGGTTCACGGCCTCCTCAACGGCAAGCGTGATTTCGCATCGGCGCTGACGCGGGCGCCTGGCTGAACGACTTCGACGGCACCACGCCGACATCGCCACTCGGACACCGCCTCCGGCTCGAAGCCGGGGGCTTTTTGTTGTCCGGCGTCCAAAGCGCCTTCCCTGACGCGTCCCCTTTGAATCCACGCGATCATCATATGCGATAGGATGGCCTCGTCGCGACCACGATATGCGATGGGTACGACCAACTTATCTGATCAGCTCGCACAACGCCGGCTGCGTTTTTCGCTGCGCCAGGTCAGTCTTATGAGTCGCAGTACAGTTCTTGCGACGAACTCTCGGAACGGAACGTTGGTTTGCCTCAGGGAACTCTGAAGTACCAATCGTGACACTGTAGCTCCGCCGTGGTTTTCCGAGGCCCGTAAACCGGGCCTCGGACTTTAAGATCCACGGGGTTTCACGTCGCACGAACGAGTCCATTCCGCCGGAACGCGGTTGCCGCAATAATCACGCTTCGACCAAACCCGAAAGGTTCCTGTTCAGCGGGCGGCCGGGAAACAGGGTGCGCATCGTGCGCTCCGGATCGAGCGCGAGGGCTTCGGCCGCCGCGGTGGTGATGAGCGCGTCGAGATCGAGGGTGGGCGCCAGGTCGCGTCCGTCACGCAGAACTCGCTGCCCGAGGCCCGGCCAGTCGGCCAGCACCCGCCCGCCTCGCACCGCGCCGCCGACGAGCATGGCGGCGGAGGCTGTGCCGTGATCGGTGCCGCCCGTCCCGTTGAGCGCGGCAGTGCGGCCGAACTCGGTAGCGACGAGCACTGTGGTTTGCTTCCACGCTTCCCCAAGACCGTCGCGTAGGGCGCCGATGAGCGTATCGAGGCCGCGCAACTGATTGGCGAGGCGGTTCACCTGGTTCGCGTGCGTGTCCCAGCCGCTCGTCTCGATCATCGCGAGACGCGGTCCGTCGGCACGGGCGAGGAAGCCGGCCGCGACGCGGCCGACCGCCGCCGGGTCCTGCCGCCGCTCCACGCCGGCCGCGAGCCCGCGCGTCTCCATCGCCGCGCTCCAGAGGGCATGGAGCTGCGGGTCGGCGTCGTAGAGGGCGGCGACCCGCGTCAGGAGATCGTCCGGCGCCTGTCCAAGATTCGACGGCGCGTAGGACAGCACGTCGGCCGGCCCCCGCAGGGCGAGCGGCACGGTCGGAGCGAAGGCGATCGCCTCGTCCCGGCTCTTCGGCAGAAGCGAGACGAGCCGGTTCATCCAGCCGTCCTTCAACTGGTAGGGGTCCGTCCCGCCGCTCTCGAGGACGTTCTGGCCGTCGAAGTGCGAGCGCTCGCGATAGGGCGAGGCGACGGCGTGGACGAACAGCGCTTCCTTGCGTCCGTAGCATCCGGCCATTTCCGTCAAAGCCGGATGGAGGGCGAAGGTGCCGTCGAGCCTGTGCAGCGCCGCCCGGTCGTCGGCCAGGCGGCGGTTCAAGCCGGCCAGCGCCGGGTCGGCATAGGGCACCACGGTATCGAGCCCGTCGGCAGCACCGCGCTGGATGACGAAGACGAAGCGGCGATCGGTCTCGACGTTGGCGAGAACGAGGCGGGGCGAGACGAGAAGCGCGCCGGCGCCCGTGGCGGCGAAGCGCAGGAACTGGCGACGGTGGACCATGCCTATCTCCGCAAGAATTCGGGCGACACGAGCAGCAGCGCGAGAGCGGAGGCGCGCGACTCGGCACGCCCCACCTGAAGCCGCGTTCCCTCGCTCAAGCTGCCGGCCAGGAGTTTCGGGGCGAGTTCGCGCGCGTCGAGCGTTTCCGAGACCGGCCGGACCAGGCGTTGCGCGATCTCGATCCGGCGCATCAACGCGTCGGGGGCGGCCCAGCTCGCGGCCACGTCGTCGTAGCCGGCCGGCGAGCGCGGCCGCCAGATCGCTTGGCCGAGCTGGTTGGCGAGCTGGACGCTTTCGACGTCGCCGAGGTCGGTGCGGCCGAGGCCCCGAAGCGCCGAGACCAGCCAGTCCCAAGGCGTCTTGAATTTCGGCTGCGACGGCGCCCACGCTTCGGGCGCGTCGATCAGGGCGCGGTACAGGGTCGGCAGATCCCCGTCGGACATCGCGAAAGCGTCCGCCAGCTTCGAGACCAGCGCGTCCGGCGGGTCGTCGGCGACGAAATGGCGGGCGAGCTTGGCGGCGACGCGGCGTGCCGTGGCACTGGCCGCACCCAGGTCGCGCAGCACGGCGCGGGCTTGGGCCGCGCCCGGTTGGCCATAGGTCCGCCCGAGAATGGTCCGCTCGCCGGGCTCGTGCATCTCGGGACGGAAGCGGAAGGCACCGGGCTCGACTCCGTCCGGATCGTTCGGTCGCGCGACCGTCCAGCCGGTCAGCGCGAGAGCGAACTCCGTCACGTCCTTCTGATCGTAGCCGGTGCGCGCGCCGAGCGTGTGGAGCTCCATGACCTCGCGCGCGAGGTTCTCGTTGATGCCGGGCCGACGCGCGCCGCCGGCGGCCGCCGCTCGCGCCGCGCGTCGGCTGTTCGGTCCGGCCGAGCGCGGCTGGTCGAGGAAGAACAGCATGGCCGGATGCGTCTCGGCGGCGAGAGCCAGGTCGGCGAACCGTCCGAGCACGTGCGGGCGGATGGCCTCCCGCTCGAACGCACCGGCAAGCACCGTGACCTGCGGCTTGTCGGCCGACACGGCGAAGTGGTTCGACCAGAAATGGACGAGCCGTTCCACGAAGGGCGTCGGCGTCGCGACGGCCGAGGCGAGCCGCATCCTCGCTTCTAGGCGATAGAGCTCGCGGCCGCGCCGGCGCAACGCCATCCGCGCCTTCACCCGCTCGTCGCCGGAACGGTCGCGCAGGCTGGCGCGATCCTCGGCATATTCGGCAAAAATGCCGGAAGCGCCGCGAGCTTCCGCGAAGGCCGCCGGAACAGCTTCGAAGCGGCGAAACTGGTCGAGCAGCCAAGAGCGCGGGTCGGCCGGCGGCGCTTCATCCGGCCGGGCGCCGAGCCCGAAGCGGTTGAGCGCAGCCGTCCCGCCGGCGAGGTCGTTCGGTACCGCCATAGCCGCTTCGCCTCCGTTGTCTCCGTTTCGCGACGTTCAACGGTCGGCCGCTGCCGATCCGTCGCCGGGGCGGCGATTTACCCGCGTGCCCCGCAGCATCGGTCCGCTTCCCTCCAGCCCTTCGATCAGCTTGGCTCGCTCGGCGTCGTTCAGGCTGGCGGCGAAGTCGACGGCGGCCGCCTCGACGCGCGTCCGGATCGCCGTGTCCGAAGCACGGATCGCCGCGAGCGCCGCATCGATCGCCGGCCGATCGAGCGGTGCCCGTTCCAGCAGCCGATGCAGCTCCCGGCGTCGATCCCGCCCGGCCGCCGCCTGGTCCGCCATGGCCCTTCGCGCCCCCGACAGCGCCGCGCGGAACGCCTCGCGGCGCTCGGCCGGGAGTCCGGAAGCGGCGAAGCGCAGGCCCGGCCGGGGTCCGGCGGCGGTCCGCCCGGCTTCGAGCCAGACATAGGCGCCGCCCGCCGCCGCGCCGACGAGAAAGACGTTCAGCGCCAGCGAACCGGCGAGCAGCAGCCGCGACATCCGTCCCGTCATTCCTCGTCGTCCCCTTCGTCGGTCACCGCAGCAGGCGAATGAAAGGCGGTCAGCACCGCGCCGTCGTCGTCGCCGAAATCGGCGGTCATCGGCAGAACGAGCGCGACCGCCAGGGCGCCGGACAGGACGCCGGCCATGCCGAGACCGGCGAAGGCGCTTCCCCGCCGGATCACCGTCCACCAGCGATGCCGCGACCGACGGGCGGACGCATCGGCGAGGATGCCGCCGACGAGTGCCGAACCCGGCTGCTCGACGCGATGGCCCGCCAGGAAGCGGTCGAGCAGGGCCGCCTCGCGCAAGATGCTCTCAGCCGCGCTCGCGTTGCGCGCCATGAAGGCTTGCGCCGCTTCGCGCTCGGCATCCGGCCAGCGGGACGGCGACGCGCCATAGCTGTCGACGATCCTGCGGAAGCGTTCGCCTGTTATCTCGCTCATTCGTTCATCTCGTTCGCCAGGCGGTCGCGCAGGGTTCGCCGCGCCCGCGACAGAAGGCTTTCCAGCGCTTCGACCGAGATCCCGAGAACGGCCGCGGCCTCGCCGTTGGAGAGTTCCTGATAGTATTGCAGCACGATCGCCTCACGCTGCCGTTCCGGCAACGCCGCGAGCGCGGCGGCGACCGCCTGACGCTCGGCCTGCCGGACGAGGTGCTGTTCGGCGCCGGGTGTGGGATCCGCCATCTCGGGAGGCTCGGCGACGGTGAGCTCGCGTTTGCGACGGAGCCGATCCCGGCAGAGGTTGAGGACGACCGTGTGCAGCCAGGTGTCGAACCGGGCCTCGCCGCTGCGCCAGCGAGGCGCCTGCCGCCAGATCCGCACGAAAGCCTCCTGCGAGACGTCCTCCGCCTCCTCGCGGTCCCCGAGCATCCGCACAGCGAGACCGAGGATGCGCGGCAGCTTGCGCGCCACGATGGCGCGCTCGGCCGCCGCTTCCCCGCCCGCGATGCGAGCGAGGAGCGCTTCGTCGGACTCGCAGCCGGCCAATCTTCCCCCGCTCCGCGCCGCTGCTCATCCCTTGCCGTTCTTGCGCGCCCGCCGCTCGTCGCGGTCGAGTGCGCCATCCTTGTTCGTGTCCCGCCGCTCGAAGCGCCGCTCCAGCATGGGCTGCAGTTCGGCGGCGTCGAGGGAGCCGTCGCGGTTGCCGTCCAACCGCGCGAAACGCCGCTCGGGATTCCCTTGCGCGCGAGCCGGCGCGGCGCGGCGCGCCTTCCATTCGTCGAGCGAGATGCGGCCGTCCCCATCCTTGTCGGCCCGGCGCAGGAGACGGGCGGAGGCCATCGAAACGAACTCGGCCTTCTCCATCCGCCCGTCGCCGTTCGCGTCCCATCGCGGCGCGGCGACGGCCGCGCCGGACGCGAAGGCCGATGCGGCCGCGAACCCGCAGAGCAGATTCCTGAAGGTGGTGTTCATGCTTTTCCCTCGATCGGTCGAACCTTCGTAACCCTTGTTGCACGGCCGAGTGGCCGAAAGCCGTCGCGGGATCACCGCGTTTTCTCGACGGCAGGCGGCCTCGAACGGCGAGCTCGGGAAACAGGAAGCAAAATTCCTCCCGCCGCCGCGACGGAACGCGCGCCGACGCCCGTTGAACGAACCGCTCGGCAGCCGTGAAAGCCGCCGGGCGAACCACGGGAACGACAACATGAAGAATATCGTATTGGCCGCCCTCGTCGCAGTTGGCGCGTTTGCGGCCGTCTCGCCGGCCGACGCCCGGCAAGGCTGCGGCGTCGGCTATCATCGCGGTCCCTACGGCGGTTGCCGACCGAACCTTCGCCGCGGCCCGGTCGTGCGCGGACCAGTGGTGATCGTGCCGGCGGCGCCTGCGGTCGGCGTCTTCTATCGTGGCCGCGGCTGGTGGGACGGCCGCCGCTACTGGGCGAACCGCTACCGCTGGCACGGCGGCTGGCGCTACCGCTGAGGCGAAGGAGCTAAGCGGGGACGGAGCGAGCAAACGGCCCTCGCTCCGTTCTCCGCGGCCCTGGCGCCAGTCGTGCGTCGGCTTCCGCTACGACACCCCATTTGACGCGGCCATTGTCGTCTCGGACATCGCCCGCTCGAAGACGCTCCGCGAGTCGCGCCGCAAAAGCGAGCTCGCCTCCGTCGAAGAGGTCGAGGCGATCGGCCCGCTGCAGGTCACCTTCCGACTGCATATGCTCGCGATCATCGCGCGGAATGACCACGCTCTACTTCTCGGCGCCGATCTTCGTCGTCCTGCCGAGCTTGATTTTCAGGCTGTGGGAATACCCCGGCAGGGTCCTATGCCGCAGACACACCGCTTTCGGTGAAGCGCCCCAACAGCCGTCTTCCGCCGACGGCGCGTCCGGCATTCGCGCTTTTGCCTCGCCCCATCACGCTCAGTCGGGACGCTCGATCGGCACCGGGCGTGACAGAAGGTCGACATAGAGGTCGAAGAAGCGCTTGTTGTCGAACTGCTTCACGACCTTGACCTTGTGCAGGAGCGGCGTCGGCTGTTGCTGCCAATAGCCGAGCGTGCGTCCGTAGCCCGGGCCGAAGGAAACGTCGACGTCGAGGTAGAGGTCGTCGACCTTCGTCGCATAGGACGGATCGACGAGGTAAGCGAGCGCCAGCGTATCGAAGACGCTCGCGGTGGCGGCCGGATCCTTCGCGAACTTCTCTCCCATCCAGCTTTCGCGGAACAGCTTCTGGATCGGGCCGTCCCCGGCGACCATCCGCCCGAAGGTCGGCGCGTCGAGCTGCGTGATGTCGGTGACGTCGAGCGGGATCATCGCCTGCTCGATCGGCTCGCGCATGACGATTCGCGCCGCTTCCGGATCGATCCAGACGTTCATCTCGGCAGCCGGCGTCGTGTTGCCCTTCACGTCCACCGCGCCGCCCATATAGACGATCCGCCGGATTAGCGGCACGATCTCCGGGTTCTTGCGCACCGCTAGCGCGACGTTGGTGACAGGCCCGATGACGAGCAGGCTCACCTCGTGCGGATTGGCCTTCACCGTTTCGACGATGAAATCGACGGCGTTCTCCTCGCGCAGCTTCGCCCGCTTCGCGAAGCCGTCCGGCGGCGCGACGAGATCCTTCTCCTCCGGCTGCGGCCGGTGGAAGGCGGTCTTCCAACTCTCGCCGAAACCGAACAGGGCGCGCTCCTGCTCGAAGCTCCTCGGATCGTGGACGAGGGGCAGGTTGGCGCCGGCGTAAACGCCGACCTGGTTCTCGATGCCGAGGCGTTCCACCGCCCGCAGGGCATCGGCGACTTCCTGGCGCAGCCAGTTGTTGCCGGTGACGACCGTCACGCCGAGAAGGTCGAGCTTCCGCTCCTTCTGCAACTGCGCCGCCATGATCAGCACCTGCCCGTCATCACCGAGCGTGCTGAAATCCGTGTCGAGAATGACCTTCTTTCCGGCCGCATGGGCCGCCATGGTCCACATCGCCGCTGCCGCGACGAAGAACGCCGTCATCGCCTTGCGCATCTTCGATCTCTCCCGCCGTTTCCGCCCGCGTTCGGCCGGACTTTGCATCCGATCAACCTAGGGCGCTCGGTGGCGCTGGCTGGACTTACGCGAGGGAGCAATCAGCCTCTGCTCTACAGGCGGCCGAGCTTCGGATGCCGGTTCACGTCCTTGTAGAGCAGGTAGCGGAATTTCTCCGGCCCGCCGGCGTAGCAGGCCTGCGGGCAGAAGGCGCGCAGCCACATGAAGTCGCCGGCCTCGACCTCCACCCAGTCCCGGTTCAACCGGTAGACCGCCTTGCCCTGCAGCACGAAAAGGCCGTGCTCCATCACGTGCGTTTCCTCGAAGGGGATGACACCGCCGGGTTCGAGCGTCACGATGTTCACGTGCATGTCGTGGCGGAGGTCCTCGGGCTCGACGAAGCGCGTCGTCGCCCAGCGACCTTCGGTATCCGGCATCGCGATCGGCGTCAGCTCGCGCTCGTTGCGGAAGAACGCCTCCGGCACGCCAAGCCCGTCCACGGATTCGTAGGCCTTGCGAATCCAGTGGAAGCGGGCCGGCTCCGTGCCGGTCGCACGCAGGCTCCATTTCGCGCCGGGCGGCAAAAAGGCGTAGCCGCCAACCGCCAGTTCGTGATCGTCACCGCCGAGCATGATCGTCACCGCACCATCCACGACCAAGATCACCCCCTCAACTCCGCTGTCGGGCTCCGGCCGGTCGCTGCCGCCGCCCGGCTGGACCTCCATGAGGTACTGCGAGAAGGTTTCGGAGAAGCCGGTCATCGGTCGCGCGAGCACCCAGGCGCGCGCCTTCTCCCAGAACGGCAGATAGCTCGTCACGATGTCCCGCATCACACCCTTCGGGATCAAGGCATAGGCCTCGGTGAACACGGCTCGGCCGGTGTGGAGCTCGGTCTGCCCAGGCAGGCCCCCAGCCGGCGGATGATAGAATGAGGTGGTGTTTCGTGCGCTCATCGGGTGATCCTATTCGAAAGGCACGTTTCCCGGCCAGACGAAGCACGCCCGATTCCCGCGGGCGCGGATATCGGCGTCCGCTCGGGCGAGCATGTCAGTCTCAATCCGCCCCGCTTCGATCCCCGCCCCGCAGGGACCTGAGGACCTCGGCGAGGGTTCCGCTTGCGCCCGGCACGACGCGATACAGCCGGACCTCGTTCCGGCCGGATTGCAAGGCCGACGGCGGCAGCATCACGGCGAAGCGCGTTTCGCCGCCCTCGGCATAGGACGGGACGACCGCCCGGATGCGCCCGTTCACCGCGAAGGCGAGGAGCGGGCGATCCGCCGAAGCGCGCCCGTCCCGGTTCGCGAGCACGCCGCGCAAATAGACCGGCAGCCGCCCGCTGTTCGGATCAACGTTGCCGAGAGCATCCCAATCGTCCGAGGCGAAGACGAGGTCGGCGGCTCCATCCGGCGCCTGAAGTTCGGCGACGGCCTTCCCCAGGAATTCGGCCCCCTCGCCGCGACGCGTGAGATCGGCAAGTGGCAGGCCGGAGCCGAAGGTCGCGATCTCGCGGTCCAGCAACGGATAGGTCGCGACGGCGTCGCGCGCGAAGGATACCGGACCGCCGACCTCGCTCGGACGCCAGATTTCGATCGTCGGCCGCTCTGGAAAGGCGGCACCAGTCATCGGACTGCCCGGGATCGGCCAGGAAACGGTGGCTCCGGCTTCTCGCGCGATCGTCGGCAAAATGTCGAGGCTCGACACCGGCCGGTCGCTGCGCATCCCGGTTCTCTGGTGCGGCAACTTCACGAACATCGGTATCGGCAAGAGGTCGGGCGCGTTCTCGGTCGTCAGCGGGTTGCGCGTGTAGACGCCCGGGCGGAACGACTTGCCGTGGTCGGCGGTGACGATCACCAGTGCATCGTCGTACTTGCCGACCGCCTCCAGCTTCGCGACGAGTTCGCCGAGCAGCCGGTCCACGAAGCCGAGTTGCAGCAGGAAGCGCTGGTAGCTGAGATCCACGAGATACGGATCGTCGGCCCAGCGATCGTCCGGCAGCCGCCCGATCGAGTTGCCGCCGTCATAGGCCAAGCCGTCCGGCAGGTAGTCGTAGGGATCGTGCGGCAGGAGCACGTGCACGAAGTCGAGGGTTCTGTGCCCCGGCCGGATGCGGTCGACGAAGGCGCGGAACTCGGCCGGCCGGTCGCTGGCAATGCGCGCGTTCGCGTTGCGCATGATCATGTCCTCGGCCGCGCCCGGAGCCGCCTCGTCGGTGATGCCGCCACCAGCCCGGCCGAAGCCCTTCCAGCCCGTGTCCAACGGCGGCAACCAGCGCTCGGCATAGGGCGACGGCACGAGCGCGTGGAGAAAGACGAGCTGCACGTCGGCCGCGAAAAGGCGCGGGTCGAAGCGCCTGCCGCCCTCGCCTTCCCGACTGCAGAGGTCCGGCGGACAGAGTTCCGTCACGGTTTCCGAGACGTTCAGCTCATAGCTTCGCCCAAGCAGCGTGAAGAGGTTGTCCGGATAGCCCTTGGCGGACGGCAGGCGAGGCTCCGGCCCCGGCGGCTCGCCGCCGAGGATGGCCGGTACCGCCTTGAACGTCGCCGTATAGGCGGCGGTCGCCTTCGGAAACCACCAGCCGTCGCGGGCGAGGCTCGCGAAATTGGGGAAACGCACCGTGTCGACGTTCCTCGAAGCGTCGAGTAGCGCGGTTGGATTGAATTCGTCGAAGACGACCAGCACCACCGGCGTGTCGCCGGAAACGGCCGGCACAGCGGCCGTCGGCGTTCGATGCGGCAGGACGATCGCCGAGACCGGCGTGACGAACAGGAAGTTGAGCGGCAGGAGCAGGCTCGCCGCACTCGCGATCGTGACGAAACGCATCGCGGTCCGCGATTGGGCGTAGATCGCCGCACCCACGGCGGCGGCGAGGAGCGGCAGCACTAGAAGCAGGCTGCCGGCGCCGCTCGCGAACCGGTTCATGGTGACGAAGCCGAAAACCGCGAAGAGCCCAGCCACGCAGCCTAGATGGGCGACACGTCGGGCGGCCGGCCAGACGAGGCCGACGAGGCCCTCGAAGGCCAGCAGCACCGCCGGCAGCGCGAACGAGACCAGTATGGCGAGCGCGACCACGTCCATGCCGGCCGCGCGGTGGGCCACGAAGAATTCCGGGCTCCGCGAGAGGATCGCGTAGAGCGGCTGGGCGACGGCGAAGGCGCTGAGGCCGAAAAGGTGCAGGGCTTCGACGGGCGAAGGAAGGCGGCGGCGCGTGTTTCCGAGCCGCATCGCTCAGCGCCGGTCGTACTGGAACAGGACCCGGCCGGAGGCGGAAACGGCGGCTTCGCGCACGATGCGCGCGTTCCGGCGAAGCTCCCGTTCGAACGCCTCCTGCGTGTAATCGGGGAAGATGTCGGTCCGCAGCGCGAGCATGCGCCGCACCGTCTCGTCGGTCTTCGGAACGAACTCGATCACGCCGGTCGGGGCGAGATCCGTCAACCATTCCACGACATCCGGCAAGGGCACGTTGCGGCCGATGGCGAGGTGATGCTCGAAGGCCAGCGCGATCAGCGCGTCCGACCGCATGCGCGAGGCGAAGCCCGGCCGCTCGCGCTGCCGCCAGCCCTGGTCGGGGCTTGGATTGGCGGCATCGAGCCAGAGCGGCAGGAAATCGACGTCCTCCGCCTGTGCCCGCGAGAAGGCGAGATCGATCGCGCGCTGGTCGAAGTCGAAGCCAACGACCTTTCCGGCCCCGGCGGCGAGCGCCGTCAGCGAATAGTCGCCGGTGTTGCATCCGAGGTCGAGTAGGCGGCGCGGCCGCTCGGCCTTCGCGAATTCCTCGACGAAGCGGCGCTTCGCCTCGACCTCGGGTCCCGTATAGGTATGGCTGGCGGCATAGTCGCCCCAGACCGTCTTACCGGTGTCGGCGGGTTCGAGCCGGCCGATCCAGCGGCGAAGACCCTGCAGGATGCCGGCATAGCCGAGCCGGGACAGCCCCTGCCCCGACCGCGCCTGCCGGACGGCCGCATCCGGCGCGCCGATCGCCCGCCGCTCGAGCCCTGCCTGCAGCGTCACTTGCGAAAGGACGTTCCACGACGACACGCGCTTGCGCCACGGCAGCAGGCGGGCGAGGTCGAGGGTCGGGATGCCTTCCAGGCTGCCGCGATACCAGGCGTTGTGGGCGACGCCGGCCAGCGCGCGCAGGAGAAGCGGGTTCAGGAACTGCTCGCAGAACTGCCGGTGCCCTTCCCAGTACTCGCGTTCGCGGTAGGGCCGGAGCGAAAGCACATCGATGAACACCGGGCGGGCGCCCGCGAACTGCACGTTGTAGGCGGTCGCGTCCGACAGGACGATGTCGTTGTCGAGGAGTTCGACCTGCAGGTCGAGATGGAGCAGAGCTGCGGCCTTCAGCTGCCCGAAACCCCATTCGTAGGGATAGGAGAGCGTGTCGATCCGTTCGTGATCGAGAAGATAGGCGGCCCTGCCGACGCCGTCCGGCCACTCACTGCGCGGCAGTTCGCGGCTCGCGACCATCGCGCCCCGGGCGGCAAGCGCTTCGAACAACCCCTTGTCGCGCACGGCCTCGTAGGCGGCTCGGGCCGTCTCGCCGACCGAACGCAGCACGCGGTCGCGGTGATGGAAGACACGCCCCGACGGATCGCGAAACGACCCGGCATCGGCGCGGATCGCCGACATCACTCGCGCTTCGCGTCGACGTTCTTGCCGAACGTGGATTTCAGCCGCGCCTTGAGCCGGCGGTAGTTCATCGAGATGATCGCGCCGCCCGCCGCGATGCCGCCGATGATGCCCTGCAGCACCATGCTCGCCGCGCCCGGATCGAGATAAGCGTAGGCGGGCCGGATCGACAGTACGGCGATCCCGGCGAGCAGCAATAGGCTGGTCGTGGTTCTGGTCACGGCGTTCCCCCCTCTGGATGCATCGAGGCATCTCGTTTCGGAAATCCCGACGGACCGCAGCCTAGCATGTCAGTTCGGTGACAGATCAACCTCCTGCATGCGTTCAGGGAAAAGCCGACGTTCGGATGATTCCGATCAGTCTTCCTCGACGAACACCGTGTCGCGCTTGCGCCGGATCGCCGGCAGCGCGGCGACGACGACCGCGGCAAGCCCGAGGGCGAGGAGGCTCGCCGAGATCGGCCGTTCGAAGAAGACCAGCGCATTGCCGCGCGAGATGATCATCGCGCGCCGAAGGTGCTCTTCCAGGAGCGGCCCCAGCACGAAGCCGAGCAGCAGCGGCGCCGGCTCGCAGCCGAGGCGGATCAGGACGTAGCCGAGCACGCCGAACACGCCGATCGCGTAGACGTCGAACGGATTGTTGTTGATCGAGTAGCAGCCGATCGAGGCGAAGATCACGATCGCCGGGAAGAGGACGCGGTAGGGGATCGTCAGCATCTTCACCCACAGCCCGATCAGCGGCAGGTTGAGGATGACGAGGAGGACGTTGCCGATCCACATCGAGGCGATGATGCCCCAGAACAGGGCGGGCTGCGAATTGATGACGTTCGGCCCCGGCGTGATGCCCTGCAGGATGAAAGCCCCGACGATCAGCGCCATCACCGGATGCGCCGGGATGCCGAGCGTCAGGAGCGGAATGAAGGACGTCTGCGCCGCGGCGTTGTTGGCGCTTTCGGGTCCTGCGACGCCCTGGATCGCGCCGCGCCCGAACTCGGACTTGTCCGTCGCGACGTTCTTTTCCAGCGAATAGGAGGCGAAGGACGACAGGACGTGCCCGCCGCCCGGCAGGACGCCGAGGATCGAGCCGAGCGCGGTGCCGCGCAGCACCGGCGCGACGATCCGCCGGAAGTCGGCACGGCTGAGCCAGAGGCCGGAGACCGACTTCACCATGACGTCGCGTGTCGCCTCGTTCTCGAGGTTGCGGAAGATTTCCGCGACTCCGAACACCCCGACGGCGATCGAGACGAAGTTGATGCCTTGGTAGAGTTCGAGCTGGCCGAACGTGAAGCGGGGTGTGCCGGTGTAGATGTCCTGCCCGACCGTGCCGAGCAACAGCCCCAGCACGATCATCGCGAGGGCCTTCACGACGGAGCCATGCGCGAGCGAGATCGACACGAGAAGCCCGAGCACGATCAGCGCGAAATATTCCGGCGCGCCGAACTTGAGCGCCACGCGCGCCAGCGGCGGGGCGGCGAAGGCGAGAAGCAGGGTCGCGACGCAGCCCGCGAAGAACGAGCCGAGGGCGGCGGTCGCGAGCGCCGTGCCGGCCTGACCTTTCTTCGCCATCTGGTAGCCGTCGATGGCGGTGACGGCGGAGGACGATTCGCCCGGTAGGTTGATCAGGATCGCGGTGGTCGAGCCGCCGTACTGCGCGCCGTAGTAGATGCCGGAGAGCATGATCAGCGCCGTCACCGGCGCGAAGGTGAAGGTGATCGGCAGCAGCATCGCGATCGTCGCGGTCGGACCGATGCCGGGGAGGACGCCGACCAGCGTGCCCAGCAGCACGCCGATGAAGCACCAGAAGAGGTTGGTGAAGGTCAGCGCCGTTTCGAAGCCGAGCGCGAGGTTCGACAGGATCTCCATGCCAGCCCTTCAGTTGTGCGCGAGCGGGCCGAAGACCGGCCCGATCGTCGGCAAGGACACGGCGAGGCCGACCTTGAAGACCAGCCAGGACAGCACCGACAGGAGCAGGGCGATGGCGAGCGCCGAGGCGATGCCGTTCTGCGTCGACGCGAGGGCGACGATCGCGCCGCACAGGAAGACCACCGGCACGAGGCCGAGCGTCGGCCCGGCATAGCCGAAGATGCCGAGGGCGACGAGCGTGAGGAGGATGCCCTTCCAGGGCACGCCGCCGACCTCCGTCCGTCCTTCGAGGCGGAAGCCTGCCGCGATCACGGTCCCGCCGAGGATCACGAGCAGCACGGCGAGGACCAGCGGGATGAAGCCCGGCCCCATGCGCAGGGCCCGGCCGAGCGGATAGCCTGTCGCCGCCCAGCCGAAAGCGAGCGCGATCGCGATGAAGATCGCCCCGGCGATCAGGTCGCGGTTCCGGTTCGTCTGCGTGACGGTGCTCATCGGTTTTTCAAGCCGACCCTGGGCTCAGTTGGCGTACTGGCCGGCGGCCTGGATGATCGGCCGCCACAGCTCGATCTGCGAGGCGAGCTGCTGGCGCAGGGCGTCCGGCGTCGCCTCGTTCTCGGCGACCGGCGTCGTGCCGAGTTCGGCGAAGCGCCTGACCACCGTCTCGTCCTTCAGCGCCTTCTTCAGCGAGGCTTCCAGCTTCGCCACGACCGCCGGGTCCATGCCCGCCGGCCCGTAGAGGGCGTGCCATATGGCGACGTCGAGCTTCGGCAGCCCGCCCTCCTTCGTGGTCGGCAGGTCCGGCAGCGAGGCGAGCCGTTCCGGCGTCGTCACCGCGTAAGCCTTGATCTCCTTGGCCTTGATCTGGTTCGTCGTGTTCGTCGTCTGGTCGCACATCATGTCGACCTGACCGCCGAGGAGGTCGGTCATCATCGGCGCCGCTCCCTGATACGGAACGGTCACGAACTGCACGCCGACCGCTTCCTGCAGCAGCATGCCGCAAAGATGCGACGCGGAGCCGATGCCGGCATTGGCGTAGGTCGTGTCCGCACCGTTGGCCTTCAGGTACGCGACGAGTTCCTCCATCGTGTTCGGCTCGAAGTCCTTGCGGCCGACGATCGTCATCGGCACCGCCGTGACGAGGCCGATCGGCGAGAAGTCCTTCACCGGATCGAAGGCGAGCTGACGGTAGAGCGTCGGCGAGGTCGACATGCCGATATGGTGCAGAAGCAGGGTGTAGCCGTCGGGCTTGGCCTTCGCGACCTGTCCAGCGCCGAGCGTGCCGCCCGCGCCGCCGACGTTCTGGACGAGGACCTGCTGGCCGAGATCGGCGGACATCGACTGCGCGACGAGGCGGGTCACCGTATCGGTCGGTCCACCCGCCGTGAACGGCACGACGATGGTGATCGGCTGCGTCGGATAGTTCTCCTGGGCGCTCGCGGTGCCGATCGCGAGTGTCGCGGCGAGCGCCGCGAGCGCGAGGGACTTCATCAGCATAGGGGCTCCTCCCAGAGACGGTTCGGCGTCGGCCATGCGCATCCTCCCAGATGGCTCCCGACGCCGATGCCGCGCTTTCGACGCGGCGGAAGGGACAAGAGAAAGCATTGCGCCGCCGATCGCAACGGCCGGCGGCCAAGCATCTCCAGATTTATCGATCCGGGCGGCCGCACCGGCCGCCGTCCGTCGCGGCGAAGCGCCCTGCCCCGCCGCGACGACGAGGCGCGCTTCAGTTCACCGACTTGCCGCAGGTGGTCTGGGCGTTCTCGGGCGTGCAGACCTCGGTGCCGGTGATGATCATCGGCTCGACCTTCTCGCCCTTCGTCAGCTTGTCGAGCGACATGATGGTCTCGTAGCCCATGTCGTAGGGTCGCTGGCCGACGTTGAAGTGGCTGAGCCCCTTCGCCAGGAGCGGGAGTTGCGGGCCGAAGTTGTCGCCGAAGACGACCACGAGCTGCTTCTTGTCGAGGCGGTCCTTCAGCGGCTCCATCGTCTGCGTGTAGGCCTGCGGCGCGTACTGCGCCCAGCCGCCGACCGCGATAAACGCGTCGAGGTCCGGGTTGCTGGTCATCACGTCGCGGACCTGCTGGGCGGCGAGGTTGATGTCGTCGTTGTTGTAGACCGGGCATCCCGCCGGCTCGGTCCAGCCGTTCGTGTCCTTGAGGGCACCGGCCGGCTTGTCCTTGGTCGTGCCCGCCAGCGTGTCGCGGATGCCCTGGATGCGGCCGTTGAGGTTTTCGGACGCCGGAGCGCCGGACTGGATGCAGACCCTCCCGCCCTTCTTGCCGGTCTCCAACAGCTTCTCTGCCAGCACCTTGCCGAACTCGTAGTTGTCGGTGCCGATGTAGGTGGCGCGAAGCTTCGCGTCCTCCGGCAGGACATCGGTGTCGAAGGTGACGACGGGGATGTTCGCGGCGTTCGCCATCTTGAGGATGCGCGCCATCGCCTTCGGGTTGCCGGCGGAGATGCCGAGCCCGTCGACGCCGCGGGTGATGACGTCCTGCGCGAGCTGGACCTGCTTCGCCTCGTCGTATTCGGTCGGGCCGATATAGGTGCACTTCACGTCGCCGAGCTTCTTGGCGGCGGCCTGGCAGCCGGCGTCGATCGGCGGGCTGAAGGCGTTGTTCAGCACCTTGAACACGAGCGCGAACTCCCGCTCGGCCGCTCGTGCGGGAGCGGCGCCGAGACTGCCCGCCAGGCAGGCCACGGTGGCGGTCGCCGCCGCGATGGTTTTACCGATGCTCATCCGTTTCTCCTCCCGTTTCGTCTGGCTGCGTTCCGCCCTCGCCTCACGTCTTCGAGGATCGGATCCTTTCGAGCAGCACGGCTCCCAGAATGAAGCTGCCTACGAAGAAACCCTGCCAGAACGGGTTCACGCCCGCGATCAACAGGGAATTGCGGATGACCTCGACGAGCACCGCGCCGATCGCCGCGCCGATGGCGGTGCCGAAGCCGCCGACGAGGCTCGCCCCGCCGATGACGGTGGCCGCGATGACCTGCAGTTCGTAGCCGGTACCGAGCGCGTTCGTCACGGCGCCGAGCCAGCCGACGAGGAACACGGAGGTCACCGCGGCCATCAGACCGCTGAAGGCGTAGGCGGAGATCTTGATCGGCTCGACCGGGATGCCGCAAAGGCGCGCCGCATCCTCGTTGCCGCCGACCGCGAACACGTAGCGCCCCCAGCGGGTCTTCGTCAGGAGGACGTGTAGGACGACGATGCCGACCGCGAGAGCGTAGATGACGTTGGGCAGCCCGAGCGTCCTGCCACCGCCGAGCTCGAGAAGCTGGTCGGTCCAGGGTCCGAACTCGTAGAAGACCGTATTCTGGCTGACGACGAGCGCGAGGCTGCGCCCCATCGACAGCGCCGCCAGCGTCACGACGAATGGCGGCAGCTTCAGGTAGGCGATCACCGCCCCGTTGAACGCGCCGCAGGCCGCGCCGAGCGCGAGCACGGCGAGGATGGCGAGCGGCAGCGGCCAGCCGGCGACGAGCACAACGCCGAGCATGATGCCGCAAAGGCCGAGGATGGAGCCGACGGAGATGTCGATGCCGCCGCTGACGATCACCGGCGTCATGCCGAGCGCCATGACGCCGATGAAGCAGGCGTTCTGCAGGACGTTGAGGAGGTTGCCGGACGTGGCGAACTTCGGCGAGATCAGCGAAACGAGGATGCCGAGGACGACGATGGCGATGACGATCCACGCCTCCTGCGTGGTCAGGAGCCGCCCGAGCATGGATTGCCGCGGCACCGACAAGAGGTCGACGTTCATGCCGGGCGGGTCGGAGGACATGGTCATGGTGGTGCCGTTCCTCAGATCGCGCCGAAGTTCTTCGCTATGGCTTCGAGGCGAACCGGAACCGGCATGATCGCGTCATCCGTGATTCGTTGCTTCGAGCGAACAGCAAACATGCCACTGGAGAAGCGTCAATCTCCGCGTCGCGGCAAATCATTGCTGCGATGCACTCGTGGACGTTAGGTTTCTATGTCCGGATAAGCTTGGGTTTCCTTCAGACGCGATGATACGACGCGCAGGAAACCGTCGCGGGAGGAGCGGCCGCCACGGCTAGCTCAGGCGCGCGCGCGACTTCAGCCAGCGGTCGAAGGCGACCGCGCCGATCAGGATCAGCCCGATGACGACCTGCTGCGTGTAGGAGGAGACGTTGTTCAGCACCAGGCCGTTGACCAGGACGCCGATCAACGCCGCGCCGATCACCGTGCCGCCGACGCTCCCGATCCCGCCGAACAGCGAGGTGCCGCCGATCACCACCGCCGAGATCACGGTCAGTTCGTAGCCGATGCCGGCGACCGCCTCCGCGGAGTTCAATCGCGCCGCGAGCACGAAGGCCGCGAGGCCGGAAAAGAAGCCGACGATGAGGTAGACCGAGACGAGGATGCGATCGACGCGCAGCCCCGACAGGCGCGCGGCCTCCGCATTGCCGCCGACCGCGTAGACCGCGCGGCCGTAGCGGGTGTAGCGCAAAACGACGTGGCAGAGGAGCGCGGCGAGCCCGAAGATGATCACCGGCACCGGCACGGGACCGACGAGGCCGGTGCCGAACCAGCGCATCGAAGCGTCGAAGCCCGAGATCGGGCCGCCGCCGGAGAGCGTCAGCGTCAGGCCGCGGAACACGGTGAGGCCGCCGAGCGTCACCACGAAGGGCGGCACCTTCAACCGGGTGACGACGAGGCCCTGCAGACCGCCTGCGAGCGTTCCGACGACGAGCGCCGCGGCGAGCGCCCCGAACCAGCCGTAGCCGGAATGGCTGGCCGCCCCGAGCGAGAGCGTGTTCGCCGTCCCGCCCTTGGCGACCACCGCGGCCACCATGCCGGAAAAGGCGACCAGCGAGCCGACCGACAGGTCGATGCCGGCGGTCAGGATCACGAAGGTCATGCCGAGCGCGATGAGGCCGGTGATCGAGATCTGCCGCATGACGTTGAAGAGGTTGGCCGGGGACAGGAAATTCGGGTTCATCAGGGCGAACACGGCCATGAGCCCGACGAGGAAGATCAGCGGACCGAAACGCGTGACGATGCGAAGGACGTCGATCTTCCGGTGCTCGCGCGCGTCGCTCGTGATCGTCACCGGCCCTCTCCCGCCCGCCCGTCCAGCGCCATCAGCGCCATCAGCTTCGCTTCACTCGCTTCCACGGCCGGCATCTCGCCGGTGATCCGGCCGCCGCGCATGGCGACGATCCTGTCGCTGACCGCCAGAACCTCCGGCAGTTCCGAGGAGATCATCATCACGGCGATGCCGCGCGCGGCGAGTTGCACGAGGATCTGGTGCACTTCCGCCTTGGCGCCGACGTCGACGCCGCGCGTCGGCTCGTCGACGATCAGCACCGCCGGATCGCGCGCCAGCCACCGGGCGAGGATCACCTTCTGCTGGTTGCCGCCCGACAGCCCGTCGATCCGCTGCTCGGCATTCGCCATGCGGATGTTCAGCGCCGAGCGGTACCCAGCGAGCGCCTTGCGCTCGCGCCGCTCGGCCATGAAGCCGAGCCGGCCGGAGTAGCGGCCGAGCGCCGCGACGGAGAAGTTGGCGAGGATCGCGAGCGCGGGAAAGATCGCCTGCTGCTTGCGGTCCTCCGGCACCAGCCCGATGCCGAGCGCGATCGCTTCCGCCGGGGAACTCGCCGCGATCGGGCGGCCGTCCAGCGTCACCGTCCCGGCAGTACACCGGTCGGCGCCGAAGATCGCCCGCGCGAGTTCCGTACGACCCGACCCGACCAGCCCGGCGACGCCGAGGATTTCGCCTGCACGGAGTTCGAGGTCGATGCCGTCGAGCACGATCGCGTGCGGCGCGTTCAGGTCCCGCCGCGTCCGCAGCCCCCGGACGGACAGCCGCACCGGCCCCGCGTCGGCGCGCTGCGAAGGCCGCGCGTAGAGTTCCGCCGCGGCGCGCCCGACCATCTTCTCGACGATGCGGGAGGGCGGGATCGGCGCGCCGTTGCGTTCCAGCCGCCCGGCGAGGCGGCCGTCGCGCAGCACCGTCATGCGGTCGCAGATCGCCGAGGCCTCCTCCAGGCGGTGCGTCACGAACATGATCGCGACGCCCTCCCGGCGCAGGCGGTCCATGATGGCGAGCAGCCGCGTCACCTCGGTCTCCGACAACGCCGAGGTCGGCTCGTCCATGATGATGACGCGCGAGCGGAGCGACAGCGCCCGCGCGATCTCGACCATCTGCTGCTCGGCGACCGACAGCGCCGAGACCGGCGTTTCCGGGTCCATGTCGAGGCCGACGCGGGCGATGATGGCGCGCGCTTCCCGTCGCATCCGCCGCCAGTCCACCAGCCCGAAGCGCGTCAGCGGGGCGCGTCCGACGAAGATGTTCTCGGCCACCGTCAGCGTCGGGATGAGGCTCAGTTCCTGGTAGATCGTGACGATGCCGAGCCGGCGCGCGTCCTGCGGATCGGCGAAGGCGACCTCGTTGCCGTCGATGCGGATCGTGCCGCCGCTCGGCGGCTGCACCCCGGACAGGATTTTCAGAAGGGTCGACTTGCCCGCGCCGTTCTCGCCCATCAGGCCGTGAACCTCGCCGGCCCGGAGATCGAGCGACACGTCGTCGAGCGCGGCGACGCCGGCGAACCGCTTGGCGAGCCCGCTCACCTCCAGAAGCGGTCGACCGCCCTCGGCATCCGGGCGCACGGCGGGAACGTCCATCGGCGAGGCTTTCAGGACCAACGGGCCGGCGGAGCGAACGCCCGCTCCGCGCGACGTTTCACGGCATCGCCTACATGGTTTCCTTGATGCGCTCGGCCTTGTCGAGATTGTCCTTGCCGATGACGATCGGCGTCAGGAGCACCAGGGTTTCGGCCGGTTTCGTCTTGGTCTTCGCGAAATCCACGGCGATGCGCAGCGCCCGGCGCGACTGCTCGCCCGGGAACTGCTCCACCGTGCCGGCGAGCTTGCCGTCGCGCACCGCGGCGAGCGCTTCAGGAAGCGCGTCGAACCCGTAGATCTTCACGTCGGTGTGGCCGGCCGCGGTGACCGCCTCCAGCGCGCCGAGCGCCATGTCGTCGTTGGCGCAGACGATCACGTCCGGCTTGCCGTTCGCGGCAAGGCCAGCTTCCGTGACGGACAACCCTTCGGCGCGCGCGAAGTTCGCGGTCTGCTCGAAGACGATCTTGTACTTGTCCTGCCTGTCGAGGATTGCGTGGACGCCCTTATTGCGGTCGATGGCGGGTCCCGCACCCGGTTGGCCCTGCAGGTGGAAGATCTTCGCACCGTCCGGAAACGCCGCCATGATCGCCTGGGCCTGCGCTTCGCCGCCCTTGGCGTTGTCCGCCCCGACATGGGCGAGGATGCCGTCGACGCCGTCGACGCGCCGGTCGATCGTGACCACCGGGATGCCCGCCTGCACGGCCTGC
The DNA here is from genome assembly GCF_008802405.1 of Plantimonas leprariae. Taxonomy (GTDB): domain Bacteria; phylum Pseudomonadota; class Alphaproteobacteria; order Rhizobiales; family Rhizobiaceae; genus Plantimonas; species Plantimonas leprariae. Next base: position 23,117 of record NZ_VZDO01000008.1, read on the forward strand.
TCCACGGCGGGAGCCAGCGCGTTGACGTCGAGCGGCGAGATGACGATCGCATCGACCTTCTGCACGATCGCGGCTTCGACGTCGCCGGTCTGCTTGGGGGCGGAGTTCTGTCCGTCGCTCTCGATCAGCTTGATGCCGCCGATCGCGCTCGCCTCGGCCTTGATCTGGTTCAGCATGTGGACAAAGAACGGAAAGCCGAGATTGGGCACGGATGCGAGGATCGTCAGGCCGGCGTCCTGCGCCAGCGCCGCTCCGCCGCCTCCGGTCGCCAGCAGCGCGCCGGCAGCGGCCGACGTCAGCAGGAATGCGCGTCTATCGAGCATGAGTTCCTCCCAGGATAGACTTCGGGCACCGCTCTTCGTCGGCCTTCTCCCCCAGTCGTTCGGCGAGACTAGCCACGGACCGACGCCTCGGCAAGCAGCGACGACCGCCGCGTATGGATGATCACTTGGGCGAACCGCTCGTCGGCGCGACACTATTGTCCGACCGAAGTCGCCTTCACGGCACTCCGCAGACTTCCAACCGCCGTTGCTTGCGTTCAGGGGTAGGCAGCGGCGCGCAGCCGCCCGACCGCTTCCAAGCCATCCAGGACATTCCGGAAACTTTTGAACGGCCGGCGACATCGCCAGAAGCGGCTCGTCGCCGACGAACTCCAATCCGCCAAGCCGAGCGGTACGCCCACATCGATCTCGATTGACATCGGCAATTTCAGTAATTACTGAAATTACGGGAGGAAAACGCAGGCGGTTCGCGAAGGGTCGCGCCATGTCATTTCTCGCCGGCTTCGACGCCCTCCTCCTGGCACGGGCGCAGTTCGCCTTCACGGTCTCGTTCCATATCGTCTTTCCGGCCTTCACCATCGGGCTCGCGAGCTACCTCGCGGTGCTGGAGGCGCTGTGGCTGCGCACGGGCCGCGAGCTCTACCTCAACCTCTTCCGATACTGGTTGAAGATCTTCGCCATCGCCTTCGCCATGGGCGTCGTGTCGGGGATCGTGATGAGCTACCAGTTCGGCACGAACTGGTCGGTGTTCTCCGACAAGGCCGGCCCGGTGATCGGGCCGCTGATGGCCTACGAGGTGCTGTCCGCCTTCTTCCTCGAAGCGGGCTTCCTCGGCGTCATGCTGTTCGGGCTGAACAAGGTCGGTCCTCGCCTCCATTTCCTCGCGACGCTGATGGTCGCCGGCGGCACCTTCTTCTCGGCTTTCTGGATCCTGTCGGTGAACTCGTGGATGCAGACGCCGCAGGGCTTCGGCACGAACGAGGCCGGGCAGTTCGTGCCGCTCGACTGGTGGGCGATCGTCTTCAACCCGTCCTTCCCCTATCGCCTCGTCCACATGCTGCTCGCCGCCTATCTCACGACCGCGCTCGTGGTCGGCGCGGTCGGGGCTCGGCACCTCCTGCGGGACCGCTCCAACAAGGGCGCCCGGAAGATGTTCTCGATGGCGATGTGGATGCTGGCGGTGGTGACGCCGCTGCAGATCGTCGCCGGCGACATGCACGGCCTCAACACGCTGGAGCACCAGCCGGCGAAGGTCATGGCGATGGAAGGCCATTACCGCAGCCATCCCGACGGCGCGCCGCTGATCCTGTTCGGCCTGCCGGATCAGGCGGCGGGCGAGGTGCGCGCCGCCGTCGAGATCCCGAAGCTCTCCTCGCTGATCCTGAAGCACGATCCGAACGCGCCGCTGGCCGGGCTCGACACGATCGCGCGCGCGGACTGGCCGCCTGTGCCGGTGGTGTTCTGGTCGTTCCGCGTCATGGTCGGTCTCGGCTTCGCGATGCTGGCCTTGAGCCTCTGGAGCCTCTGGGCCCGCTGGCGCGGCACGCTTTACGCTTCACCTTGGCTGCATCGCGCCGCAGTCGCGATGGGCCCGGCCGGCTTCGTCGCGGTGCTCGCCGGCTGGGTGACGACGGAGGTCGGCCGCCAGCCTTTCACGGTCTACGGCCTGCTTCGCACCGCCGAGTCCGCTTCGCCGCTGCAGGCGCCGGCTGTGGCTGCCTCGCTCGTCGCCTTCGTCCTCATCTACTTCGCGGTGTTCGGGGCCGGCACTCTCTACATCCTGAAGCTGATGAGCCACGCGCCGCACCGCGGCGAGAGCGGACCGGAAACCGGCATGCCGATCCGCACCGCGGGCGTCACGCCCGCCCCGGCCATCGACGCCGACCGCATGCAGCCCGCGGAGTGAACCCGATGGACGTCTCCCTCGACCTGCCGACCGTCTGGGCGCTGCTGATCGCCTTCGCCGTCTTCGCCTATGTCGTGATGGACGGCTTCGATCTCGGCATCGGCATCCTGTTCCCGACCCTGAAGGTCGGGCATGAGCGAGACGCGGCGATGAACTCCGTCGCCCCTGTCTGGGACGGCAACGAGACCTGGCTGATCCTCGGCGGCGGCGGGTTGATGGCGGCCTTCCCGCTGGCCTACGCCATCGTGCTGCCCGCGCTCTACGCGCCCGTCATCGCGATGCTGCTCGGCTTGATCTTCCGAGGCGTCGCCTTCGAGTTCCGCTGGCGCGATCCGGCGCATCGCGCCTTCTGGGACACCGCGTTCTTCGGGGGCTCGCTGGTGGCCGCCCTCGCGCAAGGGGTGACGCTCGGCGCCCTCCTTCAGGGCATCACCGTCGACGGCCGCGCCTATGGCGGCGGGTGGTGGGATTGGCTGACGCCCTTCTCCATCCTCGCCGGCATCGGCGTCACCGTCGCCTACGCGCATCTCGGCGCGACCTGGCTCCTGATGAAGACGGAGGGCTCCGCCCGCGCGCACGCCCGCCGCATGTCCGTGAAACTCGGCGTCGCCACTGTCGCGGCCATCGCCGCGGTGAGCCTCGCCACGCCGTTCCTGGAGAGCGCCTACTGGCAACGCTGGTTCGCCATGCCGAACGTGCTCCTGACGGCGCAGGTCCCGCTGCTTCTGTCGGTCGGCACGGCGCTGTTCTTCCGGGCCCTGAAAGCCGAAGATGGGCGCGACCACCACCCGTTCCTGCTGGCGCTGGCGCTGTTCGGCCTGTGCTTCGTCGGGCTCGGCATCAGCGTCTGGCCAAACGTCGTGCCGGGTCGCGTCACGATCTGGCAGGCGGCGTCGCCGCCGTCGAGCCAGCTCTTCATGCTGGTCGGGGCGGGCCTGCTGATTCCCGTGATCCTCGCCTATACCGGCTACGCCTACTGGGTGTTCCGCGGCAAGGTCGGCGCGGAAGGCTACCATTGATGCCGGCCCTGCCCCTCTGGGCGCGGCAACTCGGCTGGATGCTCCTGCTTTGGCTGCTGGGTCTCGGCGTGGTAGGCACGCTTGCCTTCATCATCCGCCTTTGGCTCCATGCCTAACCGGAACGCGATGCAACTGCCGCCGCTCGTCCAGACCTTCGTGCTCCATTTCGGCGAGATGGGTTCGCGCTGGGGCATCAACCGTACCGTCGGGCAGATCTACGCGCTGCTCTTCGTCTCCGATCGGGCGCTGAACGCCGAGGAGATCGTCGAGAAGCTCGGCGTCTCCCGCTCCAACGTCTCGATGGGGCTGAAGGAGCTGCAGGCCTGGAACCTCGTCAAGCTCCAGCACCTGCCGGGCGACCGGCGCGACCATTTCGGCACGCCCGACGACATCTGGCAGATCGTCCGGACCCTCGTCGAGGAGCGCAAGAAACGCGAGGTCGACCCGACGCTGACCATGCTGCGCGAGATCCTGATGGAGGAGCCGCGCTCGCCGGAAGAGCGCCATGCGCAGGAACGCCTGCGCGAGATGCACGACCTCTTCGAGCTCTTCGCCGGCTGGTACGGCGACGTCCGCAAGCTCGACACCGGGCGCCTCGTCCAACTCCTCACCCTCGGCGCCAAGGTCCAGAAGATCCTCGAGATGAAGGACAAGCTGCGCATCCTGCCGGGATCGAGGGGCAAGAAGGAAGCGTAGGAGTGCCGGCCGGCGACGGGCGATCGCCGACTGCCGCGTCATCGAGGTCCTCGGCGACCACGGCCGCTGCCTGCACGAGCGGCACCAGGACAGGGCGTCAGTTGCTTCGATGCCGAGGCGCGGCGATGGCGCTTCGAAGTCGCGACAGGACCGTTCGCCCGTCGAGGAACAGGAGCAGGGCGAGCCCCGTCAGCCCCATCGCGACGGCGGTGCGGACCGAACCCGGATAGCCGGCGAGACGTGTGCCCACCGCGAAGACGCAGGCGAAGATGCCGGCGCTGAGGAAATAGTTCACCGAGATCAGCGAGCTGCCGAGGCCCGGACGCTCCCGGATGAGGTCCTGCAGATAGGTGATGGGCAGGCTGATCAGGGCGGCGGCGCCGACCGCGGCCGGCAGCGCCAGCGCGTAGACCTGCCAGCGCTGCGACGCGAAGCTGAGCATCGCCAGATAGGCGACGTAGATGGCGACGCCGGCGGTCAGCGCGGCGACGTTGCCGACCCGCGACTGGACCCGGGCCCAGACGAAGATCAGCCCGACTTCCAGAAACGCGATGATGCCGACGACGACGCCGATATCGGTCATCTTGCCGCCGGCCTGCCCCGTGAGGATCAGCGGCAGGGTCTGATCGTGGGCGTGGACCATGGAACAGATCATGGCGATCGCGAGGATGCGGAGAAGACGCGGCCGCGAAAGCGCCGCGCCGAACGGCAGGCGGTCGGCCAGCGCGACCGCCGCCGCAGAGCCTTCGCCACGCTCGCGCGGCATGAGGAAAAGCACCAGAAGCACGCACAGGAAGGCAGCCGCGCTGGCGAGGAGGTAGGCCGGCAGCATGCTGGCCTGCCCGGCGAGGGCGAAGGCCGTGAGACCGGGGACCAGCACCCAGGCCAGCGATATCATCGCACGCGCGGCTGAGTTCGCCGCCCCGGCATCGCTGCCCTCCATGCGGTTCGCGGCGCTTCGCACGTTGGCGAAGAGAAGCGCGTTCGTGGAGTTGTAGACCGGCAGGAGGATCAGCACGGCCAGCACGAAGCTCGCCTGCGAGGGAAGCCAGAACACCGTGCCGTAGCCGGTGACGCCGAACAGCGTCACGACGAGCATCAGCGAGCGGTAACGGCCGATCCGGTCGGCGAGCGCGCCGATCGTCACGCTGACACAGACGTTCACCGTCGCGGCGAGGAGCAGCAGAGTGGCGTAGTGCGTGTTGCCGAGGCCGAGTTCCCGGACGCCGATCACGGACTGGTAGGGCCCGGTCGCCGCGCCGGAGAAGCCGAAGCAGAAGATCGTCAGCATGCTGGCCCGGATCACCGGGTCGCGAACGGCAACGCTGAGCGAGGGCATGGCGAAGAGTCCGGGATGGAAGGCGGCCGGCCGCGCTCGATACGGAGCGACGCCGTGCCCGGAGGCAGGCCATATCGCCGTCCGTTCCGCAAGTCGCCGAGACCGGCAAAATGCGCTCGGGGCCGCATGCGGTGTCCGCTACGTGGCCGGCGACACCATCCGCCCAGTCGCCCGCTTCGGTCTATGCGCGACCGTCAGGCCTTGTCGCCGGGTTTGGGTTCGAGGAGGATGCGCACGACGTTGTCGGGGTCGGCGGGCTTGCGATAGACCGGCACGTCGTCGAGTTCGTTCGGCAGGAACCAGTCGTCGTAGCCGGTGACGAACACGACCCGCACGCCCTTGGCCTTCAAGGCCGCCGCCACCGGAAACGAGGTCTCGTCGCCCAGCCGGATGTCGAGCACCGCCGCATCCACCCGCGCCGCGGCGATGATCGCCATCGCCCCTTCCACGTCCGGCACCGGGCCCAGCGCCGTGCCGCCCGCCTGCCGTACCGCCTCCGCCATCTCGGTCGCCAGAAAGTACTCGTCCTCCACCACAAGCACGTTCTTGCCGACCAGCTCGCCCAAATCACCTGAGATCGTCATGTCGTCCGCACCGCTACGAGAAAACAAAGTTGCATCCGAACGCCGTGGCGGGAAGACCTTTACCGTCGAGGACTGCCAATAATGATTCGTCGCGCCTACGCAATTAAATCAATGGGTTGGCGAGCAGGCGGAAGCTTGGCTAACACGGCGTCCTTTTCGACGCTACGGGCAATCTTAGTTCGGACTTCCGCCTCCGATCCTGGCCGTCAGGATCCAAGGCCGGCGAAACAGGGGGTCCCATACGCGCCATCGGCTACAAGGTTCCGGGATCGATCGACCGGGAGGACGCGCTGGTCGACATCGACCTTCCCGATCCGTCCCCGGCCGGCCGCGATCTTCTGGTCGAGGTGAAGGCGGTCCCCGTCAACCCGGTGGACTACAAGCAGCGACGCGGCACCGGACCGACCGGCGACGGCTGGAAGGTGATCGGCTTCGACGCCTCCGGCATCGTTCGGAGCACCGGACCGGAGGTGATGCTGTTCCAGCCGGGGGACGAGGTGTTCTACGCCGGGTCGATCGCGCGGTCCGGCACTAACGCGGAACTCCATCTCGTGGACGAGCGGATCGTCGGCCGCAAACCCCGCTCGCTCGACTGGGCGGAGGCGGCCGCCCTGCCGCTCACCGCGATCACCGCCTGGGAAGCGCTGTTCGAACGTATGGAAGTGGGGCGTCCCGTTCCCGGCGCCGCCGGCGCGATCCTCATCGTCGGCGGAGCCGGCGGCGTCGGCTCGATCGCGATCCAGCTCGCCCGCAAGCTGACCGAACTCACCGTCATCGCCACCGCCTCGCGACCGGAAACGCAAGCCTGGGCGCGCGAACTCGGCGCCCACCACGTGATCGACCACTCGAAACCCCTGGCGGCCGAAGTAGCGGCGCTCGGGCTCGGCGCACCGGGCTTCGTGTTCTCCACGACGCAGACCAACGCGCACGCGGCCGAGATCGCCGAGCTGATCGCGCCGCAGGGCCGGTTCGGCCTGATCGACGGGCTGGCGGAGGCCGGGCTTTTCATGCGGAAATCCGTATCGATCCACTGGGAGCTGATGTTCACGCGGCCGCTGTTCGAGACCGCCGACATGGGCGACCAGCATCGGCTGCTGACGGAGGTGTCGCGCCTCATCGACGAAGGCGTGCTGCGCACTACGCTGACGGAGCGGCTGGCGCCGATCGACGCCGCCAACCTGAAGCGCGCCCACGTCGCCCTCGAAAGCGGCACGACGCGCGGCAAGATCGTGCTCGAAGGCTGGGGCTGAGCGCTTCCGGCAAAGCCGGCACGCCGCCCGCTGTCTGTCGTTCGAGTTGTTGAGGGGGCTCACATTCGTAGGGCTCCGTTAAGCCGCTCCAGGCGAATATCGGCGAGGCGCAATACGTCCGTCGGGTTGCCGGAAAGGTGTCGAGCCATGGAAAAGCGTCGCGCGCAGCGCAAGACGTGCAACGTCAACGGCCGCATCATCACTTTCGATGAGGCCGCGGTCTCGCACGAGTGCCGCATCCTCGACATCACCTGCTACGGGGCGCTGATCAAGGTCGAGCGCGACATCTCGATCCCCCGGCAATTCGAGCTGATGGTCGGCGACTCCCCCCTCACCTATCCGAGCCGGCTGGCGCGCGTGACGAGCCGTGGCATCGGCGTCGAATTCCTCGACCCGTTGCGCGAGGAGATCGCGGCGGCGCTCTTGGAAACGCTGTTCCGGGACGAGCTGCTACTCGAAAAGGCCTACGGCGTCGCCGCGCGCAAATCGCCGGTTCGCCAGCGCGTCGACGGCGCGGTCGAAACGCTGCTGGACACGGTGATCCAGCGCGGCGAGCGAACGACGACGCTTCGCAAGCTTTCCTGACGCCTCGCCGCGACGAGACCAGCCGCATCGGTCCGGATCCCGAACGTGATCGCCCGCGATGCGGTGAAGCATCGCGGGCGTTCTGCGGTTTCGGTCTCGAACGCGTCAGACGAGGGTCAGGCCGACGTCGACATTCCCGCGCGTCGCGTTGGAATACGGGCAGACCTCGTGCGCGGCGGCGATCAGGCGCTCGCCCGCTTCGCGCTCGACGCCCGGCAGCGCGATCGTCAGATCGGCCGTGATGCCGTAGCCGCCCTCCGAACGCGGGCCGAAGCCGACCTCGGCCGAAACGGTGGTCTCCGCCGGCACCTTGACGCCGACCTTGCCGGAGATGGCGCGCATCGCGCCGAGGAAGCAGGCAGAGTAGCCGGCGGCGAACAGCTTCTCCGGGTTGGCGCCTGGGCCGCCCGGGCCGCCCATCTCCTTCGGCACGACCAGCTTGACGTCGACGGAGCCGTCGTCGGACTTCGTCGAGCCGTCGCGGCCGCCGCCCGAAGCGGTGGCGGTCGTCTTGTAGATCACGTCCACGGACATGGCAGTCCTGCCTTTCGTTGAGAACCTTGGAAAAACGAGGTCGGGTCTTGACCCGTCCAATCGGCCGGCGCCCCTGCCGAGACGATGGAAGCGGAAAACAAACCGGCAAAGCCCCCGCACCGACCCGAAACCACACCTTCCCAAACCCTTCTCGCAATTACTGTTATCGCGATAATTATCTGATAGCAGCCTTACTTTCGGCTGTCCATCAAAAAGTTATCGCGATATGAGTTTTTGTGGTAGCGAAAGGCGATCGGAAGGTACGCCATGCCATCGAAAGCCGCTCCGCTCGCCCTCGACGATCAGATCTGCTTCGCCCTCTATGGCGCGTCGATGGCGGTTGGCCGCACCTACAAGCCGCTGCTCGACCGGCTGGGCATTACCTATCCACAATATCTCGTCCTGTCGGCGCTGTGGGAACGCGATGCATCCAGCGTCGGCGCGATCGCGGACCGCCTGATGCTGGAGTCCTCGACCGTCACGCCGCTGCTGAAGCGTCTCGCGGAAGCCGGGCTTGTCCGCCGCGAGCGCAACCCGGCGAACGAGCGGCAGGTGATCGTGCGTCTTACGGCGGATGGTCATGCGATGCGCGAGCGGACCCGCTGCCTCGGCGAGCGCCTGCTCGGCGCGTCCGGCATGACGGTGGACGACCTGAAGCGCATCAATCGGGATGTCCGGGTCCTGCGCGACGCCCTCGCCGCAGGCGGGGCGAGCGATCGGTCCGAACGTTAAGTTCGCGCCCGCGCCTCGCTTCTCGCGCCCCGCATGGTAAGGGAGCGCGATCCAGGCAGGCAGGGATGAGGAGCTTCGGGCATGGCTAGGACGGCGTTCATCGGTCTCGGCGTCATGGGTTATCCGATGGCCGGTCACCTGGCGTCGGCCGGCGGCGGCGACATCGCCGTCTTCAATCGCACCGTGTCGAAGGCCGAGGCTTGGGCGAAGGAACACGGCGGCCGGGCGGCGGCGACGCCTCGCGAAGCCGCGGAAGGCGCGGAGTTCGTGTTCTGCTGCGTCGGCAACGACGACGACGTCCGCTCCGTCCTCCTCGGCGAAGACGGCGCGCTTGCCGGTATGCGGAGCGGGGCGACGCTGGTGGATCACACCACCGCCTCCGCCGAACTCGCCCGCGAACTGGAGGCCGCCGCGAAGGCGAAGGGCGTCCGCTTCCTCGATGCCCCGGTTTCCGGCGGTCAGGCCGGCGCGCAGAACGGCATCCTGACGATCATGGTCGGCGGCGAGGAGGATGCTTTCCAGGCCGCACAGCCGGTGATGGCGGCCTACGGCCGGACGATCTCCCGCATGGGGCCGGCGGGAGCCGGGCAGCTCGCGAAGATGATGAACCAGATCTGCATCGCCGGCCTCGTCCAGGGTCTCGCGGAAGCGATCCATTTCGGCAAGCGCGCCGGCCTCGACACGAAGACCGTCGTCGGCGCGATCTCGAAGGGCGCCGCCGGTTCGTGGCAGATGGAGAACCGGCACGAGAGCATGGATGCCGGCCGCTACGACTTCGGCTTCGCCGTCGAGTGGATGCGCAAGGATCTCGGCATCTGCCTGGCGGAAGCGCGCGCCAACGGTGCGAAGCTGCCGGTCACCGCCCTCGTCGACCAGTTCTACGCCGAGGTCGAGGCGATGGGCGGGCGGCGTTGGGACACGTCTTCCCTGCTCGCCCGCCTCGAGAAATAGCCGGACGCCTCAGTCGTCCGGATAGTCGGCGCCGAGGCTGGCTTCGCGGAGCGACTCGATCTCGGCGAGCCGCTCCTTCAGCTTCTTCGTCACGCCCTCGTAGGCCATCCCGCCGAGCACGAGGTGCCGCGGCGCCTTGTCCTTGCCGGTGATCGCGATGATCGCCTCGCCGGCGCGCACCGGGTCGCCCGGCTGCTTGCCGCTGTTGTCGGAGGTCAGCTTCAAGCGGGCGCCCGCCGTCTCGGCATATTCCGCGATCCGATTCGGCGTCTGCTTCAGCGAACGGCCGGCCCAGTCCGTCCGGAACGGTCCGGGCTCGACGCAGGTCACCTTGATGCCGATCGGCAGGCATTCGGCGGCGAGCGAATCCGACCAGCCTTCCACGGCGTGTTTCGTGGCGGCATAATAGCCGGAGCCGGGGAAACCGGCGAAGCCCGCCAGCGAGGTGACGCTGATCACGTGGCCGGAGCGCTGCCGGCGCATCACCGGCAGCACGGCACGCGTCAGCGCGAAGAGGCCGAAGACGTTCGCATCGAACTGTGCGCGGATCTCCGCTTCTTCACCTTCCTCGATCGAGGACTGGTAGCCGTAGCCGGCGTTGTTGACGAGCACGTCGATCCGCCCGAAGCGCTGTTCCACCCCCTCGACTGCGCGGTCGATCTGCCCGGCATCCGTCACGTCGAGCGAAAGCGGCAGAACGCGCTCTCCGCCCGCCTCGACCAGTTCGTCGAGCCGCGACAGCTCGCCTCGCGCCGTCACGACGGCGCGCCAGCCGCGATCGAGCACGAGCCGCGCGAGTTCCTTGCCAAAACCGGTCGAGCATCCGGTGATGAACCAGACGGGAGTATCCTGCGATGCCACGAGAGCCCTCATGAAGTTCGTCGCCGCTCGTCGCGGCGGACCGAGCGGAGAGCTAGGCGGCAGACGACCGCCGACGAGAGGGGCATCGTCCCGGCTTGATGAACTACGAAGCTTTCGTCATTTCGCCGACGCCGATTTCCGTCCGGTCCCGGCCGCCCGCCTTCGCGGCGTAAAGGGCGCGATCGGCGCGGCGCACCAGCTCGCGCGGGCTCGCCGGACCCTTTCCGCCGGCCAGCGCCGCGATGCCGACGCTGATCGTCACGACGCCGTGCTCGCTGGACGCATGCTCGATCGCGCGGTTGCGCACCGCGTGGCGCAGTGCCTCCGCCGCCTCGATGGCGACCGAGAGCGGGCTTTCCGGCAGCACGACGGCGAACTCCTCGCCGCCGTAGCGCGCCACCGAGATGCCCGGACGCTGCAGGATGCGGCGGAACTCCGCCGCGACCTGCCGCAGGCAATCGTCGCCGGCCGTGTGGCCGTAGCGGTCGTTGAAGGTCTTGAAGCGATCGACGTCGATCATCAGCAGGCTGAGATCGCTGTTCTGTGCGGCGGCGAACGCGAAGGCTCCGTCGAGCGCCGCGTCGAAGGCGCGCCGGTTCAGGAGGCCGGTCAGCGCATCGGTGGATGCGAGGGCGGCGAGCCGCCGGTTCGCCTCCGCGAGGCTCTCCTCGATCTTGCGCCGCTCGCTGATGTCGCGGATGGCGAAAACGATGTTGCCGCCCTCGGCCGGGCGCCCGCTGCTCTCGATCCAGATGTAGTGCCCGTCGGCGTGGCGATAGCGGAACTGCACGGCTTTCACCGTCTCGCCGGCGCGCAGCCTTCGCATCATCTCGCCGAGCCTTCCGTGCTCGTCGGGATGGATGAGTTCCTCCGGGCGGCCGTTCATCAGCTCTTCCGGCGTGCGGCCCAGCATCTCGACGCTGGCGGGCGAAGCGAAGATGCGTCGTCCATCGCCGTCGAGGCAGGTGACGAGGTCGGCGGTGTTTTCCGCGAGGAGCCGATACCGCGCCTCGCTGGCGGCGACGGCGCGTTCCGCCTCGCGGCCCGCCGCGAGGCGCTGCGCCATGTGGTTCAGTGTGGTCGCGAGATTGCGCAGTTCCGGCGCCTGCCAGGCGGTAAGATCGACCCGCGCGCCGAAGTCGCCGGAGCCGATGCGGGCCGCGGCGCCCGTCAGCTTGGCGATCGGCCGAAGCTGCAGCACGTTGCCGAGCCACCACGCCATCGCGAGCGCCAGCGTCACCGCCGCCGCGCCGAGACCGATCCACAGAAGCGCGTGGTTTCGGACCGGCGCGAGCAGGACGGCCTTCGACTCGCCGACGGCCAGCATCAGCCCGGCCGTTTCCGCGCCGTCGATCGGCACGAAGCCGAAGATGCGGAGCGGGCCGTCGAAATCGGCGCTTTCCGTCACGCCGCCCGCGGCTGCACTGCGCATGGCCGCGATCAGTGGATGGTCTTCGAACACCGCGCCCAACGCGAAGGCCGCCTTCGGATAGTGCGTCAGCACCCGTCCCGTCGTCGGCTGCACGATCGCGATGCTGCGACGGCCGCCGAGCGATGTGGTGGCTGCCATTTCGGCCAGGTATTCGAGGTCGAGCGAGGCGAAGACCATGCCGTTCTTCATGCCGAACGCGTCCCGCATGGGGGCCGCGACGACGACCGTCGGCTTGCCGGTGACCTTGCCGATCATGAAGTTGCCGACCACGAAGTTCGGCGCGCCGTCCGAGAGGATGCGCTGGATCAGCGTGGGATCCGTGAAGGCCTGCGGCTTCCGCAGGACGTTATGGCAGGTGATCACGCCGGCCGCGTCGGTGACGCCGATCGACATGAACTGCCGGTTCACATCCTTGATCTTGGCGAGCAGCTTCTCGCAGGCGGGGCCGCCCTCGATCGAAACGGCGCTAGACCGGCGAAGCGTATCCAGCACCGCACGCGACGCGGCGAAGACCTGCGCCTGACGCCCGGCGGCGAACGCCGCCGCCTGCATGACGTCGCTGCGGGCACGCTCCATCGTGTTCCCGAACTCGGAAACGACGGACGCTCCGATGAAGCCGGCCAGCGGCAGCATCGAAGCGGCGATGAACGTCATCAGCCGGCCGCGCATGGTGACGCGTCCGGTCAGGCTCTGCATCGTCATCGGACCCCACAGTCGACGACCCCCTTACGCAACGATAGCCACCATCCGTTAAGGTCCCGTATCGAAGCCGGCTAAACGCCGCGCAGCATGCGGCGAGCCGCTGAGAGCGTCCGCGACTTTCCGCCTGGAAGCGATCCCGGTTCACGCGCAAGGTATTGTTCGGAATGGGGTTGGTTTCCCCGTCGCGCGGGTGTAGGCGAGTGACGGAATCGTCAACGATCGGACGAAAAGATGCCAGCCTATCGCTCCCGCACGACCACGCACGGGCGCAACATGGCCGGAGCCCGCGGGCTCTGGCGCGCCACGGGCATGAAGGATTCGGACTTCGGCAAGCCGATCATCGCCGTGGTGAACTCGTTCACCCAGTTCGTGCCGGGCCACGTCCATCTGAAGGACCTCGGCCAGCTCGTCGCGCGCGAGATCGAGCAGGCCGGCGGCGTCGCCAAGGAGTTCAACACGATCGCCGTCGACGACGGCATCGCGATGGGCCATGACGGCATGCTCTATTCCCTGCCCTCCCGCGAGCTCATCGCCGACTCGGTCGAGTACATGGTCAACGCGCACTGCGCCGACGCCATGGTCTGCATCTCGAACTGCGACAAAATCACCCCCGGCATGCTGATGGCGGCGATGCGGCTCAACATCCCGGCCGTGTTCGTGTCGGGCGGCCCGATGGAGGCCGGCAAGGTCGTCTGGGCGGACAAGACCGAGAAGAAGCTCGACCTCGTCGACGCCATGGTCGCCGCCGCCGACGACCGCATCTCCGACGAGGATGTCCAGACCATCGAGCGCTCGGCCTGCCCGACCTGCGGCTCGTGCTCCGGCATGTTCACCGCCAACTCGATGAACTGCCTGACCGAGGCGCTCGGCCTGTCGCTGCCCGGCAACGGCTCGACGCTCGCCACCCACGCCGACCGCAAGCGGTTGTTCGTCGAGGCGGGCCATCTCGTGGTCGACCTCGCGCGACGGTACTACGAGCAGGACGACGAAAGCGTGCTGCCGCGTTCGATCGCGAGCTTCGCCGCCTTCGAGAACGCGATGACGCTCGACATCGCGATGGGCGGCTCGACCAATACGGTGCTGCATCTCCTGGCCGCCGCGCAGGAAGCCGGCGTCGATTTCACCATGTCCGACATCGACCGCCTGTCGCGCCGCGTGCCTGTGCTGTGCAAGGTCGCGCCGGCCGTCGCCAACGTCCACATGGAGGACGTGCACCATGCCGGCGGCATCATGGGCATCCTCGGCGAACTCGACCGCGGCGGCCTGATCGACACCGACGCCGGCTGCGTCCACGCCGAGTCCATGGGTCAGGCGCTGGAGCGCTGGGACGTGAAGCGCACCGACAGCCGCACCGTCCACGACTTCTACCGCGCCGCGCCGGGCGGCGTCCCGACGCAGGTCGCCTTCAGCCAGGAACGGCGCTTCGACAGCGTCGACACCGATCGCGAGAAGGGTGTCATCCGCACGGTCGAGCATGCCTATTCGAAGGATGGCGGTCTCGCCGTGCTCTACGGCAACCTCGCCGAGGACGGCTGCATCGTGAAGACGGCGGGCGTCGACGAGTCGATCCTGACGTTCTCCGGTCCCGCCCGCATCTTTGAAAGCCAGGACGATTCGGTGAAGGCCATTCTCGGCGGCAAGATCGTGCCCGGCGACATCGTGCTGATCCGCTACGAGGGTCCACGCGGCGGTCCCGGCATGCAGGAGATGCTCTACCCGACGAGCTACCTGAAATCGAAAGGCCTTGGAAAGGCCTGCGCGCTGATCACCGACGGCCGCTTCTCCGGCGGCTCGTCCGGCCTGTCGATCGGCCACGTCTCGCCGGAAGCGGCGGAAGGCGGCACGATCGGCCTCGTCGAGGACGGCGACCGGATCGAGATCGACATCCCGAACCGCTCGATCCGCCTCGCGGTGGACGACGCGGAGATCGCCCGCCGGCGCGAGGCGATGCAGGGGAAGGGCAAGGACGGCTGGAAGCCGGCCGAGCCCCGCAAGCGCAAGGTCACCGCGGCGCTGCGCGCCTACGCGGCGATGACGACGAGCGCCTCGAAGGGCGCGGTGCGCGTCGTCCCGGAGGAATAGAACCTCCGCTGGATCAGGGCGTTGTCTTCGAAAAGGAGACGACGCCATGACCGATAAACGCGACGCCGAAAAGCGCGATGCGGACCATCCGACCGCCGGCACCAATTCGCGGCCCTTGAACGATACGATCGCCCAGACGGGCGGCGGCGTGCCGGACGACACGTCCGAAGCGGTCGAGGTCGAGCCGGAAGAGCAGAAGCGCATGGAAGACAACCTCCTCCGCCCGCGCTAACCCTCGATCGGCGCCGCGTTTCCTTGCGTGGATGCGCGGCGCACTTGCGTCCGGTGGGAGGCGCCTCCATCATTCAAGAACATCGACCGTCCCGCAAAGGACAAGCCATGAGCCGCGTCGCCGAATTTTCCAAGGAAGCGCTTTACGACAGTGATTTCTATGCGTGGACGCAGCAACAGGCGGAATTGCTGCGAAAGCTGCGGACGACCGGCACGCAATTTCCCGAGAACATCGACCTCGATCACGTTGCGGAGGAAATCGAGGATATGGGCAAATCGCAGCTCGATTCGGTGGAAAGCCAGATCGAGAACATCTTCGTCCATGTCCTGAAATCTGTATCGGTGCCGGACGCGGCCCCGGCGCGTAAATGGCATTCGGAAGCCGACAGGTTCTCGACCGATCTCCTTCGCCGCTTCACGAATGCCATGCGCCAACGGCTTGATCTGGATCGCACATGGCGTCTCGCCGTGCGACGCGCACGCGTCGATCTCAACGCATACGAAGATCGCTTGATCGATCACTTGCCTCGGCAATGCCCATTCGATCTGAGGGAACTCGTGGATGAGGACTTCGACTTCGCGGCCCTCGTCGCCAAGCTTCGGCTCATCACCGGGTGAAAGTTCGATAGGTTCGAGGAACGGACAAATCCCGGCTTCGATCCAGCATTCACTGCGACCGGAACTATTTCCCAAGAAACTCAAGAAACGCCGCCACGCCATTGTCCTCGTTGGATTTGGTGATTTGGTCCGCTTCTGCCTTCACCTCGTCTGGCGCCTGTCCCATCGCCACTGATACCCCAGCGACGCGGAACATCGGCAGGTCGTTCGGCATATCGCCGAGGACCGCGACGGCTTCGAGCGGCACGCCGAAGGCCTTTGCGAGTTCGCGGACGCCGTGGCCCTTGTCCGTGTGGGGCGCGGTGGCGTCGAGATAGTAGTGCTGCGAGCGCGCGATCGTCGCGCGTTCGCCGACACTCGCCTTCAGTTCATCCTCCGCCTTCGTCAGAAGGTCGGAATCGTCCGAGATGCCTTGAACTTTGTCGGCCCGGCTCATCCATCGCTCGAAGTCCGGGGTGACAACCGGATCCTGCCGAGCGGCAACGATCTCCTGATCGACGTGCGGCATCTCCCGCGTGCGCGTCATCCAGCGACCGTCCGCGAACACCCAGACCGGAATGCCCAGTCGGTCGTGGATCGCAACGATCCCGCGCGCGGCATCCTCGTCGATGTGATGCGCCTCGACGACTTCGCCGCCCGGCCGGAAGATCGTCGCGCCGTTGAAGGCGCCGGCCGGCCCGTCCAAGCCGAGTTCCGCGATCAGGGGGCCGAGCCCGCTCGGTGGCCGCGCGCTGATAATGGTAAAGCCGATGCCGGCCGCTCGGACGCGGCGAACCGCTTCCACCGTCTCCGGCGCGAGCGACTTGTCGTTTTTGACCAGCGTTCCGTCGATGTCGGAGACGACGAGCCGGATACCGCTCAGTTCGATGGCCATTCGCCGCTGCCGATCCGGTGCCAGAAGCGTCCGTCGTTGCCGATCAGCCGTTCCGCGCCGATCGGGCCGGCGCTGCCGGCCTCGTAGGTTTCCACCCGGCCGCCCTTCGACCAGGCGTCGATGAACGGCTGCACGGCGGCCCAGCCACTCTCGATCATGTCGGCGCGCTGGAATAGCGTCTGGTCGCCGATCAGCATGTCGTAGAGCAGCGTCTCGTAGCCCGTGGAGCGGCCGACCTTAAACTCCTCGGCATAGGTGAAGTCGAGGTTCACCGGCACGATCGAGATGCGCGGTCCCGGCTTCTTCGCCGACAAGCTGAGGCCGACGCCCTCGTCCGGCTGGATCTGAATGACCATCGTGTTCGGCGGCAGGCGCTGCGCGTCGGTGCTCTGGAACATCGCGTAGGGTGCCGGCTTGAAGGCGATGACGATTTCCGTATCGCGGGCCGTCAGACGCTTGCCGGTGCGCAGGTAGAACGGCACGCCGGCCCAGCGCCAGTTGTCGACGAACAGCTTCAGCGCGACATAGGTCTCGGTCGAGCCGTCCGGGTCGACGTTCGGCTCGTCGGCGTAGGCGGCGACGCCCTGCCCGTCCACCTCGCCCTCGGCATAACGTCCGCGCGCCGAGAAAGAGGCGATCTCGCCAGGCTTCACCGGCCGGATCGCCTCGATGACCTTGGATTTCTCCGTCCGTACCGCCTCGGCGCCGAACGAGTTCGGCGGCTCCATGCCGACCGCCGCGAGAAGCTGGAACAGGTGGTTCGGCACCATGTCGCGCATTGCGCCGGTCGCGTCGTAGTATTTGCCGCGCTTCTCGACCCCGACCGTTTCGGCCGCAGTGATCTGGATGTGGTCGATGTAGCGGTGGTTCCACACGGCTTCGAGCAGGTTGTTGGCGAAGCGGGTGGTCATGATGTTCTGGACCGTTTCCTTGCCGAGGAAATGGTCGATCCGGTAGACTTGGCGCTCGTCCATCACCTCCAGGAGTTTCGCGTTCAGCGCCTGCGCCGACTGGAGATCGTGGCCGAACGGCTTCTCGATGCAGACCCGCCGGAACGCGGTCTCCGTCTCGTCCAGAAGACCCGTCGCGCCGAGTTTTTCGGCGATCGTGCCGAAGAAGGTCGGCGCGACCGCGAGGTAGAAGCCGGCATTGGCGAAGCCGATCTCGCCGAGCTTCGCCTTCACCGCCTCATAGGTCGATCCTTCCGTAAAGTCGCCCTTCAGGTAAAAGATGCGGCTCTGCAGCCGGTCCCACACATCGCCGCAATCCGTGCAGAACTCCGCCAGGAGATGCCGGAGCGAGGCGTCGTCGCCCTCCTCGAACGAGACGCCGAGGATCGCGAACTTCTCGGCCTTGATCAGGTCGTCCCGCACGAGGTTGGCGAGCGCCGGCACGAGCAGCCGGCGCGTGAGATCTCCGGTCGCACCGAAGATAACGATCGTCGCCGCCGGCGCCGACCCGTCCGGTGCGGCGCTCATTACTGCGGAATCTCGACGTGCCCGCCGAAGCCGAAGCGCATCGCGGA
This sequence comes from Plantimonas leprariae, assembly GCF_008802405.1. Classification (GTDB taxonomy): domain Bacteria; phylum Pseudomonadota; class Alphaproteobacteria; order Rhizobiales; family Rhizobiaceae; genus Plantimonas; species Plantimonas leprariae. The sequence continues at coordinate 41,319 of NZ_VZDO01000008.1, forward strand.
CAGGAGCTTGTCGGCGTAGGAGTTCTCCTCGCGCGAGCGGTAGCGCGCGTAGAGCGCGGCGGACAGGACGTAGACCGGCACCGCCTCCTCCATCGCCGCGTGGATCGTCCAGCGGCCCTCGCCGGAATCGGCGACCTTGCCGGAGAACTTCGACAGGTCGTGGTCGCCCGCCAGAGCCTCGGCGGTGAGATCGAGCAGCCAGGACGAAATCACCGAGCCGCGCCGCCACACCTCGGCGATATCGGTGAGGTTGAGCTCGTAGCGCTCGTCATCCGGCAGCAGCGGCGAGTTCTTCGTCTTCAGCACGTCGAACCCTTCGGCGTAGGCCTGCATCAGGCCGTATTCGATGCCGTTATGCACCATCTTGACGAAGTGGCCCGAGCCCGCTGCGCCGGCGTGGATGTAGCCGCGCTCGGCGCGGTCGTCCTCGGCATGGCGCGCGCGGGTCCGCTCGATGGTGCCGAGGCCGGGCGCGAGGCAGTCGAAGATCGGGTCGAGGTTGCGCACCGTCTCCGTCTCGCCGCCGATCATCATGCAGTAGCCGCGCTCCAGACCCCAGACGCCGCCGGACGTGCCGACGTCGACATACTGGATCTGCTTCTCGCCGAGTTCCTTCGCGCGGCGGATGTCGTCCTTGTAGAAGGTGTTGCCGCCGTCGATGATGACGTCGCCGGGCTGCGCGAAGGCCGCGATCTGCTGCACCATCGCCTCGGTCGGGTCGCCCGCCGGCAGCATGATCCAGAAGACGCGGGGAGAGGCCAGCGCCCCGGCCATGTCCTCCGGCGAGGACGCGCCTGTCATCCCCTCCTTTGCGAGGGATTCCACCGCCTCCGGTTTGCGGTCCCAGACGACGCATTGATGTCCGCCGCGCGTCAGGCGGCGCGCGATGTTGGCGCCCATGCGCCCGAGCCCGATGATACCGATCTGCATGAAGCGGGTGTCCCTAAGCGGCGATGCCGAGATTGATGGGCAGGCGAGGCGCGGCCGTCATTCCTTGCCGTTGCTCTTCCGCAAGGCGATCTGCTCCTTCGCGAGCTTCACCACGTTGTCGGCCGTGAAGCCGAACTTCTGCTGCAGCTTCGCGATCGGCGCGGAAGCGCCGAAGGTCTTCATCACGATCTGCGCACCCTTCGCGCCCGTGTAGCGGTCCCAGCCGAGCGTGCCGCCCTGCTCGACCGCGACGCGCGCCATCACGTCCGGCGGCAGCACGTGGTCGCGGTAGCTCTGGTCCTGCCGCTCGAAGAGATGCCAGGACGGCATGGAAACGACGCGCGCCTTTACGCCCTCGCCTTTCAGCTTCTCGAAGGCCTCGATGCACAGCGATACTTCCGAGCCCGTGCCGATCAGGATCACCTCCGGCGTCTCGTCCTCGGAGCCGGCGAGCACGTAGGCGCCCTTCTCCAGCCCGCCGGCGGGCGCGTACTTGGCGCGGTCGAGCGTCGGCAGCGGCTGGCGCGAGAGGATCAGCGCGGAAGGCTCGTGCGTCTGGCGCATCGCGACCTTCCAGGCTTCCGCCGTCTCGTTCGCGTCGCACGGCCGGATGGTGTTGAGGCCGGGGATCGCGCGAAGGCTTGCCAGATGCTCGATCGGCTGATGGGTCGGCCCGTCCTCGCCGACGCCGATGGAATCGTGTGTGAACACGAAGACGACCGGAACCTCCATGATCGCCGCCAGCCGCACCGGCGCACGCATGTAGTCGGAGAAGACGAGGAACGTCGCCGTGTAGGACCGCAGGTACGACAGCGCCATGCCGTTGGCGATGGAGCCCATCGCATGCTCGCGGATGCCGAAATGGAGGTTCCGCCCGCCATAGCTGTCGCGCTCGAACGATCCGGCACCCTCCCACGTCATCAACGTCTTCGTGGACGGCGCGAGGTCGGCCGAACCGCCGACGAGATACGGCACCTTCGCGCCGATGGCGTTCATCACCTTGCCGCCGGCATCGCGCGAGGCGACGCCCTTCGCGTCGGCCTCGAAGCTCGGCAGGTCCGAGTCCCAGCCGTCCGGCAGCTTGCCCTGCCGCATCTGCTCGACCTCGTGGGCGAGGTCGGGATGCGCCTTCGTGTAGTCGGCGTAGGTCTTCTCCCACTTCTCGCGCAGGTCGCTGCCCCGGCTCGAAATCGCCTCCCGGAACCGGTCGGCAACGCCGTCAGGGATGTAGAAGTCCTTGTTCTCGTCCCAGCCATAGGCGCGCTTCGCCATCTTCACGTCGTCGGCGTCGAAGGCCTCGCCGTGCGCCTTCGCCGTGCCTTGCTGCTTCTGGAGGCCGAAGCCGATGATGCTGTCGATCACGATCAGCGTCGGGCGGTCGTCGGTGCGCTTGAACTCCTCGATCGCGTTGCGGATGAGGCTCGTGTCGTTGAAGTTCGGCACGTGCAGCGTGTTCCAGCCGTAGCCGCGGAACCGGTCGATGACGTTCTCCGAGAAGGCGAGATCGGTGTAGCCTTCGATCGAAACGCGGTTGTTGTCGTAGACCCAGCAAAGGTTCGACAGCTTCAGGTGCCCAGCCATCGAGGCTGCCTCGGCCGAGACGCCTTCCATCAGGTCGCCGTCGCCGCAGAACGCGTAGACGTCGTGATCGAAGATCGTCATGCCCGGCTTGTTGTAGCGAGCGGCAAGATAGCGCTCGGCGATCGCCATGCCGACCGAGTTGGCGCAGCCTTGGCCGAGCGGCCCGGTCGTCGTCTCGACGCCGGTGGTCATCCGGTATTCGGGATGGCCCGGCGTCTTCGAGTCGAGCTGGCGGAACTGCTTGATGTCGTCGAGCGAGACGGCGGCCTTGCCGGTGGGCTTCCCGTCCGCGTCGATCTCCTTGATCCCCGCGAGGTGGATCAAGGAATAGAGCAACATCGAGCCGTGGCCGACCGAAAGTACGAAACGGTCGCGGTTCGGCCAGTCCGGCTTGTCGGGATCGTAGCGCAGGAACTGCGTCCAGAGCGTGTAGCCCGCCGGTGCCAGCCCGAGCGGCGCCCCGACATGGCCGGAATGCGCTTTCAGCACCGCATCGAGGGTGAGCGTGCGGATCGTGTCGATGGCAAGCTGTTCGGTCTTGCCGTCGGTCGCGTCGTCGGAAACGTCTTTGCGAAGTGCGCTCATCCGCCGAGCCCTTCTCCTCGTGATCGTGGTTCGTCGCCGCCTCACATAGGGGCGGCCCGCCGGGCGGCGATGGCCTCCCGGCATCCGGCCGCAAAATCCCCGAACGAGTCCGTGGTTCCCCACACGGTGCCGGCGAGGCGCCGCCGCTGGATCATTGCGGGTTCCGCCGCAATCGGATGGGAGAAGCGGGCGGTCCAACCGGAGAATCAGTTCATGGTCTTTCGTTCCGCCGCCTTCGCCGTGGCGCTCGTCGTTCTCCCGGCCGCGGCTCTCGCGCAATCGGCCCCACCATCCCCACCGCCGCCGCCGCGCGAGATCGTCGTCTCCGGCAGCGGCGAGGCGAGTGCCGCGCCGGACCTCGCCACCGCTTCCTTCCAGGTGGTGCGCAATGCCAAGACGGCCCGCGAAGCGCTGACCGAGAACAACAAGGCGATGACGGCGGTGATCGCCGGGCTGAAGGAACTCGGGATCGAAGGCCGCGACCTGCAGACCTCCGGGTTCGGCATCTCGCCGCAATACCGCTACGACAATGACAACGACGGTCGGCAGGACCCGCCGGAGCTCGTCGGCTACGAGGCGCGCAACGGCGTTTCCGTGCGCATCCGCGACATGGGCAAGATCGGCGAGATCCTCGACCGGGCGATCAGCCTCGGCGTCAACTCGGGCGGCGACATCGGCTTCACGATCGACGATCTCGCCAAGCTGCGCATCGAGGCGAAGCGGAAGGCGGTGCAGGACGCCACCGAGACGGCGACGGCCCTCGCGGAAGCGGCCGGCGTCAAGCTCGGCCGCGTGATCCGGCTGGAAGCGTCGGAAGGCTTCTCCCCGCCCCCCGTGCCGATGCCGATGGCCCGAAAGGCGATGGCGATGGATGCTGCCCCCGTCGTGCCGGTCGAAGGCGGCGAAAGCAGCGTTCAGGCGAACGTCACGATGGTCTTCGCGATCGAGCCCTGATCCGGTTCGCAGACGTGAAAGGAGCGGTCCCGGTCTCCCGGAACCGCTCCGAACTATTGAAGCGCTTGGCGATCAGCGGCGGACGCCGAGCACCGGGCAGCCGCGGTCGTTGGCGAAGCGCACGGTCGCGATGCGGCCGCGACGGAAGCCGTCGACGATCACGAAGCGACGGCCCTCGCCGACGACGCGCGGGCGGTTGAGGCCGATGTCGTAGGCCTTGCGAAGCGCGAGACGCGGGCTGCAGAACCCGCCGCGATCGCCGAAGTAGCGATCCCGGCGGAAGTCGTCGCGCCGATCGTAGTCGCGATACTGTACCGGTTCCACCACGCGCACGCCGCCGTCGTCGATCAGGATGCTCGTCGCCGAAGCCGGGACCGCGCTCGCACCGACGAAGCCGGCACCGACCGCGAGCGCGACCAGCGCACCGCGCGCGAAAGAAGTGAACATGCGTGCCTCCGTGATGGGAGCCTGGCCTGGGGGATCGGCCGCTCGAATAGGCGACATATCGCGGGCGGCGGCTGAATAGAGACGGAAGCCAGCGTTCATCCGGCGTTCAGCCGACGCTGCACCGCGCTCCCGCCCAAACCGCGCGACGCCCAAACCGCGCGACATCGAACCGCGAAGCGCTCTTCGAGGTCGCAAGTTCGTCTTACGCAGCGGAACACCGAATGCTATCCAGCATCTTCCACCGAAGCTCCGGAGGCCGCCATGCCCTCGCCCCTCGCCCGCCTCGTCGACGCGCCCTGGTTCGGCGTCCTCGCCCGAATCGTCCTGACCTTCGCCTTCTGGGGCAGCGGCCTGTCGAAGCTCATCGACTTCCGGGGCGGCGTCGCGGAGATGGCCATGTACGGCCTCCAGCCGGCCGTCGCCTTCAACATCGCCTGCATCGTCACCCTGATCGGCGGCTCGCTGCTGGTGATCCTGAACCGCTGGACCTGGCTCGGCTGCGGCGCTCTCGCCGTCTTCACCGCGCTCACCATCCCGATCGTCCATCACTTCTGGACGATGACCGACCCGCAGGAAGCGATGGTGCATTTCTTCTTCGTCGCCGAGCACGTCTCGGTCATCGGCGGTCTGATGGTGATGGCGATCCTCTCGCGCCGTACGCGCCCCGCCACGGCATCCGCCGCGCCGACGGGCTTCGTGCCGGCCGAGTGATGGCGACGCTCGAAGCTACCGATCGGTAAAGGCGAGCTTCGCCCCCAGCGCGACGAAGGCGGTGGCGAAGGTCCGCCGCATCCATGTCATGACGCGCGGGCTGCCGACGATGCGGTCGCGAACGGCTGCGGCGCAGAGACCGTAGATCGAGAAGATGACGAAGGTCGCAAGCATGAAGATGCCGGAAAGCTCCAGCATCCGCGCCAGCGCATTCGTCTCCGCCGCCGGCACGAACTGCGGCAGGAAGGCCACGAAGAAGATCGACAGCTTCGGGTTCAGGAGGTTGAGAAGGACGCCGTCCAGCAGCACGCGGCGCGCGCTGCGCGCATCCTGCCTCGCTTCGATCCGCAGCGTTCCGCTCTGGCGCAGGGTCTGCCACGCCATGAACAGCAGATACGCGACACCGGCATACTTGACGGTCTCGAATGTCAGGGCGCTGGCGTGGAGAAGCGCCGCAAGGCCGGTCAGCGCCGCCACGAGATGCGGCACGATACCGAGGGTACAGGCGAAAGCCGCCAACACACTTGCGCCACCCCCGCGCGACAGGCCCGCGGCCAGCGTGTAGACCACGCCCGTTCCGGGCGAGGCCACGATGATCAGCGTCGTCAGCAGGAATTCGATCGACATCGCCGGCGCCCCGTTTCCGGGCGCCGACGTTAGGCTTCAGCCCGTCAACTGTCGAGGAAGCTGCGCAGCTTGCGCGAGCGGCTCGGATGCTTGAGTTTCCTCAGCGCCTTCGCCTCGATCTGGCGGATGCGCTCGCGCGTCACCGAGAACTGCTGCCCGACCTCTTCCAGCGTATGGTCGGTGTTCATGCCGATGCCGAAGCGCATGCGCAACACCCGCTCCTCACGCGGCGTCAGCGACGCGAGCACCCGGGTCGTCGTCTCGCGCAGGTTCGCCTGGATCGCCGCGTCGATCGGCAGGATGGCGTTCTTGTCCTCGATGAAGTCGCCGAGATGCGAATCCTCCTCGTCGCCGACCGGCGTCTCGAGGCTGATCGGCTCCTTGGCGATCTTCAGGACCTTGCGCACCTTTTCCAGCGGCATGGCCAGCTTCTCGGCCAGCTCCTCCGGGGTCGGCTCGCGGCCGATCTCGTGCAGCATCTGGCGCGAGGTGCGGACGATCTTGTTGATCGTCTCGATCATGTGCACCGGAATGCGGATCGTGCGCGCCTGATCGGCGATCGAGCGGGTGATCGCCTGCCGGATCCACCAAGTCGCGTAGGTCGAGAACTTGTAGCCGCGGCGGTACTCGAACTTGTCCACCGCCTTCATCAGGCCGATGTTGCCTTCCTGGATGAGGTCGAGGAACTGCAGGCCGCGGTTCGTGTACTTCTTGGCGATGGAGATCACGAGGCGCAGGTTCGCCTCGACCATCTCCTTCTTCGCCTGCCGGGCCTCGCGCTCGCCCTTCTGCACCATGTGGACGATGCGGCGGAACTCGGTGATTTCCAGCCCCGTCTCCGAGGCGAGGTTCTGGATCTCGCCGCGAAGCCCGCGGATATTGTCCTTCTCGACGGACGCGAACTTCGCCCAGCCTTTGCCCGAAAGGTTCGCGATCGAACGCGTCCAGTTCGGGTCGAGCTCCGAGCCCTGGTAGCTCTTCAAGAACTCCTCGCGCTTCACGCCGTGGCTTTCGGCCAGCCGCAGGAGGCGGCCCTCGTTGGACACGAGCCGCTTGTTGATGTCGTAGAGCTGCGCCACCAGCGAATCAATGCGGTTCTGGTTGAGGAGCAGGCTCTTCACCGCGGTGACGAGCTCTTCCTTCAGCTTCTTGTAGGACCGCTCCTGCGAGGAGGACAGCGCGCCGGTCGCGGCGAGCCGTGCCTCGACCTGCTGGTCCTGCAGCTTGCGCAGGCGCTTGTACGAGTCGGCGATGAGGTCGAAGGTCGCGAGCACCTGCGGCCGGATCTCGGCTTCCATCGCCGCCAGCGACAGCGAGTTCTCGAGATCGTCCTCGTCATCCTCTTCCTCGCCCGGCAACCGGGCACCCGGAAGGCCTTCTTCGCCAGCGACGTCCTGATTGTTGCTGTTCGCCGCGCCTTCGGCCCCGTCGACCGGCCCAGCGACCTGCGGCTGCCGCGCCTCCGGCCCGGCATAGGTGGCTTCGAGGTCGATGACCTCGCGCAGCATGATGTTGCCTTCGACCAGTTCGTCGCGCCAGATGATGATGGCCTGGAAGGTAAGCGGGCTCTCGCAGAGGCCCGCGATCATCGTCTCGCGGCCGGCCTCGATGCGCTTGGCGATGGCGATCTCGCCCTCGCGCGACAGGAGCTCGACCGAGCCCATCTCGCGCAGATACATGCGCACCGGATCGTCGGTGCGGTCGCCGGCCTCGCGCTTCGGCGTGGTCGCGACGGCCGTCGGGCCGGCCTCGACGAGGTCGGTCGACTGTTCCTCGGCCTCCTTGTCCTCGGCTTCCTCCTCCTCGCCCTCCTCGACGACGTTGATGCCCATGTCGTTCAACATGGCCATCGTGTCCTCGATCTGCTCGGAGGTCACTTCCTCGGCATTCAGCACCGAGTTGAGCTTGTCCATGGTCACGAAGCCGCGCTTCTTGGCGGCCTTGATCATCTTCTTGACGGCGTCGTCGGAAAGGTCCAGCAATGGGCTGTCCGTGGTTTCCGGACGTTCTTCGACCGCCGTTTCGCTTTCCTTGGCCGCCTTCGTCGCCATCTGCGTTCCCGTCTTCCATGCGCACGCCGCGGCGCCCCGGAGGGCCGCCACGCGGCGACTTTCGCCTCTCAAATTAAAAGCGGACCGTTAACGTTCGACTAACCATAATCGGCTTTTCGAACCGTCGATCCTCGGGTAACGTCCTAACAAGGAACAGCACCCGGATATTTCAAGTTCAGGTCGTCCCCATCGTGGTTCCCGCCGCGTCCCATCTTCCCTCAGACGCGCCGGAGGGGGAAAAAGTTTCGCCGGCTAAGCACGCCGACCGATTCGCCGAGGCGGGTGGATACACCTTAAGAACTTGAAGTGCCAGCGGTTTGAAGCGATGGATGGCGGTTCCCGCCCGTCGCCTCAATAGGCCTTCATCGCACGGCCCGACAGCACTCCGAACCCGTCGATGAGCGCTTCCGTGCCGTGAAGCGTCTCGATCTCGCGTTTGATCTCCACGATTTGCAGATAGGCGCTTTCGGTCGCCTCGCGTCCGAGCGCCTCTTCCGCGCTACGCAATTCCCTATTTAGGGACCGGGCCTTGTGGTGCAAGTGCAGCGCCTGCCGCACCGCTTCGCGCGCATCCTCCGGCGCCGCGTCTTCCATGAACGGCCAGAGCCGCAGCCGCCGGAGCGTCGCCGCGGCGACCTCCAGCACCGGTCGCAGCCCCGCTGCGTCGAGGCCCGCGAGCATCTCCTCACGCCCGTCCGGCTGCCGCTCGGCGCAGATGTCGAGCGCGGCGGAGCGCAGCCGCGAGAGGTCGCCGTCGGGCAGTTCCAGCGCGGCGAAGTCGTCGAGCCCGTCGCGAAGCAGCAGCGGGTGGTTGATGTAGCCGAGCACGATCGCGACCTCGCGCGGCGAGACGGCGGCCTCGGCCTTGCGCATCAGGTTCGAGCGGGCGAGCCGGTCGGACACCACCTGCCGCCGCGGCGCGCTCCCGCCCCTCGCATCGCCGCCGCCGAAGCGGCCGCGCCCGTCGCCGCCGGCGGGCCGGCGACGTTCGCCGTCGCGATACCCGCCTCGCCCCATCTCGCGCGGCGCTGGACCGAAGAAGCCGCGCAGCCGCTCCTCCAGGTCGCGAAAGTAATGCCGCCGCACGTCCTCGTCGCCGATCTGCCGAGCGAGGCCGCGAACCTTCTGTTCCAGTTCCGCCCGCCGTTCCGGCGTGTCGAACAGACCGCTCGCGGTTTCCCGCGTCCACAACAGGTCGGCCAGCGGCCTTGCCCCGGCCAGCACCTCGCGGAAGGCATCGGGACCGCTTTCGCGCACGAGGTCGTCCGGATCCTTGCCGCCGGGCAAGAGCGCGAAGCGGAGCGACCGGCCGGGCTTCAGCAGCGGCAGCGCCACGTCGGCCGCGCGGTGCGCCGCCTTCAGCCCGGCCGCGTCGCCGTCGAAGCAGAGGATCGGCTCGGCCGTGGTGCGCCAGGCGAGTTCGAGTTGCCGGTCGGTCAGCGCGGTGCCGAGCGGAGCGACGGCGTTCGCGAAGCCCGCCTGATAGAGCGCGATCACGTCGACATAGCCTTCGACGAGGATCAGCGTGCCGGCTTCCTTCACGGCGCGGCGCGCCCGTGCGAGGTTGAAGAGGTTCGAGCCCTTGTTGAAGACCTCGGTTTCCGGCGAGTTCAGGTATTTCGCCTGCGCGTCCGCCGACATCGCCCGCCCACCGAAGGCGATCGGGCGCTCGCGCGCGTCCTCGATCGGGAACATGATGCGGTCGCGGAACCGGTCGTAGGGAACGGCGATCGTCTCCCCGGTGACCACCAGCCCCGCCTTCTCGATCTCCGCCTTGCCGATGCCCTTACCGCCCAGGAACTCCTTCAGGCGCGAGCGCGAGTCGGGCGCGTAACCGAGCCCGAAGGTCTTCTGCGTCGCGGCCGACAACCCCCGGTCGCGCAGGTAGGCGCGCGCCTTCGCGCCGTCCGCCTCGTGCAGCGACTGCACGAAGAAGCCGGCCGCCAGCTTCAGCGCGTCGAGGATCGAGCCGCGCGCCTCGTCGCGCTTCGCCGCTTCCGGATCGCGCGCCGGCATCGGCAGGCCCGCCTCGCCCGCCAGCCGCTCCACCGCTTCCGGGAAGGACATGCCCTCGCATTCGGTGAGAAAGCGGAAATGGTCGCCCGAGACGCCGCAGCCGAAGCAATGATAGCGGCCCTTCGCGTCCTCGCAGTGGAACGATGGCGACTTCTCGCCGTGGAACGGGCAGCAGGCCCAATAGTCGCCGCGCGCCGGCTGCGACTTGCGGCGATCCCAGGTCACGCGCCGGCCGATCACGTCGGAGATCGGCACGCGGCTCCTGATGTCGTCGAGGAAGGTCGGGGAGAAGCGCATCGATCCTGACGGCGGCGAAAGGCCGGATCGCCAGCCTTAGCATCGGTATGGTGGAGAATTCGATGCGAAAGCCGCCGTTCCCCCGTTGTTCACATCGAAACCGTCAGCCGCTCAGCGCCGCCTTCACCACGCCGTTCGCGCGGCCGAAGTCCATGCGGCCGGCGTACTTCGCCTTCAGCACGCCCATGACCTTGCCCATGTCGCTCATCGCCTTCGCGCCCGTCTCAGCGACGGCATCGCGCACGGCGGCTTCCATCTCGGCAGCATCCATCTGTTGCGGCAGGAACGCCTGGATCACGGCGATCTCCTCGCACTCGCCGTCCGCCAGTTCGGCGCGGCCGTTGTCGGCGTAGATCTTCGCCGATTCCTCGCGCTGCTTGATCATCTTGGCGAGGAGGCCGCGCAGTTCATCGTCGTTCGCGGGCTCCTTGCCGGCGGTGCGGTTGGCGATGTCGCGGTCCTTGATCGCGGCGGCGACGAGGCGCAGCGTCGAGAGCCGCCGTTTGTCCTGGCTCTTCGTCGCCTGCTTCAGGGCCTCGGTGATCTCGTCGCGCATCGCTCGTCTCCTCTGCTTGCCGCGAGGTAGCCATGCGCCGCCGGCTGAGCAAGGCTCTTGCCTATTCCACGCCGCGCGGCGATATGCGGGCGAATACGAACACGGTCTGCCGAATGATCCGCGCCGGGTGCCCTCCCGCGCGTCCGCTCGGCCGAGCCAACCGCGAGGCGCCCTCCCATGACCGACGGCTGGACCATCCGGAAGCCGACCGCCCTCCTCGTCCTCGCCGACGGCACGGTGATCGAGGGCGAAGGCATCGGCCGCGAGGGCTCGGCGGTCGGCGAGGTCTGCTTTAACACCGCCCTCACCGGCTACCAGGAAATCCTCACCGATCCGTCCTATGCCCGGCAGATCGTCACCTTCACCTTCCCGCATATCGGCAATGTCGGCGCGAACGAGGAGGATATCGAGGACCTCGTGCCCGCCAACGCGCACGGCGCGGTCGGCGCGGTGTTCCGCGCCGAGGTGACGGAGCCCTCGAACTACCGCGCCGCCGGCGGCCTCGACGCTTGGCTGAAGAAGCGCGGCGTGGTCGCGATCTCCGGCGTCGACACCCGTGCCCTCACCGCCCACATCCGCGAGAACGGCATGCCGAACGCCGTCGTCGCGCATTCGCCGAGCGGCGAGTTCGACGTCGAGGCGCTGAAGCGGGAAGCCGCCGCTTGGTCCGGCCTCGTCGGGCTTGACCTCGCCAAGGAGGTAGCGAGCGGCCAGACGAGCGTCTGGGACGAGGAGCCGTGGCGCTGGGAAGGCGGCTATGCCAAAGCGATCGAGCCGCGCTGCACGGTGGTCGCCATCGACTACGGCACGAAGCGCAACATCCTGCGCCTGATGACCGGGCGGGGGGCGCGCGTCGTCGTGCTGCCCCCCACCGCGACGCCGGACGAGGTGATGGCGCATTCGCCCGACGGCATCTTCCTGTCGAACGGCCCTGGCGACCCGGCCGCGACCGGCGAATACGCCGTGCCGACCATCCAGGCGCTGATGCGGACCGGCGTGCCGATGTTCGGCATCTGCCTCGGCCACCAGATGCTGGCGCTGGCGCTCGGCGGCAAAACCGAGAAGATGCACCAGGGCCATCACGGCGCGAACCACCCGGTGAAGGACTTCACCACCGGCAAGGTCGAGATCGTCTCGATGAACCACGGCTTCGCGGTCGCCGCCGATTCGCTGCCGGCATCGGTCGAGGAAACGCACGTGTCGCTGTTCGACCGCTCGAACTGCGGCCTAAAGGTCAAGGATGCGCCGGTCTTCTCCGTCCAGCACCACCCGGAAGCCTCGCCCGGCCCGCAGGACTCACACTACCTGTTCGACCGCTTCTTCGAGCTGATCGACCGGCATCGCGGACACCAGACCCAAGCGTAAGCCTGTCGCGCTAACGGCGCCCCAATTCGGCCACGGTGGCCGCCGATTCGGCGGACCGGGCCGAGGGGAATCGGATCGTGCGCGCTTTGAGGATCTTGCGTCTGCCGCTTGCAGCGGCCGGGCTAGCCGCGGCGGCCTATTTCGGGGCTCTGCAGTGGACGGGAAACGTCCATACCGTCCTACCCGGCGTCCTCTACCGGTCCGCGACGCTGCCGGCCGCCGATTTTGAGAAGCTCCTCGTCGACGATCATATCGAAACGGTCATCAACTTGCGAGGTCGTCATTCCGGCGACGCCTGGTACCAGCAGGAACGGGAGATCGCCGAGCGCCACGGGGTGCGGTTGGTCGACCTGTCCTGGTCGGCGGCCCGGGAACTGACCGACACCAAGGTCGAGGAATTCTATGGCGCGGCCGCGGCCGCCAGGGGTCCGGTTCTCATCCATTGCAGAGCCGGAGCCGACCGCACCGGCCTCGCCGTCGCTCTGTTCCTGGCGCACGTGACGCATTCCAGCGAAGAGGATGCGGAGGCGCAGTTGTCGATCCGATACGGGCATATCGGAATTCCGCTCCTGTCGTGGGCCTACGCGATGAACCAGACCTTCGAACGCCTGGAGCCGAGCCTTGACTACTACGGCTTGTGAACGGGTCGCGGCAACCTTCGTCCGCCCGGAAGCTTTAGGCTCGCGGGCGACGGAGAGGTACGGATGAACGAGCGCGGTTGGAATTTCGCGAAGGAATGGGTGGCCGCGAACGTCACGCGCGAAGGGATGGCCGATCCCGGCGAAATGACGGACCTCCACCCGGTCGTCGCCGGGCTGAAGGAGCGGCTGTTCAAGGACGCGATGGCCCGCGACATCGCCCCGGTCGAGATCGAGGAATACTACGATCTCGACAACTACATCGCCGGCGCGATCAAGGACGCATTCGCCTGACGACGACCGACTACGGCTTCGGCACCGGGCAGGCCAGGTCGCCCTCGTCGCAGTTCAGGTAGCTCTTCAGATCGACGACGCGCTTGCGCGTCAGCGCTTCCCTGCATTGGAGGTCGACCATCGGCTGCGCGCTGCCGCCTTCGACATCGGACGCGGCGAAGGCGCATTCGGCGTCGCGGAAGGCGATCCAGGCCCGCTGCGCCGCCACCAGGTTCGCCGCCGCGTCGGGGCTCCCGTCGAGCCGATGGGTGATCAGGCGGTAGACGCCGTTCAACTCCTTGTCGGCCGCATCGAACGCCCGGCCGTAGCACTCGTCGAGGCCGCTCTGCGTCGTGTCGAGCGCGGCACAATTCTCGGCGGCGGCGGCAGCGCTCGCCGCCATCAGGCAGACGAAGACCGGGATGATGCGGCGCATGCGGTCTCTCCGTTTCGCTCAGCGCAGTCCTAGCGCGAAACCCGGTCGCAGCTCCAGCCGCAGCGAAGCATCGCGACGGGGTTTCGCTGCACCGGGCTTTTGCCTATAAGCCGGCCTCAGCTTTGAGAATCCGCCATGAAAGCCGAGCCGGCCGCCTGCCTCGCGGCCGGCTTTCGCGCGCGAGGACTGCCATGCCGAAACGCACCGACATCCGCTCGATCCTGATCATCGGTGCCGGCCCCATCATCATCGGGCAGGCGTGCGAGTTCGATTATTCCGGCACGCAGGCCTGCAAGGCGCTGCGCGAGGAAGGCTACCGGATCGTCCTCGTCAACTCGAACCCGGCGACGATCATGACGGACCCGGACCTCGCCGACGCCACCTATATCGAGCCGATCACCCCGGAAGTCGTCGCCCGGATCATCGCCGCCGAGCGGCCCGACGCGCTCCTGCCGACGATGGGCGGCCAGACGGCGCTGAACACCGCGCTTTCCCTCAAGCGGATGGGCGTCCTCGACCGGTACGGCGTCGAGATGATCGGCGCGGACGCCACCGCCATCGACAAGGCCGAGGACCGCGCCCTTTTCCGCGAGGCGATGACCAAGATCGGCCTCGCGACGCCGAAGAGCTTCCTCGCCAACGCGACCGACGCCAAGCGCATCGACAAGCGCATCTTCGAAGAGCGCCGCGCCGCGATCGTCGCGGAGCACGAGCCGGGCCCGGCGCGCGACGCGATGCTCGCCGGCTTCGAGGCCGAATGGGCGTCCGGCGAGAGCGACCGCAAGCAGCGCTACATGGCGCGCGCGCAGGCCGCCGCCGTGGAAGGGCTGGAGCATGTCGGCCTGCCGGCGATCATCCGCCCGAGCTTCACCATGGGCGGCACCGGCGGCGGCATCGCCTACAACCGCTCGGAGTTCTTCGAGATAGTGGAAGGCGGCCTCGACGCCTCGCCGACCACCGAAGTGCTGATCGAGGAGTCGGTGCTCGGCTGGAAGGAGTACGAGATGGAGGTGGTCCGCGACCGGGCGGACAACTGCATCATCGTATGCTCCATCGAGAACGTCGATCCGATGGGCGTCCATACCGGCGATTCGATCACGGTCGCGCCGGCGCTAACGCTGACCGACAAGGAATACCAGATCATGCGCAACGCCTCGATCGCGGTGCTGCGCGAGATCGGCGTCGAGACCGGCGGCTCCAACGTCCAGTTCGCGGTGAACCCGGCGGACGGCCGCCTCGTCGTCATCGAGATGAACCCGCGCGTGTCGCGCTCCTCGGCGCTGGCCTCGAAGGCGACCGGCTTTCCGATCGCCAAGGTCGCGGCGAAGCTCGCCGTCGGCTACACGCTGGACGAGCTCGACAACGACATCACCGGCGGCGCGACGCCGGCCTCGTTCGAGCCGACGATCGACTACGTCGTCACCAAGATTCCGCGCTTCGCCTTCGAGAAGTTCGCCGGCGCCTCGCCGGTGCTGACGACGGCCATGAAGTCCGTCGGCGAGGTCATGGCGATCGGCCGCACCTTCGAGGAGTCGCTGCAGAAGGCGTTGCGCGGTCTGGAGACCGGCCTCGACGGGCTGGACGAGATCGCCATTCCCGGCATCGGCGAGGGCGACGACAAGAACGCCATCCGAGCCGCACTCGGCACGCCGACGCCGGATCGCCTTCGCATGGTCGCGCAGGCGCTGCGCATGGGCTTCTCGGAACAGCAGGTCTTCGAGTCCTGCCGCATCGATCCCTGGTTCGTCGCGAAGCTCAAGCAGATCGTCGATCTCGAAGCCCGCATCCGCGAGCACGGCCTCCCGAACGACGCCGAGAACCTGCGGCTGCTGAAGGCCGCCGGCTTCTCCGACGCCCGCCTCGCCAAGCTTTCCGGCGAGGACGAGCGCATGGTCCGCGCTCGGCGCGAGAACGCAGGCGTTCACCCGGTCTACAAGCGCATCGACACCTGCGCCGCCGAGTTCGCCTCGCCCACCCCCTACATGTACTCGACCTATGAGCGTCCCTTCGCCGGCGCGGTGCGCTCCGAGGACGGCGTTTCCGATGCGAAGAAGGTCGTGATCCTCGGCGGCGGGCCGAACCGCATCGGCCAGGGCATCGAGTTCGACTACTGCTGCTGCCACGCGGCCTTCGCCCTGAAGGATGCCGGGTTCGAGGCAATCATGGTCAACTGCAACCCGGAAACCGTTTCCACCGACTACGACACCTCCGACCGCCTGTACTTCGAGCCGCTGACCGCCGAGGACGTGCTGGAAATCCTGCGCGTCGAGCAGTCGAAGGGCACGCTGCACGGCGTCATCGTGCAGTTCGGTGGGCAGACGCCTCTGAAGCTCGCGCATGCGCTGGAAACGGCCGGCATTCCGATCCTCGGCACCTCGCCGGACGCGATCGACCTCGCCGAGGACCGCGACCGCTTCCAGAAGCTGCTGAACGACCTGAACCTCAAGCAGCCGAACAACGGCATCGCCCGCTCGGTGGAGGAGGCCCGCGCCATCGTCGACCGCATCGGCTACCCGGTCGTCATCCGCCCGTCCTACGTGCTCGGCGGCCGGGCGATGGAGATCGTGCGCGGCGACGCGCAGTTCCAGCGCTACATCCGCGAGGCGGTGGTGGTGTCCGGGAAGTCGCCGGTGCTGATCGACAGCTACCTCACCGATGCGATCGAGGTCGATGTCGACTGCCTGTCGGACGGCGCGAACACCTTCGTCGCCGGCATCATGGAGCATATCGAGGAGGCCGGCATCCATTCCGGCGACTCCGCCTGCTCCCTCCCCGTCCACTCGCTTTCGGACCACGTCGTGTCCGAGATCGAGCGGCAGACGCGCGAACTTGCGCTCGCCCTCAAGGTCGTCGGGCTGATGAACGTCCAGTTCGCGGTGAAGAACGACGAGATCTACGTCCTCGAAGTGAACCCCCGCGCGTCCCGCACCGTGCCCTTCGTGGCGAAGACCATCGGCTCGCCGATCGCCAAGGTCGCGGCGCGCGTTATGGCGGGCGAGACGCTGGACGTGGCCTTCGCGGCCTATGGCGGGCCGGCCGACTGGCGTGCGCTGAAGCATACCGCCGTGAAGGAAGCCGTGTTCCCCTTCGCGCGCTTCCCCGGCGTCGACACGCTGCTCGGCCCCGAGATGCGCTCCACCGGCGAGGTGATGGGGCTCGACCGCGGCTATGCGATCGCCTTCGCCAAGTCGCAGCTCGGCGCCTCCGTCGAGCTGCCGATGGCCGGCACGGTGTTCGTGTCGGTGAAGGACGGCGACAAGGACCGCGTGCTCGCGCCGGTGCGCCGCCTGACGGAACTCGGCTTCCGCGTCATCGCGACGGGCGGCACGCAGCGCCATCTGGCCGACAACGGCATCGCCGCCGAGCGGATCAACAAGGTGCTGGAGGGCCGTCCGCACATCGAGGACGCGATCCGCAACCGGCAGGTCCAGCTCGTGCTCAACACGACGGAAGGCCAGAAGGCGCTGTCGGATTCGCGCTCGCTGCGACGCGCCGCGCTGATCCACAAGGTGCCCTACTACACGACGCTGGCCGGCATGGTCGCGGCCGTGGAGGCGATCGAGGCGCTGAAGGGCGGCGGGCTTGAGGTGCGCTCGCTGCAGTCCTATTTCGCCGCCGCATAAGGGGAGCGACCGGCGGCCTTTGCGCATTTTTCGGGCGACCCGCCCGATTTGACAGCGGCTCGCCGCCGCCGCATCATCGTCGCAACGGCCGTCTATGCGGTCTTCCCGACTAAAGCTGGTTCCGGCCGGAATTCCGACCGGAGCCGTTTTCTTATTGTCGTCCGGCATCGTCCGGATGCGAGGACCAACAGGAAGGATTGTCGGCGGAACGCCGGCACTCGAGGTGAGGCATGGACAAGATTCCGATGACGAGCCACGGCTTCGAGGAGCTGAAGGAGGAGCTTCGCCGTCGCCAGCAGGAGGAGCGCCCGCGCATCATCGCGGCGATCTCCGAGGCCCGCGCGCACGGCGACCTGTCGGAAAACGCCGAGTATCACGCGGCGAAGGAATCGCAGAGCCTCAACGAGGGCCGCATCGCCGAGCTGGAGGACCTGACGACCCGCGCCGAGGTCATCGACGTCTCGAAGATGTCCGGCGACCGGATCAAGTTCGGCGCGACGGTGAAGCTCGTCGACGAGGACACAGACGAGGAGCGGACCTACCAGATCGTCGGCGATCAGGAAGCCGACGTGAAGAAGGGCCGCATCTCGATCTCCTCGCCGATCGCCCGCGCGCTCATCGGCAAGGGCGAAGGCGACACGGTCGAGGTCGCCGCGCCCGGCGGCGCGAAGAGCTACGAGATCCTGGAACTGCGCTGGGGGTGAGCCGGGCCAGAGCCGCGTTGGATGCGATTTGAGTTCGATCCCGGCAAGAGTGCCGCCAACCTAGCGAAGCACGGCATCGATTTCGTCGAGCCACAGCGGCTTTGGGACGATCCGCGACTTTTCATCTTCGTCGCTCGAACCGAAGAGGAAACGCGATATCTCGCCGTGGGGCAACTCGGCGATCGATGCTGGTCCGCTGTCTATACACCGCGCCGCGATCGAGTAAGGCTGATATCGGTTCGTCATGCACGCCGTTTGGAGATCGAACGCTATGAAAGCCAGTGACTTCGACAAGGCGTTCGATGACGGCGAGGACATCGAAGCGCATATCGACTGGGCCAGCGGAAGGCGGCCGAATCTCGAGCCGCGCCGTATGGAGATCGATTTTCCCTCCTGGATGGTCGATGGTCTAGACCGGCAAGCGGAGACGCTGGGCGTCAAGCCGCAGGACTTGATCAAACTCTGGATCGCCGAAAAGCTTTCCTGATCATCGAGGTCATTTCCGACTGTCCGTAATCGTTGGCAACCTCGAAGTCGTCGCGCCGAACTTCAAGCGGCGGCTGTCCGGGGTGACGTCCACCATCGTACAACTCGTGCCGCTGCAGGCCCGCAGCCTGGGCATCGCGACGCTCGGTCCCGGCCTGCCCGAGCATCTACCGAAGCTTCGACTCCGTGACCTGCCGAAACTCTGGCGCAAACCGGCGAGCCGTCCGTTCCGCATCTGGCACGCGCGCCGCAACGTCGAGATGCTCGCGGGCGTCGTGTTGCGCGATGTCCTGCGCATGCCGCTTCGGCTCATCTTCACCTCCGCCGCCCAGCGGCGGCACAAGCGCTGGACGCGCTTTCTCCTCGGGCGGATGGACGCAGTGATCGCGACCAGCGTGAAGAGCGCCGCCTTCCTCGAAGTCCCGTCCACGGTGATCCTCCATGGCGTCGACCTCGACCGCTTCGGGCCGGCGGGTCCGGTGGCCGACGCCCTGCCCGGCCGCCTCGTCGTCGGCTGTTCCGGCCGCATCCGCCATTCGAAAGGCACGGACGTTTTCGTCACGGCGATGCTCGACCTGCTGCCGCGCTTTCCGGACTGGAGCGCGGTGATCACCGGCCGCGCGACCGCCGAGCACTCCGGCTTTCTGGCGGCGCTGGAGGGGCGCATCGCCGCTGCCGGGCTCGCCGACCGCATCCTGTTCACCGGCGAGGTCGAGGACGTCGTTCCGTGGTTCCGGCGCTTCGATCTCTACGTCGCGCCGCCGCGCGCCGAAGGCTTCGGCCTGACGCCGCTGGAGGCGATGGCCTCCGGCACGCCGGTCGTCGCCAGCGATGCCGGCGCGTTCCGCGAGATCGTCGCGGACGGCATCACCGGCCGCATCGTGCCGGTCGGAGATGCGGCGGCGCTGGCAGCCGCCATCGAACCCTACATGGCTGACGCGACGCTCCGCGCGGCGGCGGGAAAGGCCGCCCTCGCCCGTGTCCGCGAACTGTTTCCGCTCCAACGCGAAGCCGACGAGATTCGCGCCGTCTACGAACGGCTGTGGTCGAAATCGCCTTCCACGATGTCGACGATCCGGTAGCGCCGGCCGAACAGCCGCATCAGGTGCTCGCCGCCGAGGCGAAGCTGCGTCGCGAGCCGGCGCGCATGGAACCGGAAGTTTCCCGCTCGCAGCGGCAGGCGCGAGCGCGGCTCCTGGATCGAGGACGTGGCAGGAATCGGCACCATCACCCCCCGCGCTTCGAGCAGGTGAAGCTGCATCGCCTGCGCCGGCTCCGTCTGCCACGAGACGAGCGCCCGTGCGCCGTGCAGGAAGGCGTCGACAGGCGCCGCGCCCCGCGCGTCCGCCCGCTCGATCAGCCTGCGCGCGCCGGCCGGCCAGAGGAGATACGCGCCCGAGCCGGACTTGTCGCGATAGACGCGTACCACCGCCAGCCCATCCGAAATCGGCCTCGGCGGATGCGCCACGAAGCGCTTGCGCTCGTAGCTTTCGAAATTGAGGAACTCGACCTCCGGCAACGCCACCAGCCTCGGCAGCACGGACGGCAGACGCTTCGAGAGCATCACGTCGTCTTCCAGCACCAGCACCGGCCCGTCGCCCGCCGCCGCTTCGCGCCAGATCGCCAGATGCGACAGGTAGCAGCCGAGTTCGGCCCCGGTCAGCGGCCGCTCCCAGCGATGGTTCAGCGCCCTCGCCTGCTCGACGGGAATATCCTCGGCCCGCACCGCGGCGAACCGCGTCATCGCGATGCCGAGCCGCGCGCCCTGCTCCTCCATGAAGCGACGCCGTTCCGCCGCCCGGTCGAGATTGATGAAGATCGCTCGCGGCATCGTGCCGGGCATGCCGCTCCCTCGCTTTTCCGATCCATAGCGGCCACTCGCCGGCCCGGCAACGCACCGGGCCGGCGGGATCATTCGGCCGCGACGAACTCCACCGACTGGAGTTCGGAGAGTTGGCGGTAGTGCCCGCCCGGACGGTGCAGCAGTTCGGCATGACTGCCGTCCTCGACGATCCGCCCGCGGTCGAAGACGAGGATGCGGTCGAGCGAGCGCACGGTGGAGAGACGATGCGCGATCACCAACGCCGTCCGACCCTGCATCAGCCGTTCGCTCGCCGCCTGGATCGCTGCTTCCGACTCCGAATCGAGGCTCGACGTCGCCTCGTCGAGGATCAGGATCGGCGCATCCGCCAGGAAGGCCCGCGCCAGCGCGATGCGCTGCCGCTCGCCGCCGGAAAGCTTCACGCCGCGCTCGCCCACCATCGTCTCCAACCCCTGCGGCAGCCGCGCGATGAAGCCGTCGGCGCTCGCCAGCGCCGCCGCGCGTTCGATGTCCTCCCGCGTCGCGCCGGGCCGCCCGTAGGCGATGTTGTCGGCGAGCGAGCGGTGAAACAGGATCGGCTCCTGCGGCACGATGGCGATCTG
This sequence comes from Plantimonas leprariae, assembly GCF_008802405.1. GTDB lineage: Bacteria > Pseudomonadota > Alphaproteobacteria > Rhizobiales > Rhizobiaceae > Plantimonas > Plantimonas leprariae. The sequence continues at coordinate 62,023 of NZ_VZDO01000008.1, forward strand.
CCGGCGCAGCGAGCACTGCGTCGCGAGGCGGATGTCCTCGCCGTCGATCGTGACGCGGCCGCCCGACACGTCGTAGAGCCGCTGCACCAGCTTGACGAAGGTGGTCTTGCCCGAGCCCGAGCGGCCGACCAGCCCCACCCGCTGCCCCGCCTCGATCGTCACGTCGAGGTCGTCGTAGAGCGGCGTCGCGTGGTGGCCGTAGCGGAAGTCGACGTGTTCGAAGCGCACCTCGCCGCGCCGGATCGCGATCGGCCGCGCTTGCGGGTCGTCGCGCACCGCCGGCACCTCGCCGAGCAGCGCGATCATCTCCTCCATCTCGTTCACCGACTTCTGCAAGTCCCTGACATGCATGCCGATATCGCGCAGGTAGCCGTGGATGACGAAATAGGTCGTCAGCACGTAGGCGACGTCGCCCGGCGTCGCCTGCCCGCGCGACCAGAAGAACAGCGCCCCGCCCGCAATGGCGATCCGCACCGCCCAGAGGATCGCCGTCTGCGCCGTCTGGTTCAGCGTCGCGCGCCGCCACGTCACGGCTGTGCGCGCCTGCCACCTCGCCATGGTCTGCGCCAGCCGCCCTTCCTCCCGGTCTTCGGCACCAAATGCCTTCACCACGGCGTTGCAGCCGAGCGCGTCGGCGAGCGTGCCGCTGACGCGGCTGTCCTCCGCATTCGAGACCCGCGCCGCCGGCGCGACCCAGCGCGTCGAAAGCAGAACGGTGACAACCACATAGACGAACGCGCCGATGCCGAGCATCAGGTCGAGCGCCGGCCATTGCAGGCCGAGGAGCGCGATCGTTCCCGCCAGCACGAAGGCGGACGGCAGCAGTGCCATCAGCAGCGTGTCGTGCATCAGGTCGAGCGCCCAGGCGCCGCGGGTGATCTGCCGGACGACCGATCCCGAGAAGGCGTTGGCGTGCCAGTCCGTCGACAGGTGCTGCACGCGCGCGAAGGCGCGCTGCGTCACCCCCGACATGATGCGCAGCGTCAGGACGCAGACGGCGGCGATGCCGAGCCAGCGCAGCGCCACCGCCGACAGGCCGAGCCCCGCCATCGCGCCGAGCGGCGCCAGCGCGGCGGCCAGCCCCTCCTCCCGCCGATCGCCGTAGGTCGCGACCGCGTCGATCAGTTGCCCGGCGAACAGCGGCACGAACACGTCGGCCAGCGTCGCAGCGCACATCGACAGGCAGGCCGCCGCCGCGTATCGCCGTTCGCCGCGCCAGTTCTCGAACGTGAAGCGGAACGCGTTCCGGAGCGCCGACTCGCGCCCGATCTCGTCAAGTGTCGTCATGGAGATGCGACGCCGAACGGCGTCTCGCCTTCGATCCCCGCGACCGGACCGTCTCTATCGTGCGCGGATGCCGGGGATTGCCTCGATCAACCCGGCGAACCGGGACGGAACGCTCGCGGGCCGACTAGCGTCGGGCGACGAGCGGCGCGTGGTCGGAGCCACGCTTCGGGGAGTTCGCGATGTCGGTCATCCACGCCCTCCTTCCGTTCGCATCGTGTCGAAGGCAGCCGCAAAATGCCCGACGACGTGACCCGACGCAACCCGTAAAGCATCGCAGGACAGAGCTGTGACTTGTCGGCAACGCCCGCTTGTCGCCTGCCCGGCCCTCGACTATTGAATCGTGGTTCGTCCGCTGCCAACTGCGGAGCATCGAGATTCCACCGAGGCGGCCATGACCGAACGCCACGTTCCCCTAGCGATCATCGGCTCCGGGCCGGCAGGCTATACCGCGGCGATCTACGCCGCCCGCGCCATGCTGAAGCCCCTGATGATCGCCGGTCTGCAGGAAGGCGGTCAGCTCACCATCACCACCGATGTCGAGAACTATCCGGGCTTCGCCGATCCGATCCAGGGTCCATGGCTGATGGAGCAGATGAAGGCGCAGGCCCTTCATGTCGGCGCGGAGATCGTCAACGACCTCGTGGTGAAGGCCGAGCTTTCGGCCCGGCCGTTCCGCTTGACCCTCGACGGCGGCACGACCGTCGTCGCCGACGCCGTGATCGTCGCGACGGGCGCGCAGGCGAAATGGCTCGGCATCCCCTCCGAACAAACCTTCCAGGGCTTCGGCGTCTCGGCCTGCGCCACCTGCGACGGCTTCTTCTATCGCAACAAGGACGTGGTCGTGGTCGGCGGCGGCAACACCGCCGTCGAGGAGGCGCTGTACCTGTCGCACATCGCGAAGAGCGTCACCGTCGTCCACCGCCGCGACGAGTTCCGGGCCGAACGCATCCTGCGCAACCGCCTCGAAGCGCAGCCGAACGTCGAGGTGGTGTGGAACACCGAGATCGACGAGATTCTCGGCAACACCAAGCCGATGAAGTCGGTCACCGGCGTGCGGCTGACGAACCGCCTCACCGGCGAGACGAGCGAGCGGGCGGTCGACGGCGTCTTCGTCGCGATCGGCCATGCGCCGGCGGTGGAGCTGTTCACCGGCCAGCTCCGGCAGAAGCCGTCCGGCTATCTCTGGGTCGAGCCGGGCACCGTGCAGACCTCGGTTCCGGGCGTCTTCGCGGCCGGCGACGTCGCGGACGACGTCTACCGGCAGGCGGTCACCGCCGCCGGCCTCGGCTGCATGGCGGCGCTGGAGGCGGAGCGCTGGCTGGCGGCCACCGAGATGCAAGAGCTGCGCGAAGCGGCCGAATAACGAGGCGACGCTCCCGAACCGTCGGGAGGGCGGAGGGGGGACATGGCGCTCGACTGGGACAAGCTGCGCATATTCCACGCAGCCGCCGAAGCGGGCTCGTTCACGCATGCCGCCAACGCCCTGAATCTCAGCCAGTCGGCGATCAGCCGGCAGGTCTCGGCGCTGGAGCAGGAGATCGGCGCACCGCTCTTCCATCGCCACGCGCGCGGCCTCGTCCTCTCGGAACAGGGCGAGATCCTCTACCAGACCGCGACCGACGTGATGAAGCGGCTGGAGATGGTGCGCGCCCAGCTCACCGAGACGCGCGAGAAGCCGACCGGCAAGCTGCGCGTCACGACCACGGTCGGCCTCGGCTCCGGCTGGCTCACCGAGCGCGCCAAGGAGTTCCTCGAACTCTACCCCGAGCTCGAACTGCAGCTCGTCTTCGACGATCACGGCGAGATCGACCTCACCATGGGACGCGCCGACGCCGCGATCCGCCTGCGCCAGCCGCAGCAGCCCGAGCTGATCCAGCGCCGGCTGTTCACCGTGCACCTGCACGTCTACGCCTCGCCGGGCTACATTCAGCGCTTCGGCACGCCGGAAACGATCGGGGAACTCGACCGCCACAGGCTGATCACCTTCGGCGAGCCGGCACCGCCCTATCTGCGCGGACTCAACGCCCTGGAGACGATCGGGCGGGCCGACGGGCACGCCCGCAACTCGATTCTGCAGATTAACAACCTCATGTCGATCCGCTCGGCGATCGAGCGCGGCATCGGCGTCGGCCTCCTCCCCGACTACATGATCGACAAGGCCTCGAAGCTCGTGCAGGTGCTGCCCGAGATCGACTTGCCCACCTTCGACACCTACCTCTGCTACTCCGAGCAGCTCCGCAACGCCGCCAAGCTCAAGGTCTTCCGCGACTTCCTGATCTCGAAGGCGCGCACCTGGTCGTTCTAGAAGCCATGCGCCTCACGCATGCCTGTCATGCTGCATCGCACATGGTTCGAGCCGTCCGGGATGTTAAGTTAAAGTGCAGTCGGATCGCGGGCGAATACCTCCTCCCATTCGTCCGTCCCGACCGTTTCCTCCCAAGGACGTCCCTGACGTCCTACTCAGCCGGGCCCCGCGCCCGGCTTTTTTTTTGCCGTAGCTTTCCTCGCAATACGATTCGCGCCAATCCCGAGCGTCCGGGTTGGGTCGTTTGCGGATTTGGAGGCTGTCGTTGCTTGAATGTGCTGGTGACGTAGGCGTTCTTAGGCACGGCGTAGGGTTTTTGTCTCGTTTAGACCTGCAACGACAAACCCCCATGTAATCAGGAAGGTAATCAAACCGCTCATGAGACCAATGCGCAAACCAGAGCCATCACGTTCATTGAATGGCCTTTGAATAATATCCATACGATTTTTGCTGAGAATGACGGGAGCAAAACTTCCGACAATCTGCTTGTTTGGAAAGTAGTACGATTTATAATCCACAAATCTTCCTTCTGGCCAAGACGGCAATCGTAGTTTAAGATAAGTATATTCGTAAACGTGCCATGTCCGATCGGGATGCTGTGATTTGACTGATTCCGCCTGATCGCAAGGATAGACGCCGACAACAAGCGGAGGTCGCTTGTATCGTTCATAGCTTATTTCGCATTTCTGAACGATTCTGCTAACCAGAGCTTCGCCGTGTGGCCAGTAACTGTCTACCGCGTAGTGCAGGAGATCGTCTCCGAACGGTGAGGAGAAGAAGTAGAGTAGCGTGATTGCACCCGCGATTGCCGCCGATCTTTTGACGTATCTCATGGGCATGAAAGTATTTGGCAGACATGAACGGAGTTTTGCGAAAATACCTTCAGCATATAGGGATATCATCGTTTTAACGTGTTGGTGAACTTGGCGTTCTCTCTGTTTTCGAAGGAACGGCATGCAGACCGGTGAGCAATGGATGGTGCTGGCGCCTTTGATTGAGCCCTGTCGGCCTACCGGCAAGGCTCCGCCGCAGGATGTGCGGCGAACATCGAGTGCGATTCTTTGGCGGCACTAGAACGGCGCAACGTGGCGAGCGATCCCAGCCGAACTCGGACCGTGGCCGCGTGCCGCGCAGGTTCATCCGCTGGGCGCGGTTCGGCGTCTGAGAGAAGTTGCTGAACCTCGTCCAGACAACGGTGTCCGGTTCTAGACCGCCTGCCGGGCATACCGAAATGGGTCGTTACGGACCGCGGCTACACCAGCCACAGCTTCCGCCATCATGTTTGGAACATGGGCGCCCGGCCCGCCATCCCATCGCTGCGCCATGAGGCACCGGTCGCCTGCCCGGACTCGATCTACAACAATCGCAACCGGTTCGAGCGCCTCTGGGCGCGACTGAAGGGATGGCGAGCTATCGCCATTCGCTAAGAGAAAAATGCCATCAGCTTTCTCGGCGGTCCTCTGCCTCGCCGCAGCCCTCGATTGGCTCAAGCAATGACAGGCCCTAGTTTCTTCCTAGCCGGCCACCTTTGTCTCGTAACCCTCCAGCCGCCATTCGGCTGGTTCCTGTTCGGCTTCCGCGAACCAGCGGCGCACCAGCGGATGGTCGTGGACTTGGCCGACGTAGGCCGCCGCCTGCGCCGGCACGTCGAGCGCCCAGGTGCGAAAGCGCACGGCCACAGGTGCGAACATCGCGTCCGCGATGCCCATGAACGGCCCGTGCAGGAACGGTCCGCCGCTGGCCTTCAGCAATTCGTCCCACAGCGCGACGATGCGGGCGATGTCGGCGCGCGCCTCGTCCGTCATCTGCCGGTCGCGGGCCGCGGCGCTCGCCACCGGGCCAGCGATGTGGGGGAATGCCTTCCGCAGGCCTGCGAAGCCGCTGTGCATCTCGGCCGAGGCGCTGCGCAGGAGTGCGCGGTGCGCGCGGTCCTCCGGCCAGAGCCCCGGCGCGAACTCGGCACAGTATTCGCAGATCGCCAGCGAATCCCAGATGTGTGCGCCGTCGTGCTCGAGATACGGCACGAAGCCGGCGGGGGTCTTCGCCTTCACTTCCGGCGTCGCGCCGCCCGCCAGCGGGATCACCACCTCTTCCACATCGAGGCCGGCGAAATGCACCGCCAGCCAGCCGCGTAGCGACCAGGACGAATAACGCTTCGTCCCGATGAACAGCGTCCCGTCCGCCATCGCCGCCTCAGTTCTTCAGGGAGGCGCAGAAGCGCTGGATGCGGGCGCAGGCTTCTTCCAGCAACGCGTCCGAGGTCGCGTAGGAGATGCGGAAGTTGGGCCCGAGGCCGAAGGCCGAGCCCTGCACCACCGCGACGCCTTCCGCCTCCAGGAGTTCCGTGACGAAGTCGACGTCGCTCTCGATCACCTTGCCGGCTTCGGTCTTGCGGCCGATCAGCCCCTCGCAGGACGGATAGACGTAGAACGCGCCTTCCGGCGTCGGGCACTTGATGCCGTTCGCCTGGTTCAGCATCGAGACCACGAGGTCGCGGCGTCCCTGAAAAATCTCGCGGTTCCGCGGGATGAAGTCCTGCGTGCCGCTCAGCGCCTCGACCGCCGCCCACTGCGCGATCGAGCAGGCGCCGGAGGTCTGCTGGCCCTGGATCATGTCCATCGCCTTGATCAGGTTCAACGGGCCGCCGGCATAGCCGATGCGCCAGCCGGTCATCGCATAGGCTTTCGACACGCCGTTGATCGTGATGGTGCGGTCGTAGAGCGAGGGCTCCACCTCGGCCGGCGTCACGAAGGTGAAGTCGCCGTAGACGAGATGCTCGTACATGTCGTCGGTCATGACCCAGACCTGCGGGTGGCGCACCAGCACGTCGGTCAGCGCCTTCACCTCGTCGCGCGTATAGGCCGCGCCGGTCGGGTTCGACGGCGAGTTGAACAGGAACCATTTCGTGCGCGGCGTGATCGCCCGCTTCAGCGCCTCCGCGGTCAGCTTGAAGTTCGTCTCGATCCCCGCTTCCACGAAGACCGACTTGCCGTTGCAGATCGCCACCATCTCCGGATAGCTCACCCAGTAGGGTGCCGGGATGATCACCTCGTCGCCGGGGTTCAGCGTCGCCATGAAGGCGTTGAACAGCACCTGCTTGCCCCCCGTTCCGACGATCGTCTGCTCGGGCTTGTAGTCGAGGTTGTTCTCGCGCTTGAACTTGGCGGAGATCGCCTCGCGAAGCTGGGGAATGCCGCTGATCGGCGTGTACTTCGTCTCGCCGCGCTCGATCGCCTCGATCGCCGCCTGCTTGATGTTGTCCGGCGTGTCGAAGTCCGGCTCGCCCGCGCCGAGGCCGATGACGTCGCGGCCCTTGGCCTTCAGCTCGCGGGCCTTCTGCGTGACGGCGATCGTGGCCGAGGGCTTCACGCGGTCGAGGGCTTCGGCAAGGAACGCCATGGACGGACTCCGGCTGGGGCGGGCGGGATTGCCGCTAGCGTCTAGGCCGCGAGTGCGCGCAGACGCAAGGCGCAAAGCCGCCCGTCGCGCATGAATTCGGCTGATACGAGGGATCGCGCATCGGAATTGGCGTTCGCGACCGCCTTGCGCCATGGTCGGGCCACGCCGCCGGAGGATGCCCGATGCTCACGATCTACGGACGCCACGATTCCGGCAACTGCTACAAGCCGCGCCTCCTCCTCGCGCTGCTGGGCCGCCCGTTCCGGCATGTCGAGGTCGATTCGGAAGCCGGCGAGTCGCGGACGCCGGAGTTCCTCGCGAAGAACCCGAACGGCAAGGTGCCGCTCCTCGAACTCGCCGACGGCCGCTGCCTCGCCGAATCGAACGCGATGCTCGTCCATCTCGGCGAGGATTCGATCTACATGCCGGGCGATCCGTTCGACCGCGCCAAGATGTTCGAATGGCTGTTCTTCGAGCAATACAGCCACGAGCCCTTCATCGCCGTGCGCCGCGCGCTCACTGTCTATCCGGGTCGCGCGAGCCAAGCGACACCGGAGCGACTGGAGGCGACGCTGAAAGGCGGCGAGGCCGCGCTCGCCATCATGGACCGGCAGTTGAAGGACACGCCCTTCTTAGCCGGCGATGCGGCGAGCCTCGCCGACATCGCGCTCTTCGCCTACACTCACGTCGCGGACGAGGGCGGCTTCGAACTGGAGAAGTTTCCCGCGGTCTCGAACTGGCTGCGCCGCGTCACCGCCCTTCCCGGCTTCCAGCCGATGAGCTGGCTGCCTAGGACGCCTTGAACACGACGCCGCAGGCTACCCGCTCGCCGGCCATGCCGGCCGGGGCCGACTTGTAGTCGTCGGCCATGCCGTGGATCATGATCACCGTCCCGTCCGTGTCGTTCAAAGGCGCCTCGCCGCCGGTCATCCGCACCATCGGGTTGAACACGGCGAAGCGCGCCGTGCCGTCATCGGCCAGGACGAAGTTCGGCATGTCGCCCGCATGCGGGCCGTTGGCGGACAGGTAGCCGTGCTCCTTGTTCGTCGGGTTGTAGTGGCCGCCGGCCGATTCGAAGTTCCCCTCGCACTTCCCCGTCTGGTGGAAATGGAAGCCGTGGATGCGGTCGCCCGTGCCCTTGCCGAAACCGCTGAGGTTGGCTTCGAGCAGGAGCCCGTTCGGCGTCGGGGTGATCTTCACGGTGCCGCGGCTGGAGCCGTCCTGCGCCTTCATCTCCACCGTCACGGCCTCGCCCATCCCGGCGGCCGGCGCCGACGGCGCAGCGGCGGGCTTGTCCGCCGGCACGGGCGGGCTCGCCTCCTGCGAACGGGCGGCGGATGCAGCGGCGATGGCGGCGGTGAGGCAGGCCGTGGCCAGAAGTCGTCGCATGAAATTCCCTTCCCAGTCTGCGGGCACACGAGCCCGTCGCCGATCCTCCTTCCCGAACGGCGCGACGGGTCCGGCGTTCCCGGACGCCTTGCTTCGGACCCGGCACTCCCGGTAGTCGGAGCCCCGTCATGACCCGCATCCAGGCAAACCTCGTCCTTCTCCTCACCGGCGCCGTCTGGGGCATGGGCTTCGTCGCGCAATCGACGGCGATGGCGTCGGTCGGCCCGTGGACCTTCACCGCAATGCGCTTCGTCCTGGCGGCGCTGACCCTCCTCCCCTTCGCCGTCTGGGAGAACCGACGGCGGGGCGGCGCGCCAGCGGGCGCCGAGCTCGGCGGCTTCGCGCTGTGCGGTGCGGCGCTGTTCGCCGGCTCGATCCTGCAGCAGTTCGGCATGCTGACGACGAGCGTCACCAATTCCGGCTTCCTCACCGGCCTCTACGTGGTGATGACGCCGGCCGTCGCCTTCGTTCTGTTCCGGCAGCACCCGCACTGGGTGGTCTGGCTGGCCGCGCCCGTCGCGCTCGTCGGCCTGCTCCTCGCCGGCGGCGGGCGGCTGGAGGCCATCGGCCGCGGCGACTGGCTGACGGTCGTCGCGGCCGCCACCTTCGCGGTGCAGATCGTTCTCGTCGGCCTGTTCGCCGCGCGCAGCCACCGGCCGTTCGCCCTGTCCTTCGCGCAGTTCGCCGTCTGCGCCGTGGCGGGCCTCGCCGGCATGCTCGCATTCGAGATCGTCGACTGGACCGCGATCCTCCGGGTCTGGCCGAACATCCTCTACGGCGGCTGCGTCTCGGCCGGCCTCGCCTTCACGCTCCAGACGATCGGCCAGCGCTGGACGACCGCGTCGCAGGCCGCCATCTTCCTGTCGTCGGAAGCGGTGTTCGCGGCGCTGTTCGGCGCGATCTTCCTCGGCGAGCGCATCCCGCCGGTCGGCTATCTCGGCTGCGTGCTGATCTTCGCCGCCATGCTCGTGGTCGAACTCGTGCCGGCCCGCTGGCCCTCGCCCCGGCGCGGCGTGCATAACCAAGCCGCGAGCAGCGAAGGAGCGGCGGGACGATGATCGACGAGAATGGCGAGCGCCCGAAGGGCGACCTGACCGTCCGGGTGCCGGCCATGCCGGCCGACGCCAACCCCGCGGGCGACGTGTTCGGCGGTTGGGTGATGGCGCAGATGGACCTCTCCGCCGGCATCCGGGGCGCGGAGCGGGCCGGCGGCCGCGTCGCGACCGTCGCCGTGCAGTCGCTCGTCTTCAAGAAGCCGGTGAAGATCGGCGACGTCCTCTCGGTCTATACGCGGATCGAGAAGGTCGGCCGCACCTCGGTCACGCTCAACGTCGAGGCCTGGGCCGAGCGCTATCGCTCGCGCGCGGCCGTGAAGGTAACGGAGGCCGTCTTCGTCATGGTGGCGCTCGACGGCGACGGGCGTCCGACGCCGGTGCCGGAAGGCTGACCGGCGGCAGGCCCGCCCGGTCCGGCTACTTGATCAGCCGGACCACGTCCTGCCCCACCGTTTCCAGCTTCGGGCAGGCGATGATGATGCGGATGTCGTCGTAGTCCTGGTCGGTCCAGCCGTTGCCCGGCGGCCGGTCCTCCCAGCCGTAGTACATGTACTTGCCCGGCGAGCAGGTGCCCGTCGCGTGCTCCGGCGTCCGGTTCTTGCCTTCCGGGATGATGCCGCCCTGGCTTTTCGGCTTGCAGGACTCGAGCGACGGACAGAGCACCGTTTCGAGGATCGACCAGCCGCCGAGATTGTACTTCTCCGACATCACGCCGTTCGCATCCGCAGAGAACTCGGTATCGGTATAGTAGCTGTAGTTCTCGTTGCTCGCCTTGTCCCAGTTCGACGGGTTCCCTCGCGCCCCGCGCGAGTTGAAGAGCTGGAAGCTCAGCGTCTCGCCGGCCGCGCAGGTCGGCATCGGGTTCGTATAGGTCGTGGCGGCGTTGTCGGCGATGGCGACGCTCTGGCTGCGGCCGTACTTGTCGTTGTCGCTCTTGGCGTTCTTCTTGACCTGATCGCTGATCTTCTTGTCCTTGTTGAAGCAGTAGGCGTAGACGCGGTTGTAGTCGCCGGCCTCCGGATCGAGGAAGGTCTTCTCGGGCGGCGTGTAGATCAGCTTCGCCTGCTTGTAGCGCGCGACCGAGCGGGCGGAGATGCTGAACGAGCGGGTCGACAGCGGCAGCACGTTGGACAGGGTCAGCGGCAGCTTGCCGGACATCTCGACCGTGGCCTCGTTCAGGCCCGTCCAGCGGCCGTCGACCGCGATGCCGGTCAGTCCCGTCTCGCTCGCCAGCCCGGCCTTGATGTGGTCGAACACGGTTCGGTCGGTGCCGGCGGGTCCCTGCCGCGCCAGGGCGATCACCGCTTCGTCGGCCCGGTCCTGCAGCGTGATGCGGGCGGAGGTGCCGCGGGCGTAGTCCAGCCCGAGACCCGCCGCGCCGAAAAGCGGGATGGCCGCCAACCCCGTCACCACGGCGAAGTTGCCGCGTTTGTCGTTGAGGAAACGGCGCAGCATCGGAATCTCCTTTACGAATGCACCGAAGATGGGGGAGGAAACTGAATTCCAGCCGAAGCGAAAGGCTCGAATTCTAATTGACGCGACCGAAATGCATGAAAGGCGCAACATGATGAAAGTCGCGGAAACCATATTCGGCGACGATATTCTCTCTTAATACTTGCTTCACTGCCGTCGAACCACTCTGCCGCATTCGCCTGCGAGGGCTGCAAGGGTTCCATGCGCACATTCCGACCGGCAGGCAGAAAGGCCTTGGCGACGGCACGCAGCTTCGCTCGCGACCGTCTGGGCATGACGGCGATCGAGTTCTCGATCCTCTGCTTCCCGTTCTTCCTGCTGCTCTTCGCCGTCTTCGGCACTGCGAGCGCCTATATCGGCGAGCTTGCGATGGACAATGCCGTCGCCAAGCTGTCGCGCCAGCTCAGCACTGGCCAGGCGTCGAACACCTCGATGAGCGCGGCCGATTTCCGCAAGGCGCTCTGCGCCGAAACCTACGGCCTCTTCACCTGCTCGAAACTGCAGATCGATGTGAAGAGCTACGCGAAGTACGCCGACTTGCCGAAGGGCGCGCCGCTGGCAGGTTCCGGAAACAGCAAGACGCTGGATACGTCCGGTTTCGGCTATCAGGTCGGCGCGGCGAACAGCATCATGGCCGTGCGGGTCTATTACGAGTGGCCGATCCTGATTTCGCCGCTGCAGGCCTATTTCTCGCCGATGAGCAACGGCTCGTACCTCGTCGGCTCGATGGTGGCATTCAAGACGGAGCCGTACGATGCGAACTGAGCGTCTGCGCGCCCTAGACACCACCCGGCGATGGCGGCGGGACATCGGCGGCGTCGCCGCCATCGAGTTCGCCCTGATCATGCCGGCCCTGGTTTTCCTCTATCTCGGCTCGGTCGATCTGACGACGGGCTGGACCATCAAGCGAAAGGTGTCGCATTCGGTCAGCGCGATGAGCGATCTGGTCACGCGCATCAACACCCTGACGAAGAGCGACCTCGACGACATCTTCAAGATCGGCGACGCGACGATGACGCCGCGCGCCGCGGCACTCGGCACCGCCAAGATCACGGCAATCGGCGTCGATGGCACGGGCAAGGCGAAGGTGACCTGGTCCTACGCCCGAAACACCACGAAGGATACGGTCGGAACTCTCGTCACGCTCCCGTCCGATCTGGCGGGCCTGAAGAACGTCAGCCTTGTGAGAACCAGCGCGAGCTACGACTACACGCCGCCCGGCGCGTCGCGGGTGATCGGCACGGTGAAGCTCGAAAAGCAGATCTACGGCCAGACGCGGACGGGAACCGCGGTCGCCTGCACCGACTGCTGAGATAGTCGCGACGGCGGCTCTACTTGCACACGGCGCGCCGGCGCTGCTTCAGGTCGAGATGCAGGTGGTCGGCATGGTCGCGGTTGTAGCCGGGGCCGAGCACGGTGCCGAAGTAGCGGCAGGCCGAGCGTCGCACCGTCTGCTGGAAGTTCTTCTCGCCGAACGCGAACATGCCCTTCTTGCGCACGTCGAAGTTCGAGCCGTCCGCCAGTTGGAAGCCCGCCACGTCGAGCGCGTTGCCCGAAGCGTGCTCGCTGATCGTGCGCGAGCCGGCGATGCGCGAGCAACGGTAGGACGAGGCGTTGAACAGCGTCGTCGGCTGCGTCCAGAGGTTCTTCTTCGCCGCCGGCTTCACCTCGTTCGACACCCATTGCGAGACGCGAAGCGCCGTCATGCAGTTCAGGACGCCGGCCGGCTTCATCGCGACGCCGGGCGAAATCTCCGTGACCTTCACCGGATAGTCGACGCCGCAGCTTCGCCCGCGCGAGATCGTGGAGACGTCGACGAAACGGACACCGAGCTTCGCGAGGGCCCGGCGACACATCATCTCGTTCTTCGGCATGAGCTGGTAGCCGGTCGGCGTTTCCGCTTCCAGCGCGCCCCGCCCCGGCAGGTCGCTCGCATCCGTGCGGCTGCGGGCGGACGGCGCCGGCTCCAGCGAGGCATAACTCGGCAGGTCGCGCGCGGCGGCCTTGCGCTTTTCCCGCGCGCCCGGCGTCACGGTCTTCAAGCCTTCCCACGGGTCCGTTTCGGCCGGTGCATAGGCGACGGCGGGGTCCGGCTCGTCGACCGCGCGTGGCGCGGCGAGCGGCGCCGGGATCGCGGGAGCGGCCTTGGCGAGTTCCGTGTCGGGCTTCGCGTCCGGCTCCGCCGCACCGTCCTCGCCGGCCGACTCGCGCCCTTCGCCTTCTTCCACGTCCTCGCCGGGCTCCACCAGCTTCGCCGCGTGCGGCTTCGGCGGCTCGATGCCGGCGACGTAAGGCGCCTGCACGATGTCCTGCACCTGCGGCACAGGAGCCGCGCCGTCGAGGCCGACCGAGGGAACGTAGACGACCTTCTCGCCCGGCTTGCCAAGCTGCGGCACCGGACCGCCCCAGACGTATTTCGTCGAGCCGGTCGTGATCGGATCGATGTCCTGCGCCGCGGCGACCAGCGCGCCCGCCACCGCGATACAGGCGGCGACGGACGCAGTCACCGGCCATCCACCGAAACGCAAAACCATGTGGAGGCCCTTCGTCTCCGCGACACTCGAGCGGACAATTCGAAGATACTGGCAAGATGGTAAGCGAAGGATGAACGCCCCGTTCGGGAACCGGTAAGAATCCGTTCCAGAGCTCCTCGACAGCGGACCGAGGAATCGTCCGACTCCCGGGCGCTGGCAGATGCCGTCGATACCGGCGGTCCGGCAGGCGGCCGAGACGCGTAAGGGCACGTCCCGAACCGAAAGACCGGGCCTCCTGTCGCGTGGTGTACGTGACTGGTGTTATAAGTTCACTGACTTTTAAGCGTCCCGGCGGATGAGGTGTTCGTTTCCGGCTTGTCGCGACCATCCGGTGCGGCACCGTTAAGCAGTAGGATCGTAGGCAGATGCCCGACCACAACAGGGTATCGGCCGTGCTCTATCGCAGATCCGTTTTGAAGGCCTTCGGCGCGATGCCGCTGGCCTGGCTGGCTGGCGTTTCGATGACGTCCGCCGCCGCTCCCATCCTCACGCTTCGCGGCAGCTTCGCGAAGGCCGGTCCGGGCGGCTTTGCCGCCTGCGATCTCGCCTCGCTGGACGCGCTGCCGCAGACGGCGTTCGAGACCACGACGCCTTGGCACAAGGGGGCGGTGCGGTTTTCCGGCGTCTCGCTGCAGGACTACCTCGGGGCATTCGGCGCCGCCCCGACGAAAATCCGCCTCGTCGCGTTGAACGACTACGTCGTCGACGCGGACGTCGCCGAACTCCTGGCCGGCGACGCCCTGCTCGCGACGCGCCAGGACGGCGAGCCCATGCCGGTCAGCGACAAGGGCCCGGTGTTCCTCGTCTTCCCGTTCGACAGCCGCAGCGAGTTGCAGCACCAGACGTATTACAGCCGCGCCGTCTGGCAGCTTACCGAGATCGATATCGTCGCATGATCGTTCGGACGAGCGGCGAACTCCCCTCCAGGTTCCGGCGCCTCCGCGTCGTTCTCGTGACCGTCACGGCGCTGCTCGCCGTTTCGGCGGTGGCGTGCTCGCTGCTCGCCGTCCGCTACCAGGAACGCATCATCGAGGCGTCGCGCTACAACGGCGCCTTCGACTTCTCCCAGACGGCGGCCGAGTTGCTGCGGTTGCAGGTCGCGTTGCAGGACTGTCTGACCGGCGGCGACCGTTCGGCTGTGGAGATGCGCTTCGGCATCCTGCAGAACCGCCTCAACGTCATCGAAAGCAACGATCTCCTCGACGATCGGAGCCGCGACAGTCTTCTGCAGAACCTGCGGACGGCGGTCCGGGAGATCGGTCCTCTGCTCCCGAGGCTGCCCGAGGCCCCCGTGGTGCAGACGGCGATCGCCGAGTTGCGGCCGTTCATCACGCCGACCTTGCAACTGGCGTCCCGCGCGCATTCGGAAGCGGGCGATCGCATCCTGCACAACCAGCGCGACCTGAAGCTCATCTTCGCCGGCATCTGCGCCGTGACGCTGACCCTCGTCCTCTTCGGCGCGGCGCTCGTCGCGTTCATCCTCAACCAGAACCGCAACCTCGACCGGGTGGTGCGCATCGATGCGCTGACCGGGCTCGCCAACCGGCTGGCGTTCAACGCCATCCTCGACAAGGTGGACGGTCCGCGAACCGCCGTCCTGCTCGTCGACGTCGACCACTTCAAGGCGTTGAACGACACGCTCGGTCACGACGCCGGCGACCGCTTCCTCGTGCAGCTCTCCCGCCGGCTGCAGACGACGGCCGGCGACGCGGCGGCGATCGCTCGCATCGGCGGCGACGAGTTCGCGATCCTCTACGCGAGCGTCGACGCCGAACGCCGGAGTCTCGACGCCGCCGGACGGATCGTCGCCGACATGCTGCAGCCCTTCGCGATCGACGGGCGGGAAGTGAAGGCCAGCGTCACGATCGGCGCCAGCTTCGACAAGAGCGGCCGGGCGACGGGCTCGCTCTTCAACGACGCCGACATCGCCCTTTACGCGGCCAAGCTCGCGGGCCGGGGGCGCTACATCGCCTTCCAGCCGACGATGAAACGCGACTTCCTGCGTCGCCAGCGCCTGATCGACGATCTCAGGCGCTCGATCGGGAACGACGAGCTGTTCCTGCTCTACCAGCCGATCGTCGACATCCGCACGGCTCGCACGAAGGGCTTCGAGGCCTTGCTGCGCTGGCGCCATCCGGAGCTCGGGCTGATCTCGCCGGGGGAATTCATCCCCCTGGCCGAGACGAGCGGCCAGATCGCCGCCATCGGCGCGTGGGTGATCGAGACGGCCTGCCGGCAGGCCGCGACCTGGCCGGGCCACCTCTTCGTCGCCGTGAACGTCTCGGCGCGCCAGTTCGCGGACGCCTCGCTTCTCGAACATGTCCGCGCCCGCCTCGTCGCCAACGGTCTCGAAGGGCGCCGGCTCGCGATCGAGATCACGGAAAGCATGCTGATCGACAACGACTCGACGGCGCTGTCCGTCCTGCACGAGCTGAAGGCGCTCGGCTGCCGGATCGCGCTCGACGACTTCGGCACCGGCTATGCCTCGCTGAGCTATCTCACGCGGTTTCCGTTCGACAAGCTGAAGATCGACCAGTCCTTCATCCGCGCGCAGAACGACAAGGACAGTGCGGCGATCGTCTCCATGATTTGCGCGCTGGGAACCCGGCTCGGTCTCGAAATCGTCGCGGAAGGCATCGAGACCGAAGCGCAGCGGCTTCTCGTGGAAGCGATGGGCTGCCAGCTCGGCCAGGGCTACATGTTCGATCGTCCGCTGGCGATCGGCGCCACCCATGCGCGCTTGGCGCGGGAAGAGGAGGCGCAGGCGGCCGGGCGGACCGGCCCGTTCTTCGCGCCGAAGCTGCTGGCGTCGTAGCCGGGCGCTCCGGCCGGGGCGATAGGAGGCGGCCGGGGCTTCCTCATTCGCGTTCCGTTCTCCATATTGGGTGCATGCCCAAGTCCGCGAACAAGGCGCCCCGGCGCTCGCCGATCCTCGACTATTCCGACGCCTCCGAACGCCTCGCGCCGGAGGGCTTCGGCGAAGCGCCGCAGGCCGATTTCGAAGGCGCGCCGCTCGACGGCCCGGTCAGCGGCTGGGCCGACCAGATCGCGCAGGACCTCGAAGTCCAAGCCGAAAAGACCGCAGCCCGACCGAAGCTGCCGAAGAAGCCGAACGAGAAGAACCTGAAGTCCGCCCGCGGCACCTCGATGGGCGCGGCGACCGATCCCAAGCAGCGTGCCAAGGCCGGCCTCAACCCCGTCGCCGGCATGAACGTCTCGCTGGAGGAGGCGTCCGCCCTGCCCCCGTCCGGCGTCACCGCCACCGTCGAAGCCCTGTCCGCGCTGATCGAATCGGGCAATCCGCTGTTCAAGAACGGCGAGATGTGGCTGCCGCATCGCCCCGCCCGGCCGGAGAAGTCCGAGGGCGGCATCGCCTTCCGCATCGAGTCCGACTTCGCCCCCGCCGGCGACCAGCCGACCGCCATCGGCGACCTCGTCAGCGGCATCGCCGACCACGACCAGACGCAGGTGCTGCTCGGCGTCACCGGCTCCGGCAAGACCTTCACCGTCGCGCAGGTGATCGAGAAGACGCAGCGCCCCGCCCTGATCCTCGCGCCGAACAAGACGCTCGCCGCCCAGCTCTACGGCGAATACAAGAACTTCTTCCCGAACAACGCGGTCGAGTACTTCGTCTCCTACTACGACTACTACCAGCCGGAAGCCTACGTCCCGCGCTCGGACACCTATATCGAGAAGGAGTCCTCGATCAACGAGCAGATCGACCGGATGCGCCACGCCGCCACCCGCGCCCTGCTCGAACGCGACGACGTGATCATCGTCGCCTCCGTGTCCTGCATCTACGGCATCGGCTCGGTCGAGACCTACACGGCGATGACCTTCGCCATGACCGTCGGCGACCGGCTGAACCAGCGCCAGCTCCTCGCCGATCTCGTCGCCCAGCAGTACAAGCGTCGCGACGCCGACTTCCAGCGCGGCAGCTTCCGCGTGCGCGGCGACACGATCGAGATCTTCCCCGCCCACCTGGAGGACCGCGCCTGGCGCATCTCGATGTTCGGCGACGAGATCGAGACCATCCACGAGTTCGACCCGCTCACCGGCAAGAAGACCGACGACCTGAAGTCGGTGAAGATCTACGCCAACTCGCACTACGTCACGCCCCGCCCGACGCTGCAGCAGGCGGTGAAGTCGATCAAGGAGGAGCTCCGCCTCCGCCTCGCCGAGCTGGAAAAGGCCGGCCGCCTCCTCGAAGCGCAGCGGCTCGAACAGCGCGTCACCTTCGATGTCGAGATGATCGAGGCGACGGGCTCCTGCAACGGCATCGAGAACTATTCGCGCTACCTCACCGGCCGCCAGCCCGGCCACCCGCCGCCGACGCTGTTCGAGTACCTGCCCGACAACGCCCTCGTCTTCATCGACGAGAGTCACGTCACCATCCCGCAGATCGGCGCGATGTATCGCGGCGACTTCCGCCGTAAGGCGACGCTGGCGGAATACGGCTTCCGCCTCCCCTCCTGCATGGACAACCGCCCGCTTCGCTTCGAGGAGTGGAACGCCATGCGCCCGCAGACGGTGGCCGTTTCCGCCACCCCCGGCCCGTGGGAGCTCGGGCAGAGCGGCGGCGTCTTCGCCGAGCAGGTGATCCGCCCGACCGGCCTCACCGATCCGCCGGTCGAGGTGCGCCCCGCCCGCTCGCAGGTCGACGACCTCCTCGGCGAGATCCGCGAGACCACGGCCAAGGGCTACCGCGTCCTCTGCACGGTCTTGACGAAGCGCATGGCCGAGGACCTCACCGAATACCTGCACGAGCAGGGCATCCGCGTCCGCTACATGCATAGCGACATCGACACGCTGGAGCGGATCGAGATCATCCGCGATCTCCGCCTCGGCGCCTTCGACGTGCTGGTCGGCATCAACCTCCTGCGTGAGGGCCTCGACATCCCGGAATGCGGGCTCGTCGCCATTCTCGACGCCGACAAGGAAGGGTTCCTCCGCTCCGAGACCTCGCTGATCCAGACCATCGGCCGCGCCGCGCGCAACGTCGACGGCAAGGTGATCCTCTACGCCGACAACCGCACCGGCTCGATGGAGCGCGCGATGGCGGAGACCGACCGCCGCCGCGACAAGCAGGAGGCCTACAACCTCCAGCACGGCATCACGCCGCAGAGCGTCAAGGCGAAGATCGCCGACATCCTCGACAGCTACTACGAGAAGGACCACGTCCGGGTCGACACCAAGGGCTTCGCCGACGAAGGCGCACTCGTCGGCAACAACATGCGCTCCCACCTCGAACATCTGGAGAAGGAGATGCGCAACGCCGCCGCCGATCTCGATTTCGAGCGCGCCGCGCGGCTGCGCGACGAGATCAAGCGCCTGCAGGCGACGGAGCTTGCCATCGGCGCCGACCCGATGGCGCGCGAGCGCGACGTCGCGATGTTCGTCGACGACCAGACCGGCACCGCCGGCCGTCCGGTCCGCACCAGCGGCGGCAAGGCCCCCCGCGCCCGCTCCTCCGGCGGCCCCAACCGCCAGAACCCCCGCTTCGGCCCCAACGGCGAACCCCTCGCCGCCCGCCTCCAGCCGGACGGGGGGAAATCGCTGTTCAGCAAACTCTCGCTGGACGACATGGGCCCCGGCACCGACCTGCCGCAACCGAACCGCCCGTCCCTGTTCCGCAAGAACACGCTGGACGAGATGACGGTGCGCCGCACGGAGAAGCCGTCCGCTTCGGACGACCCAAAGCCGATCCGCCGCGAGCGCGCCGGCCTCGGCTCCTACGAGGACGCCGGCGACGAAAAGCGCCGCAAACGCCGCCCCTCCAAAACCGGTCGCCCCGGCCGGTAATCCCCGCCGCCCCTTATCCTGCTACCCTCTGTCATCCTCGACCCCACGCCAAGGATCCTGTCCTCGGAGGCCAACACGAATGACAAACCTCAAACCCATCAAACGCGCTATCGCGGGGCTATCGGACGTAGAGATCGCTGGTCTCCGCGATTGGATTGAAGCCTATGACGCGCGGCGGTGGGAGCGGCAAGTCAGAGCGGGCCTCGCCGCAGGCAAGCTGGACGAAATTGCTGACGCCGCCCTCGTCCGGTTCCGAGCGGGTCGTGCGTCTTGGTTTTGAGTAGCAATACTATGCGATATCACGAACCGCATTCTACACCTCCATAACTCAGTCGGCATCTGAGTGGATCAATCTCGAAGGTGCAACACACCCATTCGCCCGGAATTGCGCAAGCAAAAGCATATAAGAGTTTTGGGAAGAAACCGCTCGCGCAGAAAATGGAAACGGGTAGGCTACCTGCGCGCTGCCTTCACTTACGACATAGGATAAGTATTTTGTAATATTCCTAAATCGAACAATACAAGCTTTGGGACGAGCGCCCCCCGCATAAAAAGAGTTTGGACGAGGATATATAGATGACTGTTCACTTACGGGAAATTGGATCGTTTGGCGATGTGGCGGCAGAAGATGATGCTGTATTGGACTATTTTCTATCGACTAACGTTGTCGGGAAAATTAGTGACCATAGCGCAATGCTTGTCCTTGGCCGCAAGGGCACAGGCAAGACTGCAATTGTTAGATATTTTACTGAATCTGAGGATAACAGCACGGCGCGTTCGCTAAATCTACGCGGCTATCCGTGGAACGTACATTCCACTCGCATAGATCGAGGAGCATCAGAGATTGAAGCCTACGTTTCATCTTGGAGATATCTTATCGCAGTACAACTTTGCAGTCTAATATTAGCTCATCCGAATAGTTCTCGTTCATATAAATCTGAAAATCTGCATAATTTTCTCGTGGACAACTATGGGGACCCGCAGCCGGAGCTTGCGAAAGTCCTCCGGCCGCAAAAAATACGTTTCAGCAAAGTTTCAATTACGCCCTCCGTCATGGGCAATCAACTCGGCGGCTTCGAATTCGAGCGTAAAAGTGGCGATTACGATTTTGGCTTAGAGTTGAATGCATTGAGTTCCGCGCTCATGGATGCGGTGTGCGAAGTGGCACATGCAATAGGCGTTGACAGTCTTGGTCTACACTTTGACGAGTTAGACCAAGGCCTCTCTCGCTTAGATGATAAACGAAAGCATATGCTTATAGGCCTCGTAATTGCCGCGCGTGATTTGAAGCGCCAATACACTACTGATGTGTTAGCGATTGACCCTATCGTTTATCTGCGGACAGACATATGGGATGAAATACAATTTTCAGATAAAAACAAGATCTCAGAGACCCTTGCAATTCGGTTGAACTGGGACGGAGAGGAACTCAAGCAATTGGTGGAGACGCGCCTGCGAGTTAAACTGGGTAAAACTACTAATTGGGATGAAATAGCAACAACGGACTTAATGAGGGGTTCGCAGACAAAATGGAACCATATAGTTTCGCGAACCTTTTTGCGACCGCGCGATGTTATCAAGTTTTTGAACCAGTTACTCGTGGAAGCAAGACAAAGGGATGACGATACTGTAGCATTCGAAAATCCGGATATTATCGCTGCAAGAGACACTTATTCATCCTATTTGAAAAGTGAACTTGATGATGAGGTGCGACCTCATTGGCCGGAATGGGAAGAAGCTTTGCAGGCAATTACAGCTATAGGTTCGCAGAATTTTGAAAAAGCCGAATTCGAACGTGAATTTAATGCGCGCCGTTCAAAGTCTAATCTGTTGTCATCCCAAGAAGCTTTAGCTCAGTTATATAGATTTTCAGTTCTAGGATACGAACGAAGAAGTGGCTATGGCGGTTCGTCATGGGCGTTCGCCTATACTGATCCCGCAGCGGGATGGGATAGCGTGGCAACCCGCTTTAAAGTTCATCCTGGCTTGAAGGAATATACAAAAGTGCGAGAGTCTCGCACCTAGTTCATCGTAACACCGTGACGGAGTCCGCGCTCGTTACTGACGTTGATAGAATCGAATGCTCGTACTCTCGTTATGGAAAAACTTATCCCCTCTTCTCAATCTTCCCTTACCCTGTTCGTCACCGCCGCTCTTATCGAGGGAGCGCGAATGATCACCGGGATCGTTCGGTGGGGTGGCGGGCGGGTCCGGGTTGCTGATCCTTTCCGGAAGGGTCGGAAGCCCGGTCGACGCGCAACCCGTGCCGGCCGTTGGCGACAGCGGCCGGGAGCAAGCCGAGGAACCCGAACGGCTGTGTAGCCGAGGACAATGTTCGGATCACGCCCTTGAGGCCGGAGACGCTATCCGGCCGAAGGCATGGGGGACCGCCGGGTGACGCACCGGCGGGAGAAGCGTCGGAAGAAGCTCGCGCGGGCGCCGAAGGCAGGCCGCATTGACGAGTAGCATACGTCGGAGGGCTCTGCCCTCGGCGCCCGCCGCTCTCCTGACCGGGACGGCCACGAACGGACCACCGGCACACCCCGGCCGCTTCGCGGCGCGGGATCGCGCAAGCGCGTCCGGCACGCGGCGTCTGGCCGCTTTCCATCCGGCGGAAAACTTCGCGCCCGGCCCTGTTCCCGCCCCAAAGCGGGCCTAGCTCCGCCGCTATCCCCTCGCCCGCGATTCGGTTCCTTCGGGTCGCCTGCATCTTGCTGCCCGGAGCAGACCCGTGTTCCGTTTGTTCGAATCCTTCGTCGATCCGTTCCGGCATTACGATGCCATCGAGCCGCCGCGCGGGCTCGGGCGCTTCTTCTGGCACCACCTCCGCCAGGTCTGGCCGAGCTTCGGCGCGCTGGTCGTCTTCGCCTTCCTGGTCGCCATCGTGGAAGTTTCGATCTTCCGCTACATCGGCGAGGTCGTCGACATCCTGAACACGACGACGCCCGCCCGGCTCTGGGCCGAGCACGGTGGCACCTTCCTCTGGATGGCCTTCGTCATCGGCATCGCCCGGCCGCTGGTCAACGCCGCCCACGACCTCGTCAAGAACCAGACCATCGCGCCGGGTGTCACCAACATGATCCGCTGGCAGAACCACCGGCACGTGCTGCGCCAGTCGATCTCGTTCTTCAACAACGACTTCGCCGGCCGCGTCGCCGCCAAGGTCATCCAGACCGGCCCGGCCTTGCGCGATTCCGCCGTGAAGGTGGTGGATGCGCTCTGGTTCGTCGCCGTCTACGTGGTGAGCGCGCTGCTGCTCTTCGTCGAGTCCGACTGGCGGCTGACCCTGCCGCTCCTCGTCTGGCTCGTCGTCTATACGCTGGTGATGCGCCACTACGTGCCACGCATCGCCCGGGCCGCGCAGATCATGAGCGAGGCGCGCTCGACGCTGACCGGCCGCGTCACCGACAGCTACACCAACATGCAGACGGTGAAGCTCTTCGCCCACGCCGAGCGCGAGGACGACTACGCCCACCACGCCCTCACCGACCATACCGCCAAGTTCTACACGCAGCAGCGCTTCATCACCGGCATGACGCTGATGGTCAGCTCCGCCAACAGCGCGCTGATCCTCGCCACCGGCGCGCTCGCCGTCTGGCTGTGGACGCTCGGCTCCGTCACCGTCGGCGCGATCGCGCTGACCAGCGGCCTCGTCGTGCGCATCATCAACATGAGCGGCTGGATCATGCAGGAGCTGACCGCCATCTTCGACAACGTCGGCACCGTGCAGGACGGCATCACCACCATCTCCGTCGGCCACACGATCAAGGACCGCGAGGCCGCCCCCGCCCTCGCCGTCTCCGGCGGCGAGATCCGCTTCGAGGACGTGTCGTTCCACTACGGCAAGCGCGGCGGCGCGCTCGACCACCTGAACCTGACGATCCGCCCGGGCGAGAAGATCGGCCTCGTCGGCCCGTCCGGCGCGGGCAAGTCGACGCTGGTCAACACGTTCCTGCGCCTCTACGACCTCGAAGGCGGCCGCATCACCATCGACGGCCAGGACATCGCCGGCGTCACGCAGGACTCGCTCCGCGCCGCAGTCGGCGTCGTCACGCAGGACACCTCGTTGTTGCACCGCTCGATCCGCGACAACCTCAAATACGGCCGCCCCGGCGCCACCGACGAGGAGATGTACGACGCCGTGCGCCGCGCCCGCGCGGAAGGGTTCGTGGACACGCTGGTCGACTATCGCGGCCGGCGCGGTTACGACGCGCATGCCGGCGAGCGGGGCGTGAAGCTCTCCGGCGGCCAGCGCCAGCGCATCGCCATCGCCCGCGTGCTCCTGAAGGACGCGCCGATCCTGATCCTCGACGAGGCGACCTCGGCGCTGGACTCCGAAGCCGAAGCCGCCATCCAGGAGAGCCTGACCGAACTGATGGCCGGCAAGACGGTGATCGCCATCGCGCACCGCCTCTCCACCATCGCCCGCCTCGACCGGCTGGTGGTGATGGACCGCGGCCGCCTCGTCGAGACCGGCACGCATGCCGAGCTCGTCAACAAGCGCGGCCTTTACGCCCGCCTCTGGGCGCGGCAGACCGGCGGCTTCATGGACGCGGCGGAGTAGTCAGAGCGCGGCGATTGCCTCGGCGACATCGCGCAGCGTCTCGCCAGCGACGTCCGGCGCGTCGAAATGCGCCGGCCAAGGCTGCCCGCGCCGGACGAAGCCGGTCGGCATGCCGATCTGCTTCGCGCCGTGGCAGTCCCAGGCATGCGTCGCGACGAGCATCACGTCGCCGGGCTCCGTCCGCATCTGCTCGACGGCGGACATGTAGGCCGAACGCTGCGGCTTATAGCGCCGTGCCAGTTCCACCGAATGCACGCCGTCGAAGAAGCCCGCGAAGCCAGCCCGCTCGATCAACCCCTCCGTCGCGCTCGCCGCGCCGTTCGACAGCGCATGCACCCGAAAGCCCGCATCCTTCAGCGTCCGGAAACAGGCACCGGCATCGTCGTGCGGCGGCAGCTGCTTCATCGCCTCGGCCACCGCCTCGCGGGCCGGATCGCTCGGCGGCAGGCCGCGTTTCGCTCGAAGCTGACCCAGCGCGCCGGCCATCACCTCCGGCAGCGGCGCATAGGAACCGGCGAGGCTCAAGGCCATCGCGTCGCGCAGCATGCCGGCGTAAAGCGTCTCGGCGTCGCTCGCCGCCAGTCCGTGCGCGGCGACCGCCGGACCCAGCGCGTCGATGCGGAAGACCGTATCGATGATGTCGAGGGCGACGATGCGCGGACGCTGCGCCATGATCTCAGTTCAGCGTCGTCGGCCGGCTGAGCTGTTCGCTGGTCTGCCGCCAGTGCGCGTCGTTGGCGCGCTGCTCCGGCGGCACCTTCGACAAGCAGGCGGTCAGCGCAAGCGTCGCGACGAGGAGAACGAGGGCGGTGCGTTTCATGCGAGGGCTGATCCGGTCGAAGTTGGCATCTGTAACCTCATAGCTGCCGCCCGCCATCATTTGAAGCCGACCGCTCTCGCCACAAAGCGCAAGCTTCGCGTCAGCGTGCTGTCACAGAGTGGCGTTAAGGATGGCTCGTACGGGAGCCGTCGAGCCGACCACGGATGGACTGGCGGTTCGATGCTTCCGTGCCTTCGCCCGAGAGACAGCCGGGTCGAGCCGCGATGACCTCGCTCCCATCAGGGACGCGAGGTCTTTCGTTTTCCGCCGTCAGCCCAAACGAAAAGCCCGGCCCGGCGGATGCCGAACCGGGCCGGAAAGCTGCGGTTTCGTCGCCGTCAGTCGATGTCGCGGCGGGGCGACGACAGCGGGAAGCCGATGCCGTTGCCCTGATCGTTGAGGATCTGGCCGTTCGAGCTCGACGAGTTCGGCATCATCGTGCCGTAGCCGCCGACGCCGTTCGAAAGGCCGCCAGGGCCGCTCGGCCGCTCGGTAGTCTGCGTGGCGTCGAGCGCGACGCCCGGCAGACCCGGCGCGTAGATCTGATCGCCGATCGGTCCATAGTTCGACGCGACCCGCTCCGATTCGGCAACGACACGGCGATGACCGCTCTGCGCCGCAGCCGGCAGGACCACGGCGCAGGACAGGGCGGCGGCGAGAAGAACGCGGATCATGACGGAAATCCCTTCGAAGACGAATCGGTCGCCCGATTCCAGTCTCATTTCTGCCATGTTAACGCTTGCGGCGTCCCTACGTTCCTGCCCGTCGTCGAAAAGAAACGCGGACAGATGCCTATTCGCTACGCCGTCGGCATCGGCGATCGTTCGGCTTCTTGTGCCAGCGCCCACGCCAGACAGTTCAGCACCGTCTCGGTCATCGAGCGCAACTCGGAGGATCGGACCGTTCGCCGTACTTCCTTCGGCCGACCGCTCCGCTCGGCATCGGTGACGCATTCGTCGGTCAGCGGCGTATGGATGAAGCCGTAGTAGCGCACGCCCAGTTCGTCGCCGTTGAGGCAGAGATGGAACAGCGTCTCGTTGCACAGGTATCGACCGGGATCGCTCGAACGTTCGAAGTCGATGCCCACCGCCGCGAGGTCGCGTTCCAGTGCGTCGAACGGTAACCTGACCTCGATGCTTGCGGGTCCCGCGCCGATGTCCGGCGCCGGGGCGAGACGCCCTGCCGCATCCGGCCGATCAAGGGCACGCTCGTTGAAGGCCAGCGTCTCGATGCGAAAGCGTTTCGCCCTGGCATGCAGGCCGACGAGGAGCACGGCCACCGGCGCCGTCCGCCGGATCGCCGCCTCGAGCACGCGCCAGCTCCGCTTCCACTCGACGGGCAGGACGAGGCGTTCGATACATGCGCCTTCCGCAAAGGCGACGGCGTCGAATTCTCTGACGAGGCGTTCCGACGGGTTCTCCGGCGCGCCGGGAAAGGCGGAAAAGCCTGCGAGCAGCAACTTCAAAGGACGGTCATTCCTCACGATTTCCACTTAGTTTTCCTGCAATTACACTGAGCTGGAGGCGTTCGAAAGAAACGTCGGCGAAAAGCTGCTTGCAAATCCTACCCGTCGACTGCATTAATTCCGATGTTCGGGCAATTTCGTGAACACAATGGGACTGGGCGGAATGCGTATCGGAGACGCTTACTCCGAGCGGGACCTGGGGGGACACAGGCTCTGCGATGTATCGCTTCCTATTCTTGAAGTTCGAGACTTGCCTGCGAATGCCGACAAGGCGAACCGAACAGCCAGGAACAGGAAATCGAGATGGCGCAGACTGGTACCGTAAAGTTCTTCAACACCGAGAAGGGGTTCGGCTTCATCAAGCCGGATAACGGCGGACCGGACATCTTCGTCCACATCTCCGCCGTCCAGGCCTCCGGCCTGCCGGGCCTGACCGAGAATCAGAAGGTCTCCTACGACACCGAGCCGGACAAGCGCGGCAAGGGTCCGAAGGCCGTCAACCTGATGACGTCGGGCTGAGCCGCAGCACCGATCGATCGCGACGCCGCTTCCAGCCGTCGCCTTGAAAGGAAGTGACCTGCCTGTCCCGCAACGGGACGGGCTGGACCCGTTTTCGCCCTCGCCTGCTCCGGCCTCACTGCTCCCGACGCTGATCGTGCCATTCTGAAACGGAATCGGCTGGCACGCCGCATGCTCGAAGTTTCCCAAGAGGCCATCCGGCCGGTACGGGAAGCATGCGATGCGAATTTTCAGCTTCAGGACATTCGGTCTGGCGGCCCTTGTCGCCGTGTCCGGATGCATCTTGGGACATGTCGGCGAGGCGGCGGCGCTGGACCGGCACCCGGCGGTCGGCGGCGTCGTCGGCAGCGGCTCGCGTGGCTACGGCGCGGAGCGTCCGGGTTATGGATCCGAGCGCGAATATTACGGCGCATCCAACCTGCGCTCGTCGGCGGATCGACACCGCGGCCACGGGCGGGATCGTTACCGCTCGCACGGATCGGTGATCGAGTTCGACGATAGCCCCTACGACATCGATGGCGAATATCCCGACGATTCCGAAGGCGGATCGAGGGCCGGCGTCTACCCGGGCTACGGATCGAACAGCTTCATCGACTTCGGCGACGAGGACGCCGACCGCGATGCCGACACGGAGCGGGCATATCCGACCGGCGCGAAGATCATCGATGTCGCTTCGGAACGGCTCGACCGCTACCGCGCGCCGAAGGGCAGCGTCAGCATCACCTATGTCGGCAACACCAAGATCATGCGGATCGGCTCCGGCTTCGGCGAGCCGGAGCGGCCGGCGGCAAAACCCGCCCTCGCCCCGTGGTCGGACTCCTGGCAGCGCTATTGCAGCCGCGCCTTCCTGAACTTCGATCCCGAGCGGGGAACCTACACGGCCGAGGACGGCTCGACCCGCTTCTGCACCGGCGACTGAGCCGTCGGCGCGACCTCTTCCGGCCTTGCGTATCGAGTGGCCGGAGAAAGGGCCGGCCGGGCGTCTTCGGGCGTCCGGCCGGACCGATTCAAAGACGTGGGCAGCCTGGCTGTCAGTTCAGGAACGGGTTCGTCAGCCGTTCCTGCCCGAGCGTGCCGCCTGGGCCGTGCCCGCAGATGAAGTCCACGTCGTCACCGAGCGGAAGAAGCTTGGTCTTGATCGACCGGATCAGGGCGGCATGGTCGCCGCCCCAGAGATCGGTCCGCCCGACCGAACCGCGGAAGAGCACGTCGCCCGCGTGGAGGAAGCGGGCCTTCCGCTCGAAAAAAACGACATGGCCCGGCGCGTGACCGGGACAATGCAGCACTTCGAACCGGTGCCGCCCGAGGCTCAGCACCTCGCCCTCGACGAGAAAGCGGTCCGGCACGACGTCGCGGAAGGCCCCTGGCACGCCGAACATGCGCGCCTGATTCTGGATGGCTTCCAGCAACGGCCTGTCGGCTTCGTGCGGTCCGACCAGCGGCACGCGAAGCTTGTCCTTCAGCTCCATCGCGCCGCCGGCATGATCGATATGTCCATGCGTCAGCCAGATGGCGGCGACGGTCACGCCGAGCCGAGCGACGGCGGCGACGATGCGCTCGACGTCGCCGCCGGGGTCGACGACCGCGCCCTCCATCGAATCGCCGTCGTAGAGGATGGCGCAGTTCTGGGCGAACGGCGTGACCGGCACGATCTCGACACGCGGCCGGATCGCTTCCGACGGGCGGGACGAACTCATTCCGCCGCGAGCCGCTTCGGCGTCACCTCGGCGGCGTAGTCCTCGACGAGGCGGCGGCAGAGCTCGCCGGGCGTGAAGCGATACGGGCCGATCTCGGTCACCGGCGCCACTTCCGCGGCCGTGCCGCACAGGAAACATTCGGAGAAGGTTGCCATCTCCTCCGGCATGATCGCACGCTCGTGCACCGCGATACCGCGCCGGCGCGCCAGATCGATGATCGTGCGGCGCGTGATCCCGTCGAGGAAGCAGTCGGCGAGCGGCGTGTGCAGCGCGCCGTCCCTGGCGAAGAACACGTTCGCGCCCGTCGCCTCCGCCACCTGCCCGCGCCAGTCCAGCATCAGCGCGTCCGCGTAACCCTTGGCCTCGGCGATGTGCTTCGAGATGGTGCAGATCATGTAAAGGCCGCTCGCCTTGGCGCGCGAGGGCGCGGTGCGCGGATCGGGCCGGCGGTATTCCGCCATGTCGAGCCGGATGCCCCGCATGCGCTGGGCCGGATCGAAATAGCTCGGCCACTGCCAGATCGCGACCGCGACGTTGATGCGGGTGTTCTGGGCCGCGACGCCCAGCATCTCGCTGCCGCGCCACGCGATCGGTCGCACATAGGCGTCGCCGAGGCCTTGCCGGTGCAGCAGCGCCGTGCAGGCATCGTCGATCTCGTCGGCCGAATAAGGAACCGCGAAGCCGAGGATGCGCCCGGATTCGATGAGCCGTTCGGTGTGCTCGCGCAGCTTGAAGATCTCGCCGCCATAGGCACGCTCGCCCTCGAATACCGCGCTCGCGTAGTGCAGGCCGTGCGTCAGCACATGCACCTTCGCGTCCTGCCAGGCGACGAACTCGCCGTTGAACCAGATTTCGCCATCACGCTGGTCGAAAGGAATTGCGCTCATGATCGGTCGAATGCCGGACGGCATCTCCTCGAAGCTGGTTGCCGAAATGGGCCGGGGGCCGGGCATACGACTATCGCCGCCACGACCGCCTGCCGAGAACCTCCGCTTCGAACCGCCTATCGAACGGGCGACGGCGGTTCTCCGAGGACGATGGATATGTAACAATGCGATGCAGATACGTCAATAGTGCTGACCTAATTTGATGGACACCGCCGTTTTGCAGCCAGCGAAGGGAAAGTCCGCCGCGCGCAACGTCGTGACGGACGGGCTCGCGACGCGCGGCGAGGTCGATTTCCGCATCATCGAACTGTTCTTCTTCGCCTATCGGCAGTTCACGGCGGATGCCGACGTGGTGCTGGAGCAGTACGGTTTCGGCCGGGCGCATCACCGCGTCCTGCATTTCGTCAACCGCGCGCCGGGCATGACGGTTGCCGACATCCTCGAGCTGCTGCAGATAACCAAGCAGTCGCTGTCGCGCGTGTTGCGGCAACTGCTCGACGGCGGCTTCCTGGAGCAGGTGCCCGGCGAGGAGGATCGCCGCCAGCGCCGGCTCTACCCGACGAAGCGCGGGCGGGAGCTGACGCTCGAACTGTCCCGCGCGCAGGCGATGCGCATCGAGGCCGCGCTCGGAGCGGCGGATACGGGCGACCCGCGGTCGATCACGCGCTTCCTCCTCGGCATGGCCGGCGAACGGGAGGCGACGATGGCGTGGTTCGACCGGCAGGGCATCGGCGAGGATTGCGAGCTGAAGCGATGAGCACCACGGCTGAAAGCGCGGAAAGCGCCCGGAAGGCGACGCCGCAGGACGACGCTCCCCATATCATGGTGGTGGACGACGACCGGCGCATCCGTGGCCTCCTTTCGCGCTTCCTGTCCGAGCGGGGTTTTCGCGTGTCGAGCGCCGCCGACGCGGCGGAGGCGCGCACGATCCTGTCCGGCCTCGACTTCGACCTTCTGGTGGTGGACGTGATGATGCCCGGCGAGAGCGGCCTCGATCTGGTGCGCAGTTTCTCGGCCGAGCGCGACACGCCGATCCTGATGCTGACGGCCCGCTCCGAAACGGAGAACCGCATCGAGGGGCTGGAGGCCGGCGCCGACGACTACCTGGCGAAGCCCTTCGACCCGCGGGAACTCGTGCTGCGCATCAACAACATCCTGAAGCGCGGCACGCCGACGCCGGTGCTGAAGGTCGACAACGTCCGCTTCGGCCCCTTCACCTTCTCGCTGGCGCGGCGCGAGTTGAAGCGCGGCGCGGACGTGATCCGCCTGACGGAACGCGAGCAGGAGATCATGACGCAGTTCGCCGGCAAGGCGGGCGAGACGATCCAGCGCCAGGAACTGCTCGGCGACGAAACCGAGGTCGGCGAGCGCACGGTCGACGTCCAGATCAACCGGCTGCGGCGCAAGATCGAGAGCGATCCCGCCAACCCGCTCTGGCTGCAGACCGTGCGCGGCATCGGCTACCGGCTCAACGTGGATTGACGGCGCGATGACGGTGATCGACACCCAGGGCAAGCCCGAGGCCGGCGGCTGGAGCCGGATCGGCAGCCTGATCTACGGCGCCCTCGTCATGCCGTGGCGGCGCGGACCGCTCCGCCCGATCCCGCGGTTCTTCGCGCGCAGCATGCCGAAGGGCATCTTCCCCCGCTCGCTGATCATTATCATCGCGCCGATGGTGCTGCTCCAGTCGGTGCTGGCCTTCGTGTTCATGGAACGGCACTGGCAGATGGTGACGCAGCGCCTGTCGGCGGCCGTCGTGCGCGACGTCGCGTCGATCATCGACATGATCGAGACCTTTCCGCAGGATGCGCGGATGTCGCAGGTGATCCGCATCGCCGACCAGGACATGGACCTTGACCTGACGGTACTGCCGCCTTCTGCCCTGCCGGCGCCGGTGCGCAGCCCGATCTTCGACATCCTGAACGGCATCCTCGGCAGCGAGATGGCCGACGAGGTGAAACGGCCGTTTTGGCTCGACACCACCAGCAATCCGAACTCGGTCGAGATCCGCGTCCAAATCCCCGACCACGTCCTGAAGATCGTCGCCAAGCGCAAGTCGGTCTACGCCTCGAAGACCTACATCTTCTGGATCTGGATGGTCGGCACGTCGCTCGTCTTGATCGTGATCGCGATCCTGTTCCTGCGCAACCAGATCCGGCCGATCCAGGCGCTCGCGGAAGCCGCCGACAACTTCGGGCGCGGCCAGCAGACGCCCGCCGACTTCCGGCCGGCCGGCGCCTCGGAGGTGCGACGCGCCTCGCTCGCCTTCATCCAGATGCGCGACCGCATCGAGCGGCAGATCGAGCAGCGCACGCAGATGCTGAACGGCGTCAGCCACGATCTCCGGACGATCCTGACGCGGTTCCGGCTGCAACTCGAGTTCATGGACGAGTCCGAGGACAAGCGCGAGCTGCAGCGGGACGTCGAGGAGATGCAGCGGATGCTGGAAGGCTATCTCGCCTTCGCCAAGGACGAGCAGGGCGAGGATGTCGGCGAGCTCGACCTCGAGCAGATGATGCAGCGCCTGCAGTCCGACGCTGACCGCAAGGGCAAGTCCGTCGAGACGGATGTCGACGGCGACCCGCTGATCACGGTGCGGCCGGACAGCTTCACGCGCCTCGTCACGAACCTCGTCGCGAACGCGGTGCGGCACGCGAACCGGATCAGCGTGCGGGCCCGGCACGAAGGGCGCTGGCTCACCGTCGCCGTCGAGGACGACGGCCCAGGCATCCCGGCCGAGAAGCGCGACGAAGTGTTCAAGCCGTTCGTGCGGCTCGACACGGCGCGCAATATCGACGCGGGCGGCACCGGTCTCGGCCTGTCGATCGCGCGCGACATCGCCCGCAGCCACGGCGGAGACATCCTCCTGTCGGACTCGTCGATGGGGGGATTGAGGGCGTTGGTGCGGATTCCGGCCTAGAACAGCCGGCCGCCGTTCGGCACGGCGTGGCCGGGGCCGAGCAGAACGACCTCGCCCGCCTCGTCGGGCACGCCCAGCGTCAGAACTTCGGAGCGCATCGGCCCGATCTGCCGCGGCGGGAAGTTGACGACCGCGATCACCTGCCGCCCGACCAGTTCGTCCGGCTCGTAGTGGACGGTAATCTGCGCGGAGGACTTCTTCACGCCGATCGCCTCGCCGAAATCGATCATCAGCCTGATCGCCGGCTTGCGCGCTTCCGGGAAGGGCTCGGCGGAGACGATGGTGCCGACGCGGATGTCGACGCGCATGAAGTCGTCGAACGCGATCTGCGGTTCGGGCGCGGTTCCCGCGGTCATCGATCAGCCTTCGGAGAGTTCGGCGGCGCGACGCTTCGCAGCTTCCACGGCCCTTCGCATCAGCGGCGCGAGACCGCCCTCGCCCATCAGCACATCGAGGGCCGCCTGCGTCGTGCCGTTCGGCGACGTGACATTGCGCCGAAGCACGGCCGGCGCGTCTTCGGATCGGACCATCAACTCGCCAGCGCCGGCCACCGTATGGCGCGCCAGCGTCATCGCGAGTTCCGGTGTGAGGCCCGCCGCCTCGCCGGCGGCCGCCAGCGTCTCGGCGAGGAGGAACACGTAGGCGGGACCGCTGCCGGAGACGGCCGTCACCACGTCGATGTCGGCTTCCTTCGCGACCCAGACGACCGGTCCGCAGGCGGACAGCAACGATTCCGCGAGGTCGCGCACCTGCTGCGACACGTTCTCGCCCGCGAAGCATCCGGTGATGCCGCGGCCTATCAGGGCGGGCGTGTTCGGCATGGCGCGCACGATGGCGACCCCGTCGCCGAGATGGTCGGCGATGGTCTTCGTGGTGGTTCCGGCCGCGACGGAGATGACGATCGTCTGCGGGCCGACGGCGGCGCGAACCGGCGGCAGCGCCGTGGCCATCGTCTGCGGCTTCACCGCGAGGACGACTACGTCGAAGCGCTCGTCCGGCACGGCGGTCGAATGGGTCAGGCGGCCGGCCTCGATCGATGCGCGAAGCGCTTCGCCCGGCTGCGGATCGACCACGTGGATGGCGCCGGCGCTGCCCTGCTCCGCCCAGCCGCGCGCCATGGCGCCGCCCATGTTGCCGCCGCCGAGCAGGAGGACGCGGCCGGCAGTTCGAGGCTTGTCGCTCATGCGTTGCCGACGGTCTCGAACAGCGAGCAGGCCAGCGCGTCGGCGGCCGACTTGCCGCTCCAGGCGACGAACTGGAACGCCTGATGGAAGCGCTCGCAATTCTCGACCGCCGAGGCCAGCAGCCGCTCGGCCTGCTGCGAGGTCGCGTCCGCCCCGCCGGCCAGCAGCAGGGCGTGGCGGAACATGATCGCCCCTTCCTTCGCCCAGAGGTCGAAGTGGCCGAAGATGAGCTGCTCGTTGATCCGCGACAGCAGCTTCAGGACTTCCGTCTCGCGGTGGGTCGGAACGGCGAGGTCGAAAGCGCAGCCGAGATGCAGTGCCTCGCACGCCTCGATCCAGGCGAACGACACCGAATACTGCGTCCAGCGTCCGGCGACCGAGAGCGCGAGTTCGTCGTCCCCCGCCCGTTCGAACGCCCATTCGCGCGACGACGCGACGAACTCCACCATGTCGACGGGGTTGTCGCGCCGCTGCTCGATGTCCGTGTCCTCGATCGTCCGCAAGGCGAGGCCTTCTCCGCAAGATGGGCGGATGGTCGCCGCCGACGCGGAGCGCGGTCG
This sequence comes from Plantimonas leprariae, assembly GCF_008802405.1. GTDB lineage: Bacteria > Pseudomonadota > Alphaproteobacteria > Rhizobiales > Rhizobiaceae > Plantimonas > Plantimonas leprariae. The sequence goes on from NZ_VZDO01000008.1 coordinate 95,883, forward strand.
CGAATCATCCATAGGAATCAGTCTACAGATGCGGATTCTTCGACCGAAGGGGGCAATCGAGATATTAAGAGATTCGTCGCGAAGCGGCCTCGCGGAGCGCTTCCGGCCGAACGCCTAAGCGACTCAAGCGACTCCGGTTTCGCGGGTCGGCGCGCCGGTGGAAAACGGCGCGCATTTCTGTGGGCAACCTGTGGATAACCGGTTTGCCGCTAACGAACGCCTTACGGTCCGGGCGCGACGGGCGGCTCCTGCCCCGACATCGGCTCCGTTCCGGCGGACGGCATCGAGGACGCCGACATCGTCGGCCCGGGGTTCGGATGGACACCGCCGAATCGCGCTTCCAGCTCGGCGAGGCGACGCTTCAGCGCCTCGTTCTCGGTGCGGGCCTTCGCCGCCATGTCGCGTACCGCCTCGAACTCCTCGCGCTGTACGAGGTCCATCTGGCCGACGAGGCGCTCGCCCTGCGCGCGGAAGAAGGTCTCCATCTCGCGCCGCATGCCCTGCGCGGCGCCGGCGGCGTCGGTCATCATGCGGGCGAAATCGTCCAGGACGCGGTTCGGGCCTCGGGGGGATACCATGGACGGAGCTCCGGTTCGGGAATGAAAAGCCTGCTTTTGAACTAGGCATGGCCGTTGCCCTTGGCAATGCCGCGCTTTGGCAGCAAAAGGCGCGCATGCTTTCGCTTCCCGCAGCCGGCCTGCTCGCCTATCCGCGTATCGATCCGGTGATCCTCCATATCGGTCCGATCGCCCTCCACTGGTACGGCGTCGCCTATGTCGCCGGCATCGTCTGCGGCTGGCTCTACGGCCGCCACCTCGTCGGCAATCCGAGGCTTTGGCCGGGCGGCGTCTCGCCGATCACGAAGGAGCAGATCGACGACTTCATCCTCTGGATCACGCTCGGCATCATCCTCGGCGGAAGGCTCGGCTCGGTCTTCTTCTACGATCTCGACCGCTACATCGCGAACCCGTTCGCCGTCTTCGCCGTCTGGGACGGCGGCATGGCCTTCCACGGCGGGTTGATCGGCGTCGTCCTCGCGATCGTCGGCTTCACCTGGAAGAACCGGGTGCCGGTCTTCTCGCTGATCGACGTGGTCGCGGCCGCCGTGCCCTTCGGCCTGTTCTTCGGCCGCATCGCCAACTTCGTGAACGGCGAACTCTGGGGCGCGCCGACCGACGTGCCCTGGGCGATGGTGTTCCCGACCGGCGGCGACGTTCCGCGCCATCCGAGCCAGCTCTACGAGGCGGCGCTGGAAGGCGTCATGCTCTGGCTCGTCCTGCGGGTGCTGACCCATCGTCTCGGGGCGCTCGGGCGACCGCGCCTCGTCGGCAGCGTCTTCATCGGCCTCTACGGCTGCATGCGGATCTTCGTCGAGTTCTTCCGCATGCCGGACGCGCAGCTCGGCTATCTCTACGGCACGGACTGGTTCACGCGCGGCATGGAACTCTCGATCCCGATGCTGCTCGTGGCCGCGTGGGGCATCGCGACGGCGAAGCCGCGCAGCTACGCACCGCCTGCGGTCGCGAATGTCGGCGAGGTACCCGCGCGGCCATGACGCCGCTCGGCGAGCGCATCGCGGCTCTCATAAGCCGCGAAGGACCGATCACGGTCGAGCGCTACTGGAAGATGGCGCTGTTCGACCCCGACCACGGCTACTACGCGACGCGCGACCCGTTCGGACGCGGCGGCGACTTCACCACCGCACCGGAGATCAGCCAGATGTTCGGCGAGCTGGTCGCGGCATGGCTGCTGGCGGCATGGCGGGCACTCGGCACCCCGCGCCCCTTCGTCCTTGCCGAGATCGGGCCCGGGCGCGCTACCCTGATGGTCGATATCCTCCGTACCCTTCGCCGGCTGGACACCGGCTGCCTCGGCGCGGCGCGGATCGCGCTGGTCGAAACCAGTGATCGACTGGCGATGCTGCAATCCGAACGTCTGGCACCCTTCGACCTGCCGATCCGGCATACGAAGCGGATCGAAGACGTCGAGGCCCTGCCGCTGCTCCTTGTCGCCAACGAGCTCTTCGACGCTGTCGCCATCCGCCAGTTCGTCGCCGGCGCGGACGGGTGGCGGGAGCGCCGCGTGGCCGTTCGCGACGAACGCCTCGCATTCGTCGATGCCGCGCCGGAACCGGAGGCGCTGCCCTTCCTCGCCCGGCTCGGATCGCCACCGGACGGCAGCGTGTTCGAAGCCTCGCCGCTTCGCGTGCGGATCGCGGGCACGATCGCGGAGCGGATCGTGCGCCACGGCGGCGCGGCGCTGATGATCGACTACGGCCATGCCGAGCCCGGCTTCGGCGACACGCTGCAGGCGGTGCGCGCCCATGCCTATTCCGATCCGCTCGCCGAGCCGGGCTTGGCCGACATCACCAGCCATGTCGATTTCGCCGCGCTTGCCGCGCGCTTCCGGCATGCCGGGGCGTCGGTCGCGCCGATCGCGACGCAGGGCGATTTCCTCCTCGCGCTGGGGCTCCGCGAACGCGCCGCGGCGCTGGGGCGGGCCGCGAGCAAGGCCGAGCGCGAGACAATCGTCGCGGCGGCCCGCCGCCTCGCCGGAAGCGGGGACGGCGAGATGGGGGAACTGTTCAAGGTCCTCGTCGCGGCCTCGCAACCCCTGCCGCTACCGCCGTTCCCGGTCTGAGCCGGCCGCTGCCGGCAGAGTTCCGATTGACTTCAACTGCCGCCTGAACCACCCTCCGGCGCATGTCGGACCATCGCATGATAGAAACCTCCGGCATCCGCGATGCGGATGTCGTGCGGGACGAAACCCTTTCGCGCCTTTCCGGCATCCGGCACGCCTTCTTCACGCGCAGCGGCGGCGCGTCCGGCGGCATCTACGAGAGCCTGAACGCCGGCATCGGCTCGAAGGACGATTCGGACGCCGTGGCCGAGAACCGGCGGCGGATGACCGCTTGGCTCGGCATCGCCGATGCCGACATCGCGACGCCGTGGCAGGTGCATTCCGCCGAGGCCGTCGTGGTCGAAGCACCGTTCGACGGCGAGCGACCGCGGGTCGACGGCATCGCGACCGCGCGGCGCGGCCTCGCGGTCGGCGTCGTCACGGCGGACTGCGGCCCCGTGCTCTTCGCGGACGCGGAAAACGGCGTCGTCGGCGCGGCGCATGCCGGCTGGCGCGGCGCGACCGGCGGGGTGCTGGAGGCGACGATCGAGGCGATGGAGCGCTGCGGCGCGAAGCGGCCGCGCATCGTCGCCGTGCTCGGCCCGACGATCATGCAAGCGAACTACGAGGTGGACGCCGCGATGGCCGAAGGCATCGTCGAGGGCGACCTCGAGGCGGAGCGGTTCTTCGCGGCCGGCCGCTCGGCCGACAAGCGGCAGTTCGACCTGCCAGGCCTGATCGTGCGCCGTCTGGAGCGGGCGGGGGTCGCATCCGCGGGCTTCGTCGGGCGCTGCACCTATGGCGCGGAGGCCGACTTCTTCTCCTACCGGCGCACGACGCACCGGGGCGAGCCGGACTACGGCCGGCAGCTATCCGCGATCGTGCTCGAATAGCGGAGGCTCGAGGGACGATGCTGCACTTCACGCGCGAGGAGTTCGACTCCCGCAAGAATCGCCTCCTTGCCGAGATGGCGGAGCGCAAGCTCGACGCGATGCTGCTCTTCGCGCAGGAGTCGATGTATTGGCTCACCGGCTACGACACGTTCGGCTTCTGCTTCTTCCAGTGCCTCGCGGTGAAGGCGGACGGCGAGATGCGCCTCCTCACCCGCTCGGCGGACCTCCGGCAGGCGCGGCACACCTCGGTGCTGGAGACCGTGACCGTCTGGCGTGACCGCGGGCAGGCCGATCCGACGATCGATCTCCGAGACATGCTGGACGAGATGGGCCTGCTCGGCGCGCGGATCGGCGTCGAATGGGCGACGCATGGCCTGACCGCGGCGAACGGGCGGCTCTTGGAAGCACGGCTCGGTTCCTTCGCCTCGCTGAAGGAGGCCTCCGACCTCGTGCCGGCCTTACGCGTGATCAAGAGCCCGGCGGAGATCGACTACGTGCGCGAGGCGGCGCGGCTTGCCGACGACGCGTTCGACGAGATGCTGCCGCTGGTGAAGTCGGGGGCGGACGAGGCCGAACTGCTTTACGCGCTGCAAGGCTCGATCCTCCGGGCGGGCGGCGACTATCCCGGCAACTCCTTCATCCTCGGCTCCGGCGAGGATGCGCTGCTCTGCCGCTACAAATCCGGTCGCAGAAAGCTCGACGCGCAGGACCAGCTCACCGTCGAATGGGCCGGCGTCAAGGCGCAGTACCATGCCGCCGTAATGCGCACCGTCGTCGTCGGCCAACCGACGCCGCGCCATCTGGAGCTTCACGCGGCGGCACGGGAAGCGCTCGCGGCGGTGGAGGAGGCGATGCGCCCCGGCCGCACCTTCGGTGAGGTGTTCGACGCCCATGCGGGCGTGATGGAGGCGCACGACCTCGTGCGACATCGCCTCGGCGCCTGCGGCTATTCGCTCGGCGCCCGCTACGCGCCGTCCTGGATGGAGCCGCAGATGTTCTATTCGGGCAATGCCGACCCGATCCAGCCGGCGATGACGCTTTTCGCGCACATGATCATCATGGATTCCGACAGCGGGACCGCGATGACGCTGGGGCGCACCTATCTCACCACCGACGGCGCGCCCGACCCCCTGTCGCGGCTGACGCTCGACCTGCCCGTGGCGGATTGAGAAGTCTCCGCTTTACCGCACCGCAAAATAATTCGCGGCGCGAGCGGCTTACGCGGGGCGGACGTGATTTGCTTCCGCCGGCTTTGTTGATATCAGCCCGCCGAAACGAAACCTGGTGCGGTTCCAAACTGCGCCGGGACGCTTGAGACGGCGGGCGCAACGATGAAACTATTCGTCGGCAATTCCAACCGGCAGCTCGCCGAGGCGATCGCGAAATACCTGGAGAAGCCGCTCGGTCTCGCGACCGTCCGGCGCTTCGCCGATCAGGAGATTTTCGTCGAGATCCAGGAAAACGTGCGCGGCGAGGACTGCTTCGTCATCCAGTCGACGTCGTACCCTGCCAACGATCACCTGATGGAACTCCTCATCATGATCGATGCGCTGCGCCGGTCTTCCGCGAAGCGCATCACCGCCGTCCTGCCCTATTTCGGCTACGCCCGGCAGGACCGGAAGGCGGGCGGCCGCACCCCGATCTCGGCCAAGCTCGTGGCGAACCTCATCACCGAGGCTGGGGCCGACCGCGTGATGACGCTCGATCTCCATGCCGGTCAGATCCAGGGCTTCTTCGACATCCCGACCGACAACCTGTTCTCCGTGCCGCTGATGGCGCGCGACATCAAGGAACATCAGGACCTGTCGAACACCATGGTCGTCTCGCCGGATGTCGGCGGCGTGGTGCGGGCCCGGGCGCTCGCCAAGCGCATCGACGCGCAGCTCGCCATCGTCGACAAGCGGCGCGAGCGGCCGGGCGAGTCCGAAGTGATGAACGTCATCGGCGATGTGCGCGGCCGCGATTGTCTGCTCGTCGACGACATCATCGATTCCGGCGGCACATTGTGCAACGCCGCCGACGCGCTGCTCGCCATCGGGGCGAAGAGCGTCAAGGCCTACATCACCCACGGCGTCCTGTCCGGCGGGGCCGTATCCCGCATCGCCGCCTCGAAGCTGCAGGAACTGGTGATCTCCGACTCGATCCAGCCGACGAGCGCGATCCTGAACGCGCCGAACATCCGCGTCGTCACCACTGCCAACCTCCTCGGCGAAGCGATCGCCCGCACCACGACGGAACAATCCGTCTCCAGCCTGTTCGACTGAGACCGCTGCGATGACCGTGGTCGCCGCCTACGCCTACGCGAACGGCAAGCGCGCCCGCGAGGTCTCGATCGCGCGGCCCGAGGACGTCAGGATCGGCGACAAGGAATTCGTATGGATCGGCATCGTCGATCCGACCGACGACGAGCTGGACCAGCTCAAGACCTGCTTCGACCTGCACCCGCTGGCGCTGGAGGACGCGGCGCAGGATCACCTCCGGCCGAAGCTCGACGTCTACGGCGACGAGCTGTTCATCGTCGCCCGCACGGCACGGCTGGAGGAAGGCGAGATCGCCTACGGCAAGACCGCCATCTTCGTCGGCGACCGGCACATCATCACGGTGCGCACCGGTTCCTTGCGCGACCATACCAAGCTGCGCGCGCATCTGGAGGAGTCGCCGCACCTCCTGAAATACGGCGTCGATTACGTGCTCTGGGGCATCCTCGACTTCGTGGTCGACTGCTACCTGCCGATCGTCGAGTCCTTCGAGGAAGAGATTCTCGACACCGAGCGGCGCGCGCTCGACGCCTTCCTGTCGCGCGCCGAGATCAACCGCATCTTCACCATCCGCCGCGAATTGATCCGCTTCCGCCGCATCATGGGGCCGATGGAGGACGTGATGTCGAAGCTCGGGCATCTCGAGCTCGACTTCCTCGACGCCGAGGCGCGGCCCTACTACCGCGACGTCTACGACCAGGTGCAGCGGGCCGCGAGCCGCGTCGACGGCGCGCGCGAAGTCATCTCCTCGGTGCTGGAAGCCTCGAGCCTCCTCGAACAGCAGCGGCAGGGCGAGATCACCCGCCAGCTCGCGGCGTGGGCCGCGATCCTCGCCGTGCCGACCGCGATCGCCGGCATCTACGGCATGAACTTCGACGTCATGCCGGAACTGCATTGGCGATACGGCTACCCGTTCGCGGTGAGCCTGATCGTCGGGATCGGCGGCATCCTGTTCTGGCGGTTCCGCAAGGCCGGCTGGCTCTGAGATCGCTTCTCGAGTGTCTCCCAATCTGAAACAAGCGCCGGCATGAATTCCACCCTCCCCCTTCGCCACATCCTCCTTGCCGTCGCGGTCGTCGCGGTGTGGGGCACGAACTTCGTGGTAATCCGCGTCGCGCTGGATCACCTGCCGCCGTTCCTGTTCGGCGCGCTGCGCTTCACCCTCGCCTGCCTGCCGGGCATCTTTCTTGTCCGTAAGCCGGAGGTCCGCTGGCGCAGCCTCGCCGCCTATGGGCTGCTGATCGGTTCCGGTCAGTTCGGCCTGCTCTACTACGCGATGCGCGCTGACATTTCGCCCGGTCTCGCCTCGCTCGTGCTGCAGACGCAGGTGTTCTTCACCATCGGCCTCGCGCTCCTCATCGCCAAGGAGCGGGTCAGGTCCTACCAGGTGGCCGGCCTAGTGCTCGCGGCGCTCGGCATCGCGACGATCGCGCTCCACACCGGCGGCTCGACTACGCCCTTCGGCCTGTTTCTCGCGCTGACGGCTGCCCTCAGCTGGGCCTGCGGCAACATCGTCGCCAAGCAAAGCGGGGTGCGCTCGATGCTGCCCTTCGTGATCTGGGCGAGCCTGTTCTCCGCGCCGCCGCTCTTCGCGCTCAGCTTCGCGTTCGAAGGCTGGGACGCGATCCGCGCCGGCATCGCGAATGCCGACGTCGGCACCTGGGCGACGGTCGTCTGGCAGACGGTCGGCAACACGCTCTTCGGCTACGCCGCCTGGGGCTTCCTCCTGTCGCGCTACCCGGCGGCGTCCGTCACCCCGATGGCGCTGCTCGTGCCGATCTTCGGCATGGCGGCCTCGACCTTCTGGCTCGGCGAACCGCTGCCGGCCTGGAAGCTCGCCGCGGCGGCTCTCGTCATCGGCGGCCTCGCGCTCGGCATGCTGGCCGGGCGCTGGCAGGACCGGCGGCTTCTCGCCCGTGCGGCGCAGGCCGCGCCGCCGCCCGGATCCAGCGCCTGACCGCCGGCCGCCTTGCGCGAATTTCCGCTTGCCGGTATAGCCCGCTTGCCCGCGCGGACACCCTTGGAGGCAGCGCGGGCGTGAAGCGGCCGCGAGGCCGCTTTTCGTCGTTTCGGTCCGGCCTCGCCGGATACCGGCGGCAGCTCCGAAAACGAAAAGGACTTCAGCCATGAGCGAGACCTACACGGTCAAGGCCGAAGCGCGCGAAAAGGTCGGCAAGGGGGCCGCCCGAGCGCTTCGTCTCAAAGGACTAGTGCCCGCCGTCATCTACGGCGACAAACAGGAACCCCTTCCGATCGCGGTCCCCTACAAGGAGACGTTCCTGAAGCTTCATGCCGGCGGCTTCAAGACGACCGTCGCGAACATCGAGGTCGGCGGACAGACCATCAAGGTCCTGCCGAAGGACTTCCAGCTCGATCCGGTCAGGGACACCCTCATCCACGTCGACTTCCTGCGCGTTTCGGACCGCACGATCGTGACGGTCGCCGTCGCGGTGCATTTCGAGAACGAGGACGACGCGCCCGGCATCAAGGCCGACAACGGCACGCTGAACATCGCGCATCACACCGTCGAGGTGGAGTGCCCGGCGCAGTCGATTCCGGACGGCTTCACCATCGACCTGACCGGCAAGAAGATCGGCGACGCGATCCATGCGAGCGACCTCACGCTGCCGGCGAACGTCAAGCTGACCGAGGGCGCGGAAATGGTGATCGCCACCATCGTGCCGCCGATGGCGGAAGAGGTGGACGAGCTCGACGCCGAGGCGCCGGTCACCGAGGTTTCGGAACAGGAGCCGATCCCCGGCGAGGGTTCCGAAGGCGAGACCGACGACAAGTAGTCGTCAGGCAGGGAGTCCGGCATGCTCCTCTTGGTTGGGCTCGGCAATCCGGGCCCGCAATATGCCGGACACCGCCACAACATTGGCTTCATGGCGCTGGACGAGATCCAGCGCCATCCCGGCTTCTCGCCCTGGAGCCGCAAGTTCAAGGGCGAGATTTCCGAGGGCCAGATCGGCGGCGAAAAGGTGCTGCTCCTCAAGCCGCTGACGTTCATGAACGTTTCCGGCGAGTCGGTCGGCGATGCAGCGCGGTTCTACAAGCTGGAGCCCGACCGGATCGTCGTGATCCACGACGAGCTCGACCTCGCCCCCGGCAAGGTGCGGGTGAAGACCGGCGGCGGCAACGGCGGCCATAACGGCCTGAAATCCATCGACGCGCATCTCGGCAAGGACTACCGCCGGGTCCGGCTCGGCATCGGGCATCCTGGCTCGAAGGAACGGGTGAACGGCCACGTGCTGTCGGACTTCCACAAGACGGATCGCGACTGGCTGGAGCCGCTGCTGGAAGCGGTCGGGCGCAACGCGGAAGCGCTTGTCCGGGGCGAGGATGCGCAGTTCATGAACCGCGTCCACGTGGCGACGAGCGGCGGCGACGAGCCGGTGTCGGCCAAGGGCTCGGCCGCGCCGGCAAAGGCCAAGGGACAGAGCCATATCCGGCAGGCGCGGTCCGGCGGCAAGCCCGCGCTTCCGGTCACCGGACCGATGGCCGACATGCTGAAACGGATGTTCGGCCGCAAGGATTGACACGCCCCGTGCCGTTGACCCGGCGGCGATCGCGTACGAAACAGCCCTGAACGGGCGAGAACATACCGAAGGACGAGAACCCGATGGGTTTCAGATGCGGCATCGTCGGCCTGCCGAACGTCGGCAAGTCGACGCTCTTCAACGCGTTGACCAAGACGGCCGCCGCGCAGGCCGCGAACTATCCGTTCTGCACGATCGAGCCGAACACCGGCGACGTCGCCGTGCCGGACGAGCGGCTGACGAGGCTCGCCACCATCGGCAAGTCGGCGCAGGTCATCCCGACGCGCATCACCTTCGTCGACATCGCGGGCCTTGTCCGCGGCGCGTCGAAGGGCGAAGGGCTCGGCAACCAGTTCCTCGCCAACATCCGCGAGGTAGACGCGGTGGCGCACGTGCTGCGCTGTTTCGAGAACGACGACATCACGCATGTCGAGGGCCGCATCGATCCGGTTTCCGACGCCGAGACGGTCGAAACCGAACTGATGCTGAGCGACCTCGAATCCACCGAGCGGCGCATCGTGCAGGTGCGGAAGCGCGCGCAGGGCAAGGAGAAGGAGGCGCTGACGCTCCTGCCCGTCATGGAGGCGGTGCTGGCGAAGCTGCAGAACGGCGAGCCGGCGCGGGTGCTGCTGAAGGGCATGGCGGCGGAAGAGACCGCTGTCCTGAAGGGGCTGAACCTCCTGACCTCGAAGCCGGTCCTCTACGTCTGCAACGTCGCGGAAACCGACGCCGCGAGCGGAAACGACTATTCGAAGGCGGTCGAGGCGATGGCGGAGCGCCAGGGCGCGGCCAGCGTCGTCATCTCCGCCGCGATCGAGGCCGAGGTCGCGCAGCTACCGGACGAGGAGGTGCCGGACTATCTGGAGGCGCTCGGCCTCGCCGAGCCCGGCCTCGACCGGCTGATCCGCGCCGGCTACGGCCTGCTCGGCCTCATCACCTATTTCACCGTCGGCCCGAAGGAGACGCGCGCCTGGACGGTGCGGCGCGGCTCGAAGGCGCCCCAGGCGGCGGGCGTCATCCACACCGACTTCGAGAAGGGCTTCATCCGGGCCCAGACCATCGCCTATGCCGATTTCGTCGGCCTCGGCGGCGAGGTCGCGGCGAAGGAAGCCGGCAAGGCGCGCGACGAAGGCAAGGAATACGTCGTTTCCGACGGCGACGTGATGATGTTCAAGTTCAACAACTGATTCGACCCCTCGCGCGGAGCGATGGCGATGCCATCGGGACTGCCCTTCGATAGCGCCGGAGACGCGCGCGACGCGCCCGCATGAGCGGCGGCGCCGGCGATCTGCGCCGCACCGCCGTTCGTGCCTTCCTTTGGTCGCTGGTGCAGAACTGGGGCGGCCGCGCCGTTGCGATGCTGGTCTTCCTGGTTCTCGGCCGCCTGCTGTCGCCGGGCGAGTTCGGCCTTGCCGCCTCGGCGATCCTGGTCTTCAGCGTCGTATCGCTCGTCTCCGAACTCGGCTTCGGCGACGCCGTGATCCAAAACAAGAAGCTGGAGCCGGAAGACGCGAACGCGCCGTTCTTCCTCGCCCTCGGACTGTCGGCCCTCCTCTCGCTGGTCGCCGCGCTCCTGGCCGATCGCATCGCGGCGCTGATGGGAAACCCGCAGCTCGCGCCGCTGCTGATGGTCACGTGCGCCGCCGTCCCGTTCGCGGTCGCGACGGGTTTTCAGGAAGCGATGCTGAAGCGCGCGCTGGAATTCCGGCGGCTCGCGCTGCGCACCCTCGCCTGCGGCGTCGCGGCCGGCTTCGTCGGCATCGGCATGGCGTTCGCCGGCTTCGGCGGATGGGCGCTCGTCGGTCAGTTCGTGGCGCAAATCCTCCTCGGCTTCGTCTGGCTATGGGCGCGTCCGGTCTGGCGGCCGAACTTGCGGATCAACCTCGTCGCCCTGCGCACGATCGGCACGTTCGGGTCCAACCTCATCGCGTCGCGCCTCGTGGATTTCGCTGCGCAGCGGACGGTCGATTTCCTCATCGTGACGCAACTCGGAACCGCGTCCTACGGGGTCTTCGCGCTGTCGAACCGGCTCTACCAGTTCCTGATGCAGCTCTTTCAGAACAGCGTCTCGAGCGTCGGCCTTACCGTGCTCTCGGAAGTGTCCGACGATCGCGACCGCATACGCCGTCTTTTCGTTCGCACGACCTCGATCTCGGCCATGCTGGGAGCCCCTCCGTTCTTCCTGCTCGCCGGACTCGCGCCGGAACTGCGGGAACTGGCCTTCGGGCCCCGCTGGACCGGAGCCGAGGCCGTCATGACGCCGCTCCTGCTCGTCGGCGGCGTCCACAGCATCCTGTTCGGCGCCGGCTCCTACCTGAACGCCGCGGGGCGCCCCGATCTGCTGCTGCGCCTGATGCTACTGAAGGCAGGTCTCGTCCTGCTGCCCATCCTCCTTATCCGGCCCGCGCAGCCGGATACGCTGGCCGTCGTCTACGCGGCCGGGCTCATCGCCGAAGCGCCGTTCACCATCCACGCCACGCTGCGAACGCTTAGCCTGCCCTGGATGGCGCTGGCCCGGCCCGTCGGCGGACCGATGCTCGCCGGGGTTGCAGCGTTCGCCGCGTTGCGCTCTGTGGATACATACGTTACATTCCGTGACGGAATGTGGCTGGACGGCGGGTGTAAGACAGCAGTGTTCGCCGGCGTTCATCTTATCGTTGTGACATCTCTGGCTCGGGGGCCGATGGGAGAGAATGTCGCCTTCCTGAGAGGCGCATTGCTTCGGCGCTGAGCCCGCGAAACCGCGAGGGACGGGGGGAAAAGCGTCTGATCTCGACCGAATCTGGGCCGTACCGGTGTATCGGCGCGTGCGATCGTCTCCTTCACGCCGGATGCGTCCGCCTCGCCCGTACCGGGAGTGGCGGGCCATTGAGGCTCGGTTCGCCGAACGTCTCAGAATGCGCAAGCTGACGATCTGCATGCCGGCCTTCGAGCGGCCGCACCTCATCGGCGAGGCGATCGAGAGCTGCTTCCGGCAACGCTTCCGGCCAATCGAGATCATCGTGGGCGACGACTCCGTTTCCGACGAAGTGGAACGTGTCGCGGTCTCCATGCAGCCGCCCCCCGGAGTGGAGCTGCATTATCGCCGCAACCCCGAAACGCTCGGCCAATCGCGCAACGTCAACAGCCTGATCGAGCAGGCAACCGGGTCGCACCTGATGCTCCTGCACGACGACGACCTGCTGTGCGACGGCGGCGTGGATATTCTGGCGAGCCAACTCGAGGCCCACCCGAACGCGACATGCCTCTACGGCCTGCAGTACATCGTGGAAGAGGACGGGACGATCGTCGCCGAGTCGACTAGCAGCTGGAACCAGCGCGACCGGCGGGTCCCGCCTTGGGCGGGCGTTCAGGCGTCGCCGCTGCGGGCGGCACTCTGGCATCAGGTGCCGAACAACGGCTACCTTCTCGACGCGCAGGCCGCGAAGGCCTCGCCCCTCCGCAGCGAGGAACTCGTCGGACACGCCGTCGATGCGGATTTCATCATCGGCATCGCGAAGAAGGCGGAAGCCGGCAGTTTCGTCTTCGTTCCGGAATACGTCTCGAAGTACCGGCTCACCCGGAACTCGATCGCGCGATCCAGAGCCATCAACACGCGCGAGGACCTTTTCTTCGACTCCGTCCTGGCCGATCAGGAGCTCGAGCGCGAGGACGACGCCCGCGACGACCTCCTGCGGCGCATAGCGGTGGGAGCGGCGCTCGACGCCGCCATGGCCGGTAGGCGCATGGAAGCGCTGCGCATCATGGGATCCAGATACTACGGCGCACCGTGGCTGAGCCGCTGGACCGGGTATCGACTGATGGCGGTCGCAACCCCCGGCGTGGCCGAAAAGATCAAGCAGTTCTTCGTCTGAGGCTGCGGCCGGCGGCAGCGCGAGAGCGATCGTGACACCGATCCGGGAGCGGCGCGCACGGGGCCGGAAACGACGAAGGGGCCTTTCGGCCCCTCCATCCCATCCCGTTCCGGCGCGCCAACCCGTTCAGTGCGGCGTGTCGGACCAGACGCGGCGCTTCACCAGCGCCAGCAGCACCGAGAAGGAGATGAGGAACACGATCACGACCATGCCGGTCGCCTTGCGCTCGACGAGATGCGGCTCGGCGGTCCACATCAGGAAGGCCGCGACATCGCGGGCGTACTGATCGAGCTTCTGCGGCGTGCCGTCGTCGTAGGTGACCTGATCGTCCTGGATCGGCTGCGGCATGGCCAGCGCCGGTCCGGCGATGAAATGCGGGTTGTAGTGGGTACCCGGCTGCACCACGACACCTTCCGGCGGGGTGCGGCCGTAGCCGGTCAGCAGCCCGTGGATGTAGTCCGGTCCGCCTTCCTGGTACTGCGACCAGGGGAAGATATCGAGAAGGAAGGTCGGGAAGCCGCGCTCCACCGCCCTCGCCTTCGCCATCAGCGACAGGTCCGGCGGCGCCGCGCCGTTGTTCGCGGCGGCCGCGGCTTCCGAATTCGGATAGGGCGACGGGAAGTAGTCGGACGGGATGCCCTTGCGCGTTACCATCTCGCCGTCCGCGTTCGGCGTCGGGTCCTGGATGTCGTATTCGGCGGCGAAGGCCTTCACCTGGCCTTCGTTGTAGCCGAGCGCGCGGAGATCGCGGAACGCCACGAGCTCCAGCGAATGGCAGGCCGAGCAGACCTCCTTGTAGATCTTCAGGCCGCGCTGGAGCTGGGCGACGTCCCAGTGGCCGAACGGCCCCGCGAAGGACCAGTTCAGCGTTGGCGGATGCTCCAGCGGGTAGTGCGGCGTATCGGAATGCGCCTCGGCCTCCGGCGTGTCGTGCGACGGGCCGTTGCCGAAGCCGGTGCCCTCGCCGGATGTCGCCGCGCCCGGATTGCGCGCCTGCGTATCGCCCGGCGTCGTCGCGGGCGAAACCTTCTCGGAGGTCGGCACCGCCGGCTTCGGCGCGTCCTGCGCCAGGGCGGGCGCTGCCAGGAAGGCCGCCGCGCAGGCGGCGGCCAGAAGCGTCTTCATGGTCATGGTTCCCCTCGGCCGCCCCATCAGCCCTTGGTTTCCGGCGAAGCCGCCGCGGCGCTCGGCATGGCATGTCCCGCATGCCGCCCGAGCACCGCCTCGGTAATCGAGGCCGGCAGCTTGCGCGGTGTCTCGATCAGCCCGAGCACCGGCAGGACGATCAGGAAGTGCGCGAAGTAGTAGATCGTGCCGATCAGCGCGAGCGTCGGATAGATGCCCTCCGCCGGACGCGAACCCAGCCAGCCGAGGACGACCGCGTCGGCCGCGAAGATCCAGAAGAAGATCTTGTAGAGCGGCCGGTAGGCGGTCGAGCGCACGCGGCTGGTGTCGAGCCAGGGCAGGAAGAACAGGACGATGATCGAGCCGAACATCACCAGCACGCCACCGAGCTTCGAGTCGATTGGACCGATGTTGAAGGTGATGGCGCGCAGCATCGCGTAGAACGGCAGGAAGTACCATTCCGGCACGATATGCGCCGGCGTCTTCAGCGAGTTTGCCGCGATGTAGTTGTCCGGGTGGCCGAGATAGTTCGGCAGGTAGAACACGAAGTAGGCGAAGAGCGCGAGGAACACGACCATCGCCAACCCGTCCTTCACCGTCGCGTGCGGGGTGAAGGGGACGGTGTCCTTCGACGCCTTGACCTCGACGCCGGTCGGGTTGGTCTGGCCGACGACGTGCAGCGCCCAGACGTGCAGCACGACGACGCCGGCGATCATGAACGGCAGGAGGTAGTGCAGCGAGAAGAAGCGGTTGAGGGTCGCGTTGTCCACCGCGAAGCCGCCGAGCAGAAGCTGCTGGATCGGGTCGCCGATCAGCGGAAAGGCGGTGAAGAAGCCGGTGATCACGGTCGCGCCCCAGAAGCTCATCTGGCCCCACGGCAGGACGTAGCCCATGAAGGCGGTCGCCATCATCAGGAGGAAGATCACGACGCCGAGGATCCAGAGCACCTCGCGCGGCGCCTTATAGGAGCCGTAGTAGAGGCCGCGGAAGATGTGGCAGTAGACGGCGATGAAGAAGAACGAGGCGCCGTTGGCGTGCATGTAGCGGAGCAGCCAGCCCCAGTTCACGTCGCGCACGATGCGCTCGACCGAATGGAAGGCCAGCGCCGAAGAGGCGGCATAATGCATGGCGAGGACGACGCCGGTGAGGATCTGCAGCCCGAGAAACAGCGCCAGGATGCCGCCGAACGTGTAGGCGTAGTTCAGGTTGCGCGGCACCGGGTAGGCGATGAACGAGTCGTAGACGAGCCGGGGCAGCGGCAGGCGGGCATCGAGCCAGCGCATGACGCCGTTCTGCGGGACGTAGGATGAATGGCCACTCATGGGTCTTGCGCTCTCCCCTTCCCGGATCTCAACCGATCCGGACGGTCGTGTCGGAGATGAATTCGAACGGCGGGATCGCCATGTTCTGCGGCGCGGGTCCCTGCCGGATGCGGCCGGCCGTGTCGTAGGCGGAGCCGTGGCACGGGCAGAACCAGCCGTTGAATGGGCCGGACTGGCCGAGGGGGATGCAGCCGAGATGGGTGCAGACGCCGACCATCACGAGCCACTGCTCCTTGCCCTTGGCGGTACGGTTGGCATCCGTCGCGTCCGCGTCGGAAGCGAGGTTCTCGTTGCGGGCGACGGGGTCCTTCAGGTCGGCGAGCGGCACCTGCTTGGCGGCCTCGACCTCTTCGGGGGTCCGCTGCCGGATAAACACCGGCTTGCCGCGCCACTTCGCGGTGATCGACTGGCCGGCGGCGACGGACGAGACGTTGACCTCGATCGCGGCGAGAGCCAGCGTGCCGGCGTCCGGGTTCATCTGATCGATGAACGGCCAGACGGCAGCCGCCGCGCCGACGGCTCCAGCGGCGCCCGTCGCGATGTACAGGAAGTCGCGGCGGGTCGGCTCTGCAGTCTCGTTCACGCTCACGCTCGGGCGCTCCTTGTCGATTCCGATGCTTCCGGACGCGGCATTTCTGACGGGAACCGGATGCTTCCGCAAGCGATCGGGAAGCTCGTGGCAGCTTTCCCGTACTTTCAGATTGGACGCGTTCTAGGCGGCAGGTTTTCGCTTGTCCAGCGCATATGGGCAACGCCAGCCACCATGTCGCTGCGACAGGAAGGCTCCGGGCAAGCGAGCGGGCGCGAGACCGCTATTCCGCCGCTTCGCCGGCGAGGAAGCCGCCGGACTGGCGGGACCAGAGGTCGGCATAAAGGCCACCGCGCCGGATCAGGTCGGCATGCGCCCCCTCTTCGACGATCCGGCCCTTGTCGAGCACGATCAGCCGGTCGAGCGCCGCGATGGTCGACAGGCGGTGCGCGATGGCGATGACGGTCTTGCCGGCCATCATCGCGGCGAGGTTCTCCTGGATCGCGGCCTCCACCTCGGAATCGAGCGCCGAGGTCGCCTCGTCCAGGACGAGGATCGGCGCGTTCTTCAGAAGCACCCGCGCGATGGCGATGCGCTGACGCTGCCCGCCGGAGAGCTTGATGCCGCGCTCGCCGACATGCGCGTCGTAGCCTTCCCGGTCGCGCAGGTCCTTCAGGCCCTCGATGAAGTCCTCGGCGTTGGCGCGGCGTGCCGCGGCGACGATCTCGTCTTCCGGGGCGTCTGGGCGGCCGTAGGCGATGTTGTCGCGGATCGAGCGGTGCAGCAGCGACGTGTCCTGGGTGACGACGCCGATCCGCGAGCGCAGCGAGCCCTGCGTGACGCCGGCGATATCCTGCCCGTCGATCAGGATGCGCCCACCTTCGAGATCGTAGAGCCGCAGCAGGAGGTTGACGAGCGTCGTCTTGCCGGCACCGGAGCGGCCGACGAGGCCGATCTTCTCGCCCGGCCGGACCAGCAGCGACAGGTTCTCGATGACGCCGGACCCCTTGCCGTAGTGAAACGTCACCGCCTCGAAGCGGATTTCGCCGCGCGCGACCTCAAGCGGCTTCGCGTCCGGCCGGTCGAGCAGTGCCGGCGGCGCGGAAACGGTCGCGACGGCGTCCTGCACCGTGCCGTAGTTGCGCACGAGACCGTTGATGTTGAACATCATCCAGCCCGACATCTGGTTGAGGCGCAGGACGAGGCCGAGCGCGGTCGCGACGGCGCCCGACGTGATCGCGCCGGTCTGCCACGCATGGATGGCGAGCACGCCGATCGCCGTGATCATCAGGCCGTTCAAGACGTTGACGGCGGTTCTGACACCGGTGAGCGAACGCGTCAGCTTCCGTACGTTCTGAAGAAACTGCTCGAAGCCGTCCCGGACATAGGCGTCCTCGCTGCGCTCGGCATCGAACAGCTTCACGGAGAGGATGTTGGTGAAGGAATCGACGATCCGCCCGGAAACGACGGAGCGGGAATCCGCCGTGGCACGGCCCCATTTGCGGATGCGTGGCAGGAGCCGCACTACGATCCAGAGATAGCCGAGCGCCCAGACGAACAGGACGAGCGCCATCCACGGATCGATCGTGCCGAGGATCGCGACGCCGAGGATCACGAAGGTGACGAAGCTCCAGAACGTCTGCAGCAGCGTCACCACGAAGTCGCCGGCCGCCTCGCCGACCTGGACCACCTTCTGCGCGATGCGGCCGGCGAAGTCGTTCTGGAAGAAGGTGTAGGGCTGGTCCATCAGCCGCCGGTACGACTGCCAGCGGATGCGGCTGTAGAAGCTCGGAACGATCACCTGCTCTTCGAACAGCGCGCCGGCGAAGAGCACGAGCGAGCGTACGACGAGCGTCAGCCCGAGCAGCGCCGCGAGCAGCCAGAAGTGATCCGTAAGCAGGGTTGCCGGGCTGGACGACTCCAGCGCGTCCACCACCCAGCCGACGCCGGAATAGAGCATCGCCTCGACGCCGCCGGTGAGGCCGCCAGTGACGAGCAGCCCGAGAAGCGGCAGCTTCGCCTGCCTGGCGAAGTGCCAGATGAACCGCCATGCGACGTTCGGCAGCGGCGTCAGCGCGCCGATCCGCGCGCCGCCGGCGACTTCGCGGTCCGCGTCGCCGAACGGATCGACGACGTTCTCGAACCAGCGAAGGAAGCGGTCGATCATTCCGCCGCCTTGGCTGCGGGCTGCGCGGGATCGTCGGCGTCGATGAAGCCGCCGACCTGCCGACGCCAGAGATGCGCATAGAGGCCGTCGGCCGCCAGCAGCTGGTCGTGCGGCCCCTCCTCCACGATCCGGCCCTTGTCGAGGACGATCAGCCGGTCGAGGCTGGCGATGGTGGACAGGCGGTGCGCGATGGCGATCACCGTTTTCCCCTCCATCAGCCGGTAGAGGTTCTCCTGGATCGCCGCCTCGACCTCGGAGTCGAGCGCCGAGGTCGCCTCGTCGAGGAGCAGGATCGGCGCGTCCTTCAGCATGATCCGCGCGATGGCGATGCGCTGGCGCTGGCCGCCGGAAAGCTTGATGCCGCGCTCGCCCACCTCGGCATCAAGGCCGGAGCGGCCTTCCTGATCCACCAGCCGCTCGATGAAGTCGCGTGCCTCGGCCCGGTCGACGGCGCGCATGAGATCGGCGTCGGATGCTTCCGGCCGGCCATACATGACGTTCTCGCGGATCGAGCGGTGCAGCAGCGAGATGTCCTGCGTCACCATGCCGATCGCCGAGCGCAGCGAACCCTGCGTGACGCCGGCGATGTCCTGCCCGTCGATCAGAATGCGGCCGGACTGCACGTCGTAGAAGCGCAGCAGCAGGTTGAACAACGTCGTCTTGCCGGCACCGGAGCGTCCGACAAGGCCGACCTTCTCGCCCGGCCGGATCGTCAGCGAGAAACCCTCGACCACCGGTCCCGCGCCGCGATGCGGCCGCGCCGTCGCGTAGGAGAAGCCGACGTTCTCGAAGCGGACCTCACCCTGCGCGACCGCCAGTTCCTTCGCGCCCGGCCGGTCGGTGAGCGCGATCGGCTGGGCGAAGGTCGCGGCGCCGTCGCGGATCGTGCCGATGTTCTCGAAGAGGTCCGAGATTTCCCACATCACCCATTGCGACATGCCGTTGAGGCGCAGCACCAGACCGACCGAGACGGCGATCGCGCCGACCGTCACCAGCCCGTTCAGCCAGAGGGCGATGCCGAGCGCGCCGACCGAGAAGAGCAGAAGGGCGTTCAGCACCGTCAGGCTGATCAGGAAGCCGTTGATCAGCCGCCCCTGCCCGTAGACGGGATCGAGGAAGGAGGTCATCGCGTCGCGCGCGAACGCCGCCTCGCGCCGCGTATGGGCGAAGAGCTTCACCGTGCCGATGTTGGCGTAGGCGTCGACGATGCGTCCCGTCATCAGGGCGCGGGCATCGGCCTGCCGCTCCGCCACCGCCATCAGCCGCGGGATGAAGAAGCGCAGCAGCACCGCGTAGAGCGCCAGCCAACCGAGGAACGGCAGCACCATCTGCCAGTCGGAGGCGGCGACAAGCACCAGCACGCCGCCGAAATAGACCGCGACGTAGAGCAGGACGTCGATCGACTTCGTGATCGCCGACCGAAGCGCCAGCGCCGTCTGCATCATCTTCGTCGCGACGCGGCCGGCGAACTCGTCCTGGAAGAAGGCAAGCGACTGGTCGAGCAGCCAGTTGTGCACCATCCAGCGGAACCGCATCGGGAAGTTGCCGAACAGCGCCTGGAACAGGATCAGGCCGTTGACGAAGATCGCACCGGGCAGGACGAGCAGAACGACGAGGGCCATGCCTGCCAGCCACCAGCCCTGGCTCGCGAGGAAGGTCGCGCGGTCGAGACCGTTCAACCAGTCGACGATGTGGCCGAGGAAGCCGAAGAGCGAGACTTCGAGCACGGCGATGAACGCCGACAGCACCGCCAACCACGCGAACAGCGGCCAGAGCGGTCTGGCGTAGAACCAGACGAAACGCCAGAACGTGGCGGGTGGGCTGCCGATCCGCTCCTTCGGAAACGGCTCGACCAGCCTTTCGAACAAGGCGAACATGAACTACCGATCGTTGCGTGCGTGTTGCGGTCGGCGCGCACGCCATGTCCGCCCGTATCGCGACCGGATATAGGAGCAGCGTCCCGAATTGTCAGCCGAAGATGCCGCCGGGGAGGACCCGGCCGGCCGCCCCTCGATCGCGCTGTACCAGCCCGACATCGCCGGCAATACGGGCACGATCCTGCGCACCGCGGCCTGTCTTGGACTCGCGGTGCACCTCATCGAACCGGCGGGATTCGACGCCTCCGACCGCGCCCTGCGCCGCGCCGGCATGGACTACCTCGAGATGGCGGCGCTGACCCGACATTCCGGTTGGGACGCGTTCGACGCGTGGAGGCGCGAGGCGCATCGGCGGCTGATCCTGTTCACGACGCAGGCCGAGACGGCGTATACGCTGGCCCGCTTCGAGGCAGGCGATATCCTGCTGTTCGGCCGTGAAAGCGCCGGCGTGCCACCCGGTGTCCACGCCGCCGCCGACCTTCGCGTCACCATCCCCATGCGGCCCGGCGCGCGCTCGTTCAACCTTGCCGTCGCCGTCGGCATAGGCGCGGCCGAAGCCCTCCGGCAAACCTCCAGCCGGTAGAGTACATCTGCCGATATATAGCTAGTTAGTTTCTCGCAACTCTTGATTGATCTTCTTCACTGCTAACGATCTCGCGGAACCGAATTGGCGAACGGACAGAAAACCTTAAGCCGGGCCGAATAGAGTCCCAGCATCGCATCCGGGATCGCAGGGAGCTCGAAGTGCAGGGGTCGGACAGGGTTCCGGCGGAGTTGCAGGCCTTGAACCGCAACTTCGCGGTCGTGGCGTTCGACGCCGACGGGCGGATTCGCCGGGCGAACAACCTGTTCCTCCGGATGTTCGGCTATGAGCTCGACGAGATCATCGGCACCGACATCGCGACCTTCGCGCGCTCCGAAAGCGATCCAGCCGTCGGGGCCGGGCAGCGGGTCCGTCCGCCCACGGGCCGGAACGCGCCTGCGACCCTTCGCCGCCTGCGCAAGAACGGCAGCGAGATCTGGGTCGAAGCGCGGTACGCGACCATCGCCGGCGGCGAGGGCCGAGAACCGGAGACCGTCGCGATCGTCTCCGACGTCACCGCACGGAAGCTGCAGGAATGGGACGAGCGGGGCCAGATCGAGGCGATCAACCGATCGCTGGCCGTGGTGCAGTTCTCCGCCAACGGCATCGTCCTCGACGCCAACCGGATCTTCCTGAACATCATCGGGTACGAGCTCGACGAGATCGTCGGGCGCCCCTACGGCCTCTTCGTCGCGCCCGAGGAGGCGGACGGCTTGGCGCAGGCCGCGTTCTGGGAGGCGCTTGCGGCGGGGCGGCACCAGGCCGGCGAGTACCGGCGCATCGGCAAGGACGGCCGCGAGGTCTGGCTTCGGTCGAACTGCAGTCCGATCTGCGATGCGGCAGGGCAGCCGATCAAGATCGTCGAATACGCCGTCGACGTGACCGCGGAGCGGCTGCGGCAGGCTGAATACGAGTGGCAGGTCACGGCGATCCAGAAATCGCAGGCCGTGATCTCGTTCGACATGCACGGCTCGATCGTCCACGCGAACGAGAACTTCCTGCGGGCCATGGGCTATCGGCTCGACGAGATCGTCGGCCGGCACCATCGGCTGTTCGTCGGCCCGTCGCACGCGCACAGCGTCGAATATCTGCGCTTCTGGGACGACCTGAAGCAGGGCATGCACCGGTCCGGCCAGTACAAGCGCATCGGCAAGGACGGGCGCGAGGTCTGGCTCCAGGCGACCTACAATCCGGTCTTCGACATGGGCGGCCGTCCGACCCGCGTCGTGGAATACGCGACCGTCATCACCGCGGACAAGTTGCAGCAGGCCGAGTACGAGGGCCAGATCGCCGCAATCCACAAATCGCAGTGCGTCGTCTCCTTCGCGCTGGACGGGACGATCCTCGACGCGAACGACAACTTCCTGCAGCTGACCGGCTACCGTTACGCGGAGATCCTTGGCCGGCATCATCGCATCTTCGTGGAAGAGGCCGAGGCGAACGGCGAAAGCTATCGGCAGTTCTGGCGGACGCTCGGGGAAGGCCAGCACCGGAGCGGCGAGTTCAAGCGCATCGGCAACGACGGGCGCGAAATCTGGCTGCAGGCCAGCTACAACCCGATCTTCGACCCGGACGGGCGGCCGTACAAGGTCGTGAAGTTCGCCGCCGACATCTCCGCCGAAAAGCTGCGCCAAGCCGAGAACGCCGGGCAGATCGAGGCGATCAACAAGGCGCAGGGCGTGCTCGCGATGACGCTCGACGGCATCATCCTCGAAGCGAACGAAAGCCTCCTCGCGACCTTCGGCTTCGCCGCCGCCGACGTGATCGGCCGGCATCACAGCATGCTCGTCGAACCGGGTCATGCGGCGACGGCCGAGTACCGCGAGTTCTGGAACCGCCTGCGCTCCGGCACCTTCCACAAGGGCATGTACAAGCGTATCGGGCGCGACGGCCGCGAGCTATGGCTGCAGGCCAGCTACAACCCGATCCTCGACCTGAACGGCCGGCCGTACAAGATCGTGAAGTACGCCACCGACGTCACGCAGAACGTCGAGATGGCCGCCGCCTTCGAGAACGCCAAGCGCCAGGCGCAGCACGACGCCGCGACCTCGCTGCCGAACCGGTCGCGGCTCGCGAGCTTCATGAGCGGCGCGCTGCCCCACGCCGCGGCGCGGCTCGCGGTGCTCTACATCGACCTCGACGACTTCAAGCCGATCAACGATGCCTTCGGCCATTCGGTCGGCGACCGGGTGCTCGGCGAGGTGGCCGACCGCTTCCGGCGCATCCTCAAGGACGATCAGATGATCGCGCGGGTCGGCGGCGACGAGTTCGTCATCGCCGCGCCGAACCTGTCGGAAGACGAGATCGACGCGCTGTGCCGGCGCCTCCTCGACGCATGTGCGGCGGCGGTGCATCACGAGAACGGCGACCTCAAGGTCGGCGCTTCGGTCGGCGTCGCGGTCGCCCCGCAAGACGGAACGACGCCGGACGATCTCCTGCGCGCCGCCGACACGGCGCTCGCCCGCTCGAAGCAGAACGGGCGCGGCACCTACAGCTTCTTCGGGGCCGCGATGAACGACCGCATCGCGATGCACCGCGCGCTGATTCACGAGATGCGGCATGGCATCACGGCGGGCGAGTTCTTCCTGGAATACCAGCCGCGGTTCGACACGCGCGCCGGCACCGTGCGCAGCGTCGAGGCGCTGGTGCGCTGGTCGCACCCCGAACGCGGCCGCATCGCGCCGGGCGACTTCATCCCGCTGGCGGAACGGAGCGGGCTGATCGTTCCGCTCGGCCGATGGATCCTGGAGACGGCCTGCCGCATGGCGGTGCTGCTGCCGCAGATCGGCATATCGGTGAACGTATCGCCGGTGCAGTTCCGCGACGACATGCTGGTCGAAACCGTGGAGGCGGCGCTCCGGCAGACCGGCCTCGCGCCGGGGAGGCTCGAACTGGAGATCACCGAGGGCGTTCTCCTCGAAGACGCGGAACGGGCCCGCGCCACGCTCGATCGGCTGAAGCAGCTCGGCGTCAAGCTCGCCATCGACGATTTCGGCACGGGGTACTCGTCGATGAGCTATCTCTGCGACTACCCGTTCGACGTCATCAAGATCGACCGGAAGTTCATCTCCGGCATCGACGGCAGCGAGAACGGCAAAGCCGTCGTCCAGGCGATCCTCAGCCTCGGAAAGGCGCTCGGCCTCAGCACCACGGCGGAAGGCGTCGAGACGGACAGCCAGCTCGCCGCCCTCGCGGCCGACCATTGCCACGAGGTGCAGGGCTTCCTCCTGTCGCGGCCGGTGCCGCCGGAGCGGCTTCCGCAGATCCTGGCGAAGGCGAACGGCCTCCCTAACCGCGGCGGCGAGACGCTTTCGCCCGTCCGGGCCGCGTGAAGGGTCAGTCCGCCGTCGGCAGGCGGCGCATGGTGAACTCCACCTCGTCGCCCGGCAACACGCGCCAGCTTTCCACCGAGGTCCAGTAGGCGGCCTTCGGGTACCTGTCGAACCATTCGCGCGCGACGGTGCGCGCATGCCCGCGCGGCAGGACGAAGGTTTCCCGGACGAAACTGTCGGCGGGCGCGGCCACGCCGCGCCGGTCGCGGCGCAACTGCCGGGCCAGCCCGGCGAGCGGTGGGCGGGGAAAGGAGTCGGCCACGCGACGCCACCTTTCGAGGTTTGACTCTGCGTGAAGATAGCGCCGCATCGCCGGATTTGCGAATCGAAACCGATAGTTGGCGCCGCCGCGGCGGAGACTTCACCCTTTCGCGAGCATTCCCTTCCTGTTAGGCCGGCCTGCCGGCGCGAACGGGCCGGAATCCTGAGCCGGAGCGGCGTCCCTTCCGCTCATCGAGGAGACACGGTTTCATGGACTTGCCCCCCCTCCCCGAAGGCCTGCCGTCCGATATCGACGCGAAGAAGGATGAGGCCCGCACCTGGTTCGAGGCGCTGCGCGACCGCTTGTGCGAGACATTCGAGGCGATCGAGTCCGAGGTCGACGTGCCGGGCGAACCCGGCCGCTTCCAGCGGACGGAATGGTCGCGCGCCGAAAACGGCGGGGGCGGCGTCATGTCGATGATGCACGGCCGCGTGTTCGAGAAGGTCGGCGTCCACACCTCCACCGTCTTCGGCGAGTTCTCGCCGGACTTCCGCGCGCAGATTCCGGGCGCCACGGACGATCCGCGCTTCTGGGCCTCTGGCATCTCGCTGATCGCGCACATGCGGAACCCGCACGTGCCCGCCGTCCACATGAACACGCGCATGGTCGTGACGACGCGGCAATGGTTCGGCGGGGGGGCGGACCTGACGCCGGTGCTCGACCGGCGACGCACGCAGGACGATCCGGATACGGTCGCCTTCCACCGCGCGATGAAGTTCGTCTGCGACCGGCATTCGGGCGTCGCGGACCACGATCGCTTCAAGCAGTGGTGCGACGAGTACTTCTTCCTGCCGCACCGCAACGAAGCGCGCGGCGTCGGCGGCATCTTCTACGACTGGCTCCGCTCACCCGACGAAAGCGGCGGCTGGGCCGCGGATTTCGCCTTCACCCGCGACGTCGGGAAGGCGTTTCTCGTCGTCTATCCGCACATCGTCCGCCGCAACGCAGCCACCGAATTCACGGAAGCCGACCGGGAGGAGCAGCTCGTCCGGCGCGGCCGCTATGTCGAGTACAATCTTCTCTACGACCGGGGCACGCTGTTCGGCCTGAAGACGGGCGGCAACGTCGAGTCGATCCTCTCTTCCATGCCGCCGCTGGTGCGGTGGCCGTAACGGCGGAAGCCGATTTGTCAGCTAAAATGAAGAACTTATTTTCGTGAGCCGCGACGTGATGGCTGTATTCACGCAATTTAAACGACTATCATCCATTGCGACGCGGCACGAACCCCGCGCCCGTCCGGCCACTTCGGGAGGAGTGAATGTTCGAACTCGATTGCCAAGGTGTCATTCCAGGCTGCCAGCGGGTGATCCGCGCCGAGAGCCAGGCGGAGGTGTTCCGTCGCGCCGTGCAGCAGGCGCACCAGTCGGGTGTCGAGAAGCTCACGCCTGACATGCTGGACGTCTTGCGGGAACGCACCACCGAACTGCCCAACTGAGGGACCCCCGTCCCTGTAGGAACGGGTCTCGCAACCCGTTCCTGCTGCACCGCAGCAAAAATTCGTCCGCCGTCATCAAATCGCCAGTCCTTGGGTCTTAACCCTCGGCCGCAACGTCGTCCTTGCCCGGACGGCAGCGGCTCGAATCAAGGTACGGCATGGTCTCGCGCGCTTCGATCGTCGGCTTCCTCATCGTTCTTTGCCTATCGATCGTTCCGGCCAGCGCCCAGATTCCCGGCCTCCCGAAGCTCGTCGGCTCAGAGACGCAACCGGCCGACGCGACGAAGCCGGGCGAACCCGCCGACCGCCAGGCCGACGTCCAGGCGCTCGACCGCATCATCCAGCTGTTCAAGGACGACAAGCAGCGGACCGACTTCGTCGGCTCGCTGGAGCAGATGCGCGCCGGCCTCGTCATGCAGGGGCCGCCGGCGCCGGAACAGAACTCGGCGCTCCCTGCCGAGGGGTTGATCGGCGCCCTCGCCACCAACGTCGGGAAGGCGGTCGACGAGTTTCCGACGACCGCGCTCGGCGATCCGCCGCACATCAAGCTCGCGAACGCGATGACGGAGCTGCAGGACCGGGCCGCGACGAATTTCGGCGGCGAGGAGACGCTCGGCTTCCTGTCCTGGGCGCTGCCGGGCGTCGGCGTCGTCGCCGGCGTGATGCTCTTCCTGTCGCGGAACCGCTGGATCCGGTCGCGACGCACGATCCTGCGCCGGAAGTCGCAGACCCGGCTGCAGCTCCTCCGTCGCGTTTCTCTGAAGCTTCTCTTCGACCTCCTGCCCTGGTTCGGCGGCGTGGTCGCCATCGCGCTCTGGACGACCGCCTTCTCGCATAGCTGGCGCGACACGCAGCTCTTCCTCGGGCTGACGACGCCGTTCGTGCTGCCGGCCCTGATCCGCCAGCTCTTCGGCTTCGGCCTCCTCCTGCTCGTGCGCAGCCGCGGCTGGAAGCTGGTGAACTACGCGCGCCTCAAGCTGCTGCCCTGGATCGGCATCCTCACCTCGGCCGGCGTCGCGGCGGGTCTGATGCGCGAATTCGCCGTGCGGCTGGTGATCGGCCGCAACGTCGCCGACGTCGCCTCGCTGGCGCTCGACCTTCTCACGGCAGGCCTCACGGTCCTCTTCGTGATGCGGCACCGGCGCACGGTGCGCAGCCTGATCGTCAAGGGCCGCCAGCGGCGGGCCGAAGGCGACCACGGCACCGGCGTGCTCGCCACCGTGATCACCGCCTTCGCCAACTTCTGGCACGTCTTCGCGATGCTGTTCGTCGTCGCGAATGTCGGGGCGCGGCTGTTCGGCATCGGCGGCGACAACTTCTTCGAGGACGCGCTGTTCGCAGTGATGTTCATCCTCGCCGGCCTGTTCTTCCTCGCCTTCGCGAACGAGACCGTATCGCGGTGGCGAGAACAGCTCGGCCGCGGCCGCTCGACGGCGCGCAACGCGCTCGGCCGGCGCTATCTCGGCCTGTTCCACATCGTCTTGCAGATCGCGACCACCATCGTCGTCGCCATCGCCTGCATCGATCTCTGGGGCTTCCAGGTGGCGGAATGGCTCACCACCGCGTCCGGCAGCCAGGTGCTGCGGCCGGCGATTTCGATCCTCTTGGTGCCGCTGGTGGTCTGGCTGATCTGGATCACCGTCGACACGCTGATCGAGCACGCGTTGGCCCCGGTCGACAATTTCGGCCGGCAGCGCCAGCAGTCGGCTCGCATCAAGACGCTGCTGCCGCTGCTCCGGAACTTCGTCTTCGCCGCGCTCTCGGTCATCACGGTGATCGCGGTTCTGGCGAATATCGGCGTCAACGTCGCGCCGCTCCTCGCCGGCGCCGGCATCATCGGCATCGCGATCTCGTTCGGCTCGCAGCAGCTCGTGCAGGACGTCATCACCGGCTTCTTCTTCCTGTTCGAGGACGCGCTGGCGATCGGCGACACGATCTCGACCGGCACGCAGGCCGGCGTCGTGGAAGGTATCAACATCCGCACGGTGAAGATCCGCGCCGGCGACGGGGCGCTCTATTCGGTGCCGTTCAGCCAGATCAAGGCGCTGCAGAACTCGTCGCGCGGCTACGGCATCTTCCAGGTCGCGGTCACGATCGGCTTCGAATCCGACGCCGACCAGGCGATGGACATCATGCGCGAGATCGGCGCGGAGCTCCGGAGCGACCCGAAGTTCAAGTACGACATGCTCGCCCCGATCGAGATCTGGGGCGTCGACGGCTTCAGCGCCGACGGCACGGTGCTGAAGGGCGCGATCCGCTGCCGGCCGCTGCAGCAATGGGGCGTCGGGCGCGAGTTCAACCGCCGCCTGAAGCGGCGCTTCGACGAGGACGGCATCGTCCTGTTCCGGCCGAAGCAGGTGATCGAGATCGCCGGCAACCGGCAGGAGCCTATGCCGGAGGAGAACGAGTTGCCGCCACCGCGGCAGAGGGCGGCGAACGGCGCGATGCCGCGCCCGGCCTGACCGCGACTAGAAGCGGGACAGCATCGCTTCGCGCGACAGGACGAAGCCGCTCGCGACCCAGCTTCGTTTCAGGTCCTGCAGCAGCTGGCCGAGTTCCGGTCCGGGCCGCACGCCCTTCGCCGTCAGGTCGCTGCCGGTCACCGGAAAGGCCGGCGGGTCGAACCCTTCCGCCACGCGAAGCTGCTCGCCGAGCCTCGCGGTCTCGGCGATCGCGTCCCGCTCGCTCTTCCCGTGCCGCGTTGCGAGCGCGAGCCGCAGGCGATCGACGATCCCCGGCCGGTCGCCGAAGTAGAGGCGTTCGCGCAGCGACGCGTCGGTCTCGTCGGGACGCGCCGGTTCCGCCATCGCGTAGGCCAGCAGCCGGTCGCGCTCGGCATTCGCCATCTTCAGACGGCGCGCGAGCTCGGCGAGGCGCTCCGGATCGGGCGGCACGATGGCGAGGAGGCGCAGCAGGGCGTCGGGCTGCCAGCGGTGGACATGCTCGGCGCCGACGAGGCCGTGGATGCCGTCGATCCCCCAACGCTCGCTTTCCGGCAGGGCGGCAGACAGGACGCCGGCCTGCCGCGCCCACAGGAGGGCGCGGGACGGATCGGGCGCGGCGAGGAGCTTGCGCAGTTCCATCCAGACGCGCTCGGCCGAGAGCGAGGCGATCCCACCCTTCAGCCGCGCGCAGGCGCGCAGCCCGTCCGCGTCCGGCCGCCCCTCGCCGTACCAGGCGAAGAAGCGGAAGAAGCGCAGGATGCGGAGGCGATCCTCCTCGATGCGCTGCGCCGGGTCGCCGATGAACCGCAGCGTCCGCGACCCGATGTCGGCGATGCCGCCGACGAGGTCGAGCACCTCGCCCGCCGCGTCGCAGTAGAGCGCGTTGACCGTGAAATCGCGCCGCTCGGCGTCGGCGCGCCAGTCGCGGCCGAAGCGGACGCGCGCATGCCGCCCGTCCGTTTCGATGTCGCGGCGCAGCGTCGTCACCTCGAACGGCGTGCCGCCCACAACGACCGTGATCGTGCCGTGCTCGGCCCCGGTCGGCACCGCCTTGAAGCCGGCGGCCTCCGCCCGGCGCGCGGTTTCCGCCGGCTCGGTCGTCGTCGCGATGTCGGTATCGGTGACGGAAAGGCCGAGCAGCGTGTTGCGCACCGCGCCGCCGACGACACGCGCTTCCTCGCCATCGGCGGACAGGACGGCGAGGAGGCGCTGCAGCCGTTCCTCGCGCAGCCATTCGGCGTCGATCCGGTGCCCGGTCATGCGTAGAGCCTTTCGAAGAGCGTGCGGATGATGCCTGCCGTAACCCCCCAGATATACCGCTCGCCGAACGGCATCACGTAGAAGAAGCGCTCGCGCCCGTTCCAGACACGGCCTTCCTTCTGGTGGTTGGCAGCATCCATCAGGAAGGCGAGCGGCACCTCGAAGACGTCGGCGACCTCAGCCGGGTTGGGCGCGAGTTCGAAGCCAGGCCGCACCACAGCGATCACCGGCGTGATGCGGAAGCCGGTCGTCGTCGAATAGCGCGGCAGGCGGCCGACCGTCTCGATGAATTCCGGCCGGAGCCCGACCTCCTCGAAGCTCTCGCGGATCGCGGCGGCCTCCGGCGAGGCGTCGCTCGGGTCCACCGAGCCGCCCGGAAAGGCGATCTGCCCGGAATGCTTGCGCAATGCCGCGGACCGCGTCGTCAGGATCACCGTGGCGCCGTCCGTCCGGTCGACCACCGGCACTAGCACGGCGGCGTCGCGGATCGACACGCCGTCCAGCAGCGATTCGAGTTCGGGGTTCAGCACATGGTCGCCGAGATCGGGAACCGGATGATCCGGCGCCGCTAGGGAAAGGCGCTCGCGCAGGTCGCGCGCCGTGAAGTCGGACGCCGCCATTCAGCGGCCCGGCCCGATCAGGAAGCGCGTGCCGCCCGAGCGCACGAACGCGCCGCCGTCGTCCTCCTCGACGAAGTCGGCGAGATCGAAGGCGAGCGCGCGCGTGAGCTTGGCTTCCAGCCGGCCCCGAACGAGAAGGTATGGCTCGAACCCGCCATCCTTCCCGCCGAGACCGAAGCGGATCGGATGGTTCGGTCCCGCCTCCACCACGTCGCCGACATTGGTGCGGAAGGTCAGCACCGGCCCTTCGGCGCGCTCGTCCCGGCTCATCTCCACCGCCAGGAAATGCGCGTCCTCGACGCGGATGCCGAGCCGCTCGACCGGCGTCACGAGATAGGTCCTGCCGTCCTCGTCCTTGCGCAGGACCGAGGAGAACAGCCGCACCAGCCGCTCGCGGCCGATCGGCGAACCCTCGTACGTCCAGGAGCCGTCCGCGCGGATCTCCATGTCGATATCGCCGCAGAACGGCGGGTTCCACGCTTCCACCGGCGGCACGCCCATCCCCGCCCGTTCCGCGCGGCCGACCAGCGCTTCGAGCGATGGCGAAGGAGCGGCGACGGTGGAAGAAGCCTCGGTCATGGCACGGAAGATAGGCACGAAGCGAAAAGGTCGCGCGACAGGCCGTCGCCCGAGTCTTATTTTGGCCGGGCTTGGCGGTCACGAAAGAGTTGCGTGTTGCCGGCTTGCAGCCATGCTCGCAGCCGGCTTCAATGGTCGAAAGCGCCGGCGATATGCATCGCCCGCCGACCGGCTCGGCCGGACGCCACAACGGAAAGGTTCTTCATGACCATGCTCGCACCGCACGAGCCCGACCTTTCGGGCGATGACGCGGTACGCCAGGCGGAAGCCGCGCTCGCCGATCTCTCGCGCGTGCGGGCGTCGGTCGGAACCGTCATCTTCGGGCAGGAGAGCGTCGTCGCGCAGACCGTGATCGCCATCCTCGCCGGCGGCCACGCGCTGCTCGTCGGCGTGCCGGGCCTCGCCAAGACCAAGCTGGTGGAGACCCTCGGCACCGTGATCGGCCTCAACGCCCGCCGCATCCAGTTCACCCCGGACCTGATGCCCTCCGATATCGTCGGCTCGGAGGTGATGGAGCAGGACGAGAGCGGTCGCCGCTCCTTCCGCTTCATCGAAGGGCCGGTCTTCTCGCAGCTTCTGATGGCGGACGAGATCAACCGCGCTTCACCGCGCACGCAGTCGGCGCTGCTGCAGTCCATGCAGGAATACCACGTGACGGTGGCCGGCGCCCGGCACGACCTGCCGGCGCCGTTCCACGTGCTGGCGACGCAGAACCCGCTGGAACAGGAGGGCACCTATCCCCTGCCCGAGGCGCAGCTCGACCGCTTCCTGATGCAGGTCGACGTGCCCTATCCCGAGCTCGAAGCGGAGCGGCGCATCCTCATCGAGACGACCGGCGTCACCGAGGCTAAGGCGGAAGCCGTGCTCGGCGCGGATCGGCTGCGCGAGATCCAGGCGCTGGTGCGGCGCATGCCGGTGCCGGAAAGCGTGGTGGAGGCGATCCTGTCGCTCGTCCGCTCGGCGCGCCCGGGCCACGGCTCGAAGGAGGCGGACGCCCATATCGCCTGGGGACCCGGCCCTCGCGCCTCTCAGGCGCTGATGACCTGCGTGCGGGCTCGGGCGCTCTACGAAGGCCGGCTCGCCCCGTCCGTCGAGGACGTCGCGGCGCTCGCCGAGCCGATCCTCCAGCACCGCATGGCGCTGAACTTCTCGGCCAGGGCCGAAGGCATGAGCGTCAGGGACGTGATCGACGTCTTGAAGCGCGAAGCGAGCTGACGGCGCGCATGGCGACGATCGGCCACTCGGCCGAACCGACCCCGAGCGCCGCCGCGCTCGGCCGGGCACGGAACCGCGCGGCGCTGCTGCCGGACCTCCTGGTGGAAGCGCGGCGCGTCGTGTCGACCGTCATCGCCGGCTGGCACGGCCGGCGGCGGCGCGGCACCGGCGAGAACTTCTGGCAGTTCCGGCCCTTTGTCGAAGGCGAGGCGGTGTCGCGCATCGACTGGCGACGCTCGGCGCGCGACGACAACCTCTACATCCGCGACCGCGAATGGGAGGCGGCGCAGACCGTCTGGCTCTGGGCCGATCCGTCGCCTTCCATGCTGTTCCGCTCCAACGCCGCCGAGGTCTCGAAGGAGTCGCGTGCGCTGGTTCTCGTGCTGGCGCTGGCGGAACTGCTGTCGCGCTCCGGCGAGCGGATCGGCTATCCGGGCGTGATGGAGCCGGTCGCGGCGCGCAACGCCGCCGAGCGCATCGCTGCGGCTCTCGCCAACCGCCGGCCGGACGGCTTCCCGCCGGACGACCGGCTGAAGCGCTTCAGCGAGGTCGTCATCGTCAGCGACCTGCTCGACCCGGTCGAGGAGACGCTGGCGCGGATCGACCGCATCGGCCGGCGCGGCATCCGCGGCCACGTCGTCGCCGTCGCCGACCCGGCGGAGGAGAGCTTCCCCTACAGCGGCCGCACCGAGTTCCGCGACCCCGAGACCGGCGCGAAGCTGACGGCCGGCCGCGCGGAAACGCTGCGCGAAGACTACCGCAACCTCTACGCCGCGACGCGCGAGACGATCGCCGAGCATTGCCGCCGCCTCGGCTGGAGCTTCGTGCCCCACCGCACCGACCGCCTCGCGTCGGAAGCGCTCGTCGCCGTGCACGGACGCCTCAGCGGCATACCGCAGGCCGTCGCGGGCAAGAGGCGCGACGCATGATCGGCGCCCTCTCCTTCGGCGCGCCGCTCGTCCTGTTCGGGCTCCTCGCGCTGCCGGCCATCTGGTGGCTGCTGCGGCTCACCCCGCCGCGCCCGCAGACGGAGACCTTCCCGCCGCTGGCGATCCTGGCGCGCATCCTGAAACGCGAGGAAACGCCGTCGAAGAGCCCGTGGTGGCTGACGCTGTTGCGGCTCATCCTCGCGGCGCTCGTCATCTTCGCGCTCGCCGCGCCGGTGCTGAACCCGCGCGAGGCGGCGCTCAGCGGCAGCGGCCCGGTCGCGTTCCTGATCGACAACGGCTGGGCGAGCGGCGCGGACTGGCCGCGAAGGCAGGCTGCCGCCGAGACGCTGATCCGCGAGGCCGGCGACGCCGGCCGCCCGGTCGCCCTCACCTTCACGGCGGAAGGGGCCGGCGACAATGCGACGCCGGCCGAGGCCGCGACGGCACTCGAACGCCTGCGAGCGACGGACGCGCGCCCGATCCCGACCGACCGCGCGGCCGCGATCGACCGCCTGAAGACCGGTCTTGCCGGCAACGCGCCCGGCACGCTGACGCTTCTCACCGACGGTCTCGGCGGGGCGGGAACCGACCGCTCGCTCGCAGGGCTCCGCGATCTCGCCCCGGCCTCGACCATCCTGTTCCGCCCGCCGGTCGACCGCGTCGTCGGGCTGACGAACGTCGACAACGCCACGGACGCGCTGGTGGCGACCGCGATCCGTCCGTCCGGCAGCACCGGCGGGCCGCTCTACCGCGTCCGGGCCTTCGACGAGCAGGACCGCGAGATCGGCGGCGCCGACCTCACCTTCAAGGAAGGCGAGGCGACCGGAACGGCGCGCTTCGCGATTCCGGTGGAACTGCGCAACGACATCGCGCGGCTGGCGGTCGACGGTGAGGCAAGCGCCGCCGGCGTTCGTCTGGTGGATGACAGCTTCCGCCGCCGCCGCGTCGCGCTCGTTTCCGGCGAGGCGGCGGACGCGGCGCAGCCGCTCCTGTCGCCGCTCTACTACATCTCGCGGGCGCTGGAGCCCTTCGCAGACCTGCTGCGCGCTGAAAACGCCGACCTTGCCGTTGCGATCCCTAACCTCGTGAAGCAGCGCCCGTCGATGATCGTCCTCGCCGACATCGGCGTCGTGCCGAAGCCGGCCGAAGACGCGTTGCGCGACTTCGTCCAGAAGGGCGGCTATCTCGTGCGTTTCGCCGGACCGCGGCTCGCCGCGACCACGGGCGAGGACCCGCTGGTGCCGGTGCGGCTTCGCGCCGGCGAGCGGCAGCTCGGCGGCTCGCTGACCTGGAGCGAGCCGCAGCATATCGCCCCGATCCCGCCCGCGAGCCCCCTCGCCGGCATCGCGATCCCGCCCGACGTCACCGTCACGCGGCAGATCCTCGCCGAGCCGTCGGTCGACCTCAACGACCGCACCTGGGTCAGCCTGCAGGACGGGACGCCCCTCGTCACCGCCTCGAAGCTCGGCGAGGGCACGATCGTGCTCTTCCACATCACGGCGGAGGCGACTTGGTCGAACCTGCCGATCTCCGGCTCGTTCGTCGACATGCTGCGGCGTGCGGTGACCCTGTCGCGGGCGAGCGGACCGGCGACCGCCGCGGTTTCGGGCACGAGCGCAGGGCGCGCGCCCGCCGCCGCCAGTCTGCCGCCGTTCCGCTTGATGAACGCGCGCGGCGAACTCGGCAGCCCCGGTCCCGACGCGCAACCGCTGGCGATCGCGGCCGACGCGCAGGCGGAACTGAAGCGCGAGAACCCGCCCGGCCTCTACGGCCGTCAGGAAGGATATACCGCCTTGAACCTCCTGAAGCCGGACGCCGCGCTGGAGCCGCTCCGCGACGCCGACGTGCCGGTGCCCTTCACTCCCCGCGCCTACGACAACGGCGACCAGACCGACCTCGCGCCGTTCGCCTTCGCGCTGGCGCTCGCGCTGTTCGCCTTGGATGCGCTGGCCCTCCTTTGGCTGAACGGCGTGTTCCGGCGGCTGCGTCCGAGGCGTGCGGCTGCCGCTGCGGCGATCCTCGTTGGAGCCTTGGCGGTCTCCTCGCTCGCCATGCCGCGCGCCGAGGCGCAGGAGCCGCCCACCGCCCAGGGCGACGTCGCGGCGGATGCCATCGCCGCGACGGAAAAGACCCATCTCGCCTATGTCGAGACCGGCAATTCCTCGACCGACGATACGTCGCGGCGCGGGCTCGCGGGCCTGTCGCAGTTCATCGCCTCGAAGACGGCGCTGGAGCCGGGTGATCCGGTCGGCCTCGACATCGGCAAGGACGAGCTCGCCTTCTACCCGATCATCTACTGGCCGATCGACGCGGCCGACCCGATGCCGGCGGCAAGCGCGATCAGCCGGGTCGACGCCTATATGAAGAACGGCGGCACGGTGCTGTTCGACGTCCACGACGACGAGATGTCGAGCCTTAACTCCAACGCCGTGACGCCCGGCCAGCGACGCCTTCGCGATATCCTCGCCGATCTCGATATCCCGCCGCTGGAGCCGGTGCCGAGCGACCACGTGCTCACCAAGTCCTTCTATATCATGAACGACTTCCCCGGCCGGCACCGCGGCTCGGAGCTGTGGGTGGAGTCGACCGTGCGCGATCCGAACGCGCAGGCCCGGCCCGCCAATGCTGGCGACGGGGTGTCCTCGATCATGATCACCTCGAACGATCTCGCCGGCGCCTGGGCGATCGACGACGGCGGGCTGTTCCTCTACCCGACCGACGACAGCGACCCCGACCAGCGGGAATATGCCTACCGCGCCGGCGTCAACATCGTCATGTACGTGCTGACCGGCAACTACAAGGCCGATCAGGTCCACGTGCCGGCGCTGCTCGAACGTCTGGGGCAATAGCCGCATGAACTGGTCGATCGACTTCGCGCCCTTCTTCTCCTGGACGGTCATCGCGATCATTGCGGTGCTCGCGGCCCTGCTCGCGCTGTCGCTGGTCGCGGCGCGTCTGCGCGGTGCGCTGGTGCGCGTCCTCGCGGTCGCGGCGCTGCTGCTGGCGCTGCTGAACCCAGTCCTGCTGCGCGAGCAGCGCGATCCGCTGAAGAGCGTCGTCGCGCTGGTCGTCGACGACTCGCAGAGCCAGTCGATCGGCAATCGACGTGCCGAGACCGCCGCGACGGTCGAGGCGCTGAAGAGCAGCCTCGCCCGCTTCCCGGAATTCGAGGTGCGCACCGTCGAGGCGCGCTCCGGCGGTTCGGCCGACGACGGCGCGACCACCGCGCTGTTCGGCGCGCTGAACGGGGCGCTGCGCGACGTGCCGCCGTCACGCGTCGGCGGCGCGATCATGGTGACCGACGGGCAGGTGCACGACATCCCGGCCAACAGCGGGGCGCTCGGCTTCGACGCGCCGGTGCACGCGCTCGTCACCGGACGGGCCGACGAGTTCGACCGCCGCATCGAGGTGCTGACCAGCCCACGCTTCGGCCTCGTCAACGAGGAGCAGCGTCTGACCTACCGGGTGCTGGAGGACGGACCGCGCGCCTCCCGCAATCCCGTCGAGGTGCGGGTCTTCCTCAACGGCGATCTGGTTTCGCGGGAGCAGGCCGTGCCCGGCGAGACCGCGACCTGGGCCTTCCACCTGCCGCGCGCGGGAAAGAACATCATCGAGCTTTCCGCCGCGCAGGACGGGCAGGAGATCACACCGGTCAACAACCGCGCCATCGCGGTGGTGGACGGCATCCGAGAGAACCTGCGCGTGCTGCTCGTGTCCGGCGAGCCGCATGCCGGCGAGCGGACCTGGCGCAACCTTCTGAAATCCGACGCCGCGGTCGACCTCGTCCATTTCACCATCCTGCGCCCGCCGGAGAAGCAGGACGGCACGCCGATCGACGAGCTTTCGCTGATCGCCTTCCCGACGCGCGAACTCTTCGTCGAGAAGATCGACGACTTCGACCTCATCATCTTCGACCGCTACCAGCGGCGCGGCGTCCTACCGGCGCTCTACTTCGACTACATCGCGCAGTATGTGGAAAAAGGTGGCGCGCTGCTGATCGCCTCCGGCCCCGAATATGCCGGCAACGATTCCGTCGCGCAGACCTCGCTCTCCTCGATCCTGCCGGCGCTTCCCACCGGCACGATCGATGCCGAGGCTTTCCGTCCGGCCCTGTCCGATCTCGGGAAGAAGCATCCCGTCACGCGCGACCTGCCCGGTTCGCAGGCCAACCCGCCGGACTGGAGCGAGTGGTTCCGCTCGATCGACGTGGAGAATCCACGCGGCGAGACGGTGATGACCGGGCCGAACAACAAGCCGCTCCTCGTGCTCGACCGCGCCGGCCAAGGGCGCATCGCCCTGCTCCTGTCCGACCACGGCTGGCTCTGGTCGCGCGGCTTCGAGAGCGGCGGCCCGCATGTCGCGCTGTTCCGCCGCCTCGCCCACTGGCTGATGAAGGAGCCGGAACTGGAGGAGGAGGCACTCGATGCTGAAGCGCGGGGGTCCGATCTCGCGATCACGCGGCAGACGATCGGCGGCGATCCCGGTCCCTCGACGGTGGTGACGCCTTCCGGTAAGGCGGTGCAGGTGCCGATGCGCGAGATCGGCGCCGGCCGCTGGGAAGGCACGCTGAAGGCCGAGGAGCTTGGCCTCTACCAGGCAGCGAACGGCGAATTGCGGGCACTGGCGAATGTCGGACCGGTGAACCCGCGCGAGTTCCAAGAAGCTGTGTCCACCACGGCGAAGCTCGAGCCGGTACTCGACCAGACGCGCGGCGGCGTTCGGCGCATCGCGGAGAACGGCACCGTCGACGTGCCGCGCGTCGTGCCGGTTCGCGGCCGCGGGGAAGCGGAAGGTCGCGACTGGATCGGCCTTCGCACGACCGACGAGACCGTGCTGCGCGGCGTCGAGCGCACGCCGCTCTTCGCCGGCTTCCTCGGTCTCGCGCTCCTGCTCCTCGCCCTGTCGACCACTTGGTATCGCGAAGGGCGCTGATCGCCGCAGGGTGCGTTGTTCCTTCACCTTTCGCCGCTAGCTGCGTCGGCTGGAGGGGCGGATGAGCAGCATCGCGATCGAGGAACGGACCGACTGGGCCGACCTGCTGGCCGGCGGGCGGCTGCCGAGCTTCGCGCTGATCTGCCTCGGCGTCTGGCTGAACGCGGCGGATGCGATGGTCGCGGCGACGATCATGCCGAGCGTCGGAGCGGACCTCGGCGGCTACGCTTACTTCGGCTGGGCGGTGGCCGGCTTCCTGATCGGCTCGATCCTCGCCGGAGCCAGCGCCGGCCGCCTGTCGGAAATCCTCGGCCTCGCCTTCTCGACCGGCGTCTCGGGCGGCCTCCTCGCCGTCGGCTGCGTTCTCAGCGCCCTCGCACCCGACATGGGCACCTTCCTCGCCGGCCGCATCGTGCAGGGGCTCGCCAGCGGGTGGATCGCCGGCTTCGCCATGGTGGCGGCAGCCGTCCTTTTCCCTCCCCGGCACTTGGCGCGGATCTTCGCGACGATGTCCGGCATCTGGGGCATCGCGACGATCCTCGGACCCCTGGTCGGTGGCCTCTCCGCGGCCGCGGGGTCGTGGCGCGCTGTGTTCTGGCTCTTCGCCGCGCAGGCCGTCCTGTTCGGCATCGGCGCGCCGATCCTGCTTCGTGGCACGCTCCACCGCCCGAGCGGCAGCCGCGTGCCCTGGCTGCAGCTTTTCGTGCTGGCCCTCGGCGTCGCGGCCATCGCCTGGGCGGATACGGCGAGCGGCGCCGTCGCGGCGGTCGGCCTCGTTGCGCTCGGCATGGCGCTGCTGGTGCTCGTGCTCGGGATCGACGCGCGTTCGGCGCACCGGATGCTGCCGCACCGGGCCGGCGATCTCCGCACCATCTGCGGCTCGGCCTATGCTTCGATCTTCGCGTTGACGGCTGCTTCGATGGGGCTGACCGTCTACGGCGCGGCGATCCTGCAGGAACTGCGCGGCCTGTCGCCGCTCTGGGCCGGCTACGTCATCGGTGCGGAAGCGCTCGCCTGGACGCTTGCGGCGTTCCTCGTCGCCGGTGTTTCCGGCGGGCGGGGCGAGCGGCTTTGCATTCGCGGCGGCGCGTGCTGCGTGCTGCTCGGCGTCGCGATGCTGCTCCTGTTCCTGAAAGCCGCCGCGCTGCCGCTCGTCGTGCTGGCGGCATCGGTGATGGGTGCCGGCTTCGGCCTGTCCTCGGCGCTGACCAGCCGCCGCGTCATCGGCGTGGTGGCCGACCCGGAGAAGGCGATCGGCTCCGCCGCGATCGTTGCCGTGCGCCAGACCGGCAGCGCGGTCGGCGCGGCCATCGCCGGCGTCACCGCCAACATGGTCGGCTTCGGCGCGGGGCTCACCACGGCGAGCGCCGAGGCCGCCGCCGTCTGGGTCTTCGCGACGGCGCTGCCGCTCGGGCTCTTCGGCGTCTGGGCGGCCTTCCGCATGACCGGCCGCGCGACGCCCGCCTAGCGCGGCAGGATGCGCCCCGCGAGCCCGTCGAGCGCGCCTTCCGCCAATGGCATCACCAGCACTCGCCGCCAGTCGACCGGGCCGGGCAGGATCACGGCATCCTTCGGCATGGGCAGATAGCCGAGCGGCATGTAGTAGGCCCGGTCGCCGACCAGCACGATTGCGCTCTCGCCGGCCTCGCGTGCCACGTCCGCCGCCATGCGCATCAGCGTGCGGCCGATGCCGAGACCCTTGTGCGCTGGCTTGACCACGAGGGGCCCGAGCAGGAGAACAGGCCGCTCGCCGACGCGGATCGGCGTCTGCCGGACCGAGCCGACGACGGCCGAACCAATGGTGGCGGTGAAGGAGAGGCCGCGGTCGTGCGGCACCATTTCCCGCACGCGCTCCGCGGCGCGGGCGAAACGCCCGGGGCCGAAGGCCTCGTCGGCCAGCGCCGCGACGGCGAAATCGTGAGCGGCGGTTTCCGGCTGGTACCGGACGTTGGAAAGCTGGAGCATCGAAGGCGGACCTGAACGGGCGAGCGCTCCGTCCGCACCGGCAAGGTCAGGCGACAGGAGCACTCCGGAGCGAGCGGACGAGACAGGCAGCGGCGGATCGTCGTCGCAGCATCGCCAACCCCTCCCCGTTTTGCCGTGACCACCTTCGGAACCGCCGATATACAGTTTGGGCGCAGCCGACAAGCGCCACATCCACGGACGGACGACGAGCGAGAGCGATGCGATGGGAATGCTGGTCGAAGGCGAATGGCGGGACGCCTGGTACGACACGAAGTCGACCGGCGGCAGCTTCGAACGCAAGGCGTCGAGCTTCCGCGACTGGGTGACGGCCGACGGGCGGCCCGGCCCGAACGGCGGACGGGGCTTTCCGGCCGAGGCCGGGCGCTACCACCTCTACGTCTCGCTGGCCTGCCCTTGGGCGCACCGCACCCTGATCTTCCGCAAGCTGAAGCAGTTGGAGGACGTCATATCCGTCTCGATCGTCGACTGGCTGATGCTGGAGGAAGGCTGGGTCTTCTCCGACCGGCCCGGCGACACACCGGACGCAGTGAACGGGGCGACGCGGCTCTACGAGGTCTACCGGCTGGCGGAGCCGGCCTATACCGGCCGCGTCACCGTGCCGGTGCTGTGGGACAAGCAGACCCGCACGATCGTCAACAACGAATCGGCCGAAATCATCCGCATGCTGAACCGCAGCTTCGACGCGTTCGGCGACGCTTCGCTCGACCTCGCGCCGGATGACCTCCTGGCTGAAATCGACGCGCTGAACGCCCGCATCTACGAGACCGTCAACAACGGCGTCTATCGCTGCGGCTTCGCGACGACGCAAGACGCCTACGAGAAGCCGTTTGGCGCGCTGTTCGAGACGCTGGATTTTCTGGAGGAGCGCCTTGCGATTCGGCGCTGGCTGCTGGGCGACCGGCAAACGGAAGCCGACTGGCGGCTGTTCACGACCCTGATCCGCTTCGACGCCGTCTATTACGGGCACTTCAAGTGCAACCGCCGCCGGATCGCCGACTATTCGAACCTCTTCGGCTACCTCCGCGACCTCTACCAGACGCCTGGCGTCGCGGAGACGGTGAACTTCGAGCACATCAAGGGCCACTATTACGGCAGCCACCGGACGATCAACCCGACCGGCATCGTGCCGCTCGGTCCGGATCAGGACTTCATGCAGCCACACGGTCGCGAGCGGCTGGGCTGATCGTCACCAGTCCGGATCGGCCGGCATCTCCGAGCGCAGTTCCTCCAGCCGGCGCAGCGTGCCGGGCGTGGCATCTGCTGGCAGCGCATCGGGCGCAAAGAAACCGCTCGCCGCGATCTCGCGGTCGGACCGCTTCGGCGCCGTCTGCCGGACGTTCCGGCAGACATAGAACAGGATGTGGTCGCGCCGCGGCCTTTGCCGGCCGAGATGGATGCTAACCAGCCGTGGCGGCTCGGCGAGTTCGAGGTTTCCCTCTTCGCCGAGTTCCCGGACGACGCTCTCCACCGCCGTTTCGCCGCGCTCGACGCCACCGCCCGGCAGGTACCAACCCGGCAAATAGGTGTGGCGTACGAGGAAGACCCGGCCGGCCGGATCGAAGGCGGCGGCCCGCACGCCGAGCGTCATCGGCCGCCTTGCCAAGAAGTAGAGATGCCGCAGCCGGTTCGCGAACGCGTTGGCGCTGACGCGGAGCAGGATGCCGGACTTCCCCTCGCCCGCCGTCCGGCTAGATGAGCGGTCATGTTCCGGCTTGCGCATATCTCCGACATCCATCTCGGGCCCCTTCCGGAGTTGTCCTTCCGCCAGCTCGCGACCAAGCGCGTGCTCGGCTACTACAACTGGCAGAAGAACCGCAAAAAGATGATGTTCGGCGAGACGCTGCTGGCGCTCACCAACGACATGCACGCGCAGAAGCCCGACCATGTCGCCGTGACCGGCGACCTCGTGAACCTCGCGACCAAGCAGGAGATCGTCGCGGCCGGGGTCTGGCTGAAGGAACTCGGCAAGCCGCTCGACGTCTCCGTCGTGCCCGGCAACCACGACGCCTACGTTCCGGGTGCGCTGAAGCGCGCTTGCAGCGAGTGGTACGACTACATGGTCGGCGACGAGCCGTCCGCCGCGATCGGGCAGATGTTTCCTTACGTGCGCTTGCGCGGGCCGGTGGCGATTTGCGGCGTGTCGAGCGCGGAGGCCACCGCGCCGTTCTTCGCCACCGGCACGTTCAAGCGCCGGCAGGCGCTGACGCTCGCCCGCATGCTGGCCGCGTGCCGGGCGACTGGCCACTTCTGCGTCGTGATGATCCACCATCCGCCGATCGCGAACTCGACCTCCTGGCACAAGCGCCTCATCGGCAAGCAGTACTTCTGGAAGGTGATCCGCGATTCCGGCGCCGACCTCGTGCTGCACGGCCACACGCATCTCGACACGCTCTACTGGATCGCCGGCATCGGCGGCCTCGTGCCGGTGGTCGGCGTGCCCTCCGCCAGTCAGAACCCCGGCTCCGACAAGCCGGCGGCGCGCTACAACCTCTTCGAGATCGAAGGCGAGCCCGGCAACTGGACGCTGACGCATCGCGAGCGCGGCTGGCGCGCCGACGGCAGCGGCATCGACTGGATCCGCGAGCGGCGCCTGATGCGGAACGGCGAGGCCGTCGACACGCGCAACCGCGAAGACGCCAAGCAGGCGCAACCGGCCGCCTGAAGACCTTGCAAGTCCAGGCCCCGGCAGCCTATCGCCGGGCGATGCGTTCGCTCCCGCCCCTTGCCGCCGTCAGCGCCGGCCTGCTCGCTGCGTTTGTCGGCTTCACCAGTTCGTTCTCCGTCGTGCTGCAGGGGCTCGTCGGCGTCGGCGCGAGCCAGGCAGAGGCGGCATCCGGGCTGATGGCGATCTCGGTCGCGATGGGCGCCGGCTCGGTCCTCCTCAGCACGCGATACCGCATGCCGATCATCGTCGCCTGGTCGACGCCGGGCGCGGCGCTGCTCGCGGGCAGCGGCCTGTCGCACGGCGACTTCGCGACGGCGGTCGGCGCGTTCCTGTTCGCCGGGCTCCTCGTCGTCGCGGCCGGCGTGGTGCGCCCGCTCGGCCGGCTGATCGCGGCGATCCCCGCCTCGGTCGCGAACGCCATGCTGGCCGGCATCCTGTTCTCGCTCTGCCTCGCACCGG
Source organism: Plantimonas leprariae (assembly GCF_008802405.1). GTDB lineage: Bacteria > Pseudomonadota > Alphaproteobacteria > Rhizobiales > Rhizobiaceae > Plantimonas > Plantimonas leprariae. The sequence continues at coordinate 138,767 of NZ_VZDO01000008.1, forward strand.
TGAAGGCGATCGCGGCCGAACCCGTCGCCGGCGTCGCGATCGCGCTGGTCTGGGTCGTCGTCGGCCGCCTCAATCGCCTGCTCGCGGTTCCGGCTGCCGCGCTGGTCGCGATCAGCGCGATCCTCCTGAAGAGCGGCGGCGATCTCGGCGGCGGCTCGCTCCTGCCGCACCCCGTTCTCGTGACGCCGGTCTTCGACGTCCAGAGCGCGATCGGCATCGGCTTCCCGCTGTTCCTCGTGACGATGGCTTCGCAGAACATTCCGGGCCTCGCGGTGCTGCGCATCCACGGCTACGAGCCTTCGCCCGGGCCGCTCTTCGCGACAACGGGCGTGCTCTCGCTGCTGTGCGCGCCCTTCGGCGGCGTGACCGCGAACCTTGCCGCGATCACGGCCGCGATCTGCGCCGGCGAGGAGGCCGGCCATGATCCGTCGCGGCGCTGGTGGGCGGGCGTCGTCACCGGTATCACCTACATCGTCTGCGGGCTCGGCGCCGGCGCGATGACCGCCTTCGCCAGCCTGTCGCCGCTGCTGATCGAGGCGGCCGCGGGGCTGGCGCTGGTCGGAACGCTGGCGAACGCGCTGCAGGCGGCCACCGCCGCGCCGGAAGAGCGCACCGCCGCCGCGGTGACGTTCCTCACCGCCGCTTCGGGTGTTGCCTTCGCCGGGATCAGCGCGCCGTTCTGGGGCCTCATCGCCGGCTGCGCGATCTACGCGGTGTTCCGGCCGCGCCCCGCACGATCCGCGGAGGTCAGCGAGGAAGGCGCACTCTCCGGATCGGCTCGACCTACCTGATCTGCAGGCCGCGCAGCGTCGCGATGGCGAACAGGATGCCAGCGCCGATCGCCATGCCGATCAGCAGCCAAGACAGGGCGAAGGCGAAGCTCGGTTGGGAGGCGGCCGGCGCCGCCGGCCGGATCGGCTCGCCGTCGCCGGGGTCGTCGCGCGGGGTGCGGCGGTCGATCGTAGCGTTATCCGGTTCCGCGAAGGCCTTCTCACGCTCGACGATCCGCTCGGCGATGTAGGTCGTCACCCGGTCGGCGACCGTGCGCATGTCCGTCGACTCGGCCAGCGTCAGGCGGCCGATGCGGGTTTCGCGCACGAAGCGATAGGTGCGGCGGTCGCGCGCCATCGAGACATGCGCCGTCCCGTCCACCCAGAAGCGCGGCTGCGGGCCGCCGGACAGCGCGAGGTCGAAGAATTCGTCGCCGGCCGGAATGTCGTCGATCACCGGCTGCAGCGCTTCGGCGAGGATTTCCAACCGGGCGCGATCCGCCTCGCGGATGTCGACCACGACATCGCTGCGGTGCGCGGCAGCGATCTTCGCGGCGCGCACCGCGTCCGCCAGACGCTTTGTCCCGGTCAGCGGCGCGACGTTGTCCTTGCCTTCAGCCATCAACCTGCCGCGCACCCGTCATCGTTCCTTCGCTATCATCGCCGCCACTGTCTCCGGCGGCAAGCGCCTTTCCGACTGGTCGTTAAAGGCGCATCGTCGGCGACAGCCGCCTCGGATCGGTGAGAAGATGCAGAAGCGCCGGCCCGTCGGCGGACCGGGCGCGCCCGAAGGCCGCAGCGAAGTCCGCCGTCCGCTCCACCCGCTCGCCGAATGCGCCGTAGGAGCGCGCCAGCGCCGCGAAGTCCGGGTTGCGCAGCGAGGTCGCGGAGACCCGGCCGGGATAGCGCTTCTCCTGATGCATGCGGATCGTGCCGTACTGGCCGTTGTCGATCACCAGCAGGATCACGCCGAGGCCCTGCTCGACGGCGGTGCCGAACTCCTGGGCGGTCATCTGGAAGCAGCCGTCCCCCGCGAAGGCGACGACGGTGCGCTCGGGATGGCGCAGCTTCATCGCGATCGCGGCCGGCAGGCCGTAGCCCATCGAGCCGGAGGTCGGCGCGAGTTGCGACAGGCGGTTGGCGAACCGGCCGTAGCGATGCAGCCAGCCGCCGTAGTTGCCGGCGCCGTTGGTGCAGGTCAGGTGATCCGGTACGGCGCTTGCCAGATGCGCCATGACGGCTTCGAGATCGACGAAACCGGTGTCTTCGCCGCCCATGCGGACGGTGGACCATTCGAGATAGTCGCGGTGCGCCGCCTCCGCCGTGCCGGACCAGCGGACCGTCGCGGGCGGCGCGAGCTGGACGGCCTTGCGCGCGAACGACGCCGGGTCGGCGAGGACGCCGAGCGTCGGCTGATATAGGCGACCGATCTCACGCTCCTCCGGCAGGACGTGAACGAGCTTCTGCGACGGATGAGGTATCGTCAGTAACTCGTAGCCCTGGCTCGGCATTTCGCCGAAGCGTGCACCGATGGCGAGGATCAGGTCGGCCGCCTCGATCCGGGCTCGAAGCTTCGGCGAGACCCCGATGCCGACGTCGCCGGCATGATTCGGATGCAGGCTCGGGAACAGCATCTGCCGGCGGAAGGAGCAGGCGACCGGCAGATGCCAGTTCTCGGCGAAGTGCCGAATGTCGGCGAGCGCGCCGTCCGTCCAGCGCGGGCCGCCGAGCACCATGATCGGCGAGCGCGCTTCGGCGAGGAGCGACCAAAGCTCCTCCATCCGCTCCTGCGAGGGCGGCAGCGTCTCGACCTCGTGGAAGGGCAGGATCTCCGACACGCCCTCGCCGGACAACGTGTCTTCGGGCAGCGCGACGACCACAGGGCCGGGCGCGCCCTCCATCGCGATGCGGAAGGCGTCCTCCACCAGCGCCGGCAGTTCGCCGGGCGTCTCGGCCTCGAATACGGCCTTCGCCATGCCGCCGAACAAGCGGTCGTAGTCGACCTCCTGGAAAGCGCCGCGCCCGCGAAACTCGTGCGGTACCTGGCCGACGAAGAGAATCATCGGCGTCAGGTCGTGGGCGGCGACGTGCACGCCGGAGGCGGCATTCGTCGCGCCCGGCCCGCGCGTGACGAAGCAGATGCCGGGGCGGCCGGTGATCTTGCCGTCCGCTTCCGCCATCATCGCCGCGCCGCCCTCCTGCCGGCAGACCACGGTCTCGATGCTGGAATCGTGAAGCGCGTCCAGCACCGGGAGATAACTTTCCCCCGGCACGCAGAAGACGCGGCCGACGCCCTGGCGCTCCAAGGCTCGGACGAGAAGGACGCCGCCCGGCTCGGCCATCAACCGGCGCTTCCGAGCCCGATGACACGGTTCGCCGCCGCGACGATCGCGCGGAGCGAGGAGGTCGTCGCGTTCTGATCGATGCCGGCCCCGAAGGCTCTGCCGCCCGGGTGCTCGATCTCCATGTAGGCGATGGCCTTTGCGTTCGAGCCGCGCTGGAGCGAATGCTCGGAATAGTCGGCGACCGTCATCTCGACCCCGAGATGGCGGGACAGCGCGTCGATGAAGCCGTCGATCGCGCCGGTGCCCCGGCCCTCGATGACGACGTCGCGGTTGCCGTCGCGGATCGTCGCCTCCACCGTGCGCGATCCCCTCTCGGAGCCAGCCTTCGTGATGTGCTCGACATAGGCGAGGCGCCCGGCCGGCTGGTCGACATAATCCGCCATGAAGCGCTCGTGGATGCGCTTCGCCGGCATCTCGACTCCCTCCTCGTCGGTCACTTTTTGGATCGATTCGCGGAACTCGATCTGGAGGTTGCGCGGCAGGTTGAGGCCGTAGTCGGCCTGCAGCACGTAGGCGATGCCGCCCTTGCCCGACTGCGAGTTGATGCGGATGATCGCCTCGTAGGAACGGCCGACGTCCTTCGGGTCGATCGGCAGGTACGGCACCTCCCAGAACGGCGAATTCGCCACCGCCTTTGCCTTCATGCCCTTGTTGATCGCGTCCTGGTGCGAGCCCGAAAACGCCGTGTAGACGAGCTCGCCGACATACGGATGGCGCTCCGGAATCTCGAGCTTGTTGCAGTACTCGTAGACGTCCTTGATCGCGTTGATGTCGGAGATATCGAGGCCCGGATCGATGCCTTGCGTGAACAGGTTCAGCGCCAGCGTCACGATGTCGACGTTGCCGGTGCGCTCACCGTTGCCGAAGAGCGTGCCCTCGACGCGATCCGCGCCGGCCAGCAGCCCGAGTTCGGTCGCGGCGACGGCCGTGCCGCGGTCGTTGTGCGGATGCAGCGAGACGACGAGGTTCTCGCGGTTGTCGAGGTTGCGGCACATCCATTCGATATGGTCGGCATGGACGTTCGGCGTCGACATCTCGACGGTCGCCGGCAGGTTGACGATCAGTTTGTTCTCCGGCGTCGGCCGGACGATCTCGGCGACCGCGTTGCAGATCTCGACCGCGAAATCGAGCTCCGTGCCGCTGAAGCTCTCCGGCGAATACTCGAAACGGTAGTCGCCGCCGGCCTTCGCCGCCGTGTCGACGATCAGCTTCGCCGCGTCCGTCGCGATCCGCCTGATGCCCTCGCGGTCCTTGGCGAAGACGACGCGGCGCTGCAGCTCGCTGGTCGAATTGTAGAAATGGACGATCGGCCGCTTCGCGCCCTCCAGCGATTCGAAGGTGCGGGCGATCAGTTCCGGCCGGCACTGGACGAGCACCTGCAGCGACACGTCGTCGGCCGCCTCGCCCTTCTCGACGCACCAGCGGGTGAAGTCGAAATCGGTCTGCGAGGCCGACGGGAAGCCGATCTCGATCTCCTTGAAGTTCATCGCCTTCAGGAGGCGGAAGAACCGCTCCTTTTTCTCCTGCCCCATCGGGTCGACGAGGGCCTGGTTGCCGTCGCGCAAGTCGACCGAGCACCAGACCGGCGGCTGGAGGATCGTCTTCGCCGGCCATGTTCGGTCGGACATGTCGATCGTCGAATAGGGCCGGTACTTCGCGGATGCCGAGGGCATCGTGCGGCGGCTGGAAGCCGGGGCGTCGGCGACTTCGGCACCGCTCTCGGGACGCAAGGCTGTTACGGCTGACATGGCGTTTCGCACCTTCGGACTTCGGGCGGATGCCGGGCCGCGCACTCGTGGCGCGAACTCAGGCGGTCATCCGCGATTGAACGGGGAATGTAAAGCCGAAGAGGCGGAAACGCTGCCTGCCGCGAAGCGAGAGGACGCGCCGGCTCGACCGCCGGACGCCCCTTCGATCAATGGGCCCGACGGTCGCGGCTAAGGATGCGAAGCAGCAGCGGAAGCGGAACGCGCGACGCCGCCACGGCCGCGAATAGCGGCAGCGACAAAACGGCGATGAGGGCCGGGGCGAGCGTCATGCCGGCCAAGCTAGCCGAACGATCGCGGAAAGCAACCCGCCTGCGCGCGGAATCGGGTGGGGGCGCTGTGCCGTTCACGACAGGATCGCGCTCCCCGGTGAGCTAGACATCGTCCGGGGTCATCGACCGAACCTGGGCGAGCGAAAGCCACGTGGACAACGAAATCTCGGAAGCGCTAGCGGCGGCCCTCTTCACGCCGGAACGCGAGACGGCATCCTACGCGATGGAGCTCGGCGGCGGCACGCTCGACATCGTCCGCGCGTCGCGCGGCGGACCGGTGACGCTGACCCTGACGATGCCCGGCGCGGAAGCGGCCGAGCCGGAACTCGAACGCGCCTGGCTGGAAGCCAACTGGCTTCGCCGGCAGCACGACGGCGTCGTCGCCGCGGCCGACGCGGAAGGCCGCATGGTGTTCGGCATGATCCTGGCGAACGACACCGTCTCCGGCGAGCGACTGGAAGCGGCTGCCGCGGCCTTGCTGGCGGCTGCCGATCCGGGCACGGAGCCGCCGCCACCGCCGGCCGAGGCGGCTGCGTTCGAAAGCGATCTCGTCTGGATCAAGCTGTGATGGGTATCGATAACGCCTCCTTCGCCCGCGCCCTCGCCGAGCTCGATGCCGACATATCGGCGACCTCGCCGCGCAGCGCGGACTTCCTCTTCGAGGACGACCTCCCCGTTCGGGTGACGCTGCACCCGGACGAGCAGACCATCCTGGTCGACGCGTTCGCGTTCGATGAATCGGAACTCGCGCCGGAAGCCGGCGCAGCCATGAGCCGCACGCTGCTGCAGCTGAACGGACTGGCGCTCGTCGGAGAACCGTTCGCGATCGGCCTGACGCCGGCCAGCATCGTCGCCGTCACCGTCCGCGCCTCGCTGGCTCGGGCTGGCACCGGCGGCCTTGCCGAGCCGATCGCCTATGCGGTCGCGCAGGCGCGGGAAATCCGCAGCCTTCTCGAGACGATCGAGGCCACCGACGGCGGTGGTCTCGCCGCGTTCAATCTCTGATCGATCCCCACCCATCCGACCGACCCGGAGGCCGAAACCATGAGCAATGTTGGCGCCAATCCGATCTCGTCCGTCGGGATGCGATGGAACCAGACCGTCGACAGCGTCCGCCACGACAGCGGCAAGCTGGCGCGGCTGTCGAACGCGCTGACCCCGCAGTCGAAGATCTCGCCGCAGCAGCTCCAGAGCACGCAGGCCCTGTTCAAGCTGCACGTGCAGGAGCAGGCGCACAAGCTCGGCCAGGAGCTCGGACTTTCCGAGGCCGCCACCGGCCGCCTGATGGCGAAGGCCGAGAGCGCCATCGGCAACATCGTGTCGCTCACCTTCAATCCGGCGATCCGCGGCGACCTGACGGTCAACAAGCGCGATTTCAAGGAGATCGTGAACATGGCCAACGCCAAGGCGCTGGAAAGCCTCGTCGAGCTTTCGAAGACCTTCGGGTCCGCCGACACGTCCCCGCAGGTGATCCCGTTCAAGGACGAGAACGGCCGGATCCAGATGACGGTGATCAAGCCGACCGAGTCGTTCGAGACGCTGGTTCTGCGCGGCGGCGGCGCGAAGGGCATCGGCAACGGCGCGGCGCTGGTGGAATACGAGAAGGCCGGCCTCCTGAAAGATCTCAAGTCGGTCGTCGGCACGTCGGCCGGGGCGCTGACGGCGCTCGGCCTCGCTTCCGGCATGAGCGCCGCCGAGTTCAAGGACTTCGCCGACCGGACAGACATCGCGGACCTGAAGAACTCGCCCAAGAACTTCAAGGCGATGTACGGCTCTATGGTCGGCATGAGTGCGGTCGGCTACGGCGCCGGCAAGGCCCTCAGCACGATGGACGAGGTGTCGAGCAACCAGATCCACAACTGCCTGTCGAAGCCGGGGAACGTCACCAAGCTCGAACAGGCCTGCGGCGCCGGCCTGATCACCAAGGAGGAGCTCCACCATCTGGAAGGCTTCCTGCAGAAGCCGGACTTCAGCGGCAGCCGCGAGGGCAAGATGGTCACCTTCGGCGACCTCAGCGCCATGTCGAAGGTGTTCCCGGAGTTCAAGGAACTGACCCTCACCGGCTACAACGCGACAGATTCCAAGCTCAGCTATTTCGACGCGAAGACGGCGCACGACATGCCGGTGGCCATCGCCGGCCGTATCTCGATGAGCATTCCGAAGTACTTCGCGAGCATCGAGTACGACACCAAGACCGGCGACGGGAAGAAGTCGTGGGTCGACGGCGGCGTCGGCGCCAACATGCCGACAGGCACAGTGCTCGGAAAGGCCGAACAGGCGGTCAAGGACGCCCGGAACGCGGTGGATCAGGCGGCAAAAGCCGGCGACAGCCAGGGCATCCGCCGCGCGTCGGAAGGGCTGGCGCAGGCGACGGACGAACTCGGCAAGCTGAAGTCCAAGACCCTGCTGATGACGTTCGACGAGTTCGGGCGGGCCGACAAGCTGATGCACAATCCGAAGCTCCACGCGAATTCGGCGAAGCGGATCAGCGAAGACAAGACGAATTTCTCGGTGGTCGGCTGGATCGCCGGCAACACGAACATGAAGAACGCCCACAAGCTGGACGCGCAGCACGTCCACGATTCCGGCCCCAACGTGGCGGTGGTCTACCACGGCAAGATGGATACGCTGGATCTCTCGGCCAGCAAGCGCACCAAGGGCGAAGCGGCGCTGGAAGCGAAGATGCGGGCACTGGAGTTCGCGGCGGCCCGGCAGAACCAGGCGAGCCACGAGGTCCGCAGCTCGGCCGAGGACGTGGTGGCGAACTTCTCGCAGACCGAGCTGGAGCAGTTCGTCCGGGCGGGGCCGCCGGACCTCGCGCAGTTCAGCCGGCCGGGCGTGTCGGATATCGACGCGATGAGCCTCTATTCGACGGCGCTGGAAGTCTACGAGAAGGCGCAGGAGCGGCTCCGGCCGGCGATCTGATCCGGCAGCGGCGAGGCGCGCATCCCGCCTCGCCGGCTCGACCACGGGCCGCCCGGCGTCACACCACCGGCACGCCGGTCTGCTTGATCTCCTGCTCGGGCTCGACGTGGATCTGGATCGTGGCGTCGTGGAACTCGCGTTCCAGCGCCGCCTCGATCCGATCGCAGATGTCGTGCGACGCGCCGACCGTCATCGCCGCCGGCACCACCATGTGGAACTCGATGAAGGTTGCGCGGCCCGCGAGCCGCGTCTTCAGGTCGTGGACTTCCAGCGCGCCCGCGGCGTTGGCGGAGATGATGCCGCGCGCCCTCTCCTCGTCGGCCGGGTCCATCGCCTGATCCATCAGGCCCGACAGCGAGGCGACGATGACCTTCCAGCCCTCGCGCAGGATGTTCGCGGCGACGAGCGCGGCCATCAGCGGATCGATCCACAGCCAGCCGGTCCATGTCGCGACAGCGAGGCCGGCGATGACGCCGACGGAAGTCACGACGTCGGCCATCAGGTGCCGGCCGTCCGCGTCGAAGGCCGGCGAGCGGCGCTGCCGCCCGAGCCGGATCAGGTATTGCGCCCAGACGAGGTTCAGCGCCGTCGCGACGCCGTTGACCGCGATACCCTCCAGCGGCGCGGTGAGGAGGCGCGGCGCCTGATAGGCCTCCCAGGCCTCCCGGAAGATCAGGAGCGCGGCCATGACGATCAGGATGCCCTCCGCCACGGCGGAGAAATACTCCGCCTTGTGGTGGCCGAACGGGTGATCCTTGTCGGCCGGGCGGTGGCTGACTTCCAGCGCCAGGAACGCGACGAGCGCCGCGGCGACGTTCACCACCGATTCCAGCGCGTCGGAATAGAAGGCGGCCGAACCCGTCAGGCGATAGGCGGCATACTTGATTCCCAGCACGACGCAGGCGATCGCGATCGACCCGGCCGCGACGCGCCGCGTCGTGCGGATGGCTGCATCCTGCATTGGCGGATCCCCGTCTTCACCCGCTGCAGGCGCGCCCCGTCGCACCCGCGCCCTTCCCGAAGCAGCTTTTTCCGGCGGTGTCGAGATGTCGCAAAGTCGGGACCGATGGTTTCGCCCGGCTTACGTCGACGGGAGAAAGGCAGGCCCCATCACCCCTGCCGATCACCGCTCCGACCGGATCGACGCAGCAACGCATATTGTCATTACCTGCGAATATTGGCATCCTCGCACTATCGACGAGAATAGCTCACAAGCATATTAGTGCGGCCGAAATCGACGCGGTATTCATCGGCCTGTTTCTCGGAGGAATTGCTTGGACTTCTATGCGGGCATCGACGGAACCGGCGTCGTCAACGACGCGCAGTACGAGCGGGACATGCGGAACAGCTTCGTCAGCCAGCTTTCCCGCGATAGTCGTTTCAAGGTCAGATACTACACCCGCGGTCCCTGGAGCGACGGCGGCACCGCCAAGGCGATCTCGAAGACGATGCTGCGCGAGATCGAGACCCGCGTCCACCAGCGGGGCGGCATTCCGGTCGGCCGGCTGGTTCTCGCGGGCTACAGCCGCGGCGGCGCGATCGCGATCCGCGTCGCCCGCGAACTCGGCGAGCACGGCCATAAGGTCCACTGTCTCCTGCTGTTCGACGCGGTTGACATGTCGTTGGCCATCGCGGCGAGCCGCATCCCGGCGAACGTCCGCTACTGCTTCCACGCGATGCGCGATCCGATGGCGCGCTCGCGCAGTTCGTGGGGAAACTGCGGTACGGAACGCGAGATCAAGGACGACGCGGTGACGTACTTCCGCTGGCAGCGCTTCACGTGCACGCATGGCGGGATGGGCGGCGTGCCGTGGAAAGTCGCAGACCCGGACGGCATCATCAACGAGGCCTATACGGGCCGGAAGTTCGCGGCCGAGTTGGATAGCGCGCGCGAGAATCCCATGCTGCGACTCGGTGGAACGACTTCGTTCGGCGCGTTCGGCGGCCTCGTGGATGCGGTCGACGCCGCGAACGACTGGCACCGCAGAGCCAGCCGCACGACGATCACCCTGCGCCGCGATCGCGACGGCTCCCTCGAAGTGCGCAACTGGATGTTCAACCGGCTGCGCTGGGCGCTGCAGCAGCCGGCGAGCCAGCCGCTCGCCGCCTGACGCAGCCTTCCCGGTCAGGCCGCCTTCGCGCCGGCGCGCCGCGGCAGGTGCGCGACGATGTTCTCGATCATCCGCATGCCGGCCTGACCGCCGAGCGACATGATGCTTTCGGGATGGAACTGCACGGCCGCGACCGGTTCCGAGCGGTGCTCGAAGGCCATCACGACGCCGTCCTCCGTTTCGGCCGTCACCTCGAAGTCCTTCGGCAGCCGCACCGGATCGGCGAAGATCGAGTGGTAGCGGCCGACCGTCACCTCCTGCGGCAAGCCGGAGAAGATGATGCCGGGTTTCGCGACCCGGATGCGGGACGGCTTGCCGTGCACCGGCATGTGCAGCGTGCGCAGCGTGCCGCCATAGGCCTCCGCCAGCGCTTGCAGGCCGAGGCAGACGCCGAAGATCGGGAACCCACGCTGCCGGGCAGCCTGGATCGTCGCCTTGCAGTCGAAATCGCTCGGCCGGCCGGGACCGGGCGAGAGCACGACGAGGTCGGGCGAGACGCGATCGAAGATCTCGTCCGGCACCGGGGCGCGTACGGTCGTCACCTCCGCGCCGGTCTGGCGGAAGTAGTTCGCCAGCGTGTGGACGAAGGAATCCTCGTAGTCGACGAGGAGGATGCTGAGGCCCGTGCCGACCTTCGCCCCTTCCCGCTCCGGCGCGGCCGAGTTGGAGGCGCCGGCCTCGCGGATCGCGGCCAGCATGGCGGAAGCCTTCAGCTCCGTTTCGGCCTCCTCCTCCTCGGGATTCGAGTCGTAGAGCAGCGTCGCGCCGGCGCGCACCTCCGCGATGCCGTCCTTCAGGCGGATGGTGCGCAGCGTCAGGCCGGTGTTCATGTCGCCGTTGAAGTGGATCATGCCCACCGCCCCGCCGTACCAGGCGCGCGGGCTCTTCTCGTTCGCCTCGATGAAGCGCATCGCCCAGAGCTTCGGCGCGCCCGTCACCGTCACCGCCCAGGCGTGGGACAGGAAGGCGTCGAAGGCGTCCATGCCCTCCCTGAGCCGACCCTCGATATGGTCGACGGTGTGGATGAGGCGCGAATACATCTCGATCTGCCGCCGGCCGATGACGCGCACCGAGCCCGGCTCGCAGACGCGGCTCTTGTCGTTCCGGTCGACGTCCGAGCACATGGTCAGCTCGGACTCGTCCTTCTTCGAGTTCAGCAGCTTGAGGATCTGCTCGGAGTCCGAGATCGCGTCGGTGCCGCGCTTGATCGTGCCGGAAATCGGGCAGGTCTCCACCCGCCGGCCGGTGACGCGCACGAACATTTCCGGGCTCGCACCGATCAGGAACTCGTTGTCGCCGAGGTTGATAAAGAAGGAATAGGGCGACGGGTTGATGCCCTTCAGCCGCCGCGAGACGGCGGAGGGCGCGTTTTCGCAGCGCTCGAAGAAGGTCTGGCCGGGCACCACCTCGAAGAGGTCGCCCCGCATGAACTTCTCTTTCGCGCGCTTCACCAGTTCGGCATACTCGCCCGGCCGGTGGTCGCCGCGCGGCGGGATGCGGTCGGACGGCGCGAAGGGCGCGTCCGGCCCGCCGCCTTCGAGGCCGGCGGTGCCGCGCCCGTCCTTCTCGAAGTCGTAGCGAAGGCGATAGGCGCGCACGGCGTGGTGATCCACCATCAGGATCTCGTCCGGCAGGTAGAGGACGAGGTCGCGGCGCGTTTCCGGCCGCTGCAAGGTCTCGGCGACCGGGTCGAACTGGAAGGCGAGATCGTAGCCGAAGGCGCCGTAGAGGCCGATGTCGCCGTCGTCGTCCGACTTGAACAGCGCGACGACCTCGCGCAGCACGGAGAATACGGTCGGCATGCGCGAGCGCTCTTCTTCCGTGAAGGCGCGGGCGGGCTCGGCGACGGTGAGGTCGATGCGCGCTTCCGTCGCGGCGAGTGCGGCGACGTCCTCGTGCCCGCGGAGCGCGTCGGCGACGAAGCCGAGCAGCACGCGCCCGCGCAGGTTCAGCGCCTCGATCCTGACCGCCCGGCCGGACGAGGTGATCATCAGCGGCGGATTGGCGATGGCGGTGTCCCAGCGCGTGTAGCGGCCGGGATATTCGTAGTTCGACGAGAAGACCGCGCCGCGCCGCGCATCCAGCCGATCGACATAGGGGTCGATCGCGCCGGCATAGTCGAGGTATTCGCGCCGCCGCGTGACGATGACGCCGCCCTCGGTGCGGTATCGCTCGGCCCCGTCGGCCAAGGTCTCCAGCGTCATGTCCCGTTCTCCCGACCGTGCCCTGGGTGCGGCCAACAAAAAAGGCCGCCGGTTGAACCCTGGGCGACCTGCTCGTTTCGTCTCATGCGCGCGAACGATCCCGGGCCGCCTCTAGCTGCCCCACCACCACCGGTTCGTGATCGTCGCGATCGTCATGGCGCATTCGTAGCGCAGGTCGCGGCGGAGGGCAACGCCGCTCGCGGTCGCTGGCCAAGCCGGCGGGGATCGGGCAATCCTTGCGCGCAGAACCACGACGGGAGAATGCAGGATGAACGGCAACTTTCCGGCCTACGGGCTCGGACCGGGCAGCATCGCCCTGATCGTTCTGGTTCTGGTCGTGGCGATCGTCCTGTTCCGGACGATCAAGGTCGTACCGCAGGGCTACAACTACACGGTCGAGAACTTCGGCCGCTACACGCGCACCCTGACGCCCGGCCTCAGCCTCCTCGTGCCGTTCGTGGAGCGCATCGGCCATCGCATCAACATGATGGAGCAGGTGCTGGACATCCCGACGCAGGAGGTGATCACCAAGGACAATGCCGCGGTCGCCGCCGATGGCGTCGCTTTCTTCCAGATCCTCGACGCGGCTGCAGCCGCCTATGAGGTCTCGGGTCTGAAGAACGCCATCATGAACCTCGTGATGACCAACCTCAGGTCCGTCATGGGCTCGATGGACCTCGACGATCTGCTGTCGAACCGCGACACGATCTCCGAGCGCATCCTGCGCGTCGTGGATCAGGCGGCGCATAGCTGGGGAATCAAGATCACCCGGATCGAGATCAAGGACATCAACCCACCGGCGAAGCTGGTGGAGTCGATGGGTCGGCAGATGATGGCCGAGCGCGAGAAGCGCGCCGACATCCTGGCAGCGGAAGGCGCGCGGGCGGCGAAGATCCTCCGCGCGGAGGGCGAGAAGCAGGCGCAGATCCTCGAAGCCGAGGGCAAGCGCGAGGCCGCCTTCCGGGAAGCCGAAGCGCGCGAGCGGCAGGCGGAAGCGGAAGCCAAGGCGACGCGTGTCGTATCGGAGGCGATCGCGGCCGGCGACGTGCAGGCGATCAACTACTTCGTCGCGCAGCGCTACACGGAGGCGCTGGCGAAGCTCGCCTCCGCGCCGAACCAGCGCGTCGTGCTGATGCCGCTGGAAGCGAGTTCGCTGATCGGCGCGCTCGGCGGCATCGCCGAACTCGCCCGGTCGAGCTTCCCGGAAGCCCCGAAGCCTCAGGCCGCGGTGGCGCGTGCGCCGGCCCGGCCGACGACGCCGGCGTTCCGCACCGACGGAGGCAGCGGCGCGGCATGAGCGAAGTGATTGCGACCTACGGCTGGTGGATCCTCGGCCTCCTCCTGCTCGGGCTCGAAGTCGTCCTGCCGGGCGTCTACCTCCTGTTCTTCGGCATCGCGGCGCTCGTCGTCGGCGCGAACGGCTTTCTGGTGCCCGGCCTTTCCTGGCAGAGCGAGGTGGTCGGGTTCGTCGTCGTATCGGTGGTCGCCGTCCTGCTCGGCCACCGCTGGTACGGGCAGAAGCGCGTCTCCGGCGAATCGGATGGCCTGAACCGGCGCACGGCGCGGTTGATCGGGCGGAGGGCGACGCTCACCGATGCGATCGAGCACGGGCAGGGCCGCGTCAAGATCGAGGACGGCTGGTGGCGAGTGGAGGGCCCCGACCTGCCGGTCGGCGCCCAGGTCGTCATCGAATCCGCCGATGGGTCCCTCCTCCGGGTCCGCCCGGTGGCCCCAAGCGGCGACTGACCGTCACATCGGCGGCACAACGCCCTTGTCGCCGACCACCACGGACTTCGTGGCGACGGTGCCGTCCGCGGCTTTCATGCCGGACACGAAGACCTTGTTGCCGGGCTTGAGGTCGGCGGTGGAGGCGTCGGCCAGCGTCACGACCGGGATGCCGTCCGGCAGGGTCACGGTCTTCTCGCCCTGCGGATATTTCAGCGTCAGCTTCGCGCCGTCGACATTGGTGACCGCGTTGGCGACGGTGGCGTTGGTCATGGTCGAGTTGGGCTGGACATCCCACGGACGCGTGCCCTCGCCGGCGCCGCGCATCGCGGCGGGGAAGATCAACACCTCGACCGCGCCGTCGCCGCCGCCGGATTGCGGCACGGACGCGACGCCGACGAAGTCGCCGGTCTTGATGTCGGATATCTTCGCAGCCCGGACGCCTTTCACCGCAACGCCATCGGCGAGCTTGATCGCGACCTTGGCGCCTTCCCGCGTATCGACGTTCAGCGTCGAGCCGTCGAGCGAGGCGATGGTGCCGCGAACGCGGGTCGGCTGCCCGTCCTGCGCGACGGCCGGCAGCGCAGCGCAGTTGAAGAGGACGCCGAGGGCTATGACGCCTTTCGCGAATGTCCGCATCGATGGTCTCCAGTTCGGTTTGCAGTACCCGGACGAGTTCGCGCGGCGGCGGCGAAAGGTAACGCGGTTACGGCGATGTGATCACCGCCCGCTCCGCGGCGGACGCGGCCAGGGCAACCAGTACGGCACCTGCCGCGCATAGGTTTCGAAGCCGTCGCCGAACCGCCGGCGGAAGCGGCGCTCCTTCAGAAGCGGCGCGGCGAGGCAGTACGCCGTGAGGAAGACGGCGACCGCGAACTGGTCCGGCGTCCAGGTCGGCACGGTCCAGACGGTCAGCGAGAAGCTGACATAGATCGGCTGGCGGACCACCCGGAACAGGCCGCGCGTCGGCATCGGCGGAAAGCGCGGCGCACGATCGCGGAACACCGACCACCAGCCGAGCGAGCCCGCTTGCACGGAGATGCCGGCATCGAGAATGGATTTCAGCAGCAGCAGCCAGGACGCGGCATAGCAGACACAGAGAACCGCGAGGGATGGTCCGGTCGCCCGCCACCAGACCACGCCGCTCGGCGTCCAGAGCGCGAAGAGCAGGAGCACCTGCAAGGAGGCGACGATGACGTAGGTTGTCGTCGCAAGCCGACCGGCGATGCGGTCCGGCGCGAGACGCTTCAGCATGCGCCCGCCGACCGGCGTCAGCAGCAGCGAATGGGCGAGCGGGAACTGCAGCAGCAGCGCCGCGTCCGCCACCGGCCACCACGGCGCCGTCACGGTGCCGAGCGAGCGGCTCATGCCGAAGAACATCGCGGCGATCATCGTCGCGACGCCGATCGCGAAGGATGCATGGCAGAGGAGGCCGTAGGCAACGGCGATAGCTCGGTCCGCTCGCCGAGACGCAGCGTCGCGAACGCTCTTCGCCGAGGTCGTTTCGCGGAAGGGTACGGCTTCGGCCATGCCCGGAAGCTAGGCTGGCGCGGCGAACCGGCGACGATTTTCGCCTGCGACCGATGGCATCGACCGACGAATCCGAGTTGCGATTCAGGCGGCGTGCGGCAGGCTCGCCGGGCGTTGGCTTTCGGAGGCCATGAACACCGCGAAGTCGTCGATCGGCAGCGGCCGCGAGATGTGGTAGCCCTGCACGCGCTCGACCGCCGAGCCGAGCGCACGAAGCGACGCCAGCCGGCCCGCGGTCTCGACGCCTTCCACCACGATCACCCTGCCCGAGACGTGGATGAGCTCGATCGCATGGGCGAGCATCCGCGCCATCAGGCTGTCGTCCGGGGCCATCGCGAAGGCCCGGTCGAGCTTGACGCCTTCGATCGGCAGCGATGCGAGGTTCTGGATGTTGGAATAGCCGGCGCCGAAGTCGTCGAGATAGACCTGCACATCGGCGCGCCGCAGCGCCTCGATCTGCGCCCGCGCCTCGCACGCCACGAAGGCGGCGCTTTCGACGATCTCGGCGATGATCGAGAAGCGCGGGCTCATCGACTGGCAGCAGCGGAACACGTCCGGCAGGCGCTTGTCCGAGAGATCGACGGGAAAGACGTTGAAGGCGACGTGCAATCGCGCGTCATCCGGGAGCGCTTGCGAGAGCTCGTTCATCGCCTTCTCGACGATGGCGCGGGTGAAGGCGAGCGTCAGACCGTGGCGCTCGACGAGCGGGATGAAGCGATCCGGGAAGACGATCGAGCCGTCGACGTCGCGCCATCGCGCCAGCACCTCGCAGCCGGTGACGCGGCCGGTCCGCAGATCCATGACGGGCTGGTACGAGCAGATGATCGAATCGGCGCTGAGGTGGCGGCGGAACCGGTTCTCGAAGGAGCAGTAGCGTTTCACCCACGCCCGCAGGACGTCGGCGGCGAGATGGGACACCACGAGGAGGACCACGACCGCCAGGAGGGTCGCCGCCTTCTGCGAGGCTGCAAGACGCCACGGATCGGCGATGCCGGCGACGCAGTACGAGCCGCTCGCGTCGCAGACCATGCGGCGAAACAGGCCGTCGAAGCCGGAACGGTTTGGCCCGGTCGCCGCGAGCACAGCGCCGTAGAGGCCGCGATCGCCGCTGCGATGCCACCAGTTGCCGCGCGAGTCGCGCCGCATGATTTCCAAGCTGAGCCAATCGGGCGTTTCGGTCGCGATCTCCGACTGCTCCTTCGGCACCACGACGGCGACGGCATCTCGCAGGACGATCGAGCCCGAGAGGCCGTCGAGCCCGATCGATTTCAGGTCGAGCTGCAGCCAGACCGCCGAGCCAGCCGCGTCGCTCGGAAGGATGTCCGGCGTGCCGAGATCGATCGACGGATCGAACCGCCCGGTGCTGACCGAGCACTCGATGGCGCCCTTCGGGGCAAACATGAACTCGTTCAGGCCGTCCGGCCGGTAGGCGAACCGCCGCAGTTGCGCCCGAAATTCCGGGGTGCAAGGCGTGGTGGTGAGTTGAGCCCGCAATTCGTCCAGCGCGCCGTCGACCTTCGCGTCGAGCGCCGTCAGTCGGCCCACGGCGTCATGGCCGGCGGACTCGATCGAACGAACGAGTTCCTGACGCGCGAAGAACAGCGCGAGGGAGAGAAACACACCGAACGACAAGGCGCTGAGCACCAGCCGGACGAGCCAGCTCCTCCGCTCCAGCATCACCGCGTTGACGAGCTTGACCATCGAAAGCTCCCGCACCTTCGAAGAAGGGCAGCACGGGAAACCTCAACGACGGCTGAAAATCCCGACGCATCGGAAGCCGGAAGCGATGGAAAGCCGCGGGATCGCTAAAAAAGTCCTTCGATGCGGCCGGATCCGTCCAGCCTGATCCGTTCAGCCGCGGGGCGGCGCGGCAGGCCGGGCATGGTCAGCACTTCGCCGCAGAGCGCGACGACGAAGCCCGCGCCGGCCGCGAGGCGCACTTCCCGGACGTGGACGCCAAACCCTTCCGGCGCGCCGAGGAGTTCCGGGTCGGCCGAGAACGAGTAAGGCGTCTTCGCCATGCAGACCGGCAGCCGGCCGTAGCCGCGCGCCTCGAAATCGGCAAGCTGGGCGAGGACGCCGCGCTCCGCCGTGACGGCGACGCCGCGATAGACGCGCTTCACCACCGTTTCGATCTTGGCGTAGAGCGGCATGTCGTCCGGATAGAGCGGCTCGAAGCGGGCGGTGCCGCCGTCCGCCAGCGCCGCGACCTTCTCCGCCAGTTCCACCGCGCCGGCCGAGCCCTGCGCCCAATGCCGGCAGAGGATGCCTTCCGCGCCGCGCGCCGCCACGAACTCCCGCAGCACCTCGATCTCGGCCGCGGTGTCGGTGGCGAAATGGTTGATGGCGACGACGACCGGCACGCCGAAGGCGCGCACGTTCTCGATGTGGCGGCCGAGGTTGGCCGCGCCGCGCCGCACCGCCTCGACGTCTTCCGCGGCCAAGTCCGCCTTCGCGACGCCGCCGTTCATCTTCGCCGAGCGCACCGTCGCCACGATCACGCAGGCGGCGGGCTGCAGGCCGGCCTGCCGGCACTTGATGTCGAAGAATTTCTCCGCGCCGAGATCGGCCCCGAAACCGGCTTCCGTCACGACGTAGTCGGCGAGGCGCAGCGCCGTCTTCGTCGCCACCACCGAGTTGCAGCCGTGCGCGATGTTGGCGAACGGCCCGCCATGCACGAAGGCCGGGTTGTTCTCGATCGTCTGCACGAGGTTCGGCAGCACCGCATCCTTCAGGAGCGCCGCCATCGCGCCGGTCGCGCCGATATCGCGCGCGAAGACGGGCGAGCGATCGACGCGGTAGGCGATGACGATCTCGCCGAGACGGCGCTCGAGGTCGGCAAGGTCCTCGGCGAGGCAGAGGATCGCCATGACTTCGGAGGCGACGGTGATGTCGAAGCCGGCCTCGCGCGGATAGCCGTTGGCCGGCCCGCCAAGCGAGGTGACGATGTCGCGCAACGCCCGGTCGTTCATGTCGAGGACGCGCCGCCAGACGATGCGGCGGGAGTCGATCTTCTCGGCGTTGCCCCAGTAGACGTGGTTGTCGATCATGGCGGCGAGGAGGTTGTGCGCCGCGGTGATCGCGTGGAAATCGCCGGTGAAGTGGAGGTTGATCTCCTCCATCGGCACGACCTGCGCCATGCCGCTGCCCGTCGCGCCGCCCTTCTGCCCGAAGCAGGGCCCGAGCGAGGGCTCGCGCAGGCAGATCGCGGCGCGCCGGCCGATCCGCACCAGCGCGTCGCCGAGCCCGATGGTCGTGGTCGACTTGCCCTCCCCCGCCGGCGTCGGATTGACCGCGGTGACGAGGATCAGCTTGCCGCTCGGTCGCTGCCCCAGGGAGCGGACGAAGTCCGGCGCGAGCTTCGCCTTATCGCGCCCGAAGGGAACGAGGGCATCGTCCGGGATGCCGAGCCTCGCTGCGACCTCCCCGATCGGAAGCTTGCGCGCTTCGCGCGCAATGTCGATGTCGGATCGGGCGGCTGGCATGGGCACGCTCCGTAGCGGCTTCGGCCGAACGGCGCAAACCCGCGCTACGGCGACCGCTCGCAGGCGCGGCCCATATACCCTTGGTGTGATGAGCGGGGCTCGCGAAGCGGCGCCTAGATCACGATGATATCCGTGGAATGCAGCACGGCGTCATCGAACCTTGCGAGAGCAACGGCCTTGCCACTCCCCGCGCCGTCCGCGTCCCAGGAAAGCACATGCGTGCTCGTATTGAAGATGAACTGGCCGATTGCGTCGGCCGTCCCCTGGTTCGCCTCGGCACCGGCAACGAAGCGCGTCGCGTCCAGAGGTTGTCCCGCCGCTAGTCCGAAGAAGGCGTGGTCCACGGCGACCTTGTCGCCCTCGATCGCCGAGAAGTCAAGCACGCGATCCTGGCTTCCGGCTTCGGCGTTCAGGAACGTGAACGTGTCCGCTCCTCTACCGCCGCGAAGGATATCCGCACCACCCAGACCGGTGATGACGTTGTTGCCGTCGTTGCCGTTGATCCGATTCGCCAGGGCATTTCCCGTACCGTCGATATTGCCGGCGCCGGTGAGGTTCAACGTCTCGACGAAGCCCGTCAGCTTGTAGGAAACCGACGCGAAAACGCTGTCGCGGCCGCCGCCGATGGCGTTGTCCACTTCCTTGACGATGTCGGCAGCATCATCGACGACATAGGTGTCGTTGCCCGTTCCGCTGGCAAGCCGGTCGGCGCCCGCACCGCCATCCAGCCAATCGTTGCCGCTTCCGCCGTCCAACTGGTCGGCACCGTCGCCGGCAACCATGAAATCGTCGCCAGCGTCGCCGAAGAGCTTGTCGTTGCCGACCATGCCTTCCAGCCGGTCGTCGCCCGCACCGCCGCGCAGCACGTCGTTGCCGTCGCCGCCGTGCAGGAAATCGTTGCCGGCGTCGCCATGGAGGTCGTCGTCGCCCGCGAATCCGTAAAGGGCGTCGTCGTCGCCGCCGCCCCACATGTCGTCGCTGCCGTCGCCTCCGACCAGCTTGTCGTTACCGGACCCGCCGAACAGCGCATCATCACCCGCGCCGCCGTCGAGCATGTCGTTGCCGCCGTCGCCGATGAGCCGGTCGTCACCCAGCCCGCCCGACAAGGCGTCCTGCCCTTCGCCCCCATGAATTCGGTCGTTGCCATTCCAGCCGGCGAGGGTATCGTTCCCTCCAAGCCCGACCAGAACGTCATCGCCCTGCAAACCGTTCAGCGTGTCGTCCGCCGCACCGCCGAACCGCAGGATCTCATCCGACGCGACGGTATGGACACCAGCGGCGTCGGTATACGTTCCCGCCGAGCGAACGAACTGTCCCGCTAAAGCATCCGACGAGCCGAGTGCGGCACTCGCGCCGACGATGTCGATCCAGTTCGCCCCGTCCGCCGAAGCCTGCCAATGCAACGTCGCCGTCGGAGCCGCCTTCGCGGTCTCGACGACCGATTGGATGGCGTGCAGCGTCAATCCGTCGAGGCCGATCATCTCGGAAAGATGGACCGCGACCGGCTTCACGGCGGCCGCCTGCGGCGCGGGCGGCATCTCGCCGCCCGACTTGATAGCCAGATCCTTGTATTCCACCGCCATCGCGACCGTCGCGCCGGCATGGCGGTAGATGCCCTCCTGCCAGTAGGCGCCGGTATGCCCTTCCAGATTGATCTTGCCCGAGTAGTCGACGATCGTCGCCCCGTCCCGAGTGATCACGAGGCGCCCGTTTCCATCAGGGTCGAGCACCGTCCTGATGCTCATGTCATAGTCGTGGCCCCGCTGAATATCGGTCGTGTCCGCGAAGACCTGCTGCGAGTACGGCTTCCCGTCGGTGCCGGTGTATCGCACGAAGACGGCCATGCGATCGCCGTCGCGCAAGCCGATCTCCACTGCCGGCGGGCTTTTCAACGCACCGTCGTGGTCGTTCTGATGGAGCTGACCCAACACGACCCAGGCGGCATCGTTCTTTTCGCCCGGCTCGATGTTCATCTTGTACGATACTTCGAACGGAACATCGTTCGAGAACTCATCCAGAAGCCGAGCTTCCGAGCGCTCGCTCGCGGCCTTGTTCTGCAGATCCCAGAAGGCGACATCGTTGTTGCGGACCTCGAAGCGGAGGCTGTCGCTTTCAGGCGCGGAGATGCTCCAGTCCTTGTGGGCGTTCAACGTGCGGAACGTTTCCTCATTCGAGACGACCGTGAAGTCGCCCCAGTCCCGCGCGCCCGTATCGTTTGCTGTTCCAACGGTGAAGGTTCGAACCGGGGAAGACGCTGTGCCGAAGTCGCCGTTCTCGATCGTCGCGACGATCTTGTGCGATCCCATCTCGTCGAACGGAAGATCGGCGGAGTAAACACCGTCGGGGTTCGTGGTGGCCTGGCCGGCGAGAACGCCGTCGATGAAGAGCGAAACCGTGGATTGCGGCTGCGCGCGACCAGCAGCCGTGAGAACGAACAGATCGGTCGCATCGTCGATTGTGACGGATGTATAGCTGATCGTCGGCGCTCCGATCGCTGCGTCTCCCACGGTATGCTCCTCGTAAGCGACAGACGGTCTTCGCATCGGCGCGACACCCGGCGATGCCTATGCCGCACTGCAGCAAAACGCGCAAGAAAAACTTAAATCTTACGCATGCACAAAGAAGAACTCACGCAACACCCGCATCTGGTGTTACGGGGAAACTGTCTGTTTCTGCTGTAAAAGTGTGAGCATTCGCATCGGAAATGACCCGTGCAGCTATCTGCGCCGGCCAGCAGTCGACGACAGGGAAGGCGTCATGGCCTTGCGATGCGTCTTTCCGATCGGGATTGCCCGATTCGCTGAGCGCGATGCGTCGCGTATCAGGTGCGCGGAAATGCCGTGGAGACGGCATTCCATACGATAGGGAAACGAAGCAGGGCTTCATGCCTCAAAGCGAAAGCCCGGAGGGGAGGACTCCGGGCTTTCGTTATTCTCGTATTCCAGCCATCGATCGAGAACGTCGGGAGGAAACGTCCGCGACCGGCTCGGCTTGTCAATCGGCCTGGAAGATTCCGGTTCCGGGAAGTGGGAGGAGCTTCCCCGGAGCCGACCAAACGATTGGACAACCCATCATTAGCTCACAGAGCTTGACCGAAGCTTGCGATGAACACCTACCGCGTGTCCATCGCGATCAGGCTGGCATTGCCGCCGGCTGCCGCGGTGTTGGTGGAAATCACCTGTTCGCGCCCGAATCGGACGACGTAGTTCGGGCCGCCCGCTTTCGGCCCAGTGCCGGACAGCGCCGAGCCGCCGAACGGCTGCGAACCGACGATCGCGCCGATCATGTTGCGGTTGACGTATATGTTGCCGACCGCGAGCCGCTCCGAGACGAAGCGGATCGTCTCGTCGATGCGGCTGTGGATGCCGAGCGTCAGGCCGTAGCCGGTCGCTTCCACCGCGTCGCAGACCTTGGCGAGTTCCCCGGCCTTCCAGCGGACGACATGCAGGATCGGTCCGAACACCTCGCGTTCCAGCGCTTCCGCACGGGCGAGTTCGACGATCGCCGGCGCGACCCACTGGCCGCCGGCCGGCAGACCCTCCGGCAGCGTGCCGGCGAAGCGGATGCGCTGCGTGCGCTGCATCATCGCCATATGCTCGTCCAGCATGCGCTTCTGCTCGGCGTCGATCACCGGGCCGACATCGGTCGAGACATCCTTCGGATTGCCGACCGTCAGTTCCGCCGCGGCGCCGGCGATCATCTCGAGCATTCGGTCGGCGACGTCCTCCTGCACGAAGAGCAGGCGCAGGGCCGAACAGCGCTGGCCGGCGGAACGGAAGGCCGAGGTCACGACGTCGTCCGCCACCTGTTCCGGCAGCGCGGTCGCATCGACGATCAGGGCGTTGATGCCGCCGGTCTCCGCGATCAGCGGCGCGATCGGCGCGTTCCGCGCAGCCAAGGCCCGGTTGATCGCGAAGGCCGTCTCGGTCGAGCCGGTGAAGGCGACGACCGCCGTCGCCGGATGCGAGACGAGGGCCGCGCCGGTCTCGCCGTCGCCCGGCGCGAGGAACAACGAATCCCGCGCGAAACCCGCCTCCTTCAGGATCGCGACGGCGAGTTCGGCGACTAGCGGCGTCTGCTCGGCGGGCTTCGCGACGACGACGTTGCCGGCGGCGAGCGCCGCCGCGACCTGGCCGATGAATATCGCGAGCGGGAAGTTCCAGGGCGAGATCGCTACCGCGACGCCCCGCGAGCGATAGCGCAGCCGGTTCTCCTCGCCGGTCGGACCCGGCAGCGGCGTCGGTTGCGCGAACAGGCGCTCCGTCTCGTCGGCGTAGAAGCGGCAGAAATCCTCTGCCTCGCGGATTTCGGCGAGCGCATCCTCGACCGTCTTGCCGCCCTCCGCCGCGAGCACGGCCATCAACTGTCCGCGCCGGCTTTCCATGATGTCGGCCGCCTTGCGCAGCGCCGCGGCGCGCGTCTTCGCCGGCACCTTCTCGGCGGCGACGACGTGGCGCTTCGCCTCGTCCATCAGCTTCGTCGCTCCCTCGGCCGTCAGGTGATGGCTGCGGCCGACCACGGAACCGTCCACCGGCGAGCGGATGTCGACCGGGTTGGACGCCAGCCCCGGCACGGCGCACTTCGCGTCCAGGCCGATGAGCTTCGCGCGGTTGCGCGCGGCCAGGAAGTCGTCCAGCGAACGGCGGTCGCCGAACTCGACGCCACGGGAATTGGCGCGATGCCCGAAGATCGCCTCCGGCAGCGCGATGCGGGAATGGCTGGAGGGATCGGCCTTCATCACGTCGCGCGGACGCTCCAGCAGTTCCTCCACCGGCACGTCGGCATCGCCGACCTTGGCGACGAACGAGGAGTTCGCGCCGTTTTCCAGGAGGCGCCGTACAAGATAGGCGAGGAGGTCGCGATAGCCGCCGACCGGCGCGTAGATGCGGCAGGCGATCTTGTCGCCGACCGTCGCGCGCACCGATTCGTAGAGCGCTTCGCCCATGCCGTGCAGGCGCTGGAACTCGAAGCCGGACAGGTCGCTCGCCGCCATCTCGAGAATCGTCGAGACGGTCAGCGCGTTATGCGTCGCGAACTGCGGATAGAGCCGGGCGCGCCGGTCGAGCAGCGCCTTAGCCGCGACGAGGTAGGACAGGTCGGTCGCGGCTTTCCGCGTATAGACCGGATAGCCCGGAACACCCCGCTCCTGCGCGTGCTTGATCTCCGAGTCCCAGTAGGCGCCCTTCACGAGGCGCACCATCATCCGGATGCCGGCCTCCTCCGCGAGGCCCTCGATATGCTCGATCACGCCGAGCGCCCGCTTCTGATAGGCCTGGATGGCGAGGCCGAACCCGTCCCAGCCGGAGAAGTCCGAGCCCCGCACGACCGCGTCGATCACGTCGAGCGACAGTTCCAGTCGGTCGGCTTCCTCCGCGTCGACCGTGAAGTTAAGGTCGTAGCTCTTCGCCCGGTTCGCGAGGTCCGCGACGAGCGGCACGAGCTCGGCGAGGACGCGCTCGCGGTTCGCGGCCGAATAGCGCGGATGCAGCGCCGACAGCTTGACGGAGATGCCCGGCCGGTCCGGCAGCGCCTTGTTGCCGGCTTTCCGCCCGATCGCCTCGATCGCGTCCGCGTAGGATTTGAAGTAGCGCTTCGCGTCGGCGCTCGTCCGGGCGCCCTCGCCCAGCATGTCGTAGGAGTGGCGGTAGCCTTTCTTCTCCAGCGCTCGCGCCCGCTCCAGCGCGTCGCCGATCGTCTCGCCCAGCACGAAATGCCGGCCGAGGAAGCGCATCGCCTGCCGGGTCGCGGTGCGCACCGCCGGCGCGCCGACACGCTTCACCAGCGAGGCGATGACGCCGCCCGGCGTCTCGCCCGGGCGGATGATCCGCGCCGAGATGCCGAGCGCCCAGGCGGAGGCGGCGGTCAGCATGCGGTCCTCGTCGCCCTCGCGCGTCGCCCAGTCGCCGGCGCCGATCTTGTCCTCGATCAGCCGGTCCTGCGTCTCGGGGTCCGGCACGCGCAGGAGCGCCTCGGCGAGCACCATCAGCGCCAAGCCCTCGCGCGTCGACAGGCCGAACTCGCGCAGGAAGTCCTCGACGCCGCCGATGCCGCCGCTCTTCGCGCGAATCGCGGTGATGAAGTCGCGCGCCCGACGGTCCACCGCCGCCTCGTCGTGCGTCCAGCGATCGGCTTCGCGCAACAGCGCCGACACGGCGAGATCGTCCTTCGGCGAGAAGGGGGCGGAGAAGGCGGTGACGCGCATGGATCGGCCTTTGACGTTGTCCCTCGCAGGATATCAACTCGTTGGCCGCGTTTCTCGCGGTTGTTCCTTCGGGTTGCCGTGATAAGCTGCGCCATTCGAGCCTTTCGCCGCGAACATGACCGAGATCGATCCGAAAGACCGCAAGATCCTGGCTGCGCTGCAGGACAACGGCCGCCTGACGACGCTCGAACTCGCGGAGCGCGTGCACCTTTCCCCGACCGCCACCGCCGAACGGATCCGGCGTCTCACGCGCGACGGCTACATCCTCGGCACCATGGCGCGGCTGTCGCCTGAAAAGCTGGGGCGCGGCATGATCGTCTTCGTGGAGGTTCGCCTCGACCGCACCAGCGACGACGTCTTCAGCGCCTTCGCCGAGGCCGCGCGGCGCAGCCCGGACATCATGGAGTGCCACATGGTGGCGGGCGGGTTCGACTATCTCATCAAGGCGCGGGTCGAGAACATGACGTCCTATCGCGCCTTCCTCTCCGACACGCTGCTCGCGCTGCCGGGCATCCGGGAAACGCACACCTATACGGTGATGGAAGAAGTGAAGAACACAGCGGCCCTGCCGATCTGACCGCGAGGGGATGGCTTGCATACGGAATGATCAGGGGACCTTTCTGATCGCGACTTGCGCTGCCGCGGATGCCCGCGCATAAATTTTCCGCCTCGGCTCTCATCGCTCGAGTTCGAGGCGCGGGGTGGAGAGGAACGGGCATGAAACTGATGCTGAAGCTCGCAGGGGCCGCGCTCGCGGCGACGACGCTCGCCTCGGGCGCGGCGGCGCAGGAGGCGGCGAGCTGTTCCACCGTCCGCCTGTCCGATGTCGGCTGGACGGACATCACGGCGACGACGGCGACGGCGAGCACGGTGCTGAAGGCGCTCGGCTACGAGCCGGACGTGAAGATCCTTTCCGTTCCCGTCACCTTCGCCTCGCTCGCCAACAACGATCTCGACGTCTTCCTCGGCAACTGGATGCCGACGCAGACGGGCGACATCCAGAAATACACCGACAACGGCTCGATCGAGCGCATCAACACCAATCTCGAAGGGGCGAAGTACACGCTGGCCGTGCCGCAGTACCTCTACGACGAGGGGCTGAAGGACTTCGCCGACATCGAGAAGTTCCGCGACAAGCTCGGCGGCAAGATCTACGGAATCGAGCCGGGCAACGACGGCAACAGCCAGATCATCAAGATGATCAAGGACAACGATTTCGGCACGAAGGATTTCGAGATCGTCGAATCGTCCGAGCAGGGCATGCTGGCGCAGGTCGCCCGCGCGACGCGCTCCGAGAAGCCGATCGTCTTCCTCGGCTGGGCGCCGCACCCGATGAATACCAACTTCAAGCTCGCCTACCTGTCCGGCGGCGACAAGTATTTCGGCCCGAACTTCGGCGGCGCGACGGTCCATACCGTGACGCGCAAGGGCTATTCCACCGAGTGCCCGAACGTCGGCATGCTCTTGAAGAACATGACCTTCGACCTCGACGGCGAGAACGTCATGATGGGCGGCATCCTCGACAAGAAGGAGGAGCCGTCGGCCGCCGCCACCGAATGGCTGAAGGCTCATCCGGAAAAGCTCGACGCCTGGCTGAAGGGCGTCAAGACCAAGGACGGCGGCGACGGCGAGGCGGCGGTGAAGGCGGCGCTCGGTCTTTCCTGACGCTGCGTCCCATCCAGATGCGTGAACGGCACGGACCGCCCGGAAACGTCTTCCCCGGCGCCCTCGCGGCGCGGTCGGACGGGATTTCCGGACGGTGAACTGGCTCACGGACCACAAGCTGCCGGTCGGCGCCTATGCCGAAAGCGTCGTCGACTGGCTGACCGGCAACCTCACCGCCGTGTTCGACGCGATCACGGCCGGCCTCGAAAGCTTCATCGACGGCATCCTGTTCGTGCTGGAGCGGCCGCACCCGCTGGTGATCGTCGCGGCCTTCTGCCTGATCGCCTGGGCGAGCCGCCGCTCGGTCGCGATCGTCGCCTTCACGCTCTTCGGCCTGCTCCTGATCATCAATCTCGGCTTCTGGCGGGAGACGACGCAGACCCTTGCGCTCGTGCTCGCGGCGACGACGGTCTCGATGCTGGTCGGCGTGCCGCTCGGCATCGCCGCGGCGCGGCGCGAGTGGTTCTACGCCGGCTTGAGGCCGGTGCTCGACCTCATGCAGACCATCCCGACCTTCGTCTATCTCATTCCGGCACTGATCCTTTTCGGCCTCGGCGTCGTGCCGGGGCTCGTGGCGACGGTGATCTTCGCCCTCCCCGCGCCCATCCGCCTGACGCGGCTCGGCATCGTCTCGACGCCCCGGCAGCTCGTCGAAGCCGGCGACGCCTTCGGCGCGACGCCGCTGCAACGGCTGTTCAAGGTCGAGATCCCCTATGCGCTGCCGCAGATCATGGCCGGACTGACGCAGACGATCATGCTCTCCCTATCGATGGTGGTGATCGCCGCACTCGTCGGCGCGCCGGGGCTCGGCGTCCCGGTGCTGCGCGCCCTCAACCAGATCAATGTCGGCATGGGCTTCGAGGCGGGCCTCGCGATCGTCCTCCTCGCGATCATTCTCGACCGGCTCTTTCCGGGCAGCGAGGGCACCCGATGAGCGCCGCCGCACGGAACAACGGCGCCGCTCGCTCGATCGTTTCCTTCGAGAACGTCTCCATCGTCTTCGGTCGCAAGGCGAAATCGGCGCTGCCGCTGATCGACCGGGGCGCGACGCGCGCCGAGATCAAGCGGGAAACGGACGCGGTGCTCGGCGTCGCTGACGCCACGCTCGACATCCGCGAAGGCGAGATCGCCGTCCTGATGGGCCTCAGCGGCTCCGGCAAGTCGACGCTCATCCGGGCGGTCAACGGTCTGGCTCCGGTCACGCGCGGCCGCGTCGTGGTGGATACCGGGCGCGGCGCGGTCGATCCGCGCGCCTGCTCGCGGGCACGGCTCCGCGAACTCCGCCGGCACGAGGTCGCGATGGTGTTCCAGCAGTTCGCGCTCCTCCCCTGGCGCACGGTTGCCGACAATGTCGGTTTCGGGCTGGAGCTTTCCGGCGTACCCGCCGAGAAGCGACGCGAGGCGGTGGCGCGCCAGCTCGAACTCGTCGGCTTGGCCGATTGGGGGCAGGCGCGCGTCGGCGAACTCTCCGGCGGCATGCAGCAGCGCGTCGGCCTCGCCCGCGCCTTCGCGACCGACGCGCCGGTCCTCCTCATGGACGAGCCCTTCTCGGCGCTCGACCCCTTGATCCGCACGCGCCTGCAGGACGAGCTGCTCGAGCTCCAGGCGCGGCTCCGGAAGACGATCGTCTTCGTCAGCCACGATCTCGACGAGGCGTTCAAGCTCGGCAACCGCATCGCGATCATGGAGGGCGGCCGCATCGTGCAGACGGGCACCGCGCAGGACATCGTGCTGCGGCCCGCAACCGACTACGTCGCCGATTTCGTCGCGCACATGAACCCCTTGAGCGTCCTCACCGCCGGCGACGTGATGGCGCCACTGCTTCAGGCACCGGACGGCCAGACCGCCGCCTCCGTCGCCGGCAGCGCCGCGCCGGACACGCCGCTCCGCCGCATCATCGGCGCGGTCTCGGCCAACCGCGGCGACGTCATGGTCTCGGATAATGGCCGCATCCTCGGCCGCATCGGCCCGCAGGAGATCGTCGACGCCCTCGGCCGGCAAGGGCGAAACAGCCCCGGATGAGTCGAGAGCGGTCGTCGGACGGGCCGCTCCCTCGATGGCAGGTATCACTGCACGCGAAAGCGCGACGTCGGAGCGCGCCGGAGAGAGGGGATGTCGAGCTTTTTCGTATCGTTGGTGATCGGGCTGTTGTTCGCCATCGTCGCGATCGTGCTGGTTCTCGGCGCCTACTTCACGGCCCGAGCGCTTTTCGGACCCACGCATGAAGGGGATCGGACGCACGAGGCAGCCATCGGCATCGCCACGCGGATCGCGGCGCTGCACGGACTGATCCTCGCGCTCGTCTACGCGCAGGAACTCGACGACTACAAGGACGTGCGCGGCGGTGTGACCGAGGAGGCCATCGCGATTTCGGACGTCTTCAACGACATGCGGCGTTACGGCGGGACCGAAGTCGCGGCGGTGCAGCAGGGCGTCGCCCAATACGTCGCAACGGTCGTCGGCGAGGAATGGGCCGCACTCGGCCGGGGCGAAGGCCTATCGACGAAAGCCTGGCTTCAGTGGAACGCCGTCTACGAGCGGCTCCTGGATCTTTCGCCGACGACGGACCGGCAACGCTTCCTCGCCGATCGCATGCGCGCGCGCATCACTGCCGTCGCGAAGCTCAGGCAAACGCGGGAGGCGACCGCAACCGGGCGTTTCAGCGGGCTGTTCTGGGGACCGGCCATCATCGGGCTGATCCTTCTGGCGATGCCACTTTACGTCTACCGTCCTAGCCGAACCCATCTGGCGCTCTTCGCTCTGTTCGGCGCCTATTCGGGTGTGATCCTGTTCTTCATCTACGGCTTCGCCAACCCGTTCGCGAACCCGGGGAAACTGGAGCCGACGCCCTTCCTCCGCCTTTTGGAAGGCGATGTCGGAAAGATCCTTCCGCTACCGAACTGAGGCCGCAGCGTCGCTCGATCGCGTGTTCTCGACGCCCTCCTCCCGGCCACCCGTTCCAACCCGTCGATACGGCGGATGGCGTTCGAGGCTGCCTCCGCTTTCCGTCAGACCGCTGCTCTCGCCGCCATCCGCTGCCTGATGCTCTCCGGATCCGCCCGCGGCGTCGCGCCGAAGAGGGTGCGGGTGTAGGCGTGCTGCGGGTCGGCGAAGATCGCCTCCTTCGAGGCGTGCTCCACCGCCTCGCCGTAGTACATCACCATCACCTCATCGGCGATGAAGCGCACAACCGAGAGGTCGTGGCTGATGAAGACGTAGGTCAGGCCGAACTCGTCCTGCAGGTCGGCGAGAAGGTTCAGGATCTGCGCCTGCACGGAGAGGTCGAGCGCCGACACAGGCTCGTCGAGGACGAGGATCGACGGGTTCAGCATCAGCGCGCGGGCGATGGCGATGCGCTGGCGCTGGCCGCCGGAGAACATGTGCGGATAGCGGTTGTAGTGCTCGGGCTGGAGGCCGACCTTCCGCAGCATCGCCTGCGCCAGATCGCGCCGCTCCGCCGCCGGCTTGTCGGTGTTCAGCGCCAGCGGCTCGGTGAGGACGCTGCCGATCTTCTGGCGCGGGTTCAGCGAGCCGTAGGGATTCTGGAAGACGATCTGCACCTTGCGCCGGAGCTCCGGCCCGGGCCGCCCCTTCGAGATGTCGATCGGCTGGCCGTCGAGCTTGAGCTCGCCCGAGGTCTGGGCGTCGATCAGCGTCAGGATGCGCGCGAGCGTGGACTTGCCGCAGCCGCTCTCGCCGACGATGGCGAGCGTCGATCCCTTCTCGACCTTGAAGGAAACGCCCTTTACCGCGTGCACCGTGCGGCTCTTGCGGAAGACGCCTCCCCCGACGACGTAGTCGCGCCGGATGTCGCGCGCCTCGATCACCGGCGCGCTCATCGGGCGGCTCCGGCGTCGGCGGCGACGAGATCGGACACCGTCGGCAACCGGTCGCCTTCCGCGTTCTCCGGCAGGGCCGAGAGCAGCGCGCGCGTATAGGCCTCGCGCGGGCTGGTGAACAGCGACAGGACGTCCGCCTCCTCCACCTTCCGCCCCTTGTACTGGACGATGACGCGGTCGGCCGTCTCGGCGACGACGCCCATGTCGTGCGTGATCATGATCAGTCCCATGCGATGCTCGGCCTGGAGCTTCATCAGGAGGTCGAGGATCTGCTTCTGGATCGTCACATCGAGCGCCGTGGTCGGCTCGTCGGCGATCAGCAGTTTCGGATTGCAGGCGAGCGCCATCGCGATCATCACGCGCTGGCACTGGCCGCCGGACATCTGGTGCGGATAGCTATTCAGCCGCTCCTCGGGCTCCGGGATGCCGACGGCCTGCAGCAGCTCGATCGCCTTGGCCCGCCGCTCGCGCTTTCCGAGCTTCAGGTGCTCGCGAAGCACCTCCTCGATCTGGTAGCCGGCCGTGAAGCACGGGTTGAGGCTGGCATTCGGCTCCTGGAAGATCATCGCGACGTCGCGGCCGACGATCTCGCGCCGGCGCTTGCCGACGAGGCCGCGCATGTCGATTCCCTCGAAGGTCATCGCGTCGGCCGTCACGGTCGCCGTCGGCGGCAGAAGACCCATCACCGCCAGCATGCCGACGGATTTGCCGGAGCCGGACTCGCCGACGATGGCGAGCACCTCGCCGGCATCGACGGACAGGTCGATGCCGTCCACCGCCTTGAAGGCGCCGGTGGAGGTCGCGAAGGAAACGGAGAGATTGCGGACTTCGAGAAGCGACATCGGCTCAGCTACGTTTCAGCTTCGGGTCCAGCGCATCGCGCAGGCCGTCGCCGACGAGGTTGATCGCCAGCACCGTGATCAGGATCGCGAGGCCCGGGAACGTCACCACCCACCAGGCGCGCAGCACGAACTCGCGCGCTTCCGCCAGCATCGTGCCCCATTCCGGCGTCGGCGGCTGCGCCCCGACGCCCAGGAAGCCGAGTGCCGCGACATCGAGGATCGACGAGGAGAAGGACAGCGTGCCCTGCACGATCAGCGGCCCGAGGCAGTTCGGCAGGATCGTCGCGAACATCAGCCGCAGCGGCCGCGCCCCGACGACGCGCGCGGCGGTGACGTAGTCGCGACGCTTCTCGCCGAGCACCGAGGCGCGCGTCAGGCGCACGAAATGCGGCTGGTACGTCGCGGCAATCGCCAGCATGGCGCAGATGAGGTTCGGCCCGAGCGCGTAGATGACCCCCGCGACGGAGCCCGGCAGCAGCGGCAGCAAGTAGTTGATCGCGGGCACGAGCACAGAGACCAGCGCGAGCGCCAGGAGGATCGGCGGGAAGGCCAGGATGACGTCCATGACGCGCATGATCAGCGCATCGAGCCACCCGCCGACATAGCCGGCGACGAGGCCGAGGATGACCCCGACGAGGAGCGTGATCGTCACCACGACGACGCCGACGAACATCGAATAGCGCGCGCCGTAGATCAGCCTCGACAGGACGTCGCGGCCGACCGCATCGGTTCCGAGCAGGTAGGTCAGCCGCCCGCCGGTCTCCCAGGCCGGCGGCACGAGCAGCGCCGCGCGATCCTGGATCGTCGGGTCGTGCGGCACGACCAGCGGCGCGAACAGCGCCAGGAGCACGACCAGCCCGAACACCGCGAGCCCGACCACGGCGCCCTTGTTGACGGAGAAGTAGTACCAGAAGTCGGCGAGTTGCTGCCGGCGCACGCTGCGCGCCGAGACCGCGCCCTCGGAGCCGCCCGCTCCGGCGGCCTGTCCGGCGTTCATCTGGCTCATCGCGTGCGGACCCGTGGATTGATCAGGCCGTAGAGCAGGTCGACGGCGAGGTTCACCGCCATGACGACGACGGCGATCAGGAGCAGCGCGCCCTGCACGACCGGATAGTCGCGCTTGAACACCGAATCCACCAGCCACTTGCCGATGCCCGGCCAGGAGAAGATCGTCTCGGTCAGGATCGCGCCGGCGAGAAGCGTGCCGATCTGGAGGCCGATCGTCGTCACCACGGGGATCAGCGCGTTGCGCAGCGCATGCACCGCGACGGTGCGGAAGCGCGACAAACCCTTGGCGCGGGCGGTGCGGACGTAGTCCTCGCCCAGCACTTCCAGCATGGCCGAGCGCGTCTGCCTGGCGATTACCGCGAGCGGGATGGTGCCGAGCACGATCGCCGGCAGGACGAGGTGGCTCAGCGCCGACTGGAAGGCGCCCGGCCGGCCGGAGATCAGGCTGTCGATCAGCATCAGGCCCGTGGTCGGGCGGAAGAAGTAGGTCAGCGAGATCCGCCCCGCGACCGGCGTCCAGCCGAGCGTGCCGGAAAAGAGGATGATGAGCAGCAGGCCCCACCAGAAGATCGGCATGGAATAGCCGACCAGCGCCGTGCCCATGATGCCCTGGTCGAACCACGAGCCGCGCTTCACGGCGGCGATGACGCCGGCCGGGATGCCGATGACGACGGCGAAGATGATCGCGACCAGCGAGAGTTCCAGCGTCGCCGGGAAGAGATTGCCGAACTCGCGGATCACCGGCTGCTTGGTGACGATCGACTGGCCGAGATCGCCGTGCAGCACCTGCCAGAGATAGATGAAATACTGTTCGATCAGCGGCTTGTCGAAGCCGAGCGAGACGCGCAGCGCTTCGTAGCGCTCGGGACTCAAGCCGCGCTCGCCGGCGATGGCGATGATCGGATCGCCCGGCAGAAGGCGGATGAAGAAGAACGAGACGAGCGTCACGCCGACGAAGGTCGGCACGAGGAGCCCGATCCGTTTCAGGATGAATGAGAGCATCTAGAAGGGCCTCGATGGACCGGAACCGGTCCCCATAAAGCCGCGGGCGCCGCGGGACGTTTCCGGTCCCGCGGCGCCCGCAACGATCACGTCGGCTTACTCGGAAACGTCGACGCCGTCGAAACGGTGCGAGCCGAGCGGGTCCATGACATAGCCGGAGACGGTCTTCGTCATCGGCAGCACCACGGTGGAGTGGGCGATGGTCGCCCAGGGCGCTTCCTTCTTGAAGATCTCCTGCGCCTGCACGTAGAGCTTGGCGCGCTCGTTCTGGTCGGACAGCGCGGACGCCTTCTGGATAGTGTCGGTGAACTCCTTGTTGCACCAGGCGGCCTTGTTGCCGGAGCCGACGCCGTTGCAGCCGAGAAGCGGGCTGAAGAAGTTGTCCGGGTCGCCGTTGTCGCCGGTCCAGCCGGCCATCACCGCGCCGTCGTGCTTCGGGTCGCCCGCGAGCTTCAGGTACTGAGTCCAGTCGTAGGAGACGATCTCGGCCTTGATGCCGACCTTGGCGAGATCCGCCTGGATCAGCTCGGCCATGCGCCGGCCGTTCGGGTTGTAGGGACGCGCCACCGGCATCGCCCAGAGCTTCATCGACAGATCCTTGACGCCCGCCTTTTCCAGCGCCGCCTTGGCGGCTTCCGGATCGTACTTGTCGTCTTCGATCTTGTCGTCGTAGCTCCAAAGCGTCGGCGGGATCGGGTTCTTGGCGATCTGGCCGACGCCCGGATAGACGGCGTCGAGGATCGCCTGCTTGTTGATCGCCATGTTGGCGGCGCGGCGCACCTCGGCCTTGTCGAACGGCGGCTGCGTGGCGTTCCAGGCGATGTAGCCGATGTTGAGGCCCGACTGCTCCATCACGTTGAGATTGGAGTCGGACTTCAGCGACGGCACGTCGGCCGGGTTCGGATAGGCGGCGATCTGGCACTCGCCCGCCTTCAGGCGCTGGATGCGAACCGAGGCGTCCGGCGTGATGGCGAAGATGAGGTCGTCGATCGCCTGCTTGCCGTCCCAGTAATTCGGGTTGGCCGAATAGCGGATCGTCGCGTCCTGCTGGTAGTCGACGAAGGCGAACGGACCGGTGCCGAGCGGCTGCTGGTTCAGCTTCTCCGGCGTGCCGTCGGCGACGAGCTTGTCGGCGTATTCCTTCGACATGATGGAGGCGAAGTCCATCGCGAGCGTCGCCAGCATCGGCGCGTTCGGATGCTTCAGCGTCAGCTTGACCGTGTTGTCGTCTACCTTCTCGAAGGACTGCACGAGGTTCGGCATGTCCATGTCGCTGTAGTAGCCGTAGGTGTTGTCCCCGGCATAGGCGGCGAAGGGATTCGACTTGTTCGACTGGCGGTCGAACGAGAAGAGCACGTCGTCCGCGTTGAAATCGCGGGTCGGCGTGAAGAACTCCGTCGTCTGGAACTTCACACCCTTGCGCAGGTGGAAGGTGTAGACGAGGCCGTCCTCCGAGATTTCCCAACTTTCGGCGAGGCCGGGCACCACTTCGGTCGTGCCCTTCTTGAATTCGGTGAGGCGGTTGTAGACGGTCTTCGACGAAGCGTCGAAGGTGGTGCCGGCGGTGTAGAGCCCCGGATCGAAACCTTCCGGCGAGCCTTCCGAGCAATAAACGAGCGTCTTCGCCGAAGCTGCGGAACCGAGCGTCAGGGCGAGCACGGATGCTGCGAGCAGCGCCGTCAATCGTTTCATTCGCTTATTCTCCAAACGGAATCGCGGGCTTACGATCCCGCACGGCGCGCATCCCACCTCACGGGCAAGTTTCGCGCAAGCTTAATTTTGGCGCAATCACTCGAAAACGATCCGCGGCGCCGCAGCGCCTCCCACTGCAACCCGGCCGAGTTCATCCAGAACCTCCGCGGCGATCGAGCGATACGAGGCCGCATGCGGCCCGTCCGGATCGGTCGCCACGACCGGCCGGCCGGCGTCCGAAGTTTCGCGGATCGCCATCTCCAGCGGCACCTCGCCGAGGAAGCGGACGCCGAGCCGCGCCGCTTCCGCCTTCGCCCCGCCGTGGCCGAAGATGTCGTAGCGCCGGCCGGTGTCGGGCGCCACGAAGTAGCTCATGTTCTCGACGATGCCGAGAACGGGCACGTCCACCTTCCGGAACATCGCGAGGCCGCGCCGGGCATCGATCAGCGACAGGTCCTGCGGCGTCGAGACGATCACCGCGCCGGCGAGCGGCACCTGCTGCGCCATGGTGAGTTGCGCGTCGCCGGTGCCGGGCGGCATGTCCACCACCAGCACGTCGAGCTTGCCCCATTCCACCTCGCGCAGCATCTGCGTCAGCGCCGACATCACCATCGGCCCGCGCCAGATCATCGGCGTCTCCTCCTCGACGAGGAGGCCCATCGACATGACGCGAAGGCCGTAGGCCTCGATCGGCAGGATGGTGCGGCCGCCGGCCGTCTTCGGCTTCTCGTCGCGAATGGCGAGGAGGCGCGGGATCGACGGGCCGTAGATGTCGGCGTCGAGCAGGCCGACCGACAGGCCGAGCGTCCGGAGCCCCAGCGCGAGGTTCACCGCCGTCGTGGACTTGCCGACGCCGCCCTTGCCGCTCGCGACCGCGACGATGCGCTCGATGCCGGGTATGCCCGGCTTCGCGGCGGATTGCTGGCGTGGCGGCGGTGCCTGCGGGCGCGGAGGCACGGGTGCGGTCTGCGCGCCGCCGGGCTTTCGCTCGGCCGTCAGCACCACCATCGCCGCCGACACACCTTCGACGCCCGCCGCCGCCTTCTCGGCCGAGAGACGGACGGGCTCGAAGCGTTCCGCATCGCTGGCCGGGACCGTCAGCGAGAAGAACGCCTTCCCGTCCGCGACGATGATCTCGGAGATCATGCCTTTCGAGACGATGTCGCCGCTGCCGTCCGGAAGACCGACCTGTCGAAGCGCCGCCTCGACGCGGTCGCGGATGGGCGAAGTCATGCATTGTCTCCTTCGGCCGGGTTTGACACGATCGAGTGCGGTCGGGATAGCCCCCGCCGCTCGGGCCTCGTCGCGGCGGAACGCGACCCCCTGCGACGACATGGTAAGCGAAACGGCATGGAACAGGCGAAGAGCGTTCTGAGACCCGTCGACGACGAGGCGCGGCGGTTGGCGCGCGGGCTGATCCGCGCCTCCCGCTACGGTTCGCTCGCGACGCTCCTGCCGGAAACGAACACGCCGCTCGCCAGCCGGGTGCTGACCGCCAGCGACCAAGCCGGGCACCCGCTGCTGCTCGTCTCAAGCCTCGCCGCGCATTCGCGCGCCCTCCTCGCCCAGCCGTCCTGCTCGATCCTCTTCGGCGAGGTCGGAAGCGGCGATCCCCTTGCCCATCCGCGGATCAGCGTCTTCGGCCGCGCCGAACCGCTGGTGGCCGAAGCGAAGGCGGACGCCCGCGAACGCTTCCTGGCCCGCCACCCGTCCGCCGAACTCTACTGCGACTTCGCCGATTTCAGATTCCTCCGCGTCGCCTTAGCCGGCGCCAGCCTCAATGCCGGCTTCGCGCGTGCTTACGACATGACGGCCGGCGACCTCGTGGACGAGCCCGGCCCGGACCTCGCCGAACGTCTCCGCCGCGCGGTCGCGCATATGAACGACGACCACGCGGATGCCGTCGACGCCATCGCGGCTGTGCACGGCGGAGCGGATGGAACGGGTTGGCGGATCGTCACGGCCGATCGATCGGGTTTCGAGATCGCGCTCGGCGACCTGCTCCGACGCGTCGTCTTCCGGCAATCGCTGCAGTCGGCGGAGGATATCCGGCCGGCTTTCGTCGCCTTGGCGCGAGAGGCGTGAGGATCAGTTGACGTCGCCGATGGCGTAGCCATCTGGGCATTTCGCGCGATAGCGGCGGTCGGCCGGCGTCCGGTAGATACACTGGCCGGGATTGTTCGCTGCGTCGCCGATCACCTTGTCCTGCGGCCGCACCACCGGATCCGGGATCTTGCCGACCTGATAAGGGATCGAGGCGGCATTCTCGACGCCGAACACCGCTCCGAACACCGATGGCAGCGATCCGTTTTCCGACCGGCAGCCCGCCGCCCCAAAGAGCGTCGTCAGGACGAAAGCAAGCGCGAAACGGCGGAAGAGCGTGCCCGGACGGATCATGCCACGGGTCTAGCGGCAAACCGCCGGTCGCGCCAAACGAAAAAGGCACCGCTTTAAAGCGGTGCCTTTTCGAACCTGCTTTCGCCGGTATGACTTACGGGCACTCGGCCACGTAACGACGGCCGTTGCGGTCGCGATAGACGCAATCGCCGGAGCGGCTGTTCCGGCTGATGACGTTGCCGGCGACGGCACCCGTGCCCGCGCCAAGCGCACCGCCGATGAGCGCGCCACGACCGCCGCCCGCCAGACCGCCGATGCCTGCGCCGATCAGGCCGCCGGCGCCGGCGCCGAGAGCGGTGTCCTTATCCGTCTGCGAACAACCCGCCGTCGCGATGAGCGCCACAGCCGATACGCACAACAACATCTTTTTCATTCGAACCGCCTTTGTCGATCCTTCGACGTCCCGCTGTACATTGTGTCGCGGGAAGCGCCGCATTCCAGAGCAGAGTGAAAAAAATTTGCTCAAATGGTCACGCTGCGAGTGGAGAGCGATTGAGCGTCAGCGCGCCGCCATGACCTGCTGTTCCGAGTCGAACCGGACGAGGAGTCGGCCGTCCTTCGTCACGGACCAGTCCACCGACGTGGCGCGATCGAACGTATCTTCGTCCACG
Source organism: Plantimonas leprariae (assembly GCF_008802405.1). Lineage (GTDB taxonomy): Bacteria > Pseudomonadota > Alphaproteobacteria > Rhizobiales > Rhizobiaceae > Plantimonas > Plantimonas leprariae. The sequence goes on from NZ_VZDO01000008.1 coordinate 177,158, forward strand.
TCCTTGCAGGTACCGTAGATCTTCGCAGCCGTCGCCTCGTTCAACCGCATCTGGAGACGAAGCTCCTGCGTGCATTCGGCGACATCCTCGTAAGCCGGCACGGGCACCGCGATCTCGCGGCAGTCCTGCGCGCCAGCGCCGCAGCCGACAAGCATCATGAAGGCGGCGATGTGTTCCATGGCATTGATCCCCTTTGCGAAATCAATGCGATGCCGTATCAGCCGGTTCCCCAGCGGGTCAGTGAATAGATCACGTTCAGTTGATCGCCGGCGGCTCTAGCCGTGTTCGCTAGCGACGATATCGAGTTCCTCGAACTGCGCGTCGGGCACCATGAGGCGATAGTGGACGCCGTCGCGTCGGTAGCTGAGCTTGGCTTCCCCACCGACGGAATTCGGCACGATCCGCTCCAGCGTCGAGGTACCGAAGCGTGGGTCCTGGTCGGCTCGGACGAGCGGCCCGCCGGTCTCCTGCCATTCGAGGAGCAGATAGCGCTCGCCTTCCTCGCGCACGAGTTCCGAACTGATCGCCACCCGGCCGCCGGGAACCGATAGCGAGCCATAGGACGCGGCGTTCACGGCAAGCTCGTGCAGAGCCAGCCCGACGTGAAGCGAGGCCGTCGGCGACAGGTAGACGTCGGGCCCGGCGAACGCGACCTGCCCCATGCCGTCCGGCGCATAGCGCTCGACCTGCATCCGCACGAGGCTGGCAAGGTCCGCGCCGCGCCAGTCGGTATCGGTCACGATGTCCTGCGAGGACGACAGCGACTGGATGCGCCCGCGGAACCGGACAAGGAATTCCGGCACCGTCATCGAGTGGCGCGCCGTCTGCGAGGCAAGGCTCTGGATGATGGCGAGGAGGTTCTTCGACCGATGCGACAGCTCGCGCAGCAACGTCTTCAGCGTGTCCTCGCGCCGCTTCTGATCCGTGATCTCCCGCAGCGAGCCGACCAGGCCGGCGATCTCGCCGCCGTCGTCGCGGGCTGCCGAGATGCGCAGGTCGAACCACCGCACCGAAGCACCGATCGGCACGGGAAGTTCGAAGCGCGCCGGCTTGCCGGTCTGCAGCACCTCGCGCTTGATCGCGGAGATACGCATGGCGTCCGGCTCGCCGAGGATGTCGCGATCCGTGCGGCCGATGGCCGTTTCGTCGAGCCAGGAGCCGAAGGCGTTGAATACCCAGTCGTAGGTGAGATCGCTCCGCTGCGAGAAGAGCGTGATCTCGACATTCGCGAGCGCCGCCAGAGCCTTGGTCGACGCTCGGTCTTCGATTCCCGCCGAACCGTGTCCGGCTGCCGAGCTGCGTTCGGATATGGACAGGACGGGCGCGGATCGACTCATGATCGCCATGGACGTTCCGCCAGTCCTTCCCGGTACCGCCGGCATAAGTCCGGCCGCGCCAAAGGGACGATGAGGCACGAAGAGAGACGGCCCAGCCCATCGGCGACATGAAATCGTTCGGCTGCGCAACGAATGCGCCGACGCTCGGTTCCCGCCTTTTCGGACCGGACGCGGTTCGCGGAGCCGAACAGCTTCCGATTCCGCGCGGTCAGGCGGCCACGCGGTTTTCGCTGTCGAAGAAGAGCGCCTGACTGATGAGGGCCTTCACCATATCGGGATTGAAGGGCTTGGTGACGAGGAAGGTCGGCTCCGGCCGCTCGCCCGTCAGCAGCCGTTCCGGGAAGGCGGTGATGAAGATCACCGGAACGCTGACGCGCGCCAGGATGTCGTTCACGGCGTCGATGCCGGACGATCCGTCGGCGAGCTGAATGTCGGCCAGCACCATGCCCGGCCGTTCCTGCTCGAAGAGCGCGATCGCCTCGCGATGGGTGCGCGCGATGCCCGTGACCTTATGGCCGAGGCTTTCCACCATCTGCTCGATGTCCATCGCGATCAGCGGCTCGTCCTCGATGATCATGATCTCGGTCGAGACCTGCCGGCCGATGTCGGAACTCGCCTCGTCGATTAGACGCGAGAACTCGTCCTGGTCGACGCCGAGGATGGTGGCGCCCTCCGCGCCCGTGAAACCCTCCACCGCGACGAGCAGGAACGCCTGGCGCGGCAGCGGCGCGATGGCCTTCAGGTTGCGCGAGGTCCTCTCCTCCCAGGCCGACAGCGGCGCATCCTCGCGGATGTTCACATCGATCGACTGCCAGAGCGAGGAGAACAGCCGGTAGAGCGCGATGCGCGGGCTTTCGTCGCCGCGGAACAGCGACGGGTCCGCGACGAGCGCTTCCAGCACCGCCGTCACATAGGCATCGCCGCTCGCCTGGGATCCGCTGAGCGCGCGCGCATACCGGCGCAGGTATGGAATGTGCGGCGCTATGCGGGACGACATCGACATGAACAAAACCCCTCGCGTCGACTAGAAGGACACGGGCTGCAGATAGGCGCTCGAAAGCGAGTTCCCATAGCTGGAACGATCCTGCCGTAACAAAAACCGTTGTGAATGCAAGGGTACCGGCGCGTGCGCCGGCGGATGGGCGAACCCGGATCGGGCCGCCCTTGCGAACTGCGTTCGCGGGCACATGTATCGGCGGTAATGAAGGAATGCGGACCGTCGACCCTCGTGGCGGCCTTCGCCGCGTTGCCGGCACGAGCGCGAGACAATTGATGAACGACCGGGATCGCGAGGGCAGTACCGTGCAGGACAGCCATGCGACGCAGACGACGCCGGCGGCCGACCTCGGCTCGAATTCCGCCATCGGCCGTAAGCTGAAGGCCTTCTACGACGACGTCGCCAGCGAACCCGTACCGGATCGCTTCCTGAGCCTCCTGGATGCCCTGGACAAAGCCGAGCAACGAGCCGGCGGCTCGCTCGGCGAGCAGGAGGGCGCATGAGCCACGACATAGAATTCCGGCGCGAGCTGATCGCCATCATCCCGAACCTTCGCGCCTTCGCGGCCTCGCTGTCCGGCTCGTTCGACCGAGCCGACGACCTCGTGCAGGAAACCCTGGTGAAGGCCTGGGACAAGCAGCATACGTTCCAGCCGGGCACCAACCTCAAGGCCTGGCTTTTCACGATCTTGCGCAACGAGTTCTACACCCAGATGCGCAAGAAGGGCCGCGAGGTGCAAGACGTCGACGGCGTCCACGCGATGCAACTCGCCGGCCATCCCGAACAGCAGGGCCATCTCGACCTGCAGGACTTCCGCAAGGCGCTGGAAGGCCTGCCGGACGACCAGCGCGAGGCGCTGATCCTCATCGGCGCATCCGGCTTCTCCTACGAGGAGGCGGCCGAGATCTGCAAATGCGCCGTCGGGACGATCAAGAGCCGCGTGTCGCGCGCCCGCTCGCGCCTCGCGGATGTCCTCGGCATCGAGGGCGACGGCGAGTTCGGGCCGGACTCGATCTCCAGCCAGATCATCGGGGTGGCTCCCGCCGCTTGACGCGGCCGCCGAAGTCGGCCGGAACACTGGAACTCCACCCCCGCTCCGTTACTTGTCCGCTGGAACCCGCGGCTCCGCCGTTTCACCCGTGTCAGTTCCCGTCCGCACAGCCGCGGACGGGCCAGTCGAGGAAAACCCCCATGCCGTCCGACGCCACGCAGTCGAACAAGTCGTCCGATGCCACGCAGGCGAACAAGCCCGAAAGCGGCGCCTCGGGCGCCAGCGGCGGTGGCGGTGTCGGCAGCAAGCCGTCCGACGGCGACCTGCAGAAGCAGGTCGGCAAGCTGCGCGAGGATGTCGCCGGCATCGCCGAGGCGCTGAAGGGTCTCGCCGGCAACCACGCGGGCAACGCCCGCCAGCAGGCTTACGCGCTGCGTGACGACCTGCGCTCGCAGGGCGAGCAGTACCTGCGGGTCGCACAGGATACGGCGACGGAGTTGGAAGAGCAGTTCAGCGAGAAGGTCCGCGCCGAGCCGGTCAAGTACGTGCTGATCGCGGCGGCCGTCGGTTACGTCTACGCGCGCCTCTTCCACTGATGCCATTCGCGCTGATCACGCGCCTGCTGACAGGCGAAGCCGGGCTCTACTTTACCCGGCTTCGCAACATGGCCGTCTGGTATTCGGTCGCGGGCGTGTTCGGGCTCGTCATGGCGATCTTCTTGCTCGTCGCCCTTTTTTCGTGGGTGGCTAGCCATCTGGGCACCGTCGGGACGGCGCTGATCTTCGCCGCGGTCTTCCTCGTTCTGGCGATCGTCGCGGTCGTGATCGCGAGGATCAGCGGCCGTCCGCCCCGCCCCGAGAAGGAGGATCGCCTCCAGCGCGACATCCTCTCGATCGCCGGCGTCACCGCCATGTCGAACGCGCCGCAGCTCATGCGGCTCGCTCGCCAGAAGCGCGGCCTCATCATGATCCCGGCGGCCGCCGCCGGCTTCTTCGGCCTTTACAAGGCGATCGCGGCGTTCCGCGACCGCTGAGAACGAAGCGCATCGGGCGCGGTCGCGGCGGCCGCGCCCGATGCTTTCATCTCCCACATGCCGTTAGGAACTCTCGCGATGTCGCGCATGGATCCCCAGGACGCCCGGCAGGGCCGCACGGGCACCCCGGTTCTCCGCATCCTGATCGCCGCGCTCGTGCTCTGCGTGATCGGCGGCATCGGCATGGCCCTCTACGGCTGGGCGATGCCCGACCAGACCCTGCCGGAAGCGAACCAGGGCGGCGGCCTCGGTGCACCGTCGTCGAACACCACCCCGGCGACGCAGGGCAACAACACCGTGACGCCGCAATCGTCCGGCGCCTCCGGCAGCGGCAACGCGCCGAACTGACGACCCGGAGCGCGAGGCTAGGATGAGCGGAGATCGCTTCGGCGCGCAGCAGACGAACGGTTCAGCCGGCGAGCCGGTCTCGCAGGCGGAAATCGACGACGTCTTGAACGACCCGCGCCTGTCGCCGGCCGAACAGCAAGCCCGGCTCGGCGATCTGCGCCAGCGCATTCTCGACAGTCGCTACGCGGACGGCGACGAGGAATACGAGCCCCTGGGCGCGCGCATCGCAGACGCGCTGTCCATGCTCGCCGAGGGCGGCCACGACTACGACGGCTCATTGCGCGTGGAAGGCGACGGTGCCGGCGGACGCGGCGATCCGATCGACGAAGAGCCGGCCAACGAAGAGCGCCGCGACCGCTGAACGGTCAGGGAGCGGCGCTGGCGCCTTCCAGGGTCGCGACCTTCACCTCCGCGGCGGTTTGCTGGAACTTCGTGCCGGCCGGCACCAGCACCTTCAGCGCGCGCTTGTGAAGGACGACTTCGGAGCGCACCTCCACATCCTCCAGCTCGCCGTCCCGCACCGCCCGGTCGCGCCGGTGGCGATGTCGGTAGTCGAACACGACCCGATCCGCCGTATAGACGCCGAGCGACGGGCTGTTGCGCCACGTCCCGAACAGGATCGCCAGCGTCAGCTTCGCCACCGCCAGCCGGTCGGTCGTCTGGCAGATGTAGATCCCGAGCTCGCCGCCCTGCGGATCGTCGGCATAGGGAAGATGCCCCTCCCCGTAGAGATTGTTGGAGATCGCCAGCGCCGGCGTCTTCAGCCGCTTGGTCTCGCCCTTGAGCTCCACCTCCAGTTCCACGATCGGCAGGCGACGGACGGCGCCGAAGATCGCGCGCCAGGATGCCAGCACCTTGCCGACCTTCGAACCGTAGTTTAGCCGCTCGCGGATGCGCACCATGCGCGCGTGCATGCCGACCGCGAACTGATGCACGAACGGCCGGCCGTTCACCGTCGCGATGTCGACCTCGGCGATTTCGCCCTCCGCGAGCGCCGCAATGGCCTGCGGCAGTTGCAGCGGGATCTGCAGCGTCCGGGCGAAGAGATTCATCGTGCCAGCCGGCAGGACGCCGAGCGCGACGTGCCGGCCCATCAGCTTGCCGGCCGCCGAGGAGACCGTGCCGTCGCCGCCGCCGACCACCAGCACGTCGATGTCGTCGCGCTTCGCCGCCTTCTCGATCGCCTCGCCGAGCTCCGACCCGTGCGGAAGCTCGGTGTCGATCTCGTGGCCGTGCAGCCTGAACTCGCTCTCGATCGTCTGTTTCAGCGCATCGAGATCCATCGTGCGCAGGGTGCCGCCATCGGCATTCAGAACGACATGGATTTTCATGCGATCGGCTGTTCCATGGGCGAGGCGGCTTTAATTAGGCAGTCGGCGGCGCGTTTCACCCGGCGGCGCGTGTTCCGCGTCCGGAAGCCGGCGCGTTCGAGGAGAAAACCGTGATCAAGTGGATCGTCATACTTCTGATCGTGGCGGCCATCGCCAGCCTGCTCGGCTTCCGCGGCGTGGCGGGCGCTTCCGCCGGCATCGCGAAAATCCTGATCTTCATCGTTCTCGTCGCGATCCTCCTGGCGATCCTCTTCGGCTACCTCGCCTTCCAGGTGGTCTGACGAACGGGCGAGCGGCCGCCGCACCCTCGATCGGCGCGCCGCTCGCCGCGACTTCATCGGGAATTCTCGGATGCGGCGATCGGCGAGGAACCGAACGCCGATGGTGACCTTCTAGGCGCTGAAGGACATCGAGCCGCGCGGCCCGAACGGCGTTCGGATGCGCAACTCGCACGAAGGACGACCTCATGACCCGCACCCTTCTGGTTTCCACGGCGCTGGCCGGTCTGCTGGCGACCACCGCGCTGGCCCAGAACCCCGCTCCCGCCGCACCCGATGCGCCCGCCTCCCGGAGCGCGGCATCGCAGGCCGGCGCCGGGACCTACGCCCGCCAGCTCGAAGCCGGCCAGACGCTCGCCTCGACGCTCACCGGCGCCAGCGTCTACGAGACGGCCTCGCCGGATGCCCGCTCGATCGGCGAAATCCGCAACTTCGTGATCGGCCAGGGCGGCAAGCTCGCCGCCGTCGTCGTCGACACCAGCGGCCTCGACCAGAACAAGACGGTCGCCGCCGCGCCCGACAAGGTGGAATGGACGAAGGGTGACGACGGCAAGGATCGCGTCGTCCTGAAGGCGGCCGCGAACGAGTTGCAGGCCGCACCGGCCTTCATGCCGCAGTCGCCGCAGGACGCCGCGCAGAACGGCGCGGCGCTGCCCGGCTCCGGCGCTGCGGCACCGGCCGGAGGACCGGCCGATGGCGCTGCCACCAACGTCACGGCCGCCCCGACGGCCGACACCAATGCCGCGTCGAACAACGCGGCGGGCCGTACCATTCCGGCGGCGCCGGCTGGGGTAACGGCCGCTCCCGCGCCAGGCTACCTTGCCGCGCTCGCCAACGATCAGAAGCTCTCGCAGGACATCATCGGCAGCAACGTCTATTCCGGCCCCGCCGACGACGCCGCGACGATCGGCTCGGTGAACGATCTGGTGCTGGCGGAGGGCGGCACGGTGCCGGTGGCGGTGGTGGGCGTCGGCGGCTTCCTCGGCATCGGCGAGAAGAATGTCGGCGTCCCCTACGAGATGCTGACGATCCAGCCCGGCGCGAACAGCGAGCCGCGTCTCGTGATGGCGGCGACGCGCGATCAGCTCGCCGCCGCCCCGACCTTCGAGGCGAGCGAACGGAGCGGGCAGAAGGCGGCAAGCGAGAGCAACGCGACGGCGGCCCTGCCGGCAGAGAGTTCGCGCGGAGCCGACACGTCCACCGCCGCGGACAACGGCAACGCCAGCGCGGCGAAGATGAACGCCGATCCGGCCACCACCGCTTCGACGAACCCGTCGAACGATCAGTCGTCGCTGAAGCCGCTGACGGGCGCCGAGCTGACGGCCGAGAAGCTGAACGGCGTCGCGGTCTACGGCCCGAACGACCAGAACATCGGCAAGGTCGGCGACATCGCCCTCACCGCCGACGGCCGCGTCGATGCGGTCGTGGTCGATGTCGGCGGTTTCCTCGGCATCGGCTCGAAGCCCGTCGCCGTCGCGATGGAGAACCTGCAGTTCATGCGCGACACAAACGGCACGATCAACATCTACACGCAGTTCACGCAGGACCAGTTGAAGGCCGCTCCCGAGTTCAACCGCGAGACCTATGCCGACAACCGCGGTTCGATGCGCCTCCAGCCGGCACCTGCTGGCTCCGGCAGTTCGTCGGACGACGATGGAGCCAATCCGGCGCAGTAGGCGAACCATCCCGGCCGTACACGCCACGAGAGGCTCCGCTTCACCCGAGGCGGGGCCTTTTCTTGTCCTATGACGCCGGGCTCGCCTGACGGAAAGTTCATGCGCGTTTCGCGGCGCGCGATGCTAGCGTTCCGGCGTATTCGACGCCGGTTCATGCGGCATTCAAGGTCCGCCCGCTACGGAGCGACATGGCTTTCCTGAAACAGATCGTCGTCACGCTCGCCGTCGTCGTGGGGGGCATGGTCGTCTGGATGATGCTTGATCCTCGCCCGGGACAGTTCATCCTCGGCGCGCTGCCGGACGATCAGGCGGCATTGCGCCGGGCCGTCGCGGCGATCTCTGCCAAGCCGGAGACCGGCGAGAAGGCCGGCGCGACGCCGGTCGAGCGCGGACGCAACCAGCGCCCGACCATCGTCTTCGCCGGCACGGTCGGCGAAGCCGACACGCGCACACAGATGCGCGCCATCGCGACCGGCGAAGCGGAACACTCGGTGGTGGTCTATCCGGACACGACCGGCATCATCGCCACCGTACCGTTGAAGTCCGGCGATGCGGTCGCGTCAGGCGCTCCGCTCGCGATCCTGCAGAAGGATACGGAGGAACTCGCCGTCGATCGCGCCCGCATCGCGCTCGATGCTGCGGACGAGAAGTTGCTCCGCTATCAGCGGCTGGCGGAATCGCGGGCCGTATCCTCCGTCGAGGCGAACGATGCCGTGCGCGAGCGGGACAATGCCCGGCTCGACCTCCGGGCCGCGGAAGTCGCGCTCGCCAAACGCACCATCGTCGCGCCGCTTGGCGGCCGGGTCGGCATCGTGAACGTCGAGCCGGGCGACCTCGTCTCGAACCAGAACGCCATCACCACGGTCGACGACCGCACGCGGCTGCGCGCGATCTTCTATGCGCCGGAAGCCTTCGTGCAGGACCTGAAGGTCGGGCAGCCGGTCGAAGCGGTCGCCACCGCGCGGCCCGAGAACCTCTATCGCGGCACGATCAGCGCCATCGACAGCCGGCTCGACGAGACGAGCCGGACGCTGCGCACCGAAGCCCTGCTCGACAACGCCGCCGACGAGTTGCGGCCCGGCATGTCCTTCGTGATCACGCTAAAGCTGCCCGGCGAACGGCTGCTCGCCGTTGATCCGCTGGCGGTGCAATGGGAGCGCGACGGCGCCTTCGTGTGGAAGATCGTCGACAACAAGGTCGAGAAGGCGCCGGTGCGCGTAGTCGAGCGGTCCATCGACCGCATCATCCTCACGTCCACCGCCGTCAAGCTGAACGATCGCGTCGTGGTCGAGGGCGTCCAGTCCGTCCGCGAAGGCGGATCGGTCGAAGTGCGCGGCGAGCCGCGGCCGCCGGCCGGACCGGCGAACGAGGATGATGGGCCGTCCGCCGAAGCGTCGCCGACCCGCGCCGCGGAGGCGGCGGCCGGCCGATGAGCGCACACGCGCACCACGTCGGCAAGCCGGACGGGCTCACGGCCTTCACCAGCCTGTTCATTCGCCGGCCGGTCCTGACGCTCGTCCTCAACCTGCTCATCGTCGTCGCCGGGCTCGCCTCGTTGAACGCGGTCGAGATCCGCGAACTGCCGAACGTCGACCGCCCGGTGATCACCGTGTCGATCGACTTCGAAGGGGCCGCACCGGAAACCATCGACCGCCAGATCACCAGCGAGGTCGAGAGTGCCGTCGCGCGTGTCTCCGGCATTTCCTCGATCTCGTCCGCCTCGCGCTTCGGCTCCAGCCGCGTGACGATCGAGTTCACGAGCGCGACCGACCTCAACGTCGCGGCGAGCGACGTGCGCGACGCGGTGAGCCGCCTCGCCAACACGCTGCCCGAGGAGGCCGAGGAGCCGCGCATCGTGAAGGCCGACGCGGACGCCGATCCGATCATGCGCCTCGCGGTGCTCGCGCCGGGCATGCCGATCGAGGAGCTGACGACGCTGGTGGAGGACCGCATCTCCGACCAGCTCGCGGCGGTGAACGGCGTCGCCGACCTCCAGCTATCGGGCGAGCGGGAGCGGATCGTCTACGTCGACATCGACCCGGACCGGCTCGCGACGCGCGGCCTGACGGTGGCGGACGTGGCGAACGCGCTCCGCAACGTCGCGCTGGACGTGCCGGCCGGCTCGCTCGCCTCCCCGACGCAGGACCTGATCGTGCGGGCGGACGCGAACGTCACGACGCCGGAAGCCTTCGAGAACATCGCCCTCAACAACCGCACCCGCCTGCGCGACGTGGCGAGCGTGCGCTTCGGGCCGGACGAAGCCGCATCGCAGCAGCGCGTCAACGGCGAGACCGGCATCGGGCTTGGCGTCGTGCGGCAGGCCGGCTCGTCGACGCTCGACATCTCGCGCGGCATCCGCGCCGAGGTCGACCGGCTGAACGGGACGTTGCCGAAGGGCGTCTCGATCCGCGTCACCAGCGACAATGCCGTCTTCATCAACGGCGCGATCCACGAGGTCGAGCTGTCGCTGATCTATGCCGTGATCATCGTCGTCGCGGTGATCTTCCTCTTCCTTCTGAACATCCGCGCCACCCTGATCCCGGCGGTGACGATGCCGGTCGCGCTGGTCGGCGTCCTGACGTTCATCTATCTCGCGGGCTTCTCCATCAACATCCTGACGCTGCTGGCGCTCGTGCTCGCCACCGGCATGGTGGTGGACGACGCGATCATCGTGCTTGAGAACATCGTGCGCCGGCGCGACGCGGGGGCGCGTCCGGCGGCCGCTGCGGTGCTCGGCACGCGCGAGATGTTCTTCGCGGTGATCTCCACCACCGCGACGCTCGCCGCCGTCTTCGTGCCGATCTCGTTCCTGCCCGGCGCGGCGGGCGGCCTGTTCCGCGAATTCGGCTTCGTGCTCGCGGTCGCCGTCGTCATCTCGGCCTTCGTCGCGCTGACGCTCTGCCCGATGCTGGCGGCCTACCTCCTGAAGCCGCACGCGAAGGAACGCGCGCCGGGCCCACTCGCTCGCGCGACGCAGCGCTTCGGCGGCTGGCTCGCCGGGCTCTACGCCGTGACGGTCCGCGCCTGCCTCGCCTTCCCGCTCATCGTCGTGATCGCGGCTGCGGCGTTCTCCTATTCGGCCTACCTCACCTTCATGACGCTGCCGCAGGAGCTGACGCCGTCCGAGGATCGCGGCGTCGCCCTCATGCGCATCACTGCGCCGCAGAGCGCCAGCGTCGACTACACTGCGGCGCAGATGCGCAAGATCGAGCAGGTGCTGCTGCCCTACGTGAAGAGCGGCGAGGCGAGCAATATCTACGCCACCGCCGGCCAGGGCGGCTCGTCCAGCAACGGCTTCCTGGTGATGTCGCTCGCCGACTGGGACCGGCGCGAGCGCACGCAGCAGGAGATCGTCGCCGAGGTGAACCGGCAGCTCGCCGAGATTCCGGGCGTGCGCGCCGTGGCGATCCAGCCGAACTCGCTCGGCATCCGCGGCGGCGGCCAGGGACTGCAGTTCGCCATCGCCGGGCAGAACTACGACGAGTTGCAGGACGCGGCGGCGAAGCTGAAATCCGCCATGGACCGCGACGGACGCTGGGGCCGGGTGCAGCAGGCGGTCGATGCCGCGCAGCCGCAGCTATCCGTGGTGGTCGACCGCCAGCGCGCCTCCGATCTCGGCGTCGACATCGACGGCCTCGCCGAAGCCATGCAGGCGCTGCTCGACGGGCGCGAGACGGGGCGGACGTTCCTCGACGACAAGTCGGTGCCGATCCGCATCGTCGCGACCGGCAAGCCGATCAACGATCCGAACGACCTCGCCAACATCTTCCTGAAGACCGGCGACGGGCGGCTCGTGCCGATGAGCTCGATCGCCAAGGTCGAGGAAAGGCCGATCGCGCCGAGCCTGAACCGCGAGAACCGCTCACGCGCCGTGACGCTTTCGGCGCAATTGCCGGAAGGCTACGCGATCCGGCAAGGTTGGGACGACGTGCAGGCGCTGGCGCGGGACGTCATCCCGGACTCGATGCGCCTCGTGCCGCTGGCGGAAGCCGCGACCCTGCAGGAAACCTCGAACGGCCTCGCGGTCGTCTTCGGCTTCGCCATCGTCGTGATCCTGCTGGTGCTCGCCGCGCAGTTCGAGAGCTTCGTCTCGGCGGTGATCATCATCGCGACCGTGCCGCTCGGGGTCGCCTGCGCGGTTTACGCGCTCGCCTTCTTCGGCGTGAGCCTCAACCTCTACAGCCAGATCGGCCTCGTCCTCCTCGTCGGCATCATGGCGAAGAACGGCATCCTCGTAGTGGAATTCGCCAATCAGCTCCGCGAGGAAGGCATGGGGCTGCGCGAGGCGGTGGAGAAGGCGGCGCTGATCCGCCTGCGGCCGGTGATGATGACGATGATCGCGACGGTGGTCGGCGGCGTGCCGCTGATCTTCGCCAGCGGCGCCGGCGCGGAAGCGCGCGTCGCGCTCGGCTACGTCATCGTCGGGGGCCTCGGCTTGGCCACCTTCTCGACGCTCTACGTGACGCCGGTGGCCTATCTTCTGCTCGGCCGCTTCTCGACCCCGAACGCCGAGAAGACCGCCGCCCTCCACCGCGACATCGCCGCCGCCGAAAGGCGGGCGGCGGAGGGCGAGGTGGGGCATGCGATGCCGGCGGAGTAAGTCAGCGTCTCCCGGAACTCAGCAGTTCCCCGATGTTCCGGACGCCACGCAGCAGCGCCTCGTCTTCCTTATCCGAGATCTCTCGTCGCGTTCGAGGATAGATCACACTGCCACCTGCTAGCGACAAGGCGAACGCCGTTCCTCTCTGAGCCGCCATCCGCTAGAAGCCCGCGCATGGCACTCCCTCCCCTGCTTCGCCTCGACGGCGTCCGGCTGACTTTCGGCGGCACTCCGCTTCTCTCGGGCGTCGAGCTCAACGTCCTGCCCGGCGACCACATCGCGCTGGTCGGGCGCAACGGCTCCGGCAAGTCGACGCTGCTGAAGATCGCCGCTGGCACGGTCGAGCCGGACGGCGGCGAGGTTTTTCGCAAGCCTCAGGCGACGATCCGCTATCTCGCGCAGGAGCCGGACTTCGGCGAGAGCCCAAGCGTCGAAAGCTACGTCGCGGCGGGGCTGGGACCGGCCGACGATCCCTACCGCGTCGCCTTCTGCATCGAGTCGCTCGGCCTCACGCCCGACGCTCGCCCGGCCGACCTGTCCGGCGGCGAGGCGAGGCGCGCGGCGCTGGCCCGCGTCCTCGCGCCCGAGCCCGACATCATCCTTCTCGACGAGCCGACCAACCATCTCGACCTGCCGACGATCGAGTGGCTGGAGGGCGAGGTCGCCTCGCTGCGGAGCGCCGTGGTGATCATCAGCCACGACCGGCGCTTCCTGGAGAAGACCACCAACGCCACCGTCTGGCTCGACCGGGGCGCGGTGCGGCGGCTCGACGAGGGCTTCGGCGCCTTCGAGCGCTGGCGCGACAAGGTGCTGGAGGAGGAGGAGCGCGACCTCCGCAAGCTCTCGGCAAAGATCGAGCGCGAGGAGCACTGGCTGCGCTATGGCGTCACCGCCCGGCGCACGCGCAACCAGCGCCGCCTGGAAGCGCTCCACACGATACGCCAGGAGCGGCGCGACGCCCGCCGCGCCACCGGCAACGTCGTGATGAAGGCGGGCGAGACGCGCGAGTCCGGCAAGCTCGTGATCGAGGCGGAGGACGTCGCGAAGCGCTACGGCGAGCGGCAACTGGTTTCCGGCTTCTCGACGCGCATCCTGCGCGGCGACCGCATCGGCTTCGTCGGCCCGAACGGCGCCGGCAAGACGACGCTCTTGCGGATGCTGATCGGCAAGACGGAGCCGGATGCGGGACGGATTCGACGGGGCACGAACCTCGACCTCGCCTTTCTCGACCAAAAGCGCGCTTCCTTACGCGACGACGCCTCCGTCGCCGACAACCTCACCGACGGACGCGGCGATCAGGTGATGGTCAACGGCGAGCTTCGCCACGTCGTCGGCTACCTGAAGGACTTCCTGTTCTCGCCCGAGCAGATCAGGACGCCGGTCGGCATGCTGTCCGGCGGCGAGCGGGCGCGTCTGCTCCTCGCCAAAACGCTGGCGACGCCGGCCAACCTGCTCGTGCTGGACGAGCCGACCAACGACCTCGACATGGAAACGCTCGACCTCCTGGAAGAGCTCGTCGCGAACTATCCGGGCACCGTGCTCCTCGTCAGCCACGACCGCGATTTCCTCGACCGGACGGTGACGTCCACCGTCGCTCCGGCCGGCGACGGGCGCTGGATCGAATATGCCGGCGGCTATACCGACATGCTGACCCAGCGGCGCGCCGAGGCGAAGCCGAAGCAGGAGAAGCCGCGGGAGGCCGCGCCAACGGCGCCGCCGAAAGCATCTGCCTCCGCGCCGGCGTCGAAGCTTTCCTTCAAGCAGAAGTTCGCGCTGGAGAATCTCCCTAAGGAGATCGCACGGCTGGAGAAAGCGATCGCGACGGCCGAAGCCGAGATGGCCGATCCCGCGCTGTTCGCGAAGAACAACAAGCGGTTCGCCGAGCTTGCCAGCGCGATCGACCGCGACCGATCAACCCTCGCGAAGGCCGAGGACGAGTGGCTCGAACTCGAGATGATGCAGTCCGAATTGCAGGGATGAGCCGAACCGCGATTGACGCGGCGCGCGAAAAGCCCGATATGCGGGCTGCAACGCCGTGACGCGCTGCGCTCCCTCCCATCCGCCAAGCTTCCGAGCCTGACCGGACCCGAAAGGCGAGCGCCTTCGGACGCTTCTCGTCCGACACGGCCCGTGCCGATCCGCCCTCGCGCGAAGACGATCGGCCACCCAACGGAACGCGACAGAGCCGTTCCGCCGTTCACTGAAAGTCCCTTTTGACCCAAGTCCTGTTCAAGGATCTCGGCCTCGCCGACCTCCTTCTCGCCGCGCTTGACCGCGCGGAACTCGTCACGCCGACGCCGATCCAGGCCGAGGCCATTCCGCCGCAGTTGAAGGGCCGGGACGTCCTCGGCATCGCCCAGACCGGCACCGGCAAGACCGCCGCCTTCTCGCTGCCGTTGCTCGACAGCCTGCTGAAGACCGGCCAGCGCGCCGCCTCGCGGCGTCCGCTGGCGCTGATCCTCGCGCCGACGCGCGAGCTCGTGCTCCAGATCGCCGAGACCATCCACAAGCTGTCCGACCGCACCAAGCTGAAGCACGCCACCGTCTTCGGTGGCGTCAGCGCCCGGCCGCAGGCCGAAGCGCTGGCGCGCGGCGTCGAGATCGTCGTCGCGACGCCCGGCCGGCTGCTCGATCTCATGGAGCAGAAGGCGCTGGCGCTCGACGCCGTGAAATACCTCGTTCTCGACGAGGCCGACCGCATGCTCGACATGGGCTTCATCCGCGACGTGACGCGCATCGTGAAGGCGCTGCCGACCGAGCGGCAGTCGCTGCTGTTCTCGGCCACGATGCCGCAGAGCGTCGCCTCGCTCGCCGCCAAGATCCTGCGCGAGCCGGTGCGTGTCGAGGTCACGCCCGAAATCGTCACCGTCGAGAAGATCGAGCAAAGCGCCTGGCTCGTGCCGCAGAAGGCGAAGAAGCACTGGCTCATCCGCCATCTCGCCGAGCCGGGCGTCGACAAGGTCGTGGTCTTCACCCGTACCAAGCACGGCGCGAACCGCTTGGCCGAAGACCTCGGCAAGGCGAACATCGAGGCGCTCGCCATCCACGGCAACAAGAGCCAGGGCGCGCGGCAGAAGGCGCTCTCGGCCTTCCATTCCGGCAAGATGCGCGTCCTCGTCGCGACCGACATCGTCGCGCGCGGCATCCATGTCGACGACATCAGCCATGTCGTGAACTTCGACCTGCCGGAGGAGCCGGAGGCCTATGTCCACCGTATCGGCCGCACCGCCCGCGCTGGCAAGTCGGGCATCGCGGTGGCGCTGGTCGATCCGACCGAGCGCGCCAAGCTGAAGGCGATCGAGAAGCTCACCGGTCAGCGCTTCGACCTCAAGGAAACCGACATCGTCGTTCCAGCGGGATCGGCTTCGGAGGAGCGGCGGCCGCCGCGCGAAGCGTCCGGGCGCGGCCCCTCGCCTGCGCGGGCCCATCCGGGCCGGCAGTCGCGCGGGCCGAACCCGCCGCCGCGTGCCGCCGCGAAACCCGCCGGCGCAGCGGCGAACGCGACCGGCCGGCCGGGCCGCAACCGTCGCCGCCGTCGCACCGGCAGCGGAGCGCCGAAGGCCGCTACGGCCTGAGCAGCCGCGCTCGACATTGCGGCGGCGGATGACCGTCGCCATATCCTCGGCGCAGCATTCGATGCGCCGAGGAGCCGATGAGCGACACGATCAAGATCGACATCCCGCACAAGCTCACGCGGGACGTCGCTCGCCAGCGAATCAGCGAAGGCTTCGGCCGCATGCGCAGCCAGGCGGTCGGCGGCATGCTGAAGTTCGAGGACACCTGGAACGGTGATCGCCTCGACTTCCGGGCGGGCATGCTCGGACAGAGCGTGGTCGGGCACCTCGACATCCTCGACGACCACATCCACGTCGAGGTCGAGCTGCCGACGTTCCTCGCCGCGATCGCCAACAAGATCAAGGCGACCATCGCCCGCGAAGGCCAGGTTCTCCTGGAAAAGAAGTAGGCGCTACTTGGTGCCGCTGGTGAGCACCGCCTTCTCGGCGCTCACCGTGCCGCCCGTCGCATTCGGTACGATCGCGGTGATCGCGCCGAGCCCGGGCAGCACGGTTCCGACCTTGGCGCGCAGCAGTTCGTCGTCGGTCGCGAGGATCGCCTCGTCGCCATAGACCATCACGATCTGGTAGTCGCTTGGGCTCGGTTCCTTGTGCCGGACGATCGCCGGCACGGGCAGCGCCACATCGGCGGCCGGTGCCGCGACAGTGCCCGTGACGATCGGGTCGACGTTCGCCCGCTGGAACGAGGCGATCAGCTTGCGGCTGAAATAGTCCGGATCGTTGACCGAGGTCACGACCGCGAAGACGCAGAACGACACGGACGCCGTGCAGAGCGCTCCCATGAACAGCTTGTCCATGAGCGTCGGTCCGGCGAGCGGCCGCAACCGGTCGGGCCGCGGCATCCGGGGCGCGTCGCGCGTGACGTCGGCCAGCACCTGGCCGAATTCGGTCGGATTCGCGGATCGGCGACGGATGAGGGACATGGGCGACCAGCCGCTAGAGGACCGGCCGAGACTGCGCTTCCGCGGTTAACGGTTCCGTTGCCCTGACGGAAGAAGCAGCCGTTCCCATGAAACAGGGTTAGCGAAGCGTAAAATTGCCTGCATTAACCGTGGTTGCGAAATCGTTAAGCCTGAGATGCCACCGAAGCGCGTTCGGCGATATTATCCGGTCGAGCGAATGGGACGACGGATCCTTGGGTATCTTCCACACCCTCTTTTCCAGGCGATCGCGGGCCGCCGCGGCCGAGCGACGGAAGGCTCGACGAAGCCGGACGCGCCTGCGCCCCGGCAAGCTCCTCGACGCGGACCTGGCCTTCCTAGGCGATTGCGCGATCCTCGATCGTTCGGCGCGCGGCCTGCGCCTGCGGCTGTTCGAGAACCCGGTTGCGGAAAGCGGCGTGGTGGCGGTGCTGGACGAGAACGAAGGGTCGGTCCGCTACGGCCGGATCGTCTGGAGGCAAGACGGCGAGGCCGGTGTCCACGCCGAGAGCGAGCCCGAGCCGATCGACCCGGCCGCGCTCCGCCGTCTCGCCGGTCCCTACTACGCGGTCCGCGACTGACCTTCGTGGTTAGAGAAGCGATGCGATGCCCCCGGAGGATGCCGAACCGCCGGTGAAGAGCTGCAGGATCGGGTTGTTCGCGTTCGACGCGTCGGCATTCGTCACGTCGTAGAGCGCGGCAAAGCGCGTGATGAACTTGTCGAGCTTCGCCGGGTCCTTCAAGTCGGCGACCTTCAGTTTCTTCTCGATCGTCGCGACTTGTTGTGTCGTGTCGAGCTGGGTGAACCCGTCGGGCAGGCCCAGCGCGGTCATCACCACTTTCAGGACGGCCTTGTCGGCGAGAATCGAGGTGGTCGATGTCAGGTCGGCGGCCTTGCGGCGGAAGTAGAGCGCGAGCCGCACGCCCTCGCCGTCCTGATCGCCCGCCTGCGTTTCCATCGTGTTCAGCAGATACTCGTTCTGCGTCTTCAGGCGCAAGGCGCTGTCCTGCACCTTCGCGTCATCGATCTGGATCGTGCCCTCGGCGGTGAAGTTGAACGCCTTCACGAAGTCGACGTAGCGGTCGTAGCCCTTCGCGTAGATGTAGCTCTTCTTGTCGCCGAGATCGCTTGAGATGATCTTCTTCAAGACGTCAGTCGACAGCTTGTCCTTCTCCAGCCCGTAGGCCTTCAGCGCGTAGGCGGTGACCTTGTCGTTGGACACGAAGTCGTCCAGCGAATGGATCGTGCCGAGCGCCTCGACATAGGCCTTGGTTTCCGCCTTCACCACGTCCTTCTTCGCCGTCGTCATCGTGCCGAACGTGGCGGCGTATTTCGTCGCGGTGGCGGCCTGCTGACTCTCGCTCTGCACGACGCGCTGGCCGGTCGGCTTGCCATCGGGATCGAAGTTGAAGGCTGCGGCCAGTTTCTCGAACCGTTCGTCCTTCAGCTTGTTCACGTAGCTTGTCGGATCCGACACGTCGCTCGTCAGCACCGCGCGGACCTTCGACAGCGGCGCTTCGGACGGATCGATGTCGAAGGCCTTCAGGACGTAGTCGATGGCGGTGCGCGTGAAGGTGCTGACACCGCCGCTCGTCTTCACCGTCTGGTTGTCGGTCAGGAGATCGGTCAGCGAATCGACTTTGGTCATCACGACCTTGAACGCCGAGGTCTTCAGGCTCTCGTCCGCCTGCGCAACCCGCTGATAGTTCGCGAAATAAGCGTCCTCGAACGTCTTGGTCTGCGCTTCGGTCTGCGCCTTGCCGGCGGCGGCGTTGCCGCTCGTGTCGAAGCCGAAAGCCTGCCGCAAGGCAGTATACTGCGCCTTGCGGTTCGCGCCGAAGGCGTTCTCGGAGCCGTCGGCGTTCTTCGTCACGATCTGGTTCAGGACGCTGTTCGGGTCCTTCGGATCGCTCTTCAGGATGCTCGTGACGTAGCTCGGCTGCTCGATGTCCGGATCGAGGCCGACGGCGGAGAGCACGTAGTCGCGCAGCCGGTCGTCCGCGACGAGGTCGGAAGCCTTGGTGATCGTGCCGATCTTCGCCTCGAAATAGGCGGTGTTCAGCGCCGCGGAGTGCGGATTGGCGTTGTTGCCGGTCTTGACGTTGTAGTCGTAGACGACGCGATCCGCCTGATCCTTGGTCTGGGCGGTAGCACCGTCGGCGACCTTCCCATCCGCTCCGAAATTGAAGCGGCTCTTCAACGAAGCGAAGTTCGCATTCGGGATCGCCATCCCGTCCTGGTAGCCGCTCGTCAGAAGGACGCGCATCATGTCCTTCGAGACGGTCTTCGGGTCGCCGCCGGCGGCCTCCACGACGACCTCGAACATGGCCGGATCGTTCAGAAGATCGTCGACCGACTTCACCTTCGCGATGGCATCGGAATAGTAGGTCGTCTTGGCCGCTGCGGCCGTGCCTTCCCGCACGCGCTGCTCGGAATAGGCCTCGACCAGGTCGTTCGCCTGCGCCGTGGTCTGGACGAGCTTCGTGTCGGTGGTCGCGATCGAGCCGAAATTGAACGCCGCCGCGAAGTTGCGGTACTTCGAATCCGCCAGCTTGTTGGCGAAGGAGGTCGAGTCGGAGAGATCGCTCTCCAGCACCTTGCGGATCAGGCCCTTGGAGGCGATCTGGTCCTCCAGCCCGTAGGCCTTCATCGCGTAGGAATAGAGGCGGTAGTCGTTCAGGAAATCGTCGACGGAGGTGACGTTGCCGATGTTCTTCGAATAGTAGTCGGCGTCCTTCTTGACGCTTGCCGTCTTCTCCAGCCGCTCCAGCGATTTCGAGATGTCGGTGGCGTAGAGCTTGTAGCCGAGAAGGGTCGAGACCATGCGTCCGCACGCTCCGTAGGTTCGGACGCAGACGCGTCGCGCCCGCGAAATTATCGGATCGTCGTTACCGAAAGCTTAACGCAGCGCGGAAACTGAACGGCGGCGTCAGTTCGACGCCGTCTTGTGCGGGCTCATGTCGTCCTTCGGCAGGAAGTCGAACTGCTCCACCAACACCTCGTGGACGAGTTCCTGCCCGTAGCGCTTGTTGACGCTTTCCTTGATGCGGTTCTTCAGGCCTTCGAGATCGTACTTCTCCGGGTGCTCGAAATCGAAGCCGGAGGTCTCGTAGACGGTCACGAACGCGTCGTTGAGGATGAACGGGTCCGGCGGCGTCGCGAGCTTCGCAGCGCTCTCGCCGTCGATCGTGTAGACGAACCGGGCCAGCACGTAGCCCGAGATCTTGTCCTTCGACACGACCGGGATGGTGATGCCGTCGGTCTTGCGCCAGTCGAGGCCGGCGAAATAGGTCGGGTCCGGCTTCTTCTCGCCGCCCGGATCCTGCATGGACGCGACGACATAGCTGGTGCCGAGCGAGGCCGCGCAGACCCAGAGGCCGATGAGAAGCGTCTTGATCATGCGCCGCGCTTCACGCCGCTGACCGACGAGCCGTAGGTGCCGTCGGACTCGGCTTCCTTCAGCGCGCGCGAGATGATGCCGGAAACCTCGCCGGCCGCCTCGATGTGCAGCGACAGGACACGGCGGTTCTCCTCCAGCCGGCCCTTCAGCGTGCCGAGCCGCTCCTGCAGGGTGCCGGTCAGCGTCTTCGGATCGACGCCGCGCGAGATGCGCGTGAGTTCCAGAAGGCTCTGGTTCTTGCGGTTGCTGACCTCGGAGAGATCGACGACGCGCCCGGCGCGCAGCGCCTCGGTTTCGCCGGCCAGGATGCCTTCGAGCCGGTTGATCGCCTGAATGAGAACCGCTTCCACCTTATCGACCTTTCCTCGTCCGCCGACAGGCGGGAATTCCTGGTACCGCGCGAATCCGTTAGAGCGAGCCGGGCTTGCCGAGGCCGGCGCCCTTGGCGGCCGCATCGGCCTTCACCGCTTCGGTCTTCGCTTTGTCGAGCGCCTCGATCGAGGCGTTGCGCTTCTCGACCATCTCGGCGATGCCGATGCCGCCGGCCGCCGCCATCTCCGCGCCGATCCGCTCGGCAAGCATCGACTTCCAGATCGATCCGGCGGTCCCTTCGCCGAAATAGGCCGAGTCGTCCTTCGGCAGCATCGGCTCGACGAAGCTCTGCAGCACGAAGGCTTCGAACTGCTGCGCCGGCTTCAGCTCGCCGGTCTTCGAGCCGTGCGGGACCATGTTGTAGGGAAGCGCCCTGCCCGCCGGCCCGGCGCGGTCCGTCCGGGATGCGGCGGCATCGGCCTGGCGCTCGCGCGCGACCCGCTGCTCCGTTCCGATGCCCGTGATGGCCGCCATCGCCCCGCCGTCCCGCCGTTCGCGTCGTCCAAGATGTAGCCGCGCCGTCTTATTCGAGGCTTGTGCGGGCGGCCGCGAGATAGTCGTCCAGCGTCGCTGCCAGCGCGTCGCGTTCCTCGCGCCGGGCGGCGACGGTTTCCGCCTCGGCGACCGCGCGCTCCATGCGCTTCTCGATGCCCTGCGCCTCGGCGAATGCCGCGCCGGCCTTGGCGGCAGCGTCGCGGTTGCGGACGATCTTCGCCTCGTTGCGGCGAAGCGCCGAGGCGCGCCCTTCGAGGAAGAGGCCGTTCAGCAGCGACTGCGTGCCGAGGCTCTCGATGATCTCGGCGCTGGCGGCCGCGAGTTCACCCGCCTCGCGGCGCAGTTCCGCAAGCTGCCATTCCGCCAGGCGACGCTTGCGCGCCTGCACGTCGAGCAGCCGCTTCAAACGCTCCGCCCGCTCCCGTTCCGCGCTCAACCGTTGAACACCCAGGTCTGGAAGCTGGCGACGAAGATGCGCAGGAAATCCCCGATGGCCCAGCCGAGCAGCACCATGCCGCCCGCGATCACGAAGGGCAGCGAGATGAAGTAGATCGGGATCTGCGGCGTCATCTTGTTCATCAGCCCCACCGCGAAGTTGACGATCACGCCGTAGACCACGAACGGGCTCGCGATCCGAAGGCAGAGCATGAAGGTCTCGTCGAGCTTGTCGGTCAGCGAGACGAGGCCGGCGCGCGACACGAACCCACCCGCCACCGGCATCGGCCCGTAGGAGGCGACGAGCGCGCGCAGGATTTCGGCATGGAGGTTCAGGGTGAAGATCATCACCGTCGCGGTGAGGGTGATCAGCGAAGCGATGGCCGGCTCCTGGTCTTCCATCGCGACGCCGAAAGCGTTGCCCATGCCGATCGCGTTGGCGACGAAGGTGCCGGCGAACTGCAGCGCCAGCATGAAGACGCGCCCGAGCAGCCCGATCAGTGCGCCGTTCAACATCTCGGTCACGACGAGCTGCAGCCGCATGTCGTCGCCGGACGACTGGACGAGGCCCTGCATGCCCGGCAGCAGCGCCGGCGAGATCACCAGCGACGCGGCCACCGCGACGAGGAGCCGGATCTGTACCGGCATGCGCAGCGAGGAATAGCCCGGCAGCAGCATGAGGCAGCTCCCGACCCGGCAGAAGATCAGGAACAGCGACAGGACGGCGACGGAGGTGTCGGCGTTCACGAGCTTGACCCTCCCTGTCAGGAGATCGAGCCGAGCGGCTTGATGTCGACGCCGCGCGCGATTTCGAGATGCGAGAGCACCGGCAGGTTCACGAAGATGCGCTCGATCATCATCCGGACATAGGGGCGCGCGTCCGGTGAGGCGACGAGCACGAAGCTCTCGCCCTGATCGGTCTTCTCGCGGATGATCTTCGAGGCTTCGGTCGCGAACTGCTCGACGAGGCGCGGATCGATGTCGAACTCGATGACATCGCCCTTGGCATCGCGCTTCAGGGCCTGGTGGAAAGCGAGATCCCAGCGGTTCCCGAGCCTTAGGACCGCGAGCTGACCTTTATGCAGAAGATCGCCGCAGATCTGCTGCGCCATGCGCATGCGCACGTGCTCGACGATCTTCTCGGAGCGCCGGACATGCGGCGCGATCTCGGCGATGGCTTCGAGAATCAGCGTCAGGTTGCGGATCGAGACGCGCTCGGCGAGGAGCAGCTTCAGGACGGCCTGCAGGCCGCTGTAGCTCATATGCGCCGGCACGATCTCCTCGATGAGGCGCTTGTATTCCGGCTCCAGCCGGTCGAGCAGCGAGCGCATGTCCTTGTAGGACAGGAGATGCGCGAGGTTGTTGCGGATCACCTCGGAAAGGTGCGTCAGCACGATCGACAGCGTGTCCACCGGTTCGAAGCCGGCGCGGCGAGCGGCGGCGCCGAACGTGTCCGAGATCCAGGCGGCGCGGAGGCCGAAGGCCGGTTCCTTGGTGAGGTCGTGCGGGATGTCCGGCACCGGCGAGTCGCCGAGCACGATCAGGAGCTCGCCGAGCCGCAGCGGTTGCGAGGCCACCGTCGTGCCGTGCACCTTGATCTCGTAGCTCTTCGGCTCGACGCTGAGGTCGTCCGAGAGCTTGATCTCCGGCACCACGAAGCCGTAGCGCGAGGCGAAGCGGCGGCGCATCTTGCCGACGCGGTTGCCGAGCTCGTCGCGCGCGAAGGCGAGATGCGCGCCCATCTGCTTGCCGAGCACGAGCTCGACCTCGACGATGCGCAGGGACTCCTTCACCGACTGGCGCTCGGTCTCGGCCTGCTCCGCCTCGATCATCAGCTTCTCGTCGGCAGCGGCCTTCTCGGCGGCGGCGCGCTGCTTCGGCACCGTGTAGGCGACGAAGCCGAGACCCGCGGCGGCGGCCATGAAGGGCAGCATCGGCAGGCCGGGCAGCAGCGACAGGAGGCCCATCAGCCCCGCCGCGACCATCATGGCGCGCGGATAGTAGCCGAGCTGCGAGATGATCGCCTTCTCGGCCGCGCCCCGCGTGCCGCCCTTCGACACGAGGAGGCCGGCGGCGAGCGAGACGATCAGCGCCGGGATCTGCGTCACGAGGCCGTCGCCGACCGACAGCTTCACGAAGACGTCGGCAGCGGTGCTCGCGTCCATCTGGTGCCGCGTGATGCCGATGACGATGCCGCCGAAGATGTTGACGGCGGTGATGATCAGGCCGGCGATCGCGTCGCCGCGCACGAACTTCGAGGCACCGTCCATCGAGCCGAAGAAGGACGACTCCTCCTCCAGTTCCCGGCGGCGGACCTGCGCCGCCCGCTCGTCGATGAGGCCGGCCGACAGGTCGGCGTCGATCGCCATCTGCTTGCCGGGGATGGCGTCGAGGGTGAATCTGGCGCCGACTTCCGCGATACGCGTCGCGCCCTTGGTGATGACGAGGAAGTTGACGGTGATGAGGATCGCGAAGACCACGAGGCCGATCACGAAGTCCCCGCCCATGACGAACTCGGAGAAGCCACCGATGACGTGGCCGGCGGCGTAGTGCCCCTCGTTGCCGTGACTGAGGATGACGCGCGTCGTCGCGATGTTGAGCGACAGGCGTAGCATCGTCGCGATCAAGAGGACGGTCGGGAAGGACGAGAAGTCGAGCGGCTTCTCGATCCACAGCGCCACCATCAGGATCAGCACCGACAGCGAGATCGAGATGGTCAGGCCGAAGTCGATGATGAACGGCGGGATCGGGACGAAGAGCACCGCCATGATGAAGACGATGCCGAGCGCGAAGCCGATGTCGCGGCGGCTGGTCGGCGCGCCGGCGGGCGGGTTCAGCTTGATCGAGTCGACGGCGGCCATCGGGCACTCCCGGAAGCGTCATGCTTCCCTGGGTCAGCGATATGGGGCGTAGGCGTCATGCCCGTCCCGGCATCGCTTTTTCCGCTGCCTCGCTTGAGCCGGGCTGGACGAAACGAAAACGCCGCGCCGGTGCGAACCGGACGCGGCGTTCGAAACTCTCGGCTCGCTCGGGGCGCGGGATCAGAACCCGTGTTCGATGCGCGAGTAGCTTTCCTGCGTGAAGGCGTAGACCTGCGCGCCGGTGAAGGACGCGGTGAAGGCGATGATCACGAAGATCGCGATGATCTTCGGCACGAAGGTGAGCGTGACTTCCTGGATCTGCGTCAGCGCCTGGAAGAGCGCGATGACGATGCCGACGAGCATCGCGCCGATGACGGCGGGCCCGGCGGCGATGACCACCGTCCAGACGGCGGACTGGACGATGTCGATGGCGTCGGCTTCGTTCATCGCCTCATTCCACCTTGATGCCGTTGCCGAGATCGACGGTTCCGCCGCTGGCGAGCGTCGCGACCGCGGCGCCGTTCTTGATCGTCACCGACTTGACGACACCCGAGACCGTGCCGTCCGCCGAGGTGATCGTGCGGCCGATCACGCCGTCCGCCTGGCCGAGCGACGAGACGGTCAGCAGCGACGACAGCTTGTCGTTCAGCTTGATCGACTGCTCGACGTTGGAGAACGACGCGAGCTGGCTGAGCTGCTCGGTCGGGTCGGACGGGTTCAGCGGATCCTGGTTCTTCATCTGCGCGACGAGGAGCTGCAGGAAGGAGTTGTAGTCGAGCGCGTTCTTCTCCGCGTCCGTCTTGTGCGTCGACTTCGTCGTGTCCGTGCTGGTGGCGGCGGAAGCCGCGCTCGTGGCCGAAACCGCGCTCATGCCGTTGCCCCTTCGAGTTGCCGGACCGCTTCGTCCGCCTTCCGGCGCGTCGGCACCGGCTTGCCGGCGAGGATCGCGTCCTCGGCCGGGATCAGAGCCCGCAGGGCACGGAGCGCCTCGAACGGCCGTTCGCGTTCCACGTGGTCGGCGACGTCCATCAGCCCGTCGCGAACGCTCGCATTCGAGAACGCGGCCATCAGCAGCGGATAGCTCTTGCGGAAGGCGTCGGCCGCCTGCGCGGCCGCTTCCGGCGCGATCAGCATGGTCTGCACCAGGAAATAGAGCTGGCGCAGCGGCGTCGTCGCCTCGTGCGCCTGCATGACGTGGCTTTCCAGCAGGAAGGTCGCGTCGTTCAGGAGTTCCAGCGAGACCTTGCGGTCGACGCGCATCACCGCGCCGTTCACGAAGATCCGCTCGCCCGGCCGGAGGGAAAGCTTCAGCGTCGCCATCGTCACTCCAGCCCTTCGCGGATCATCGCGGTGACGTCGATGATGCCCCGGAAACTCTTCGCCTTGCCGAGGCGGATCGCGTCGGCCTCGCGCATCACCCAGAGGCCGATGGAGATGAGGCTCGCCCGAAGCTCTTCGGACAGCGAATTGTCGGGGTTGGCGAGATCCTCGACGAGGATGCTCCAGAGCGTGCGCGTCGCGTAGATCGCCTCGACGGTTTCCGACGAATGGGCGCCCGCCGTTTCGGCCCGCTCCATCAGCTCGATCGCGCGGTCGAGCGCTTGGCGCTCGCGCTCGCGCGAGTCCGCGCCGCTTTCCTGCCGGATCTCGGAATACGAGAATTGGTACATACCTGTCCCTTGCTGTGGCAGTCGCTAAGCGTTCGGTGATGGGATCGCGGACGAGCGATCAGAGGTAGTCGAGGATGGAAAGCTTCTGGATGCGCACCGTCGCCGCCATCGCGGTGTTGAGCTGCAGCTCCAGCGCGTTCATCTTCTGGCTCGCCTCGTAGGGGTCGACGCCTTCCATGTCGTTGAAGGCCTTCGAGACGATGTCCTTCTGCGAGGTCATCGCCGCATTGGCGGCGTCGATGCGGTTCTGCCGCGTGCCGACGAGCGCCCGCTGCGCGGTGATGCCGTCGGTGCCCGCCGCGAGCGTCACCGCCGCCGTCTGCGAAACCACGTCCTTCACCGCGTCGCTGAGGGCGGTGATGTCGATCGTCGCCAGCATCGAATAGGCGGCCGTCACCTTTTTGAACGCGTCGTTGTTCGCGCTGACGGACGTGTCGATCGTCTCCGTCTTCGAGATGCCGGCCTGCGTCACGTCGTCGGACGCCTTGGACCAGTTCGTTCCCCAGGCAGGGTTCTTCACCGTGTCCATGAAGCTGAATGTGGTGTTGGTGCCGACCGTCGGATAGTCGGTCGCGACATAGCCGGCATCGCTGAGGAAGGCCGTCATCTGGGCCGAGGTAACCTTCGAGGCGTCCTTGGTCGGTCCGGCCACCGCGGTCAGGAAGGCGTCGTAATTCGCCTTGGCCGCCGTCAGGCCGGTGTCGACGTTCGTGATCGGCGCGACATCGGCGTTCGTTCCGCCGAAGACGTAGAGCCCGCCGTCCGCGGTGTTCAGCGAGCCCTGCAACTGCTGCAGCGCCGATTTCGCCAGCGACTGGTACTGCGGGTACTTCTTCGCGACCAGCGCGGAGGTTTGGATGTCGCTGGCGCTTTTCGAGATCGCTTCCATCGCGTCGTCGATCAGGTCGAGCCGGTTGTCGACGACCTTGTTGGACTGGAGCCGCGACTCAAGGCTCGACTCCTGCACCCGGTAGTTGACCGAGGTACCGGTCAGCCGGCCGAGCGACAGTCCGACGTCGACGAGGCGGCTGTTGCTGGCCTCCGAAGTCGCGTCCGAGAACTGCTTCTGCAGCTTCTGGAGCGTCTTGTACTGGGAGCCGGAAAGATTAAGGGTCGAGATGGTCATGGCCGGTCAATCTCTTCAGATGGCTTCCATCAGGGTCTTCAGCATCTGGTCTATCGTCGTCAGCACCTTCGACGAGGCCTGGTAGGACCGCTCGAGTTCCAGCATCTTCAGCGACTCGGTATCGAGGTTGATGCCGGTCTCGTTCGAGAGCACCGTCTTGGTCTGGTCGAGCAGCGTCTGCTTGTATTCGGTGGTCGAGGTGGCGCTCGACCGCTTGTCCTGCAGCCAGCTCGTCGAGGAGGTCGCGAAAGCCGCCAGCGTGCCGCTGGCGATCGTCTCTGTCCCTCCGGCGAAGCTCTGGTTCCCCGTGAGGTTGCCGATCAGCGCGTTGATGCGCGCGGTATAGCCGCCGGCATTCGCGGTGTTGTAGGTGACGCCGACACCGTCGCGGATCTTGGCGGCGTTCGCGGTGACGGCGGACGAAACCGAGATCAGCCGCGCCAGACCGGGAATCGTCGTGTTCGTGATCTCGGCGGTGGCTGCCACGAGGCCGCCCGTCTTGGCGGTCGCGTCGTTCGTCGCCGTGCCGAGGGTCGCTCTGGACGCGAAGTTCGAGATGCCGAGCGCGAGCTTCGCGCCGGTGCCGCCGGCCGACAGCGTGATCTTGCCGGAACCGTCGGCGGTCACGGCGACATGGTCCGCGCCGAGCGTTCCCGTGCCGCCGGCGGGCACGGCAGCGGCGATCATGGTCTGGAGCTTCGCGGCGAAGGCCGTGGCCGAGGCGAAGTCGGCCGTCAGAAGCTCGCCCGACACCTTGTAGGTCGTGCCGCCGAGCTGCAGGTCGAACGTCATGACATTGCCGTTCGCGAGGGAGCCCGCCGCGAAGGTGCCGACGTCGACCTTGCTCGTCGTGCGCAACGCGAGCGTGTTCAGCGAGGTGAAGATGCCCGGCACGTCGGCGCCGGTGGCCGGCCGTTCGGCCGTCGCCGCCACGAGGCCGCGCGCCATCTCGTCGAGCTGGTTCTGGTAGGACACGGCGACGTGGTCGCGCAGGTCGACGAGGCCGGCGATCTTGCCGGATTTCAGCGGCATCATGGCGTTGGCGCCGGTAACGAGCACGCCGTCGATCTGGAAGCCGTTGCCGTCCTGGCCGTCCGCCAGCGGATGGGTCTGAACGAAGCCGACGGTGCGCGGCACCTTGTCGAACAGCGTCACGCCCGAGTCGGTGTAGAGCACGAGGTCGTTGTTGCCGCGCGTCTTCGCGGTCACGCCGACGAACTGCGAAAGCTCGGCGACCGCCTGATCGCGCTGGTCGACCAGATCCGTCACGTCGCGGTTGGTCGCCGTGCCCATGACGACGCGGTCGTTGAGGTCCTGGATCTTCGACAGAAGACGCGTCATGTCGGTGGCGGCGTCGGCGAGCTGGTCGTCGGCATCGCGCCGGATCGTGTCGACCGTCTCGGTGCCCTGGTTCAGCGCCGTCGCGACGTCCTTCGCCGCATCCGCCGCGGTTCTGGCGAAGTCGTAGTTGTTCGGCGATTTGGCGTAGGCATCGAGAGCGTCCGTCAGCTTGCCGATCAGCGCGGCCGGCGTCTGGCCGTTGGCGATGTCGCCGATCATCTCGTTGATGCGCTCGAGGCCCTTCTGGACCACGGTCGACTGCGCGACGCCGGAGGTCGAGTCCAGCATGTTGCGGAACAGGACCGAGTTCGACGACTGCGCGACCGACAACACCTGCACGATGCCGCCCGCGCCGGTGACGACGTTGGCGTATTTGCGGGTTGCGCCCTCCGTGTTGGCGTTCGCGATGTTGCGCGACACCAGCGCGGTCTGCGCCTGCGTGGCCGACAGCGAGGATTTCGCGGTGTTGAGGGCGGAAGTGAGCGTCGACATCGAGCGGGCACCGCAGGAACGAAGGGCGGAAATCGCGGGGCGTCGGCCGCCCCGCCGGAACGCTGTTCGGATCGGCGGCCGGAAGGCCGCCGCCGCTCGCGTCAGCGCTTCAGGTTGACGAGCACGTCGAGGATCTCCGAGCCGGTCTGGAAGACCTTGGAGTTCGCCGTGTAGCTGCGCTGCGCGGTGATCATGTCGGTCAGCTCGGAGGCGAGGTCGACGTTGGAGCCTTCGAGCGCGCCCGCCGTCACCTCGCCGAAGCCGTTCTCGCCGCCGGTGCCCATCAGGACCTGGCCGGATTCGACGCCGGGCTGGTAGACGTTGCCCGAAAGCGCGACGAGGCTGTCGGGCGCCATGACCTTGGCCACCGGGATCTTGAAGAGGTCACGCTGCGTGCCGGAGGTGAAGAGCGCCGTGATGGTGCCGTCCTTGCCGATCTGCACCTGCTGGACCACTTCCGGCGGATTGCCGTTGACGGTCGCGGTCAGGGCCGAGGAGTCCGGCTTGTAGAACTGCGTCGTCGCGCCGATGTCGAGGTTGAGGTTGCCGCCGCCGATGCCGGTCAGGCTGATGCCGAGCGTCGTGTTGTTGGCCTGCGTGGTGTTCGCGCCGGGAGTGATCTTCGTCAGCTTGTAGGTGGAGGGATCGAACTGCAGCGTCGCGGTCGCGAGCGGCGCCGATCCCGTCACGCCGTACGGGAAGGGCGAGGTCGCGGTGCCGGTCGAAGCGTCGCGGCCGTCGAAGATCGCCATCTTCCAGGTGTTCGTCGCGTCGTCCGTCTTCGTGTAGTAGACGTGCAGCGGCACCGCCTCGCCGGCATTGTTGTAGACCGTCATCGAGACGGACCGGGTCGAGGTGCCGGAGATCGCGTTCGCGAGGTTGGCGGCGGGATCGGTCGCAGCGGTGCCGGGCGTGGACGCCATGCCCACGCCGGCGATCGTGGCCGCGGTCGCGCCGGTGAATGTCGGGTTCGAAACGGCGATCGTGCTGGCCGTGCCGGTGCGATCGCCGGTCGCCGTGTAGACAAGCTTGCCGGCGTTCACGGTGGCGACGGGCTTGCCGACGGCGTTGTTGATCGCGGTCGCGACGTCTGCCGCCGTGATGCCGCCGAGGCCGGTCGCGCTGCCGACGGATACGGCGATGGGCGTTCCGCCGTCGATCGTGACCGTGAAGTTCATCCGGTCGTTCGCCGGGGTGCCCGAGCTGGTGACGCCCGTGACGCTGAAGGCGGCGGCAGGCGAACCCGTGGCTTTCGGACCCGTGACGAAGGCCTGGTCGAGCGGAACGGTGAGCGTTCCCTCCGTGGTCGGATTGGCGCTGAGGAGGCCGGTATTGAGGTTCACGTCCTCCAGCCCGGCGAAGCCGTTCAGCGTCGCGTCCGTGCCGTTCGCACCCATCGGGTAGCCCTTGAGCGTATAGCCGGCGGCGTTCACCAGCGTGCCGTCCGGCTGCATGCGGAACGAGCCGGCGCGGGTCAGGTAGCTGCCCTTGCCGTCGCCGACGACGAGGAAGCCGTCGTCCTGGATCATCATGTCCAGTTGCTTCGGGTTGTTGGCGTTGCCGGTCTGGACGGTCGAGCCGGCTTTCGAGACTTCGGTGCGCACCTGCGCCATGACCGAGCCCGAATTGTACGACCCGCCGGTCTGCGGCAGGATCAGCGACGAGAACTCGACGCCCGAGCGCTTGTAGCCGGTCGTGTCGGAGTTCGCGATGTTCTGGGAGACCGCCGCAAGCTTGGAGGATTGCGCGTTCATCCCAGACGTGCTGGTGCGCATGATATTGCTCATCGGTCGGTGCCCTTTTGTACCGAAGCGTCGCCGTCAGGATTAGCTTTCGCAGCTTGCGCGGAACTGCCGGAAAGGTTTCCGAAAAGTAAACGCGCAAGCATTACAATAGCTTGAAAGCAAAAGGCCCGACCGTTGCCGGTCGGGCCTCTTCGGGAAGGAATGCTTCGGCCGGATCAGACGCCGATGCCGTAGCCGAGGTAGCGCATGGAGGAGACCGGGTCGTAGCCGAGGCGCATCTTCAGCTTCTTGCGCAGCTTCGAGATGTGGCTCTCGATGACGTTCTCTTCGACGTTCTCGTCGAACACGCCGTAGATGGCGCTGAAGAGCTGCTGCTTCGAAACGCGGCGGCCGCGGTTGCTGATCAGGTATTCGAGGATGCGGCGCTCGCGGCGCGGCAGCATCATCGCCTTGCCGCCCACTTCCGGGTCGCGGCCGTCGGAGAAGACGCAGATCTCGTCGACCACGGTGCGGCCGCGCTCGGAGCCGGCGTCGCGGCGGCGGATCGCGCCGACCCGGGCGAGGATTTCCTTGACGTGGACCGGCTTGGCGACGACGTCGTCGATGCCGGCGGCGAAGAGGTCGAGCGTCGAGTTCAGCGCGCGGGTCTCGGCCAGCGCGATCATCGGGGCGGCGGAGCGGTTCCGGACGAGGCGGGTGAAGCTGGAGCGCTCCGGGAAGTCGCCGAGCAGGAAGGCCTCGACCGCCGAGATGTCGGTCTCCGGCGCGGTCTCGACCCAGTCGCGGAACTCGGCGACGCCGAATCCGGCGGAGGAGACGCCTTCCTGGCCGAACAGGGACTGATATCCGCTCGTCACCAGCTCGCGATCGTCGACCACAATGATCATCTGTCCCACCTGCGTTGTCGTCGGTTGCCGTGGGAATATTGATACCGAGTTAAGACGTTTGGCAGCTATCCCTAAAACTCATGATAGGGTTAACGAGAGGTTTCGAGCTTCGGCGAAAAGATCAGAGAACTCATCGGTTTGCAGCGGCTTCTTCAGTCCGGGAAAAGTTTCGCGACGGGTTCGTGCAAGGCCGAAGCGGGTTGTTTGCCGGCTTGTCAACCGGGCGTCGTTCGACGAGGCCTCGCTGTGGCCCGGAAGCATCGCTCGAACAAGGGAGGATCGAAGGCGGAACGAGAGATCGCGCGAGGCGGCGACGAACCCCGCTGCCGAAGCGGATCGCCCGACGATCTGCCGCCGGCGATCCGCAGAAACGGGCGCCCGAGCAGCATGAAGCGCAGGTGCTCGA
This sequence comes from Plantimonas leprariae, assembly GCF_008802405.1. Taxonomy (GTDB): domain Bacteria; phylum Pseudomonadota; class Alphaproteobacteria; order Rhizobiales; family Rhizobiaceae; genus Plantimonas; species Plantimonas leprariae. The sequence goes on from NZ_VZDO01000008.1 coordinate 209,475, forward strand.
AGCATTCGCACGAACTCCGCCGGGTCCGGCTTCGGTTGAAGCGAGGCCGCGTCGGGCGCCGATCCGTTCAGCCTCGCGGCGGAGGCTAGCAGGCGGCGCGACGTGCGGTCCACCTGCAAGAATTCAGAGATAGACCGAACCGGTCTGCGGCTTGGTCCGCGCGGACGGCTCGCCGCGATCGCCGTGGTCGGCCTGCTGCCGGCGACCGTTCGACGGCCGCTCCTCGCCCGACGACCGCCCGTCCGACGAGCGGCCGAAGCTCGAACCGCCGTCGGATGCCCGGCCGCCGCCATCCGTGCCGCCGGCCGCAGGGGTCGAAATCCCCTGTCCCATGTCGCGCGACACGATGGTGATCGCGGCGTCGTCCAGCGCGAAGCCGGCGTGCTCCAGGATCTTGCGGAGGCCGTGCCGGTCGCCCGCCAGCGCGGCGGCGGTCGAGGGCTCGCTCGCCGCGAGCTCCACCTGCAGGCGCCCGTCGACCAGCCGCATCGCCACGTCGACGCGCCCGAGATTCTGCGGCTCGAGCTGGATCGAGAGCGTCTTAAGCGCGGCGCCGCCCGCCGTCATCCGCAGCACCTGCTGCGTGCCGGCCGCCGATCGCGGGGCCTCCGATGCTCCCTTCGCGTCGGATGACGAGGCGAAGGCGTCGACGATATGCTCGGCGATCTGGGCGCTGACGATCTGCCCGGTCGACAAGCCCTTCGCCTGTGGCTCCACTCGCTCCACCACCGCATCCGCCGCTCTGCCGTGGGACGAAGCGTTCGCCATATGCATCCTGTCGGCCGCGCGCGAAGGCTGGCCTTCGCGCCTCGTCCCCTCGCCGCCGCCCTCCGGCTCGCTGTGCCCGCCGCCGGCCTGATCCGCGGCGATGCCGCTTGCGTCGACCTTCGCGTCCGCCGGAACGCCTTCGGCACGGGTGTCGGTGGACTGCCCGCCGATACGCCGCAGCATGTCGGCGAAGGCCCGCTTCGGAGCCGCCGCCGGCTTTTCCACCGCAGCGGCCTCGACCGGGGTCGACGGCGCGTCTTCCACCAGCGTCGCGCCGTCGAGGCGCGGCTCGAAATGCGTTTCCATGCCGGTCACGCGTAGAGCTACACGCTTGCTCGTCTCGCCGGATCCCGTGCTGGGGTTCGCGAGGTCAGCGACGGTCGAGATGACGATGCGCTCCTGCAGCGCGCCATCTGGTGCGTCGTCCCCAGCCGTCTCCTCACCGCACGCTTGCGGGCTCGACGCCTGCTGCTCGACCTGCGCGACCGCCGGCGTCATACCGAGGAGCCGACCGAGCAGCTCGGCGGGTGTCGGCAGGCCGCCCGAACCGTCATCCTCCACGGCGTCCTTGGACGGCTCGACGTCGATCTCCTTGGTGTCTTTGCGCAGGCCGACGTCCTTCGCGCCGGTGCGCTTGCCGCCGTGCTTCTGCGCCGCGTCCTTCACGGCGATGCCGAAGTCCTCGCGCTTCGCCTCGGCGTCGGCGGGAGCCTGGGAACCGCCCGTCGCCTCGACCGAGAACAGCGCCGCGGCCATGGATACGTTCATTTCGTTTCTCCGAGATCGCCTGCGACCGCGTCCAGAAGCTTCTGCGCCCGGTCGAGCACCGGCGAGGACGCCGCGTCGGCGGCGTCGAGCGGCGGCGGCTCGCCGGCATCGGGAGCCTGCATATGCGACAGCACGGTGTTCGCCGCGTCGAAGATATCGACGTCGGCGGGATGGAGCTGCGCCCGGTCGACGGTCCTCAACTCGTCGGCGGCCAGCGCCCCGTCCGGCGCGGCGAGACCCGCCGCGGCGGCATAGAGGTTGCCGCGCTGCACATCCTCGCCGCCCGCGCCATCGATCTTCAGCGCTTCCGCCCCGGCCAGCCGGGCGAGTTCGAGCTTGCCCGCGACCAGCGAGCGGCGGCTGACGGCGAGCAGGAGCTCGCGTTTGCCGGCGGGATCCAGCCGAACCGTGATGTCGAGCATGCTCGCGAGCGACGCTGCGGGATCCGTCGCCGGCCGCTCGGAAAAGACCATGGCGAAGCGCGCCAGGAAATTGCCGACATAGGACGAGCGCGAGAAGCGATCGAAATACTGCCGGGCGAGGTCGTCGGCCTTGCCGGGATCGCCCTGCTTCTCGGCGAGAACGACCTCTAGGCGCAGCGCGGCCTCCTCCACCAGCCCGCCCGGCGCCAGCAGCCGCGCCTGGTCGAGATGGGCGAGAGCCTCCGCCGGCCGGTCCTGCTGCTCGACCTGCCCGAGAACTAGGCTGATCTGCGCCGCCATTCCGGGCTCGACGCTCTTCAGGTCGATCGGCGAAAGCAGCTTTCCGGCCTTCGGCAGGTCGTTGACGACATAGGCCAGCGCGCCTTCCGCGATGGGCTTCGTCGTCTCGTCGAAGGCTCCGGCCGCGACCAGCCGGCGCAGCACCTCCGGCGGACCGCCGGAAAGCGCGAAGAGGATCGCCGCGCGCCGATTGCGCGGATCGGTCCAGATCGACGGATCGGCCTCGACGAAGGCGGGACCGAAGCGGCGCAGCAGCATCGCCTGCACGCGGATCGCCCGCCCGTTCCCCCGCGCCACCTGATCCTGCAGGAACTGCAGCGTCCGGATGATGTCGAAGGGCATCGGCGAGCGGGTCGGCGCGACCGGCGCAGCGGCGTGCTCGGCTTCCGGCTCGGCCGGAGCGGCCGGCGCGTCGTCATGCGAGGTCGCGGTCTCGGACTTCGCCTCGCCCGGCTGTCCGGCGCTCGGAGCGACGCTGCCGACCGTCTCGGCGGAAACGGCGGGCGCGGCGACCGGCTCCGGCGTCGGCCCGACCTCGAAGGTCGCGGCCACGACGACCGGCGGCGCGCCGACGGCGTCCACCGCGAAGGCGGTGCTGCACGCGGCGGCGGCCGTGAGGAGGCCGCCCGCGCACCTTGCGAGGATGGACGTCATGCGGCCGGCTCTTTGAGGAAGATCTCGATGCGGCGGTTGGCGGCGGCCTCGGGATCGGACGGGATCTTCGGATCGCGGTCGGCGACCCCTTCGATGCCCGACACCCGCTTTTCGTCCATGCCGCCGCGCACGAGCATATAGTAGACGAACTGCGCCCGGGCGGCCGAAAGCCGCCAGTTGTCGTATTCGGCACCGCGATAGGGCCGCGCGTCGGTATGACCGCGGATCGAGATCGAGCCCGGCTTCCCGGCGAGAATCTTGCCGATGCTTTCCACCAGGGCCAGAGCCTCGGCGGTCGGCTTCGCCGAGCCGATCTCGAACATGCCGCCCGCGATGTTGTCGGCGAGCGAGATCGTCACGCTGCCGTTGCCGGCCTTCACCTCGATGCCGGAAGCGGCGCCGGGCGACGCCGCGTTCGCGGCCTTGGAGATTTCCTCGCCGAGCTTAGCGGCCGCGGCTTCCGCCGGATTGGCCGGCGAAGCCTTGTCGCCGGCCGGCGTCGTTACTTCCGTCTTCGGCAGGGAGGCCATCTCCTTGGGCGCCAGTTCGGCCGGCGGCAGGGGCGTCCCGTCCGCGGCCTTCGCCACGGCGTTCGGCTCGAGCTGCCAGGATGTCGGGTCGAACGGGTCGCGATAGGCCTCGCCGCCGTTCAGGCCCGGCAGGCCGGAACCGTTCGGCACGCCGGTGTCGCCCTGCTTGGGTCCGTTGCCGCCTTCCGCCGCGATCTCGGCGAGAACGGCGTAGGGGTCGCGGAACAGCGCCTGCTCCTCGCCCCCGAGCGCCGTGCCGCTCACCGGCTTGTTCTCGTTGCTCTCGCCGGCTTCCGCCTTGCCCTGCCCTTTCTCCGGACCGGAGCCGACGTTCTCGGCCTTGTCCTGCAAGCCGGCATTCGCCGGCGAGGTGGAGTTGAGCTGGATCGGGTTGAAGTATTGCGCGACCTTCTTCTTCGTCGCGTCGTCCGAGGCGTTGGTCAGCCACATCACCAGGAAGAACGCCATCATCGCCGTCATGAAGTCGGCGAAGGCGATCTTCCAGGCGCCGCCGTGGTGGCCCTCGTCGGCGTCGTAGTTGCGCTTGACGATGATGATCTGGCTGGCCGGAACGTGCTCGACGTTTGCGGTGGAGCTCACGAGAGCGCCTCCTCCAGCGCCGAACGCCACGACGACAGGCGGCTTTCGATCACGGTCGCGTCCGCATCGATCCTGACGTCGGTCTTCTCGTCGTCGGGCGCGAAGGACACGAGGCCCGCGTCGTCGCCGAGCTTGGCTTCGAGCGCTTCGAGAAGATCGGCCGGACCGGAGGCCGCAATGCGATACGCGCCGCCGTCGAGCGCGATCGTGCGCACCGCGCCGACGATCTCGTCGACGGTCTGGCGGCGGCGCACGTCGAGCGCCAGCGGACGCAGCACGTTGCCGACCGAGAGCTTCACCGTCTCCTCCAGGATCGCCATCTGCAGGATCAGGAGATCGGCGAGCCGGTCGGCCTGTTCCGTCGTCCAGCGCTCGCGGGATGCCGTCAAGGCGCCCGAATGCTCCTCGGCGAGCTCGCCGCGAAGGGTTTCGAGCCTCGACGCCAGATCGGCTTCCGCCGCTTCGCGCGCCATCGCGAGGCCCGCCTCCATGCCCTCGTTTCGGGCGGCTTCGACCGCCGCGGCGAGCGCCGCCTCATGCTCGGCCCGGTCCGCTTCGCGTCCGGCGCGCTCGGCTTCGAACTCGCGCAAGGGAACGCGCGGTTCGGTGACGAGGCGAGGCGACACCGCCGCCACTGGAACCGGGGCCGCGGCCGGGGCTGCCTTCGCCGGCACGGCGGGTGCGGCCGGCTTCGGGATGACCTTCAGCGGCCGGGTCTTGCTGGCCGATGAAGACTGGGCGATCTGCGCCTTGCGGGCCGCGAGGGCCATCAGCGGCGTGAAGTCGTCGCCGGTGCCGTTCGCGAGAAACTGGGAAAGGGGGATCATCGCTTAGGCCGCTTCTTTCTGATGGATCCAGTTGCGCAGGATCGAGGCCGCCTGCGCTTCGTCGAAGTCGACGAGTTTCTCGAGGCGCGCCTGCGGCGAGTTCGCCTGGCTGCGCGTCAGGTCTTCGAGGAGTTCGGCGTCCATGCCGGAGCCCGGCTCGCCGAAGCCCAGCGCACCGCCGAAACCGCCCGCCGAGAAGTCGCCGAGCCCGCCTCCGCCGAACTCGCCCATGCCGGCATTGGCGAGTTCGATGCTGCCCGCGTCGCCTGCGCCGTCCTTCGCACCGACGATGGTGCGGATCGCCGGCTTCAAGCCGAACCAGATGAGCAGCACCGCGACGACGAGGATGGTCAGCGCGTTGATCAGCGTGCCCGACTGGCGCATCAGCATGTCGCCGAGGCCCAGCGGCGCGACGGGCTCCATCGAGTCGCCGTTGGCGGCGAAGTCGACGGCGGTGACCTCGATCTGGTCGCCGCGGCTGTCGGAGAAGCCGGCGGCCGAGGCGACGAGCGCCTTCACCTGCGCCAGCGCCGCGTCGACCTTCTCCGGCGTGGCGTCGGCGCCGATCGAGTCGGTCAGGCGCTTGCGGTTGACGACGACCGCGACTGACAGGCGCTTCACGTCGTAGCCATCGGAAACGGTCTGCGTGGTGGTCTCGTTGATCTCGTAGTTGGTCAGCTCTTCGCGGCGGTCCTTCGCTTCCGAGGATTCGTTGCCGCTCGCCGGCGTCGCGTCGGCCTGCTGCGGCAGGTTCTGCTCGACGGTGGTGGTCTTGTCGGCCTGCTTGTCGTTGCTCTGGCCGGTCTCGCGGACGGTGCGCGTCGAACGCTCGACGCGCCCTTCCGGGTCGAACTTGCGCGAGTTCACGCTGCGGCGGTCGGTGTCGAGCTTGGCGACGACGCTGGACTGGAAGTTGCCGATGCCGAGATAGGGCGCGAGGGTGCGGCGGATCGAATCCTCGATCGAGCGGGAAACGACGCCTTCCATGCCGAGCTGCTTGGTCGAGGAGGCGGAGGCACCGTCGTCGCCGGACGCGAGCAGCGTGCCGTCGGTGTTCAGCACCGTGACCTCGTCCGGGCTCATCTGCGGAATGGCGGACGCGACGAGGTGGCGGATGGCGTCGGCGGAGCGGAAGGCTTCGGCGTTGTCGGTGCGGATGACGACGCTGGCGGACGGCTTCTGCGTCTCGCGCCGGAACGTGCCGGGCTCGGGCAGGACGATGTGGACGCGCGCGGCGCGCACGTCCTTCAGGGTCTGGATCGTGCGGGCGAGTTCGCCCTCCATCGCGCGGACGCGGGTCACTTCCTGCATGAAGGAGGTGAGGCCCATCGAGCCGAGCTGGTCGAAGAGCTCGTAGCCCGCCCCTTCCGAGCGCGGCAGGCCCTTCTCGGCCAGCAGCATCCGGGCCGAGGCGGTGGCCGAGAACGGGGTGGAAACGGTGTCGCCCTTGGCGTTGACGTCGAAGGTGATGCCCGCCTCGGTCAGTTCCGCGCCGATGCGCGTCACGTCCTGCCGGTCGAGGCCGGTGTAGAGCACTTCCATCGACGGTCGGCTCAGCGACCAGGCGCCGAGACCGACCAATGCCACCACGAGCGTGCCGATGATCGCCATCGCGCCCAGCTTGCGCGGGCCGAGGGCCTTCAGGTTTTCGAGGATTTGCCGGGCCTTGTCGCCCGTGAGAATCGCCATTTCACCGCCTGCCGATGCACGCTCCGCAACGTCCGGAATGTGGTCGGCCAAGCTTGCGCGGATGTGATGGCGTTCACTGATCGTTAAGGAGGCAACCTCCTGAAATTTAGGGGTATGCCAACGCCAAGACGCCCCCGGATCGCTGTCGATCCGAGGGCGCCTGGAGGTCAAGAGCGCGGCGAACTCCGTTACACTCGCCGCGAGCCTGAATGGCGTATCGCTTGCCGGTCTTAGCTGCGGAACAGGGAGAGGATGCTCTGCGCCGCCTGGTTGGCGATGGAGAGCGACTGGACGCCGAGCTGCTGCTTGACCTGCAGGGCCTGCAGCTTGGTGGACTCTTCCGACATGTCGGCGTC
>NZ_VZDO01000009.1 GCF_008802405.1 Plantimonas leprariae
GCGGCCGCCAGCCGGTTCGCGGTGTCGTCGAAGCTGAGCAGCATCGCCGCACGCCCGTCGCCGAACAGCCAAAGCTCCGCACGCACGGGCGAGGGCTGGCGGACCCTCGGCTGGGACGCTTCGGGCGTGGTCAGGGCCGTCGGGCCCGGGGTCACGTCCTTCCGACCCGGCGACGAGGTCTTCTACGCCGGCTCCATCGCACGCGACGGCACCAACTCCGAACTGCATCTGGTGGACGAGCGGATCGTCGGAGCGAAGCCGAAGAGCCTCGACTGGGCCGAGTCCGCGGCGCTGCCGCTGACGGCGATCACCGCCTGGGAAGCGCTGTTCGATCGGCTCGACGTCCGCAAGGCCGTGCCGGGAGCGGCCAATGCGCTCGTGATGATCGGCGGCGTGGGCGGCGTCGGTTCGATCGCGACTCAGCTTGCCCGGCAGCTTACCGATCTCGCGGTGATCGCCACCGCCTCGCGCCGCGAGACACAGGATTGGGCTCGCGGCATGGGCGCGCATCACGTGGTCGACCATAGCCAGCCGCTGTCGCACCAAATCGAGGAACTCGGTATCGGCGCGCCGGCCTTCGTGTTCTCGACGACCCATACCGACCGCCACTTCGGCGACATCGTCGAACTGATCGCGCCGCAGGGCCGCTTCGCCCTGATCGACGATCCAGCGACCCTCGACGCGATGCCCTTCAAGCGGAAGTCGGTGTCGCTCTATTGGGAACTGATGTTCAGCCGCCCGATCTTCAACACAGCGGACATCGGCGAACAGGGCCGGCTCCTGGCCGAGGTGGAGAGGCTCGTCGATGCCGGACAACTGCGGACCACGCTGACCGAGCGCCTGTCGCCGATCGACGCCGCCAACCTGAAGCGCGCGCACGCCATGATCGAGAGCGCTGCCACGCGCTGCAAGGTGGTCCTGGAAGGGTGGGGCTGAAGACCTCCTCCTTCCCACCCCCCGCTTTCTCAACCAGCCGGAAGTCCACACCATGAACACCCAGTCGACCGATGTCGCTGCCACTGCCACCGTCTCCAGGACGGCCTCGGACGCCCTTCTGAAAGCCGCGTTCGAAGCCGCGGCCGGTCTGGGCTTCGAGGCGGCCGTGGCCGTGGTCGATGCCGGCGGGGCGCTGAAGGGGTTCACGCGAAGCGACGGAGCCGTCTTCCTACCGCCGACGCGCGATCAACAAGGCGTGGACGGCAGGGTCCTACGGCTACCCGACCCACGTCTGGAACGACTATGTCGCCGACCCAAAGGTCGCGCCGCTCGCCAATTTGCCGCGCATGATGCCGGTCGACGGCGGCTACCCGCTCCTGCACAGGGCCGCCTGGTCGGTGGCATCAGCATTTCCGGCGGCATCTACCAGCAGGACCAGGACGCCGCCGTGGCGGCTCTGTAGGCGACCGGGTTCGAACTCCCGCAAGCGTAATCGAGCTTGGCAGTCCACCTGCCGCAGGCAGGCTCCGGCGACCGCAACGGTAGCCGCTGGGGCGCAGTCCGCTTCCGGCCCTGCATCCCGCCGGATAAACGCTCGCTCGTGCTCGAGCCCTTCTTCAAGCTTGACGCTTCGCGCGGACCGAGCACGCAAAAAGACTTCGACCTCGGACTGTCGATCGTGTCCGACATCGTCAAGGCGCATGACGGAACTCTCGAACTTTGCGATCGCGCCCCGCACGGCCTCGTCATCCGCCTTCGCCTGCCGCGCCTCGCCGCGAATTGACCGGAACCACGCGGCGACCGCACATGTCCATACTTCATACCGATCCGGGGCGCGCCACCATGCTTCCAGTTCGCAGATCCAGCCGAAATCAACCGATGATCCTGGTCGTGGAAGACGACCCCGTGATCGCCGCCATGATGGCTAAGACGCTGGAGGAAGCAGGCATGGCAGCCCATACCGCGGGGACCCGACCAGCGCGTGCCGGTGATGAGGCGGACGATCTCAGACAGCGATCGGTAGCTGACGCCACCATGGCGGTAGGTGCCGTCCGCCTGGCGCACGACCTCATAGGTCCGCCCCTCCCATTCGCCAAAGAAACGCGTTCCCGCCTTCACGCTGCGGCGTACCCGCAGCCGTGGCACTTTTTCAGCCGACCCCGACGCTGCATCCGCATCGCGCTCTGGCGGATTGGCCAGCCGCACCTCGGCGGCGGGCGACAGGCCGCCGTGTTCCCTCTCCTGCAGGCGGTAGGTAATCGCCTGGACCGGGATCTGCCGGCTCAGGTTGCGCGGGACTCCGCAGCGGTAGCAGATCCGCCACTCCCGGCGCATCTCGGCCATGGTAAGGGCCGGCAGGCTTTCTGGGTCGACGCGAAGCATCGCATCGACCTCGGTTGTTCTCGGATAAACCATGACGGCGATCAACCGACGTTGCCAGGGGCGGCCGGAGCGGACACGTCACCGCCATCGGACGCAGTGTCCGCCGGCGCGGTGCCGCCCTCGATCCGGTAGCGCCGCACGCCGTCGGACCCGAGCTCGGCGGCAAGCGCGAACTGCAGGCGTTTGCGCATCGTGCCGGAAAGGAAGCCGCGCAGCGAGGGCGCCTGCCGGCCGGTTGCCGCCTGCAACTCCGGCAAGGAGGCGCTGCGCTTCCGGCGCAGGAGCTTCAGCACCGTCGCCGACTTCGAGGGGCCGCGCTCGGCTACGACCTTGGTGGTGGAAGCCGCCGCATCGTTGCTGGCGACGCCCGGCTCGAGCGGCTGGGATGGAACGGCGGCGATCTTGCAGGCGAGGGCGTTCATGGCGGGGCTCCGGCGCCGCTACCGACGCAAGCCCAGCAGCTGCCAGGCCGTGGCGCCGCCCCTGTCAGGCCTCCACACCGCACGATGCAGCAATGCTTGCAACGGCCGGGATGCCGAGGGGGATCACATGGCAACCCAGAGCTGAGCAGCTGTGCCGGCTCCCGCCGCACCGCATCATTGCCGATGCGAGACCACATCACGCCATGCTGGCAAAACCGTCAGCCGAAGAACTGCATCGCTAGCTCGGCCCGTTGGGCCGCAAAACCGCGCCCCCGAGACGGCAGAGAATCCAGCCCGAACTCCGCTAAGCCGCGGACGCGACGACATGTTCTCCGGAAGTCAGCGAATAAGCCCATATTCGGCCGACTGCGTGCCTGGGGCGCCAGGAACATAATCCCGTCGAAATCAAGGCTTTGAAATCTTAGAACCTATTGCTTTTTCTCGCCTTTCCCGAACATAACTGTTCCGGTCGAGTGTTCCGGTTTGGTGTGACGGGCGGGCGTGGGAATGTCGAAGATCAGCTATCTCGAGCGACGGGACGGCACCTATTATTTCCGCGTCGACGTGCCCCTCGATCTCGTCGCGCACTACGGCACGACGACGAAGAAGAAGTCGCTCAGGACGAAGGACGAGGCCGAGGCCAAGCGGCGCCTCTGGCCGATGGTTCAGGCTTGGCAAGCCGAATGCGACGACGTGCGGTCCCGGCGCACGATCACCACCGCCGACATGGCGGACGCCACGTGGCGGCACTACAGCGGCACCCTCGACCGCGACGAAGACGCCCGACGCCGACGCCCGGGCCGAGACGAGATCGACCAAGCGATCGCCACCGTGCGCGCCCGGGTCGAGCGCGGCGAGATCGCCAGCGCCGATCCGCTCGAGATCCTCGACGCGACCCTAGAGGTTCAAGTGATGCAGAAGGCGGGCGAGCTCGACGCCGAGCTCCGACGCGCGAAGCTCGCGGATCTCCGCAAGCACCTTCCGCTCGGCGAGACGGCACTCGTCGCGCATGAAGTCGACGCCTACGTCGAGGACCACAAGCTCCTCGTCGAGCGCAAGGGCGGCCAGTGGAACGAGATTGCGCGCCGCATGATGCGCGCCGAGATCGAGGGCCTTGAGCGGACCCTCGAACGCGACCGGGGCGACTACGGCGAGGCGCCGCGCGACCCGATCGTGAAGCCGGCCGCCGGCGGCTCGCGTGAGCGCGCCGAGCCTGGCGAGGGCATCATGGAGCTGTTCGAGATCTACGCCCGCGAGAACCCGAAAGGCATCGCCACCGATACGCTGAACCAGGCGCGTCGGGACGTTGGCACGTTCGCCGAAACGCTCGGCCGCTCGGCGCCGGCCCGCCGGATCGACAAGCGCGCCGTGCGCGAGTGGAAGGCGCTCCTCGTGCGCGCGCCTGTGAAGTGGCAGGAGACGAAAGCCTTCGCCGGTATGACGCTCGCTCAAGCTGTCCGGGCAAACGACGCGATCGGCAAGCCCGTCATCACCGCCCGCACCGTCAACCGCTACCTCGCCGGTCTCGGTTCATTCGCGGCATGGCTCGTCGCGCACGGCTACCTCGAGGCCAATCCCGTCGAGGGAATGTCGCTGGCGAAGAAGAAGGAGCGGTCGACGTTCCCCTTCAACACCGACCAGCTCGCGACCCTGTTCGCCTCCCCGCTGTTCACTGGATGCCGAAGCGGCGACTCATGGAGCGCCGTCGCGAAGCCGGGCAACGTCATGGTGCGCGACCACCGCTTTTGGGTGCCGCTCATCATGTTGTTCAGCGGCGCCCGCCCAGGCGAGATCGCGCAGCTCGCCCTCGCCGACGTGCGCGAACAGCATGGTCATTGGATCTTGCACATCACCACCGAAGGCGACGGCGACAAGCAGGTGAAAACCAGCGGCAGCATGCGCGTCGTGCCGATCCATTCCGAACTCATCCGGCTCGGCCTCCTCGATCACCATGCCCGCATGAAGGCCGAAGGCCATGACCGCCTGTTCCCCGAAGCGAAGCGCAACTCGCGCGGCCAGATGATCGCCGAGTTCTCGAAGTCGTTCGGCCCCTACCTGACGAAGCTCGGCCTCAAGGATGGCCGCGGCTTCTCGGCCTACTCCTTCCGCCACGGCGCCGCCGACGCTCTCAGGCGGGCGGGCTTCCTCGACGAACAGTTCGGTTTCATCTTGGGACACACCAAGGCGACCATGACCGGGCGCTACGGCATGCTTCCCGAAGGTATGCTCAAGCAGCGCGTCGAGCTCGTGGAAGCGATTGCCTACCCAGGTTTGACGCTCGATCACCTTGCAGTTCAAAAATAATCGTCAGGGAACTGTCAAACGACTAAGAAAATCGTGGTAAGTCATTTATGATCTATTGCTCGTTAGATTCCCCCATAAGACAATATATCCAATTTAGAAACTTGGATTTCTCGTGGATTTCTCCAGCATCAAGGCATCGGTCGCGCGTATGTTCTCGCCCGTCGAGACAAAGAGCGCCGTTGTGCCCTACGATGCTTGGGGCCTCGAAGGTTTCCTCACGCCGACGACGATCTCCAGCGTCGTCGTGTCCTCGCAGTCGGCCATGCGCGTCCCGGCCGTTGCTTTGGCCGTCAACCTCATCGCCTCGTCGATCGGCTCGCTACCGGCCCGCATCGTGCGCAGCGACTCCGGCTCGAAGGAGATCCTCGTCGACCACCCGGCGTTCGGCCTTATCGCCCGCGCCGCGAACGATCGGCTTTCGGCCGGCAAGCTCCGCGAGCGCCTCGCGATGGACGCCCTCCTCCACGGGAACGGCTTCGCCTTCGCCAACCGCGTCGACGGCCGTGTCGTCGAGATCCTGCGGCTCGAGCCGTCCGCGATCGGCATCCAGATCGAGCCGACCACCGGCGAAGTGCTCTACCGGCTGAACGCCGCCGGCGGCCGCATCCTCGACCCGCGCGACGTGATCCACATTCCGGCGCCCGTCAGCTTCGACGGCGTGACCGGCGTTTCTCCGATCCAGCTCGCCCGCGAGGCCATTGCGCTCGCGATCACGATGGAAGCCCGCGCCGCCAAGCTGTTCGGCGTCTCGGCTCGCCCCTCTGGCGTGATCGAGTTCGCCGACAAGATGGGCGAGGAAGATCTCAAGCGGATCGGCACCGGCTGGCGCGCGGCGCACGAGGGCGGCGGCAACGCCGGGAAGACCGCGCTCCTGCACGGCGGCGGCAAGTTCACGCCCTTCACCTTTTCCAGCGTCGACGCGCAGTTCCTTGAGATGCGCCGCGAGCAGATTGTCGAGATCGCCCGGGCCTTCGGCGTCCCGGCAACCATGCTGTTCGAGCTGTCGAACGGCACCTTTGCCAACACCGAGCAGCAGGGCCGCCAGTTCGTCACCTTCACGCTGGCGCCCTGGCTCTCGACCTTCGCCGGCGAGCTCGGCCGCGCCCTTCTCGGCGACGAGGACGGCGCCTCGATCGAGTTCGACACCGACGCCCTCGTCGCCGTCGACACGGCTGCCAGGACCGACCGGATCGCCAAGCTCCGGGCCGCCGGCGTGATGACCGCGAACGACGCGCGCCGCGAGCTAGGCCTTCCGGCGCATGCGGATGGCGACCGGCTCGACAGCCCCTTCACCACGGCCGGCAATGCCGCGCCTTCGACCACCGAAACCAAAAAGGAACAGGCCGCCGCATGATCCCGCATCGCGCCTTCTTCGGCAATGCCGAACACGACTTCCGCCTCGAGCTCCCGCAGATCCTCGAGCTCGAGCGCAGCCGCGACGCCGGTATCGGCGAGCTCTCACGGCGCGTCATGGGTTCGAGCTACCGGCTCGCCGACCTCACCGAAACCCTTCGCCTGGCGCTCGTCGGCGGCGGCCTCGATCCGCAGGAAGCCGCGGCGCTCGTCACCGCCTACCTGCCGATGCAGCCGCTCGAGAAGACCCTCACCATCGCCGTCGACGTGCTGACCGAGCTCTACTTTGGCGCGCAGCTCCCGGCCGACGACGTTGCGGGAGAATTCGCATGAGGGTCGCGCGCTTCACCAATTTCGCGACCGTCGAGCATTTCCAGATGACCGGCCCGGGCGCCACGCCCGGCGTAAAGCTGTCCGACTATGCTTTTACGCAGATCACCGGCCCCGAGACGAGCTTCACTTGGCGCTTGGAGCGTTCGACCCTCAATCCGGAAACCGACGCGCCGAACTGGGTGCCGTGGTCTGCGCCTGATCATGGCTCTGACGAAAACGGCGTATTCACGAAAAACCTCTCGGACCCCGGCGCCGGATTTGGTGTGCGGGAACCAGCCGTCGCGTGGTGGCGCGTCGTCATCCTCACGATGACCGGCGCGTCGGCGCTCGTCTCGATCAGCGGCGGCGGCGCATGACGCAGGCCCTCGAGTTCAAGGCCGCGGTCTCGGCCGACGACGCCGGCGAAATTACCGGCCTCGCCTGGCCGTTCGGCACCCCGGATCGCGTCGGCGACATGATCGAGAAGGGCGCCTTTGCCGACGCCGCGCTCCCGGTCCCGATGCTGTTCGGTCACAACCCGAACGACCCCGTTGGCGTCTGGACGCACGTCCAGGAAACCGCCGAGGGCCTGGCCGTGAAAGGCCGCCTTCTCGTCGACGACGTGCCGCGCGCCCGTGAAGTGCGCGCCCTCGTCGCCGCCGGCACGCTCGGCGGCCTCTCGATCGGCTTCTCGACCAAGAAGGCGGCGCCCCGCGTCAGCAACGGCCGCACCGTCGGCCGCACGATTTCGAGCCTCGAGCTCGTCGAGATCTCGCTCGTCACCATCCCGGCCCATCCCGGCGCCCGCGTGACGAGCGCGAAGAATGCCGCCCGCGCCTTTGCGCTCGCGGACCTCCTGAACAGGGCCGCGGCCCGCCTCTAATCGAAAAGGATCATAGGACCAGCATGCACTTCAATCAGAAGGCGTTCGACAACGCCATCGAACTCAAGAGCGCCGAAGGCGACGAGGCCGACGCCCTCGTGCTCAAGGGCCTCGAGGAAATCGAGAAGAAGCTCGCCGACCGTATCGCGGCGGTCGAAACCAAGTCGGCCGACCAGCTCGCCAAGCTCACCGCGAAGCTGAACCGTCCGGCGATCATCACCGGCGAGGCCGTCGAGGCGTCGATCGAAACCAAGGCGTTCGACGCCTACCTTCGCCGCGGCCAGCCGGCGATGACGGCCGACGAGCTCAAGAGCATGACGGTCGCGAACGACGCTTCCGGCGGCTACCTGGCGCCCGAAGCCCTCGCCGCGTCGATCCTTACCAAGCTCGTCGAGTTCTCGCCGATCCGCGCCTACGCGTCCGTGATGACGATCGGCGCCGAGTCCGTGAAGTTCCCGCGCCAGACCGCCAGCGTGGCGGCCACCTGGGTCGACGAGACGGCCGACCGCACCGGCTCCCAGCCGGCGTTCGAGCAGGTCGCGATCAAGCCCTTCGAGCTGGCGACGTTCACGGACCTCTCGACGCAGTTGCTCGAGGACAACGCCTACAACCTCGAAGGCTTCCTCGCCACCGACTTCGCCAAGAGCTTCGGCAAGACCGAGGGCCTCGCCTTCGTGAAGGGCACGGGCGCCGTGAATTTCCAGCCGACCGGCCTGATGACCGCGGCGGGCATCGCCGAAGTGAAGACCGGCGTTGCGGACAGCTTCCCGACCGTGAACCCGATCGACGTGTTGATCGGCATGTTCCACGCCCTGCCGTCCGCCTACGCGCGCGCCGGCGTCTGGGTCATGAACAACAAGACGCTCGGCGAGCTGCGGAAATGGAAGGACGGCAACGGCTATCCCTTCATCCTCGACGTCGTGAACGGCGGCGGGACGCAGCTTCTCGGCCGTCCGATCGTCGAGGCGCCCGACATGGACGACGTCGGCGCCGGCAAGTCCCCGATCCTGTTCGGCGACCTCGCCGGCTACCGGATCGTCGATCGCGTCGGCCTCGCGACGCTCCGCGACCCCTTCACGCTCGCCGGTAAGGGCCAGGTCCGCATCCACGCGCGCAAAGCGTGTCGGCGCCGACGTGCTCGACCCTGCGGGCTTCGTGAAGCTCAAGGTCGCAGCGTAAGGGAGGGCGGCACCGTGGCAAACGAGAACATCACCACCTCCACCGACACGCTCGTCTATGTGGCGGGCGAGTCGACCGCCAAGAGCAAGACCGAGTTCGAGGCCCTGACGTGGACCCTCGTCGGCTCGATCGCCGACATTGGCAACTTCGGCGACACCCGCGAGGAAGTCGCCGTCGAGCTCTACGGCTCCGGTCGCCGCATCAAGCGCGCCGGCGTCCGCGATGCCGGCAAGCTCAGCTTGAAGGTGGCGCGCGACAGCTTCGACGCCGGCCAGGCGCTCATCCGCGCCGGCTTCGAGGGTGGCAAGCCGAACGCCTTCAAGGTCGTTCTGCCCGACCGGCCGACCGGCACGAACGGCAAGCCGACGACGATCTACGTCTCCGGCGTGATCCTCTCGAACGAGCTCGAGTTCGGCGGCCCGAACAACATCATCATGCAGAACCTCGAGATCAGCTTGACCGACAAGCCCCTCGAGATCGCGGCATCGCTGACGTAAGGGCCTCGCACCGTGTCGCGGCTCGCAGCACCGATCCGGCTCAAAGTCGGCAAGGAAACGGCCGTCCTGCGGCCGACGATGCGGGCCGCGTTCGCCCTCGTCGACGAGTTCGGCAGCCTCTCGCCGGTCTTTCGCGGGATCGGCGAGGGCAACCTCTCGACGATCGGCCGCGTCCTCGTCGAATGCGGCTTCACCGGCTCGCTCTCCGACTTGCTGTTCGTCTCCGATCAATCCCTGGCGGCATGCCTTGTCGTGCTCCAGCCGATCGCATTCGAGCTAGTCGGCGGCCTTCTCGGCGCCGATCCTGACGCGAAGGACGAACCCCGGCCGGCAGATCCGAACTCGAAGCCCGCGGCGCCGATCGCGTTCTACGAGTCCCTGTTCGCCTTCGCGACCGGCATCCTGCGATGGACGCCCGACGCGACATGGAACGCCACCCCGGGCGAGATCATCGTCGCGATGGAGTTCCGCACCGAGGCGCACGCCTCGCCCGACGACCGTAAGAAACGCGACCAGGAGAAGACCCGGGCCGCGCTCCCGATCGCCGACCGGACCCGCATGGCGTTCGAGGCGCTCGGCGGCACCAGGCGCGACGATGCCGACTAAGCCGCCCCGCGTCTGCGGATGCGGCCACCGCGTCCCGTCGACGACGCGTTGCCCGTGCCAGGTCAAAGCCGACCATGCGCGGAAAGCGCGGCACGACGAGAAGCGTCCGTCAGCTAACGCACGCGGCTACGGCTCGAAGTGGCAGGCCGCCCGCGTCGAATACCTCCGCGCGAACCCGCGTTACGCCCGCTGCGGCGCACCCGCGACCGTCGTGCATCACGTCACCCCGCACCGCGGCGACCAGAAATTGTTCTGGCGCCGCTCGAACTGGCAACCCGCCTGCAAACCCTGTCACGACGGCCCGCTCCAGGCGGTCGAGAAGAAGCCGACCGCATGACCCTTCCCACCTTCGACCCGGCCGTCGAGCCAACTGTAGGCATCACCGACACGCCCGAGATCAAGATCCTTAAAGCGGACTTCGGCGACGGCTACACTCAAGCCACCGCGGCCGGCCTCAACCACATTCGCAACGTGCGCGAAATGACCTGGGACGCTCTATACAAGTCCGAGCGCGATCCGATCATCGCCTTCTTCCGCGAGCGCGGCGGCTACCAGCCGTTTTGGTTCAAGCTCGACGACGAGGCCAGCCCGACCCGCTACACGTGCGAGAAGTGGTCCGAGGAACGGATCTCCGGCGGCTTCTTCAAGATCTCGGCGACGTTCCGCCAGTGTTTCACCCTGGCGGTATGACGATGACGCCCCAGGAGATCGACGCCTTCGAGTTCAAGCAGGAAAGCAGTCGCGCCCTTGAGCGCGCCCTCGCCTATGCCGCGCAGAAGCGCGCCGAGGACCGCGCCAGGGTGCTCGCTTTCCAGCCGCGGGAACCCCTCAAATTCATTCCCCGCACCGAACGGCCCGCCAACACCTTGCCGCCGACCGGGCGACAGGCGTTCGGCCGGTGGCAGTCGACGCAGGCATGGGCCGACGAGTTCGGCGTGAAGCTCTCGACGTTGCGGATGCGGATGGGCCGCGGCCTGACGCTCGAGGAAGCCCTCCAGTTCCGGCGGAATGAAACGTCGGATCGGCCGACGACGCAGCGTCCCGAGCGCAGGCCCTACGGCCGCCGCTACGACTTCAATGGCTGTTCGTTGTCGATCACCGGATGGGCCGCCAAGGTTGGCATCCCAGCGCGCACGATCCGCGGCCGCCTCGACCGTGGCTACAGCATTGAGGACGCCCTCAACGCCGAGCTCTCCGGCGAGCTGAACCCGAAAGCCGCCAAGCTGCACACAGCGTTCGGCCAGACCATGCCGATCAAAGAGTGGGCCAAGCTCGCCGGCGTCAGTTCCCGTATCCTTCATGGTCGCCTCGACCGTGGCATGACCCTCGAGGCGGCGATCGGCTCGGCCTTCGCACCGACGCAGGCCCCGGGGGAGAGTCGAAGCTCGGCCCTTGGCGCCCTGACCGGCGAGTCTCCCTCGAAACAAGAGCTCCCCGAATTGGGATTTTTTCAGTGACCGACCTTTCCGCCCTCAAGCTCCACCTTCGACTCGACGCCGACGACACGTCCGAGGACACCCTTCTCGAGGCCAAGCTCGCGGCCGCGACCGCGATGGCGCGCGCCTACACCGGCACGAGCCGCACCGGCCCCGTGCGCGACGAGGCGATCCTCAAGATCGCGGCCGAGCTCTATGAGAACCGCGAGGCCGACGCCGCGCCCGTCGAGGCGCTCCGGCTTCTCGACCCGTTCCGCAACTGGACGTTCGGCTAATGGCGCGCAGCTCCGACCAGCTCGCCCGCCTGAACGCCCGGTTCGCCGCCGTGTCGCGCGCCGCGCGGGACGCCGTGAAGCCGTCGCTCGACCAGGGAGCCGACCAGCTCGTCGCGGCCGCCCGTCACCTTGTCCCGACCGACGACGGCACGTTGAAGGACTCGATCCGCGTCGAGGCCGGCGAGCACGAGCTCGAGCTCCTCGTCGTCGCCGGCGGCGGCCCCGCGTTCTACGCCGTTCACGTCGAGCACGGCACCACGCAGGCGGCCGCGCAACCCTTCTTTTTCCCGGCCTGGCGCCTCAACAAGAAGCAGATCCAGGCCCGGATTAAGCGGGCGATCGGCAAGGCCGTGCGCGACACGTGGGGGAAGGCATGATCGAGCCTTCCCTCGAGCTCCAGCGCGCGATCCGCGCCCGCCTCGTCGCCACCCCGGCCGTGGTCGCGCTCGTCGACCAGGCGCAGATCCGCGACGGCTTCGTGCGCCCCGAAAGCTTCCCGTCGATCCTCATCGGCGACGGCCAGACCGTGCTCGAGCGCGTCACCTACGCTCGCCGGCACGTGCGGACCTACGCCGACTTGCACGTGTTCACGCACGGCGAAGGCCTCGCCGGCGCTAAGACCGTGGCGGCCGCCGTCGCCGGCGCCTTGGCGACCGCTCCGGCGATCGACGGCTTCCGCATGATCGACTTCGAGATCTCCGGCGTCCGCTACTTGCGCGACCCCGACCACGAGGCGGGACACGCCGTCGTGTCCGTCGAAGCCCTCGTCGAGGCCGTGCAATGAAGGCCGGCAACCTCGACCGCCGCGTCAGGATCGAACGCGAGCTCGAGCTCGTCGACGCCTACGGCACGACCTCCCGCACGTCCTCGCCCGTCGTGACGGTATGGGCGCAGCTCATCACCGCGTCGACCGACGAGATCCTCGCCGGCAACGTCGAGGCCTCGAGCACCGTCGTCGTGTTCCGCATCCGCTGGCGCGACGACGTGCGCCTCGACGATCACGTGATCTACAACGGCCAGTCGTTCAACATCGTCGGCATGAAGGAGCTCGGCCGCCGCGACGGCCTCGAGCTCCGCGTCGAGGCGAAGCCGTGAAGGGTCGCAAGCCCGACCAGATCTCGGCCGGCTCGCACGTGCTGACGCACGTGCCGAAGCCGCCGGCGTGGTTGTCGAAGGACGCGAAGGCCGAATGGAAGCGCGTCGCGCCCGTGCTCGTCGAGCGCGGCGTCCTGACGACCGCGGATCTCGCCACGCTCGAGGGCTACGCCACGGCGATCGGCCGCGTCCGCGAGGCCGAGGCGACGATCCGGCGCGAGGGCGCCACCTACATCGCCGCGTCCGGCCCGAAGCGTCACCCGGCCGTCACGACCCAGGACGCCGCCCTCAAGACGGCCCGCCTGTTCGCCGCCGAGCTCGGCCTCACGCCCTACGCGCGCAGCCGCACCGGCATGCAGGCGCCGGCGCTCGACGACGAGCCGAACCCGCTCGACCTATGACGAGCTCGGCCTTCCCTTCGTGGATACACGACAAGTCCGAGATCGCCGACCCGTTCGGCTACGGCGAGCGCGCCGTGCGGTTCCTCCGGCTCCTCAAGCACCCCAAGAGCTCGGCGCCCGGCCGCGCCTTCACGCTCGACCCGTGGCAGGAGCGGATCGTCCGGCGGATCTACGGCCCGCGCCACCCGAACGGCGACCGGATCGTCAAGACCGTCGTGCTTCTTCTACCCCGAGGCAACCGTAAGTCGAGCTTGGCGGCCGCGCTGGCGCTCCTGCATACGATCGGCCCCGAGCGCGTCCCGGGCGGCGAGGCGATCTTCGCCGCCGGCGACCGCACCCAGGCCGGGATCGGCTTCCGCGAGGCGGCCAACATCGTCCGCGAGGACCGACGCCTCACGGCCGCCACGACGATCTACGACGCGCACAACAGCGCCAAGAAGATCGTGCTCGAGCGCGACGGGACGTTCCTCGAGATCGTCTCGAGCGACGGCAAGCGCCAGCACGGCCGCACCCCGGGCTTTGTGCTCGCCGACGAGATCCACATCTGGCAGGGCGGCGAGCTCTATGAAGCCCTCACCACCGGCCTCGAGAAGACCGACAATGGCCTCCTCGTGATCGCGACCACCGCCGGCAAAGGTCAGGAGAACATCGCCTGGCGCGTCATCGAGGACGCCCGCAAGGTCGCGCGCGGCGAAGTCGACGACGCCTCGATCCTGCCGATCCTGTTCGAGGCCGACCGGGACGCCGATTGGCAGGATGAAGCCCTTTGGCACCGCGTCAACCCAGGCCTGGCGCACGGCTACCCGAGCCTCGACGGCATGCGGCGCCATGCCAAGCGCGCCGAGCGCAGCCCGACCGAGCGCGACAGCTTCCGCCAGCTCAAGCTCAATATCTGGCTCGACAACTCGACGAGCCCCTTCGTCGACATGGCCGTCTATGATCGCGGCCAGGCGCCGATCGACCTCGAGGCGCTCCGCGGCGCCCCGTGCTGGCTCGGCGTCGACATGTCGACCACCACCGACCTCACCGCCGTCGTCGCCGCGTTCCACGACCCGGACGATCCCGATGGCTTCCTCGTGCTCCCGCACTTCTTTTGCCCGGGCGACCAGCTCCGCGCCCGCGGCGAGCGCGACGGCGTTCCCTATCCGCTTTGGGCCGAACAGGGCTTCCTCATCCCGACGCCTGGCGAGGCGATCGACTACCGCGCCGTCGAGGCGAAGATCCGCGAGCTCGCCGAGATCTACGACGTGCGGGAAATGAATTTCGACATCGCATATTCCCAGCCTGTCACGGCGCCGCTTTTGGATGACGGCTTCCCCGTCGCGACCATGCGCCAAGGCTGGGTCACGCAGTCGCCGGCCTTGAACGTGCTCGAGCGCGCGATCGTCGCCGGCAAGTTCCGCCACGGCGGCCACCCCGTTCTCAAATGGTGCTTCGGGAACGTCGCGATCCACACCGACAGCGCCGGAAACCGGACCATGCACAAGGGCAAGTCGACCGACCGGATCGACGGCGCCGTGGCGACATGGATGGCCGTCGCCCGTGCGGCCGCGAACGACACCCCGACCTCGATCTACTCGTCGGCCGAACGGTCCGGCGACCTCACCGACCTCGCATTCTTCTAGGACACCGATGGCCCGCACCGACGAACAGGAACTCGCGATCCGCCTCGAGGCGAAGATCAAGGACTTCGAGCGCAACATGGACCGCGCCGCGAAGACCGCGGCGAAGTCGTTCAACCGCATGGAACAGGATGCCGCGAAGTCGGCGGCCAAGCTCGAGTCGTCGTTCGCCAAGGTCGGCGAGCGGATCGGCTCCAGCTTGAAGGGCGGCCTCGCCGGCGTCGCCGCGATCGGCTTCGGCGGCGCCGTGGCGGCCGCCCGCGAGCTCGCCAAGTCCGTCGCCGAGATCGGCGACCAGGCGAAGCGCGCCGGCCTCTCGACCAAGGCGTTTCAGGAGTTGTCCTTCGTCGCGACGCAGACCCGCATCCCTGTCGACGCGATCGTCGACGGTATGAAGGAGCTCTCCCTCCGCGCCGACGAGTATCTGATGACCGGCTCCGGCTCGGCCGCCGAGTCGTTCAAGCGCCTCGGCTTCACGGCCGCGGAGCTACGCGACAAGCTGAAAGATCCGTCCGCCCTGTTCACCGAGATCATCGGGAAGATGGAGAAGCTGAACCGGGCCTCCCGCATCCGTATCGCCGACGAGATCTTCGGCGGCGAAGGTGGCGAGCGGTTCGTCGAGCTCGTCGACCGCGGCTCGGCGAACATCAAGCAGATGATCCGCGACGCCAACGATCTCGGCCTCGTGCTCGACGACAAGATGATCGCCAAGGCCGACGAGATCGACAAGAAGTTCAACCTCTTGGCGACGACGGTTTCGACCCGGCTCAAGGGCGCGATCATCAGCGCCGTTGAAGAACTCGCCCGCTTCATCGACACCTTCAACAAGGTGCAGGACCAGCGCCGCGCCACGCTCCTCGAGAACCGCGAGCTCGCCGTCCGCCAGCGCGACGCCGCGCAGAAGTCGATCGGCCGCTACGGCGGCCTTTTCGACACGCCCGCACAGCGCCAGGTCGCGCAGTCGCAGAAGGAGATCGACAAGATCGACGCCGCCTTGGCGCAGCTCGGCGATCAGACCGGCGACGCCGGCGGGAAGATCGACCGGCTCGGCCAGGCGGCAGACACCGCCGCCGGCACGCTTAGCACCCTGGCGACCGCGGGAAGCGGCCGCATCGCCGAGAAGGGCGATCTCCGCTCCCTCGATCGCTACAACGCCGGCTTGACGCGCGACGTGGCGAAGAAGGGCATGCTCGACCTCATCGGGCACACCGAGGGCACCGACAAGGGCCGCGGCTACAACGAAACGCTCGGCTACGGCCTCCTGACCGGCGGCGATCGGAACCTCGTCGGCATGAGCTTGAAGGAAATCCGCGACCTCCAGCGTTCCATGCTGGCGAACCCGAAGAACAAGTGGAACAGCTCGGCGCTCGGCCGTTACCAGATCACCGGCCAGACCCTCGACCGCCTCATGAAGGAGCTGAACCTCAAGGGCGACGAGCTGTTCAGTCCCGAGATGCAGGATCGGCTTGCTCAACAGCTCCTCCGGCGTCGTGGCAACGATCTCGGCGGCCTCCGCAAGGAATGGACCTCGCTCGCCAACGTGCCCGACGACACGATCAACACGGCGCTCAACGTGACGCAGCCGACCATGCCGGGACGCGACGAGAACACCCAGGTGGCGATCGACAAGAAGGACGAGCTCGCCAAGAGCTATCAGGAGATCGTCGCCAGCTCGACGGAATACGTCGCCGCGCAGAACAACGAGGCCGCGACCGTTGGGAAGTCCGCTCTCCAGGCGGCCACCATGCGGCACGAGCTCGACCTTTTGAACCAGGCGTCGGCCGCCGGCCTGACGCTCACACCGCAGATGCGCGACCAGTTCCACGAGCTCGCCCGCGGCATGGCCGAGTCCGAAGTCGCCGCGCAGCGCCTCGCCGAGTCCCAGGAACAGGCGCAGCGCACGGCCGAACAGTTCCGCGGCATCGCCCGGGACGCGACCTCGAGCCTCGTCAAGGATCTCCTCGCGGGCAAGGATGCCGGCGAGGCTTTCGCTTCCGTGCTCGGCAACATCGCCGACCAGCTTATCGACATGGCCGTCGACCAGTTGTTCACCAACGCCTTCAAGGGCGCCACGGGCGGCGGCGCCGGCGGCGGGCTCGGCTTCATCGGCACCATCGGGAAGTTTCTCGGCTTCGCCGAGGGCGGCCACGTCCACGGCCCGGGCACTGGCACGAGCGACAGCATCCCGGCCCGCCTCAGCAACGGCGAGTTCGTCGTGAACGCGAAGGCGACGAGCAAGCACCGCGCCCTCCTCGAGGCGATCAACGGCGGCGCCAGAATGCCGGCTTTCGCCGCGGGCGGCCTCGTGACGCCGCGCCCGGTCTCGGCCCCGAACCTCGCCGTCGGCGTCGCGGGCTCGTCGCCGATCAACATCGCGTCGAGCGTCACCGTGAACGCCAACGGCGGCACCCCGGCACAGAACGACGAGCTCGCGAAGAAGACGGCGCGCGCCGTCAACGACCAAATGCGCGCCGTTGTGCAGTCCGAGCTGCAACGCGCCATGTCGCCAGGGGGAATTTTCAGAAACGGAAGGTAAGCAGGCAAAAAAAGGGCGACGGTAAGAAGGCAACCGTCGCCCATAGCACACAGAAAAGCTACCCCTGCTAGGATAACTGCCCGCCATTATAGCGGATTGATCGCGATTTGAGAAAGAAATCGTCGACCAGCCCGAAAATAATTTGGATGCGGTTCGGGTCTCGATCGTCTATACTGGAGCTAAGCACACAGCACGAAAAAACGACGGCGGGCCGACGAGTCCGACCGCGCTCCCGTTTCCCCTGCCTGTGTGACTTTGATGGACTTCCCCTCCCCAACCATTCCGATCACTGGCGCCACCGCGCGCCAGCTCGCCGAGCTCGACGAGTTCCTCGACCAGTTCGTCGCCGCGCCCGAAAATGGCAAAACGCCGAACGGCGCTCCGCTCCCGAATGCACCCTCGCGGACCCCTGAAACTCAGGCGGCGCAGGGCTTCCCGGCCTCCCGATCGGCGCCGAAAAAGGACCCTCTGAACGCCGCGCCTGTATGTAAGGCCGCTCCCCTTTCCCCTTCCCCTCTCAGCACCACGAGAAAGACCAGGCAGGAGCCGCTCACCAAGAAGGTGAAGGCCAAGCGGGAGAACGAAGCGAGGCGCGAGTTCGTCGAGGCCGCACGGTTCAAGCACGGGACCCGCGCCGGCGGCGATCTCCTATCCGATGCTCCGGAACGCCGCTCCCTGCCCCGCTGGCGCGATCTCGGCGTCGAGGGTCGCGCACTGGCCGCGCACGACTTCCTCGCGTCCCAGGGCACGTTCTATCCGTTCTCCCTCGAGCTCGACGCCGCAACCCGTGCCGCCGCACGGGCGGCTCCGTCCTTCGCTGCCCACATGCGCGACCGGATCACCCGCGAGCTCTCCATCCGGTTCCCGGGCCGCGAGATCCCGTTCGCCTTTGTCGTCGAGATCCGCACCGCCAGCGGGAAGGACCGCGAGCACCTGCACGGCCTCGCCGGCTTCGAGCTCCACGAGGCCGAGCTTGTCGAGGCCGCCCTCCGCGCTGCCGGCGGCCTGAACTGGAAGCAGAAGCGCCGCGGCGACCGCCAGGTTGATTTCTCCCGGTTCCGCACCCCGGATGAAGGCTGGCTCCCGGGCTACGCCTCGAAGTCGGCCAGCTACACCCAGCGCAAGATCAAGGGCGGCATCATCGCCGCCACCAAGAAGGTGAACGACGGCGCCAAGGCTATGTTCGAGGCTTGGCGGGAGAACGAGATCTCGAAGATCCAGCACCGTCCCGCAGCAATAATCGATAATTCATTTATGACTTACTGCCCTGAACCTTTCGCAACCGCCAACAACTCACTGGATACAACTTCGGTTCCGCGAGATAATTTGCGAGTAAATGCTTCGCGAGGGGAAAGCGACAGTGCCGAAGATCATGACCCGGAACGACTTTTGGACCGCGATCGAGACGATCGTGGCCGCCGCGACCACGAACATGCCGGATCACGCGCTCGTCGTGGACCGGGAGCGCGTAGCGGCCGCCGTGATGCTCGGCCTCGACGTGGACCTCGAAGACTTGAACGACCTCGAAACCCTCTCCCTGGCCGCCTGACGATTCCAATCGCATCCGGCTTCGTCGCCGCTATAGCGACATTGCACACCATACAGAAGGAACAGCCGGTTATGGCTTACCACTACCTCGACGCCCTCGATTACGGGACGCTTGTTTCGAACCTCGTGGATCACGGCGCGACCGACGCCGCGGCAGTTGTCGAAACTCTCGGACGGCATGGCATCCTCCCGAAGGCAGTCGAGCCGCTTATCACGGGACGGGCGCCGATGGCGTCTTTCGACCGTATCCAGTTGGTCGAAGAAAAGCCGACGCCGCGGTGGATCGACACTTTCGAGGACCAGCTCCCGGCGATCCGCCAGGCTCTCTACGATCTTGTAGACGAGTTTCGCGATCGGAACCCTTCGAGCGCCACGCATGTCGCAAAGCCGAACGACGGCGAACGCTGGCTTCACGACCAGATGACGAGGGCCGCGGCGAACCTGCGGTAGTCGTCAACTCGCCACACCGGCTTGCATCATTTGCAAGTCCATACGGCTCGTCAATTCGATGCGCCTGACGATGCGCTGCACATACTTCTTGCGTGATTACAGCAGGTGATTATAATAAACTCGGCACACCGGGCTTGCATCCAGTGTGCCGCGTCATGTGTGCGACTGTGCGGGTTGCTACCCTGGTGGAGGGGGTAACTACGTCCTTATGGAAGGGACGACGCTGTCGCGAGCTGCCGAATGGACGGGTGGACCTTGGTAAGACGCCCGTCCGCTCGGTGTTCCTTTGTAATGCGCTCGACCACCCGGCGCAACATTCACAATCCGTTTCCCCTATAGTTCCTCGAATTTTAGCGAATCGGCTCGAACCGCTCGCGGTCAACCAAAAGCGTTGTTGATCTCCTTACGGAGTTCGGCCTCGTGCTCTTCGAGTTCCTCACCCGCAGCCGCCTCGCCTTCCGCCGGCTTGTCGGCAAGCCGCCAAATCATTCCCTCGCGAACTAGCCGATTTTCACCACGCAACCGGCTCAGTTGCGGGCTAAGGCTTGTGCGAGGATACTCGAACCCGAACCGATCGTTGATCGCGTCGAGGATCTCCAGCGCCGTCAATCCCTCGGGATGCCCCTCCAAAATCTCGACCGCAGCCTCTTTGATCGTCCGAACCGACGCGACCTTCCCGGACCGCTTCGCTGCGTTGACGACCGCCTCCTCCTCGCTCGCTTGATCGTTTCGGGCGAGGAAAATATGGGCGAGGCCTGACGCCTTCGCAGCGGACGAAAGCTGGCGGCGCTCCTCATCCAGCTTATCGAGTTGCGCATTCAGGATCGACGCCTCGTTCTCGATTTCGCGGCGGCGTTTAGTCAAGAAGTCTGCGAGCGTTTCAGCCATTCAATCCCTGTAGTCCAAAGCAAGAACCAACGCAAGCCTCGACAACGCAGCTTTCGAGATGGCGACGGAGTCATGGTTAAGGACTCGTAACTCACCAACTGGTTCCATTCGGTCGGAGGATTGGCCGACTCCCTTGAAACGAGCGACCTAGACGCAAGCCGGGGTATCGATCTCGATTCGAAATGCAGCCGTGACCAGGCTCGTGAAGTCCGCTTCCGTCGTGAGTTGCGAACCCTATGGCCCCCAAGGTCCTTAAGCAGGCGACACAACGAATCGAGCCGGATCTCCACGACGGACAACTGTTCCGGTCGTCTGTTCCGGCCAAACCATAACTATTTGTTTTTTTGATGAAATCTCTGTTGGCTGGGGCGCCAGGATTCGAACCTGGGAATGGCGGTACCAAAAACCGCTGCCTTACCGCTTGGCGACGCCCCAACATATCCGGGTGGACGGGGCGTTCTATAGCGATTGCGGTTTGCGCGCGCAACGCGTCGTCGCAGCAGCCGGCGATGCTGCGCGCAGCGGTGCAATGGTGCGGCGGAAACCGGCTTGCGAGCGGCGCTGCCGCCCGCTATAAGGCCGCCACCGCAGAAGGCGGAGTGTAGCGCAGTCTGGTAGCGCACCTCGTTCGGGACGAGGGGGTCGCAGGTTCAAATCCTGCCACTCCGACCAACCAATCACTTGGTCCTGCTGGCATTGGTGAGATGTCGTAAGCGACCACGAAGTCGGCGGCGACTGTCAATACCCAACGTTGGAAACCTTGGTCGATCCCGTTGGAATCGCGGTTGGGATGTTGGCGAGCGGGCGTTTGAATGCTTCGGCCATCGCGTGGAACGCTTACCGCGGTTCCGGTCTCGGTGGTCGCGTCAGCGCGTCGAACAGCATGCAAATCTTGGCGGTGAGCCCGCCCAGTGCCTGATCCTTGACCCTTTTAAGAGGCGGCCCGCGGGTGGACGCGAACGATCTTGCTGTCATCGGATACTGGTTGTTCCTGCCAGCGCTAATCGCCTCGAACACACGTTCCCGCACCCCGGTAGGGCACCAGCAGCTGAAGCGTCGGGGCAACGTCTTCCACCGGCCATAGCGCTCCCGCAGATAGCACCGATGCACACCCTGACCGCAGCACCCACAAACATCCGTTCAGAAACAACCGGTTGTTCGATCCCGTCCGGCCCGGATCCCCCGCTTTGCCTGGCCGCAACGGCGCGATTCGAACCCATAAACCTCGCTCAACTCATACCGCCTGGCTGCCATCACCAACTTGGTGCTCCCGCACAGAACTGGATGAATCAGCCCTGAGCCTGCCTGAAAAGCCTGAATGTCGATCCGGCTTGGGTGTGCCCTGCGCGACGAAACGATGATCCTCCCTTCTGCGAACGCGGGTCTCGCGCTCAGTTCGCCTCCGTCTGCTTGCTGAACGGCCGGCCGGCGGCGAAATAGGCAGCGAGATCGGCTCGTTCGGTCTCCGTCAGGTTGCGCGCGATCGCGGGCATCGGGTTGAGCAGGCTGAGCTGACTGGCCTGCGGACCGGCGAAATAGTCGAGCTTCTTGCGAAGGTACTCGGCATTCTGGCCGTCGAGGCGCGGGATCAGAGGGAGGGCCGCCGTCATGCCTGCCTCGTGGCAAGTCAGGCAACCGGGCAGCTTGCGGTCCGGGATACCGTCATGCGCGATCGCCTCGCCGCGCTCCGGCGTGCCCACCACCGGCGATAGCCGGGCCGGCCGCGGCGGCAGGCCACCGACATAGGCAGCGAGCGCCTCGATCTCGTCGTCATCGAGGTCCTGCGCAACGAGGTGCATCCGCGTGTTCTGCCGCTCGTTGCTTCGATAGGCGCGCAGCGCCGAGGCCACGTAGCGGGGAAGCTGCAGCGTGAGATTGGGAATGTCGCCCGCTTCGTCGCCAAGCGCCGCCGGCGTGTGGCAGCGCGCGCAGATCGCGCCGAACATCTGCTCGCCCTTCGCCGGATCCCCGCCGATGGCGGATCGCGCAGCCAGGGATGGCGAAGTCGCCGCCCCTGCCGGCGGCTGCGACGCGTAGTGGACGGCGAGGGCTTCGATGTCGGCGTCCGTCAGGTGGCCGGCGACGGCCGGCATCGGGTTCCAGAAGCGGGTCGAGCCGCGATTGCGGTCGCGCATGGCCGTGAGCTGGCGTCGGAGGAAGACGGCCGACTGGCCTTCGAGCCGCGGCGCACCGATCCTCGCGCGGACCTCGCCTTCGTGGCACGTCGCGCAGGCGGGCAGCGCAACGGTGGACAAACCTTCGGTCGCGATCTTCCGCCCACGCGCCTCGACTTCCGGATTTGCAGGCACAGTCCCGGATGACTTGTCCGGCAGAGCGGCATACCAGTCGGCGAGCGCGGCGATCTGGTGGTCGGAGAGCTGCGCGGCGATCGGCTGCATGTAGCCGCTCCGCCGGCCGCCCGTCGCATAGGCTTCCAGCGACGCGCGAATGTATTCCGGGTCCTGGATGACGAGGTTGGGTGCCTCACCGCCGGCGATCATGCCGGTGCCGTCCGCGCCGTGGCAACGGCCGCACAACGCCAGCGGGTTCGCCATGGCGGTGCGGTCGCCAAAGCCCAGCGCGGGCACGGCGTAGAGATATTCGTTCGGCGCCTGGTAGGGAACGTTGCGGGCGGTGTCGGCGGGCCGCAACGCGTCGGGGGCGGAGAACGGCGGCACGGCGGACGGGATCCCGGGATCGGCCTCCGGCGGCGCCGTCAGTGCGAGATATTCCGCCGCGGTCATCGTCGGCAGTTTGCGCACGAAGGCGACGGTCGACCAGACCTCGTCGTCGCGAGTCTTCGTCGACCATGCCGGCATGGCACTGAACTTGACGCCGTGCTGCAGGATCCAGAACAGTTCGGCGTCCGAGAACTGGCCGACCACCGACGGTAGGCTCTGGGGTCGCGGCTCCATCGATAAGGCGAGCGGCGATTGGCCGATCCCGGGACCGCCGTGACAGTTCGAGCAGACGAGGTGGAACTGCTGCGCGCCGAGGCGGATGCGAGCCGCCGAATCCAGGTCGTCCGGCGGGACGATGCTGCTCGCTCGGACGCCGACGCTCTGCCCGAAGGCGAAATGCAGCACGCGATAGGTCAGCCAGCTATGCGGTTTGTCGGCTGCCACGTCGACACCGCCGGCGCCGACGAACAGCAGCGCGATCACGCCGACCACGGCGCCGACGGATAGCAGCGACCTGATCGCCACCCAACGGTCGTGCCGATCAGAACCGAGAAGCCTCATGCCCGCTCTCACGTAAGCGCCACGAAATACTCACCAGTCCTTTGCGAGATAGAGTTTCGACGCGCATGAGAAAGATCGCGGCATCGGGCGAGCGGCGGAACTCCCTCGAGGCCGCCGTTCACCCGGTCGTGCTTTCGGGCATGACGCCGAAGCGATCAGTTCGATCTGTCCGTCAGTGACGACGCGCCTTCGCTGTCCGACCCTGCTTTGCCGTCCTCGTCCGGCGGATCCGCGGCTTGCCTTTCGGCGCTGACGGACAGGCGCTGGTAGACGCCGAGACCGACGAGCAGAAGAACGCCGACGAACAGGAGGAACGTCGGGTAGAGCATCTGCGGCGCGCTTTCCTTGCCGGCTTCGAACACCGTGACGATGGATTCCAAGAGAACCGCGATGACGATCGTCGAGATGAACTTCGTCAGGCTGCGCCGTGCTTCGCCGGGATTGCGCATCTCGCGGCCGCGGATCGCCTCCTCCTCGAGCAGGTACTTGCCGACGTCGAAGACGGCGATGGCGATCACCGTATAGCTGACCGCCTCGAGCAGGGCGTCACCCACGTCCCGATCGCGAAAGCCGACGCTCCCCCATACGCCCCCCACCGCATAGACGATCAGCCCGAGCGCGAAGCCCATCAGCACGAGGGCCGCGATCGCGAAAGCCGTACGGGTCAGGAACTCGAAGGCGCGCATGGCGATGGGGCTCGATTGCAGACCGGACGCCAGACTGTCCGATTCGCCCGGCCCGGCATAGCCGCGTCACCGACCGTGCGGCTCCGTTCGGATCGCTTCCGAGTGCGATGGTCGCCGGAAAGACCGGGGCGGACCCAGACCGAGAGAACGGGACGAGATCGTCGCATCGGCTTCCATACGCTCGAAAAGCGCCGCCTGCACCGTCTCCAGACATCGAGACCGAAGCTGTCGCAGTTCGGCTGTGTCCTGGGCAAGGACCGGGCCGTTCCAGCAAGGCGTATCCAACGGCGGTTCGCTAGCGCAGGCTGGCTTGCGCCTCCCGGTACCAGTCGACGAACGCCTTGATGCCCGTTTCGAGGTTCGTCGCCGGGCGGTAGCCCGTCAGGGCTTCGAGGAGGTCGGGGCTGGCGAAGGTGCGCGGCACGTCGCCGTCCTGCATCGGCAGCATCCGGCGCCTTGCCTTCCGTCCGAGAGCCCGTTCGACCGCATCGACGAGTTCGAGCAGGCCGACCGGCTGCCCTCCGCCGATGTTCACCACGCGGTACGGTCCCTGATGCGACAGGGTGTCGAGCTCGTTGCCTGCTCCCACCCGGTTCGCTTCGTCCGGCGGCAGGGCGGCAAGGCGCAGGATGCCCTCCACTAGGTCGTCCACGTAGGTGAAGTCGCGGCTCATCCGCCCTTCGCCGTAGATCTCGATCTCCTCGTCGGCGAGGATCGCGCGCACGAACTTGAACAGCGCCATGTCCGGTCGGCCCCACGGTCCATAGACGGTGAAGAAGCGGAAGGCCGTCGTCGGCACACGGTAGAGATGCGCGGTGGAATGAGCCATCAGTTCGCAGGCGCGCTTCGTCGCGGCATAGATGGTCAGCGGCTCGTCGGCCTTGTCGATCTCGCGAAACGGCACGGTCGGGTTCGCGCCGTAGACCGAGGAGGTCGAGGCGAGGAGCAGGTGCCGCGGCCGAAGCTCGCGGACGATCTCCAGAAGGTTGAACGTGCCGACGACGTTCGACTCCACGTAGGAGCGCGGATTCTCGAGACTGTAGCGCACTCCGGCCTGCGCGGCGAGGTGGATGACGATGTCGGGCTTGGCTTCCGCCATCGAGCGGCGGAGCGCCGCCTGATCCTCCAGGAGGGCGATCGTCGGCGCGAAGCGCGGAAACTGCGCCAGCGCGGCGTGCCGCGCTTCCTTGAGGCGGACATCGTAATAGGAGGTCAGCCCATCGAAACCGGCGACGTCGTGCCCTTCCTCCAGGAGGCGACGGGCGAGATGGAAACCGACGAAACCCGCCGTCCCGGTGATGTAGTAGCGCATCGTCACGTCTCTCGCCGGTTTGTTTCAACCGAGCAATCGCAGCCTGTAGAGGCTGGCGTAGAGTGGATGCAAGCCGGAGCCGGACTTCGATGCCGGGACCGCACGTCCAAACCTTCGGGCACAACACACAGGCCGATTGACATTTCTTCTAGATAGGATCTAGAAGCTTTCGCCGAGGAGACGGCGAATGCTGCCATCGGGCGCGACACGGGAAACGGTGCAGACGATCGGCAGAGCCATCGTCGGCGGAACCTATCCGGCGGGATCGCGCCTGCCCTTCGAGGACGAACTCGCTGCGGAACTCGGCGTCGGTCGGAACTCGCTGCGGGAAGCCGTGAAGGTGCTCGCCGGCAAGGGTCTCGTGCGCACCGCCCGGCGCTACGGCACTTTCGTCACCGACGCGGCGATGTGGAACGCCTTCGATCCGGACGTGCTCGCATGGCGGCTTGCGGACAGCGCCAGCCACGCCCGCTTCAAGCGCGAGGTCGCCGACCTTCGCGCGATGATCGAGCCCGGGGCCGCGGCGCTCGCGGCCGAAGCCGCGACGCCGGAGGAGCGTGCCCGGATCCTCAAGCTCGCCGAAGCCATTGATGCGGCGGATCCCGCCGCCGCGATCGGCGCCGATGTCGACCTGCACCTCGCGATCCTCGCGGCAACGCACAACAGCCTGCTGCAAGGGTTCAGCCGGTCGCTCGATGTCCTGCTCCGCACCCTGTTCGACGCCGACCTTCGGCTGATGGCGGAGGGGCAGCGCTACGATCCGAATCCCGCCGTCCACCTCGCGCTCGCTTCCGCCGTCGCGGGCGGGCGCGCCGAAGAGGCTCGTTTCATCGCGATGGCCATCACCGCGCGCGGCCGGCAGACGGCCGACGCGCTCGACGCCGATCCCGCTTTGTGGATCGGGCGCGCCGCGGATGGGCCAGTCCGCAGCACGGCGGACATTACCTCACCGACGGAGACGGACCACGCATGAAGATCGCCGCGATCGAGACCTTCACGCCGCGTGTCGGCCTCCGGAACCAGCTTCTGGTCAAGGTGACGACGGATGAAGGCGTCTATGGCTGGGGCGAATCGGGCTTGTCGAGCCGCGAGAAGGCGGTGGCGGGCGCGATCGAGCACTACGCGCAGTTCCTCGTCGGCCGGGACGCCTTCGCCATCGGCGCACTGTGGCAGGAGATGTACCGCTCGCAGTATTTCGAGGGCGGCCGGGTGCTCACCGCCGCGATCTCGGCGATCGACATCGCGCTGCACGACATCAAGGGCAAGGCGCTCGGCGTCCCGGTCCACGAACTGCTCGGCGGCAAGCAGCGCGAGCGCGTGCCGGCTTTCGCCACCGCCCCGGCCGAACCGGGCGAGGCGATGATCGAGCAGGCCGAAATCCTGAAGGCCGCCGGCTGGACCTGCATCCGCTTCGTGCCGGCCGGCCAGCACGCGACCGATCAGTTCGAGCCGCGCGAGTCCATCGCCCGCACCGCGCCCTGGATGGTCAAGGCGCGCGAAGCGCTCGGGCCGGAAGTGGTGCTCGGCATCGACTATCACCATCGCCTGTCGGTGGCGGAAGCGGCGAGCTTCTGCCAGCGCATGCCTTCCGGCACGCTGGACTTCCTGGAGGAGCCGATCCGCGACGAGACGCCGGCCGCCTACGCGGCGCTCCGGCGGATGACCGACGTGCCCTTCGCGATCGGCGAGGAGTTCGCGTCGAAATGGCAGTTCTTGCCGTACATCGAGGGCGACCTGCACCAGTTCAACCGGATCGACGTCTGCAACGTCGGCGGCTTCACCGAGGCGATGAAGATCGCGGCTTGGAGCGAGGCGCATTACGTCGACCTCATGCCACACAATCCTCTAGGTCCTATCTGCACGGCGGCGACGGTGCATCTCGCCGCGGCAGTCCCGAACTTCGCTTGGGCGGAGTGCCGTGCCTCGCCGGTCGAACAACTCTGCTTCGATTCGGGCGACGTCTTTCCCGTACAAGTCCGGCTGGACGGCGCGTCCTACCTCGTGCCGGACGCGCCGGGGCTCGGCATCGAAGTCGACGAAGCGGCGCTGACGCGCGAGGCCTTCCGCTTTGCCGAGCCGCCGCATCTTCGCCGCCGCGACGGCAGCTACACCAACTGGTGACGCCCGAACGCCGGACCGCTTTCACGAAATTTCGAAAAGGAAACGCGCGATGAGCGCCATTTCACCGGCCGCGACGTCGCGGCAAGTCGCGTCGCGCACGCGCTTCGCGATCGTCGCGCTCCTGTTCGTCACCGGCGTCGTCAACTACCTCGACCGGACGAACCTGTCGCTCACCGCCAACTCGCTGTCGAACGAGCTGCAGATCGATTCGGTCACGATGGGCTGGGTTTTCTCGGCTTTCGGCTGGACCTACACGATCCTGCAGCTTCCCGGCGGCTGGCTCGCGGACCGCGTCCATCCGCGCGTGCTCTATCCGCTCGCGATCGGCGTCTGGTCGATCGCCACCTTGTCGCTCGGCTTCGTCGGCGGCATCGCGACGCTGTTCGTCCTGCGTCTTCTCGTCGGGGCGTTCGAGTCGCCCTCCTACATCATGAACAACCGCATCGTGACGACGTGGTTTCCCGAGCGCGAGCGGGCGAGCACGATCGGCATCTACACCTCGGCGCAGTATGTCGGCCTCGGCTTCCTGACGCCGGTCCTCGTCTGGACGGAAAGCGCCTTCGGCTGGCGCTCGGTGTTCTTCATCACCGGCGCGCTCGGCGTCCTCATGATGCTGATATGGGCGGCTTTCTACCGCGATCCGGCGAAGTTCCGCGGCACGAACGCCGCCGAGATCGAGCTGATCCGCGAGGGTGGCGGCATTCCCGACCTCAGCCGGCGGATCGAGACGAAGCGAGACGGCGAAGGCTTCTCGTGGGCGGATTTCCGCATCGTCCTCGGGCGGCGCAAGCTCTGGGGCATCTATATCGGCCAGTTCTGCTACCTCGCCTCGGCGAACTTCTTCCTCACTTGGTTCCCGACCTATCTGGTGAAGTTCCGGCACCTCGACTTCCTGAAGGCCGGCTTCTACGCGGCCGTGCCGTTCCTCGCGGGCTTCGCCGGGGTGATCTTCTCCGGCTTCCTGTCCGACGCGCTGCTCCGCCGCGGCTCGACGTTGGAAACGTCGCGGAAGGTGCCGGTGCTGGTCGGCATCGGCCTGTCGGTGATGATCATCGGCGCGCAGTTCGTGGATCGGCCCGCCGCGATCATCGCCTTCCTCGCGATCGCCTTCTTCGGCACTGGCATGGCCTCGATCACCTGGTCCTACGTCTCGGCACTGGCGCCGGAGCGGCTGATCGGGCTGACGGGCGGCGTCTTCAACTTCTTCGGCGGCGCGTCCTCGGTGGTGATCCCGATCGCCATCGGCTATCTCGTGCAGGGCGGCGATTTCACGCCGGCCCTCGCGCTCTGCGCCGGCTTGGCCGTGGTGGCGGCGCTTTCCTACATCGTCCTCGTCGGACGGATGGAGCGCGTCGAGGAATAGGAAGAGGACGGGCTTTGCGCGAGGGCGGTTCCGGCGAGATTGTTGAGCGTCTGGATCTGCGGGGCCTGCGCTGCCCCCTCCCCGCCCTGAAGACCGCGGCACGGCTGAAAGCCTTGCCGGCCGGCGCGCGGCTCGATGTCTTCGCCGACGACCCGCTGGCGCGACTCGACCTCGCCCATCTCTGCGGCGCGGAGGGTCACGACCTCCTCGCCGCGACGGAGGCGGATGGATACTTGAGCGTCTCGATCCGGCGCGGCGGGCGCTCAGCCGGTGAGGGAGCGGAAGCCGGGCACGGCTAGCGGGTTGTCGATGAGCGCCTGCCGGTCCGGCGCGTCGATCCGCGGCTCGCCGATGAAGGCGGCGAAGAGATCGCGCACCCGCCGCTCATCCAGCCCCTCGCCGATCACGACGAGCCGCGTCGCCGGCTCCATGCCGTCCGGCCACGCGCCGAGCCGCGCGGGCGGGTGGAAGAAGCCGCGCACGCCATGGAGGACGAGCGGGCGCTCCACGGCTTCCCGCACATGCGCGATGCCCTTGACGCGCAGGAGGCCCGGCCCCGCCGCGCCGGCGAGCGCCTCCATGAAGCCGCGAAGATCGCGCTCGCCGATCGGCTCCCGGCGCTCGATCACCAACGACCCGATATCCGGCGCGTGATGGCGATGGTGGTGATGCGGGTGGTCGTGCTGGCCGCCTTCCTCGCGCAGCCAGGCGCGGACATCCGTAGACTTGGCGTTGGGATCGAACGGCCCGCAGCCGAACAGCGTGTCCGCCGCCGCCTCGCCTTTCGCCGCATCCAGCATCGGCGCGCCCGGATTGAGGTCGCGCAACGCGCCGCGAAGCCGGTCCGCCGCGCCCGCATCCGCGAGGTCGGTCTTCGTCAGGACGATCCGGTCGGCGACCGCTGCCTGCCGCCGTGCCTCGACATGCTCGGCGAGATTGGCTGGGCCGGCGAGCGCGTCGACGACGGTGACGACGCCGTCCAGCGCGTAGGCCCGGGCGAGCGCCGGATGGCCGATGAGGAGTGCCAGGATCGGCGTCGGGTCGGCGAGGCCGGTGGTCTCGACGACGACGCGCTTCAGCGGCGCGATCCGGCCGGTCTGCATCCGATCCACGAGGTCGGCCAGCGTGTCGGCGAGATCGCCGCGCACCGAACAGCAGAGGCAGCCGCCGGAGAGCTCGATCAGCCCGTCGGAAGCCGATTCGACGAGAAGGTGGTCGACGCCGACCGCGCCGAACTCGTTGACGATGACGCCGGTGTCCGTCACCGCCGGGTCGGCGAGCAGCCGGTTCAGCAGCGTCGTCTTGCCGGCGCCGAGGAAGCCGGTCAGAAGCGTCAGGCGGACCGGCTCGGCGGAAACGTGGAAGGCCATCCGCCGGTCAGTTCGCGCCGTCGCCTTCGTCCGGCGCGGCGGGCGCGACCGCGACGGCGTCGGACGGCAGCGGCGGCCCCTCGCGGCCGGCGGAGGCCGCGAAGCCGGGCGGCAGCGGCGGCCCTTCCTTCTCCGGCACGTAAGGCGGCCGCGCCATCGGTACGGGGATGTTGTAGTTGGCGATCTGGGTGATGCCGGCCTCGATGCCGGGCGCGGCCGCCGCGCCGCCGAGCGAAACGCGCACCACCGAGCGGGCGCGGTCCATCTCGTGGAGATGCGAGCCGGGCGAACCGTCCTTGCGCTCCGCCTCGTCCTCCCGTGCCTCGGCCCGCTCCTTGCGCCCTGCCGCCGAGCAGATCTCGCCCGAGATGTCGGCCGCGTCGCCGTTCGCGACGGCCAGGTCGGCGAGGAGCGTCGTTTCCTTCGCCGGGTCCGCCTTGAAGCCGAGGTCGAGCAGTTCCGCCACCCGGCGGTCGCGCACGATGGTGCCGCTGGCGCCGAGCACGACGGCGACGACCGTGCGCCCGTCGCGCGTCGCCGAGCCGACGAGGTTGAAGCCGGACGCGCAGATATAGCCGGTCTTCATGCCGTCCGCGCCATCGAAGCGCCCGAGCAGCCCGTTGGTGTTCTTGATCGTCGCAGCGCCCGTCGAGATCGCCTCGGTGCCGAACAGCGTCGCGAAGGTCGGGAACTCGGTGCGAAGCTTCACCGCGAGGAGCGCCAGGTCCTTCGCGCTCGAGTGCTGGCCCTCGCCCGGCAGCCCGTTCGGGTTGACGAACCGGCTGTCCTTCATGCCGATCGCGGCGGCCTCCTCGTTCATCATCCCGACGAAAGTCTCCAGCGAGCCGCCGCCGACCGCCTCGCCGATCGCGACGGCGACGTCGTTCGCCGACTTCACCAGCATCATCCGGAGCGCCACGTCGAGCCGCATCACCGAACCCGGCTGGAAGCCCATCTTGGACGGCGCCTGCGACGCAGCGTATCGCGTCATCACCACCGGCGTGTCGACGGCCGCCTTGCCGTCCTCGATCGCCTTCAGCGCCACATAGGCCGTCATCAGCTTCGTGGTGGAAGCCGGATACCAACGCGACGAGGCGTTCTGCGCGTAGAGCACCTTGGCCGTGGCGACGTCGGCGACGACCGCCTGCTCGGCCGCGGCCGGCAGCGCGCCGGCTAGAAGAAGGACCATGAACGCCGTCGATGGTCGTATGCGGATCGCCACCTCGAAATCCCTTGTCGTTGGGCCGGTTTAGGCGGAAAACTGATGTGATAGGAACCTATGCCCTATCTCGCGCCCGGACGGCTTTCTGGCAAGCGGCGCAATGGAAGGCACGCATGAATCTGGTGAATTCGTGAACGGCGGCGAAACGCGCGAGGGCCAAGCGGCGGAGTGGCGTGAGGTCGCCGCATGGCGGCATCACCTCCACGAACGGCCGGAGCTTCTCTACGAGACGCACGAGACCGCGGCCTTCGTGGCGGAGAAGCTGCGGGAGTTCGGCTGCGAGCGGGTGGAAACGGGGCTCGGCCGCACCGGCGTCGTCGGTCTCGTCCGGGGGACCAGGGGCGACGGCCCGACGATCGCGCTCCGGGCCGACATGGACGCGCTGCCGATCGAGGAGGAGACGAACCTTCCCTGGCGCTCGAAGACGCAAGGGATGATGCATGCCTGCGGGCACGACGGACACACGGCGATGCTGCTCGGCGCGGCGCGCCGGCTGGCGCGGTCGCCGGATTTCCGCGGCGCGGTGGCGCTCATTTTCCAGCCCGCTGAGGAAGGCGGTGCGGGCGCAAAGGCGATGATCGACGACGGGCTCTTCGAGCGCTTCCCGATCGAGGCCGTCTACGGCATGCACAACATGCCGGGCATGGCGGTCGGCACCTTCGGCACGCGCGCCGGCCCGATCATGGCCGCGACCGACGAGTTCAACCTGAAGATCGCCGGCCGGGGCGGCCACGCGGCGATCCCGCAACTGACAGCCGACCCGATCCTCGCGGGGGCCGCGCTCGTCCAGGCGCTGCAGCAGATCGCCTCCCGCAACGCCGATCCGCTCGCTTCGGTGGTCGTGTCGGTCACGCAGTTCCACGGCGGCTTCGCGCGCAACGTCATTCCCGAAACCGCAGTGGTGTCGGGCACGGTGAGGACCCTCGACGAGGCGACGCGGACGCTGGCCGAGCGGCGCATCCGCGAATGCGCCGCCGGCATCGGCATGGGCCATGGCGTCGAGATCGCCACCGAATACGTCCGCCACTATCCGGTGACACGCAACGACGCCGGCCAAGTGGAATTCTGCGCCGGCGTCGCCGAGAAGGTCTTCGGAGCCGATGCGGTGAACAGCGACATCCCGCCGCTGATGGGCGGCGAGGACTTCTCGTTCATGCTGAACGAGCGTCCCGGCGCCTTCGTCTTCATCGGCAACGGCGCTTCGGCGAGCCTCCACCATCCCGCCTACGACTTCGACGATACCGTGATTCCCCTCGGTGTCCGCTACTGGGAGACGCTGGTGGAACGCGCCCTCGGCTGACCGCTACTCCGCCGCCTCGCTCGGCGGGCGCAGGAGATAGGGCGGCTTCGGCTCGCCCTTGCCCTCCAAGAGGCGGACGCGCGTCTCCAGCGCCACCAGCCGCTCGGCGGCGAGGTCGCGCTCGTCCTCCTCGTCCTTGCGTCCGACGAAGCGCCCGAACAGCCAGCGGAGCAGGCGGGAAAGGTCGTCCATCACGAGATAGAAGGACGGCACCACGACGAGGCTCAGCGCGGTCGAGACGATCACGCCGCCGATCACCGCGATCGCCATCGGCGCGCGGAACGCCCCGCCCTCGCCGATCCCCATCGCCGACGGCACCATGCCGGCCGACATCGCCATCGAGGTCATGACGATCGGGCGGGCGCGCTTGCGGCCTGCCTCGATCATCGCCTCCAGCCGTCCCATGCCGTGCCGGCGCATCTCGACCGCGAAGTCGACGAGGAGGATCGCGTTCTTCGTGACGATGCCCATCAGCATCAGGAAGCCGATCATCACCGGCATCGAGACCGGCTGGCCAGTGACGATCAGCGCCGCCGCGACCCCGCCGATCGCGAGCGGCAGTGAGAACAGGATGGTGAAGGGCTGGATGACGTCCTTGAACAGGAGGATCAGCACCGTCAGCACCAGCCCGAGCCCGAGCAGCATGGCATTGACGAAGCCGCCGACCATCTCGGTCTGGATCTCGGCATCGCCCGACGCGACGAAATGGACGGAGGCCGGCAGTTCAGTTCGGGCGGCGATCTCGCCGAAGCGCGACGTCGCGGTATCGAGGGCGACGCCCGGCGGCAGGTCGGCGCCGACCGAGGCGCGCCGCTCGCGGTTGAAGCGGTCGATCGTGCTCGGCCCTTCGGCGATCTCGACATCGGCCACCGCCTGCAGCGGCACGCTGCCGCCGCTCGCCGTCGGCACGCGCAGGTTTCGCAGCCGCGCCAGATCCTGGCGGAACCGCAGGTCGAGCTGCACCCGCACCGGCAGGAGCCGGTCGCCGGCGGAAAGCTTGGCGAGCGCCGCATCGACGTCGCCGATCGTCGCGATGCGCACCGTGTCGGCGATGCCTTGCGTGGTGACGCCGAGGCGCGCGGCTTCCGTCGCACGGGGGCGGATCTGCAGCTCCGGCCGCGCCAGCGCGCCGGTGGAGGCGACGCTGGCGAAGACCGGATCGGCGCACATGGCATCTTCCAGCCGCGAGATCGCGACGTTCAGGTCCGCGTCGCTGGACGACAGGAGGTTGAACGAGACGTCGCGCTCGCCGCGATCGTTCAGCTTGAAGATGCGCACGTCCGGCACCGCGGCGACGGCGGCGAACACCTCCTTCTCGATATCGGCCTGCGGGCGCGTGCGCCCCTCGACCTGCATCCGCGGCAGGTGAAGGCCGATCCGGTCGCCGGCCGCCGCGACGCCGTTCGCGAGGGCCTTAACCAGAGAATGTTCCTGGTGCTCCAGCA
The DNA here is from genome assembly GCF_008802405.1 of Plantimonas leprariae. Classification (GTDB taxonomy): domain Bacteria; phylum Pseudomonadota; class Alphaproteobacteria; order Rhizobiales; family Rhizobiaceae; genus Plantimonas; species Plantimonas leprariae. Next base: position 34,188 of record NZ_VZDO01000009.1, read on the forward strand.
GTACCGTCAGCGCGGCGCGGCGGGTGTCGAGCGAGCCGGTCGGCGAGGTGCCGCCCAGCACGAAGACGTTCGACACGCCGTCAATGCGCTCGATCAGGCCGCGCACCTTCTCCATCGCGACGTCGGTCTCGGCGAGCGGCGTGCCGGGCGGCAGCTCGGCCGAGACGACGATGCGCGACACGTCCTCCGGCGGGAAGAGGTTCATCGGAATGCGCATCATCGCGAAGAGCGACAGCGCGAGGATGCCGAACGAGGCGACGAGAGTGAGGTAGCGGACGCGCAAGGTCGCCCGGACGAAGCCGGTATAGAGCCGCATCAGCGGGCCGTCGCGCTCTTCCTCGCCGTGCGCGTCCTTCGCCCGCATCAGGTAGGCCGCCATCATCGGCGTGACGAGCCGCGCGACGAGCAGCGAGAAGAACACCGCGATCGCGACGGTGAGGCCGAACTGCCGGAAGTACTGGCCCGGAATGCCCGGCATGAAGGAGACGGGCACGAAGACCGCGATGATGGTGAAGGTCGTCGCGATCACCGCGAGGCCGATCTCGTCCGCCGCGTCGATCGCCGCCCGGTACGGGGACTTCCCCATGCGGATGTGCCGGGCGATGTTCTCGATCTCGACGATCGCGTCGTCGACGAGGATGCCGGTCGCCAGCGTGATCGCGAGGAAGCTGACGAGGTTCAGCGAGAAGCCGAGCATGTCGACCGCCCAGAAGGTCGGGATCGCCGACAAGGGCAGCGCGACTGCGGAGATCAGCGTCGCCCGCCAGTTGCGCAGGAACAGCAGCACGACGAGGACGGCGAGCAGCGCCCCCTCGATCAAGGTGTCGATCGCCGCCTCGTAGTTGCCGTAGGTGTAGAAGACGGCGTCGTCGACGAGGCCGACCTTCACCTCCGGATGCGTCTCCTTCAGCTTGGCGAGCGCGCCCTTCACCGTTTCGGCGACGTCGACCTCGCTCGCTCCCTTCGAGCGGAACACCGAGAAGGTGACGACCGGGTCGCCGTCGAAGCGCGAGAAGGAGCGCTGCTCCTCGTAGGTGTCGGAGACCGTGCCGAGATTGCCGAGCCGGACGAAGCGGCCGTTCGGCAGGGCGATCGCCGTCTCGCTCAAAGAGGCAGCGGAGGCGGCGTCGCCGAGCGTGCGGATCGCCTGTTCGGCCCCGGCGATCTCGCCGCGGCCCGAGCCGAGATCGGCATTGGTCTTGACGATCTGCCGGCTGACATCTGCGGCGGTGATGCCGAAACTGTCGAGCTTGGCGGGATCGAGCTCCATGCGGATCTCGCGCGTCGCGCCGCCGTATCGCTCGATCTTGCCGACGCCCTTCAGGCCCTGGAGCTGGCGCTTCACCGTGTCGTCGACGAACCAGGACAGCTCCTCCAGCGTCATCGCCGGGGAGGACACCGCGAAGGTCTGGATCGCCTGACCGGCGACGTCGATCTTCGAGACGATCGGCGGCTCGACGCTGGCCGGCAGGTCCGGGCGGATGCGGTCGATCGCATCCTTGGTGTCCTGCACCGCCTGGTCGGTCGGGATCTCCATCCGGAACTCGACCGCCGTCGTGGAGACACCGTCGGTGACGGTGGAGGTGATGTTCTTGACGCCGACGACGCCCGAGACGGCGTCCTCGACCTCCTTCGTCACCTGCCGCTCAAGCTCGGCCGGCGATGCGCCGTTCTGCGTGACGACCACCGAGACGAGCGGGAAATCGATGTTCGGGAAACGGGTGACCGGCAGTTCGCGGAAGGACTGGACGCCCACCGCGACGAGCAGCACGAAGAACAGGATCGGCGCGATCGGGTTGCGGATCGACCAGGCGGAGAAGTTCATCGAGCCGCCCTCACCGCTTCGCCTGGGCCCCGAGCGGGTCGCTCGCCAGCACCGGCGTGATGCGGTCGCCGTCGCGCACGAAGGCTCCCGCCTTCGCGACGATCCGGTCGCCGTTCGAAAGGCCCGAGCGGACGACGACGAGGCCGTTGTCGCGCACGCCGAGCTCGACCCGCACCTTGGCGACATGATCGCCGTCGAGGCGCAGCACGCTCGCGCCCTCGCCGCCTTCGTCCGCCGTCACCGCCGTGATCGGCACGACGACGCCCGCCTGCCGCGAGACGGTGACGTCGGCATCGGCATACATGCCGGGGCGGATGCGGGACGCGTCGCCGAGGCTGATGCGCACGAGGCCGAGCCGGGTCGTCGCATTGATCGTCGGCTCCACCAGCCGCACCTCGCCCGCCAGCGGCTCCGCCGCGCCGATCGGCGAGACCTTCGCCGCCTGCCCGGCACGCAGCCGTCCGACATCGCCTTCCGCGACATCGGCGCGAAGCTCCACCGCGCCGTCGCGGATGATCGTGAACAGCGGGTCGCCGGTGCCGCGCGCGATCGCGCCGACCCGGGCGTTCCGCGCCGAAACGATGCCGGCGACCGGCGCCTTCACGCTCGTGCGCTGCAGCTTCAGCTCGATGTCGCCGAGCTGCGCCTCGGCGACCTTCACCTCCGCCTCGGACACCTTCACGCCCTCGCGGGCGGCGGCGAGCCGGCCTTCGGCGGCGTCGGCGGAGGCCTTCGCCTGCTGCACCTGCGCTTCCGAGGTCGCGCCGTTGCCGGACAGGCGCTGGGTGCGCTCGAAGACGCGGCGCGCCTCGTCAGCATTCGCCTGCGCTTCCGCGATCTGCGCCTCGACCTGCAGCAGGGTCGCCCCGGTCTTCGCGCGGGTCGCCTCGATCTGGCTCTTTTCCAGCGTCAGGGCGTCGGAGGAGAGGGTCGCCAGCACCTCGCCGGCCTCGACGCGGTCGCCGACATCGGCCTCGAGCCGGTCGATCGCGTAGCCCTCGATCAGCGGCTGGACATCGACCTCCTCCACCGCCTGGACGAGGCCCGAGGCGATGACGCGGTCGGCGACCTCGCCCGTCTTCGCCTCGACCACCACGATGGAGGGCGCGGCGACGGGCGCGACCGGCGCGGCCGCGGGCGTTTCCGCCCTGGCCGATCCAGCGCCGGCGAGGAACGCCGCTACCGCGATCCCGACACCGATCCGGGAAACCATGTCGAACATGCGGTGCGAGCCCCTCATTCGGCGGCGTCGAGCAGGGGGTGACGGACGCGAACCGCGTCGAGCCGATCGCGCGCGGTGTCGATCACCAGCGTCGTCAGACGGTCGAAGCGCTCCCGCTCGGCCTCGCGGTCGCCGAACGCGAAGCGGCGGAACAGCCCGCTGACGAGCACCACCAGGAAGTCGGCGATCTCCTCCAGTCGTTCGACCGTCGCCGGATCGCCGGCCTCGACCTCGCGTGTCAGGAGCGCGAACATCTCCTTGCGGATGCCGCATTCCATCGCCTCGCGCAGCGCCCGGATCTCGGGATGGCGAATCGCCCCCGCATCGACGTGCACCCAGATCGCGGCCTCCTCGGGAACGAGGCTTTCCCGGTTGATCTCGATCAGGCGGCGGAATGCGACGAAGAAGTCCGGCTCGTCGCGCACCTTCGCCAGGTCGCGCTGGACATCGCGCATGCAGCGCTCGACCAGCGCTTCGACCAGCGCCAGCTTGGACGGAAAGTAGCGGTAGAAGTTTCCGACGCTCATGCCGGCGCCGGCGGCCAGATCCTGCATGGACGCCCCGTCGAAACCCTTGCGCGCGAAAACGACGGTGACCCGCTCGAGAATTTCCTCGGAGCGCGCGGCAAGGTCGTGGCGGTCGATCTGGGTCATGGAAGCGGCCGGTTGCAACGAGCGCAATGTAGTGAATGAACGTTCATTCGCACAAGGGCCTGTCGTCTCGTGGTGATGCGACATCTGAGAACGGCACGATGGTTTGCAGCAGGGCACTTTGGTTTGCCGGTAGTGGCACGTTAGGTTTGCAGCTGTTGATTAGTTGTCGACGGACGTACCAGAGAGCGGCGACCGCAGCGCCATGCATGCCGACGCGACTGACCTGAAGCCGTGCTGCATGCCGCTGACGATCAGAGCCGACACGACTCAATCGCGCTGCGTTCGATGGGAAGATTCCCGGGGAGATTATCTGCGCTCGTAGTTCAACTCCACCTCGTGATGCTGCACGTCACAGGCCCCCTCAGCGTGGATCCGGTCGCGAACGTGCTTCCCAATCCCTACGACGAACGCTTCCTGTCCTCGTTCGTCCTCGAGGATGCCGACGCCCGCGTCCGCTACAGGAAACGTGGATGATCGACCTTCGTCGGCGAGGTCTCGGCTCGCCTGGCTCGACCAACGAAGATATGGAGGACCGCTCGGCGACCCTGCCGCGAGGCGGGTTCTTCGCCTACCGCACCCAGCAGTCGGAACTGTTCGACCGATCCGGATTTCGAAGTCCGTCCGCGATCTCGTGCCGGAGCCAAAGGATCACCCGACCGCCAAGATCGCCGGAGCGCTCTCGACCGGACGCGGCCGCTGCAAGCATGCAAGCCCGAAGCCCATCCTGCCGTTTTACACGAGGGGCCCGAACTCCGGACGTGTCGACTACCCCGCGTCTGCCTTCTCGCCGATCTCCACGTGGCGACGTTCGGGCCTCCTCGATCGCACCTTCGATGTTCGTCATCTGTCGGCGTCCAGGCGACGGGAAAGATCCGACACCGTCGTCCTCGAACCCGGCAGCGAAGCGAAGTGCGTGTCGATGTACGGTTGGAACACCTCGACGAACGTTCGGACCGTGTCGTCGAAGAACACTGCGGTCGTCTCGTGCGAGCAGACCCCGGACCCCTCGCACAGGCCGAGTCGGTTGAAGAAGTAGACGACCTCCCGGATCTGATCGCGCTTCTTCGGATCTTCGCCCATCCGTCGCGCGAAGTTCGCCAAGAGGTTGGCCCTGCCCTGGATAATCGAAGCGGCCGTCGAGCGGTCGGTTTCCGATAACGACGCGAGGAACGACGCGTAGGCTTCCCGGAGCTCGCCGTAGGCGACACGATACCCCTTCGTCTCCCAGTCCTCGATCATCTGCAGCGTGTACTTGGTGCGTTCCCCCTCCTCGGAACTGCGATACTCGTAGACGGCCCACAGACCGCCGACGACGACGCTCGCAGCTCCGAAGGCGGTTCCGATCCGGCGCACCAATGCCGCCCTGCGCCGCGTCCGGCCCCTACTTCGCCTCGGCCGACCCGCCTCGCCCGAGATCACGGCCGGCACTGTTCCAGAAGATCGAACTGGACCTTCGGATCGATGAGGCCACGATAGTCGTCCAGCAGCCGTTTGAGGCAGACGATGGCGGGCTTGTCCAGGACGTAGACCGAGCGAAGGGGGCTGCGGACGGACTCCGTCCCCGCGTCGAGCGGGTCCAGGCTCGGGAACTTGTCGAGACCGCGTTGTTCCGTGCCGTCGTCGCCCGCGCAGGTCCCCAGATCGACCTCCGCGTTCCCGGTCTTCGAGCGCTCGGCTCGTTCCAGGAACTTGCCGTAGTCCTGCTGGAAGCATCGCGCTCGGATTCCGTCGAGTTCGACTACCTCGTCGCATACGAGGCAGTCGGCGACGGCGGCCGACGCCGCGAACATTGCGGCGATCGCTAGAACACCGGCTACACTCCTAGAACAGCGCATAGTCTCCCACCATCCTGCTGCCGACCATCCACGGCGTCTGCCGCCCCCCGCTCGCCCGGACGACGCGTGCCTTCACCCCTCGGTACAGTTCGGACGCCTCGATCCGGCCGTTGCGGTTGCGATCGTATCGATCCCGTTCGGCGCCGAGCACGGCGGCGATCGCGTCGGTGAACAGTCCACCGACCTCTCGGCTCCCTTCGGATTCCTGCCGTCCCTTGGCTGCCGCCAGTACGGTGACATTGGATCTCGACCTGGCGAAGTTCCCCGCCAAGTCGTCGTTCGTCGCGAAGGCGCCGGTACCGGCCGCTCCCGAATGGCACGCGTCCAGGAAGATGGTGATGCGTGCGTCGGTCGACTGGAACAGACGTTCGAGCCGCTCGAACGCCAGCGCGGTCCCTTCGAGGTCCGCCGGATCGGTCAGCGACGTTCCGAAGTAGAAGCGCCCCTTCGCGTCCTGCAGGCCGTGGCCCGCAAGGAAGATTACGGCATGATCGCCGGGCTCGAGCCCGTCTAGGAGCCGGCGGGTCGCCTCCACGATCGCGTCGGGCGACGCACGCCGGTCCTTGGGTGCCGTCTCCACGGCGAAGGGCGGCTCTCCGTCGTTCCGCACGGAAAGCAGTTCCTGTACTCGACCCGCGTCGCGCAGCGCGTAGTTCAGCGAACGCAGGCCGGCGCCCTGATACGTGTTCACGCCGATCGAAAGGACCCGAGTCGTGGCCCTTCGTGTCGGCGAAGGTCCGAGATCGACCGAAACGGGCAGGCTCGCGAGGCCCCTGGCGTCGAATGCGACGATCGAGACTAGCCGCGTGTCCTTCAGCCGTTCGAACGTCACCGTGCCGTTCAGCCGGTCGCTTTCGAAGGTTCCCGTCGACACCCCGTCCTGAAGCACGGAAAGCCGCACCACCTCGCCGGCCTCGTATCGCAGGTTCGCCCTCACCTTGCCGTCCGAGTCGAGCGCGATCTCGCCGGCGAGCGATGGCGGTACTCCGAGATCACCCTCCTTGGCCGACGGCACGGAACCCTCCAGGGCGGCGCGCGTAAGGTCAGGGACGCGGAGCGCCGCGCCGAACCGGTCGAGGCTGAATTGTTCGTCCCGCCCTGGAAACTTCAGGTCGATCAGCGCCGCAGCCTCCGCCGTCGCGTCGTACCGGAAGTCGGATGTCCAGACCGCCACCTCGTCGTCGACGATCCGGCCCGACAGGATCACCGCTCCCGCCTTCATCAGGTCGTGAACGTAGAAGTTGCCGTCGGAATTGAGCTGCACCGCGTGGCGACGGTCGCCGGTCAGCCACGCGTCGACCAGGAGGTCGCCGTTCGGAAGATTCTCGCCGATCCACAGCATGGAACGCGTCGCCCGCTGCCGGACGGTGATCACTCCGTTGCCGGGCGCATAGGTCAAGAGGAGGTCGTCGTTCGCCTTGATCCGGAACGGGTGATCGTACCAGAGACGATGGGCGTTGTTCTCAAAGAACTCCGACCCGTCCACCATGGCATCGGAACCCTTCATGGACTTTGCCGATCCGATGTCCATGACGTAGAAGGCGGCGTGCGGCCGCAGGCTGCCGAACGTCGCGCCGGCGGTGCACGACGCCCGCGCGACCCAGACGGCGCCGCGCCGCGTCGCCACGCGCGAAACCTCCACAACGTCTCGGGGTCCGAACGATTCGCCCACATTGCCGGTGTCGCCGGCGTCGCCGAGAAGGACATGTCCGCAGTCGGCGAGAAGGCCGTCGTCTTCCTCCGGCAGCGACCATCGGAATCGCCAGCCGGCGGCCTTCGCTTCCCTTTCGAGCCGCCCCATCGCCGGTGCCGAACGCTCCAGTCGCGCCGGCAGCTCCATGGCGTGCGTATGATCCGTTTCGCCCTTCGTTTCCGGTTCGAGCAGGACGTCGCCATCCGCCATCGGATCCAGCGTCACGCCCAGCCGAAGAAGCTGTTCCGGCAGCGCTCGCGAGAGCGGCACGCTGTTGACCGTGTCGGCAAGTCGAAGATCGCCAGCCATCTGTTCCGTGTCGCCGAGGGTCTTCACCGTCAGACCGACCTTCGCCAGGCTGCCTCGCAGCCGATCCTCGAAGGCAGGAGGGTGCGGGACTTCGGAACCGCTCGTGTCAACCGCGTCGGTCGCTTCGCCGTCGACGAAGCCACCGGCCGCGTCGAAGTCGCGTGACAGGCTGACGGGGGACACCATGCCGAGCGTCGCGAGGGTCCGGAGATGCGACGCGGCGGTGCCCCCGCCGTTCGACAGGTAGCCGCCGCCGGAGTTCTCGACGGACGCGAAGTCGGCGTTCTGCAGGCTACCGATCCGGTAGCCGAGTTCGCCCAGGATGGCGTAGGTCGAGTTCTCCAAGTCGATCGAGATCCGCGTTTCCCCTGGTTCAGCTAAGCAGCACGCGGCGCCGGTGAGCTGTTCCGCCAACCGGAGGTGGTCACCGAAGGTCGAGGCGACGTCGACCTTGGCCCAGGGCGCCCTCGTCGTGACGACGACGCTGTCGCCGAGCGCCCAGTAGAGCTTGCCGGCGTTCAACGTCGCCGTGGTCCGACCGTCGATCGTGTCTACGATCTCCGTCCGTCCGTCGTTGTCGACGGCGACGAAGCGGTGCGTCGGCGAGACGCGAAGTTCCGTCCCCGCCCGTTCCGCGATCTCGGTGCCGGTCGTCGCGTCCAGCAGCAGGAAGCGCCTGTCGTTCAGCAGGATCCGGCGCGAGACCGCCGGAACGTCGATGCCGAGCGTGAAGGCGGTACGCGCTTCGGCGGTGTTCAGGACGATCTCGGCGGGGGCCGGGGCGACGTCGAGCGTCTCGCGCGTCGCCTTCAGCGTCAGTTCCTCCTCGCAGGCCCGCAGGTAACCGACGAGCGAGACAGACACGTCGAGCGGACCCGAACGCAAGGGGGCGAACTTCACCGAGCCTTGCGAACCCGCGCCTCGCGTCGCCAACGCGACCAGAGCTCGCGTGTGACCGAGGCCGGTCCCAATGGCGAACGGGTTCGGCGCGTCCGGACCGAGTGCGAAGGACCCCTTGCCGGCAAAGCGGACCGGCTGGTCGGCCTCGAGAACCAGCCAGACCGGAATGCGGTCGGCGAGTTCGTTGTTCGACCACTGCAGCGAGGCTTGTTCTCCGACACGGAAACCGGAGGTCTTCGACAGCGTCCATTCGAGCGCGCCGGCCAAGCTGCGCAGCGTCGCTCGTTCGGCTTCGCAGGCATTCCCGAGCTTGCGCGCGGACTGTCGCACCCGAGCCTGGAAAGGCGCCAGCCGGTCGGCGTCTCGCCAGCCGACGTTCGCGTCGACGACGGGCTCCGGTCCGCGCGTGGGAGGCGGCACGGCGAGCGACCTCGTCTGCAGGACGCCGCTGCGGGCGCCGGGGAAGGTCTTGTCCCGCCCTTTCTCGGACTTCAGGAAGCAGACCCGGCCGTTCCGGTTGAAGGTGAAGGCACGACACCCGACGGTCTCGCGGCACATGGCGAGGCAGTCGGCTTCGTCGATGCCACGAAGCGACGGGTCCGTCAGGCCGCCGCGAATGTCGGCTCCGCCGAGGTCGGTGTCGTCCAGGTAGGCCCACTTCTCGGCGTCGACCAGCCGAGAACGGTCGACCAGTTCGTCCGGCAGGCGTGCGGCTCGGCCGGCAAAGCCCCCCTCGCCGGACGCGGGCTTCGGCGAGGGAGCGTCGCAGCGCGCTTCCATCCGTCGACGCTCGGGACCGAAGCCGGCCAGCGTGAAGGCGACGGCGACGTCGGCGACCCGGACGTGCAGCACGCGCCCCTTCGACAGACGCTCCAGGACGGGCTGCGAACCCTTTCCCGTCAGGATGACGCGACCCGGACGGCCTTCGAGCGGCACGTCCGTGCCGGCGCCGTCGTCCGCGGCGAGCCGCGCTTTCGCCGGGATGGGCCCGTCGCCATCCGAGGGATCGAACTCGAGCGCCAGCCCGCCTTCCGGCCCACAGGCGAGATGGAGGCACGTCGCCTCCCCGCTGCGGTTGCCGGTACAGACCGTGCTTCCGGACGACCTCCGGTCCGCCGCCCAACCCGTCCCCACCAGCGTCACGCCGGACGCCGCGAGCCTGCCGACCTCCCCCTCCATGTCGGTCACGTGCGCCTTCCGGAGGGTATCGGGCGCTGTCCAGTCCCGGTCAGAGGCCCATGCGGCGAGGGCGGCGACGAAAGCGGGGTCCGATCGCCCGTCCTCCGGCCCGGAATAGTAACCGAGCTGCGCGAGCGCCGCCTTGGCCTTCGCGATCGTCACGACGTCCGGCGGGCTCGCCGCCGGAACGCCCGATCCTCGTTCCGCGATCTCCCTTTCCATGCTGTCGGCGTGCGACGACCGGATCCGGTTCGGCGCCTTCCAACCCCGGTCGGCCGCCCAGGCGGCCACCGCCTTGAGCGTCGCCTGGTCGACTTGTCCGTTCGCCTGCCCGGCGAAGTAGCCGAGCGTCGCGAGCGCCGACTGGACGCGCCGCACGTCGCCGTCCCCCGATGCCGGCGCGGCGGACGATGCCGGATCTCGTTCGCCCGCCTCCTTCTCCAAAGCGAGCAGGTGCTCGACGCGGAGGCTGCGCGGGGTCTTCCACCCGTGCGCCTCGGCCCAGTTCGATACCGCCCTCCAGGTCCCAGGGCCGACGGAGCCGTCGACGGGCGCGTCGGCGTAGCCGAGACTTCTCAACGCCTGCTGGAGCCGCCGGACTTCGGGTCGCGTCAATTGCGAGCGACCGTCGAAAGCCTGCCCAAGGTACTCGTCGCCCGACTGCGGATCCACGCCGCCCAAGATTTCCCGGACCGTTCCGACGAGGACGTCTCGCGACTGCGCCGCCGCGCCGGTCGACGCCAGGGCCAGAAGGAGCAGAATGGATTTCAGGACGCGCATGTCGACGATTCGTCCTCGCGGGCCGACCCGATCCGAGATTGGCAAGAAGGACGAACTTACTCAAGGGAATATCCACCCTCGTCGATTAAGTTAGTCGTGCTTCGAATGCCGCTTCCCACGAGCATCCTCTTCGGGCGAGAAGCGATGAAATGTGGAACGACCTTATCACTAGGAACCTCGTCGCGTTTCGCGCGATATGCGGGTGATGGGCATGTCCGTGGTTGATGGGATGTTCGTCTTGAAGGTGCACGTCAGAGCCGAGATCAACGACGACCGGCTGGTCTATCAACTCCTCGTGCTGCGGTCGGGCGTCTACGACATCAAGGTCGAAGAACAATTCGCCATCCGTCTCGGGGACACGCTCGTGATCACCCGGACGTTTCCCGAAATCATTCTCAAGATCTTTAGGCCGAAGGAGACGCGCCGGTCGCGAACCGTCGGCGGGACAGGAAGGAACGCTGAACCGCGTGCGACGAGCGATCGCAGGCGGGCCGCGTAGCGTTGCCGCTGTACCATGCGACATGGCGCGAACGGTTGCCGGCCATCAGGCGAGAGGGTATCCGCGCGGACGTCGCCACGAAGAACCACTCATGCGAGAACGGCGTCTATCTCGCCGACTCTCCCTTGGCCGCCGCATATTTCCTGATCGAAGCCTACGTCCAGCGAGGGCGGGCAGTCTCCGATCCAGCCGAGCGTGCATCGGCTATCGTCATCATCGTCGTCGACGATGCGAGGTTCGATCGTTCGGCTCTCGAACCCGATCCCGGTTTCACTTATCCGGTCTTCCGGACCTTCGTCCATCCAGGACGGATCGACGTGCGGAACGCGACAATCATCGGCGTGAATGACCTACTCGAACGGTGACCGTCTGCGAGCCGGTCGTCTGTCGGCACGGGCGCACGTCGGACCCGAGACCAGTCCCACGAATCGTCTCGAACGGCACTGGGACAGCTCTCGGCCGAGTAGTCGACATGTCGCCGCGAAGGTTGCGAGGTCGGTCGCCGGAGTCGCTAGTTTCTATTCGTCGCGTGGACCCCGCTTCCCGACATACCGGGGATCATCGCGTTCAACCAGTCGGCCATTCTTCCGTCCGCTGTCCCGGGGCCACACGGTGTCGGCGTGAGCAGGGTGCAATCCCGCACGCCCGGCATCTGCTGGAGACGGTCCTAGGCTTCCGATGGCGGCGGGAAGAGTACGAAACCGCCTAGTGGGTGACAGCGGACGATCCGGCCCCCCGAAACCCATCCGAGCGTTTATCGATACTTTTCCACAGTGTATGTCTTTGCGTCTTGCGACTTCTTCACGGCATGGTGCTGAGGGCTGGCGAGACATGCGTCGCCGACCAACAGGAGCAGTTCGGTAGGCGTGGTGATCCTGATCGGGTAGTCGGGCGAGCATTTCTCCTCCGACCCGAGTATGGTCGGTCCCTGTCGTACTCCTGGTTCGCTGCCCACTCCAATACGAGCATTCGACGATCCTGGACCGGTGGAACTTCCGTATGGTCCACGAATGTCGGATGGGCTTCGTAGTCGAGTTCGACGACGATATCGCCGCGCTGGAGACGCCAGGAGCACGAGTGCGGGTTGTCCGGGGTCTCGAGTAAGCAGGAACCAGCGAAGCCCCATCGTCTAAACCGTTTCGCGAGCCAGACTGCGCCCCACAGCTCCCAGAAAGTGTTCAAGTCGACGGGCGGATAGTGCGATCGGTCGGATTCCACGGTCGAGATGGATTCGGAGAGCCGTCATGTCCTTTCCCTTCTTCGTGCCCGGCGTTCCCGTCGGCCACGAGTCCGACGACCTCGCGACCCTGGAACGGCTGGTGCGAGACCGGCGAGAGGTGGAACCGGCGAACGCGATGCTTCGCGAGGAGGCGGCGGCCTTCCTGAAGGCGAAGCAGGCCATCGCCGAGCGCGGCGGAAGCAGGCGGGGCCAGAAGGTGACTGGCCGGTGAGCCGGCTCGCCATTACCGTTCCGTTCAACGTCGGCGAAACGCCGGGCTCGCTCGTCTATCGTCTCGCCCGCGTCAACGGCCTCGACGACGCGGAATCGTTCTCCCGGAGCGTCGACCTGGACCTGCGAGGCGTCCTACGTGGCCGATCCGACGCTCTCGGCAGGCTCGCGGACCTGACCGCGCGTACTGTGCCCGAGTTGTCGGAATGGGCGACGCGGGTGACGTGGACGACGAGGCGACCCTTCGCCGGGAACGGATGGGCAGGCGGTGGTCGACGCGGTCGGGATACGTCGTCTGCGGCGAATGCCTGGACGAGGATGTGTCCGACGACACGCTTCCTTTCGGCTGCCGCACCTGGCGGCGTGGCTGGTGGGGCGTGGCGGGACTTCGCACCTGCCCCATCCATGACCGGCCGCTTCGTCGGGTAGACATGTCCTCCCCATGGGACAGCCGCGTTCGCCATGTGCGTGACGATGCGTCGTCGTCGCGTCCGCGGAGCGACTGGTCGTCCAGCGGCCACCGCCGACCCTCTTCATTCGAAATCTACATGCGCGCCAGGATCGAATTCGGCGAACGGTCGTCGACCTTCCTCGACGACCTGCCGATGGGGGTTGTCAGGCGTCTCTGCGAACAGGTCGGGCTGCTCTCTTCGTCCGACACGCTAGGACGGTACCTGTACCAGTCCGACGACGAGCTGCACGCGGCCGAGGCGGCAGGATACGAGGTGGCCGGAAGCGGTCTCGACGACCTGTGCGCCGTCATCGAGTCCGCCCTTGTGCGTCCGGGCGGATCCTGCAGCGCCGACGAGGCCTGGAACATGACCACGCGGATCTCGAGGCTGTTCGTCGAGGACGGCTATTCCGCTCACGACATCGGACCGATACGGAACGTCCTCGGGGAACTGCTCTGCCGCTTCGGCGGGACGCGGGGCGCCTTCCCGACGACGTCGTCGCCGTCGCCGGAAGTCAGGATCGACCTTTCCAGCTTCTCGGCAAGGTGCGGCACGACGCCTGCCAAGGTCCGCGACATGCTTGTCCGGACGGGGTTGATCGACGAAGGGCTGGCACGGCTGCGAGCGAACCGGTTGTTCGTTCCGGCGCGATGGGTCGAGAAGGTCGTCACGATGTTGGAAGGCGCGAGGTGGGTGTCGGCGGCCGCCGCCTCAATCCACATGCCGACGCCGGTGTTGGTGGATCTGGTCGAGGCCGGCCTCGTCGAGCATATGGGTGCAACCGGCATTCCGGAAGCCGGGCTGCGGATCGCGAACGATGCCGTCGCGGACTTCATGAAGCGCCTCGAACGAGCTGCCTCGTCGCGAGCCTGCGACGCCGTCTCCGTCGGAACCGGCGATGCCGACACCATACCGACGGTCGCCGAAAGGACCGGAGTCGTCGCGGCCGAGATCGTGAAGGGGGTGATGGACGGCCGCATCGCATGCGACCTCCCGAAACACGCGGCGGCGGATTTTCGATCGTTCCTCGTGAGGGAGGAAGAAGTCCGGTGTCGTTCAGGCGTCACTTGTCGTGCTGACGACGAAGCTGCTTGCGAACCGTGACCACACGCGCCAAGCTGAATTTTCGGGGGGCGGATCTGCACGGGACCAGACGACGACGCCGGTCTGGAACGACAAGAACAGACCATCGACCCCGCCGAGAGGTGGGGTTTTTTATTGCCTACGATACGGCGACCAGACGCTTGGACGACTGGAACTGCTGTAGATCTATGTTGCCAGACACAGTCATCGTCGTGCCATCAGAACAACCCAGGCATTAGGAAACAACGGGTTACGTTGGTTTTACTGCAAACCAACGTGCCCTTCACAGCGACATCGCGGCAGCCTCACCGGAACGGAACCGCGACACGGTCCTTTTCCGGCAGGGTCGCCGTTCGCCGGACGCGCGCCGCTTCCGTTTCCCGCATCTTCCGTCCGTTCGGCACACCGCCGCTCGGACCTCTCGCCGGATCTCGCCGACGCCATGTGCAATCTCTATTCGATCACCACGCCGCAGACGGCGCTGCGCGAGTTCCTGAACGCCGTCATCGACAAGACCGGCAACCTGCGCACGCTGCCCGGCGTCTTTCCGGACACGGAAGCCCCGATCGTGCGCAACGGCGGCGAAGGCCGCGAACTCGCGATGGCGCGCTGGGGCATGCCGTCGCCGCGCTTTGTGCTGGAGGGCAAGAAGACCGACCCCGGCGTCACCAACATCCGCAACACCGCTTCGGCACACTGGCGGCGCTGGCTCGGCCCCGCGCACCGCTGCCTCGTGCCGTTCACCAGCTTCTCGGAATACGACACGGTGGAGGGCAGGAAGGTGCCGGTCTGGTTCGCGCTGAGCGAAGACCGGCCGCTCGCCTGCTTCGCCGGCATCTGGACGCAATGGACCAGCACCCGCAAACTGAAGGAGGGCGAGGTGACGGTGGACGCCTACGGCTTCCTCACCACCGATCCAAACAGGGAGGTGAAGGCCATCCACCCGAAGGCGATGCCGGTGATCCTGACGGAGCCGGACGAGATCGATCTCTGGCTCAACGCCGACTGGAAGGAAGCCGCGAAGCTCCAGCGCCCGCTGCCGGACGGCGCGCTGACGATCGTCGCCAAGGGCGAGCGGCAGGACGGTGCCGAGGGCTGATCTGCTTCAGGCCGCCTCGCCGGGGAGAAAGCGGGCGTCCTCGGCGTCGAGGTCGCGGCGCATGCGGGTCACCAGGTAGCTCTCCTCCGGCACGCAGTTCGCGTAGGTCAGCTTCTCGCCCTTCGCGATCGGACGGGTGACGCGGGCTTTTTCCGCGAGACCCAGCGGCAGCGCCTTCGCCGCGCGCGCATCCCCCCAGGTCATCGCGAAGCCGCGATAGTCGGTCTCGCCGATCCGGCCCAGCACGTCGCCGGGCTGGAGGTCGCGCTTGGCAACCGCGGCGCATTCCGCCACCGGATGGTCCACCGGCTGCAGGTCCGGCGCGCCGTGCATCACCGCCTTGATGGCGGAGAGCGGCACTTCGAGGCTGGTGAGATGGAAGGGCCGCGACAGCACGTAGCAGGGGCCGGGGCCGACTTTCAGGTCTGTGATCCGCTCCAGCACCCGCGGATGGCTCGGCTTGACGATGGCGAAGACCCCCGGCGCGACGCCCCTGCCGATCGTGTAGTCGACGCAGCCGGAGCGCGACAGGATGCCGCCGTCGGCCTTCGAGCAGAGCACCTGCGCGAGATCCTCCAGCGTCGCCGCCGGCCCGTGCATGCCGGGAACGTCCGGCACGAGGCCGGTGGCGTTGGCGATCGCCACCATCTCGACCATGGTCTTCGAGCCGTCGACGAACTCGACGAGGACGCGGGCGTTCATGTTGCGCCGCGCCGCCTCCTCCTCGAACTCGGTCGGCATCGCGTCGAACTTCAGGGCGTTGTTCTTGCCCTTGCCGGCCGCGACGACCTCGAAGCCGAGCGCTTGGGCCAGGCCGATCAGTTCCACCGTCGCCGCCGGCTCGTCGCCCGCCGCCCCGGTATAGACGACACCGGCCCGCGCCGCCTCGCGCTTCAGGAGCCGGCCGATGGTGATGTCCGCCTCGACATTCAGCATCACGACATGCTTGCCGTTGCGGAATGCCTCCAGCGCGATCATCGTGCCGGTGTTCGGGTTGCCGGTCGCGTCGATCACCACCTGCACGCGGCCGGAGGCGCAAAGGGTGCGGAAGTCCTCGGCATAGGCGACGCGGCCCGACTCGATCGCGCGGTCGATGTCCGCGGCCGTGTCGGCGCCCGTCCATTCGAGCCCGGCCATCGCCATCGCCGCCTCGACGCGGGCCGAGGACGTGGCCGAGATCGCGCCGAGCCGGATGCCCGGCATCAGGGCGCACTGGACGGCGAGATCGGTGCCCATCTGGCCGGCGCCGACGACCCCCAGCGTCACCGGTCCGTGCCGGTCGGCATGGACCTTCAGTTCCGCCGCGAGGCCGACCGTCGCAATCGTCATGGGAAACGTCTCCGTTCGATCCCGTGGTCTTACACGGTTTCGCGGGCAAGACGAACGCGTTCCTTTGCCGGCGAAGCAGGCGCGGCCGGTTCTACTGCGTCAGGCTGGCGATCGACTGCGGCTCGGCGGGGCCGAGATAGGTGTCGATCAGCCGCGTCACTTCCGCGTCCCGCGCCCGGCCCGTCGCGCCGCCGATCACGACGACGATGACGCGCCGGCCGCCCCGCTGCGCGCTGGCGACGAGGTTGAAGCCCGAATCGCGGATGTAGCCGGTCTTCATGCCGTCGACGCCCGGCACGGTGCCGAGGAGATGGTTGGTGGAGCGGTAGCGCTTACCCTCGTACGCGTAGGCCGGCTGCGCGTAGAACGAGGTGAAGCGCGGATGGTTGGCGCGCAACGCCCGCGCCAGCGTCGCCATGTCGCGCGCGGTCGTCATCTGGCGCGGGTCGGGCAGACCGTTCGGGTTGACGAAGTTGGAGCGCGTCATCTTCAACGAGCGCGCCTTCGCCATCATCATCTTCGCGAAGCCGTCGACCGAGCCGCCGAGGTTCTCGGCCACCACCATCGCCGCGTCGTTGGCGGACTTCGTCGCGATGCCGTGCGCGAGGTCGGACACGCGAACGCGGCTGCCGGCCCTCAGCCCGAGTTTCGAAGGCGACTGGCGCGCGGCGTTCTCGGACACCAGCATCGTGTCGTCCAACGAGACGCGTCCGCCGTCCACCGCGTCGAACAGGAGATAGAGCGTCATCATCTTGGTGAGCGAAGCCGGATAGCGCACGCCGTCGGCGTCCACCTCGTAGAGGGTGCGGCCGGTATCGTAGTCGACGACGAGTTCGGACAGGGCGCGGGCCACCGGATAGCCGAGCGTGACCTGCTGCGGCGCCATCACGATGGAGGACGGCGTCGGCGGCCGCACGCCATCCGCGCTGAGCTGCGCGCTCTGGCAGCCCGCGAGCGCAAGGAGGCCGAGAAGCGCCGCGGCGGCGCGAGAACGCTTGGGCATCGGCATCGGACCTTCAGGCTCCCGCAACCGGAACAACGGCGGGCGCGCCGCACGGCGCATGGTAAGCCGAAGCTCCTTAAGGGAAATTCACCACACGAGAGAATGGCGCGGCGGCAACAGGCGCGAAATCGATGCTTGGAGGTTGGCGCGGCTGGCCGCGCCGCTCTGCCCGCGTTATGGAGCCGCCATGCTGAACGATGCGAGGTATACGGGAGGAAGCGCGGTCTACGGCCGCCCGCCGGCGGACGTGGTCGAGCTCGATCCCGATGCCCGCCAGTTCTCGCCGCTCGTGCCGGGCTCGGCTTCGCTGGAAGAGGCACCCGACGCTTCTCTGGAACGGGCGACGGTGCTCGCTCCGCCCGGCACGATCGAGCGCCGCTTCGTCCTGGCGCAGATACTGCGCGCGGCGAAACCCGGCGCTTCCCTCGCCGTCCTCGCGCCGAACGACAAGGGCGGCCGGCGGATCGCAGCCGATCTCGAAGGCTTCGGCTGCGCCGTCGCGACCGAGTCGCGCCGCCACCACCGCATCGCGCGTCTTGCCCGCCCGGAGCGGCCGACCGGGCTCGCGGAGGCGATCGCGGCGGGAGCGCTCCGCTTCGACGAGACGCTGGGACTGTGGACGCAGGCCGGCGTCTTCTCGTTCGACCGGATCGACCCCGGCACGCGCCTCTTGCTGGATTCGATGCCGCCGCTTGCGGGGCGCGGCGCGGATCTCGGCTGCGGCATCGGCGTCATCGGCCGTGCCGTCCTCCGGAGCGACAAGGTGAGCGGGTTCGTCTCCGTCGACCTCGACCGGCGCGCGGTCGAGGCGGCGCGCCGCAACATCGCCGATCCGCGCGCCGCGTTCCGCTGGGCGGACCTGCGCGAGGACATGAGCGGTCTCGCCGAGCTCGACTTCGCCGTGTCGAACCCGCCCTTCCACGACGGCGGCGCGGAGGACCGGGTACTCGGCCAGGCCTTCATCCGGCGCGCGGCGGCCAGCCTCAGGCGCGGCGGCACGCTCTGGCTCGTCGCGAACCGGCACCTCCCCTACGAAGCGGTGCTGGCGGAGCGCTTCGCGCGCGTCCGGCTGGCGGCGGAGGCCGGCGGCTATAAGGTGTTCGAGGCGCGCCGATGAAGGTGCCGACGCTTCGGCTCGATCGCCTGCTCGGCAACATGGGCTACGGCTCGCGGAAGGAGATCGCGCTTCTCGCGCGGCGCGGCGGGATCGTGCTCGACGGCGCGCCGCTTCCCGACGCCGACCGGCGCATCGCCGTCTCGGCCGATCTCGCCACCCGCATGACGGTGGCGGGTGAGCCGCTCGACCCGCCGCCCGGCCTGGTGATCCTCATGCACAAACCGCTCGGCGTCACCTGCTCGCACAAGGAGGCCGGGCCCTTGGTCTACGGCCTCCTTCCCGCCCGCTGGCGGCGGCGTGAGCCGGCGATCTCCACGGTCGGCCGGCTCGACAAAGAAACGTCGGGCCTCCTGCTCCTCACCGACGACGGCGGCTACCTCCACCGCGTCATCTCGCCGAAGCGCCACGTTCCGAAGCGCTACGTCGCGCGGCTCGCCCGGCCGCTTCGCGGCGACGAGGGTGCAGTCTTCGCCGCCGGCACGCTCCTGCTGGAGGGCGAGGAGAAGCCGCTCATGCCGGCGGTGCTGGAACCGCTGGCCGACGGGCAAGCCGCTCTGACAGTGACGGAAGGCCGCTACCATCAGGTGCGGCGCATGTTCGCCGCGGTCGGCAACCACGTGGAAGCGCTGCATCGCGACCGGCTCGGCGGCCTCGCCCTCCCCGCCGATCTGGCGCCCGGCGAGTTCCGCGTGCTCGGCGAAGGCGAGGCCGCACAGGTCTTCGCGTCGCCGGCATGAGAACGCCCGTGCTCCGTCTCGACCAGAGCTTCGAGCCGCGCCACGGCGAGGCGGTGGAAGCCGCGCCCGGCATCCTGCGCCTCACCGCGCCGAATCCGAGCCCGTTCACCTTCCACGGCACCAACAGCTACCTTCTCGGTCAGGACCGACTCGTCCTTGTCGATCCCGGCCCGAACGACCTTCGCCATCTGAACACCATCGCCCGCGCCGCCGCCGGGCGGCCGGTGGACGCGATCCTCCTCACCCACACGCACCGCGACCATACCGGCCTCGTCGGCGCCGCGAAGGCGGCCTTCGACGCGCCGGTGCTGGCGGAAGGCCGGCATCGCCCGTCGCGCCCGCTCCGCGACGGCGAGACGGCGCGGCTCGACGCCTCCGGCGATACCGCGCTGGTGCCGGACCGCCTCGTCGCGGACGGCGAGGTCGTTCCCTTCGACGGCGGAGCCTTACGAGTCGTCGCGACGCCCGGCCACGCTGCCAACCATGTCTGCTTCGCCGTCGAGGCGGGACCGGCGGCCGGAACGCTCTTGTCCGGCGACCACGTCATGGCCTGGTCGACCAGCATCGTCGCGCCGCCGGACGGCTCGATGCGCGACTACATGGCCTCGCTCGACAAGCTGCTCGAACGGGACGACCGCCTCTACCTGCCGGGCCACGGCGGGCCGGTGACGGGACCGCGACGGTTCGTGCGCGCCATGAAGGCGCACCGGCTGATCCGCGAGGCGGCGATCGTCGCGGCGCTCAAAGCCGGCGACCGGCGCATTCCTGAGATCGTCGCGCGAATCTACCGCAACACCGATCCCGCCCTCCACGGCGCCGCCGCCTTGTCGGTGCTGGCGCATCTCGAAGACCTCGCCGAGCGGGGCACCGTGCGCTGCGAGGGACCGCCGGCGCTCGGCGCGGCGTTCGAGGCGGTCTGAACCTTAACTCCCTGCCGGCGCGACCGTGCCGACCATCGCGGTGTCGACCCGCGCGAGGAAGTCCTCGATGAAGCGGCGGTTCTGTCCGAAGTCGTACGAACCGAAGCGGGAGACGGATCGAAGGTCCAGGTAAGCCTGCGAATCGTCCTCGACGATGCGGATCTCGACGTCGCTCGGCAGGCCGAGGACGGGGCTCGCGGCCACCGCCGCGATGCGGTACTCGCCGGAATCCGGCTGGTCGAGCGGATCGGGTGCCTTCGCCGGCGTTTCCGCCTCGCCCGGCACCTCGCGCGGGGTCGGCACCGGAACCGTGCCCGCGATCGCGGCCGGCGGCGGCTCGTCGGCGGGGCTCGCGTCCTCGCCGCTTGTCCCCTGTTCGGGATCGGCGGTCTGGACCTCCCCGACGGTCCAGCCGACGTCGCCGAGCACGAGGCGCACCGCCGCGTAGACCTGCGAGGCGCGCACCGCAAAGACCCGGCCGTTCAACGCCTCCTCCTCGTCCGGCGCCTGGGTGGCATTCGTGGGCGCGGCCGGCGGGACGGTGGCGGCCGATGCGTCCTGCTCCTCTTCCGCGATGCCGTCGGTTTCCGCCATGTTGGTCGGCGGGTTGCGGAGCGCGAGCGCGCCCGCGAAGGCGAAGGGCGCCGCCACGAGCGCGCCGATCACCAGCGCGGCGAGCGCCGCGCCGCCGCCCCGGTACCCTTTGCGCCAGACGCGCGCGAGGCCGAACAGCGCGAGCACGAGGGCGAGCGCCGCCAGCGCGCCGACCACGGCGAGGAGGATCCGAAGCACTTCGAACTCGATGCCGTGCAGCCGGAACATCAGGACTGCGACGACGAGGAGGATCAGCGCGAAGCTCGCGAGCCGCCGCGCGAGGCTGGCCGTCCGGAGCCGCTTCTTCAGATAGTGACCTGCCATCGACGCGTCCCGGGCGCAGCTTCGCGCCCTCGATAGCCGATATCGCCGGTCTCCCGCACCGGGAAAGTTCGCGGGCGGCGTTCAGGGCCATCCGGACCGCGTCATCATCCCGCCGGATTTGGCCGGGCAAGTGACCGCCCGCGATCCCGCCCTCCGGCCGGCCCGCGATGGTCTCGAAAGGTGTCCGCGTGATGAGCCAGGTCGATATCGAGAGCGGGGACGCCGCCGCACCGTCCCGATTCGAGACCGTCGAGATCGAGCTGGCGCTCGACCTGCAGGAGCCGAGCGGCGAGACTTTCGAGACTCGCGTGCGCAACGCCGTCGCGGTGGTCGGCGGCGAGGTGTTGTTCGACGTGCCGGCGGACGGCTCGCTCGACGACGCGTCGCGTATCGCGGCGGTACGGGTGCCCGGCTCCCCTCGCGACCGCATCGTCTTCGCGATCCTCAACGAGACCGAGACGTCGATCCGCGTCGCGGAACCGGACGAGGTCGGCGACCGCCTCTACGGCTTCGCCGAGGCGTTCGTCGGCGTTCTCACCCGCATCCGGGACGACATGCGGCTCGCCGGCCTCGCCTCCGGCGGCACCGCCTGAGGTTTCACTCCCCGGCCTGGAAGCGGCCGCGCGCCTTGGCGGCCGGTCCCTTCAGCGAACGCGCGAAACGGATCGCGGCCTGCGCCGCGGCGATGCGGGCGACGGGCACGCGGAACGGCGAGCACGACACGTAGTCGAGGCCGGTCTGCTCGAAGAACGAGATCGAAGCCGGGTCGCCCCCCTGCTCGCCGCAGACGCCGAGCGTGATGTCGGGCCGCGTCCTTCGCGCCTTCTCGACGCCGAGCGCGATCAGTTCGCCCACCCCCTCGACGTCGAGCGACTGGAACGGGTCGCGCGCCACGATCCCCTTCTTCTCGTAGGTCGGCAGGAAGTTCGCCGCGTCGTCGCGCGAGATGCCGAACACGGTCTGCGTCAAGTCGTTGGTGCCGAAGGAGAAGAAGTCCGACTCCTCGGCGATGGCGTCGGCCCGGACGATCGCGCGCGGCAGTTCGATCATCGTGCCGACGCGGTAGTCGATCGAGCGCCCGAGCTCGGCCATGACGCGGTCGGCCATCGCGGCGACGCGCGCCTTCACGAAGTCGAGCTCGGCCTTGAGGCCGACCAGCGGCACCATGATCTCCGGCACGACGGCTGCGCCGGCGCGCTCGCCCGCCTCGATCGCCGCCTCGAAGATCGCCCGCGCCTGCACGTCGACGATCTCCGGATGCGAGATCGCGAGACGGCAGCCGCGATGCCCGAGCATCGGGTTGAACTCCTCGAGCTTGCCGATCCGCTCGGCGAGGAGCCGCGGCTCGATGCCGAACTGCGAGGCGACCTCGGCGATCTCCGCCTCGCCCTTCGGCAGGAACTCGTGCAGCGGCGGATCGAGCAGCCGGATCGTCACCGGCAGCCCCGCCATGATCTCGAAGAGCTCGACGAAGTCGGAACGCTGGAACGGCAGGAGCTCGGCCAGCGCCTCGCGCCGCCCGTCCTCGTCGGAGGCGAGGATCATCCGCCGCATCGCCGGCACCCGGTCGCCCTGGAAGAACATGTGCTCGGTGCGGCAGAGGCCGATGCCTTCCGCGCCGAAGGCCCGTGCGGCGCGCGCTTCGGCCGGCGTCTCGGCATTGGTGCGCACGCCCATGCGGCGGGCGCGGTCGGCGAAGAGGAGAAGCTGCGCCAGTTCGCCGGCAAGGCTCGGCAGCTCCAGTTCGGCGGCCCCGAGGATCACCTCGCCGGAAGAACCGTCGATCGTGATCAGGTCGCCGGCATGGAGCGTCATGTCGCCGGCGCGGAGCGTTCCGGCCGCCTGGTCGAGGCGCAGCGCCCCGGCGCCGGTCACGCAGGGCTTGCCGATGCCGCGCGCCACCACCGCCGCGTGGCTCGTCGTGCCGCCGCGGATGGTGAGGACGCCCTCCGCCACGTGCATGCCGTGGATGTCCTCGGGATGCGTCTCGTTGCGCACCAGGATCACCGCCCGCCCCTCGGCGGCCTCGGCCTGCGCCGCCTCCGGCGTGAAGACGATCGCGCCCGACGCCGCGCCCGGGGATGCGGGGCGGCCCCGCCCGATCACCGTCAGCGCGTCGCGGTTGCGGATCGCGGGGTGGAGGAGCTGGTCGAGCGAGGCCGGGTCGATCCGGAGGATCGCCTCCTCCTCGTCGATGACCCCGTCGCCGACGAGCCCGGTCGCGATCCTGACGGCCTCCGCCGGCTCGCGCTTGGCGACGCGCGACTGGAGGAGGAACAGCTCGCTGTCGCCGACCATGAAGTCGACCTCGACCGCGTCGCCGACATGCGCCTCGAGCCGCGCGACGTAGCGGCCGAGCGCCTCGATGTCGGTGGGGAAGGCGTCGGCCGAGCGGCCGTCGAGGAAGCCGGCGAGGTCGCGCACCGCGCCGCCCTCGGCGACGCCCGGCACGGCATTCCGCCCGCCGAAGCCGAACTCGCCGGTGAGCCGGGCGCCGCCGGTGGCGAAATCGCGCGAGCGGGCACGGCCGGTTCCGGAATTCTGGTCGCGCTCGTTGAAGATCATCGCGTGCGCGGTGACCGCGAGGCCGGTGTTCTCCGGGATTCCGTGCACCGCCCGGAAGGAGCGGGCGACGGGACTGCGCCAGGAGGCGAAGCTCGATTCCACCACGCCGAGAAGCTGCTCCAGCGGCGTCTGGGGCAATGCCGTACCGGCCGTCGCCTCGATGAACTCGTGGTAGCGCGCGACGAGCCGCCGCCATTCGGCGGGCATCTGCGGCTCGCGCGCCCAGCCGGCCGCGGCCTGTTCGGCATCGGCGATGTCCTCGAACTCGCCGGCGTCGATGCCGAAGACGAGGCTGGCGAAGGACTCGATGAAGCGGCGATAGGAGCGGAAGGCGAAACCCGCGTCGCCGAGTTCCCTGGCCAGCGTCTCGACGGTGCGGTCGTTCAGTCCGACATCGAGGACGGTTTCCGCGAGGCCGGGGATCGGCGTCCGGGCGCTGGTGCGGACCGCGAGAAGCAGCGGGCGTTCGGAGCCGTCGAAGACGCGCCCCGTCGCCTTTTCCAGCCACGCGACGGCGTTGCCGATGTCGGCGCGCAAGGCCGGCGGCAGGGCGTCGGGCGTGGCGGCCGCCTCGCGCCAGGCGGTCGAGGCGATGGTGAAGCCCGGCGGCACCGGCAGGTCGAGTGAGGCGAGCAGCGCGAGGTTCGAGCCTTTGGCGCCGAGCGCTTCCAGCGCGTCGGCCGTCCGCTCGGCCGCGCCTCGCCTGAAGGTGTGTATCCGCTTCGCCATCGCGCGCCGCGCCGCTCCCGCCCGGCGAAACCGTATCGCCCGGCAGAAAGACTTAAGGGACTAAAGGCTTGCCGCCAATTGCTGCAGTGCGAAAAAGACGGCTTTCCCCAGTTGCCGGCTTACGACGCGGCGTCGAGGATCGCGGCGAACTCGGCCGGCGGCAGCGCGCCCTCGTAGCGCTTGCCGTTGATGAAGAAGGTCGGGGTCGCCTCGACGCCGAAGGTGTCGGCGCCGCGCTTCTGCGTCGCCACGACCTTCGCCTGCAGGTCCTTGTCGCTGAGGCAGGCCTTGAAGCTGTCGTCGGTGAAGCCCGCGAGGCGCGAGATATCGAGAAGCGCTTGGCTGGCGTTCTGGGCATGGGCCCAGGCCTCCTGCTGCTGAAACAGCACCTCCACCATGGCGTTGCGTCGCCCCTCCGGCGCGCAGCGCGCCAGCATAAAGCCGGCGACCGCGCGCGGATCGAACGGGAACTCGCGCAGGATCAGCTTGGCCTTGCCGGTGTCGATGTAGTCTTTCTGGATCGTCGGCAGGGTGTTCACCGCGAAGTCGGCGCAATGGCCGCAGGTCATCGAGGCGTATTCGACGATGGTGATCGGCGCGTCGGCCTTGCCCATCACCACGTCCGGCAGGGGGCCGGGGGCCATGAGTTCGTTCACGTCGACCTCGCCCTTGGCGCTCGACGCGGTGGCGGAGGCTCCCGGCACCTTGGTGGCGTTCTCCTGCGCCCCGGCCGGCGCGCCGGCGAAGAGCACCGCCGCGAGAGCGGCGGCAGCGGCGAAGGAGGCGGATCGCCCGAGGCGGGGAAGCATGCGCAACATGAGGCTCGACTTTCAGCCGCGAAGGTTGGCGGGAGGTGTAGAAAGAGATTGCGGCGCTGCCAAGAGGCGGGGCGCTGACGGCGTCATTACGGTTTCGTCATCGTCTGCCGGCGCAAGATGCTTTCCCCGTAGGCGAGGAGCGCCGCCTTCAGCTTCGGATCCTCGATCCGCTCGGTCATCGCCTTCAGCGCCTCCTCCTCCGCTTCCGACAGGCCGCGTAAGGACGGCTTGCGACTCGGCCGCGTCACGGCGACGGGCTTCTGGAGGATGCGGAGCCGGTCCACCGCGCGATAGCCGAAGAAGACGTTGATGCGCTGCACGATCTCGCCGGACTCGTGCTGGAGGCGGAGCGCCGCGGCGCTCTCGCAGGCGACGACGAGCACGGCCGGCCGCAGCCGCGCGTCCTTCGCACCTGTTTCCGGCGGCCAGACCAGCTTTTC
This sequence comes from Plantimonas leprariae, assembly GCF_008802405.1. Classification (GTDB taxonomy): domain Bacteria; phylum Pseudomonadota; class Alphaproteobacteria; order Rhizobiales; family Rhizobiaceae; genus Plantimonas; species Plantimonas leprariae. Next base: position 59,743 of record NZ_VZDO01000009.1, read on the forward strand.
CGGCCGCGTCACCGCTTCCAGCCGCGCGCCGACGATCTCCGGCCAGGCGTCGAGCAGCCCGATGGTCATGCCGGCTTTCCGCCGCAGCACCGGATCGAGCAGCGCCGAAACGGCCTCGCCGACCGGCTGGGGCGGAACGAACGGCTTCTTCATGGGCTCGCCTCTCGACGCGCCGGTACCGAGGCCGCGACGAGCGAGGCTGCGAAGACCCAGATCGAATCGAGGATGTCGTGCAGGAACATGATGTTGGTCAGCCCCGGCACGAGAAAGGCGAGCGTCAGGATCGCCGCCGCCGCCAGCCGCGAGTTCCCGCCTTCCGTCCGGCGCGCGGCCCAGGCGGTCCAGAGCGGCGCGGCGACCAGCGCCACCAGCGCCGCGAGGCCGACGAAGCCCGCGATCACCCCGACCGTCAGGAACACGTCGTGAAGATGGGTGTAGGAGAAGCCGGCGAAGGCATTCGTGTCGAGATAGGGTTTGATGGCGCGCCAGAGCCCGCTTTCGCCGTAGCCGAACCATGGGCGCGCCGCGATGGCCTGCGTCGCCGCCTCGTACATGTCGCGGCGAAGACTGGTCGAGGTGCCGAAATCGACGTCGGCGGCGATGAGCGACAGGTCGCCGACGAGCATGCGGACACGCAGGACGAGCGGCGCGGCGAGCAGGAACGCCGCTCCGGCGAGAATCGCGCCGCCCGCCGCGGCGAGCGCGACGCGAAGGAGAGGGCTCGTTCCCCGCCAAAGGGCGGCGATCGCGCGCCGGCGTGCGACGAGCGCGACGAAGAGGACGAGCGGCAGCGCCGGCCACGCGCCGCGCATGCCGGACGCCACCACAGCCAGCGCACCGCCCAGCATGCCGGCGACGGCGAGCGCGCGCTGCAGGCGGCCGGCTCCTTCCCGCAACGCGAGCAGCGACCAGCCGGCCGCCAGAAGGGCGGCGATGGAGAACGGCCCTTCGTTGCCCGAAAATCCGTCGACACGGCCGTTGGCGAGGCCGGGCGACAAGAGGCAGATCGGCAGGAGGAGCGTACCGCCGAGCGCCGCGCCGAGAAAGGCCGGCGGCAGCGTATCGGGAAACCGCGAGCAGCGCATGCGCGGGATCAGGAGCAGCGGCAGCAGAAACAGGAGGCGCTCCCCGACATGGCGCGCCGCCCGGGCTGGCTCACCTGCCTCGAAGCCATGGAAGACGTCGGAGCCGGCGATCGCCAGGAAGAAGAACAGCGTCGACAGCACGACGGGCAGGTCGGAACGCTCGAAGCGCCAGACGAAGCGGCGGAAGAGGAGGGAGATCAGGGCCCAGCCCGCCAAGACGACCGCGACCACCGTCGCCGCGGAGCCGCCCATCGCGGCCGCCACGAAGAAGGCGAAGTTCGACAGCCGGTTGCGGTGCCCAAGCGCCGCCCGCCCCGGATGAGCGAGGGCACGGATGCGTTCGCGATAGCCGCGTTGCCGGCCGGCTTGCCCCAAAGGCAGTAGATCGAGGCCGCTCGCCGGCACGCTGCGACGCCTCACCGCGATCCGCCCGGACCGGTCGCTCTTGCCAATGCCGGCCTCATCGGTTTTCTCAGGGAGATCGCTCGAAACGTCGAAAGCGCCCGCATGGCGCGCGTCCGGTTCCAGCGGATGCGACGGCGGGGCATGCAAGTCAAGTTCGGAAGAGAGACCGCCTCCGATGCGCCGGCCGCCGCGCTGCTGCTCGGCTGGTACGACCGGCACGCGCGAGCGCTGCCGTGGCGGGTCTCCCCGGCCGCCTTTCGCCGCGGCGCGCGGCCCGATCCCTATCGCGTCTGGCTGTCCGAAGTGATGCTGCAGCAGACGACGGTGGCGGCGGTGAAAAGCTATTTCGAGCGCTTCACCAGCCGCTGGCCGAGTGTGGAAGCGCTGGCGCAGGCGCCGGCCGACGAGGTGATGGCGGCCTGGGCGGGCCTTGGCTACTACGCCCGCGCCCGCAACCTTCACGCCTGCGCGAAGGCGGTGGCGGCGGAGCACGGCGGCCGGTTTCCGCGGACGGCGGAAGGGCTGAAACGTCTGCCGGGCATTGGCGACTATACCGGCGCGGCGATCGCGGCGATCGCCTTCGGCGAGCGGGTCGCCGTGGTGGATGGCAATGTCGAGCGGGTCGTCTCCCGCCTGCACGCCATCGAGATACCGCTGCCGAAATCGCGCCCAGCCATCCGCGCCCATGTCGATGCGATGACGCCGGCGAGCCGTCCGGGCGACTTCGCGCAAGCGATGATGGACCTCGGCGCGACGATCTGCACGCCTCGCCGTCCGGCCTGCGCGATCTGCCCCGTGCGCCCGCTCTGCACGGCACAGGCGAAGAACGAGCAGGACCGCTTTCCCGTCAAGCTGCCGAAACGCGCCAAACCCGCCCGGCGGGGGGCGGCCTTCGTCGCGGTCCGCCGGTCCGACGGCGCGGTCTGGCTGCGCCGGCGGCCGGAGGCGGGCATGCTCGGCGGGATGGCCGAGCCGCCGACCACCGGCTGGTCGGCGAAGGGCGACGGCGCGACCGGCGCCGAGGCCGCGCCTTTTCCCGCCGCCTGGGCGCATCGAGGCGTCGTCTCGCACGGCTTCACCCATTTCGACCTGGCGCTTGACGTCTGGCATGCCGTGGTGGACGAAACCGGGGAAACGATGGACGGCTGGTGGTCGCCGCCCGGGCGCATCGGCACCGAGGCGCTGCCGACGCTGATGCGCCGCGCCATCGCGCTGGCAACGGAGAGGGACGGGAAACCCGCATGATCGAGCACGTCGTCTTCGACATCGGCAAGGTGCTGATCCATTGGGACCCGGAGATCCCCTATCGCCGCCATATCCCGGACGACGCCGAGCGGGCGCGGTTCCTCGCCGAGGTCTGCTCGCCGGACTGGAATCTCGAACAGGACCGGGGCCGGACCTGGGAAGCCGCCGAAGCGGCGCTCCTCGCCCTCCATCCGGACAAGGGCGACCTGATCCGCACGTTCCGCCGAAACTGGCGGGAGATGGTGCCGCACGCCTACGAGGGCACGGTCGCGATCTTCCGCGACCTCATCGGCCAGGGCGTCGACGTGACGCTGCTGACGAACTTCGCCGCCGACACCTTCGAGGAGGCGAGCGAACTCTACCCGTTCTTCACCGAGGCGCGCGGCGTGACGGTTTCCGGCCGGGTCGGACTGATCAAGCCGGACCGCGCCGTCTACGAATTGCACGCGCGCGATTTCGGGCTCGATCCTGCGAAGACGCTGTTCATCGACGACGTCGAGAAGAACGTCGAAGGCGCCCGCGCCGCCGGCTGGCAGGCGGTGCAGTTCACCGGCGCGGCGAAGCTCGCCGAGGATCTGGCCGGCTACGGCTTCGAGGTCGCCAAGCCGGCCTGAAACGGCTTCAGGTGCCGGCCCCGTCGCCGCTCGGCGTGCCGGTATCGATCGCCTCGCGGACTGCACGGCCGGAAATGACGATCTCGGTCGAAAAGCAGACCAAAGCGAAGATGGTGGCGAGGAGCGCGCCGCCGAAGAAGCCGAACAGCAGCGTGCCGATGGTGATGGCGCCAAGCTCGCCGAAGAACAGGATCGCGGCCGCGCAGCAGGTCATGCAGGCGGCGAGCGCCGCCAGCACCACGGCCGCGTCCAGAATCTTCGACCGGAGCCTGAGACGCGCCAGTTCGACGGGACGCTGCCCGCCGACCAGCGTCATCTGATGGATACGGTCGAGCACCCGCGCGAGGCGCGTGGCGAAGACGTTCATCAACGAGGCGACGGCGGTCAGGAGGAAGACCGGCGTCAGCGCGAGCTGGATGACGTGCGCCGCGCTGTCGAGCGGCTCGACCGGCATTACGCGCCGCCTGCCGCGGCCGGGGGTCTCACGCCCCTGCCCGGCCGAGTTCCTCGCGCACGCGCCGACGGAGCTCGTCGATCAAGGTCAGCGCCCCGCCCTGCGAGCGGACGTGCCAGAAGGTCCAGCCGTTGCAGGCGTCGAGCCCCTGCACCTTCGCGCCGATACGGTGGATCGAGGCGCTCTCGCCGTTCGCGGCGATCGTGCCATCGGCCCTGACCTCCGCCGTCCAGCGGCCGCGCGCGTCCGTCAGTTCCGCGCCGGGCTCGACGAGGCCGGCCTCGATCAGGCTGGCGAAGGGCACGCGCGGCTCGGCGCGCTTCGTCGGCGCCGGCCGCAGCGCCTCGGCCGCGAGCGGCACCACGGCGTCGATGCGGGCCTGCGCGGCCGCGATATAGCCGGCGTCGCGCTCGATGCCGACGAAGTGCCGGCCGAGGCGCTTCGCCACCGCGCCCGTCGTGCCGGAGCCGAAGAACGGGTCGAGCACCACGTCGCCCGGCTTCGTCGAGGAAAGCAGCACGCGGGCGACGAGCGCCTCCGGCTTCTGCGTCGGATGCGCCTTGTCGCCGTTCTCGTCCTTCAGCCGTTCCCCGCCGGTGCAGATCGGAAACAGCCAGTCCGAGCGCATCTGCAGGTCGTCGTTCGCGGCCTTCATCGCGTCGTAGTTGAACGTATAGCCCTTGGCGTCCTTGTCGCGCGACGCCCAGATCAGCGTCTCATGCGCGTTCTGGAAGCGCCGGCCGCGGAAGTTCGGCATCGGGTTGGTCTTGCGCCAGACCACGTCGTTCAGGAGCCAGAAGCCGAGGTCCTGCATGATCGCGCCGACGCGGAAGATGTTGTGGTAGGAGCCGATCACCCAGAGCGTGCCGTTGGGTTTGAGCACCCGCCGCGCCTGCAGGAGCCAGGCCCGCGTGAAGTTGTCGTAAGTCGCGAAGCTTTCGAAGCGGTCCCAGTCGTCGTCGACGGCGTCGACCTTGCTCTGGTCCGGCCGGTGCAGCTCGCCGCCGAGCTGGAGGTTGTAGGGCGGGTCGGCGAAGACCGCGTCGATCGAGCCTGTCGGCAGCGCCTCCATCCGCGCGATGCAGTCCCCCTTGAGGATCGTGTCGACGAGCGCGGGCCGCGGCCCGGCTGCACGGTCGTCGAGGACGGGACGGAGCTTCGCATTCGCCATTCGGGTCACCGGTTACGCCAGGAAACAAGCCTCGCGATCATGGTTACCGAACGGCGTAAACAATCGATAAAGCCGGCGCGAACGAGACGGGCGGACGCGAGGAATTTCCGGTCGACCCCGCCTGCCCTATCCTGTACCGAAGCGGCCGGAACGGCGCGGAACGCGCCCGTCGGAGACGCCATGTCGAACCTTTCCCTCGCCATCTTCGACTGCGACGGGGTGCTCGTCGATTCCGAGATCATCGCGGCGCGCGTCGAGGCCGAACTGCTGCGGGAATACGGCATCGAGCTTTCGCCGGAGGAGATCGCGCACCGCTTCGCCGGCCTCACCTGGGTGCGCATCCTCGAACTCCTGTCGGCCGAGTACGGCACGACCCTGCCCGACGAATTGCGGACGCGCAGCCACGAGGAGCTGACCCGGCGCCTCGCCGCCGAACTGGAGCCGATCGCCGGCGTGCAGGAGATGCTGGACCTCGTGGACCTGCCCCGCTGCATCTGCTCGAACTCGAGCTCAGACCACCTGAAGCTGGAGCTTTCCAAGGTCGGGCTGTGGGACCGCTTCCGCCCCTACATCTACGCCGCGCGCGAGGTCGGGATGCAGCGGCCGAAACCGGCGCCCGACGTCTACCTGCATGCCTGCGCTGAGTTCGGCGTCGAGCCGCGCAAGGCCGTGGTGCTGGAGGACTCGGTGCACGGCGTCGCGGCCGGCGTCGCGGCCGGCTGCCGCGTCGTCGGCTTCACCGGAGCCTCCCATTCCTACCCCGGCCACGGCGAGGCCCTGAGCGACGCCGGCGCGGAAACCGTAATCGCGCGCCTCAAGGACTTCCCCGCCGTGGTGGAAGCCTTCTCGGCCTGGGCCGAGGCCTGACGATTTACTTCCCCTCGTCGAAGCCGACGAAGATCGCGTAGTTGCGCGCCGGCGGCTCGGGCACGCGGATCGCCTCGTCGACATAGACGAACCGGCCGGGCGAACCTTGCGCATAGGCGACGCTCTGCGTGCCCCTGTTGCTGTAGAGCGTGTCCGCGCCGCTGACGACGGCGACGCGGATCGGCAGCGCGGCGGTGCCGCCCTCGCCGGCCGGCCCCGCGACGACGCGGCCCGAGACGCCGACCTTCAGGTAGAGCTCGCCGTTCAGGACATGGCATTCGCGCGTCGTCTGCGTGATCGAGGCGATGTACTGCTGCTTGCCGATCTCGCCCTTGCGCAGGATCGCGGTGTTCTCGCGCAGGGAAATCTTCGGGCAGTATTCCGGCACGACCCCTTCCGTGTCGACGCTCTGCGGCCGGTGCGGCGCCGCCGGGATGTCCGCGGCCTCGCGCGTCGAGTTGCAGGCCGCGAGGGCCGAGATGGCAGCGAGAGCGAGGGCGATGCGGGGGCGGAGGACAGGCATCGTGCGTGGTTCTTCCCATTTCGTGGCGCGCCGTTCTATAACAGCCAGCCGAACGGCAAGCGACGGGCGCGAGACGCGTTCTCCCCCGTTCCGTAGCGGGAAGTCCGGCACCATCTGCCGGATCGGGAGTGAAGAGCGCAAGTGAGATACGTGAGTTCGCGGGGCGCGGCGCCGGTTCTCGGCTTCGCCGACGTCCTGCTCGCCGGGCTCGCCGCCGACGGCGGGCTCTACCTGCCAGCGGAATGGCCGCGCCTGTCGGAAAGCGAGATCCGCGCCTTCCGCACCATGCCCTATCCGGCCGTCGCGCTGGCGATCTTCGAGCGCTTCACCGGCGGCGAGATCGACCGCGCCACCTTGCAGCGGATGGTCGACGAGGCCTACGCGACCTTCCCGCACCCCGCCGTCGCGCCGCTCGTGCAGGTGGGCCCGCGCGACTACGTCCTCGAACTCTTCCACGGTCCGACGCTCGCCTTCAAGGACGTCGCGATGCAGATGCTGTCGCGCTTGATGGACCATGTCCTCGCCGAGCGGGGCGCCCGCGCGACCATCGTCGGCGCGACCTCGGGCGATACGGGCGGGGCGGCGATCGCGGCCTTCGCGGCGAGCACCCGCACCGACGTCTTCATCCTGTTTCCGCACGGGCGCGTCTCGCCGGTGCAGCAGCGGCAGATGACGACGCACGGCGCACCGAACGTCCATGCGGTGGCGATCGAGGGCAATTTCGACGACTGCCAGGCGCTCGTCAAAGCCATGTTTAACGATCAGCGCTTCCGCCGCGACACGGCGCTCAGCGGCGTCAACTCGATCAACTGGGCGCGGATCATGGCCCAGATCACCTACTACTTCACCGCCGCCGTCTCGCTCGGGAGCCCCGACCGCGCCGTCTCCTTCACGGTGCCGACCGGCAATTTCGGCGACATCTTCGCCGGCTACGCCGCCAAGCGCATGGGCCTGCCCGTCGACCGGCTGGTGATCGCGACGAACCAAAACGATATCCTGGCGCGGACGCTGGCGAGCGGGCGGCACGAGAAGGCGGGCGTCCATGCGACGACCTCGCCGTCGATGGACATCGAGATCTCGTCCAACTTCGAGCGCCTCCTGTTCGAGGCGGCGGGCCGCGATCCGGAAACGGTGCGCCGCCTGATGGCGGGCCTTCAGCAGAGCGGCGCCTTCACGTTGCCGGCCCCGATGCTGGAGACGATCCGCGCCGAGTTCGACGCGGGCGCGACAAGCGAGGCCGAGGCCGCCGCGACGATCCGCGAGGTCGTGGAGGCGACCGGCCTCCTCCTCGATCCGCACACGGCGGTTGGCCTCAGCGTCGCGCGGCGGCAGGGCGGCGACGCGCCGATGGTGACGCTCGGCACGGCGCATCCGGCGAAGTTCCCGGCCGCCGTTGAAGCTGCGAGCGGCCGCGTTCCGGCGCTTCCCGCCAGCCACGACGGGCTGATGGAACGCGCCGAGGTGTTCGACCGGCTGCCGAACGACTTGAACGCCGTCCAGACATACATCACGGAGCGCGCCAAGGCGGCGCTCGCGAAGGGCCAGGCCGCATGAGCGTCGAGATCACCAAGCTCGCCAACGGCGTCACGATCGCGACGGAACACATGCCGACGCTGGAAAGCGCGGCGCTCGGCGTCTGGGTGAAGGCGGGCGCGCGCGACGAGGCGGAGGGCGAGCACGGCATCGCGCACCTCCTCGAGCACATGGCCTTCAAGGGCACCTCGCGCCGCACGGCCCGTCAGATCGCCGAGGAGATCGAGGACGTCGGCGGCGAATTGAACGCCGCGACCAGCGTCGAGACCACCTCCTACTACGCCCGCGTCCTGAAGGACGACGTGCCGCTGGCGCTCGACATCCTGACCGACATCCTGGTCGACTCGAAGTTCGACGAGGAGGAGCTCGACCGCGAGCAGCAGGTGATCCTGCAGGAGATCGGCGCGGCCGAGGACACGCCCGACGACATCGTGTTCGACCATTTCCAGGCCGCCGCCTTCCGGGGCCAGATCATCGGCCGCCCGATCCTCGGCACGCGGGAAACGGTGAAGTCCTTCACGCCGCAGGGCCTTCGCACCTACCTCGCCCGGCACTATTCGCCGGAGAAGATGGTGATCTCGGCGGCCGGCGCCGTCGACCACGCCGCGATCGTCGCCCAAGTCGAGCGAAGCTTCGGGCACCTCAGCAACCCGCGCCCCGACATCGAGCCGGTGCGCCCGGTCGCGGCCTATACCGGCGGCGAGTTCCGCCAGTCGCGCGACCTCATGGACGCGCAGATGGTGCTCGGCTTCGAGGGCCGGCCCTACTACGCCCGGGACTTCTACGCGAGCCAGATCCTTTCCATGGTGCTCGGCGGCGGCATGTCGTCCCGCCTGTTCCAGGAAGTGCGCGAGAAGCGCGGGCTCTGCTACGCGATCTACTCGTTCCACTGGAGCTTCTCGGATTCCGGCCTGTTCGGCGTCCATGCCGCGACCGGCGAGGAGGAACTCGCCGAGCTCGCCCCCGTGATCGCAGAGGAGCTGGCCAGGGCCGCGGAAGGCATCCAGCCGGCGGAGGTCGCGCGAGCGCGGGCGCAGATGCGCTCCAGCCTCTTGATGAGCCAGGAAAGCCCCGCCTCCAAGGCCGGGCAGATCGCCCGCCAGCTCATGTTCAACGGCTCGATCATCGGCAACGAGGAACTGCTCGACCGCCTGGCGGCGATCGACGCCGCGCGGCTGACGAGCCTCGCCGAGGCGACCTTCCTCGGACGCTCCCCGACGCTCGCCGCGATCGGACCCATCGACCGGCTGCCGCGGGTCGACGAGATCGGCCGCGGCCTTGCCTCCCCTCGCCCGCCCGCGGCCGCCGACGACGCCGACCCGTTCAGGCAGGCCGCCCACCACTGACTTGACGCGCATGGGACTGTTCGACGCCATCCTCAGCCCTTCGGGTCCGGTGCTGCGCGGCGGGCGCGTCGTCCTGCGCACTCCGCGCATGCGCGACTTCGAGGCGTGGCGGAAACTGCGCGAGGAAAGCCGCGAGTTCCTGATGCCGTGGGAGCCGCTGTGGACGCCGGACGAGCTGACGCGCAAGGCCTATCGCATGCGCCTCAACCGTTACCTCCGCGAGACGCAGGAGCGCTCCGGCTTCACCTTCTTCCTGAAGGACGCGGGCACGGACGAACTCTTCGGCGGCCTGACGCTCGGCCTCATCCGGCGCGGCGTCGCCCAGACCTCGACGCTCGGCTACTGGATGGGCGAGCGCCATGCCGGCAAGGGGTTGATGCGCGAGGCGGTGGAACTCCTGAAACCCTTCGTCTTCGAGGTCGAGGGCCTGCACCGGATCGAGGCCGCCTGCCTGCCGTCCAACGCCCGCTCGATCCGGCTCCTCGAGCGCTGCGGCTTTCGCCGGGAGGGCTATCTGCAGAAATACCTGAAGATCGCGGGATCGTGGGAAGACCATCACCTTTATTCGCTGGTGGCCGAGGACTGGGCCGCGGAACTCGCGCGTCAGGCCGCCGCCTCGCGGGACGGCGGGCCGGCCGATCGCTTGGCCCGCCCCCCGCCGCCGATCGCGGCCCTCGACGGGGCGAACCCATGAGAGCCGCCCTGCGCCTCCTCCTCTTCCTCTTCTGCCTCGTCGGCGGCACGGCGGGCTTCGCCGCGCCCGCCTTCGCGTTGGAGCCGGTCGGCATCGCGCGCGACGACGTCGCGATCGACCTCAAACCCGCCGTCGAGATTCATCGCGGCGGCGGCTCGAGCTTTCAGGTCTCCACCGTTCCCGGCGCGGACGGCATCGTCCGGCGGATGGAAATCGAGGCCAATTCGCCGAACTCCTCCGGCGACTGGGCGGTGTTCGCCATCGCCAACAACACCGACGTGCAGATCGACCGGCTCGTGGTCGCGCCGAACTTCCGCCTCGCCGGCTCCGGCATCCTCTGGCCGGACCTCGGGAGCCAGCGCATCGCCTCGATCACCCCATCGGAAGGCTTCGCGCTGGAGCGCCAGCCGAGTTCCGAGGCTGACGTATTCCTGGTCACGCTGAACCCCGGCTCGGTGGTCACCTTCGTCGCCGAGATGGCCTCGCACGACCTGCCCGAGATCCGGTTGTGGGAACCGAACGCCTACAAGGACACGGTCAACGCCTACACGCTCTATCGCGGCATCGTGCTCGGCATCGCCGGCCTCCTCGCGGTGTTCCTGACGATCCTCTTCGTGGTGAAGGGCTCGGCGATGTTCCCGGCGACCGCCGCGCTCGCTTGGGCGGTGCTGGCCTATATCTGCATCGACTTCGACTTCTGGCAGAAGCTGATCCCGATCATGCCGGGCGAGGAGCGCATCTGGCGCGCCGGAACCGAGGTCGCGCTCGCCTTCACGCTGGTCGTGTTTCTCGCCGCCTACCTCCACCTCAATCGCTGGCACGGGGTATTCTCGGCCTTCACGCTGCTCTGGCTCGCCGGCCTCGGGGCGCTCGGCGTCGCCGCGACCGTCGATCCGCCGGTCGCGGCCGGCATCGCGCGGATGTCGCTCGGCGCCACCGGCGTCGTCGGCCTCTGCCTCATCGTCTACCTCGCGGCGGTCGGCTTCGACCGGGCCGTGATGCTGATCCCGACCTGGCTCCTGATCCTCGTCTGGACCTTCGGCGCCTGGATGACCGTGACGGGCCGGCTCGACAACGACGTGATCCAGCCGGCGCTCGGCGGCGGCCTCGTCCTCATCGTGCTCCTGATCGGCTTCACCGTGATGCAGCACGCCTTCGCGGGGAGCGGCTTCTCGGGCGCCGCGATCACCGATGTCGAGCGGCGGGCGCTGGCGCTCGCCGGCACGGGCGACGCGATCTTCGACTGGGACGTGACGCGCGACCGCATCTTCGCCGGCACGCAAGGGGAAGGCTCCAGTACCCTGCCCTTCGCCGACATGACCGGCCCGGCGCGCGACTGGCTGCCGATCCTTCACGCCGACGACCGCGACCGCTTCAAGCTGACGCTCGACACGATCCTCGAGCACCGCCGCGGCCGCATCGCGCAGAACTTCCGCGTCAAGGGCCGCGAAGGGCACTACCACTGGATGCAGCTCCGCGCCCGGCCGGTGCTCGGCTCGGACGGCGAGGTGGTGCGCTGCGTCGGCACCATCAAGGACGTCACCGACGAGAAGAAGGCCGAGGAGCGGCTGCTGCACGACGCGCTGCACGACCAGTTGACCGGCCTGCCGAACCGCGAGCTGTTCATCGACCGGCTGGAGGCGATCGGCACCTTCGCCAGCGGCCGCCAGGACGTGCGGCCGAGCCTCTTCGTGATCGACATCGATCGCTTCCGGCAGGTGAACGACGATTTCGGCATCGCCACGGGCGACACGATCCTCCTGACCCTCGGCCGCCGGCTGCGCCGGGTGCTCAAACCCCAGGACTCGCTGGCGCGCCTCGCGGGCGACCAGTTCGGCCTGATCCTCCTCTCCGAGACCGAGGCCGGCACGGTCGTCGCCTTCGCCGAGAAGCTGCTCCAGGCGATGAAGGCGCCGATCGGTCTCAGCGAGCGCGAGATCATCCTCACCGGCTCGATCGGGATCGCCGGCTGGGCCGAAGGCGCGACGCCGGAGGAAGCGCTGAAGGAGGCCGAGCTCGCGATGTACGAGGCCAAACGCCTCGGCGGCGACCGCATCGAGCCGTTCCGCCCGGCGCTCAGGACCGGCGGGTCGAGCCGGCTGGAGCTCGAATCCGACCTCCGCCGCGCCTTCTCGCGCAACGAGCTGACGCTCGCCTTCCAGCCGATCGTCCACCTCGCCGACGGCCGGGTCGCCGGCTTCGAGGCGCTGCTTCGCTGGGACCATCCGAAGCGCGGCGCGATCTCGCCGGCCGAGTTCGTGCCGGTCGCCGAGAGTTCGGGCCTCATCGTCGAGCTCGGCCAGTTCGCGCTGAACGAGGCGGCGCTGCGCCTTTCCGACTGGCACCGGCTGACGCGCAACGAGAAGCTCACCGTGTCCGTCAACGTGTCCAGTCGCCAGCTTATCCGGCAGGACCTCGTCAACGACGTCAGGACCGCGCTCGAGCGCTATGCGCTGCCGCCGCACTGCCTGAAGTTGGAGATCACCGAATCGCTGGTGATGGACAATCCGGAGCGCTCCGCCCAGCTTCTCGCGCGCCTGCGCGAGATGGGCGTCGGCCTGTCGCTCGACGATTTCGGCACCGGCTACTCGTCGCTCGCCTACCTGACGCGGTTCCCGTTCGACACGCTGAAGGTCGACCAGGCGTTCCTGCGCGGCGAGGCGCAGCCGCAGCGCACGATCATCCTCCAGTCCATCGTGCAGATGGCGCGCGAACTGCACCTGTCGGTGATCGCGGAAGGGGTGGAGTCGCCGGCGGACGTCGCCCGGCTCGTCGAGCTCGGCTGCGAATACGGCCAGAGCTACATGTTCTCCCCGCCGCTGACGGTCGAGGAGGTGCGCCGGAAGCTGACGGAGCGTCCCGCGCGCCGCCGCACGGCCTGACCGGCGGCCGGCGAAGCGGGGCGGGCCGTCTCAGGCGTGGCCGGCTTCGGCGGTCAGAAAAGCCGGGTCGATGCCGAGCAGCGCCAGCGCGCGGTTGTACTTGCCGTCGAGCTTCGAGTCGAAGATCAGTTCGTCGTCCGCGCGGCAGGTGAGCCAGCCGTTCGCGGCGATCTCCTCTTCGAGCTGGCCGGCGCTCCAGCCGGCGTAGCCGAGCGCCATCAGCGCCGAGTCCGGGCCGATGCCCTGCGAGATCGCCTTCAGGATATCGAGCGTCGGCGTCAGCGACACGCCATCCGAGATGGCGACGGTCGACTCGGAGGAGTAGTCGCCGGTGTGGAGCACGAAGCCGCGCCCCCGCTCCACCGGGCCGCCCATGCAGACCGAGACGTCGCGGGCGGTCTCCGGCAGGCGGATCGCCTCGTCCTCCTTGACGATGTTGAGCTGCGCCAGGAGGTTCGCGAACGAGATCGGCTGCGCCTTGTTGATGATGAAGCCCATCGCGCCGTTCGGCGAATGGGCACAGAGATAGACCACGGAGCGGGCGAAACGCTCGTCCTCCATGCCGGGCATGGCGATCAGGAAGTGCCCTTCCAGCGAGTCGGCGCTTTCCAGATCGTCGGACCGCTCCGCCGTCGCATCGTCGTCGTCGCCGGTGGCGATATCGATCGGCTGCGATCGCCGGTCGTCCGATGCGGACGCCGACAGGATCCCGGCTCTGCTCTTGCGTTCGATGTCGGCCATGTCGTTCGTCCCGCTTTCCAGGCGACGTTCGCCGGAGAGTGCACCGCATGATGGGAGGGCGGCAAGCCCGAAGGATCAAGATCGGCGGCGACGGGGCCGCATAATTTGATCGCTTGTCGCCGGTTCGACACGGCCGGTCCCGCGCCGCGCCGCGTTCCAGGCTGGACATGGCGACGATCCGACCGGCATGAAAGCACCCATGCGAAAGAATGTCGCCGCTCTCGTTACGCTCCTCGGCATCCTGCCGCTCGGCCTCCCGGCCGGAGCCGCTGCCGGCGACAGGTTCGAAGGCGAAGGCGTCCGACTGCGGCTCCTCGCCGAGCGGCCCGACGCGGAAGGGCACTTCCGGGGAGCCCTGCTGGTCGACCTGAAGCCGGGCTGGAAGACCTACTGGCTCGATCCCGGCGAGGCAGGCATTCCGCCGGACCTCCGCTTCGGGAATGCGCCCGAGACCGTCGCCTCGTTCCCGGCGCCGCACCGTGTCGACGACGGCTTCGCGAAGTCGATCGTCTATTCCGCGCCCTTCGCCGTCGCGCTGGACGGCCGGCTGGAGCCCGGCACTGCGAAGCCCCAGCTGAAGGCGACGCTCGGCGTCTGCCAGGAGATCTGCATCCCCGTCGCGGCCGTGCTCGACGCGGAACCGGCCGCGAGTGCCGAGGTGCGCGGCGCAATCGACGCCGCCTTCGCCGCCCTCCCTCGGCCGAGCACGGCGGAGGCAGGCATCGTCGGGGCAGAGCTGTCGGAGGATTCGGGCACGCTGACCGTTTCGGTGCGCCCGGCGAGCGCCGCCGCGGGTGCCGACCTCTTCGCCGCCGCCCCGAACGGTTGGGCGTTCGGCCCCCCGGGCGCCGTCCGGTCGGTCGGCGACGAAGCCCGGATCACGCTGCCGGTGACGGCGAAGCCGCGGAAGACCGCCGCCGCGCCGTTCGCGATCGAGGCGACGCTCGCCGGCCCCGCCGGGAACTGGCGGGCGAGCGGCCTCGCGGTGCGGCGCCAGCGCTGACGGCGGGCGCGGGCGCGCTACCTTCATTCACGGTCCGAGCGGGTCGGACAGACGAGGACGGGCGGATGACCATCGCGATCGGCGACACAATACCTAATGCGACGCTGAAGACGCCGGGACCGGACGGCCCGCGCAACATCTCGACCGGCGAAGTCTTCACCGGCCGGAAGGTCGTGATGTTCGGGGTGCCCGGCGCCTTCACCGGCACCTGCAGCAACGTCCACCTGCCGGGCTTCCTCGACAACGAGGAAGCGATCCGCGCCAAGGGGGTCGACGAGATCGCAGTTCTCGCGGTGAACGACCACCATGTTATGGCTGCGTGGGCGAAGGCGACGGGCGGCGAGGGCCGCATCCTGTTCCTCGCCGACGGCAACGCCGAACTGACGAAGGCGCTCGGCCTCGACGTCGATCTGGCGGTCGCGGGGCTCGGCACGCGCTCGCGGCGCTTCTCGATGATCGTCGAGGACGGCGTCGTCAAGGTGCTGAACATCGAGGAGTCGCCCGGTACCGCGGAGAAGTCGGGCGCGGCGGGGGTGCTTGACGCGCTCGGCGCGTGAAAGCAAAAGAAAGGATTGGCTGTTTCATATCGAGACGACCGCGTCATCGCGGACGCTCGCCCGGGCTGGGTCCGAATGGTCAAATGGACTGACGACGAGAGTTCCGATCTTTCGCCCGCGTCGAGCGAGATCTCGCCGCGGGCGCGCCTCATCGCCTGGTTTCGCGGCTGGTCGGCGTCCGACGCGCTGCCGCGTATCGTGCGCTGCTCGATCGCCGGCGGGCTGGCGCTGGCGCTCCTCGCCGTCGTCACGCTGCGCGCCGGCGGCCCCGATCAGGTGGCCGTTGCGGCCGTCGTCGTCCAAGCCCCGACCTTCGCCAAGCTCCGGCAGAGCGTCGCCGCCGATCCGCCGCCATCCCCGGACGTCCTCGACCTGGCGGCGGCGCTGACGGAGGAGCCGCCGACGCCGGACCTCGCGTCGCGCTGGCTGCGCCCGGCCGCCGAATTCGCGCAGGGCTTCGCCGATCCACCCGACCGGATGAAGCGCCTTTGCCAGGATTTCGCGGCGGCCGGCTTCGCCCATGCGCGCTGGCAGGCGAGCAAGGTGTTCGACGGCGAGTGGGAGTGCTCCTCGGCGCTCCAGGCGGACGGCCGCGACGGCGACGCCGCCTTTCTCGTGGTTCGCGGCTCCGGCGAGCGGAACGCCGGCAGCCTGATGCTGAAGTTGAACCCGGTCTCGGCGGCGGACCGCGCCGCGCTGATCGGCCGGGTCGAACCGGTCGTCGGCCAGTTCCTCGCCGCGGCGCACGTCGCTCCGTCGGCCACTATGCTCGATCGCCTCGCGGCCGGCGAGCCGGTCAACCTGCCGACCTCGTTCGGAACCCTTCGCATCGTCGCCGAACACAACCGCCCGGACGTCCGGGTGATCAGTCTGTCCGTTTCGCCGGTGCTGGATGCGCCGAAGGAGAGCGCCTGCGCGAAGGACTGCCTCGCGCGGTTCCGGCCGCCGAACTCGGTGCTGTCCGCCGCGACGCATGTCGCGGCGCGGCAGTAGGATCAGCCTTCCGGCACGACCGCCGCCGGCCGGCTGCCTTTCCGCTTGAACGGCGCCATGGCGAGCCGGGCGAGTTCGTCGGCCCGCTCGTTCTCCGGATGGCCGGCATGGCCCTTGATCCAGTGGAACTCGACCTGATGGCGCTGGCGCGCCGCATCGAGCGCCTGCCAGAGTTCGGCATTCTTCACCGGCTTCCGATCGGCCGTCTTCCAGCCGTTCCGCTTCCAGCCGTGGATCCACTTGGTGATCCCGTCGCGCAGATACTGCGAGTCCGAATGGAGGTCGATCGCGACCGGCCGTTTCAGCGCCTCCAGCGCCGAGATCGCGGCGAGCAGTTCCATGCGGTTGTTGGTCGTCACCGCCTCGCCGCCGGAAAGCTCCTTCTCGGTCGTGCCCCAGCGCAGGATCGCGCCCCAACCGCCCGGCCCCGGATTGCCGGAGCAGGCGCCGTCCGTGAAGATCGCGACGCGCGGCTCGCTCACGGGCAGTCCATCTCGATGCCGTAGTCGGCGGCGCTCCGGACGGTGCGGTGGAAGCGGGATTTGCGCAGGTACTCCTTCGGGTCCTTCTTGGTGACGAAGGAGCCGTCCGGCACGTTCAGCCAGTCGTAGAGGCGGGTGAGGAGGAAGCGCATCGCCGCGCCACGCGCGAGAATCGGCAGCGCCACGATCTCGACCTCCGACAGCGGCCGGACCCGGCGGTAGGCCTCGATCATCGCCCTCCCCTTCGTGACGTTGAACGCGCCGTCCGCCTCGAAGCACCAGGCGCAGAGGCAGATCGCCAGGTCGTAGGCGAGGATGTCGTTGCAGGCGAAATAGAAGTCGATGAGGCCGGACAGTTGCCCTCCGAGGAAGAAGACGTTGTCCGGAAAGAGGTCGGCATGGATGACGCCGGTCGGCAAGTGCTGCGGCCAAGCCGCCTCGATCGCATCGAGCTCGGCAGCGATTTCGGCGGAGAGGCCGGGCTCCACGCGGTCGGCATCCGCGCCGCAGCTTTCCGCCAGCGGTCGCCACGCGTCGACCGAAAGCGCGTTCGGACGCGTGCCGGAAAAGTCGGAGGCCGCGGCGTGCATGCCGGCCAGCGCCGCGCCGACGTCGCGGCACTCGGGCACGCCCGGCCGCCGCGTCCACATGCCTTCTAGGAAGGTGAACACCGCCGCCGGCCGGCCGGCGAGGTCGCGCAGCGTCTCGCGGTCGCGCGCTTCCACCGGCAGCGGGCAGGACAGGCCGCGGGACGCCAGATGCAGCATCAGGCCGACGAAGAACGGCAGGTCGCCGCGCGCGACGCGCTTCTCGTAGAGCGTCAGGATGAAGGTGCCGCCCGTGGTGCGCAGGAGGAAGTTCGAGTTCTCGACCCCCTCCGCGATGCCCTTGTAGCTCAGCAGCGTGCCGAGATCGTAGGCTTCGAGGAAGGCGGAGAGCTGCGGTTCGGAAACGTCGGTATAGACGGCCACCGGCTCACCGGGTCCCGTTGACGAAAGCCATGTCCGCGCCGGTGAGCGGCGTTTCGCGCAAGGACCGCACCACGGGGAAGTTCTCCGTTTCCACCGCCGTCTGCACGAGCTCGATCCGAAGGTCGAAGCGTTCGCGGAGCGCCGCGACGATCTCGTCCACGATGATCTCCGGCGCCGATGCGCCGGCCGACATCGCGAGGTTCATGCCGCCGTGGAGCAGCTCGAACGGCACGTCGATGGAGCGCTGCACGAGCCGCGAGGCCTTCGCGCCGGCCCGCTCGGCGACTTCCACGAGGCGCATGGAATTCGACGAGTTCGGCGCGCCGACGATCAGGAACAGGTCGATGCCGGGCGCGGCTTCGCGCACCGCGTCCTGCCGGTTCGTCGTCGCGTAGCAGATCGAGTCCGACGAGGGCGCGTGGAGCGCCGGGAACTTCGCTCCGAGGGCGGCGATGACGCCGGCGGTGTCGTCGACGGAAAGCGTCGTCTGCGTGACGAAGCCAAGCGCTTCCGGGTTCGCCGGCGCGAAGTGCTCG
This sequence comes from Plantimonas leprariae, assembly GCF_008802405.1. Lineage (GTDB taxonomy): Bacteria > Pseudomonadota > Alphaproteobacteria > Rhizobiales > Rhizobiaceae > Plantimonas > Plantimonas leprariae. The sequence continues at coordinate 77,845 of NZ_VZDO01000009.1, forward strand.
ACGTCCTCCTCCGTCTCGATCAGCGTGACGGCGCCGACCGGAAGCTGACCCAGCGTGCCGACCACCTCCGGGTGCCCGGCATGGCCGATGAGGAGAACGTGCCGGCCGAGGCGCATATGGCGCATGGCCTGCTTGTGCACCTTCGAGACCAGCGGACAGGTCGCGTCGAGATAGAGGAGTTCGCGCCGCTCGGCCTCGGCCGGTACCGACTTCGGAACGCCGTGCGCCGAGAAGACGACCGGCTGGCCGTCGTCCGGCACTTCGGTCAGTTCCTTGACGAAGACCGCGCCGAGGTTCTTCAGGCCCTCGACGACGTAGCGGTTGTGCACGATCTCATGCCGGACATAGACCGGCGCGCCGTACTTCTTCAGCGCCAGGACGACGATCTGGATGGCGCGGTCGACGCCGGCGCAGAAGCCGCGCGGCTCACAGAGGCGAAGGGTCAGCGGCGGCTTGGCGAGCGTCTGCAGCAAGTGGATCGGTTCCGTATCGCGTGTCGGCCGCGAATGAAGGGATCGGCAGCGCCCGTGTCAACCGCGATCGGGCGCGGGCGCCAGCGGACGAAAGGCTCGGAACACCTGATAGCCGAGCATCGAGGCGAGGACCAGCGCCAGCCCGTACCATGTGATCGCGTATTGCAGATGGTTGTTCGGGATGTCGATCACCGTCGTGCCGCCGACCGGCCAGCCGCCGGGGGCGCGGCCCGATCCGGCATCGATGACGAAGGGCAGCACCCTCGCATCGGCGGGCAGGCCGGCGCCGAGCCCGAGTTCGCCGAGGTTCTTCCAGAAGAACTGGTTCTTCGCCGTGTCGTTGTTCGGCACCAGCCAGGACGGCTTCTCCGCGGCGACGTTCCGGGCGAGCCCCGTCACGTCCGTCTCGCCGTCGATCAGCCCCTCGCGCCGCGTCGCGGGGTCCTTGCGGTCGTAGGGCACGAAGCCGCGATTGATCCAGACGAAGCGGTTGCCGCCGAGATCCATCGGCACGTAGACGTTCCAGCCGGCATCGCCGCCGAAGGTGGAGATGAAGAAGCGCTCCGCCCCGTTCAGGAACCGGCCGTGCGCGGACACGGGAATGTATTCGACATCGCCGGTTCGCTCGGCCGTCGCGGCGACGGCGTCCGCCGGCTGCGGCGGGGCATGGGTGCGCTCGTCGATCTGCCGGAGCACGCCTTCCTTCCAGTGGAGACGTTCGACCTGCCAGGTGCCGAGCGCGCAGAGGATAACGACGCCGACCAGACCGAGGAGCAGCCCGACGACGCCGCGCCGCCGGCCGGGGCGCGCTTCGTCGGCCGCCGTCATCGCCCTAGCCATCGAGCCGCCCCTGCGCCGCCTTGGTGCGGAACTGCAGGCCGATCAGCAGTCCCTTGAACAGGCGCATCAGCGGCAGGCTGAGGATGACGGTCAGCGGCAGCCAGAGGATCAGGTGGACCCAGAACGGCGGCGAGACGCTGATCTCGAGCCAAAGGGCGAGGCCGATCACCACGATGCCGACGATGAGGATCACGAAGGCAGCCGGCCCGTCGCCGGAATCGGCGAAACCGTAGTCGAGGCCGCATTCCGAACATTGCGGCCGGAGCTTCAGGAAGCCCGCGAACAGTCGCCCTTCGCCGCAGCGGGGGCAGCGGCCACGCGTGCCTGCTTTGCCGGGATCGACGCCGGGAAGCGATGCTCGGGACCCGCTCATCGCGGCACTCCTCGGATGGAATCCATGCATGAAACAGATAGGGCGGCGCCGATGGCGCCGCCCGCTTCGAATCGTCCTATGCGGCCTGCGTCGGTCAGCCGGCGCCTTCCATCGGCGCGCCCCAGCCGCCCCAGACGTAGACGACGAAGAACAGGAACAGCCAGACCACGTCGACGAAGTGCCAGTACCAGGCGGCGGCCTCGAAGCCGAAGTGCTTGTGCGGGGTGAAGCCACCGCGGACCGCGCGCAGCAGGCAGACGGCGAGGAAGATCGTGCCGATGATGACGTGGAACCCGTGGAAGCCGGTCGCCATGAAGAACGTCGAGCCGTAGATCGAGCCGGCGAAGGCGAAGGGGGCGTGCGCGTATTCGTAGAACTGCACGAAGGAGAAGATGACGCCGAGGATGACGGTGAGCGCGAGGCCGGCCTTCAGGCTCTGGCGGTCGTCCTCCAGCATGGCGTGGTGCGCCCAGGTGACCGTGGTGCCGCTGAGCAGCAGCGTCACCGTGTTGAACAGCGGCAGGTGCAGCGGGTCGAGCACCTCGATGCCCTTCGGCGGCCAGACGCCGCCGAGCACCTCGGTGCGGGACGCCTGGACGAGCTCGTTCGGGAACAGGCTCGCGTCGAAGAAGGCCCAGAACCAGGCGACGAAGAACATCACCTCCGAGGCGATGAACATGATCATGCCGTAGCGCAGGTGCATCGACACGACCGGCGTGTGCGCACCCTCGTTGCCTTCCTTGATCGTATCCGACCACCAGGCGAACATCGTGTAGAGCACGATCAGGAGGCCGAGCGCGAAGATCCACGGCGTCGCGAGGTTCGCGCCGAGGAAGTTGAACGGCTGGTCGAGATGGTGGCGCAGCCAGGCGACCGCGCCGAAGAACATGATGAAGGCGCCAAGCGAGCCGAGGAACGGCCAAGGGCTCGGGTCGATGATGTGATAGTCGTGCTGCTTGCCGTGCCCGTGCGTCGTATCGGCCATTCTCAAATCCTCGTCGGTCGACCCCGACCTCAGGCTAGCGTGTTATACGAGTTCCAGATCAAGCTCCAGCGACGGCGCGCCTCAGCGCACGGCGCTGGAGCCTGCCGGCGTCTGGCGTTCGGCCACCGGCTGCGCCGGCTTGTCGATGGCGAAGAAGGTGTAGGACAGGGTGACCGTCGGCAGGGTGCGCATGTCCGGATCGTCGGCAGCATCCGGCGACACGAAGAAGATCACCGGCATGTCGCGCTCCTCGCCCGGCTGCAGCGTCTGGTCGTTGAAGCAGAAGCAGTTGATCTTGTTGAAGAACGCGCCGCTCGTCTCCGGCGTCACGTTGTAGTCCGCCCGCGCGGTGAGCGTCCGGTTGGAGCGGTTCTTCACCCGGTAGGAGATCTGGCGCACCTCGCCGAGCCGGACGCGCACCTGCCGGTCGACCGGCCGGAACTCCCAGTCGAGGCCGGGAGCGACGTTGGCATCGAAGCGCACGTTGATCGACTTGTCGTGCACCGCCTCCGGCGCAGCCTCGGCGCGCTGCGTCGTGCCGCCGTAGCCGGTCAACTGGCAGAACATGCGGTAGAGGGGAACCGAGGCATAGGCCGCGCCGACCATGCCGAAGGCGAAGGCGAGGCAGCCGACCGCGATGAGGTTGCCGCGCCGCTGCCGTTGCCGCCCCTGCCCGTCGTTCGCCTGCTCGCCCATGCCGGTCAGCCCCCGATCTTCGCGAGCGTGACCACGTAGAAGATCACGACGAGCGCCACCAGAAACACGCCGATCGCGACCGAGCGGCGGCGACGCGCCGCCTGCTCTTCCGGCGTCAGCGTGATGCGGTCGTCCTGCATCAGACGAGGCCGCCGCGGGTCAGCGCCGCTTCGGCGAGGAGGGCAGCGAAGAGCGCGAAGAGGTAGAGGATCGAGAAGCCGAACAGCTTCTTCGCCGGCACCATCGCGGTGTCGCCGTCGGCCATGCGGAAGGTCTTCCACGCAAGGCGCAGGAACTCGGCGCCGAGCACGATCGCGACGAAGCCGTAGGCCATGCTGGCGAAGCCGAGGACGTAGGGGGCGACGCCGACCGGCACGAGGATCAGCGAGTAGAGGAGGATCTGGAACCGCGTCGCCGCTTCGCCGGAAACGTTCGGCAGCATCGGCACCCCGGCCGCGCCGTAGTCGCGCATCCGGAACATCGCCAGCGCCCAGAAGTGCGGCGGCGTCCAGAGGAAGATGATCAGGAACAGCGTCACGCTCTCGACGGACACGCCGCCGGTGACGGAGGCCCAGCCGATCATCGGGGGAAAGGCGCCGGCCGCGCCGCCGATCACGATGTTCTGCGGCGTCCAGCGCTTCAGGCCCATCGTGTAGACGACGGCGTAGAAGAAGATGGTGAAGGCGAGCAGCGAGGCGGCGAACCAGTTCACCGCGAGGCCGAGCAGCATCACCGAAAGGCCGGCCATGCCGAGACCGAAGGCGAGCGCCGTTTCCGGCGCGATGCGCCCGGCCGGAACGGGGCGCCTGGCGGTGCGCGCCATGACCGCGTCGATGTCGGCGTCGTACCACATGTTGAGCGCACCGGCGGCCCCGGCCCCGAGTGCGATCGACAGGATGGCGATGCAGCCGAGCGTCGCGTCGATATGGCCGGGGGCCATCAGGAGACCGGTGATCGCCGTCAGCACCACCAGCGACATGACGCGCGGCTTCAGGAGCGCGAAGAAGTCGCGCGGCTCGGCCAGGCTGATGCCGCGCGGCTCGTCACGGACCGGGTTGTCGATGCTGGCGTCGATAAGGGTCAAGCGAACCTCGGAGTCATTGGGAAGCCGCAGGAGCTCCCATGCAACCGGCCCCGAACGGTCGGGGCCGGCTTTGTCGGATTGAACCCGCCGTCAGCGGATGCGCGGCAGTTGCTCCCACTGGTGGAACGGCGGCGGCGAGGAGAGCTGCCATTCCAGCGTCGTCGCGCCTTCGCCCCACGGATTGTTGCCGGCGACGCGCTTCGCCCGGATCGCCTCGTAGATTCCGTACAGGAACACGAACACAGCGATGCCGGAGATGTAGGAGCCGATCGAGGAGACGAAATTCCAGTTCGCGAAGGCGTCCGGGTAGTCGACGTAGCGGCGCGGCATGCCCTGCGCACCGAGGAAGTGCTGCGGGAAGAACACGAGGTTCACGCCGACGAAGGTCATCCAGAAGTGAATCTGGCCGATCCGCTCGTTGTACATGTAACCGGTGATCTTCGGGAACCAGTAGTACCAGCCGGCGAAGATCGCGAAGACCGCGCCGAGCGACAGCACGTAGTGGAAGTGCGCGACGACGTAGTAGGTGTCGTGCAGGACGCGGTCCATGCCGGCGTTCGCGAGCTTCACGCCGGTGACGCCGCCGACCGTGAACAGGAAGATGAAGCCGATCGCCCAGAGCATCGGCACGCGGAACGAGATCGAGCCGCCCCACATGGTCGCGATCCAGGAGAAGATCTTGATGCCGGTCGGCACCGCGATCACCATCGTCGCGAACACGAAGTAGCGCTGCGCGTTCAGCGAGATGCCGGTCGTGTACATGTGGTGCGCCCAGACCACGAAGCCGACGACGCCGATGGCGACCATGGCGTAGGCCATGCCGAGATAGCCGAAGATCGGCTTCTTCGAGAAGGTCGAGATCACGTGGCTGACGATGCCGAAGGCCGGCAGGATCAGGATGTAGACCTCCGGGTGCCCGAAGAACCAGAACAGGTGCTGGTAGAGGATCGGGTCGCCGCCGCCCTGGGGCGAGAAGAAGGTCGTGCCGAAGTTGCGGTCGGTCAGCATCATGGTGATGGCGCCGGCGAGGACGGGCAGCGACAGGAGCAGCAGGAAGGCGGTCACGAGCACCGACCAGGCGAAGAGCGGCATCTTGTGCAGCGTCATGCCGGGGGCGCGCATGTTGAGGATCGTGGTGATGAAGTTGATCGCGCCGAGAATCGAGGACGCGCCGGCGACATGCAGCGCGAAGATCGCGAGATCGACGGCGGGACCCGGATGGCCGGAGGTCGAGAGCGGCGGATACATCGTCCAGCCTGTTCCCGCGCCGTGCGAGCCCGGCGCGCCGTCGACGAACATCGACAGGACGAGGAGCAGGAAGGCGGGGACGAGCAGCCAGAACGAGATGTTGTTGAGGCGCGGGAACGCCATGTCCGGCGCGCCGATCATGATCGGCACCATCCAGTTGGCGAAGCCGCCGATCAGCGCCGGCATCACCATGAAGAAGATCATGATCAGGCCGTGGCCGGTGGTGAAGACGTTGTACATCGCCGGGTCGCCGAAGATCTGCAGCCCCGGCTGCTGGAGCTCCATTCGCATCGCGACCGACAGGCCGCCGCCGACGATGCCCGCCATGATGGCGAACATCAGGTACAGCGTGCCGATGTCCTTGTGGTTGGTCGAATAGACCCAGCGCGTCCAGCCGTGTGGCTTGTGGTGCGCGTGATCGTCGTGGACGGCGGTTCCGTAGGCCATCGTTCTATCCTTAACGATCCGTCAGCGCCCGGCGACGGCGACGCCGTTGCGGGCGGCGTCGATCGAGGCGGTCAGTTGCTTGTAGGCGGCCGGAAGATCGCTCGCGGCGCCCGCGAGCCAAGTCCGGAACTGGTCCTTCGAGACGACCCGCACCGCGATCGGCATGAAGGCGTGGTCGCGGCCGCAGAGCTCGGAGCACTGCCCGTAGAACAGCCCCTCCTTCTTCGGCTCGAAGTAGTATTCGTTGTTGCGGCCGGGCACGGCGTCGACCTTCACGCCCATCGAGGGGATCGCGAAGGAATGGATCACGTCGCCCGAGGTCGAGAGGATGCGCACCACGGTATCGACCGGCACCACCAGCTCGTTGTCGACGGTCAGGAGCCGCGGATAGACGTCGTGGTCGGTCTTGCCGGCCTTCTCGCGGTCGCCGTCCTGCATCAGGTAGGATTCGAACGAGACCGGCTGCACGGCGGCGGAAGTGGTCGTCGCCTCGGCGGTGCCGGCGTTCGCGCCGACGGTCGGCGCGCCGGCGGTCGCGGCGGGATCGGTCTGGCCCGGCTGGTATTCGTAGCCCCAGTACCATTGGTAGCCGGTGGCCTTCACGGTCAGTTCGGGCTCGCGCGGCGGGTTGTACTGCGCGGTGAGGAGCTGGAACGAGGGGATCGCGAGGCAGACCAGCACCAGCACCGGCGCGATCGTCCAGATCACCTCGATGGTGGTGTTGTGGCTGGTGCGGGACGGCACCGGGTTGCGTCGCTCGTTGAAGCGCCACGCCACGTAGGCGAGAAGCCCCGCGACGAGGATCACGATCGGCACGATGAAGGCGAGCGTGTAGTTCGAGAACCAGTGGATCTCGGCCTCCGTCGGCGACAGCGCCTCCTGGAGGTTGATGCCCCAATGGTGCGGCTGGCCCGGATTGACCGCCTGTGCCGCCGCGCCGAGCGTCGAGGCCACGAGGCCGAGCGCGGCGATGATCGATCGTTTCACGAAGCCTTCTCCTGTCGGAACGCCGCCGGCCTCGCGCCGCCGGAGCCGGACGCCGCACCGGAACGCTCCTCAGCGTTCCGGCCGCGTGCCGGACGTTCTTTACCCGGCCCGCCGGCCGGGTTCAAACCATGAATGCGCATAGTCTGCAACAATTCCAGACTGCGGTCGCGTTGCGACATATTCGCGAAACCGTCAAGTTCGCGAAAGGCATGGCCGGGGCGGTGGCGGCGACGCCGCGTCACGTGCCATAAGCGCGCCGACGTTCGGGCGCATGACGCCCGATCGGATGGTTTTCCGGTTGCGGGTGCGGAGGCGGGTTGTGCCGATGGCGGTGGGTTCCAGGCGATTTCTGATCGCGGCGTTCGCGGGCGCGCTTCTCGTCGCGGCGCAATCGACCGCGGCTTGGGCGCAGGCCGCTGCCGGCGCGACTGGCACCGTGAAATCGCAGCACGGGGCCTGGAACGTCGTCTGCGACCGTCCGGCCGGCGCGCCGGCCGACCAGTGCGCCCTCCTCCAGAACGTCGTCGCGGAGGACCGGCCGGAGGTCGGCCTGTCGGTGGTGGCGCTGAAGACGGCCGACAAGAAGGCGCGCATCCTGCGCATCCTCGCGCCGCTCGGCATCCTGCTGCCGAACGGGCTCGGCCTCTATGTCGACGGCAAGAACATCGGGCGGGCGCAGTTCGTCCGCTGCTTCAACGACGGCTGCTACGCCGAGGTGATCCTGGCGGACGAGCTCCTGAACACGCTTTCCACCGGCAAGAGCGCCACCTTCATCGTGTTCCAGACGCCCGAACAGGGCATCGGCATCCCCGTCGACCTCAACGGCTTCGGCGACGGCTTCAAGGCGCTGCCTTGACGAGAAGCCGCGGCTGTCCGGGATGGCGGGACGGGCGCGGCGGTCCTATCTGAGGCGCCGAACAGCCGTCTCCCCGGAGAGTCCCATGTCCGCCGCATCGCCGTTGATCGAGCGCTTCGACCTGTCCCGCGGATCGCTGGACGCGCTCCTGTCCGACACGCTGAAGGGCGCCGACGACGGGGAACTCTTCGTCGAGTACCGCGAATCGGAGGGGCTCGTCTTCGACAACGGCCGTCTGAAGTCCGGTTCGTTCAACGTCGACCAGGGCTTCGGCCTCAGAGCCGTCGCCGGCGAGGCGGTCGGCTACGCCCATGCCGGCGAGATGTCGGAGGCCGCGCTCCGGCGCGCGGCGGACGTCGTGACAGCGGTGAAGAGCGGTCATTCCGGTACCTACTCTGAAGCGCCGCGCGGTACCAACGCCCGGCTCTACGGCGACGAGAACCCGATCCCCTCGCCCGGCTTCGAGGCGAAGGTGCAGCTCCTGCAGGAGATCGACGCCTACCTTCGCACCAAGGACCCCGAGGTCAGGCAGGTGACGGTGTCGCTCGCCTCCTCCTGGCAGACGGTGGAGATCCTGCGCGCCGGCGGCGTCCTCGTACGCGACGTGCGCCCGCTGGTGCGGATCAACGTGTCCGTCGTCGCCGGCCGCGGCGAGCGGCAGGAGACCGGCTCCTTCGGCACGGGCGGGCGCGCCGGTTTCGGCGAGTTCCTCGTCGAGGAGAACTGGAAAAACGTCGCCGACGAGGCGCTCCGGCAGGCGAAGGTGAACCTCGAGGCCGTGCCCGCCCCCGCCGGCTCCTTCGACATCGTGCTCTCTTCCGGCTGGCCGGGCGTGATGCTGCACGAGGCGGTCGGCCACGGGCTGGAGGGCGACTTCAACCGCAAGAAGACCTCTGCCTTCGCCGGCCTGATGGGCCAGCAGGTTGCGGCCAGGGGCGTCACCGTCGTCGACGACGGCACGGTTCCCGGCCGGCGCGGCTCGCTGACGGTGGACGATGAGGGAACGCCGACCAACCGCACCGTCCTCATCGACGACGGCGTGCTCGTCGGCTACATGCAGGATCGGCAGAACGCCCGGCTGATGGGGGTCGAGGGCACCGGCAACGGCCGCCGCCAGTCCTACGCGCATGTGCCGATGCCGCGGATGACCAACACGATGATGCTCGGCGGCGACAAGACGCCGGAGGAGATCATCGCTTCCGTGAAGGACGGCATCTACGCCGTGTCCTTCGGCGGCGGCCAGGTCGATACGACGAGCGGAAAGTTCGTGTTCGGCTGCACGGAGGCCTACCGCATCCGCGACGGCAAGGTCGGCGAACCGCTGAAGGGCGCGATGCTGATCGGCAACGGCCCGGAGGCGATGCGGCGCGTTTCGATGATCGGCGACGACTTGAAGCTCGACACCGGCATCGGCATGTGCGGCAAGCAGGGCCAGAGCGTCCCCGTCGGCGTCGGCCAGCCGCACCTCAGGATGGACCAGATGACGGTCGGCGGCACGGAGGCGTGACGCCTCACGGATAGAGCCGCGTCCGCTCCCAGCCCTCCCCGCCGCGGCCGCCCTTGTAGAGGATGCGGTCGTGGAGGCGGGAGGCGCCGTCCTTCCAGAACTCGATCTCCCCGGGCACGATGCGGAAGCCCGACCAGTTCGGCGGCCGCGGAACGTCCTCGCCGGGATGGCGTCTGTCGACCTCGTCCACCGCGTCGGCGAGGACCTTGCGGCTTTCCAGCGGACGCGATTGCTGCGAGGCCCAGGCACCGAGCCGGCTGCCGCGCGGGCGCGAGGCGAAGTAGGCGTCGGCCTCCGCTTGCGTGACGACCTCGACCGGCCCGCGCAGCCGCACCTGTCGCCGCAGTGTCTTCCAATGGAAACACATGGCGGCTTTTCGATTCGCCAGAATCTCCGTTCCTTTCGCGCTTTCGAAATTCGTGTAGAACACGAAGCCGCGAGCGTCGTAGCCCTTCAGGAGCACCATCCGGACGTCCGGAAGGCCCGAAGCGTCGACGGTCGCGAGCGCCACGGCGCCGGGGTCGTTCGGCTCCGAGGCTTCGGCATCGTGCAGCCAGTCGGCGAACAGGCCGATCGGGTCATCGCCGGCGAGAGTTTCACCAAGGGTTAAGCTTTCGTTCGTCATAGTCGCGCGGCCTCTCGCCTTCGGGAGCGTCGCGTTCATCGCCGTTCGCGACCTCCCGGGCCGCGAGACATAGGACCGAGATGCCCTTTCCGAAAGCCGCCTGCCTCGCCCTTCTCGCGGTCGCCGCCCTGTCGGGCTGCGTCCTGTCGGGCGGTGGCCTGGAAGAGGCAGTGGACCGGACGGCGACCAACTCGGTGCAGCAGGCGAATGCGGCCGGGCCGGCCACGGCTCCGGTCGACCAATCCGACCAGAACACGGTCCGCAACGCGGTCTCCTCGGCCAATATCCAGGGCGTCGAAACGCAACCCATGGCCTGGGCGAACGCCGATACCGGCGCGAGCGGCGTCATCTCCAACATCCAGGAACACCGCGCCGGCAACATGATCTGCCGCCAGTTCCGCACGTCCCGCCAGCGCTACGACGGCGTCGCGCTCTACAGCGGCGAGGCCTGCACCAAGGGCCAGGGCGAATGGACGCTGACGAAATTCAGCGAAGGCAGCTGAGACCGGCCCTGCCCGGGGAAACGTCGACGCCTTCAATTCCGCCGTGCGGTTCGCCATATAATGCCGTCGGGACGGTGCCCGCGATCCGCGCCGCGCCCGAGCCGCCAGCAGGACCTTGAGCCACATGCGCGATCCCTACGCCGTACTCGGCGTGCCGAAGACGGCGAGCGAGAAGGAGATCAAGAGCGCCTTCCGCAAGCTCGCCAAGACCTACCACCCGGACGCCAATCCGGGCGATGCGCAGGCAGGCGCGCGCTTCAACGAGGCGAACCAGGCCTACGAGATCCTCGGCGACAAGGACAAGCGCGCGCAGTTCGACCGCGGCGAGATCGATGCGGACGGCAAGCCCCGGTTCCAGGGCTTTCCGGGCGGCAATCCGTTCGGCGGTGGCGGCGGCGGGCGCGATCCGTTCGGCGGCGCGGGCGGCTTCGAGTTCCGCTCCGGCGGGGACGGTGGTGGCGGCGAAAGCATGTTCGCAGATTTCTTCGAGCAGGCCTTCGGCGGGCGCACCGCGGGCGGCAGCGGCAACACCGGCAGCCGCCGTTCGTCCGGCTTCACCGCGGCACGCAACGCTTCGCAAAAGGGCGAGGACCTGAAGGCGAACCTGAAGGTGCGCCTCGAGGACGTCGTTTCGGACGAGAAGGTGGAGGCGGTGTTCCCGTCCGGCAAGCGCCTTGCGATCAAGCTGCCGGCTGGCGTCGAGGACGGGCAGACGATCCGCCTGCGTGGTCAGGGGCAGCCCGCGCCCGTCGCGGGCGGCACGGCGGGCGACGCGCTGGTGACCATCGAGTTCGTCGAGCATCCGCGCTTCACCGCCCGCGGCCGCGACCTGCTGCTCGACCTCGCCGTGCCGCTCGACGTCGCCGTGCTCGGCGGCCCGCTGCCGGTGGAAACGCTCGACGGCCGGGTGTCGCTCCGGCTGCCGCCCTGGTCGAATTCCGGCAAGACGCTGCGGCTGAAGGGCAAGGGTCTGACCACCAAGGCGGGCGGGCGCGGCGACATCCTCGTATCGCTCAGGATCACCCTTCCCGCCGAGCCCGATCCCGCGCTGGCGGAGTTCCTGAAAGCGCGCCAGCCCGCAACGGCGGATTGAGCAGCCGGGCGTTTTTCCCCGCGGTCCCCGCGCCTTGAAGGCGGGCGGACCCTATGCCATACCGCCGCTTCGACGGCGGACGCCGTCCTCCCCGGCGATCGAGGAAGCGGACATGGCGGAAACCCAAGGCCTCATGAGCGGCAAGCGCGGCCTCATCATGGGCGTCGCGAACAATCGCTCGATCGCCTGGGGAATCGCCAAGGCCCTGTCGCAGGCGGGGGCGGAGATCGCCCTCACCTATCAGGGCGACGCGCTGAAGAAGCGGGTGGAGCCGCTGGCCGCCGAGCTCGGCGCGACGCTCGCCGGCCATTGCGACGTCGGCGACGCCGCGACGATCGACGCCGTGTTCGCCGCGCTGGAGGAGAAGTGGGGCAAGCTCGACTTCCTCGTCCATGCCATCGGTTTCTCGGACAAGGACGAGCTGACCGGGCGCTACGTCGACACGTCCGAGGCGAACTTCACCAAGACCATGCTGATCTCGGTCTATTCCTTCACGGCGGTCGCGCAGCGCGCCGAGAAGCTGATGCGGGACGGCGGTTCGATGCTGACGCTGACCTATTACGGCGCCGAGAAGGTCATGCCGCACTATAACGTCATGGGCGTCGCGAAGGCCGCGCTGGAGGCCTCGGTCCGCTATCTCGCGGTCGATCTCGGCGGCAAGGCGATCCGGGTCAACGCCATCTCGGCCGGCCCGATCAAGACGCTGGCGGCGTCCGGCATTGGCGACTTCCGCTACATCCTGAAGTGGAACGAGTACAACGCCCCGCTGAAGCGGACGGTGACGATCGACGAGGTCGGCGCTTCGGCGCTCTACCTCCTCTCCGACATGTCCGCCGCCGTCACCGGCGAGGTGCATCACGTCGACTCCGGCTACCATACGATCGGCATGAAGGCCGTCGATGCGCCGGACATCTCGGTGGTCAAGGACTGACCGTCAGCCCTCGCATTCCGGTGCTGCCGCATCTCGTTCTCTGCCGTCACGGCGAAACGGACTGGAACGCCGAACGGCGCATCCAGGGACAGACGGACGTGCCGATGAACCGGCGCGGCCTCGACCAGGCGGAGCGCAACGGCGAGACGCTGCGCGGCCTCGTCGGCGCCGGCGCGCCGGGCTGGGACTTCCTCGCCAGCCCGATGACGCGGACGCGCGACACGATGGCGATCCTGCGCCGCGCGCTCGATCTACCCGCCGACGACTACGCCACCGACCCGCGTCTGATGGAGCTGAACTTCGGCGACTGGCAGGGATCGACCCTCGCCGAGATCGACGTCATCCAGCCGAACGCCGTCGCGACGCGCGACCGCGCCAAGTGGAGCTACGTCCCGAGCGGCGAGGCGGGGGAAAGCTACGCCATGCTGGAGGAGCGGATGGCGGCGGTCTTCGAGGCGCTCCGGCGGCCGACGATCGTCGTCGCGCATGGCGGCATCATGCGCTGCTTCCTGCGCCGCTACGGCGGCATGGACGCCGACGCCGCGGCGCATGTCGCGATCCGGCAGGACCGGATTCTCGAATACCGCGACGGCGAGATCGCCTGGCGCTGACCGCGCCGCCCGCTACCGCAGCAGGTGCAGCGCGGCGTACTGGATGAGCATGATCGTCTTTGCGTCGAGGATGCGCCCGTCCGCGATCATCGCGAGCGCGGCCTCGATCGTCGGCTCGATCACCTCGATGTCCTCACCCTCGTCGTGGACGCCGCCGCCCTCGGTGATCCGGTCGTCCGGCGAGTAGCGGGCGACGAAGAAGGTGAGCCGCTCCGTCACCGAGCCGGGGCTCATGAAGCTGTCGAAGATGCGCGTCACCTCGCGCACCCGGTAGCCGGTCTCCTCCTCCGTCTCCTTGCGGATCCGCTCCTCCGGCTCGGCATTGTCGAGGAGGCCGGCCGGGGCCTCGATCAGGAGATCGTCGTAGCCGTTGACGAAGGCCGGGTAGCGGAACTGCCGGACGAGGATGACGGTGCGCCGATCCGGATCGTAGAGGAGGATCACGGCGGCGTTGCCGCGATCGTAGGTCTCGCGGTTCTGCGTCTGCCACGTGCCGTCGGCGCGCTGCCAGTCGAAGGTCGTCTTCTTCAGGACGTACCAGTCGTCGGACAGCGTCCGAACCTCCTTGACCCTGACGCGATCCCTGACGCTCATGCCGTTTCCCCGCTCGATGCTGGCACCATAACGGAACCCGGCCGAAGTCGCGTCGGGAAAAGCCGGCTCAGCCCTCGTCCAGAATGGAGCGGTCGATGTCGCGGACGTCGCGCCGGCCGCAGAGCGCCATCGTCACGTCGAGTTCGGTGCGGATGATCTCCAGCGCGCGGGTCACGCCGTCCTGTCCGCCCGCGCCGAGGCCGTAGAGGAACGGCCGGCCGATATAGGTGCCCTTGGCGCCGAGCGCGAGCGCCTTCAGGACGTCCTGCCCCGAGCGGATGCCGCCGTCGAGATGCACCTCGATCCGGTCGCCGACGGCGTCCACGATGCGCGGCAGCATCGAGATGGACGAGCGCGCCCCGTCGAGCTGGCGGCCGCCGTGGTTCGAGACGATGATCGCGTCCGCGCCGGTATCGGCCGCAGCCCGCGCGTCCTCGGAGTCGAGAATGCCCTTCAGGATCAGCTTGCCGCCCCATTCCCGCTTGATCCAGGCGACATCGTCCCAGGACAGTTTCGGGTCGAACTGCTCGGCCGTCCAGGACGAGAGCGACGACAGGTCCGAGACGTTCTTCGCGTGGCCGACGATGTTGCCGAAGGAGCGGCGCTTCGTGCCGAGCATCTCCATCGCCCAGAGCGGCCGCGTCGCCACCTGCCAGGCATGCTTCGGCGTCCACTTCGGCGGGGCGGACAAGCCGTTGCGCAGGTCCTTGTGGCGCTGGCCGAGAATCTGGAGATCGAGCGTCAGCACCAGCGCCGAGCAGCCGGCCGCCTTGGCGCGGCCGATGAGGTTGCGGACGAAATCGCGGTCGCGCATCACGTAGAGCTGGAACCAGAACGGCCGCTTCGTGACCGATGCGACGTCCTCGATCGAGCAGATGCTCATGGTGGACAGCGTGAAGGGCACGCCGAAGGCTTCCGCGGCTCTCGCGCCCAGCATCTCGCCGTCGGCATGCTGCATGCCGGTCATGCCGGTCGGCGCGATCGCCACCGGCATCGCCACCCGCTCGCCGATCATTTCGCTCTGGAGGCTCCGGCCCGTCATGTCGACGAGGACGCGCTGGCGCAGCTTGATCGCGGCGAAGTCCGCCTCGTTGGCACGATAGGTGCCCTCCGTCCAGGCGCCGGAATCGGCGTAGTCGAAGAACATCTTCGGCACGCGTCGGCGGGCCCGGGCTTTCAGGTCGGCGATCGTCAGAGCAGTGGAAAGCGAACGCAGACGCTTCGCCCGCGCCGGCTGGTTCGCCGACTGGACGTCGACCGCTTCGACCCGGTGTGCTTCAGACAATCCCCCCTCCTCCGCCGACCGAAGCCGGTCGCTCGGCCGCGACCTTGGCACGGTAGCCACTTCCCCGGTACGCCGCGATGGGGTCGATCGCCCCGCCTGCATCGACGCGCGCCTTCGCCAGGATCGGCTCGACATCGGTGCGGAACGCGTTCTTCAGCGTCTCCGACCCCATCATCGCGTCGTTCGCGTCCTGATAGCCGGTCAGCGCCGCTCGGTCGACGAGGAGCGCCTGCGCATAGGCGCGGCGGATCTCGTTCGCCGAGCGGATCAGGCTTTCGATTGGGTCGGTGACGTTGTGCGACTGGTCGATCATGTGGGTCGGGTGCAACCGGTCCAAGGCCTCGCCCGCGCCGACGAGTTCGTTGAAGACCAGGAACAGGCGGAACGGGTCGATCGAGCCGGCGTCGAGGTCGTCGTCGCCGTAGCGCGAGTCGTTGAAGTGGAAGCCGCCGAGCTTCTTCGCGCGGATCAGGCGCGAGACGATCTGTTCGATGTTGGTGTTCGGCGCGTGATGGCCGAGATCGACGAGGCAGAAGGCTTTCTCCCCCAGTTCCTGCGCGATCATCAGGTTCGTGCCCCAGTCCGACACGACGGTCGAATAGAAGGCCGGCTCGTACATCTTATGCTCGGTGAAGACGCGCCAGTCGCTTGGCAGCGCCGCGACGATCGCCCGCATCGATTCGAGGTAGCGGTCGAAGGAGCGGCCGAGATCGGCCTGCCCCGCGAAGTTCGTTCCGTCGCCGATCCAGACCGTGATCGCCTTCGAGCCGATCGCGGTCCCGATGCGGATCGTCTCGACGTTGTGGGCGACGGCCTGCTCGCGCACCGCGCGGTCGGCATGGGACAGCGAGCCGAACTTGTAGGACAACGGCTGGTTCGGATCGCTCGGGTGGTCCTGGAAGGTGTTGGAGTTCATCGCGTCGAAGCGGAGGCCCAGCGCGTCGGCGCGGCCTTTCAGTTCGGCGGGATCGGCCTTGTCCCAGGGAATGTGGAGCGAGACGGCCGGCGTCGCGCGGCCGAGCGCCTGGATCACCGCGCAGTCGTCGAGCTTCTCGAAGATGCCGCGCGGCTCGCCCGGCCCAGGAAACCGCGCGAACCGCGTGCCGCCCGTGCCGACGCCCCAGGACGGGACGGCGACGGTGAAGGCGGAGACCTTGCGTGCGATCGCGTCGATGTCGACGCCGCGGCGCGACAAGCGCTCGCCGAGCGAGGCGTAGTCGGCGTCGAGATGCTTTCGCCGATCGGCGTTGTGGCGCTCGATCAGGCCGGGATCGATGGGCGACATGGTCATGGCAGATACTCCCTCCACCGGTTCAAGCTAGGGCTCCCTCCCTCTCCCGATCCGGGAAAGGGGACGCCGTCTCACCGCGTGAAGCTGATCTGGTTGCCGGCGTCGACGTTGATGATGTTGCCGGTCGACTTCGCCGAGAGGTCCGAGGCGAGGAAGTAGACCGCCTCCGCGATGTCCTCCGGAAACACCGAGCGCTTCAGCAGCGAGCGGTTGCGGTAGTGCTCCTCCAGCTCGCTCGTGTCGATCCGCGAGGAGGCGGCGCGCTGCTCGCGCCATTCGCCGCTCCAGATCTTCGAACCGCGCAGGACCGCGTCCGGGTTCACCGTGTTGACGCGGATGCCGGCCTCCGCCCCTTCGAGCGCGAGGCAGCGGGCAAGGTGGATCTCGGCAGCCTTCGCCGTGCAGTAGGCCGAGGCGCCGGCGGAGGCCGCGAGGCCGTTCTTCGAGGCGATGAACACGATCGAGCCGCCGAGCTTCTGCCGGCGCATGAGCCGGAACGCCTCGCGCGACACGAGGAAATAGCCGGTCGCGAGGATCGAGACGTTCCGGTCCCAGACCTCCAGCGTCGTGTCCTCGATCGGCGAGGCGGAGGCGATGCCGGCATTCGAGACGAGGATGTCGAGCCCGCCATATTCGACCACGGCGTCGGCGAAGCTTCCCGCCACCTCCCCCTCGGCGGTGACGTTCATGCGGGTGGTGCGGACCTGATCCGCGCCGAACCCCTTGGCGAAATCCCCCTTCGCCGCCTCCAGCGCGCCTTCGTCGATGTCGGCCAGCACCACGCAGGCGCCCTCGGACAGCAGCCGCCCGGCGATGGCCCGGCCGATGCCGCCGGCCCCGCCGGTGACGAGCGCGACGCGGCCCGCGAGCGGCTTCGGCTTCGGCATCCGCTGGAGCTTCGCCTCTTCCAGCAGCCAGTATTCGATGTCGAAGGCCTCCTGCTCGGGCAGGCCCTGATAGGTGTCGACGCCGGACGCGCCGCGCATGACGTTGATCGCGTTCACGTAGAACTCGGCCGCGATGCGCGCCGTCGCCTTGTCGCCGGCGAACGAGATCATGCCGACGCCGGGAACGAGATAGATCACCGCGTTCGGATCGCGGATCGCCGGGGAGTTCTCGTGCTTCGAGCGCTCGTAGTAGCCGGCATAGTCCGCCCGATACGCTTCGATCGCGCCGTCGAGGGTGGCGGCGAGCGCGTCGACGTCGCCGCTCGCGGGGTCGAAGTCGAGGACCAGCGGGCGGATCTTGGTGCGCAGAAAATGGTCAGGACAGGAGGTGCCGAGCGCCGCCAAGGGTTTCAGGTCCTTCGAACCGACGAACTGCAGCACCGCGTCGGAATCGTCGAAGTGCCCGACCTTGGGCTTCTCGGAGCCGATCCGAGCGCGGATCTCCGGCATCAGGCGTACCGCGATCTCCCGTCGGCGCTCGGGTGCGAGCGCCGACACCGCCTCGCCGCCGAAGGCCGGCTTGCCGGCGAGCTCACCCTCGAACCATTCGATCGCGCGGTTGATGATGCGGATCGTCGTCTCGTAGCACTCCTCGGCCGAGGATCCCCAGGTGAACAGGCCGTGCGAGCCGAGGACGACTCCCTTCGCGTCCGGGTTCTCGGCGGCGAAGCGCGCGAGTTCGAGGCCGAGCTCGAAGCCCGGACGCCGCCATTCGAGCCACCCGATCTCGTCGCCGTAGACGCGATGCGTGATCTCGCGGCCGTTCACGGTCGCGGCGATGGCAATCACCGCGTCCGGGTGCATGTGGTCGACATGCGGGTAAGGCAGATAGGCGTGGAGCGGCGTGTCGATCGAGGCGGCGCGCGGGTTGAGGTCGAAGGTGCAGTGGGGCAGGTAGCCCACCATCTCGTCCTCGTGCGCCGGGCCGCGGTAGATGTCGCGGAGCTTGTCCAGCTTGTCGAGGTAGAGCGTCGCGAAGCCGTCGAGCTTCATCGTGCCGACGTCGCCGCCCGAGCCCTTCACCCAGAGCACCGTCACGTCCTCGCCGGTCAGCGGGTCGCGATGCCGCACCTTCGCCGAGGTGTTGCCGCCGCCGTAGTTGGTGATGCGCTTGTCGGAGCCGAGCAGATTCGAGCGGTAGAGCAGCCTGCCCGGCTCGTCGAGCGCGTCGGCCTCGGCCGCGTCCCAGAGGCTCTGCAGCCGCGATGATTCGGTGACGCCGGACATGTGCCCTCCCATGCACGGGGCGGGAGCGGATCGACCCTCGCCTTCGCTACACGAACTGCGCCAATTCCGATCACCTGTCAACAAAATCAATCATAACCATGCTTATGTTGCACTGCAATGTCGGAATATGATCGAAGATGATTGACATTTCTCGCACCGGCGTGAAGGTTGGCGGTCGGGAGAGGACAGGGATGCACGAGCTGGAGCGGCACCGCATCATCCTGAGCGCCGTGCAGGGCCGCTCGGTGGCGGCGATCGGGGAACTTGCCGAACTGACAGGCGCGTCGGAGGCGACGATCCGGCGCGACATCGCGACGCTCGCGCTGCAGAAGAAGCTGAAGCGCGTGCGCGGCGGGGCGGAAGCGCCCTCCTCCTCGCCCTATGGCCGCATCGGCGGACCGACCCTCGTCGCCAACGAGGCGCAGCGGCGGCCGGAGAAGCGGGCGATCGCGCGGGCTGCCGTCGGTCTCTGCGCCGAGGGCGACGCCGTGATCATCAACGGCGGCACCACGACCTTCCAGATGGTGCACCACCTCACCGCCCTGCCCCTGCAGGTGATGACGAACTCCTTCGGCATCGCCGAGCACCTGACGAAGCACACGAAGTGCACCGTGCTGGTGCCGGCCGGCGCGATCTACCGCGAGCAGGGCCTGATCATCAGCCCGTTCGAAGCGGACGGGATCGCGCATTTCGCCGCCGAGAAGATGTTCATGGGCTGCCGGGCGATCTCGGGCCTCGGCATCGCGGAGACCGATCCGCTGATCGTCCAGTCCGAGCAGCGGCTGATGCGCCGTGCGAGCGAGCTGATCGTTCTGGCCGACTCCACCAAGTTCCGCTCGCGCTCGTCGATGATCGTCGCGCCCTTGGAGCGCGTCGGCACGATCGTGACCGACGAGGGGATCGACGACGCGCACGCGCAGATGATCGAGGCGGCGGGCGTCCGGCTCGTCGTCGCGCGCGTCGAGGGACAGGCGGAGGAAGGCCAAGCTCGTGCCGGTTGAAGCACCATCCCAGGCAGCGGCGCCGATCGTCGCGCTCGCCGGCGTCTCGAAATCCTTCGGGCCGGTTTCGGTGCTGCGCGGCGTCGATTTCGACGTCCGCCCCGGCGAGGTCCACGCGCTGATGGGCGAGAACGGCGCCGGCAAGTCCACGATGATCCGCATCATGTCGGGCGCGCATCGGGCGGACGAGGGGCGGCTCCTCGTCGACGGCGGCGAGCGGCGCTTCGCCAGCCCGCGCGAGGCGCAAGGCGCGGGCCTCGCCGTGGTGCATCAGGAACTGCTGCTGTTTCCTTCGCTGACCGTCGCCGAGAACGTCTTCCTCGGCCACGCGCCGCGAACCGGGATCGGCACGGTCGACTGGGCGAAGGTGCGCACCGGAGCCAGAGCCCTCCTCGACCGGCTCGACTGCCCGGACCTCGACGTCGACGCCAAGGTCTCGAAGCTCTCCGTCGCCAACCGCCAGCGGGTCGAGATCGCGCGGGCCCTGTCGCGCAACGCCCGCGTCCTCGTGATGGACGAGCCGACCGCCGCGCTCGCCGAGGCCGACGTGCGCCGCCTCCTCGACGTCGTCCGGTCGCTGCGCCGCGAGGGGGTCGCGATCGTCTACGTCTCGCACCGGATGAACGAGATCTTCGAGATCGCCGACCGCGTGACAGTGCTGCGCGACGGCAAGACGGTCGCGACGAAGCCGATCGCCGAGGTGACGGAAGCCAGCCTCGTCTCGATGATGGTCGGCCGCGACATCGACCAGCTCTTCCCGAAGGAGACGGTGCCGATCGGTGAGGTGGTCCTCAAGGTCGAGAAGCTCGCCAGCGGCACGGCGGTGCGCGATGTGTCCTTCGACCTGCGCGCCGGCGAGATCCTCGGCCTCGCAGGCCTCGTCGGCTCCGGCCGCACCGAGACGGCGGAGGCGATCTTCGGCGTCCGGCCCGTCAATGCCGGCACGATCACGCTGTCCGGCAAGCCATTGAAGATCAGCAGCGTCGCGGAAGCCATCGCGGCCGGCATCGGCTACGTGCCGGAGGACCGGGCGCTGCACGGGCTGGTGCGGCCGCAATCGATCCGCGAGAACGTCTCGATGGCGGTGCTGCCGCGCCTGACGCGCGGCTCGGTGGTGGACGCGAGACGCGTCACGGAGATGGCGGCCGACGCGATCAAGCGCTTCGCCATCCGGGCGCGGGGACCGAAGCAGATCGTCTCGCAGCTTTCCGGCGGCAACCAGCAGAAGGTCGTGCTCGCGAAATGGCTCGCGACCGATCCGCGCGTGCTCATCCTCGACGAGCCGACGCGCGGCGTCGACGTCGGGGCGAAGACGGAAATCCACCGCCTGATGACCGAACTCGCGCGGCAGGGCATCGCGATCCTGATGATCTCCTCCGAACTTCCCGAGGTGCTCGGCATGAGCGACCGCGTCGCGGTGATGAACGCCGGCCGGCTGGTCGCGACGTTCGATCGGCAGGACGCCACGCCCGATGCGGTCGGCGCGGCGATGATGCAGGGCCGCGCGCCCGTGGAGGCCGCCGCATGAGCGAGGCTGCCGCCACTGCTGCCGCGCCGCGCCGCCGGTCGTTCCGCATCGGCTCGACGCTCGGCCAGGAGATCCTCCTCGCGCTCGCGATCGTCGCGCTCTTCGCGGTGGTCACGTGGATCAACCCGCGCTTCTTCTCGCAGAACAACCTGACGGCGATCTTCGTCGGCAACGCCTATATCGCAGTGGCGGCGATCGGCATGTCGCTCGTCATCATCTCCGGCCATATCGACGTGTCGATCGGCGCCCTGATCGGCGTCCTCGCCACGATCTCCGGCCTCCTCGTCACCAACGGCTATCCGATCTGGCTGGCCTGGCTCGGGCCCGTCGTGATCGGCGCGCTCGTCAACCTCGTGGTCGGGGCGGTCGTCGCCTATCTGCGCGTCCCCTCGATCATCGCGACGCTGGCGATGCTGTCGATCCTGCGCGGCGGGCTGATCACCGTCACCGGCGGCGCCTGGATCTCGGGGCTGCCGCCCGGCTACCAGCTCGCGCAGTTCCGCCTGTTCGAGGTGCCCTCGCCGGTCTGGTTCATGATCGCGATGACGATCCTCGCCGCGCTGCTGATGCGCCACACCGCCTTCGGCCGCTCGGTCTACGCGGTCGGCTCGAACCCGGAAGCGGCGGAAGCGACCGGCATCGGCGTGCGCTCCACCGTGGTAAAGGTCTTCGCCATCCACGGCGCGATCGGCGGCGTCGCGGCGGTGCTGTTCGCGACGCAATTGCAGGTCATCCAGTCGACCGTGCCGAACGGGCTGGAACTGGTGATCATCACCGCCTCCGTCGTCGGCGGCGTCTCGATCCTGGGCGGCATCGGCACGGTGGTCGGCTCGACGCTGGCGGCGATCCTTTTCGCCGCGATCGGCTCGTCGCTGATCTTCCTCAACGTCTCGGCCTACTGGCTGCGCGCCGTACAGGGCATCCTGATCCTCGCGACCGTGCTCGCCGACATGGCGCGGCGGCGACGGACCGGCTGAGGGGACACAGGTTATGACCCTTCGCTCGCTTCTCCGGCACGAGACGATCCTGACGGTCCTCCTCGTCGTCGCGCTCGCCATCCTCGCCGTCCAGAACGACCGGTTCCTCACCGCCGCCAACCTCTTCAACCAAGGGCGGCTGATGACGGAGGTCGGCCTCATCGCCGTGGTGATGACCTTCGTCATCGTCACCGGCGGCATCGACCTCTCCGTCGGCTCGATCCTCGGCCTCTGCGCCATCCTCGTCGGCGTGTTCTGGAAGACGCTCGGCCTGCCGCTGCCGGTCGCGATGGGGCTCGTGATGATGGTCGGCACGCTCTGCGGCCTCGCGAACGGCCTGATCATCACCCGCTTCTCCGTGCCGCCGCTGATCGCGACGCTGGCGACGCTGGCGCTCTATCGCGGCCTCGCGGAAGGGATCAGCCAGGCGCGCTCGATCCGCGGCTATCCGACATGGTTCTTCGAGCTCGGCCAGGGCAATTTCCTCGGCGTCCCGACGCAGCTCTGGCTGCTCGCCCTCGTCGCCCTTCTCGGCTTCTTCACCTTGCGCTTCACCAGCTTCGGCCGCGCCACCTATGCGATCGGCAACAACGAGGCGGCGGCGCGCTATTCCGGTATCCCGGTCGACCGGGTGAAGCTCCTGATCTACGCCGCTTCCGGCTTCGTCTCGGCGCTGGCGGCCCTCGTCTTCGTCAGCCGCGTCTCGACCACGCGCTCCGACATGGGCACCGGCATCGAGCTCGACGTGATCACGGCCGTCGTCCTCGGCGGCACCTCGATCTTCGGCGGGCGCGGCCTCGTGATCGGCACGCTCGTCGGCCTCTGCCTCGTGCAGGTCCTGAAGAACGGCCTCGCTCTGTCGGGCGTCAAGGGCGACGGCACGATCATCATCATCGGCGCGGTGCTGATCCTCGCCGTGCTCATCTCGAACTTTCTCAGCCGTTACGGTGACGACTGAGGGGAATGGCGCCGGGAGTGGGCGTCGGCAATCCGGTCAACCAATGGGAGGACATTTCATGAAGACGCTTCTGGCGGCCCTTGTCGGGGCATCCATGCTCGCCACCAGCCCCGCCGCCCTCGCGCAGAGCGCCTGGACCGGCGGCGACGACCAGCCGGCGACGCCGCTCGCCTGCGACGCGAGCACCAGCCCCTCGAACCCCGGCGAATACAACGGCGGCGCCCCGACCAACGCCCCCGACCGCAAGGGCAAGGCGCTGAAGGTCGTCGACATCCCGAAGCTCGTCGGCGTCGGCTACTTCAACTCGGTCGCGCAAGGGATGCAGGAAGCCGCCAAGCAGGACGGCAACATGACCATCACTACCGATGGGCCGACCAAGGCGAACATCGACGAGCAGATCACCTTCGTCGACAACTACATCACGCAAGGCGTCGACGGCATCCTCTTCGCCTCGAACGATCCGGTCGCGATCGCGCCGGTCCTGAAGCGGGCGCTGGAGGCCGGCATCAACGTCGTCGGCTACGACGCCGACGCCGAGGCCGACGCCCGCCAGTGGTTCGTCAACCAGGCGCTGCCGAACGGCGTCGCGAAATCGATGATCGACCAGCTCGCCTCCGAGATCGGCGAGGAGGGCTCCTTCGCCATCGTCACCTCGACCTTCACGACGCCGAACCAGGCGCGCTGGATCACCGAGATGACGGCCTATGCCGAGAAGTGCCATCCGAAGCTGAAGTTCTTGGAGACGGTCGAGGCGCAGGAGGACAACATCCTGTCCTTCAACCAGGCGCAGACGCTGATCAACAAGTACGGCGACGAGCTGAAGGGCATCCTCGGCATGACCTCGGTCGCGACCCCGGCGGCGGCCGAAGCCGTGCAGCAGAACAAGCTCTGCGGCAAGGTCTCGGTGGTCGGCCTCGCGCTGCCGAACGCGATGAAGCCCTACGTCAACAACGACTGCATCAAGACCACGATCCTCTGGTCGACGGTGGACCTCGGCTACGCCGCGGGCCTCGTGATGCGCGCCGTCGCGGACGGTTCGCTGAAGCCCGGCGCCACCGAGTTCGAGGCCGGCCGCCTCGGCAAGCTGCAGGTGGTCAACCAGAGCCAGATCCTGCTCGGCGCGCCGAAGGTCTTCACCAAGGCCGACATCAACAACTTCGACTTCTGAAGCTGTCGAACGGAAGGGGCGTTTCCAGCGCCCCTTCCCTCTGGGAGGAGAACGGTTGAGCGCATCGGGCCAAGAGAAGATCGCCTTCCGGATGATCCTGAAACCGGGACGCGAGGCCGAATACAAGGCCCGGCACGACGCGATCTGGCCGGACCTCGTCGCGCTCCTGCGCGAGGCGGGCGTGCGCGACTACTCGATCCATCTCGACCGCGAGACGAACCACCTCTTCGCCGTGCTCTGGCGGCCGCTCGACCATGGCATGGACAAGCTGCCGCTGGAGCCGGTGATGCGCCGCTGGTGGGACATGATGGCCGACCTGATGGAAGTGAAGGCGGACAACGAGCCGGTGGCCGTTCCGCTCGAAACCGTGTTCCACCTCGAATGACCGGCACCGCCCGCCACGTCGCGGTGATCGACGTCGGCAAGACCAACGCCAAGCTCGCCGTCCACGATCTCGACACCGGCGCGGACGTCTTCGTGCGGACCGAGCCGAACCGGGTGCGGACGGACGGCCCCTACCCGCATTTCGACGTCGAACGCCTCTGGGACTTCCTGACGGACGCGCTGGGGCAAGCGGCGAGAGCCCACCCCGTCGACGCGATCTCGGTGACGACGCACGGCGCCTGCGCCGCCCTCGTCGGCGACGACGGACTGGCGCTGCCGATCCTCGACTACGAGAGCGACGCGCCGGAAGCGACGCGGCGCGACTACGACGCGGCCCGGCCGCCTTTCGCGGAAACCTTCTCGCCGCGCCTGCCGAACGGCCTCAATGTCGGAGCGCAGCTCTTCTGGCTGGCCCGAGCCTTCCCGGACGCCTTCGCGAAGGCGCGGCATGTCCTCACCTATCCGCAATACTGGGTCTGGCGGCTGACCGGCGTCGCGGCCGGCGAGTTGACCTCGCTCGGCTGCCACACCGACATCTGGCAGCCGGCCGCCGGCACCTACTCCGCCCTCGTCGAGAGCCAGGGCTGGGGCCGGCTGTTTCCGCCGGTGCGCAGCGCCTTCGATGCCGTCGCGCCGCTGCGGCCGGACTTGGCCCAGCGCCTTGGCCTCGGCGGACGGGACATCCCGGTCCATTGCGGCATCCACGATTCGAACGCCTCGCTGCTGCCGCATGTGCTGGCGCGGCAGGCGCCGTTCACCGTGCTCTCCACCGGCACCTGGATCATCGCCATGGCGGTCGGCGGCAGCTTGGACGGCCTCGATCCCGCCCGCGACACGCTGGCGAATGTCGACGCGCTCGGCCGCGCCGTGCCGTCGAGCCGGTTCATGGGCGGACGCGAGTTCGACATCCTCACCGAGCATCTTGCCGCCGAGCCGACGGCGGACGAGATCGCCGCCGTGCTCGGATCGGATGCCATGGCGCTGCCGAGCTTCGCGGCCGGCACCGGCCCCTTCCCGAACGGCCGGGGCGAGTGGGTCGAAACGCTGGAAATGCCCGGCGCGCGGGTCGCGGCCGCCAGCCTCTACTGCGCGCTGATGACGGGAGAGGCGCTCGATCTCGTCGGCGCGGCAGGGCCGACGATCGTGGAAGGACCCTTCGCCCGCAACCGCCTGTTCATCGAGGCGGTCGGCGCACTCACCGGCCGGCCGGCCGCCGCCTCGCCAGGCGCGACCGGCACCACGGCGGGCGCGGCACTGCTGGCGGCGGGCGCCCGCCCGCATGCCGCAGCACCGCCGGACGCGCCGTCGCCGCCGGACCCGCACCGCGACGCCATCCGCCGCTACGCCGAGCGGTGGCGCGCGCGCCTGCCGAAGGGCGGGTGACGGCTTCCGCCGTTCAGGCGCGGCAGTCGGCGCAGACGCCCTTGATCTCGATCGTGGTCTTCGCCGGCACGAAGCGCCGGTCATGGCACCAGTGCTCCAGCCGCTCGGCGACGGCGGGGTCGGAGAATTCCTGCACCGCGTTGCAGCGCTCGCAGATCGCGAAGGCGGCCGTCGCGGACGTGTGGCAGTGCGGGCGAGCGCAGGCGACGAAGGCGTTGAGGCTTTCCAGCCGATGCACGAGGCCGGTTTCGAGCAGCTTGTCGAGCGCCCGGTAGATCTGCAGCGGCGCCTTGAAGCCCTGCGGCCTCAACTCGTCGAGCAGCGCATAGGCGCCGAGCGGCCCGTCCGCCCGCTCGAGCGCGTTCATCACCAGTTCCTGGTTGCGCGTCAGGGCGACGCCCTCGCGCGGTGATCCGCTCATCGGCTTAGCTCCTTCGCCCGGCGACGCGCGGGCGCGAGGCGGTGGGCTGCGAGGCATATAAGCACGCGCGCCGGGGAGAGCCATATTCGGCACTTCCGCTGCCGCCTCACGCAGGCGCTTCCTCCTCGGTCTCGACGTCGGCAAGCGGGGCGTCGATGCGGCAGCGAAGCCCGTCGACCTCGTAGCGGAGCTCCGCCGAAGCGCCCGGCGCCGCCGACAGCCCCATCTCGATCAGCCGCGTCCCGAAGCTTCGCCGCGCGGGCGGCGCGACGGGCGGGCCGCCGCTCTCGCGCCATTCGAAGCGGAGCATCGGCTGTGCCGCCGCCGGAGGAAACAGCACCGACCATTCCGCCTCGACCTGCCCCTCGAGCGAGGAAAGCGCGCCGTACTTGCCGGCATTCGTCGCCAGTTCGTGGACGATCAGCGAGAGCGTCAGCGCCGCCTTAGGCCCAAGCGCGATCTCCGGCCCGCGGAGCCGGATGCGCTTGGCGCCGCCGTCGTGCAGCGTGGTCGCGGCCTCGACGATCGCGCCGATCGGCGCCGCGTCCCGCCGGCCGGACAGGAGGACGTCGTGCGCGTTGGACAGGGCGCGGATGCGCTCGCCGAGCGTCGAGCGGGCCGATACGAGGTCGTTCGCCGAACGCAGCGTCTGCGTCGCGATCGAGGACACCACCGCGAGCGTGTTCTTCAGGCGATGCGCCAGTTCCGCCGCGAGCACGTTCCGGCGCTCGTCCGCCAGCGCCCGCTCCTCGTCGAGGAGCCGGCGGCCCCGCACCTGCTCGGTCACGTCGCGAACGACGCCGACGAAGCGGAACGGCCGGCCGGACGCGTCCGCCTCGAACTCGCCCCGGCGCGCGATCCAGCGCTCCTCGCCGCTGTCGGCGCGGCGGATACGGTACTCGACGTCGAGCACGGCGTCGCCCCGCAGCCGGGAAGCGGAGTTCGAGGCGAGATGCCGGTCCTCCGGCACGATGAGGCGTTCGATTGCGGCGGCGGGCATCCGCTCCGCGCCGGCGAGGCCGAAGAGCCGGCAGAATTCCGGCGTCGCCTCGATCGTCCCGTCGGCGACGACGAGCGAGAAGACGCCGACCCCGCCCGCCTCCTGCGCCTTGCGGAGCAGCGCCTCGGTCTCCTCCAGCCGCACCCCCGCCTGGTGTTCCAGCGTGCGGTCGCGAAAGATCTTGATGAAGCCGACATGTCCGTCGTCCTCGTCGCGCAGCGGCATCATGTCGCCGGACGCCCAGAAGCGCGAGTCGCCTTTGCGCACGTGCCAGCGCTCGTCGATGCCGCGCCCGTCGCGCAGCGCGTAGATCATCTCCTTGCGGAGCCGCCCGTCCTCCCGGTCCTCCGGCGTGAAGAAGATTTCCGCCGACCGGCCGCGCATGTCCGCGGCCGACCAGCCGAGGATCTCCTCCGCGCCGCGGCTCCAGTCGGTCACGATCCCGTCCCGGTCGGTGACGACGATGGCGAACTCGGTGGCGCTGTCGAGCACCTGCCGGTTGCGCAGCGCCTCGGCGCGCTGGCGCGCCAGCGCCCGGCGCAGTTCGAGCTGCGCCATCACCTGGCGGCCGAGGCGCTCCAGCGCCAGAAGCTGGCGATCCGCCAACCCGTTTGGCCGCGCCGCGCGGTCGATGACGCAGAGCGTGCCGAGCATGTGCCCGCCCGGCGTGACGAGCGGCGCGCCGGCATAGAACCGCGCGTTCTCGGGTCCGGTGACGAGCGGGTTGCCCCGCGTGCGCGGATCGGCGGCGAGGTCCGGGATCACCAGCACGTCGCGGCGGCCGAAGGCGTGCCGGCAGATCGCGGCGTCGATCGGCGTCCCCTCGAGCTCGGTGCCGACATGCGCCTTGAAGAACTGCCGGCCGCCGTCGATGAGCGTGACGAGCGCGACCGGCGCCTCGCAGATCTGTGAGGCGAGGGCCGCGAGATCGTCGAAGGCCTGTTCGGGCGGCGTGTCGAGAGTGGCGTATTCGGCGAGCGCGGCCAACCTCGCGGCCTCGGCGCCGGCCGTCTCGCCGGCCGCGTCGGAACGTTCGTCCTCGCCCAATCCCTCGACCCGCCGTTCGGTGTCCCCAAGCCCCGACCGGAGCCTAAGCAACCGTCTTCACGAAGAAAAGCGGTTTCGGCCGGCTTCGCGCCGGAAAGAGGAATGAAATCCGTGCGGGCCCATCGAACGGTGGAAAGGCGGCTTCCGTCCACTCGCAAAGCATCGAACCCAGCACGCACTCCCCTAGTTCAGCCGCGCAATGGTGACACGGGGGACAGGAGTACCAATGACCGCACCCGCAGCGGAGACGATCGACGAACTCGTCGGAATGTCGATGTTCCATCAGGCCAAGGTCCATGCGGCGACCTATGGCGGCCAGGGCCGCTTCTGGCAGCGGCCCTTCGCGGAAACGCGGCCGCGCGTCGCCTCCGCCGTCGCGCCCGTCTGGTTCACCGCCTATCCGGCTTCGATCATCACGGGCCAGGGCAATTCGGTGCTGAAGGTGCTCGGCGACCGCAAGCTCTGGTCGGCGCTGTCGTCCATCGGCGTGCGCGGCATCCATACCGGCCCGACCAAGCGCTCGGGAGGCTGGAAGGACGGGGTCTTCACCCCGACCGTCGACGGCAACTTCGACCGGATCGGCTTCGACGTCGACCCGGCCTTCGGCAGCCAGGACGAGTTCATCGCCATCAGCCGCATGGCGGCGGCCCACAACTCCGTCGTGGTGGACGACGTCATCCCCGCCCATACCGGCAAGGGCGCCGACTTCCGCCTCGCCACCATGAAGCACTCGACCTATCCCGGCCTCTACCACATGGTCGAGATCCCGGAAGAGGAATGGGAGCATCTGCCGGAGGTGCCGGACGGGCGCGACTCGGTGAACCTGTCGGCGACGACGGTCGACTACCTGAAGGAGAAGGGTTTTATCGTCGGCCAGCTCCAGCGCGTCATCTTCTTCGAGCCGGGCGTCAAGGAGACCGACTGGAGCGTGACGGGACCCGTCGCCGGCGTCGACGGCGTGTCGCGCCGCTGGGTCTACCTCCACTACTTCAAGGAGGGCCAGCCGAGCCTCAACTGGCTGGACCCGACCTTCGCCGCCCAGCAGATGATCATCGGCGACGCGCTCCATTCCATCGACCACATGGGCGCCCGCATCATGCGGCTCGACGCCAACGGCTTCCTCGGCGTCGAGAAGCGGCTCGAAGGGCCGGCCTGGTCGGAAAGCCACCCGCTCTCGATCACCGGCAACGCGCTCCTCGCCGGCATGATCCGCAAGGCGGGCGGCTTCTCGTTCCAGGAGTTGAACCTTACCGTCGACGACATCGCGGCGATGTCGAAGGGCGGCGCGGACCTGTCCTACGACTTCATCACGCGCCCCGCCTATCACCACGCGCTGCTCACCGGCGACACCGAGTTCCTGCGCATGATGCTCCGGATGGTGCACGAGTTCGGCATCGACCCGGCCTCGCTGATCCACGCGCTGCAGAACCACGACGAGCTGACCACCGAGCTCGTGCATTTCTGGACGCTGCACGCCAACGACATCTACACCTTCCAGGGACAGACCTGGCAGGGGCGGACGCTCCGGACGCATATCCGCGAGACGATGTACCAGAAGCTCTCCGGTCCGGCCGCGCCCTACAACCTGCGCTTCGTCACCAACGGCATCTCCTGCACCACGGCGAGCGTCATCACGGCGGCGCTCGGGATCGACGACCTCGACGAGATCACCGACGAGGACATCGCGCAGATCCGGAAGGTCCATCTGCTGCTGTGCATGTACAACGCCTACCAGCCGGGCGTCTTCGCCCTCTCGGGCTGGGACCTCGTCGGCGCCCTGCCGCTGAAGGCCGAGCAGGTGGAGCACCTGATGGGCGACGGCGACACGCGCTGGATCGAGCGCGGCGCCTACGACCTCATCGACTCCGACCCTTCCGCGACGCGCTCGGCCGACGGCATGCCGCGGGCGCGCTCGCTCTACGGCTCGGTGGTCGAACAGCTGGAGAACCCGGACTCCTTCGCCTCGCAGCTCAAACGGCTCCTCGCCGTGCGCGACGCCTACGGGATCGCCTCCAGCCGGCAGATCGCGATCCCGGACGTCGTGGCGCATTCGCTCCTCGTCATGGTGCACGAGCTTCCCGATGGCCGCGGCACGCAGGTGACGGCGCTGAACTTCGGTCCGGACCGGATCGAGGAGACGATCCACCTGCCGAACGTCCGGCCGGGACCCGTCGTCGACATGATCGCCGAGCACGTGACCGGGGATCTCGCCGAGAACGGCGATCTCCTCGTCGCGCTGGAGCCCTATCAGGGCGTGTCGCTGCGCATCGTCGGCGCCCTGCCGACGCTGTGACGGCGGAGGGAGCCCCCGAGCGGACGGCCGCCTCGATCGCGGCCGCCTTCGCCGCGCGGCCGGAGGTGCAGGCCGTCGCGCTCGGCGGCTCGCAGGCGACGGGGGCGGCCGACGCGGGTTCGGATATCGATCTCTACGTCTATGCGGAGGGCGAGGTGGACCTCGCCTTCCGCGCCGGCCTCGCCGAGGCACGGGCCGCCCGCCGGGAGATCGACAACCGCTTCTGGGAAACCGGCGACGAGTGGGACGAGGCGGCGAGCGGCATCCATGTCGACGTCATGTATCGCAGCCCCGCCTTCGCCGAAGACGAACTCGCCCGCGTCCTCGACCGGCACGAAGCGCGGATCGGCTACTCGACATGCCTCTGGCACAACATCCTCACCTCCCGCGGCCTGTTCGACCGGGACGGCTGGTTCGCGCGCCTGCAGGCCTCGGCGCGCCGCCCCTATCCGCAGGCGCTGGCGCAGGCGATCGTCGCGAAGAACCATCCGCTGCTCCGCGAGGCCTTCGGCGCGTTCGGCGGGCAGATCCGCCGGGCGGCGGAGCGGGGCGACGCCGTATCGGTGAACCACCGCACCGCCGCCTTCCTCGCCAGCTACTTCGACATCCTGTTCGCGCTCAACCGCACGCCGCATCCCGGCGAGAAGCGGCTTCTGGCGCAGGCGCTCCGGCTGCCGCGCACGCCGCGCGGCATGGCGGCGGACGTCGACCGGCTGCTTGGGAGTGGCACGATGGATGCAGCCGCGCTCGTTCTCGCGGTCGAGGCGCTCTCGGACGGGCTGGACGCGCTGGTGCGGTCGGACGCATAACGGCAGCCGGCGCGCGAAGGCGAACGCTGCGTTCGGCGAAGCGACCTTCAAATCGGCATGATCCGTGCCTACCTCCCGCGCCGGGAGCGTCGGTGCCGTCCGTCGCGCCCGCCCAATCGAGGAGCTTGAGCTTATGCAACTATCCTCGCCCCCCGTTTCCGCCCTCGCGACCGAAACCGGCTCCTGGCCCTCCCGCCGCCACGCGATCATCGACTGGCTGGTGAGCGAGACGCGCGGCCAGCGCTTCATCGACAATCTTTTCGTGGAGCTCTGCGAGCGCCTGCGCGCGGCCGGCGTGCCGGTGGCGCGGGCCGGCATGTTCTTTCGCGTCCAGCACCCGCAATGGGTCGGCGCGAGCATGCTCTGGAAGAAGGGCGCCACGGAGGCCGAGCTCGACACCTACGAGGCCGGCAGCTTCGACGGCAAGGACTACACCAACAGCCCGATCAAGGCGGTGCATCGCGATGGAGCCGAAATCCGCCGCAGGCTGCGCGATCCCCTGCCGGCGCCGCGGCACTTCCCGATCTTCGACGAACTGGAGGCGCAGGGCTATACCGAATACGTCGCCTGGCCGCTCGACCACACGCTCGACCGCCGCCATGTCGTGACGTTCGCGGCGGACGGCGAAGACGGCTTCGGCGAGGAAGGCTACGCGCTGCTTCGCGACCTCGTGCCGGTGCTCGCCCTCGTCAGCGAGATCCGGCTGAAGAACCGCTTCGCGCGCACACTTCTCGAAACCTATGTCGGGCCGCATGCCAGCGCCGAGATCCTCGCCGGCGCGATCACCCGCGGCTCGGGCGCGACGGTCGGCGCGGCGATCATGATCTGCGACCTGCGCGACTTCACGCGGATTTCCGAGGCGTGGCCGCGCGACGACGTGATCGAGCTGCTGAACGGCTACTTCGACGCGATCTCGGAGCCGATCGAGAAGCATGGCGGCGAGATCCTCAAGTTCATCGGCGACGGGCTCCTCGCGATCTTCCCGCTCGACCAGCCGGACGCCTGCCGCAACCTCCTGCGCGCGGTGGCGGAAGGGCAGAAGGCGATGGCGGCGCTGAACGAGGACCACGTCGCCAAGGGCCGCGAGCCGCTTTCCTACGGTGTCGGCATCCATGTCGGCGACGTGATGTACGGCAACATCGGTTCGAGGAAGCGCCTCGACTTCACCGTGATCGGCCCGGCCGTCAACACCGCGGCGCGGCTGGAAACGCTGACGAAGACCGTGAAGCGGCAGGTGCTTCTGTCGAAGACCTTCGCCGAGATGGCCGGCTGCCAGCGGATGCTGGAAAGCCTCGGCGCCTACCCGCTGCGCGGCCACGGCGAGCCGGTGGAGGTCTTCGCCTTCTTCAGCGACCGCTGCCGCGCGGACGAGATGGCGGAGCAGGCGGCGCTCGAAGCGACCGCCTGAACCGTCCCGCCTACTCCGCCGGCGCGGGTTCCGGCGCCTTCGCCGCGCCGGGCTTGCCGCGCCAGCGCGCTACCGCTGAGTCCACCCAGCGGATCGCGACATAGAAGACCGGCGTCAGGAACAGGCCGAAGATCGTGACGCCGATCATGCCGGCGAAGACCGCCGTACCGAGCGCCTGACGCATCTCGGCGCCCGGACCCGTCGCGATCACCAGCGGCACGACGCCGAGGATGAAGGCGAACGCCGTCATCAGGATCGGGCGGAGCCGCAACCGGCAGGCTTCCACCACGGCGTCTACCGGGCCCTTGCCGTCGCGCGCCTCGGCCTCGCGGGCGAACTCCACGATCAGGATGGCGTTCTTGGCGGCAAGGCCGACCAGCACGACGAGGCCGATCTGCGTCAAGATGTTGTTGTCGAAGCCGCGGATCAGGACGCCGACGAAAGCCGACAGCACCGCCATCGGCACGATCAGCACGATCGCCAGCGGCAGGCTCCAGCTCTCGTACTGCGCGGCGAGCACCAGGAAGACGCAGACGAGCGACAGCGCGAAGACGAAGATCGCCGTGTTGCCGGTCTGCTTCTGCTGGTAGGCGAGCTCGGTCCATTCGAAGGTCGAGCCCTGCGGCAGGGTCTGGCGCGCCAGATGCTCCATCTCGTCGAGCGCCTGGCCGGACGAGACGCCCGGGCCCGCGTTCCCCTGCAGCGGCACGGACGTGTACATGTTGTAGCGCTGGATGAGGTCCGGCCCCGACACCGTCTCGACGTTGACCAGCGTCCCCAGCGGCACGAGCGCGCCGTTGGAGGAGCGCACGCGGAGTTGCTGGATGTCGCGCTCGTCCATCCGGAAGCGCTGGTCGGCCTGCGCGCGCACTTGGTAGATGCGGCCGAAGGCGTTGAAGTCGTTGATATAGGCCGTGCCGAGGTTCTGCTGGAGCGTCGCGAAGATACTCTCGATCGGCACGTTCAGGATTTCGGCCTTGCGCCGGTCGATGTTGAGGAAGAGCTGCGGCGAGGACGCGGTGAAGGTGGTGAAGACGCCTTGCAGCCCCTTGTCGCCGGCCGCCTTGCCCATCAGGTCGCGGCTGGCCGCGAGCACGCGCTCGACCTCCGGCCCCATGCGCTCCTGCACCTGCATCTTGAAGCCGCCCGAATTGCCGATGCCGCGGACGGGCGGCGGCGGGATGGCGATGATGAACGCCTCCTGGATCGCCTGCAGGCGGCCGGTGAGGTCGCCGAGGATCTTGTCGGCCGACTCGCCCGCCTTCACCCGCTCGTCGAACGGCTTCAGGCCGACGAACACGGCGGCGGCGTTGGACGCGTTGGTGAAGGTCGCGCCCGAGAAGCCGGCGAAGGCGACCGCATACTGGACGCCGGGGGTCTGGAGCGCCGTCTCGGAGATCTTCTGCGTCACCTCGTCGGAGCGCGACAGCGAAGCGCCGTCCGGCAACTGCGCCGCGACGATCAGGTAGCCCTGGTCGAGGCTCGGGATGAAGCCGCCCGGCACCGCGCGGGTGATGAAGAACGTGCCGACCAGAAGGCCGGCATAGAGCGGCAGCATGATCAGCTTGCGGTTGACGACGCGCCGGACGCCGTTGGCGTAGCCGTGGGCCGTGCGGTCGAAGCCGCGGTTGAAGGCGTTCGCGGCGCGGCGGACGATGTTGGGCTTTCGGCCGCCCTCCTCGTGCTTCTCGTGCGGTTTCAGGATCAGCGCGCCGAGCGCCGGCGAGAGCGTCAGCGAGACGAAGGCGGAAATGAAGGTCGAGATCGCGATGGTCAGCGCGAACTGCCGGTAGAATTGGCCGGAGATGCCGGGGATGAAGGCCGTCGGCACGAACACCGCGCCGAGCACGAGGGCGATCGCGATCACCGCCGTGCCGACCTCGTCCATCGTGGTATGCGCCGCGTCGCGCGGGGACATGCCTTCCGCGATGTTGCGCTCGATGTTCTCCACCACGACGATCGCGTCGTCGACGACGATGCCGATGGCGAGCACGAAGCCGAAGAGGGTCAGCGTGTTCAGCGAGAAGCCGAAAGCGGCCATCACCGCGCAGGTGCCGATCAGCGAGACCGGGATCGCGATGATCGGGATGAGGGCGGTGCGCCAGCTCTGGAGGAAGACGATCACCACCAGGACGACAAGTGCCACGGCTTCCAGGAGCGTCTCGTAGACGGCGTTGACGGAGTCGGAGATGAACTCGGTCGGGTTGTAGACGATGCGGTACTCGATGCCGGGCGGGAAGCTGGCCTTCAGTTCGTCCATCTTGGCGATGATGTCTTCCGAGGCCTGCAGCGCGTTGGTGCCGGGCCGCTGGAAGATCGCCAGCGCCACGGCCTCCTGGTCGTTGAGGTAGCTGTTGGTGACGTAGTCCTGCGCGCCGAGTTCGACCCGCGCGACGTCGCGCACCCGCACCATGCGGCCGTCCGGCGTGGTGCGGACGATGACGTTCCGGAACTCCGCGACGTCGGTGAAGCGGCCCTGCGTGTTGACGGTGAGTTGGAAGGCGTTGCCGGCCGGGGCCGGCTCCTGGCCGAGCGCGCCGGAGGACACCTGGACGTTCTGCGCCTGGATCGCCGAGACGACATCGGAGGAGGTCAGGCCGAACGTCGTCAGCTTGTCCGGATCGAGCCAGACGCGCATCGAGTAAAGGCGTTCGCCGAAGATGGTGAGGTCGCCGACGCCGTCGAGCCGCAGCAGCTCGTCGCGCAC
This sequence comes from Plantimonas leprariae, assembly GCF_008802405.1. Lineage (GTDB taxonomy): Bacteria > Pseudomonadota > Alphaproteobacteria > Rhizobiales > Rhizobiaceae > Plantimonas > Plantimonas leprariae. Next base: position 113,532 of record NZ_VZDO01000009.1, read on the forward strand.
GTTGTTGCGCGCGTAGTTCGAGATGTAGAGCTGGTCGTAGCTCTTGTTCGGCGAGATCATGTGCACGACCATCATCAGGTCGGGCGAGGATTTCAGCGTCGTGATGCCGAGGCGGCGCACCTCTTCCGGCACGCGCGGCTCGGCGATGGCGACGCGGTTCTGGACGAGCACCTGCGCCTGGTCGAGGTCGGTGCCGAGCCGGAAGGTGATCGTCAGCTGCATCGAGCCGTCGCCCGACGAGTAGGACGACATGTAGAGCATGTTCTCGACGCCGTTGATCTGCTCCTCCAGCGGCGTCGCGACGGTGGCGGCGACCGTTTCGGCATTGGCGCCGGGATAGGAGGCGCGCACGACGACGGTCGGCGGCGCGATCTCGGGATACTGCGCGACCGGCAGCCCCAGATAGGCGATGAAGCCGACCAGCGAGATCAGGATCGAGACGACGCAGGCGAAGATCGGCCGGTCGATGAAGAAGTGGGCGAAGCGCATCCAACGGTCCCCGGAGTGAAGAGTGGCGGGCCGAAAGGCTGCTTTACGAGGGCGCTTCCGATCCCTCGTTCGGGCCGGTCGGCGCCACCGGCGGCAGGGTCGACTCCGTCGGCGCGACCTTCACGCCGGGCCGGATGCGCATCAGCCCGTTGACGACGATGGTCTGGTCGCCCTTTAGCCCCTCGCGGATGACGCGGTAGCCGTCGATCCGGGGCCCGAGGCGCACCGGCTGCATCTTCACCGTGTTGTCGGGATTGAGGAGGTAGACGACGCGCCGGTCCTGGTCGGAGCCGACCGCCTCGTCGGGAATCAGAACGCCGTCGTAGGGCACGGAGCCGAGGATCGCGATGCGCCCGAACAGCCCGGGCAGCAGCTTGCCGTCGGCGTTGGCCAGCACGGCCCGCGCCCGCATCGTCCCGCTCGCCTGGTCGAGGCGGTTCTCGGTGAAGTCGAGATAGCCGGGATGGGCCGGGCGCGGCTCGTTGCCGATCGCGACCTTCACCTCGTTGCGACTGTCGCCGACCGGCGTGTTGAGGCCGCCGGCGGACAGTTGCTGGTAGGCGAGATAGGTGCGCTCGTCGACGTCGAAGTAGAAATTGATCGGGTCCACCGAGACGATGTTCGTGAGCACCGTGTCGTTGGCCGAGACGAGGTCGCCGATCGAGACCTCGCGGCGCGACATGCGGCCGGCGATCGGGGCGCGGATCTCGGTATACTGCATGTCGAGCTGGGCCCGCTGCAGCGCGGCGCGCGACGAGTTGGCGTTGGCCTGCGCGGTGGCGAAGGCCTGCTGACGGTCGTCGACGGTCTGCGTGGCGATCGTGCCGGTTTGCCGCAGCGAGGTGGCGCGCTGGAGGTCGGACTGAGCGAATTCGAGCTGCGCCTTCGTGGATTCGACGGAGGCCTGCGCCTGATCGAGCGCCGTCTTGTAGGGCGCCTGGTCGATCACGAGGAGAAGGTCGCCAGCCTTCACCAGCGCGCCATCCTGGAAATTGATCGAGGCGACGTAGCCGGAGACGCGGGCGCGGATGTCGACCTGGTCCACCGCCTCGAAGCGGCCGATGAACTCGTCGTCCTCGACGATCGGCTTCACCACGGGCTTCGCCACCGTCACCGGCGCGGCGGGCGGCCCTTCCTGCGCGAGAGCCGGCTGCGGCCGCTCGGCGAGGAGCGCCCAGACCAGCGCGGCCGTCGCGGCGATCGCCGCCGCTCCCCGGATGCGGGAATGAATGATCTGCACGGGCGCTGGCTCCGACGAAGCGAGGCTAATTCCGCAGTGCACATATGACCGCACGATGCGGCATCAATAGCCGGCTCCATTCGAGCCCGCCTGTCGCTCCGGCACCCAGTTGCCGTGGAAGCCCGGCGGGATGCGGTGCGGCAGGCGCACCACGGCGACCGGCGGCGCCGCGAAGGCCCGCGCGTCGATGATCTCCAGCGCGCTCGTCTCGCTCGCCGGATTGATCACGAGGCCGATCATCCAGCCCTCGTCCTCGGCAGAATCGGGCGCGCGCGGCACGAACACGAACTCGCCCGGGATGCGCCCCTCCCCGAAATGGTGCTCCAGCCGCTCGCCGGTCTCGAGATCGTGCTTGAGGATCGGGGCCGCGCCGACCAGCGCCGGGTCGAAGCGCTCGGGCAGCGCCAGCGCGTAGGCGTAGCGGTAGGGGCGGCCGATGCGGCGCTCGTCGAGCCGCGGAAACTCCTGCGGTTTCGGGTCGAGCGTCCGGCGCTCCACCGTGCGGCGGACGGGATCGACGGTCCAGCGCTCGAAGCCGCGTGCCGCCTCGTCGGGGCCGATCTCCTCGCCCGACACGAACATCCGGTCGTAGACGACCGCGTCCAGCACCAGACGGCCGTCGGGAAGGTCGAAGGCGTTCGCGGCGTGAAAGATGAAGCAGGGATCGACGTCGATCCAGATCACGTCCGCCGCCGTGCCATGGCGCGGCAGCAGGCCGAGCCGCGCCGGATGGTCCGGGTTCCAGGCATAGGGAAAGCCGTAGCCGTCCATCACGACCTTCATCGAGATCGTCAGCGGCAGGTCGAAGACGATGACGAAGCGTTCGGTGAGGGCGCAATCGTGGATCAGCGGCCCGTCCTTCACGGGAATCTCGACCCGGCGCGAGACGCGACCGTCGTCGCCGACGACGACATGCCGGACTCGGTTCGGATCGGTCGCCTGGTAGCAGACGGCGTGAAGCTCGCGCGTCACCGGATCGTAGTGCGGATGCGCGGTGAAGGAACCGCCGAGCGTGCCGGCGAAATCGTCGTAGCGCTGGTCTTCCAGCGTTTCGCCGAGCCGCACCGGCGTCGAGCCCGCTTCCACCAGCGCCCATGCGGCGCCCGCATGGCCGACGACGTTGGTGTTTACCGTGTCGAAGCCGCCGAAGCGGGGCCCCGGCGCGGCCGGGATGCCGGTCGCCTTCGCGACCGGCGTCGAGCGGATCCAGCGGTTGCGGTACCACTCGGCGCGGCCTCTCCTGAGGCGCACCCCGTGCACCATGCCGTCGCCGATGAACCAGTGGTAGATGCGCGGGTCCGCCGCGATCGGGTTCGGCCCCATGCGGAGATACCGCCCGTCGAGTTCCGGCGGGATCGTGCCCTCGACGGCGAGATCCGTCAGCGTCAGCTCGTCCCGCATCGGCGCGTGGATGCCGGTGAGGAGCGGATGCGGCGTGGTGCGCGCCGGCAACCGCCAGCGGTTGAAGGCGGCAATGCCGGAAACCGCCCGCGAGGCGAGGGCACGGACGGCGGTCTCGACGAGGTCGGCTGCGGGCACGGTCAGCGGTCGCCGAGACGACGGCCGGCGAGGAAGGCGAGGTGCGCCGCCAGAAAGGCGACGCCGCCGAGCACGGCCACGTCGCGCTGCCGGCTTGTCCAGAAGGCGCGCCGGGCCGAACTCATGCGGTCGCCGAACGGCCCGTGCAGGCGTGCCGGCCCCTCGCCCGGCTTGAACAGGTTGCCCTCGTTCTCGGCGAAACGTTCGTCGGACAGTTGCGCGTCCCAGCCGCTCTTCGCCTGTACGTCGCCGGCATTCGGCCAGACGCGCTGGAGAACGCTCGCCAGCACCGAGGTGCGCCCGACCCAGATGTCGCGGCGCGGATGCTCCACCGCGAAATGGACGGCTTCGGCGCAAAGGCGCGGATCGTAGACCGGGTTCGGCGCGATCTGCCGGCGGCCGGTGCGGTTGCGCGCCCAGCCGGAAAATTGCGGCGTGTTGACGGCCGGCAGGAACACGCTCGTCAGCGTCACCGGCAAGCCCTCGTGGTAGAGCTCGCTGCGAAGCGCGTTGGTGAAGTTCAGCGCCGCGCCCTTCGCACCGGCATAGGCCGCCTGCAGCGGAAACGGCCGGATGCCGAGCACGGAGTTGATCTGGACGATCGCACCCCGCCCCCGCGTCCGCATCCGTTTCAGCGCGGCGAGCGTGCCGAAGACCTGCCCGTGATAGGTGACGTCGGTGACGCGCTTGTACTCGTCCGGCTCGATGCGGTGCGCGGCGGCCACCACCGTCGCCATCGCGTTGTTGACCCAGACCTCGATCGGCCCGAGCTCCCGCTCGAACCGCTCGGCGGCGCGTTCCACCGCCGCATGGTCGGCGACGTCGGTCTCGATGCCGAGGGCGAGGACGCCCTTGGCGCGCAGGAGGTTCTCGGTTTCCCGAAGGCGCGCCGGGGCGCGGGCGACAATGCCGACATTCCAGCCCTCCGCCGCGAACTTCTCGGCGCAGGCGAGCCCGATGCCCGCCGTTCCGCCCGTCACCACCACCGTCCGCGCCATCCGTTGTTCTCCGTCACCGCCGCCGGGGGATAAGCCCGTCCGGGCCGATGGGTTGCGTGCGACGCGGAATGGTCGCAGCGCCGCAACGGTCGGTGCGGCGGGACGTTGGACGGCGATGGGAACGGTGCTCGCGGAACTGCCGGACGAAGCCTTCGCCAAGGAGGACGCAGGCGACGACGCCTTGTTCTACGCCCCGTCCCGGCTCGTCACGCATATCGACGAAGGCGCGGTCGCGGCGCTCACCGCCTACTACGCCACGCTCCTGCCGCCGCACGCCGCCGTGCTCGACCTGATGTCGAGTTGGGTGAGCCACCTGCCCGAGGACATTATGCTCGGCGAGGTCGTCGGGCACGGCATGAACAGGGCCGAGCTCGACGCCAACCCACGCCTCTCGCACCGTTTCGTGCAGGATCTCAACCGCGATCCCACGCTGCCGCTGCCGGACGCCGCGTTCGACGCGGCGCTCTGTTGCGTCGGCGTCCAGTACCTGCAGCGACCCGTCGCCGTCTTCACCGAGGTCCGGCGCGTCCTGCGGCCCGGCGCGCCCTTCGCCGTGACCTTCTCCAACCGCTGCTTCCCGACGAAGGCCGTCGCGGTCTGGCGGTCGCTGGACGCGAACGGCCACGCCGCCTTGGTGCGCCTCTACTTCGAACGGGCCGGCTTCGGCTCGGCGGAAGCGGTCGTCCTCGCGGACGGGAGCAAGGGCGACCCGCTCGTCGCGGTGACCGGCCGCGCCTGAGGACGCGTCACATCCGCAGGTCCGCCGCGTAGCCGGTGAGTTCGAGGTAGCCGCGGCCACCCTCCGTCGCGACGAGACCCTCCCAATAGACCGGCATGCCACCCGCCCGGCCGTCGAGTTCCTGGTCGTCGAACAGGGGCTTCAGCGCGAAGCGGCGCTCGCCTTCCGGCAGCTTCACCCGCAGCACCTGCTCCACCGGATATTCGGCATTCGTGCGGGCCGAGCGCCAGTGGCGGACGGGTTCCAGCGCGACGTCGCCCGGCTCGAAGCGCCGGATGCGGCCGTCGGGATAGCGGAACGAGCTGCCGGCCCAGACCGTGCCGCCGTCTTTCCCCCGGATGCGGAAGGCCATCAGCGCCGAGCCATCGTCGAGGTTGAGGCCGGTCCAGTCCCAGCCGCTCGCGTCCGGCGCGAGGTAGCTCGACGACCATTCACGGTCGAGCCAGGCCTCGCCCGTCACCGCGACTTGGCGCCCCTCGCGCTGCACCGTGCCGGAGACGCGAAGATGCGGGATCGAATAGTAGTAGCTCGCCTCCTCCGGCTTCGGGCCTTTCCGGCTGTAGCCGTTCTCGCCCTGCGGCATCACCTCTTGCGTCGGCGCGAAGTCGAGCTGGAAGCCGAAATCGGGACCTTGTACCTTGGTCCGGTACACGCCGTCGCCGCCCCGCTGGAACGCCCAGTCCTGCAGCCGCACGTCGGCGTCCGCGGTCGCGGCCCCCGCGATGCCGAAGCCGGCGCGCGCCGCCCGCTCGGCATGCAGCAGCCGGCCGAGCGCCGGGTCCGAGAGGGCGGCGTGGGCGAACAGCACCTGGGCCGGGTTGAAGCGGCTCGGATTGTCCGGGTTCGCGGGCGGGCGGGTGCGGAAGAAGGTCACCTGGAAGCCGAGGTCGCGGCCGTCTTCGGTCTTGAGCGCGCCGGTGACGTACCACCATTCGGTGCGGAACTCGGGATGCGCGCCGTGATCGGCCGGGAAGCTGAGCCGGATACCGGGCTCCACCACCGGATAGTCGGCCGGCATCGCCGCCTGGCAGGCGAAGGCGAGGATGCAGAGGGTCGCAAGGATGCGCCGCATCACCAGTCCTCCCTGACCGCCAGCACCGCGTCGCGGGCGGTGGCGCGCCGGCCGGCAAGCATCGCCGTCAGCGCGGCGGCGGCGACGAGCGCCGCGATGACGCCGAGAATCGTCCCGAACGGCACGCGCGTTGCCATGGTGAAGTTGAAGCTCTGCGGGTTGATCACGTGGATCAGCACTTGCGCCAGCACGCCGCCGAGCGCGACGCCCGCGACGCCGCCGACGAGGCCGAGCAGCGCGCCTTCCGCCCCGAGCATCAGGACGATCTGCCGCTTCTGCAGGCCGAGATGCCGGAGCATGCCGAACTCGCGGGCCCGCGCGACGGTCTGCGCCGAGACGGTCGCCGCGACGCCCGCGAGGCCGACGAGGATCGCGACCGCTTCCAGGACGTAAGTGACGGCGAAGGAGTGATCGAAGAGATCGAGCGCATAAGCCCGCAGCGTCTGCGGCCGCGCCAGCGAGACCTGACCCCGAAGAGCCTCCGGCACGGCGTCCTCCAGCGCGCGGCCAACGGCGTCGGCGTCCACGCCCGGCGCGAGGGTCGCGGCCGCCTCATCGCGCGTCGCATCGCCGGTCAACCGCTCGTAGTCGGCGCTCTGGATCACCACCGCGCCGAACTGCCGGGCGTAGTCGCGCCAGATGCCGGCGACCGCGAAGCGCTCGCCCTTGCCGATCGGCAGCTCGATCGTCTGCCCGAGCTTCCAGCCGTAGAGGCGCGAGGCGGGCTCCGAGACGAAGACCGGCACAGTGCCCAGCGGCCGCTCCGGCGTCGCCTCGATCATCGCGAGGAGCGAATCGGAGGGGCCGCCGTCGAGCGGCCGGGCGATCAGCGTCAGCGGCGGGCGCTCGGGCGACAGCCCAAGCGCGATCTGGCGGCTGAAGGCGAGCGAGCCGACGCCCGGCACGGCCTTGAGCCGCGCCTGCGCGGCGGGATCGAAGCTCGCGCCGCCTTCCGCCCGGAGGTAGAGATCGGAAGACAGCACCTGTTCCAGCCATTCGTCCACCGCGCCGCGGAAGCTCGTCACCATCGTCGCCATCGCGATCATCAGCGCCGTGGAGGCGACGATGCCGCAGAGCGCCGTCGCCGCCTCGCCCGGCGCACCGCCGAGATGCCGGAGCGCGAGTTCGGCCGGAACCGCGCCCCTCCGCCGGCGCCGCCCGAACAGGCCGAGCAGGAAACGCGCGAGCCAGGGAACGCCAGCGACGCCGCCGGCGAGGAGGAGCGCCATCGCGGCGAAGCCGAGGATCGGCAGCCCGCCGATCGGAGGCGCGAGGCTGAGCAGCGCGCCGGCGGCGAGAAGCACGAGCGCCGGCTTCCACGGCACCGGCGTGCGCGGATCGAGAAGATCGCCGCTGTTCTTCAGCGCCGCGGCGGGCGCGGCGCGAGAGGCCGCCCGCGCCGGCAGGACGCTGCCCAGCACCGCTGCCGCGAGGCCGAGCGCGAAGAAGGCTGCGGCCGCCAGCGGCTGGAAGACGATCGACACATGGCTGCCCTCGAAATAGCCGGCCCCGAGGTCGCCGCCGAAGAAGCGCACCGCGAGAACCGCGAGGCCGTAGCCGGCGAGAAGGCCGCCGAGCGCCCCGCCGATCCCGATGAGTAACCCTTCCGCCGCCACCGCCGCGACGACGCCGCCGCGCGGTAGGCCGAGGGTGCGAACCAGCGCGAAGGCGCGCAGCCGCCGCGCTACCGACAGCGACTGCGCCGAGAAGACGAGGAAGCCGCCGGTGAGGAGCGCCACCAGCGCCAGCATGTCGAGATTCACCCGGTAGGCGCGCGACAGCGCCCCGTTCTGCGCGCTTTCCGTCTCGGCGCTGCCGAGGTTGGCGTCGGCGGGGAGCAGGTCCTTCAACGCGGCGTCGGCCGCTGCCGCATCCGCGAGCTTCAGGTCGATGCGGTCGAGCCGGCCGAGCCGGTCGAAGCGCCATTGCGCCGCCGCGATGTCGAGCGTGCCGAGCATCTGGCCGTCGGGAACGCCCGGCAGGGTGCCGGCGATGCGCAGGCGAACCGTCCGGTTGTTGGCGGCGACATCCAGCGTGTCGCCGATCGCCGCGCCGCTCGCCTGGAGGGCACTGCGCGACAGGAACAGCGCGTCGGCGGCGAAGATGTCGTCGCTGCCCGCATCCGGGCCGTTCGGACGGATGCCGACGAGGCTCGGCGATACCGCCGCGGCACGGATGACGTCGAGCCCGAGCAGCGTGAACCGCGCAGTCCCGGCTCGCGCGTCGAGGCTGACGACGGGGCTCGCATCCGCGACGCCGGGCGCGGCGACGACGCGCGGGTAGAGCGCTTCGTCGAGCCCAAGCGCGGAAGCCGCGCGCACCGCGCGGTCGGCCTGCCCGTTCACCCCCCGCACCGCGCCGTCGAAGGAGGCCAGCGCCGAGCCGTTGACGAGATGCACCGCGAAGCCGAGCGCGACGCCGACCGCGATGGCGAGCGCCGTCGCGAGGAAGCGCCAGGGATGGGCGCGCCATTCGCCGCCGATCAGCCAGCGCAGCGCGAGATGCGCGGAAGCGAGGCCGGCCTCAGCGCGCGCGATCGGCATCGGAGAGGCCATTCGATGTCAGGGTCAGGACACGGTCGGCGACGGCGGCGACGCTGCGCGAATGCGTGACGATCACCGCGGCGGCATCGCCTTCCCGCACCGCACCCGCGAAGAGGGCGAGGACGCGGCCTGCGGTCTCGGGATCGAGGTTGCCGGTCGGCTCGTCGCCGAGGATCAGCGCCGGCTCGTGGACGAGCGCCCGGGCGATGGCGACGCGCTGCAATTCGCCGCCGGACAGGTCGCGGGCGTAGGATCCGCCCCGGTCGCCGAGGCCGACGGCGGCGAGCTTGGCATCGGCCTGCGACTCGATCGCGGCCGCATCGCCGGAAACGAGCGCCAGCGGCAGCGCGACGTTCTGCCGGAGCGTCAGGTAGGGGAGGATGTGGAAGGCCTGGAACACGAAGCCGATCCGGGTGCGGCGAAGCTCGGTGCGCCCACGCTCGTCGAGACCGCCCGTCGCCGTTCCGTCGACCACGACCTCGCCGCTGTCGCCGTCGTCGAGGCCCGCCAGGATGTTGAGGAACGTCGACTTGCCGGACCCGGACTCGCCGACCACGGCGACGAGTTCGCCGGCTTTCACCTCGAGGTCGAGGCCCGAGAAGAGCCGGCGGCCGCCCGGCACGGTCTTCGCCAGATCACGGACGGCGAGGATCGGCTTCGTTTCACGCAAACCTGAAAAGCCTTTCGCTGCGGGCGCTTCCACTGGCTCGATGTGGATCGCGGGGCGGTTTTCGCCAGCCGCGAAACGCTTTGCCGCACGGGCATCGCCCGGTCCGCCTGTCGGGCAGCGAAGGCTCCGCCATATGAAGGCGGCGAAGCCATCGGCAGGGAGGCTGGACATGGGCGGAGAAAGCCGCGTCTCGCGCGAGAACGAGGTGTTCGAGGAGGCCGGAGTGCCGGCGACGGACGGCGCGGGCGAACTCGGCCGACCGACGCCGGCCGACGCCATTCCGAAGCCGGCCGACCCGCATGCCACCGGCGACGACAGCTATCCGCCGAGCGAGGACGTCGACGAGACCATGGCGGGCGGGCTCAGATATCCCGAGGCATCGAAGGAGAAGGGCGCATGAGCCAGTCGGAAACGATCGAGAGCAAGCTGCGGGAATCGATCGTCGAGGAGCTGCGGCGGCAGGCGGCGAACGACGGCGCGAGGCTGAAGGTGGAGATGCGGGGCGACGAACTCGTGGTCGACGGCACGATCGACCTCGATGACCTGGTGATGGTGGTGATGGGGTCGATCGCGGGCGGTCCGTAAGCGGCCATTCGCCGCGGATCGGGACCCGGCCTCGAGCGTTGCGTTCGCTCGAACCTCAAGGAGAACCGTTCCATGGCCGACACGAACCTGTCCGACAAGGCGCTGTCGATCCTCGCCTTCGCCGCCTACCACGCGCTCGCCAGCGGCGAGAAGGTGCGGGACGTGGTACTGGACGACGGCAAGGGCCACAAGGCGGATGCCGGCGGCGTCGAGGAGATGACCGCGGCGGGGCTCCTCGAAGTCGAGGGCGCGCGGGGCCGGCTGACGGAAGCCGGCGAGCGGCGTCTCGAAGAGGCGCTCCAGGCGCTCCGCGGCGACGCCTGAACCAAAGCCGCAACGGAATTCCACAAGCGTTTACCGTATCTTGCGGTTTACAAACGGCTCGCGCTCGCGCACAGTAAGGGTATGGACCGGAGCGGCCTGATGCGGAACTCGTCGATCGTCGCGTGCTGCGCGATTCTCTCGGCGTTGCCCGCGAAGGTCTCGGCCCAGAGCTTCGAGGACAGGGTCCAGTCGACGCTCGATGCCGAGCGGGTCGGCTCGTCCCTGTCCCGCAAGCTGAACTTCGGCACGGGCGAGGCGGCGAAGCGGCACGGCGCCTTCGACAAGCCGCCGCCGGAATTCCACCTCGAAACCGAGGCCGACCCGGAAGTCGCCTGGTTCAACCCGTCGATCGAGATCGCCGGCGCCAAGGTCTCGCCCGACGTGAAGCGCAAGGGGCTGAAGGTCCGCATTCCGATGGACCTGTCCGGCTCCGGCGTCGATGGCAACACCAGCGACACCAGCGACGACGACGATTAGGACCGCCGTTTCCGGAAGCCGCTCCAGCGACGACGCATCGTCAACCCCCGCGGCCTTGCACAGCTCCTCGATACCGCCGACATCGCGCTCCGACCCAAACACCCGGCGGAGACGACCGCGATGACCGGCACAATCGAACTCGGCCTCGACACGTTCGGCGACGTGACGCGCAGCGCCGGCGGCGAACTGCTTTCACATGCTGAGGTGGTGCGGAACGTCGTCGCGGAGGCCACCCTCGCCGACGCGGTCGGCCTCGACTTCTTCGGAGTCGGCGAGCATCACCGCGAGGACTTCGCCGTTTCCGCGCCGGAGGTGGTGCTGGCCGCGATCGCGGCCCGGACGACGCGCATCCGCCTCGGCTCGGCGGTGACGGTCCTGTCCTCGGACGACCCGATCCGGGTGTTCCAGCGCTTCGCGACGCTGGACGCGGTGTCGAACGGGCGCGCGGAGGTCATCCTCGGGCGCGGCTCCTTCACCGAATCCTTTCCGCTGTTCGGCTTCGAGCTCCGCGACTACGAGACGCTGTTCGAGGAGAAGCTCGACCTCTTCACGGCGCTGCGCACCGGCGAAGCGGTGACGTGGGAAGGGCGGACGCGCCCGCCGCTCCACGAGCAGCGCGTCTTCCCGCCGATCGAGGACGGCCGCCGGCTGACCACCTGGATCGGCGTCGGCGGCTCGCCGGAATCGGTGGTGCGCGCGGCGCGGCACGACCTGCCGATGATGCTCGCGATCATCGGCGGCAGCCCGGCGCGCTTCCGCCCCTATGTCGACCTCTACCGCCGCGCCGCGGCGGAGTTCGGCCATGGCGTGCAGCCGATCGGCGTCCATTCGCCGGGCTACGTCGCCGACACCGACGAGGCGGCGAGGGCCGAGTTCTTCGACGACTACCGGCAGATGCATGCGCGGATCGGGCGCGAGCGGGGCTGGCCGCCGCTGCAACGCAGCGATTTCGAGCGCGAGGCGGACCACGGCTCGCTCTATATCGGCTCGCCCGAAACGGTGGCGACGAAGATCGCCGCGACGGTGAAGACGCTCGGCGCGGCGCGCTTCGACCTGAAGTATTCCGCCGGCCCCCTGCCGCACGAACGACTCATGCGCTGCATCGAGCTCTACGGCACCAAGGTCGCGCCGCTGGTGCGCGAGATGGTGGCCGCCGGCTGAGGCGGCTGCCCGAGCAGGCGGCGGTAGAGGGCTTCCACGATCGCCGCGACGTGGTCTTCGGTGAAACCCTCGCGAACGCGCCGCGCGGCGGCGTCGCCCATCGCACCGGCGAGCGGCCGGTCGGCGGCGAGCTGGGCGAAGGCCGCCGCCAGCGCTTCCGGGTCGCCCGGCGGCACGAGCAGACCGTCCTTCCCATCCCGCACCAGAGCCGTGCAGCCCGGCACCATGGTCGCGACGATTGGCCGGCCGCAGCAGGCGGCTTCCAGCAGGGCGCGGGGCAGCCCCTCCCCCCCGCGCGACGGCAGGCAGGCGACGTGGTGCTCGCGCCAGACGCCGGCGACGTCGGAAGTGGGCCCATGCCATTCTATCCCGTCCTCCGTGCCCCAGCGACGAAGATCGGCTTCGGGGATGGCGCGTGGATTGGCCGGGTCCGGCGCGCCGTAGAGCGACAGCGTCACGTCGGCGCCACCCCGGCGCGCGCGCCGCACCGCTTCCACCGCGACGTCGACCCCCTTCGACCAGAGCATGCGCGAGACGAGCGCGACGCGTAGGGTCCGCCCGGCCGGCAGCGGGGTCTGCGGATAGGCGGCGGGATCGACCCCCGCGCCCGGCACGAAGACCGCGTCCGGCATCGTCCGGTCGAGGCCGAGCCAGCGCGCGTCCTCCTCGTTCTCGAACAGGAAGGCCGCGCCTTTCGGCGCGAAGGTCCGGCGGAGGAGGTGCCGGAACAGCCTGCGCGCCAGCCGGCCGCGCCAACCCTCGTCCGCTCCGACGACGCCGAGGCCGGTGATCGCCTGCACGGTCGGCCCGCCGCCCGAAAGCCGCCGGGCGAGACCGCCGAGGAGCACGGCCCGCAGCGAGATCGCGTGGACGATCGCGGGCTGCTCCGCGCGAAGGAGCCGAAGCGTGCGGAGAAACGCGCGGAGCGGTCCGAGCAGCCAGCCCCCGCCGCGCTCCATGTCGAGCGGGACCGTGCGCGCCCCGGCCGCCTCGATCCGGTCCCGATGCCGGGCGAACCGCGCCGCGACCACGACGTCGAGGCCGGCATCGCGTCCCGCGCGCACCATCGGCAGGAAGTGCGAGGCGAAGAACCAGTCCTCGGTCGCGAGGAAGACGAGTTTGGGTTTGGAAGGGCTTGCGTCCGGCACGGGAGGTCGCGGCGAGGATCGATGCGGCGCTTCTAACCGGTGAACCGCTTCGCCGCGAGCGGATTCCATCCGATATGCCGCTATCCCCTCAGCAAGTGCGCGCTGTTCTTCTCCCCGCGGGAAAGAAGAAAGCTGCTTCCATGTCTTCGCATCTATGGACATGCGTCCGCGACCTCGCGCCTTCGTGGCCGAGTTGAGCTTGTGGTTTGTTGCCGCTGGTCGAGAGCGGCGGGCGCCGAAGGCAGAGCCTTCCGACGTAGTGCATTCGTCAAGCGGCCTGCCTTCGGCGCCCGCGCGGGTGTCTCGCAACGCTTGCCGCCGGCTGCCCCGCCGGCGTCCCCATGACCTTCGGCGAGGTGGCTCACCTCGCCTCAAGGGCGTGATCCGAACATTGTCCTCGGCTACACAGCCGTTCGGGTTCCTCGGCTTGCTCCCGGACCCATTTGCATGGGACCGGCCATGGTTCGCGCTGCCCGGACCCGCCGTCGCTCCGGAAGCGACCGCCGATCCGGACCCGCCCGCCACCCCACCGAACGATCCCGGTGATCATTCGCGCTCACTCGACGGGGCGACGGTCAGCGAAGGTTACGCGAAGGGGCGAGAGCGGGGATAAGTTTTCGGCTTGACGGCAGACCAGCGAACGTCGCCGATCCTTCGCAGACACAAACCATATCCGGATCGGTCGCTTGAAGCCGATACCCGATCCGGCCTTGAAGAGACTTGCGTTTCGTCCATCGGGATGGATTGCTTCGGTTGCCAACCGGAGAACCGTCATGTCGCTTGAGCATTGGCTAGCCTTCGTCGCAGCATCCGCCGTCCTCCTCGCGATCCCCGGCCCGACGATCCTGCTCGTCATCTCCTATGCGCTCGGCCACGGGCGTAGCGTCGCGAGTTCGACGGTCGCGGGCGTGGCGCTCGGCGACTTCACGGCGATGACGGGCTCCATGCTCGGACTGGGAGCGCTGCTGGCAACGTCGGCCGCGTTGTTCACCGCCATGAAATGGATCGGGGCGGCTTATCTCGTCTATCTCGGCATCAGGCTCTGGCGTACGCCGGTCGGGACGAGCGAAGTGGATTCTGCCGCTACGGACCCGGTAAGGGAGCGGCCCTTCCGCATCTTCCTCCACACCTACGTCGTCACGGCGCTGAATCCGAAGAGCATCATCTTCTTCGTCGCCTTCCTGCCACAGTTCCTCGACACCTCGCAGCCCCTGTTCGCACAGATGGCGATCTTCGAGGTGACGTTCCTAGTTCTCGCGACGCTGAACGCGACCCTCTACGGACTGCTGGCTTCGATAGCCCGGACGACGATCCGTCGCCCGGGCGTCCAGCGTGCGGTCAACCGGACCGGCGGATCATTGATGATCGGAGCGGGCGTGCTGGCGGTCGGCTGGCGGCGCGCGAACGCCTGAACGCTTGAACGCCTGAAGGCAACAACGCAGCCATGGACATTTCCGCGCTTCTCGCCTTCGCGGCGGCCTTCTTCGTGTTCGCCGCCAGCCCCGGCCCGGACAACGTGACGATCGTCACACGCGCCCTTTCGCATCGACCGACCTCGGGCATTGCCTACGGCGCGGGCACAGTCGTCGTCACCCTCCTGTTCCTGATCTTTGCCGCCTTCGGCTTGTCCGTCGTGGCGGCGGAGATGGGCGGCGTCATGACGCTGCTGCGCTAAGGCGGCGCGGCCTACCTGATCTGGATGGGCATCCGGCTCTGGACGGCCGAGCCGATCGAGCCCGGCGCGACCGCGCGGCGCGGCCTTCTGCCCATATTCGCGACGGGCGTCGCGCCGAACCTCGGCAATCCGAAGATGCTGCTGTTCTACGTCGCTCTCCTGCCCAACATCGTCGGACCTTCGCTCAAATGCGAAGACGTCGGCATCCTCGCCGCCGTCATCCTGGCGGTCGAGGCGGTGGTGATCGGGGGGCATGTCCTGCTGGCAACGCGAGCACGGCGCTTCCTGCGCTCGCCGAAGATCATGCGCCGCGTCAAACGGACGGCGGGCGGGGTGATGGTCGGCGCAGGCGTCGTGGTCGTGTCGGCCCGTTGAGACCTCCGCGCGTTTTTCCCTACTCCGCCGCTTCCTGCATGCCGGGCGTCTCCGGCGCGGCGACGGAGGGGGCGAAGGCGCGGTTCCAGGCGTCGAGGGCGGCGATCTTGTAGGCTTCCGCCAGGGTCGGATAGTTGAAGGTCGACTCCATGAAGTAGTCGATCGTGCCCTTCAGGGCCATCACCGCCTGGCCAATGTGGATGAGTTCCGTCGCGCCCTCGCCGATGATGTGGACGCCGAGCACCCGGCGCGTCTTCTTCGAGAAGATCATCTTCATCATGCCGGTCTGCAGGCCCATGATGTGACCACGCGAGGTTTCGCGGAAGCGCGCGATGCCGCATTCGTAGGGGATCTGCCGCTTCTTCACGTCCTCCTCGCTCATGCCGACCGTCGACATCTCCGGCACGGCGTAGATGCCGTAGGGGAAGTGGTCCGGCAGCGGCGTCGGCTCCAGGCCGAAGGCGTGGCAGGCGGCGAAGCGGCCCTGTTCCATCGAGGTCGAGGCGAGGCTCGGGAAGCCGATCACGTCGCCGGCGGCGTAGATGTGCGGCACCGCCGTCTGCAGCGTCTTCGGATCGACCGTGAGGCGGCCGCGATTGTCGGTCTCGAGGCCGGCCTTGTCGAGGTCGAGCCCGTCGGTCGAGCCCATGCGGCCGGCGGCGTAGAGGAGGACGTCGCTGGTGACGTCGCGGCCGCTCGCGATGCGGCAGACCGGCCGGCCGGCATGGTCGAACTCCACCGCCGTCACCTCCGCGCCGAGCCGGAGCGAGACGTTGCGGTCGCGCAGTTCGTGCACGAACTCCTCGATCATCTCGCGGTCGATGAAGTCGAGGAAGGTCGCGCGCGGCTCGACCAGCGTGACGGCGATCTCGAGCGCGGAGAAGATCGTGGCGTATTCGACGCCGATGACGCCCGCCCCGACCACGGTCATCGAGCGCGGCAGCGTTTCGAGCTTCAGGATCTCGTCGGAGTCGATGACGGTCCTGCCGTCGAACGGGATGTTGGCGGGCCGGTGCGGGCGCGTGCCGCAGGCGATCACGAAGCGGTCGGCCTCGAAATGCTCGGGCTCCGCACCGCCGCCGCGGGTGACGACGATATGGTTCGGGTCGAGGAAGCGCGCCTCGCCGGTCAGCGTCGCGACGCGGTTGCGGGCGAACTGGTGGTCGAGGACGTCGACCTCGTGTTCGAGGATCTTCGAGCCGCGCACCCGGAGGTCGGCGGCGGAGATGTCCTTCTTCACCCGGTAGGCCGAACCGTAGAAGCCGCGCTCGCGCCAGCCGGTGAGGTTGAGGACGGTCTCGCGCAGCGACTTCGAGGGGATCGTGCCGGTGTGGACGGAGACGCCGCCGACGCGCTCGCGCTTCTCGACGACGAGCACCGTCTTGCCGAGCTTAGCCGCCTGCACCGCCGCCCGGCGGCCGGACGGACCGCTGCCGATCACGATCAGGTCGAAACGGGTCATCGTCTGGCTCCGGAATGCGATAGGGCGACAATCGCACGAAGAGTTTAAGGATTTAAGGCATCGCCGTTAACGCTTTCGAAAGCAAGCGCTTGGCGGCGGCACCCTCACGAGGTCGCGTCGCGCATCGCGTCCCGCTCGGCGGCCGTCTCGTCGACCCCCTCGACGGAGCCCTGCCGCGGCCCTTCGCCGCCCACCGCCTCGCGGTCGACGCCGCCGGCGCGCCCGAGGCTGTCGGGCGTCTCACCGGCGCCGGGGGCTTCGGCCTCGCCGACGCGGGCGGGCTTCGGATCGCCCTTCGCGTCGTCGCCGAGGACGGACAGGTCGGCGTCGAGTTCGGCGTCGCGCAGCCGGTTCTTGTTGGTGTCGGACATGGGTGGCGCCCTTCCCTGCTGGTTCGAAAGGACAAGGCGCGAGGCGGCGGGGCGTTCCCGGCGCGCTCCCGTGTCAGAGCAGCGCGGGGTCCAGCGTGAAGAGCTCCTGCGACCGGCCGACGCCGCGCAGCGCGAAACGGCCGACCGAGACGAGACGCCCCTGCTCCTCCGGCGCGAGGGCGGCGCGGAACTCGTCCGAGGCGACCATCAGCCGGTCTACCGAGCGGCACATGGCGCCGATGCGCGAGACCTCGTTCACGCTCGGGCCGACGACGGTGAAGTCCAGCCGGTCGTCGGAGCCGATGTTGCCGTAGAAGGCCTCGCCGATGTGGAGGCCGATATAGATCGAGGTGACCGGCCGCCCTTCCTCGCGCCGGCGCGCGTCGATCGCGCTCGTGCGGGCGCGAAGGTCCCGCTCGGCGGCGAGCGCGGCGGCGGTCGCCTTCGCCTGGTCGTCGAAGTTGAAGATCGCGAGGATGCCGTCGCCGATCAGCTTCAGGACGTCGCCGCCCGCGCCGTGGATCGCCTCGATCGCCGCGCCCGAATAGTCGTTAAGGAGCGGAATGATTTCCTCCGGGTCGGCCGTGTCGGTGATGGTGGTGAAGGAGCGGAGGTCCGAGAACCAGAGGACGGTGCGGATCCGCTCCGCGACGCCGCGCGCGATGCGGCCCTTCAGGACACGCTCGCGCGCGTCGCGGCCGAGATAGACCTCGACCAGCGTGGTCGCGATGCGGGCGAGCGAGGCGCATTTGATCGCGACGGAAAGCTTCGGCACCAGCGCGCGCACGACCGCGAGGTCCTCGTCCGAGAACCCGTCCGGGGCGCGCGTGCATATCTGGCAGAAGATGCCGTCGAGGTCGCCGATCACGCCTTCCGCCCCGAAGGGCTGCATGAAGATCAGGTAGTCGCTGCACCCCTCTTCCACGAGTTCCGGCATCAGGTTGTAGTCAGCCGGATCGCCGGCATGGAAGCGGCGGCGCAGCTCGGTCTCGCCGGTATGGTAGAGCCGGTAGAAGGCGCTCGTTTCCCAGCGCTCGCGCGCCTCGCCCTCGTCGGTGCGGCCGTAGGTCATCTCGCCGTCCTCCTCGACGCCGTCGTTGCGCCAGCGGAAGGCGCGCCCCTCGTAGACGGGATGCAGCGTGTCGACGATGAACAGCACCCGCCAGAGCGGCAGGCCGTGCCGGACGGCGGCTTCGGAGAAGGCCCGCAGGAGCGCGAGTTCCCCGTCGCCGGCGAGGGAGCGCTCGGTGATCAGCGCATCGATCTCCGCGACCGCCTTCAGCATGGCGCTTCCCGGGAAACGCCGAGGGCGAGGGTCGGGCAGCGCGAGGCGCGGCTTGTCGTGCGACAATGGGACAAATGAAAAAATTCCTTTGGCGCCGTGGGATATATCGCAGTTAAGCCTCTTGTCGCCGCCGGGGATGCTAGCTGAGCGCAAACAGGATGTCCCGGGGTGGAGAACGCCTCTTTGCTGGCGCAAACCGCATGAGTACTGCCGAGACGGAAGACGACGCGGCGGAAGCGGAAGGGAACGACAAGGCGACGGCGGGCACGCAATCCGAACTCGTGCCGGTGCTCCTCTCGATCTCGAAGTCGAGCCGCGCCTTCCTGACGCTCCTCCTCGCCGAAATCGGCCTGCATCCCGGACAGGACCAGCTTCTCAGGAGCCTCGGGCCCGGCGACACGGTGAGCGTTTCTGTGCTGGCCGAGCAGCTCGCCGTCCGTCCGTCGACCGTGTCGAAAATGCTCGACCGGCTGATCGAGCGCAACCTCGTCAGGCGCGCGTCGAGCAACCAGGACGCCCGCCGCACCATGGTGGCGCTGACGCCGGCCGGCGTCGAGGCGCGGGACGCGGTGCAGGACGTCTGGAACCGGCTCGAAGCGGAACTGAAGCCCTCGTTCGGCGAGGCCGAGTTCGAGGCGCAGATGCGCGTCCTCGAGAAGATCGACGCGATCCTCGCCGCGCGGCTGCGCCGGCTGCGCTGAGGCCGCCCGCGATCCGACGCAAGGCGCGGATTGACTTGGGCGCGGCGGACCCTCCCTTCTTCCCGGTCCGCAACGAAAAGGTCCGGCATGAGCGCCAGCGTCATCAGGCTCCAGAGTTCCCAGCTCCTCGTCGAAATCCTGCCGGTCGGCGCATCCGTGCGCTCCGTCCGCTTCGACGGCCTCGGCTTCCCGCTCGTGGTCGGTCTGGAGGACCGCGACCTCTACGGCCCGCGCAACAAGCCGTTCTTCGGCGCGACGATCGGGCGGAACGCCAACCGGATCGCGGGCGGCCGCCTGCCGATCGAGGGGGTCGACTACCAGCTTTCGCTCAACGAGCCGCCGAACCACCTGCACGGTGGCACGAACGGCGCCTGGTCGCGCGAATGGGAGGTCGAGAACGTCTCCTCCACCGACGCGACGCTGACGCTGCACCTCGCCGACGGCGAGGACGGCTATCCGGGCGCAGCCGATCTCACCGCGATCTTCGCGGCCGAGGACGACATGCTGACGATCGTCTACGAGGCGACCGTCACCCGGACGAGCGCCGTCAACATGACGTCGCATCTCTACTTCAACCTGTCGGGCGAGCCCGACACGCGCGATCATTGCCTGGAGATCGCGGCCGACCGCTACCTTCCCGTCGGCGAGACGCTGATCCCGACCGGCGAGGCCGTCGCGGTCGAGGGCACGCCCTTCGACTTCCGCAACGGCCGGGTGATGCGCAACGGACCGGACCTTCTCGACCACAACTTCTGCCTCGCGCGCGAGCGGGTCTGGACGCCGCGGCCGGCGGCGCGGCTCTTCTGCGAGACGAGCGGCGTCGCGGTGGAGATCGCCACCACCGAATGCGGGCTGCAGACCTACGACGGCTCCTATCTCGACGGCAGCTTCCGAGGGCTCGGCGGCCGGCCGATCGGCAAATACGGCGCGATCGCGATCGAGCCGCAGAACTGGCCCGACGCGCCGAACCACCCGGACTTCCCGTCCTCGTTGCTCCACCCCGGCGAGCGCTACCGGCACGAGAGCGTCTACCGCTTCACCCGGGGGTAGACGGCCGAGGTGAGGATCGTTTGGGACGAGCCGAAGCGGATGCGAAACATCCGCAACCACGAAGGGCTGGACTTCGCGGACCTCAGTCCCGATTTCTTCCAAAGTTCCATCGTCGTTGCGGCGAAGCGCGGCAGACTGAAAGCGATCGGACCTTTCGGCGACACGCTTCTGTCCGTGATCTTCACGCCGCTCGGCGCGGAAGCGGTCTCGGTCATCTCCATGCGACGCGCCAGCCGCAACGAAAGGAGGCTCCTATGACAACAGCTCGCGCTTTCCGGCCTCTGACCGACGCCGAGGAGGCACGCATCCAGGAAGGCATCCGTCGCGATCCCGACAACCCGGAATGGACGAAGGAGGACTTCGCGAACGCCAAGCCGTTCGCGGAGGTGTTCCCGGAGCTCGCCGCGAGCATCGAGCGCGAGCGGCGGGGAACGTCCGTCCGCCTCGACCCCGACATCGTGGAGAAGTTCCGGCGCACCGGCGAGGGCTGGGAGGCCCGGGTGAACGAGGTGTTGCGGAAGGCCGAGATCGAGGAGCCGGCCGACGGGACGCGCTGACCGATCGGTGGCGACGGCGCGCCTGATCCACGGCTTCATCGGCGCCGGCAAGACGACGCTGGCGCGGCGGCTGGAAGCGGAGACGGGGGCGATCCGCTTCACCCACGACGAATGGATGCGGCGACTCTACGGCCGCGATCCGCCCGAGGCGACGTTCGCCGAAAGCTTCCGCCGGGTCGCCGACCTCATGGAAGAGGTGTGGACGCGTTGCCTCTCGGCGGGCGCCGACGTGGTGCTGGATTCCGGCTTATGGCAGCGAACCGAGCGCGACCGCGTGCGCGGGATCGTGCGGCGCCTCGGGGCAGAGTGCCGGCTCTACGCGTCGCCTGCCCCGACGAGACCGCCTGGCGGCGCATTGAGGCACGCAATGCCGGACCCGACCACGGTCTGACGATCGTGCGGAACACCTTCGATACGCTGAGAGGACGCTTCGAGCCGCTCGAACCCGACGAAGAGCGCATCGAGATCGCGAACGGCTGACCGGTTTCACCCCAGCAGCACCGGCGGGTCGAGGCGGCCGCGGCAGCCGGCTTCGATTATGTGCGTGCGACCCGAATCGGCATGCAGCAGCAGTTGCGCGGCGTTCAGTTCGTCGCGCGCCGTCGCGATGGCAAGCGACGCGAGGTCCTCGCCGCAGAAGGCCGGGCAGGTCGTGTTGGGAGCGCCCGTCTCGATCCGCCCGATCGTCCGGCCCTCCCGGTCGATGACGTCGACCCGGGCGCCGCCCCAGCGCGCCGAATAGAGGAGGCCGTCCCGGTCGAGCACCGCGCCGTCCGGCCCGCTCGGGTCGTCCTCGCCGGCCTGATGGAAGAGTTCGGGCTCGGCCACCGGCAGCCCGGTCGAAGGGTCGAGGGCGACCTTCCAGATCTTGCCCGTCGGCGTGTCGGAGAAGTGAGCGTAGGAGCCGTCCTCGGCGAAGCAGATCGCGTTGCCGACGGTGAGGTTCGGATAGAGCGTGCGGACCTCGCCCTTGAAGAACCAGTAGATCGAGCCGGCCCCTTCCGTCTTGTCGAGCGCCATGGTCGAGCACCAGAAGGCGCCGCAAGGATGGGTGCGGCCGTCGTTGGAGCGCAGGTCCGGCCGGTCCGCCTCGATCGCGGCGAGGACTTCCAGCCCCCCGGTCGCGCGGTTCCGAAGCCAGAGGCCGGATTGGGCGAAGATCATCTCCGACGCCGCGTCCACCGCCGCGCCGGCCGAGGTCATCTCCGGCAGCTCGGCGACCGAAACGCCGCCCGTGGCGAAATCGTACTCGACGCGCCGCTTTCCGTTGATGTCGAACCAGCGCAGCTGCCGGGTGACAGGATCGACGGCCGCGCCCTCGCCGAGTTCCGACCGGTGGTCGTGGAGGATCGTCGCCCGTCGCTGCATCGCATTCCCGTCCCGCATCTGCGGGAATTCAACGCGCAAACGGCCGGGCCGTTCATCGTCCAGTCAGCTTCCGTCGGGCATAGAGGCCGCGGGATGTGGCGCATGCTTTCGCATGTGCTAAATCCACTGAGCAGGTGCAAAAAGGACGGACTCCTTCCTCGGTGATGAAAAGCGTAGAGTATTCCCGCAGGTCGGCCCTGAAGACCGGCGCCGCCGCCATGGCCCTGGCGCTGTCGGGGCGGCTTGCCGCCGCGCAGGACCAGCCGCAGCCGGCCGACCCGGCGCCCGCCGCCGCGCCGGGAGCGGTTCCGGGCGCAGCCGCCGGCGCCGACGGCACGGTGGTGGAGAACTTCGACTTCGACGCGTTCTCGGCCGCGATGCGCCAGCGCTCGACGCAGCCCTTCGTCGAGAACCCGATCCAGCTTCCCGAGGTGCTGACGAAGCTCACCTACGACGAGCACCGCGCCATCCGCTACATTCCCGACCACGCGCTGTGGCGGAACGACCCGATCAATTTCCAGCTCCAGCCCTTCTATCCGGGCGCGCTGGTGCGCGACACGACGCGCATCTTCGTCGGCGATGGCAAGCGCTTCCAGCTCCAGCAGTTCAACGGCTCGGACTTCGAGTACCGCGCGCCGCTCGACCCGTCGCGCTTCCAGAACCTCGTTCTGCCGGGCGTCGCCGGCTTCCGCCTCCACACGCTCCTCGAGCAGCCGGACTATTTCGACGAGCTCGTGACCTTCCTCGGCGCCTCCTACTTCCGCGCGCTCGGCCAGGGCACGCGCTACGGCCTGTCGGCGCGCGGCCTTGCCGTCAACACCGCGACGCAGACGCCGGAGGAGTTTCCGCGCTTCTCCGCCTTCTACGTTGTGAAACCCAATCCCGGCGAGAACGAGATCCGCCTCTTCGCCGAACTCGACAGCCCGAGCCTCACCGGCGCCTACGCCTTCACGATCCAGCCGGGCCCGCAGACGGTGATGGACGTGACGGCGCGGCTCTACTTCCGCAACGCCGTCGACCGCCTCGGCGTCGCGCCGCTGACCTCGATGTTCACCTTCGGCGAGAACGATCGCCGCCAGCGCGACGACTTCCGCCCCGAAGTCCACGACAACGACGGCCTCGCCATCCATCGCCGCAACGGCGAGCGGCTGTGGCGGCCGCTGCGCAACCCGGAAACGCTGGCGCTCTCGTATTTCCAGGAAGCGTCGCCCGTCGCGTTCGGCCTGCTCCAGCGCGACCGCGACTTCTCGCACTACGAGGACACCGAGTCGCACTACGAGCTGCGCCCGTCCCTGATGATCGAGCCGATCGGCGACTGGGGCCGCGGCATGATCGAGCTGGTCGAGATTCCGACCAAGGCCGAGATCAACGACAACATCGTCGCCTTCTGGGTGCCGGAGAAGCGTCCCGAGGCCGGCGCGCAGTACGAGTTCCGCTACCGCATGCGCTGGGGTCTCGATGCCGAGGCGCCCTACACGCTCGCCACCGTCACCGGCACCTATGGCGGGCTCGGCGGCAATCCGGCCGACGAGAATCCCTCCGACACCCGCCGCTTCGTGATCAACTTCTCGGGCGGCACGATCGGCAATCTGCCGCTCGACGCCAAGCTCGATCCGATCGTCACCGTGCCGGACGGGGCGGAACTCGTCCATACCGGTCTCGACCGGCTGCCGGGCGGCGGCTGGCGGCTGTCGATCGAGCTTCGGCGCCGAAACGACACGCCGATCGAACTTTCGGCGAAACTCTCGATGATGCAGCGCATTGTCAGCGAAACATGGCTCTATCAGTGGACAGGCGCATGACCCGGACGCTTTCCACCTTGCCCGCGCGCCGCATTGCTGCGACGGCTTCCCCCGTGTTGCATAAGCTACAGGATCCGTTGCACCCGAGACCGATGCCGTCCGCGCCCGTCTACAAGTCCGCCGGAGAGATCGTCGGCCGGCGCGACCTCGCCGACGAGGTCGTGCTGAAAGCCGTGGCGGAGCGCCTCCAGTTCGAGAAGCGCGACGCCGGTCAGGCGCGGGTCGTGCTCGACGCGGCGCTCGCCGGCAAGCAGATCGCGGTCAACTTCGTGAGGAGCCTCGCGCTGCCGATGCCGTCCGCGCCGCTGGAGATGCCGGTGCAGCCGCTCCTCGCCGACCAGCCGCCGCAGAACCCGAAGGGCCGGCGCCGCTTCGCCTTCCTTCCCTGGTCGTAGCGCGCCCGCCGGCGGCCGCACCACAAGTTTCGCGTTCAACCGTCGACGGCGCAGCCGCCCGCCCGATATGGGCGGGATCGCGCGCCGCCCATCCGCAAAGGTCGCTCCCGTGATCGCCTTTCGCCGCTTCCTCTTCGCCGCGAGCGCAGTCGTCCTCGCCCTCATCGCTGGCGGGCTCTTCGCCCTGGTGGTGACGGCGAGCGGCACGAGCCGGCTGCAGGTGCTGCAGGTGACGCTGCTCACCGTCTGCTGCGTCTGGCTCGCCTGGGGCTTCAACACGGCGGTCACCGGCATCGTCGCGGCATCGCGCGAGCGAGCGCCCTCCGTACCGCTGCCTCTCAAGATGACGCTGAGCCGCACGGCCGTCCTGGTGCCGGTCTACAACGAGGACGCCGACTCGGTCTTCGCGCGGATCGCCGCGATGATGGAGGGCCTGCGCTCGATCGGCCGCCTGGAGACCTTCGACTTCTATGTCCTGTCGGACTCCACCAAGCCGGAGCACGTGGCGCACGAGAAGCGCTCGACCTTCACCCTCCTGTCGGAACTGAGGGTCGCCGGCCATCTCTACTACCGCAACCGCGAGAAGAACGTCGGGCGGAAAGCCGGCAACATCGCCGACTTCGTGACGAAGAACGGCGGCGCCTACGAATACATGCTGGTGCTCGACGCCGATTCGCTGATGCGCCCGCAGACCATCCTCGAGATGGTGACGCGGATGGACGCCGAGCCGGACCTCGGCCTCCTCCAGACGCAGCCCCTCATCATCGGCCGCCTGACGCCGTTCGGCCGGGCGCTGCAGTTCTCGGCGGCGCTCTATTCGCCGTTCTTCTCGCGCGGCATCGCCGCGCTGCAGGGCCGCGAGGGACCGTTCTGGGGCCACAACGCCATCGTCCGCGTCAAGGCTTTCGCCGACTGCTGCGGCATGCCGAGCCTGCCCGGGGTGGCGCCTTTCGGCGGCCACATCCTCAGCCACGACTTCGTCGAAGCGGCGCTGCTCGCGCGCGGCGGCTGGCGCGTCCGCCTCGACCCGGACCTCGAGGGCTCCTACGAGGAAGCGCCGGCCAACATCATCGAATACGCCAAGCGCGACCGCCGCTGGTGCCAGGGCAACCTGCAGCACGGCAAGCTGGTGCCCGCGCCCCGCTTCAACCTCTGGAGCCGGATCTCGATGATCACCGGGATCATGGCCTATGCCGCCTCGCCGATCTGGCTGATGTTCATCGTCGTCAGCCTGCTCGACCCGATCATCGCGGCCGACCCGAACTACTTCCCCGCCGACTCGCTGTTTCCGGTGTTTCCGACGCCCGAGACCGGCAAGGCGCTGCTGCTCCTGTTCGGCATCTTCCTGCTCTTGCTGCTGCCGAAGACGCTGATCGCCTTCGCCACCGCGCTTTCCGAGCGTCGCCGCGCCTTCGGCTCGACCGTGACGGTGCTGGCCTCGGCGACGGTGGAACTCGCGATGACCAGCGTGCTCGCACCGGTGATGATGATGTTCCAGTCGAAGACGGTCGCCGAGATCCTGATGCGCCTCGACGCCGGCTGGCCTTCCACCGACCGCGACGACGGCAAGCTGCCGCTCCTCGTCGCCTTCAAGGCGAGCTGGTGGATGGTGATCGCCGGCCTGATCCTGGCCGCCGCGACCCTCTCCTACTCGCCGGAACTGTTCCTGTGGATGCTGCCGATCGCCGGTCCGCTGCTGATCGCGCCCGTCCTGATCAGCCTCACCGGCGACCCGGCGCTCGGCCTTGCGCTGAAGCGGGTCGGCGTCCTCTCGACGCCGTTCGAGATCGCGCCGGAACCGGTGATCCGCGCCTCGGAAAGCTGGCGGCGTCGCTTGGAGGCGATCTCCGGCCGCCTCGCGGCGGCGGATGCCGGCGCGCCGGCGCCGGCGGGCGCGAAACCGCAACCGGCCTGATCGGTTTCCGCGGCCCGACCGATTACCGGCCCGATCGCTCGCCGCCGCGCGTCGAAAAGAAGCGGCGTCCCGCGGGAACGTCGGCGTTTCCCGGGCTTTTCCATTAGCCGCGACGGCACGCGCAACCGTCGTTCACGCACCATTCAGGCGCGTTTTCGTAGACCACTCCCGTGCCTGAGACCATGCAGCCCAAGCCCGAGCGGGACCACCGCGTCGACTTCTTCCGCGGCATCGCGCTGGCGATGATCTTCGTGAACCACGTGCCCGGCAACGTCTGGGAATCCTTCACGACGCGCAATTTCGGCTTCTCCGATTCGGCCGAGCTCTTCGTCTTCCTCGCCGGCTACGCCTCGACCTTCGCCTATGCCAAGCCCTTCCTCGCCGGTCATCGGCTCGTCGCGACGCTGAAGGCGTGGCGGCGGGCAGGCGTCCTCTACCTCGTCCACGCGACGCTGACGCTCTTCGCGGTCGGGCTGTTCGCCTGGGCGGCGATGACCTTCGGCAACGGCGAGTTCGTCCGCTTCAACGACATGCAGGCGCTGATGGACCGGCCGCTCGACACGCTGTTCGGCCTCGCCGTCATGGCGCACCAGCTTAAATTCGTGAACATCCTGCCGATGTACGTCGCGATGCTCGCGATGCTGCCGGCGCTGCTCTGGGCAGTGGAACGTTTCGGCCGGCGCGGCATGCTCCTCGCCTCCGCGCTGCTCTGGGCACTGGCGGCGAACTTCTGGCTGAACATCCCGAACCACCCCTATGACGGCGGCTGGTTCTTCGATCCCTTCGCCTGGCAGTTCATCTTCGCGATCGGCCTCTATTGCGGGCTCCTGCGCCGCGAGGGCCGGCAGGCCGTGCCCTATTCGAGGCGTCTCTACCGGGCGGCGCTGGGCTATCTCGCGCTGTCGCTGCTGTTCATCGACTTCGACCTTTTCGGCAAGGAGAAACTCATCGGCCTGCCGGACATGCTCGTCGGCTTCGACAAGACCTACGTCTCGCTGCCGCGCCTCGTCCACCTCCTGGCCCTCGTCTACGTCTTCGCCTACGCGCCGGCGGCATCCGTCTTCTCCCGCGTGTCCCGCGACAATCCCCTGACGCGCCTCGGCCGCCATTCGCTCCCCGTTTTCGCGACCGGCACCGCGCTGGCGCTGGTGATCCAGGTCGTGATGTTCCAGGAGGAGATGCACGTCCTGCGCGATACGGCGCTGATCGGCGGCGGTCTCCTGATCCAGTTCGCGCTCGCCGTCTATCTCGACTGGTGGGGCAAGGCGCAGCGGCTCGACCTGTCGGCCGCCGCCGCGCCGCGGCAAGCCCGGCCCGTGCGGCAATCCGGCGGAGCGATGCCGGCCCTCGCCCGGGCTGGCGCGGTTGTCAGCCCGGCGAAAAGCTGAAATCCTTGCACCGGATTCGTCGGGGAGGACGAGCGGAATGCAGAACGATGCTGGCGGCTGGCTGTCGCGGTCGCGAACCGTGGCGAGGCCGGGCTTCAACCGGTGGATGGTGCCGCCGGCGGCGCTGTGCGTCCATCTCTGCATCGGCCAGGCCTATGCCTTCTCGGTGTTCAACAAGCCGATGTCGCTCCTGATCGGCGGCGCCGAGCCGGCGCCCGGCGACTGGTCGATCCCCTCGCTCGGCTGGATCTTCTCGATCGCGATCGTGTTCCTCGGGCTCGCCGCCGCCTTCGGCGGGGCCTGGGTGGAGAAGGTCGGCCCGCGCCGGACCATGGCGACGGCCGCGGCCCTCTTCGGCGGCGGCTTCCTGGTCGCAGCGCTCGGCGTCCACCTGCACCAGCTCTGGATCGTCTATCTCGGCTACGGCGTCCTCGGCGGCTGCGGCCTGGGCCTCGGCTACATCTCGCCGGTGAAGACGCTGATGACCTGGTTCCCGGACCGGCCGGGCATGGCGACGGGCCTCGCGATCATGGGTTTCGGCGGCGGCGCCTTCATCGCCTCGCCGCTGTCGGTCTGGCTGATGGGGCAGGTCGGCGTCGCCGGCGCCTTCCTCGCGCTCGGCATCGTCTACTTCGTCTACATGATGGTCGGCGCGACGATCGTGCGCGTGCCGCCGGAGGGTTGGAGGCCGGCCGGCTGGACCACGCCCGTCCGCTCCACCGCCTCGATCACCACCGCGAACGTCCATGTCGACGAGGCGATCAAGACCCGGCAGTTCTGGCTGCTCTGGGGCGTCCTCTGCCTCAACGTCACCGCCGGTATCGGCGTCCTCGGCCAGGCCTCGCTGATGATCCAGGAGATGTTTCCCGGCACGATCACGCCGGCCGCGGCGGCGGGCTTCGTCGGGCTCCTCAGCCTGTTCAACATGGCGGGCCGGTTCTTCTGGGCCTCGACCTCCGACTATATCGGTCGGCGCGCCACCTACATGATCTTCTTCGCGCTCGGCCTCGCGCTCTACGCCTTCGTGCCGACCGCCGGTCGGATGGGCTCGGTGGCGCTGTTCATCGCCGCCTATGCGGTGATCCTGTCGATGTACGGCGGCGGCTTCGCGACGATCCCCGCCTATCTGCGCGACGTGTTCGGCGTGAAATATGTCGGCGCGATCCACGGCCGGCTGCTCACCGCCTGGTCGGTGGCGGGCGTCGCGGGACCGGTGCTCGTCAACTACATCCGGCAGTACCAGATCGATTCGGGCGTCGCGAAGGCGGACGCCTACACCGTCACCATGTACATTATGGCGGCGCTGCTGGCGGTCGGTCTCGTCCTGAATCTCATGATGCGGCCGGTGAGCGAACGCCACCACATGGCCGCCGACCCGCAGCCCGCCTGAGGAGCGCCCGATGCCCGAACAAGCCACCTCCTCCAGCCCTCTGAAGCTGGCCCTCGCCTGGGCCTTCGTCGGGCTTCCGCTGCTCTGGGGCGTCGTGATGACGCTGAAGAGCGCGCTGCCGCTGTTCGCCTGAGATGATCAGGACCAGCGAGCGCGACGCCGCCTTCTTCCGCCCGCTCTGGCGGCGCGTCGCAGTGGTGGCGATCCTCGCCGTCTGGACGGGCGTCGAGCTCGTCTACGGCGACCGGACCTGGGCGATCATCACCGGCGCGATCCTCGCCTATTCGCTCTGGGCGTTCTTCCTCAACTTCCCGCCGGAGAAGGCGGAGAAGTAGGATCAGCTCCGGTCGGAGACGCCGGCCGTCTCGAAGGTCGCCATGCCGGAATGGCAAGCGACCGCCGCCTTGACGATGCCGGCGGCGAGCGCCGCGCCGGTGCCCTCGCCGAGCCGCATGCCGAGCGCGAGCAGCGGCACCTTCCCCATCGCCTGCAGCGCCCGCATGTGGCCGGGCTCGGCCGAGACGTGCCCGAACAGGCAGTGGTCGAGCGACGTCGGGTCGAGCTTCCAGAGAACCGCGGCGGCGGCGGTCGCGACGTAGCCGTCGACGATGACGGGCACGCGCTGGAGGCGAGCGGCGAGGATCGCGCCGGCCATCGCGGCGAGTTCGCGGCCGCCGAGCCGGCGCAGCGCCTCCAAGGGGTCGCCGAGATGGTCGCGGTGAAGCGCGAGCGCCCGGTCCACCACGGCAGCCTTCAGCGCGAGGCCGGCCGCATCGACGCCGGTGCCGGCCCCCACCCAGTCCGCGCCCGTGCCGCCGAAGATCGCGGCGCAGAGCGCGGCGGCGATCGTGGTGTTGGCGATACCCATCTCGCCGAGGCACAGGAGGTCCGGCTCGCCGACCAGCGATTCCATGCCGAAGGCGACCGTCGCGGCGCATTCCTTCTCGTCCATCGCGGCCTGGGTGGAAATGTCGCCGGTCGGAACGTCGAGGCCGAGTTCGAAGACCTTCAGGCCAAGATCGTAGGCCGCGCAAATCTGGTTGATCGCGGCGCCCCCAGCGGCGAAGTTCGCCACCATCTGCGCCGTCACCTCCGCCGGAAAGGCCGAGACGCCCTGGCGCGCCACGCCGTGGTTGCCGGCGAAGACCGCGACGACGGGCCGCGTGACGGCCGGCGCGCGGCCTTGCCAGGCGGCCAGCCATTCGGCGATCTCCTCCAGCCGCCCAAGCGAGCCGGAGGGCTTCGTCAGCCGCTCCTGCCGATGCCGCGCCTCGTGGCGGGCGCCGGTGTCCGGACCCGGCATCTGCCGGACGAGAGCGCGGATGTCGTCGAAGGGCAGGCCGGTGGTGGACATGGGGATCAGCTTTCTTCCGGGCGGTTGCCGGAGGCTGTAAGGGAGGAGCCGCCCGAGGCCAAGGCGGTCCCCTCCATGCGCGAAGCCTTCCACGCCGTTTTGCGCGTGATCTCCTTCCTGACGCGAATTCCGGTGCCGTCGACGGCTTTCGCCGGCGAGCGCCTGCTTGGGCGCGACGCCTGGGCCTTTCCGGTCGCTGGGCTCGCCGCCGCGTTGCCGGCGGCCGGTGCTCTCCTGCTCGGCAATCTTCTCGACCTGTCTGTGCCGACGAGCGCCATCGGCGCGACGGTCGTGCTCGTCCTCGTCACCGGCGCGCTGCACGAGGATGGGCTCGCCGACGTGGCGGACGGGCTCGGCGGCCACCACGGACGCGAACGCGCGCTGGAGATCATGAAGGACAGCCGCATCGGCGCTTACGGCGCGCTGGCCCTAATCCTGTCGCTGTTCCTGCGCATCTCGCTGCTCGCCGATCTGGCGGCGGGTGTCGACCGGCTGGCGGCGCTGCTCCTCGTCCTCGCGGCGGCGGCGAGCCGGGGCGCGATGGCGTGGCTCTGGTCGAGCCTGCCGTTGGCGAAGGCGAGCGGCATCGCGGCCGCGGCGGGCGCGCCCTCGGGGCGGATGGGCCTTGCCGCGGCGGCGCTCGGAGCGGCGATCCTCGCCCTGCCGATGATCGCGCTCGGCAACGTCGCGGCGGCGTTCCTGCCGCTCGCCTTCGCGGGCTTCGCGACCTTGCTGTTCCGCCGCTTCCTGCGGCGGCGGCTCGGCGGCGTCACCGGCGACTGCCTCGGCGCGGCGCAGCAGCTCGCCGAGATCGCGATCCTCCTTGGCTTCGCGCTGGCGTTCAAAGGAAGCTGAGGACGAGCAGGAGGAGCAGGATCGCAACGAGAAGGTCCGAAAGTCGGCGCAGCAGCCGGACCGAGTCGGTGACGTCGTCGACGGTCGCCTCCCGCCGGCCGTCGGCGTTGAGCGCAGGCGCGTCGACTTCCAGCTCGCCGTAGCGGCGCGGGCCGCCGAGCGACAGGCCGAGCGCGCCGGCCACCGCGCTTTCCGGCCAACCGGCGTTCGGCGAGCGGTGCAGCCGTGCGTCGCGCCAGGCGACGGCGAGCGCGGCCCCGGCGCTGCCGTCCACCAGCGGCGCGACGGCGGCGAACATCAGCGCCGTCAGCCGGGCGGGAATGAAGTTTGCGACGTCGTCGAGCCGCGCCGCCGCCCAGCCGAAGGCGCGGTGGCGTTCCGTCAGGTGGCCGATCATCGAATCGGCGGTGTTGAGCAGCTTGTAGGCGAGAAGGCCGGGCAGGCCGAAGACGAGGTAGAACAGCCACGGCGCGACGACGCCGTCGGAGGCGTTCTCGGCAAGGCTCTCGATCGCCGCGCGGCAGATGGCAGGCTCGTCGAGCTGGTCCGGGTCGCGCCCGACGATGCGGGCGACCGCGCGCCGTCCCCCCTCCACCCCGTCCCCGGCCAGCGCCCGCGCCACGGCGCGCACATGGTCGGCGAGGCTCTTCTGCGCGAGGAGGATCGCGACGAGCACGGCTTCCACCGCGACACCGAGCGGGCCGACCAGCAGAAGCAGGAGGTGCAGGTCGTAGCCGACGAGCACCGCGACCGCGAGAAGACCGAGGATCGCCAGCGTGCCGCGGAAGCGCCGCGTCGCGGCGGACTGGCGGTGGTCGTTCCACTTGCGGTCGGCCCAGTCGATCGCGCGGCCGAGCAGCGCCACCGGATGCGGCACGCGCCGCCACAGCCAGTCCGGGTCGCCGACGAGCCGGTCGAGAAGCGTCGCGACGAGCAGCGTGAACAGGTGGACGATCATGCGAGCCGGTCGATCACATGCGCGAAGGAACCGCAAACGCGGCCGCGCCTGAGGCCGACCGAGCCGAGGTCGGTGCCGAGCGCGTCGCTCGCCGCGAAGAGGCGGTCGGCGGAACCTTCGTGGAGGATCGTCGCGTAGTGGAATTCGTGCGCCGTCAGGGCCGTCGCCCATGGCGCGCCGACGAGGGGCACGAGGCGGCGGTAGCCGAGATGGCGCTTCCGCTGCCGGAAGCTGGTGGCGAGCGGCAGCAAGCCGAGCATGGCGTGGGTTTCACCGGCGGCATCCTCCAGCCCTTCCCCCAGCACCATGTAGCCGCCGCACTCGCCGTAGATCGCGGCGCCTCGTGCCGATAGGTCGAGCATGCCGGCCTTGAAGCGGGCGGCGGCGGCGAGCGGTCCGGCATGGAGTTCGGGATAGCCGCCGGGCAGGAACACCGCGTCGGCCTCCGGATCGGGAGCCTCGTCGGCGAGCGGCGAGAAGAAGGCGAGCGCCGCGCCGGCCGCGCGCCAGCCTTCCAACATGTGCGGATAGGCGAAGGCGAAGGCGGCGTCGCGCGCCACCGCGATGCGGTTGCCCAATGGTTCGAGCCGGGGCGCGGTGACGGCCGGGAACGTCGCGCTCGCCAGCCCGGCGAAGGCGTCGAGGTCGGTGCCCGCCTCGATCCAGTCGGCGGCGCGCTCGATGAGGCCTTCGAGGTCGGGATGCTCGCCGGCCTGGACGAGGCCGAGATGGCGCGACGAGAGGGCAAGGTCGGGCCGCGCCGGCAGCGCGCCGAGGACGGGGATGTCGAGGGAAAGGAGCGCATCGCGCAGAAGCGCCTCGTGGCGCGGCGAACCGACGCGGTTGAGGACAAGGCCGGCGAGCGCGAGCCCCAGCCGATGGTCGCGGAAGCCGCGGACGAGCGCCGCGACCGAATGCGACTGCCGCGCGCAGTCAACGACGAGCACGATGCGAAGCTCAAGCAGTTCGGCGAGGTCGGCGGCGGAGCCAGTGCCGTCCGCCGCGCCGTCGAAGAGGCCCATCATGCCTTCCACGACGAGGAGCTGGGCGTCTCGGACGGCATCGGCGGCCAACGCCCGGAGGAGGTCCGGCCGCATCGCCCAAGGGTCGAGGTTGCGGCATTCGCGGCCGCCGGCGGCATGGTGGTAGGCCGGGTCGATGTAATCGGGGCCGGCCTTCGCCGATGCGACCCGATGACCCGCGCGGCGGAGCGCCCGAAGGAGGCCGAGCGTCACCGTGGTCTTGCCGGCGCCGGACTGCGGCGCGGCGATCAGGAGGCCGGGCATGACGGGATCGAATGCAAGCGCTTGAATTCCTTTCCAAGCGAATGCCTATAGGCGGCACATGCAATTCGATCCAGCCGACGGACCGCCGAAGGATGGCCGGCCGCTGAAGCGCGGCTGGACCACCGGCGCCTGCGCCACCGCCGCCGCAAAGGCCGCGCTGACCGCGCTGCTGACGGGCGAATTCCCGGACCCGGTCGAGATCCGCCTGCCGAAGGGCGAGACGCCGGCCTTTCCGCTGGCGCGGCAGCGGCTGAGCGGCGGCGAAGCGACGGCGGCGATCATCAAGGATGCCGGCGACGATCCGGACGTGACGCATCTCGCCGAAGTCGCCGCGACGGTGCGCCTCCTGCCGCCGGGGTCGGGCGTCGTGTTCCGCGCTGGCGAGGGCGTCGGCACGGTGACGCTGCCGGGCCTGCCGATCCCGCCGGGCGAGCCCGCGATCAACCCGGTGCCGCGCCGGATGATGGGCGCGGTCGCGGCGGAGGTCTGCGGGCGTCACGGCCGGGCGGCGGATGTCGAGATCACGGTCGGCGTCGCCAACGGCGCGGACCTCGCGCGCCACACCTGGAACGGCCGGCTCGGCATCGTCGGCGGCCTGTCGATCCTCGGCACGACGGGGATCGTCCACCCGTTCTCCTGCTCGGCCTGGATCCATTCGATCCATCGCGGCGTCGACGTCGCGCGCGCCGCCGGCCTCCATCACGTCGTCGGCTCGACCGGGTCCAGCAGCGAGGATGCGGCGCGCCGGCTCTATCCGGCTTTGGGCGAGGTCGCCTTCCTCGACATGGGCGATTTCGCCGGCGGTTTGCTGAAATACCTCCGCGTTCACCCCATCCCGCGGCTCACCATCGCCGGCGGCTTTGCCAAGCTGGCGAAGCTCGGGGCAGGGTCGATGGACCTCCATTCCGGCCGGAGCCAGGTCGACTTCGCGTTCCTTCACGGGCTAGCCCGGCGGATCGACCCGGCCGCCGCGCGGCGGCTGGAGCCGGCGATCCGAGAGGCCGTCACGGCGAAGGCGGTGCTGGACATGGCGAAGGCGGAAGGGCTCGACCTCGGGGCTGCGGTGGCGGCGGCGGCGCTGGATACGGTGCGCGAGGTGCTGCGCGGCGCGCCCGTCGCGGCCGAGGTGATCGCGGTGGACCGGACCGGCGCGGTGATCGGCCGTGCCGGCTGAGACCGTCCTGATCCTCGGCGGCACGGCGGAGGCGAACGCGCTGGCGAAGCGGCTCGCCGACGAGCGGCCGGCGACGCGGACGATCCTGTCGCTGGCGGGGCGAACGAAGGACCCGGTCTTGGCCGCGGCGGAAACGCGGATCGGCGGTTTCGGCGGCGTGGCGGGTCTCGCCGCCTTCATGGCATCCGAAGGCGTGACGCGGCTCGTCGACGCGACGCATCCGTTCGCCGTCGGCATCTCGCGCGGCGCGACAGCGGCGGCACGGCTCGCCGGAACCCCGAGGCTCGCGCTCGTGCGGCCGGCCTGGGAACCGATGCCGAGCGATCGCTGGATCGACGCGGATTGCCTGCGCGGCGCAGCAAGCGCTTTGCCGGCAAAGTGCCGCGCCTTCCTCGCGCTCGGCCGCCAACATCTGGCACCGTTCGCCCGGCGGCTGGACGTCCGTTTCGCGGTGCGGATGGTCGACCCGCCGGCCGATCCCCTACCCTTTCCTGCCGAACTCGTCTTCGGGCTCCCCTCCGCCGACTGGCGCGAGGAGGCGGCGCTGTTCGAGCGGCTCGAGATCACGCATCTCGTGTCGCGGAACTCCGGCGGCGCGGCGTCCTACCCGAAGATCGAGGCGGCGCGGCGGCTCGGGTTCCCCGTCGTGATGATCCGGCGGATGGCGGCGCCGGAACTGCCGACCGCCGCGACGGTCGAGGAGGTCATGGCGTGGCTTTCCGCTTCGGCCTGAGAACGTGGACGTGTGCTGCGTCGTAGAGTTTCGAATCGATGAAGTCCGTGGCCGTGAGCGCCCGGCCGACGAGGATCAAGGCGGTGCGGGTGAGCTTGGCGTCCCGCGCCTTGAGGTGGATGTCCGACAGCGTTCCGTGGATGAACAGCTCGTCCGGCCAGCCGACGCGGGAGGCGACGACGGCGGGACAGTCCGGCCCGTAGCCGGGAAGCGGCAGCAACTCGCGCTGGATATGCGGGATGTTGCGGACCGACAGGTGGATCGCCAGCGTCGCGCCGCTCTTGCCGAGCGTCGCCAGTTCCTCGCCCGCCGGCATGGCGGAACTCTGCATCGCGGTGCGGGTGAGGACGACGCTCTGGCAGACTTCCGGCACAGTGAGTTCGAGCTTCAGCGCCGCCGCCGCGGCCGCGAAGGCCGGCACGCCCGGCGTCACGTCGTAGGGGATGCCGAGCGCATCCAGCCGACGCATCTGCTCGGCCGTCGCGCCATAGATGGAAGGGTCGCCGGAATGGACGCGGGCGACGTCGAGCCCTGCCTTGTGGGCGGCCTCCATCTCGGCGACGATCTCGTCCAGCGTCATCGGCGCGGTGTCGAGGACGCGGGCGCCGGCCGGGGCGCTCGCGACGATCTCCGCCGGCACCAGCGAGCCGGCATAGAGGCAGACCGGGCAGCGCTCGATGAGCCGCAGGCCCCGGAGCGTGATGAGGTCCGGCGCGCCGGGCCCCGCCCCGATGAAATGCACGCTCACGCCGCGTCTCCGGTGATGGCGGTGCCGGGTTTCTCCGCATAGCCGCGCGGCGTGTAGGTCCAGGTGCGGCCGTCGCCGGTGCGGAAGCTCCGCGTCTGCGACGAGCCGACGAGCACCACGGTCAGCATGTCGACCTCGTCGACGTCAAGGGCTCCGAGGGCAACGGTGCGCACCCGCTCGCCAGCACGGCCGAGATTGGTGGCCAGAACGACGGGGGTATCCGCCGGCCGATACTTCAGGAACTCGTCCTTCGCGAAGGCGAGTTGCGTGCGGCGGCGCTGCGAGACCGGGTTGTAGAAGGCCACCGCGAAATCGCCCTCCGCCGCCGCTCGGACGCGCCGCTGGATCATGTCCCACGGCGTCAGGAGGTCGGACAGCGAGATGGTGCAGAAGTCGTGGCCGAGCGGCGCGCCGCTTCGCGCCGCCGCCGCCTGCAGCGCCGAGATGCCGGGCGCGACGGCAACCGCCACCCGCCGCGCGGCGTCTTCAAGGTTGCCGCGCTCCAACAGCTCGAAGACGAGGCTCGCCATCGCGTAGATGCCGGCGTCGCCCGAGCAGACGAGCGCCACCGTCCGCCCCTCGCCGGCCCGTTCCAGCGCGAAGCGGACGCGGTCCTCCTCGGCACCCAGCGGAAAGTCGTGCCGCGCCTTGTCCGAAGCGAGGTCCCCGAGCAGGTCGAGATAGAGCGAGTAGCCGACAAGGTCGGTGGCGGCTTCGACCATGCGGGAAGCTTCCGGCGAGCGCCACCCGGCATCGCCCGGCCCGATGCCGACGACGAACAGCGTGCCCCGCGCCCGGCCGAGCGACGCGGCATCGATCGGCCGGGAGGCCCTGCCGAGCGCGGCGGTGGTCCGGGCGCCTTTCCGTTTCGGGACGAGCAGCGCGCCTTCGGAACCGCTCGCGGCGAGCGCCGCGCCTTCGGCGACGCCGTGGCAGCCGGTCTCGCGGAACACGACATCGGATGGGTTCGCGAGGCGCGGGGTTTCCCGTTCGAGAGTGGCGGCGTCGAAGAAGCGGGCCGGAACGCCAAAGTGCGCCGCCACCGCCTGCACCGCCGGCTCGTCGGCCTTGAGATCCAGTGAGAACACGCCGGCGAGCGCCAGCGGCGAGACGCCGGCCTCGGCGAGCACCGCTTCGGCGAGCGCGACGGCTTCCTCCGGCGGCGCACCACGCTCCGCGCCGATGCCAAGGGCCAGGGTCACCGGACGGTAGAGGAGTTCGAGCGGCCCCGGCTCGCGCGCGTTTTCCGTGACGGAGAGCGTCACGCGTCCGTCGTCGCTGACGGGGATCGCGGCGGCTTCGAGCCAGGGCGCCTCGCCCTCGATCCAGGCATATTCGCCTGCGACGAGCTCTGCCATGACGGCCTTCGCGTCGCCCTCGTTCTCCAGCCGGTAGCCGGGCGGCGGCTCGTCCAGCGCGACGCCGAATCGCAGGTCGCCGGCCGTGGTGACGGCGGCGAACCCGGCCGTGACCGCAGCGACGCGGCGGGCGAGATCGTTCGCGCCATGATGGCCGCCGAGGAGCGGCACGGCGGCGGAACCGTCCTCAGCCACCGCGACCACCGGCGGCTCGGCGCGCTTGTCGGCGAGGAGCGGCGCGAGGATGCGGATCAGCGCGCCCGCCGCCATGAAGGCGACGACCGGCCGCCCCTGCGCGAACAGCGCCCGCAGATGCGTGGCCGCGCCGTCGAACGGCACGTCGGCAGCGGCGATGCGGGCGCGCGCGCCGTGCACGTCGCCGCCGATCCCGTCCGCGACGCGGCGGGCGAGCGGCAGGGCGGCCGGGGACAGGACGACGACGGCGGGTCTCATGCGAAAGCGGCCTTGCGCCGGGGCACCTGCATCGCCGGCTCCGCCCCGCGATAGCCGAGGATCATCGCGAAATAGGGCGCGTCGTTGCCGGTCTCGGCCAAGGGCAGAATGCGCTCCTCGGGCAGCGACGCGCGCTCGACATAGATGCAGGCGTCGATGAGCCGGAGTTCGGCGAGGAGCGCCTTCACGCGGGCGAAATGCCGGCCGAGCTTCATGATCGCGAAGCTCGTCGCCCCTTCGATCCGGGCCGCGATGGTTGCATCGGGCAGCGGCGCTGGGATCACCACGACCGTGTCGTTTCGCGCGGCGAGCGGCCGGCGGGCGGCGGCGGCTGTGGCGGCGAGCGAGGAGACGCCCGGCACGATCTCCACTGCGAAATCGGCGGCGAGACGCTCGAAAAGATACATGAACGAGCCGTAGAAGAACGGGTCGCCCTCGCAAAGCGCCGCGACGTCGCGCCCTGCGCCGAGATGCGCGGCGATCTCGAAAGCCGCGCGATCGTAGGCCGCCCGCGCCGGCTCGCGCGCATCCGCCATGCAGAGGCCGATCGCGATCTCGCTCTGCCCGCCCGGCAGATGCGGCGCGGCGATGGCGCGGGCGAAGCTCGGCGTCCCCTCCGCCAGCGGATAGGCGATCACCGGCGCTTGCCGAAGGATGCGCGCCGCCTTCAGCGTCACGAGTTCCGGGTCGCCGGGGCCGAGGCCGAGGCCGTAGAGCGTGCCCGACACGGTCAGCCCTCCGATGGCTTGGTCGCGGCCCAGTGCAGCACCGGCATCGACGGCTTCCAGCCGTGGAACGGGCCGACCGGCGCGGCGTGCTCGACATGGAGGCGGGTCAGCTCGCCGCCGAGTCGGGCGTAAGCGTCGAGCAGGATCGCCTCCGATTCCAGCGTCACCGCATGCGCCACCAGACGTCCGCCGGGCAGGAGCGCGGTCCAGCACGGGTCGAGCACGCCGTCCGACAGGCCACCGCCGACGAAGACGGCGTCGGGCCGAAGCAGGCCCGCCAGCGCGTCCGGCGCGCGGCCCTCGACGATCTCGATCGAGGCGGCAGCGCCGAGCGCGTCGGCGTTCTCCGCGATCATCCGCAGCCGGTCCTCGCGCGATTCGATCGCGATCGCGACGGTGTCCTTCGCGGCGCGAGCCCATTCCACCGCCACCGAGCCGCAGCCGGAACCGACGTCCCAGAGCAGCGCGCCCGGCATCGGCTGCAGCGCGGCGAGCGCCAGTGCGCGGCCGACGCGCTTCGTCAGCTTGCCGTCGTGGACGAAGGCGTCGTCCGGCAGGCCCGGAACGAAGGGGCGCGGGATCGCGCCGCGCCCGGCGACGCATTCCACCGCCACGGTGACGAGGTCGGCCGAGCGGTCGAGGTCGAAGCCGGAAGCGGTGGTTTCGATGACGCGCTCCTCCGCGCCGCCGAGATGTTCGAGGACGACGAGCCGGCTCGGGCCGTAGCCGCGCCCGGTCAGCCGCCGGGCGATCTCGCGGGGGGAATCGCCGTCGCGGGCGTAGACGAGGAGGCGCGCGCCGGGCACCAGCCTGAGGTCGATCCCCTCGATCGGCCGGCCGTGGACGGACAGCGTCTCGCAGGTTTCCAGCGGCCAGCCGAGCCGGGCGGCCGCGAGCGAGAAGCTGGATACGCCCGGCAGCACCCGCATCTCGGCCGGGTCGATGCTGCGGAACAAGGTGCCGGCGAGGCCGAACCAGGTCGGATCGCCGGAGGCGAGCGCCGCGACGCGCCGGCCGCGGCGGGCAGCGAGGTCGTTGATCGCTTCCGAGAACGGCGAGCGCCAGGGCACGAGCTCGCGCGCGCCGGCGTCCAGCATCGCGAGGTGGCGCGCGCCGCCGAACACGCATTCCGCCATGTCGAGCGCGCGGCGCTGCTCCGGGCTCAGCGTGCCGAGCCCGCCGTCGCCGATGCCGATCACAGTGAGCCAGGGCTGGGGCATCAGGTGCAACCGGCGCCAAGCGCGTTCACCGCCGCGGCCGCCATCGCCGAGCCGCCGCGCCGGCCGCGGAGTGCCGCGAAGGCGACGCCCCGGCTGTTTCGCGCGAGTTCCGCCTTCGATTCCGCCGCGCCGACGAAGCCGACCGGAAAGCCGAGGATCAGCGCCGGCTTCGGCCAGCCGGCGTCGAGCTTCTCGAGCAGCGCGAAGAGCGCCGTCGGCGCGTTGCCGATCGCGACCACCGCGCCGGCGAGGTCGCCCTGCCAGAGCTCCACCTGCGCGGCGGAGCGCGTGGTGCCGAGGTCCGCCGCCAGCGCCGGCACGGTGGGATCGTTCAGCCGGCAGACGACCGGGTTCCCGGCTGGCAGGAAGCGACGGATCAGCCCATGCGCCACCATCTCCGCGTCGCAGATGACCGGCGCGCCGGAGCGGAGTGCCCGGATGCCGGCGGTGACCGCATCGGCCGAGAGCACGAGATCGGCGGCCGCATCCGGCATGCCGCAGGCATGGACGACGCGGATCGCCAGCGGATGGGCGTCGGCGGGGAGGTGCGACAGGTCGGCCTCGGCCCGGATCGCGGCGAAGCTGGCGCGATAGATCGCGTTCGGGTCGCGCAGGTAGTCGAGCGCCGCCGCCGCCGTCATCGCCGGTTCGCGGCCTGCATCGAGCGCGGCCCCAGCGGATGATCGGCATGCGGATAGGGATGATGATGCCCGTGCGAATGGCCGTGTTCGTGGTCGTGGTGATCGTGGCCGTGATGGTGATGCGCGTCGCCGTCGCCGTGGTGGTGGTGGTGGTGGTGGTGATGGCCATGATCGTCATGGTCGTGGTGGTGATGATCGTGCGCCGCCGCCGCGCCGTTGATGCCTTCCACGTGGTGGTGGTGGCTTTCCTGCGGCAGGCCGACCTCCGCCTCGAAGCCGAGCACCTGCTCGCGGTACTTGCACATCGAGCAGTTCATCGAGTTGTCGCCGTCGAGGATGTCGTTCAGCCGGTCGACGAAGGTTTCCACCACGAGGTCGTGGCTGCCCAGATAGCCGGCCTTCAGGAAGCGGATCTCCGGATGGCGCGCGGCGACGAGGTCGGCGTGCTCGTAGATGCGCCGTACCAGGATGCCGGTGAACAGGAAGTAAGGGAACACCACGATCCGCCGGTAGCCGAGCCGGGACGCGTGCTCCAAGGCCGGCTCGACCAGCGGGAAGGTGACGCCCGAATAGGCCGTCTCGCCCCAACCGAAGCCGAGCCCTTCCCAGAGGAGCCGCATGACCTTGGCGACGTTGCCGTTCGCGTCGGGGTCGGAGGCGCCGCGCCCCACCACCATCAGCATGGAATCATGCAGCGATTCGCCGGGCCGCCAGCCGTCGGCGACGAGCGCCTCGCGGATGCGATCTCCCGCGGCGCGGATCATCTTCGGATCGATGCCGAGCTCGCGCCCGTAGGTGACGGCGAGGCCGTTCGCCGTCGCATAGGTGTTGAGCACCGATGGGATGTCGTTCTTGGCGTGGCCGGCGGCGAACAGCATGCCGGGCAGCGCCAGCACCTCGGTCGCGCCCTTCGCGCGCAGCTTGTCCAGCCCTTCGCGGATGATCGGCCGGGCGAATTCGAGGTAGCCGTATTCGAGCGGCCATTCCGGCAGGCGGCGTGCGAGCTTCTCGGCGAGGCCGGCGAACTCCACCATCGCGGCACCGTCGCGGCTGCCGTGGCCGCAGAGCATCAGGGCTCGCATGCATGTCCTCCGTTGTCGCATCGCCGGAGGAAGCGCCGGTTCTCGGGGAGCCGGGTCGCCGTTCCGACAGTCCGCGCGGCTCGCCCCCGGTTTGGGTCGGCGTCCTTCCGTGCGGTCGCATCCGGCCCGGACCGATCGCCGGGCACCGTCAGTGAAGCGCGACCTAAACAGGACTGCGCCGCCGGCGTCAAATCCCTCGCCGCATGGCTTCCGCCGGGCCGCCCGCACCGCTATGCCGTGCCGCATGCTCCGGTTCGACCATGCCGCCTGAAACCTTCCTCCTTCTCGTCGCGGCGGCGTTTCTCGCCGGTTTCGTCGACGCCATCGCCGGCGGCGGCGGGCTCGTCACGATCCCCGCCCTCCTCCTCGCCGGCATCGACCCCGTGTCCGCGCTCGGCACCAACAAGCTGCAGGGGCTGTTCGGCGCGGGCTCGGCCTCGCTCGCCTATGCCTCCAAGGGGCACGTGCAGATGGGCAAGCTGCTGCCG
This sequence comes from Plantimonas leprariae, assembly GCF_008802405.1. Classification (GTDB taxonomy): domain Bacteria; phylum Pseudomonadota; class Alphaproteobacteria; order Rhizobiales; family Rhizobiaceae; genus Plantimonas; species Plantimonas leprariae. Next base: position 155,329 of record NZ_VZDO01000009.1, read on the forward strand.
ACCGCCGCCCTGTCCTTCGCGGGCTCCGCCGTCGGGGCGAGCGCCGCGCTGCTCCTGCCGACGGCGACGTTCGAACGGGCGCTGCCCTATCTCCTGATCGCGATCGCCCTCTATTTCGCGCTCCGGCCGGGCCTGTCGGACGCCGACGCCGAGCGGCGCGGCTCACGGAGGCTCTTCGCGCTTGGGATCGTGCCGGTGATCGGCGCCTATGACGGCCTGTTCGGCCCCGGCACCGGCTCGTTCTTCATGCTGGCCTTCGTGACGCTCGCGGGCTTCGGCATCCTGAAGGCGACGGCGCATACGAAGCTCCTGAACTTCGCTTCGAACCTCGGGGCCTTCACCGTCTTCGCCCTGTCCGGCTCGATCCTCTGGACGCTGGGGCTCTGCATGGGCGTCGCGCAGTTCGCGGGCGCCAAGCTCGGCGCGACCTTCGCCATGCGCTTCGGCGCGAAGCTGATCCGGCCGCTCCTCGTCTGCACGTGCCTGGCGCTGGCGGCGAAGCTGCTCCTCGGATGAGCCTTCCCGCCGTCCCAGCCGTGATGCTGCAGGGCACGGGATCGGACGTCGGCAAGACGGTGCTCGCGGCCGGCCTCTGCCGCCTCTTCGCGAACCGCGGCCTCCGCGTTCGGCCGTTCAAGCCGCAGAACATGTCGAACAACGCCGCCGTCGCGCGCATTCCCGGCACGGCCGAATGGGGCGAGATCGGACGCGGGCAATGGCTGCAGGCGCTCGCCTGCCGCGCGGAGCCGAGCGTCCACATGAACCCGGTGCTGCTGAAGCCGCAGTCGGAAACGGGCTCGCAAGTTCTGGTGCAGGGCCGCGTCGCGGGAACGGCACAGGGGCGCGACTACCAGCGGCTGAAGGCCTCGTTCCTGCAGCGCGTGCTCGAAAGCTTCGGCGAGGTTTCGCGCGATGCGGACCTCGTGATCGCGGAAGGGGCGGGTTCGCCGGCCGAGGTCAACCTCCGCGCCAACGACATCGCCAACATGGGCTTCGCCCGCGCGGCCGAGGTGCCGGCGATCCTCGTCGGCGACATCGACCGCGGCGGCGTCATCGCCTCGCTGGTCGGGACGCACGCCGTGCTGGACGAGGCCGACCGCGCGATGATCCGCGGCTTCCTCGTCAACAAGTTCCGCGGCGATCCGGCGCTGTTCGACGACGGACTCGCCACCGTCACGCGCTTCACCGGCTGGCCGTCGCTCGGCGTCGTCCCGCACCTTGCGGCAGCGAGCCGGCTGCCGGCGGAGGACTCCGTGGCGCTCGAGCGGCTGTCGCGCGGCCCCGCCGGCGGCCTCGTCGTCGCTGTGCCGGTGCTCGGGCGCATCGCGAACTTCGACGATCTCGACCCGCTCCGCGCCGAGCCGGGCGTTTCGGTGGTCTTCGTCCAGCCCGGGACACGCTTTCCCGCCGAGGCGCGGCTCGCGGTGATCCCGGGCTCGAAGGCGACCGTCGCCGACCTCGAAGCCTTTCGCCGGAACGGCTGGACCCAAGACCTCGCCGAGCACCTCGCACGCGGCGGCCACGTCGTCGGGCTGTGCGGCGGCTTCCAGATGCTGGGGCGGCGCGTCGCCGATCCGCAAGGGATCGAGGGGCCCCCGCGCGCCGTGGAAGGTCTCGGCCTCCTCGACGTCGAGACGGTGATGGAGCCGGAGAAGGTGGTGCGCGAAACCCGCGCGGTCTCGGCGGACGGCGGCGTGCCGCTCGCGGGCTACGAGATCCATCTCGGGCGCACCGAAGGGCCGGACCGACAACGTCCGGTGGCGCTGGTCGACGGGCGACCCGAGGGCGCGACGAGCGCCGATGGTCGCGTCTTCGGCACCTATCTCCACGGCATCTTCGCCAACGACGCGTGGCGGCGCGCGCTGCTCGTCCGCCTCGGCCTCGACAGCGTCGCGCGCGACCATCTAGCCGGCGTTGACGCGGCGCTGGACGAGATCGCCGCGGCGCTGGAACGCGCGCTCGATGTCGGCGCCATCCTGCGCATCGCCGAGAGCCGCCGCGTCAAGATGGCGTGAACGCCGGCGTGCGACCCCTGCCCTTTTGACCGCCCGAGTTTAGAACCGCTCGAAGGGAAGCAGAGGAACAGGCAGCCGCATGAGCGCGACCGCAGTCGACGGACGACAGATGTCGGACACCCACGAAGGCTTCGGCATCGTCAGCCGGACGTTCCACTGGGGCATGGCGCTGCTGTTCGTCTGGCAGTTCACCAGCGCGATTCTCCACGTCTTCGCGGAGGACACGCCGGTCGCGGCGTTCTTCTGGGGAACGCACTATTCGGTCGGCTTCACGCTGTTCGTGCTCGTGCTCCTGCGCGGGCTCTGGGGTCTCGCCAACGTCAACAACCGCCCGCCGCATGCCGGCGCGCGGTTCGAACGGCTGGCGGCGACCGCGGGCCAGGTCGTGCTCTACGCCCTGATGGTGGTGATCCCGGCGCTGATGATCTACCGCGCGGTCGCCTCCGGCCGGGGTTTTCGCGTCTACGGGCTGCAGCTCGTGCCCCCGAGCGAGACGCCGGCGCCGGGCTCGGAGTTCGCCGTCTACAGCAACGCCCACGTGCTCCTCGCCTGGACGTTCCTGGCCTTCATCGCGATCCACGCCGCGCTCGCGCTCTACCACGCCTTCGGGCGGCGCGACGCGACGCTGGACCGGATGACGAAGGGCTACAGCGAGCGGCCGCTCAACCCCGCGGACGCTCCCAGGTACTGAAGCGCTCGCCCCAGTCCTTGTGCCAGCGCGACAGCGGCGGCCGGTTCTCGGTGATGTCGCCGGCGGACCAGGCGATGCGCTTCTCGTCGAGCGCCCGCGGCACGTCGTTGTCGGGGCAGAGGATGTAGAAGTCGCCGCGCTCCAGACTGGTCAAGGCGAAGTCCGCCGTTTCCTCCGGCGTCCAGGCGGCCGCCGGCTTCTCGGTCCGCTCGCCCTTCGTCAGGCCGGTGAAGACGAAGCCGGGGATCAGGAGATGCGCGGTGATACGCGCGCCCTCGCCGCGATTGCGGAGGTCGTGCTCCAGCGCTTCGGTGAACACCTTCACCCCCGCTTTCGCGACGTTGTAGGCGGGGTCGCCCGGCGGCGTGGTGATGCCCTGCTTCGAGCCGGTGTTGACGACGACGCCCGCTTCGCCGCCCTCCAGCATGCGCGGCACGAAGACCTGCGCGCCGTTGACGACGCCGCCGAGGTTGACGGCGAGGATGCGGTCCCAGTTCGCCGCCTCCAGCACGGTCGAGCCCGGCCCGATGCCGGCATTGTTGACGAGGACGTGCACCGCCTCCCAGGCACCGAAGACGCGGTCCGCCGCGACTTCGAGTTCGCTCCGGTTCGAGACGTCGAGCGGGAACGCCTTCACCCGGTCGCCGGCGCCAAGCGCGTCCACCGCGGCGTCGAGCGCCCGCTCGTCGCGGTCGGCGATCGCGACGCGCATGCCGGCCTCGACGAAGCGCTTCGCCAGCGCGAGGCCGATGCCGGACGCGCCGCCCGTGACGAAGGCGACGTGGTCGGGCGAGACGAGCGGATGGGGCATGGCGGCGGCTTCCTTGCGGGGTCGGCCCGGGAAGATAGGCGCGAAGCCGGCGCGGCCAGCGCCGGGGCGTTGACGCGTCTTCCCGCGCGGCTATGCTTCGCGGCGGACGGTCTTCCGCATCCGGATTCGGATGCGGGGCCAAGAGGGAATGCGAAGGGCCGATCCAAACCGGAGGCCTCCGATCGCAGCCGACCCCGCGACTGTAGAGCGGCGAGGCTCCTTCCGCCGGCGGTTCTCCGCCGGAACGGCCACTGGGGCGCGAGCCCCGGGAAGGCCGGAAGGCGCCAACGACCCGCGAGCCAGGAGACCTGCCGTCCCTTGAGCCCCGCGCGAATTCCCGCTCGGGCGTCACGGAGGTTGAGCCCTTGACCGATTCTTTCCGAGCGCCGCCCGGCGCGGTCGGCCCCGACGCCATATCCATGCTCCGGAGCCCGCGGGCGCGGCCTTGACGCTCGCCCCCGGCCTGACGCTCGTCCTCGGCGGGGCGCGCTCAGGGAAAAGCCGGTATGCGGAAGGCCTCGTCGAAGCGGCGAAGCTCGCCGGCGTCTATGTCGCGACGGCGCGGGATTTCGGTGGCGACACCGAGATGGCGGAGCGCATCCGGCACCACCGCGAGCGGCGCGGCGCGAGCTGGCGCACCGTCGAGGCACCGCTGGAGCTCGGCGAGGCGATCCGCGCCGAGGCCGCGCCCGGCCGCGCGGTGCTGGTCGACTGCCTGACGCTCTGGCTGACCAACCTGATGCTGGAGAGCCATGACGTGGAGGCGGAATCCGCAAGCTTCGCCGCGCTCTTCTCCGAACCGCCCGCCGGGCCGGTGATCCTCGTCTCGAACGAGGTCGGCCTCGGCATCGTGCCGGACAACCGCATGGCCCGCGACTTCCGCGACCATGCGGGCCGGCTCCATCAAACCCTCGCGGCGAAAGCCGAGCGCGTCGTCTTCGTCGCCGCCGGCCTGCCGCTCGTTCTCAAAGGCTAGAGACCCATGCAAAAGATTCCCGCCACCGTCGTCACCGGCTTTCTCGGCGCCGGCAAGACGACGCTGATCCGCAACCTCCTGCAGAACGCCGGCGGGCGGCGCATCGCGCTGATCGTCAACGAGTTCGGCGACCTCGGCTTCGACGGCGACCTTCTGAAAGGCTGCGGGGCGGAGACCTGCCGCGAGGAAGACGTGGTGGAGCTGACCAACGGCTGCATCTGCTGCACGGTGGCGGACGACTTCATCCCCACCATGGAAAAGCTGATCGAACGCGCCGACCAGCTCGACCACATCGTGATCGAGACGAGCGGGCTCGCGCTGCCGCAGCCGCTCGTCGCGGCCTTCAACTGGCCGGAGGTGAAGGCGCGCGTCACGGTCGACGGCGTCGTGACGGTGATCGACGCCGCCGCCGTCGCGGCCGGTCGCTTCGCCGACGACGAGGACAGGCTCGCCGCGGCGCGGGAAGCGGATGCCAGCCTCGATCACGACAACCCGCTGGAGGAACTGTTCGAGGACCAGATCCGCGCTGCCGACCTCGTCGTCCTCAACAAGGCCGACCTCGTCGGCACCGACGGCATGGCCGCCGCCCGGGAAGCGGTGGAGGCGGCCGCCGGCGGCCGGGCGCTGAAGGTGGTGCCGAGCTCGGGCGGACGGCTCGCCGCGGAGGTGCTGCTCGGCATCGGCGCCGGCACGGAAGACCTCATCGCGAGCCGCCGCTCGCACCACGAGATCGAGCACGAAGGCGGCGTGGCGCACGACCACGACGACTTCGACAGCTTCATCGCCGAAGCTGGCCCGGTCGCCGACGTCGCGGCGTTCACCGCGGGCCTGCGCGACCTGATCGCCCGCGAGGACGTGCTGCGCGTCAAGGGATTCGCCGCCGTGGCGGACAAGCCGATGCGGCTCGTGGTGCAGGCGGTCGGCGCGCGGATCGAGACCTATTTCGACCGGGCGTGGAAACCCGGCGAGGCCCGGGAAACGCGCCTCGTGGTGATCGGCCTGCACGACCGGCTGGACGGGGCGGCGGAGGCTCGCATCGCCGCCTGGATCGCCGCGCTCGCCGCCGGCGAGCGGCCGGCCAGCGCCGCCGCCTGATGCATCTTCTCGCCGCCCAGGCCGGCACGATCGCCGACGGGTCGGAGGCGATCGACCTCCGGCAGTCGCCGGCGGACGTCGTCGTCCTGTCGGCGGCGGACACCGAGATCGCCTGCCTTGCCGCGGCGGCCGGCCGGCTCGGGAGCGCCGCGCCTTCGCTGCGGCTAGCGAACCTCCTCCGCCTCGCGCACCCGATGTCGGTCGACCTCTACGCCGAGCGGACGGCGCGGCATGCGAAGCTGATCGTCGTCCGGCTGCTCGGAGGGGCGAGCTACTGGCGGCACGGCGTCGAGCGGCTGGCGGCCCTCGCACGGGAGCACGGCATCCCGTTAGCGGCCCTGCCCGGCGACGACCGGCCGGACGCCGAGCTCGACACGCTGTCGACGCTAGAGCCAGCCGAGCGGCACCGGCTCTGGCGGTATCTGGTCGAGGGCGGCGCGGAGAACGCGGCGAACTTCCTGCTGGCCTGCCAGGCGATCCTCGCCGGGAGCGCGATGCCGCCGGAAGCGCGACCGATCCTGAAGGCCGGGATGCTCGACAGGCGGGTCACGACGAAGGCGGACGCGCCCGTCGCCGCGGTCGTCTTCTATCGCGCGCTCGTGCAGAGCGGGCAGACGGGCGCGGTCGAGGCGCTGTGCGACGCGCTGGCGGCGCGCGGCCTCTCGCCCCTCCCCGTCTACGTGACGAGCCTCAAGGATGAGGTTTCCGTCGCGACGCTGCGGGCGCTGTTCGCCGGGCATCCGCCGGAAGTGGTGGTGAACCTCACCGGCTTCGCGGTCGGGGCAGCAGGCGGCACGGTGCTGGACGAAGGCGGCGCGCCGGTGCTGCAGGCGGTGCTGGGATCGATGTCCGAGGCCGAATGGCGCGCTTCGCCGCGGGGACTCGGCGCCCGCGACCTCGCGATGGGCGTCGCGCTGCCGGAGATCGACGGGCGCGTCTTCGCCGGTGCGGTCGCGTTCAAATCGGCTGCGCGGTGGGACGCGACCTGCGAGACCGACATCGTGCGGCACGAACCGGTGGCGAGCAGGGTGGCGCACGTCGCCGATCTCGCGGCGAACTGGGTACGGCTGCGGCGGACGCCGACTTCGGAACGGCGCATCGCGATGGTGCTCGCGAACTATCCGAACCGGGACGGCCGGATCGCCAACGGCGTCGGTCTCGACACCCCGGCCGGCGCGGCGGAGGCGTTGCGGGCGATGAGGGTCGCCGGCTACGACCTCGGCGACAGGCCGCCGGCGGACGGCGCCGCTCTCGTGCGGCATCTCCTCGAAGGCCCGACCAATGCCGGCCATCATGGCCGCGCGGTGCGCGAATGGCTGACGCCGGACAGCTACCGCCGCTTCTTCGATGCGCTGCCGGAAACGGTGCGCGGCGCGGTGACGGAGCGTTGGGGCTCGCCCGAGCGCGATCCGATGTTCGTCGAGGGACGCGGCTTCGCGCTGCCGCTCGCGCGGTTCGGCAATGTCGCGGTCGGGGTGCAGCCGGCGCGCGGCTACAACATCGACCCGAAGGCGACCTACCACTCGCCGGACCTCGTGCCCCCGCACAACTACCTCGCCTTCCATGCCTGGATCCGGGGAGGGTTCGGCGCGCATGCGGTGGTCCACATGGGCAAGCACGGCAACCTCGAATGGCTGCCCGGCAAGGCGCTGGCGCTGTCAGAGGAATGCTTTCCGGAAGCCGTGCTCGGACCCCTGCCGAACGTCTATCCGTTCATCGTCAACGATCCTGGCGAGGGCACGCAGGCGAAACGTCGCAACGCGGCGGTGATCGTAGACCACCTGACGCCGCCGCTGACGCGCGCTGAGAGCTACGGCCCCTCGCGCGAGCTGGAAGCGCTGGTCGACGAATACTACGAGGCGGCGCAGGGCGATCCGCGCCGCGAGAAGCTGCTCAAGAAGCGTATCCTCGACCTCGTCGCCGATATCGGGTTGGATCGCGACGCCGGCCTGGTCGAGGCGGACGACGAAGGCGAGCGGCTCGAGAAGCTCGACAGCTATCTCTGCGAGCTGAAGGAGATGCAGATCCGCGACGGCCTCCACGTCTTCGGCTGCGCGCCGGAAGGGCGGCTGCTGACGGACCTCGTCGTGGCGCTGGCGCGGGTGCCGCGCGGCTTCGCGCCCGGCGACGCCTCGCTGCAGCGGGCCATCGCGGCCGACCTCGCGCTCGGCCTCGACCCGCTCGACTGCCGGATGGGCGAGCCTTGGGCGGGACCGCGGCCGGATGCGCTGCGGGCTCTCTCCGGCGAGCCATGGCGCACGGCCGGCGACACGGTGGAGCGGATCGAACTGCTGGCGGCCGGGCTGGTGGCCGGAGCAACGCAGGCCGACGCGGCATGGACCGCCACCCGCGCCGTCGTCGCCGAGATCGAGACGCGGCTGAGGCCCTCTGTCGAACGCTCCGGTCCGGCGGAGATCGCCGGGCTCCTTCGCGCCCTCGACGGGCGCTTCCTGGCGCCCGGTCCGTCCGGCGCGCCGACGCGCGGGCGGCCGGACGTCCTGCCGACCGGGCGCAACTTCTTTTCCGTCGATACGAGGTCGGTGCCCACCGAGACCGCCTGGGCGCTCGGCCGCAAGTCGGCGGAACTCCTGTGCCTGCGCCACGCGCAGGACCATGGCGAACCGCTCCGCACCGTCGGCCTCACCGCCTGGGGCACGGCGAACATGCGGACCGGCGGCGACGACATCGCCCAGGCCCTCGCGCTGATCGGCGCGAAGCCGGTCTGGGAAGCGGCGAGCCGGCGCGTGAGCGGCTTCGAGGTGATTCCGCCGGCCAGCCTCGGGCGGCCGCGCGTCGACGTGACGCTTCGCGTGTCCGGCTTCTTCCGCGACGCCTTTCCCGAGCAGATCGCGCTGTTCGACCGGGCGGTCCGCGCGGTCGGGGCGCTCGACGAGGACGTGGGGGACAATCCGATCGCGGGCCGGATGCGAGAGGAGGCCGCCGCGCTCGTCGCAGCGGGCTTCAGCGGGCGGGAAGCCGCGCGCCGCGCGGGATTCCGCGTCTTCGGCTCGAAACCCGGCTCCTACGGCGCCGGCCTGCAGGCGCTGATCGACGAGCGCGGCTGGGAGACGAAAGCCGATCTGGCGGAGGCCTATCTCGTCTGGGGCTCCTACGCCTACGGCGCGGGACAGGAGGGCGAGGCCGACCGCGCCGGCTTCGAGCGCCGGCTTTCGCTGGTCGAGGCGGTAGTCCAGAACCAGGACAACCGCGAGCACGACCTCCTCGACTCGGACGACTACTACCAGTTCGAGGGCGGCATGACGGCGGCGGCGGAAAGCCTCGCGGCTCGCCGGCCGGCCATCTACCACAACGACCATTCGCGCCCTGAACGCCCTGTCGTGCGGGCGCTGGAGGAGGAGATCGGCCGGGTGGTGCGCGCCCGGGCCGCGAACCCGAAATGGATCGCCGGCGTCATGCGGCACGGCTACAAGGGCGCTTTCGAGATGGCCGCGACCGTCGACTATCTCTTCGCCTTCGCCGCGACGACGGGCGCGGTGTTGGACCACCACTGGGAAGCGGTGTACCGCGCCTATCTTCTGGACGAGGAGGTCGCGGCCTTCGTCGCCGCGAACAATCCCGCCGCGCTCGCCGAGATGCGGGAGCGTTTCCGCGAGGCGGTGGAACGGGGGCTCTGGCGCCCGCGCGCGAATTCTCTCGCTCTGTCGCTGGAGGAAGCCTGATGGCCGAGAAGTCTCCCGTCGTCGCCGCGATGAGCGAGGCGGAGCTCGACGCCCGCCACGCCGAGAAGATGCGGAAGAAGAAGGCCGCGCGCGACAAGATCCTCGCGACGAAGACTGTGGAGAAGGGTCTCGTCATCGTCCACACCGGCAAGGGCAAGGGCAAGTCCACCGCCGCCTTCGGCCTCGTCTTCCGGGCGCTCGGCAACGGCATGCGCGTCGGCATCGTCCAATTCGTCAAGGGCCGGTGGGAGACCGGCGAGCGGGCGGCGCTGGAGCGGTTCCCCGACGCGGTGACGATCACTGCGATGGGCGACGGCTTCACCTGGGAGACACAGGACCGCCAGCGCGACATCGAGGCGGCCCGCGCCGCCTGGGAGCGGGCGAAGGCGCTGATCATGGACGACAGGCACGACCTCGTGCTCCTCGACGAGTTGAACATCGTGCTCCGCTACGACTACCTGCCGATGGCGGAGGTGCTGGAGGCGCTGCGCGCCAAGCCGCCGATGAAGCACGTCGTCGTCACTGGCCGGAACGCCAAGGAGGAACTGATCGATCTCGCCGACCTCGTCACCGAGATGGAAGCGGTGAAGCACCCCTTCCGCTCCGGCGTGAAAGCCCAGAAGGGCATCGAATTCTGACCGCCGGCGGCAGGCGGAGGGCGGGAAGCCAAGGATGGCGAGGGAGGAGTTGCGAGCACTGACCGGCATCCGCGGCATCGCCGCGGTGGCCGTCGTCCTCTACCATGTCGGCGAAGCCGTCGAGCAGCGGTTCGGCATCCCGGCGCCCGCGCCGTTCCGGCACGGCTACATCGCCGTCGACCTGTTCTTCGTGCTGAGCGGCTTCATCATCGCCTACAACTACATGAACCTGTTCTCGGGCGGGTTCGACCTGCGCAGCTATGCCACCTTCATCGGCAAGCGCGTCGCGCGCCTCTACCCGCTCTACCTCGTCCTGACCCTCGTCTACTTCGTCAAGAACGCGATCCGGGGCCCCGGCGCGGCAGGATCGGCGGCCTCGGCGGGCGACTGGGCGGCGAACCTCACCATGACGCATTCCTGGGGCTTCGACGCGCCGCGCTTTCTCGGGGTGTCCTGGTCGATCAGCACGGAGTTCCTGGTCTACTTCCTGTTCCCGGCGATGGCGCTGGCGCTGGCGCGGAGCCGACTCGCGGCTCCCCTTCTCGCCGTCCTGGCGGTGGCCTCCATCGCGATGGTTGCCCTGTCCGGCGCCGGGATCAACGGGCCGCTCGACGTGGTGCGGGAGGGCTCGCCGCTGCCGGCCGTCCGCTGTTTCGGCGGTTTCGTCCTCGGTGTCCTCGCGCATCGCTTCCGCCCGAAACGGGCCGGGCGGGCGGCCCTGCGCGCCGACATCGCCCTGTTCGTCGCCGGAATAACTGCCATCGTCCTCGTCGAAGAAGGGCTCGACGCGGCCGCCGTCTGTCTCTTTCCGCTCGTCGTCGCGCTTCTCGCCGACGGCGGCCGCCTCGGCGACACGCTGTTTGCCGGCCGGCCGGTCCATCGGCTCGGCGAATGGTCTTACGCCGTCTATCTCGCGCATTTCCTCTGCATCAATCCGGCGCTCGGCCTCGCCGGCCGCATCGCCGGGAGCAGGGCGAACGTCCTGGAAGTGAGCGCGATTGTCCTGACCCTCGTCCCGGTGGTCGCGCTTTCGGCCCTCCTCCACCGCCGCATCGAGGTGCCGGGCCGCCGACTGTTCCTGTTGGTGCTACCGCCGATGCCGACGGCACGCCATCCATCGCCGACCGCTGGAGCGGGAGAGAGCTAATCCGGTCGCGGCTACAGGTCGGCCGTTCAACCATCCCACCCCTCCCGCGTTCGTAGTCTGGAACGATTACAAACCGCCAGGGAAGGGAGCGCGTGTGACCCGGCTCAACGTCAACGGCGAGATCCACGAGGTCGATCTCGACATCCGCACCACCCTGCTCGATGCGTTGCGCGAGCATATCGGCCTCACCGGCTCGAAGAAGGGCTGCGACCACGGGCAGTGCGGCGCCTGCACGATCCTCGTCAACGGCCGGCGCATCAACAGCTGCCTTTCCCTCGCGGTGATGCACGAGGACGACGAGATCCTGACCATCGAAGGGCTCGGCAAGCCCGGCAAGCTGCACCCGATGCAGCAGGCTTTCCTGGAGCACGACGGCTACCAATGCGGTTATTGCACGCCCGGGCAGATCGTCTCCGCCGTCGGCATGCTCGGCGAGGTGGCGGACGGCTGGGCGAGCCATGCCTCCGCCGACATCAACGCCGCGCCGACGCTGTCGGAGGCGGAAGTGTCGGAACGGATGAGCGGCAATCTCTGCCGCTGCTCGGCCTATCCCAACATCGTCGACGCTATCCGCGAGGCGGCGCCCGCGGTCGAGGTCGGCAAGACGGACGAAAGGCGCGCGGCATGAGGAGCTTCGACTACGTCCGCGCCGCGAACCCCACTGAGGCCGCAATCGCGGCGAAGGGCGCGACCGCCCGCTTCATCGCCGGCGGCACCAACCTCCTCGACCTGATGAAGCTGCAGGTGGAGGTGCCGGATACGCTCGTCGACATCTCCCGGCTGCCGCTGAAGGACGTGACGGCCAACGGCGACGGGTTGAAGATCGGCGCGCTGGTGACGAACAGCGACCTCGCCGCGAACGCGCGCATCCGGAAGGATTACGAGGTTCTGGCACGGGCGCTGCTCGCGGGCGCGTCCGGCCAGCTTCGCAACAAGGCCTCGACCGGCGGCAACTTCCTCCAGCGCACGCGCTGCGGCTACTTCTACGAGCCGTCGGCGCGCTGCAACAAGCGCGAGCCCGGCTCGGGTTGCGACGCGATCGGCGGCTTCAACCGCATCCACGCCATCCTCGGCGCGTCCGAGCACTGCATCGCGACGCATCCGTCCGACATGGCGGTGGCGATGCGCGCCCTCAACGCCGAGGTCGAGACGGTGAAGGCCGATGGCTCGACCCGGCGGTTCGATGTGGCGGAACTCCACCGGCTTCCCGGCTCGACGCCGGAAGTCGAGACGAGCCTCGAACCCGGCGAACTGATCACGGCGGTGCATCTCCCCGCCCCGCTCGGCGGGCGGCAGATCTACAGAAAGGTACGCGACCGCGCATCCTACGCCTTCGCGCTGATCTCGGTGGCGGCGGTGGTGAAAGTGGAGTCTGGCCGGATCAAAACGGCGCGGCTCGCCTTCGGCGGCGTCGCACATGTCCCGTGGCGCGACGAGGCGGTGGAACAGACGCTGATCGACGAAGCGCCGTCCGAGGCGCTGTTCGAGAAGGCCGCCGACATCCTCCTGAGCCAAGCGAAGGGCCAGGGCGACAACGATTTCAAGATCGAGCTGATGCGGCGCACCCTGCCGGCGGTGCTGGCCGAGGTGACGGGCATCGCAGCGGGAGGTGCGGCATGAGCCTTTCCAACACGTATAAGATGGACAGGCCGGTCGGCGAGACGCGGCTCGACCGCAACGGCCAAAATGTCATCGGCCGGGCGCTGCCCCGCTTCGAGGGGCCGCTGAAGGTCTCCGGCACCGCGAAATACGCCTACGAGCAGCTCGTCGGCCGGAACGTCGCGTACGGCTATCTCGTCACCGCGCCGGTCGGATCGGCGAAGATCAGGCGCATCGATCCGTTGGCGGCCTTGTCGATGAAGGGCGTCCTTCACGTCGTGGTGGACGACCGCGCCGCGCGAGCCTCGGCCGACCCGAGCGATTCGAAGCCGAGCGCGATCAAGGGCACCGTCAGCTACCACGGCCAGCCGGTCTGCATGGTGGTGGCGGAATCCTACGAGATCGCCCGCGACGCGGCCCGCCTCGTCGAGGTGGAGTACGAGACGACGGAGGGGAGCTACGACCTTTTCGCCGTCAAGGACGAGGCCTACGATCCCGGCGAGCAGGTGATGCCCTCGACGGTGCGGAAGGGTGACGTCGACAGGGCCTTCGCCGCGGCGGAGGCGCAGTTCGAGGCGACCTATACGACGCCGAGCCAGAACTCCTCCGCCATGGAGCCGCACGCCTCCATCGCCTCCTGGAACGGCGACCAGTTGACGGTCTACGGCTCGTACCAGCTCGTCTCCACCAATGTCGGGCAACTCGCGGCCGCGCTCGGCATCGCGAAGTCGAACGTGCGGATCGTTTCGCCTTACGTCGGCGGCGGCTTCGGCTCGAAGCTCGGCATCGCGCCGGAATCGGTTTTCGCGGCGCTCGGCGCGAAGGCGGTCGGGCGGCCGGTCAAGGTGGCGCTCACCCGGAGCCAAGTCTACCAGACGACGGTGCGGCGGCCCGACACGATCCAGCGCATCCGCATTGGCACGACGAAAGCCGGCAAGATCACGGCCATCGCGCACGACACGATCTCCGGCAACCTGCCGGAGCAGAATGTCTTCGAGCCGGCCGGCATCTCCACGGTCTTCCTTTACGCCGGCGAGAACCGGCAGATCACGCACCGGAAATCCGATGTGAACATCGTGCTCGGGGCTTCCATGCGCGCGCCCGGCGAGGCGGTCGGCATGCTGGCGCTGGAAAACGCCATGGACGAGATGGCGGAAAAGCTCGGGCTCGATCCGATCGAATTCCGGAAAGCCAACGAGCCGGAAGTCGACCCGCAGGACGGGCTGCCGTTCTCGTCGCGCAAGCTCGTCGAGTGCATGGACGAGGGTGCGAAGCGCTTCGGTTGGGCGGATCGCCCGGAAACCCCGATGAGCCGGCGGGAAGGCGAATGGCTGATCGGCATCGGCATGGCGGCGGCGTCCCGCAAGAACCTCCTCCAGCAGTCGTCGGCGCGGGTGACGCTCCACCCGGACGGTACGGCGCTGGTGGAAACCGACATGACGGACATCGGCACCGGCACCTACACGATCCTCCAGCAGATCGCGGCCGAGATGCTGGGGCTGCCGGTGGAGAAGGTGGCGGTCAAGCTCGGCGACTCGGCGCTGCCGCAGGCGGCCGGCTCGGGCGGCTCCTGGGGCGCGAACTCGTCCGGCTCGTCGGTGTTCGCGGCCTGCGAGGGCGTCGTCGCGGAGATCGCGAAACGCCTCGGCGAGAAGCCGGACGACGTGACGCTGAAGGACGGCACGGTGATCGCCGGCAACCGGCAGCGCCTCGTCGGCGAGATCGTCGGAACCAAGCCGATCGTGGTCGAGGGCACGTTCAAGCCGGGACGGCAGTTCAAGGAAACGCATCAGGCGAGCTACGGCGCGCATTTCTGCGAGGTGGCCGTCAATGCCGTGACCGGCGAGACGCGCGTGCGGCGGCTCCTCACCGTCGCGGCGACAGGGCGCATCCTCAACGAGAAGACAGCGACGTCGCAGTGCTACGGCGGGCAGATCTTCGGCATCGGCGGGGCGCTGCACGAGGAACTGGTCGTCGACACGCGCACCGGCCTTCTCGTCAACCACGACCTCGCCGAGTACCACGTGCCGGTGAACGCCGACGTGCCACAGCTTGAGGTCGTGCTGCTGCCGGACCGCGACCTCGCGGCCTCGCCGCTCGCGGCCAAGGGCATCGGCGAGCTGGCGCTGTCCGGCGTCGGCGCGGCGGTCACCAACGCGATCTACAACGCCACCGGCGTCCGGGTGCGCGACTATCCGATGACGCTCGACAAGGTGCTGGCGGGCTGGGCGGCCAACCGGCGGGCGGCGAAGCCGGCTGCCTGACGGCAAGCATCGTCTCGCAAGCAAGCGGCGGCGGCGAGCCGCCCTTTCCGCGCCGGGACTCGCCATCCGCGACGGCACCCGCTATGCGGCGCGAAAGGGCCAAGAGGGGCAGCGCGCATGGCAGCGGCGGATATCGACGTTCTGACGATCGGCAACGCGATCGTCGACATCATCGCGCAGGTGCCCGAAGAATTCCTGGCGCATCACGATGTCACTAAGGGCGCGATGACCCTGATCGACACGGCCCGCGCCACCGCCCTCTACGACACGATGGGGCCGGCGGTGGAGACCTCCGGCGGCTCGGCCGGCAACACGGTGGCCGGCGTCGTCTCGCTCGGCGGTCGCGGGGCCTATATCGGCAAGGTGTCGAGCGACACGCTCGGCACGGTGTTCACGGCCGACATCCGGGCGCAGAAGGTCGTCTACGAGACGAGGCCGCTCGCTGGCGAGCCGCCGACCGCGCGCTCGATGATCCTGGTGACGCCGGACGGCGAGCGCTCGATGTCGACCTATCTCGGCGCCTGCGTCGAGCTCGGTCCCGAGGACGTCGACGCCGCCTTGGTCGCGAGCGCGAAGGTGACCTATTTCGAGGGCTACCTCTGGGATCCGCCGCGCGCCAAGGACGCGATCCGCCTCGCCGCCCGGATCGCGCACGAGCACGGCCGCGAGGTCGCGATGACCCTGTCGGACTCGTTCTGCGTTCACCGCTACCGCGCCGAGTTCCTCGATCTCATGCGCTCGGGCACCGTCGACATCGTCTTCGCCAACGAGGCGGAAGCGCTGGCGCTCTACGAGACGGACGACCTCGACGAGGCGATCCGCCGGATCGGCGAGGACACTCACCGCATCGCCTGCGTGACGCGCTCGGAAAAGGGCTGCGCCGTGGTGGAGAAGGGGACGCGGATCGACGTCGTCGCGACGCCGGTCCGGCAACTGCTCGACACGACCGGCGCCGGCGACCTCTTCGCCAGCGGCTTCTTGCGCGGCTACACCGCCAACCTCTCGAACGAGGATGCGGCGAAGCTCGGCACGATCGCCGCGGCGCACATCATCGAGCAGATCGGCCCGCGACCGCAGCAGCGCCTCGCCCTCCTGCCTGCCGCGGCGGAGATCCTCGCCCGCATCCGATGACGCCCCGATCACGGTTGCGCCAAGGGGCTTTCCGGTAGCCGCTTCTCGACCGACTTGTCGGGCACGGTTTCGGAGGAGACGCCCATGCGACGCCTGACCCTGATGCTCGCCCTCGCCACAGGCGCGCTGCCGCTGCCCGCGCTGGCGGCGGACGAAACGGTGCGGAGCGAGGCCGGCCTCTTGCGCGTTTCGACGATCACCGACGACCTGACGCGCCCCTGGGCGTTCGAATTCCTCCCCGACGGCGCGATGCTGGTGACGGAAAAGGGCGGGACGATGCGGATCGTCTCCGCGAACGGCGAAGTCGGCGAGGCGATCGCCGGCGTGCCGGAGGTCGACTCCGGCGGCCAGGGCGGCCTCCTCGACGTGGCGCTCGACCCGGACTTCGCGGCCAACCGCACGATCTACTTCACCTATTCGGAAGCCGGCGACGGCGGCAACTCCACCGCGATCGGCAAGGCGAAGCTGGCGAACGACGGATCGAAGCTCGAAGACGTCGGCAAGATCTTCACGCAACTGCCGAAATACGACGGCAACAAGCATTTCGGCTCGCGCATCGTCTTCGACCGGGAGGGCCACCTCTTCGCCGGTTTCGGCGAGCGCTCGGACGTGCCGATCCGCGAGAATGCGCAGAAGCTCGACAACCACCTCGGTAAGGTGATCCGGATCAACCGCGACGGTTCGGTGCCGAAGGACAATCCCTTCGTCGGGCAAAGCGGGGCGAGGCCGGAAATCTGGAGCTACGGCCACCGCAACATCCAGGGAGCGGCGCTGAACCCGGAGACCGGCGCCCTCTGGGTCTCCGAGCACGGCCCGAAAGGCGGCGACGAGGTGAACGTCGCGGAGGCGGGCAGGAACTACGGCTGGCCGCTCGTCTCCTTCGGCGTCAACTACGACGGAACGCCGGTCGGCACGGGCAAACAGTCGGGCGAAGGCCTGACGCAACCGATCCACCACTGGACGCCGGTGATCGGGGCCAGCGGCATGGCGTTCTACACCGCCGACGCCGCGCCCGGCTGGAAGGGCAGCGCCTTCTTCGGCGGCTTGGCGACGCGCGACCTCGTGCGGGTGAAGTTCGAGGGCACGAAGCCGGTCGGCGAGGAACGGCTGCTGGACGGCATAGGCAAGCGCATCCGCGACGTGCAGCAGGGTCCGGACGGCGCGATCTACGTCGCCACCGACGACGGCGAGATCATGCGGGTCGGGCCGGCGAAGGCCGCTTAAGCCACCGCCTGCAGCCGCTCGCCGGCGATGCGGTAGGAGATGGCTTCGGCGAGGTGGACGCGGCGGACGGTCTCGTCGCCTTCGAGGTCGGCGAGCGTGCGGGCGACCTTCAGGATGCGGTGATAGCCGCGTGCCGAGAAGCGTAGCTTCTCCGCCGCCTCGCGCAGCAGCCGCGCGCCGGACTCGTCCGGGGTGGCGACGGTCTCGATGAGGGCGGCGGAACAGCGGGCGTTGACAGTGTCCGGCGGCAGGCCGGCCGCCTCGAAGCGAGCGGATTGCATCGCTCTCGCCCGCGAGACGCGGCTCGCGACGGCGGCGGAGCTTTCCGTGGAGCTTGGCTTCATCAGGTCGAAGGCGGTGACGGCCGGCACCTCGATCCGGATATCGATGCGGTCCATCAGCGGGCCGGAGATGCGCGCCTGATAGTCCGATACGCAGCGCGGTCCGCGGGCGCAGGTGTGACCCGGCTCGCCCGCCATGCCGCAGCGGCACGGGTTCATCGCCGCGACGAGCTGGAAGTCGGCCGGATAGCTGACATGGTGGTTCGCCCGCGCGATCACGCTGGTGCCGTTCTCCATCGGCTGGCGGAGCGAATCGAGGACGGCCGGGGTGAATTCCGGGAACTCGTCGAGGAACAGGACGCCGCGATGCGCCAGCGACACCTCGCCGGGCTTCGCCTTCAGCCCGCCGCCGACCATCGCCGCCATCGAGGCCGAATGGTGCGGCGAGCGGAACGGCCGGCGGTCGGTCAGCCGGCCGCCGGACAGCTCGCCGGCGATCGAGGCGATCATCGAGACTTCGAGAAGCTCGCGAGGGCCGAGCGCCGGCAGGATCGACGGCAGCCGCGCCGCCAGCATCGACTTGCCGGAACCGGGCGGCCCGACGAAGAGCAAGGTGTGCTACATTAACAGCATCGAACCCGACGGACGGTTACCGATGCCCAAGGCTTTCAGCTACATACGCTTCTCGTCGCCGGAGCAGGCACGCGGCGACTCACTCCGTCGTCAGCTATCTAGGGCGAGGGACTGGTGCCAGGCTCGCGGGCTGGAGTTGGACGACAGCCTCCGGGACCTGGGCATATCCGCGTACAAGGGCGCTCACCGGGACATCGGCGCCCTCAAGCGATTCCTTGCTTTGGTTGAGGCGGGGGAGGTCCCGCACGGCTCGTACTTAGTGGTCGAGTCCTTGGACCGTCTGTCCCGAGAGGCTGTTCTGGATGCCGCGGCGCGGCTGTTCGACCTGATCCGCGCGGGAGTCATTGTTGTGACTCTCTCCGACGGTCAGGTCTACTCCGAGGAGCGCCTGCGCACGGACTGGACGCCGCTGATCGTGTCGATCGCAGTGATGGCTCGCGCCCACGAGGAGTCCCGGACGAAGGGAGAGCGAGTTGGGGCCGCCTGGGCAAGGAAGAAGGCCGCGGCACGCGATGAGGGCCGGCCCCTCACGCTGCGCTGTCCCGAGTGGATCGCGATCGAGGACGGCAAGTTCGTCCTCCGCGAGGACCGCGCCGAGATCGTGCGCAGCATCTACCACATGGCGATCGAGGGCTACGGGCAACGGCAGATCGTATCTCGGCTCAACGCGGCCGGAACCCCGACATGGCGAGGCGGCATCGGCTGGCAGACGTCCACCGTCGCCAAGATTTTGGGCGGACGCCTCGCGCTCGGCGAGTACCAGCCGCATTCGGGCACCCACCGCGGCGGCAACCGCCAGCCCGAGGGCAACCCAATCAGGGGCTACTACCCCGCCGTCGTGGACGAGGAGACCTACTGGCGGGCCCGGCAGGCATCGAAGGGCCGCCGCATCGCAGCCGGTCGACGGGGACGCGGCGTCGCTCACCTTCTCCTCGGGCTTGGCAAGTGCGCCCGCTGCGGCGGGTCCATGTACGTGATCGACAAGGGACCGCCACCGAAGGGCGGGACGTACTTCGAGTGCGCCACGCAACGGCGCGGCGCGGGGTGCGAGAACGGCACGAGGTGGCGTGCCGACCGCATCGAACGCCGCCTCCTCCGGGGGCTGGCCTACCTCGACGCAGGGGCGGTCCTCCGCGGCGCGCAGCCCACCGCCGAGGCCGATCGCGTGACCATCCTCGGCGCTCGCCTCGCCGAGGTCGAGGGCCGCCGCAAGCGCCTCCTCGGACTGGTCGAGGACGGGGACGACGGGGCGGCCGACCGCTACCGGGCGCTCGGCGAGGAGGCCAAGACCATCCAGCGCGAGCTCCGCGAGGCCGAGAAGGCCGCCGCGACGGCCGCCGCCGACCCCGGCCTACGCGCCCGTCTCGGCGAGGCCGTGGACCTGTCACGGGCGATGGAGGAAGCGGAGGGCGACGACCGGCACGCGATCAGGACGCGTCTCGCCGAACAGCTTCGCCAACTTGTGGCCGAGGTTCGATTCGATCCCGACTTGGGGGTGCTCGCGTACCTCACCCCGCGGCCGGGCGTCCCCGCCGAGGACGTGCCCGCGATCGTCGGCGCCCGCCACATGCTGGCTTGGCAGATGTGGCTCAACGACGACACGGACCCGTCCGGGTTCGTCGGCATGGATGACACACCCGACCCCGACGAGGAGACCCGCAACCTCCGTACCCTTGCGAAGATGCGCGGGCGGAGAGCGTCGGCGTAGCCGGCGCGACCCGCCCGCACCCGGCAACGCCCCTGCGAGGGGCGTGAACCCCTCCCCGCGGGGAGGGGTGGAGCTGGTCCGAAGGACCGGGTGGGGGTTCGGCGACCCGGGCCCTACTCGGCCGCTTCGAGGAATGCCGCCGACGCCGGAACGCGGACAGGCGCGCCGAGCGGGCGGCGCGGGACAGGCGTGCGCAGCTTCTCAAGCCTTGCCTCGGCCCGAGCCTTGCGCTTCGCGGCAACCTCCGCGCGCCACTTGGCATGCGAGCGCAATGCGCGCCGCAGGTCCGACTTCGCGTTCGTCGACAGCGTCGAGAAACCTTCGGCGCGCTCCAGGAGCGCCAGCTCGGCGTCGAGGTCCGCAAGGATTCGACCGCCCAACAGCTTCCGTGCCTGCTTCAGGTGCAGCCGCCGGTTCCGAAGGGACTGCCCGGTAAGACCCCTGCGACCCTTCTGGAGCCAGGCGTCGAATGCCTTCTCCGTCGTCGGGATCGACTCGCCCCGTTCGCGTGCGAGGATTACCCGCCCGACTGCCTCCGCCAACGGAGGGGGGACCGCGTTGGCGATCATCAACATCCTCTGCCTGGTCGCCGGGATGTCGAGCCAGTCCCAGTCCGCGGGGAAGCCCTGGATGCGGGAAAGGACATCCATCGGCAGCGGGTCGACGAGTGCCGACGGCGCCATGTCGCGCTCGTGGTCCGTGTACCAGTTCTGCGGTCCCTCATGCGCACTGCGCAGGAGCGTTGGGCACGGGAGGTCGATCGACCGGACGCCCGAATGCCCTGTGTAGGGCCGCATGAAGAATGCGCGGGCCTCTGGCGGATGGTCCCCGCCCGGGTGAACGCCCACGTCGTCGCCGAGGGCATCGCGGATCGACATGCGACGGGGAGAGGCGGCCTCGGCGATGGCCGACGTGAGGAAGCCGTCGGCCTCCCCGAGCCTTCCCACGGCGAAGAATCTTTTGCGCATCTGCGGCGTGCCGTAGCGGCTGCCGTCGAGTACGACTTCCGTCAGTCCGTAGCCGGCCTTGACGAACAGGGCGCGCGCCTTCGCGTACGTCTTCGTTTTCCGGGCGCGGGGAACGTTCTCCATGACGAACCACGCGGGCCTCGCGGTGATGATCGCCACGGCGAAGCCGAGCGTCAGGGACGCGTTGCGTCCCTCCTGACGCTTGCCGGCCGAGGAGAAGTCCTGGCACGGCGGGCCGCCGACGATGATGTCGGGCTCCAGGGCGGCGATGGTGGGCGCCATCGTCAGGAGGTCCGCAAGGTCCGCCTTCCGGTGGCGGTCGCGCTTGAAAAGCCGATCGAGCGGCCGGCGGAGGTTCGCGCCGTGGACCCTCAGGGCCTTCTCGTTCGCGTCGTACCCCTGGACGATCTGGAAGCCAGCCCGTGTCAGACCGAGGGACATGCCCCCGGCACCGCAGAAGAGATCGATTGCCCGCATTGGTTCGCTGTCACGTTGTTGCTCGTGACGGTTGCGTACTGCATCGACGGTTCGATTTCGGTCAAGGAATCAGGTGAACGGCAGGTGACCAACGTCTGGAGACCTGCGTCCCGGCCAGCCCATCCCGAATAGGAACTGAATAAAAAAACTTGAATTTGCAAATCTTGGCGTTACCCTCCCCGACAGTCGACAACGGGAACAGCCATGGACCACGATCCAGAGCATACCGTCCGAGCAACGCTCGAACCTCACCACTCCAAGATCCGGGGTGCCATCCTCGACGGCTTCGCCGAGGTACAAGCCGTCGACCAGTATCGACGGGAGAACGATCTTGGTCCTCGCCTCTACCCTCGCACTGTCACGAATGACATCTTCGACGCGGTCGCCCGCCGCGCCTCGTCAACGTTCGTCGGCGTCCCCGGCGTCCGCGTGCTGCACGAGACGCAGACCGTGAAGTTCTGCTTTGACGACAAGGTGCTCCTGCGCTTCAAGAAGGGCGACGAGTCCCATCTCGGTCGAAACATTCAGACGCAGGCGTCGCTGGCCTTCGTCGATCCCCAGCAAGACCTCCCGGGCATGCCATCCGAAGCGGTGAAGGTGGAGGTGCTGTATGAGACGAACGTGATCGGCAACGAGATCGAGAAGGTCCTCGTCGTCGCACGCGACGGGAACCGTCTCCTGTGGTTTTACGAGATCGGTGACGACGCCGACTCCGCTACGGGGACGGTGATCCCCTTGCCGTTGGCGCCCGCCCCGGACGACGACGACATGTCCATGGTGAAGCCGAAGGTCGGCCCGAAGAAGGCCGACAGGAAAGAATGAAATGGCCACTTTCGGTGACCTGGTGCGCTTGGCGCGCCACCTGCGGGGACTGACTCAGCAGTCCGCCGCCGACCGTCTGGGCGTTGCCCAGGCGGTCTTCTCTCGGATCGAGAACGACCTCATCGACCCGGACGACGACATGCGTTCGGGCGTCGCGCGGGCGTTCGACCTCCCGCGCGAGTTCTTCTCGATCACCGACACCGTGTACGGCCCCCCTGTCAGCGTCCACACGATGTTCCGCGGCAAGAAGTCGGAACTCACCCGCCGTGACGTCGACATGATCACGGCCGAACTGAATGTCCGACTGTTCCACCTGCGCACCTTTCTGGAGAGTGTGGAGTTCGAACCCGTCAGTCAGTTGCCCGTCCTCGACGTGGAGCAGTACGGCTCCGTGGAGCGGATCGCGTCGCTCGTTCGTGCGCACTGGAAGATGCCGGGCGGGCCCGTCAAGAACCTGACCCGGCTTGCCGAACGCGCCGGCGTGATCGTCGGCGAGTCCGACTTTCAGGGAGCCTCCGTCAGCGGCGTGACGTTCGCGGCGCCGGGCCGGCCGCCGATCATCCTCCTCAACCGGGACCATCCGGCGGATCGCCTTCGTTTTACGCTCGCCCACGAACTCGGCCACTTGGTCATGCACCGCTTCCCGACGCCGGAGATGGAGGACGAGGCGAACAAGTTCGCTTCGGCGTTCCTGCTGCCCCCGGACGAGATGCGGGAGGTCTTCCGCGGGCGGAAGGTGACCCTTGAACTCCTCGCCGCCCTCAAGCCGGAGTGGCGCGTCTCGATGCAATCTCTCCTGCTGGCTGCGAAGGCGGCCGGGGCCGTCTCGTCCAACCAGGAGCGGTATCTCTGGACCCAGATCAGCACGAGAGGATGGCGCGTCCGCGAGCCGGCGAGCCTCGACTTCGCGGCCGACCGCCCGACGGTGCTCCCCTCCATCCTGCGGTCGCACATTACGGACCTTGGTTTCCGTCCGGCGGAGCTCGTCGACATGAGCCGCGTCGGCGACGAGGTCTTCGGACGCTTCTACGGTCCGCTTGACGACGACCGTCCGGCACGTCCGCGTCTGCGGATCGTGAACTGATCCTACCCGCCCGACCGCGACGTTGACACACAGGCTCCGGGGCACCTTCGGCGCCTGTTTAGGGGCGCGGCGCCCCTCCGCCTGCTCCGCTGCGCTGCGGCCCCGTGCCGGGGCTGGACAACGGCCCACCCGGCCTGCCGTCGCGCCTTTCGGAAACCCCTTGCGGTATGCGCCGCCAGCGAAAGAGGATTGTGAAAGGCCGAACGCTCGACGCGACCGCACCCTGCCGATCGCATGCGGAAACGGCCGTTTGCGAAAGGCTTCCCGTACCATGCTCCTCGGCTACGCCCGCGTGTCCACCGCCGACGACCAGTCCACCGCCTCCCAGGCCCGCGCGCTGCGCGAGGCAGGGTGCCAGCGCATCTTCGAGGAGGTCGCGTCCGGCGGGCGCTGGGACCGGCCGGAACTCCAGCGGCTGCTCGACCACCTGCGGCCAGGCGATACCCTCGTCGTGTGGAAACTGGACCGCTTGTCGCGATCGTTGCGCGATGCCCTCATCGTCATGGAGAAGGTCGAGGCGGCCGGGGCGGGCTTCCGATCCCTGACAGAAGCCATTGATACGGCCACGGCGGCCGGCCGGATGATGATGCACATGCTGGGTGCCTTCGCCGAGTTCGAGCGTGGCATGATCAAGGAGCGGACCGCCGCCGGTCTCCGTCAAGCCCGGGCCGAGGGGCGCGTCGGCGGCCGACGCTCGAAACTCTCCGCCGCCCAGCGACACGAGGTGGCAGAGAGCGTCCTCACGGGACGCAAGACGGCCGCGGACATGGCAAGGCTCTACGGCGTGAGCCAGCCCACGATCAGTCGGATCGTGGCCGATGCACGATCACCCTGAACGTCTGCCTTCACCGCGCCCGAAGTGCCGTCGAGGGGATGGAGAGGCGCCCGAACGTTGTAGGCCGTCCGAACTCAGCTATCCGCCGTCGACCTTTCGATCTCGGCGACGATCGCTTCGTAGAGAGGTTGTGGTCCGAACGCGGACGGCTCCTTCCCGTTGACGAAGAAGGTCGGCGTTCTCTGGATGCCGACGGCTTCGAGGTCCGCGACATCGCGTTCGAGGACGGCCGTCACTTCCGGCAGCGTGGCATCTCGTCGGGCAAGGTCGAGGTCGATGCCTGTTGTGCCAGCGATCTCCCATGCCTTCGCGATGTCGGGCGCGCCGTGGATCGCCCATTCCGGTTGCCGCTCGAACAGGCGGTCGAGAACCGCCTCGAACCTGTCCTGCCGCCGTGCAGCCTCCAGGATGCGCACCGCCTCGTCCGAGCCTTCGTGGAGCGGCGTGTAGCGCAGCACCAACCGGAGGTCGTCGGGGTGCCGGGACATGATCTGCCCGAGGATGGGATGGAAGGCGCGGCAGGCCTCGCAGGAGGGATCGAAGAACTCGACCAGCGTGACCGGCGCCGCGGCCGGCCCGATGACGGGCGAGTGGGGACGCACGAGGCGGTCACCTTCCGCCGAGAGCGGGGCGGCTTCCGGGCGTCTGCTTCGATACCAAACCGCTCCACCGCCGAAGGCGAGGAAGGCGGCGGCGGCGGTGGACGCGACGAAGGCCCGGCGGTTCATGCGCGCTTCCTGTCGAAGGGGATGGTAAGGAGAAGCGAGATCGCGGCGAAGGCCGCGAGGGACAGGAACGGCAGCGGAAGGATGCCGAGGATCGTCATGTCGGCGCTCGCGCAGGACGGACCCGCCCCGCAAGGTTCGATGGTCTCGGGCACGATCCCGGCATAGAGAAGGCCGTGGAATGCGGCGACCGCGAACCCGGCGACCGCGAGCGGCAGCGCGTAGGGCTGCACGCCCCAGTCGCCCCGGAAGGCGGCGATGCCGAGCAGGACGGCCAACGGGAACATCGCGACGCGCTGGTACCAGCACAGGACGCATGGCACCTGTCCCATCACCTCGCCGACGAAGAGCGCGCCGAGCGTCGCAACGAGTGCGACGACCCATGCTCCGTGCAAAGGTGCTAAGCGGCGGGCTGGTGTGCCGCGCATGCCGACGGGCAGTTTCGCCCCGTCAACCGTTTGTGCCGACATCGGCCGTCTCCACTTCGTTATGGCTACCCGCTTCGGCCGTGCGTCCACCTCGGTCCAAGGTGGCTGCGTCCCCGCCTGAACGTGCGAGGAGGCGCTCCACCTTCTCCCGCCGCACCTCCATGTCCTCGTGCATGTCCAGCGTGCCGACGAAGCCGCCGTCGTGGTCGTAGAGGTAGACGCCGGCGGAGTGATCGATCGTGTAGTCGCCGCTCTCCGTCGGCACCTTCTTGCGGTAGGCCCTGAACGTGGAGAAGGCGCGTTCGACCTCCGCCACCGGCCCCGTCAGACCGACGATCATCGGGTCGAACGATTGGAGGTAGGCGTTCAGGACCTCCGGCGTGTCCCGCTCTGGGTCCCCGCTGATGAGCACGACCTGGAGACCGTCGGAGCGAGGGCCGAGGTCCGCAAGGAGGACCGACAGTTCGCCCAGCGTCGTCGGGCAGATATCGGGGCAGTGCGTGAAGCCGAAGAAAACGGCGACGGGCTTGCCGCGGAAGTCGGACCACGTCCGCGGCTTGCCGTCTTCGTCGACCAAGGCGAACTCGCCGCCGATCGGGACAGCCGCCGAGGTTCCGGCGGCGGGTGCCGACACGCCGCCCGGAAGCGTCCATGCCACGCCGACGAGGGCGCCCGCAGCCACTACGACCGCGCCCCAAAGCGCGATCCGAACGGTGCGCAGGTTCACGGCTGGTGTCCTTCGTGAGAGGGGGCAGCCGCAGCGGCGCCGAAGCCCTCGACCGAGAAGCGGACCGGCACGGTTCCGGCACGCTCGAACACGAGGGTACCGTCGAACGCCTGGCCCTTCACGATCGGCTCCTTGAGGTCGAGCAGCATGAAGTGGGTGCCGCCCGAGGCGAGCGTGACGGTCGCACCCGGCTCCAGCACGACCCCGTCCTCGACGCGGCGCATGCGCGCGACGCCGTCCTCGACCGTGGAGGCATGGACCTCGAAGCGGCCGGCGACGGTCGCCGAGCCGCCGACCAGACGGTCAGGCTCCGTCCCGTCGTTGCGGATCGAGACGTAGCCGACGCCGACCTTCGCGCCCGGCGGCGTCGGCCGAGACGAGGGGTGGTCGATCGTCAGGTCCCCGGCCTTGAACTCGTGCGCCGCGGCGGGCCTGAGGAGGGCGAGACAGGCGACGGCGGCCGCCGCCAGCGTCGAAGCCTTCACTTCGGGTACCTCGCGAAGACCGTGGACGTGCCGTCGCGGGCGACGAGGAGCACCTCGTAGGGCTCGTCGCTAGTCCCCATGCCGGGGCTGCCCGCGGGCATGTCGGGAACGGCGAGGCCGACCGCGTCCGGGCGCTCGGCGAGGAGGCGCTTCACCTCGGCCGCCGGGACGTGGCCCTCGACGACGTAGCCGCCGACGAAACCCGTGTGGCACAAGGTCTGCCCGGGCTTCAGTCCGGCACCCGTCTTCTTGGCATATAGGTCGGCCATGGCGAGGTTCTCGTTCGTGACCTCGAACCCCGCCTCCTCCAGGTGCTTGATCCAGCCGATGCAGCAGCCGCACCCCGACGTCGAGAACACGTCGACGGTCTCCGCCGCGAGCGCGGGTACGGAAAGGAGCGCGAAGGCTCCGGCGATGATCGTCGTCCGTCTGCGTCCCATGAGGGTCATCCCTGTTCCATGTCAGATCCAGCGCCGCACGGCGCTTCGGTATGCGGTATAGGCCGGGCCGAAGGAGCGTTCGAGGAAGCGCTCCTCGTCCCGCACCTGAACCTCGCAGGCGATCCAGAAGGCGAGCGCGCAACCGATCACCGCCGGGGACGGCACGGCGACCGCAAGGCCGGATGCCATCGCGAGCATCCCGAGGAACACGGGGTTGCGGCTGAGGCCAAATAAACCCGTCGTGACCAAGGCATCGGGCGCCTCGTCGGGGATGCCGACCCGCCAGCGTCGGCCCATCTCGCTCCGGGCCACGACCGTCAGGACCTGCCCTGCGACGGCCAGCGCCAGCCCGGCCAGACGGACGGCGGAGGCCTCTCCCGCGAGCGGTGCGAACGAGGCCGACGCGCTTCCCGCGGCATGGAGTCCGAGGGACACGAAGCCGCCGACGACGGCAGCGGCGAACAGGATGCGGGCCAGCGTCTGTCGGATGCCGAAACCGTAGGCCCGCCTGCCGATCTCCCGGGACGTTCGGCGGGTGGCGAGCGCGAGCCACGCCACGGTGATCGCCAACACGATCGCCGGCCCGACGCGGAGGATGTCGTCGACGGCATCGCTCACCGAGGCCTCCAGCCGAGGAGCCGCATGGCGTTGGCGGTCACGAGCACGGTCGCGCCCGTGTCGGCGAGGATCGCCGGCCAGAGGCCCGTGATGCCGAGGACGGTGGTCACGAGGAACACCGCCTTCAGCCCGAGGGCGATCGCGATGTTCGCCCGGATGTTGCCCATGGTCGCCTTCGACAGCGCGATCATGTCCGGAACGTCGCGGACGCGCCCGTGCAGCACCGCCGCGTCCGCCGTCTCAAGTGCCACGTCCGTGCCGCCGCCCATGGCGATGCCGATGTCGGCCGCCGCCAGCGCCGGGGCGTCGTTGATGCCGTCCCCGACCTTGGCGACCTTGAACCCCTCCGACTGAAGCTCGCGCACGATGCGCTGCTTGTCCTGCGGCAGGAGTTCGGCGCGTGCCTCGATGCCGAGGCTGGCCGCGACGGCCTCGGCTGTCGTGCGGTTGTCGCCCGTCAGCATGACCGCGCGGATGCCGTCCGCCTTCATGGCGGCGAGGGCATCGCGCGCGTCCGGCCGTGCCTCGTCGCGCATGGCGATGTAGCCCGCGACGCCGACGCGGGAGAGCACGACCGACACGGTCTTGCCCTCGGCGTTCAGCGCGGCGATCGCGGCCGCGTGCTCGTCGCCGAGTGGCACGCGGCGCCCGGCGGCCTGTGGGGAGCCGAGGAACACGGGTTCGCCGCCGACCTTGCCCTCGACACCCTCACCGGGGACGGCGTTCGCGTCGAACGCGGGAGGCACCGGAGCCTTGTCTGTCTTGACGCGGTCGAGGATGGCGAGTGCCAGCGGGTGGCTCGACCCCTTCTCCAGCGCGGCCGCGAGCGACAGGACGTCCCGTGCCGAGCGCCCGACCGCGACCACGTCGGTGACGACGGGCTTGCCTGCCGTCAGCGTTCCCGTCTTGTCGAAGGCGACGGCGGTGATCTTGCCGAGCGTCTCCAGCACCACGCCGCCCTTCATCAGGAGGCCGCGGCGCGCTCCCGCGGAGAGGCCTGCGGCGATGGCCGCGGGCGTCGAGATGACGAGCGCGCAGGGGCAGCCGATCAGGAGGATGGCGAGGCCCTTGTAGATCCACTCGTTCCAGTCCGCCCCGACGATGAGCGGCGGCACGACGGCGACGAGGAAGCCGACCACGAGGACGGCCGGCGTGTAGACCTTCGAGAAGCGGTCGATGAAGCGCTCGGTCGGCGACTTCGATTCCTGCGCCTCCTCCACGAGGCGGACGACGCGGGCGATCGTGTTGTCGGCGGCCGCCGCCGTGACCCTCACGCGCAGGACCGAACCCGCGTTGACCGTCCCGGCGAAGACGGGATCGCCGACGGCCTTGCGCTTCGGGACGCTCTCGCCTGTGACCGGCGCCTCGTCGACCTCGCCCGCTCCCTCAACGACCGAGCCGTCGGCCGGGATGCGGTCGCCGGGGCGCACGAGGATGGTGGCGCCGACCGCGAGGCTCTCCGCGGGCGCCTCGGTCGTCTGGCCGTCCTTCTCGACGAGCGCCGTCTTCGGCACAAGGGAGAACAGGCCCTGGATGCTCGCCCGGGCACGGCTGGCAGCCAGCCCCTCCAGCATCTCCCCGACGAGGAACAGGAGGACGACGGTCGCCGCCTCCTCCTCAGCCCCGATGAAGACGGCGCCGATGGCGGCGATCGACATCAGCGTCTCGATCGAGAAGGGCGTGCCGAACCGAGCTGCGGTGATCGCTCGCCAAGCGACGGGGACGAGGCCGACGGCCAGCGCGGCGAGGAACGCCGGACGCTCCAGCGAGGGCGCGAGGTGGCCAAGGACGTAGGCCACGAGCAGCGCCCCGCCGCAGGCTGCCGTCAGCCGGGCCTTCTTCGTGCGC
Source organism: Plantimonas leprariae (assembly GCF_008802405.1). Taxonomy (GTDB): domain Bacteria; phylum Pseudomonadota; class Alphaproteobacteria; order Rhizobiales; family Rhizobiaceae; genus Plantimonas; species Plantimonas leprariae. The sequence goes on from NZ_VZDO01000009.1 coordinate 184,679, forward strand.
CACCAAGGCAAGCCCGCCTCGGCGGGGTCGTCATGCGCATGGCCCGCATGGTCGTGGTCACCATGGTCGTGCTGCCCGTCCGATGCCGGGTTCGCTTCGTCCGCGTTCTCGGCTCCGTAGCCGAGGTTCCGGACCTGCCGCGTCACCGCGGCGACATCGAAGCCGGCCGCATGCCGGACCTTCACCGCGCCCGTGGACACGGACACGGCAACGTCCTCAACACCCGGCAGTCGCCGGATCGCGGTGTCGACCTTGTTGCCGCAGGCCGCGCAGTCCATGCCCGTCACCCTGAAGCGGCTCTCGTTCGCCACCGTGCTCATGGCGCTCTCCTTGCGTCGTTCTCGGGAGAGGCCTACTTCCTCTAGCGGCTAGAGGAGCAAGAGGAAAAATGACGAAGGGTGTTCCGATCGGAGAGGCCTCGCGGGCGAGCGGCATCAAGGTGCCGACGATCCGCTACTACGAGCAGATCGGCCTCCTGCCGTCGCCGCCGAGGACGGAGGGCAACCGACGCCTTTACGACGCGGGCGACCTGCGCCGGCTCCGCTTCATCCGCCACGCCCGCGAACTCGGCTTCGAGATCGAGCCGATCCGTGAACTCTTGGCCCTTGCGGGTGAGCCCGATCGCCCCTGCGAGAGCGCCGACCGCATCGCGGCAGCGCACTTGGCGGACATCGACCACAAGATCGCCCGGCTGACGGCGCTGCGGGCCGAGGTCGCCCGGATGACGGACTGCTCGAACCACTCGGTGGCGGAGTGCCGGGTGATCGAGGTGCTTGGCGACCACGGCGAGTGCCTGCACGAAACTCACTGATCCGCAGGCGGTGCCGAACGTCGGCATGTGGTTCCGTAGCGGTTGCCGCTCCCCGCAAGGGCGGTCCGTAGTGCGGCAGGATGCGGAGGATGGCTTGCTTATTACAATTATGTTTGGAATATTGCAGGGATGAACGACGACTCAGCCGTTGCTGCCCTGTCCGCCCTCGCTCACACCGACCGCCTCTCGGCCTTCCGGATGCTGGTCCGCGCCGGCCCGAACGGCATGCCGTCCGGGGAGATCGCCGAGGCCCTGTCCATCCCGCCGACGCGGATGAGCTTCCACCTCGCGACGCTTGAGCGCGCCAAGCTCCTGCGCTCGTGGCGCGAAGGGCGCCGCGTCCTGTACGCCGCGAGCTACGACGACATGCGCCAGCTCCTCGCCTTCCTGACGGAGGACTGCTGTTCGGGGAACCCGGAGATCTGCGGGAACCTCGGCGCCGACCTCCTTGCCCCGTCATGCTCGCCGGAGACCTGCTCGTGACCGTCACGATCTACCACAACCCCGCTTGCGGCACGTCGCGCAACACGCTGGAGATGATCCGCCAGTCCGGCGAGGAGCCGCAGGTGATCGAGTACCTGAAGGAGCCGCCGAGCCGCGAGCGGCTGATCGAACTGATCGATGCCATGGGCATCCGACCGCGCGACCTCCTGCGCGAGAAGGGCACGCCCTACGACGAACTCGGGCTCGGGGACGTATCTCTGTCCGACGATGCCCTCCTCGATGCCATGATGGCGCACCCGATCCTGATCAACCGCCCGATCGTCGTGACGGACAGGGGCGCTGCGCTCTGCCGCCCGTCGGAGAAGGTGCTGCCGCTCCTCACCAACCCCGCCGCGACGTTCACGAAGGAAGACGGGGAAACCGTCGCCGCCTCGGGGCCGGCGGCGTGACGGACCCCGCCGCTCTCGACCTGCCCTCCGTCGACCTCGACCAGCTTCGACCGATCGACGGGAACGCGCTCGCCAGCCCCGGCGCCCCGACGCACCCGCCGCGCATCCTCGTCCTCCACGGCTCGATCCGTGAGCGATCTTACTCCCGCCTCCTGTCCGAGGAGGCCGGTCGCCTGCTTCGCTGGTTCGGCTGCGAGGTGCGCACGTTCGATCCCCGCGGCCTTCCGCTCCCCGACGGGGCGGAGCCCGACCACCCGAAGGTCAAGGAGCTGCGCGACCTCGCCGACTGGTCCGAGGGCATGGTCTGGGTCAGCCCGGAACGCCACGGCGCGATGACCGGGATCATGAAGGCGCAGATCGACTGGATCCCGCTGGCGCTCGGCGCCAAGCGCCCGACGCAGGGCAAGACGCTGGCCGTCATGGAGGTGTCGGGCGGCTCGCAGTCCTTCAACGCCGTGAACCAGATGCGCATCCTCGGCCGCTGGATGCGCATGGTCACGATCCCGAACCAGTCGTCGGTGCCGAAGGCCTTCCTCGAGTTCGACGAGGCGGGGCGCATGAAGCCGTCGGCCCTCTACAGCCGCGTCGTCGACGTCTGCGAGGAACTGGTGAAGTTCACCCACCTCGTGCGCGGTCGCTCGGACTACCTGACGGATCGCTACTCCGAGCGGGTCGAGAGCGCCGAGCAACTCTCGACGCGCGTGAACCAGCGCACCATCTGATCCTCTTGTCCCCGGACCGTCCATGCTCGCCCTCGCGATCTTCGTCGCCACGCTCGTCCTCGTCATATGGCAGCCCCGGGGCCTTGGCATCGGATGGTCGGCGCTCGCCGGCGCCGCGGTCGCGTTGGCGACCGGCGTCGTGGGCTGGGGCGACGTCGGGACGGTCTGGGAGATCGTCTGGGACGCGACCTTCACCTTCGTCGCGCTGATCATCATCTCGCTCGTCCTCGACGAGGCCGGGTTCTTCGCTTGGGCGGCTCTCCACGTCGCCCGCTGGGGCGGAGGCAACGGGCGGCGGCTGTTCCCGCTCGTCGTTCTGCTGGGTGCGGCGATCGCCGCCGTTTTCGCCAACGACGGGGCCGCGCTGCTTCTCACCCCGATCGTGCTCGCCATCCTCCTGCGCCTCGACTTCCCGCCGGCCGGGGCGCTCGCCTTCGTCGTCGCCTGCGGGTTCGTCGCCGACACGACCAGCCTGCCGCTCGTCGTGTCGAACCTCGTGAACATCGTCACCGCGAACTTCTTCGACGTGTCCTTCGGCCGCTACGCCGCGGTCATGGTTCCGGTGAACCTCGTCTCGCTGCTAGCGACGCTCCTTGTCCTATGGGCCTACTTCCGGAAGGATGTTCCGGCGACCTACGATGTGCGCCAGCTTGAGGCCCCCGGCAGCGCGATCCGCGACCGGGCCGTGTTCCGGACCGCGTTCCCGCTCCTCGGGCTCCTGCTCGTCGCCTACTTCGTGACCGGGCCGCTCGGCATGCCGATCGCGTTCGTGACGGGCGCCGCCGCCCTCGTCCTCCTGGCGGTCGCGGGACGGTGGTTCTCCGGCGGACGCGGTGCGGTGGTCGACCTGCCGAAGGTCCTGCGCGGGGCGCCGTGGCAGATCGTCCTGTTCTCGATCGGCATGTACCTCGTCGTCTACGGCCTCGGGAACGCCGGGCTGACCGACATCGCGGCGGGCATCCTGCGGTGGCTCGCCGACCGGGGCACGCTCATTGCCACCGTCGGCACTGGCTTCGTGGTGGCGGCGCTCGCCTCCGTCATGAACAACATGCCCGCCACGCTCGTCGGGGCGCTCGCGATCGACCGGGCCGACGTGGCGCCCCTGACCCGCGAACTCATGGTCTATGCCAACGTCGTCGGGAACGACCTCGGCCCGAAGCTCACGCCGATCGGCTCGCTCGCGACCCTCCTGTGGCTCCACGTCCTCGCAGGCAAGGGGCAGCGGATCACCTGGGGCCAGTACATGCGGGTCGGCCTCGTCCTGACCCCGCCCGTGCTCCTGTCGACCCTCGTCGCCCTCTGGATATGGCTCCCGCTCGTGCCGTCCCCGTGAGGGACGCACGCGGCGCCCGGGCGGACATCGCCGCCCTCGGGGTCAGCCAGATCGTCGGCTACGGGACCCTCTACTACAGCTTCGGCATTCTCGCCCCCGCGATGGCGCGCGACATCGGATGGCCGACCGAGTGGGTGTTCGGCGCCCTGTCGGCCGCGCTGCTCGCGGGCGGGATGGTCGCCCCTTGGACGGGGCGCTGGCTCGACCGCTTCGGCGCCGGTCGCGTCATGGCCGCGGGGTCCGTCGCGGCCGCCGTTGCGCTGGTCGCCGCCGCCCTTGCTCCTGCGGCACCCGCCTTCGTCCTCGCGCTCGTCGCGATCGAGGTCGCGTCCACCTTCGTCCAGTACGGGGCCGCCTTCCCCCTGCTGGTCCAGCGTCACCCGGGCACGGCGCAGCGGAGCATCCTGTACCTCACCTTGATCGCCGGGTTCGCCTCGACCCTGTTCTGGCCCCTGACGACGTGGCTTCACGGGACGATGTCGTGGCGCGAGGTCTACCTTGTCTTCGGGGCCATGAACCTCGCGGTCTGCCTGCCCATCCACCTGTGGCTGGCCCGCCGGCCGAATGCCTCGGCGCTCCCGGCGGCCGAGGCTGAACCCGTTGGCACTGTCGCCCCGGCGAGGGGCCTTGTGCCGCCGTCCCTTCGGTCCCGGGCCTTCCTCCTGATGGGCACCGCCTTCGCCTTCCAGAGCCTCGTGGTCTCGTCCGTGCTCGTCCACATGCTGCCGATCCTCTCGGCGCTCGGGCTGGGGCTTGCGGGCGTGATGGTCAGCGCCGTGTTCGGGCCGGCGCAGGTCGCTGGCCGCTTCACCCTCATGGTGTTCGGGCGGGACCTGTCCCCGCTGGCGCTCGCGGTGATCTCCGCCGCCCTTCTGCCTGCCTCCCTGGTCATCCTCGCGGCCACCGCGCCCTCGCCCGTCGGGGCTGCCGTCTTCGCGGCCCTGTTCGGCCTCGGGAACGGCCTCTACAGCATCGTCGGGGGCACCCTGCCGCTCGCGCTCTTCGGCCCAAAGGGGTACGGCGCGTTGCAGGGGCGGGTCACGTCCATTCGGCTGATCGTCGGCTCGGCGGCCCCGTTCGCCTTCGCCCTCGCGACGGACTGGATGGGGGTCGGCGGCGGCCTGTTGGTCACGGCGTTCCTCGGCTGCGGGGCGGTCGTCGCCTTCGCCGCCGTCAGGTTCCTCGTTTCGACGACGGAGCGGCGCCCCGGACCTGTCCAGGCAGACGGAACGCCCGAGCGGGCCGACGGGAGCGTCCCGCCGCCGATCGAGCCGTAACGACGACGTTCGTTACGGCTGCCGTCGGCATTGCCCTATTCCGCCATGAACTCCGCCGCGGCCGAGGCCAGCGTCGACTCCAGCGCCCTGTCGAACGTCGCCTTCTCCTTCGCCGACAGGCCGACCGTCTTGATCCCGGCGAGGATGCGTCCCTCTGGTCCCGTCCCCGAGAAGAACGCGTAGGGCGGCACCCCGAGGCTGTGGACGGCCTGCTGGTCCACGCTCGCCGACACGATGTCGAGGGCAGCGCACTCGGCGAGCTTCCCCGCCGCCGATCGCTTGAGGGACTTGTAGCAGGCCCGGACGGCATCGGATGCCGCGGCGATCCCGCCTTCCCTGTAGATCCCGTCGAACCGCTCCGCGCCGCGCTGCACCCCGGCCGAGACCTGCCGGGACATGTCGGGGCCGGCGACGGCGACGGTGGACGACAGTGCTAGAAGGGCGGCGAGGGATACGCGGGCGGCGTGGCGCATGGAGACTCCTTCAAGGTAGAGCCACCACCTTGGCACGACGCCCCCTACCGCGAGTTGCCCGGATCGTTCGCATTGTCGCGACCCCGGCGCGGACGGGATCGACGTGACGAGCGCCACCACATCCGCGCTTGACGCCCGCGAGCACCGGCGACAGCCTGAAATGGATACCCCCGCGTCATCGCGCTGCCAGGCGCTCGGCGGGGGTCCATAGAGGCGAGAGAATCATGGCGTCCATGCTGGATGCCGTCAATCCGTTGGCGGCACACGTTTGACCTGCGGGCTGGGATATCCCCCAGCCTCCCCGACGCCCCACTCTGTCCAAATCGCGTGTCAACAATTTGGGTCCGCCCCACTTCCAACCTCCGTCCGCGAGTTCGAGACGCGCTGGGATGAGGAAGCCTGGGTCCGCGAGATCAGGAACGACTGGAGGCAGCCGTCGCGCGGCCCCCTCAGGCCGGGAGCGGAAATCTTCGTGGCGTCGGCCCGGTCACGGCGCGACCTGATCCACCGCCGCCTGTCTCATGGCTTCGAGCATTTCGGCGGCACCGTCGCCGGTCGGCACCGCGAGCCGTTCCTAGAGCGGGGCCTACGCTCGGAGGCGAGTCACGTCCTCCGGCGGATCGTGCACGCGACGCCGCGGACGAGTCGGATGCGCGTCGGCCGTGACAAGGGCGTGGTCTGGACAACGGACTCCAAGCTTCTCGGACTGGACGAGCCGTACCTGCACCTCAACAGCGAGGTGCGCTCCGTCTTCCGGATCGACCTCGACCACGTGTTCCCCTCGTGGGCCGCGCTCCGTCAGGAGGTCGCGGACCTCTCGCTGCCGTGCCTGCCGTCCGTCGCGGTGGGGTTTGAGGACGAGGCGGGGCGGATCGAGCGCCCGCACCTCCTGTGGCTCCTGCCGTACAACGAGGGCGTCTGGTTCTCCGACGATCGCCGCTGCCGCCGGGACGTCATGTCCCTGTGGCGCGGCGTGCATGCCGGGATCACCAAGACGCTGATGCCGCTCGGGGCGGACCCCGGCGCCCTCTCGAACCCCGACAAGGTTAAGTGTCCGCTGAGCCCGTTCTGGTCGGTCCAAGTCTGGAACGAGGTCACGTTCCCGAGCTTGTCGGAGTGGGCGGGGTGGGTCGACACGTCCACTTCGCGGGACCGGATGATTCGGGACTCGGCGGCAGCCTTGTCCGGCCTGGAGCGGACGGCCTCGAACGCCCTCTTCGCCGCCGCGCAGACGCTTGCGTTCGGGACGTTGCGCGAGTGGCACCACGCCGCCGATGCCGACTACGCGGGCGCGATCCTGCGCCGCGATCGGGACGCGCTGGCCGAGCGCATGTTCCGGGCACTGGTCGGGCGCGTCAGCGCCGCCGCGAGCAACCCGAAGCAGGGGCAGGCGATCCTCTACCGTGTCGCCACCTACGCCGCCGACCACTGGGACCCGTCGCGGGCCGGACGGGACGGGTCGCGCGACCGCGGCGCCTGTGCGGATGCCGTCGAGGACGTGCAGGGCGTCGCCGCCCGTCAGGCGGTCGGCGCACGCTACGCCGCCGGCCTTCGCCGTTCCCGGTCGGCCGACGCGATCCGCGAGGCGATCGAGGCCGCGCGTGCGGCTGGGGAGGCGGTCACCGTCTCGGGCATCGCGCGCCGGTCCGGCATGGACCGCAAAACCGTCCGCGCGAACTGGCCGGACGAGGAGTCCGCGGCGTGAGGGGGTGGGGAATTCGGTGTATAGTAAAAAAGCAGGGATGGTCCACGGCCCGGTCCTCTCACCTGCTCAGCCCCGGACGTGTCCTCCTCACCCTCCACGCCGCGCGCGACGGACGCTCACATCCGTCTCCCGTCCTCTGGGCGGCGAATCCTTCCGACCCGTCGTCTTCGCCCTCGAATCCTTGCGAGTCCTTAGTCGGACACGGTGCGTCGGCCTGCGCGCCCTACCCAAATCCTTGTTGATCCATAGTACTGCCTGCCGACACTCCGCCGAATCCTTGCGTAAATCGCGAGTCCTTGAAGCATTCATGCGCGGACATCGATCAACACCCACTGTTGTCAACAATTCTTATAGACCGTATTGGGGGCGATTATCGGACGATATACATTCCTATGTCGTTTACCATTCGCATTCGACCTTCGTTTTCCGCTTGACGAACTGCGATAATCGGCATCACGATGGCGGACAACATCACGTGACGGAGACGGATACAGTGACGCAGGAGACGACCGACACACCGACGAGGCGGGGCGCGAGGCCGCTGGGCGATCGCCCGATGACCGACGCCGAGCGGAGCCGCCGCTACCGCCGCAGGCACTCGACCACCCGCCTCCTGCGGCTCCCCGCGCACCCGGCCGACCGCCTCACTGCGGAGGCCGACCGCCTCGGCGTCGATCCCGGCGCGGTGCTGGCCGAGGCGCTGGCGGCGCTGGAGACAACGGGACGGGGCGGAGTCTGACCCCCGCCTCCCATCCGACCGCTCCCGAACGCGGAGCGGCCCGGTGAGGGACGGCCAGAACCCTCGAACCAGCCACAAGGAGGCAGCATGGACGAGCAGCAGACCACCATCACCGATCAGGCCAATCCCGGTGCCGCCGCATGGAGCCGCTGGCAGGCCCAGAGCAAAGCCGCAGGACTGACGTTGGCCGAACTCTTCGCCGCCGCCCGGCACATCGAGGGCACCGCTGACGAGACGACGACAGAGGGAGCAGCCCTGAAGGTCGCGGTGTTCGATGCGATGATCGCCTGCGGCGCGATGCACGTGAGCCCGCCCGTGCGTATCGCCTGACAGTCAGGCGGGCTTCGGCCCGCCCTTCTCCCGGTCGCCGCGCATCGCGACGGCTTGGAGAAGGGCGGCTCCCTTCATAACAGGAGACACGGATGACCTTGCACAACGCGGGCGGCACCCAGCCGCCCCGAACGGACAAACTCGACCTGACGCAACCGCTCTCTGCTTGGATGCCGACGCTCTGGTATCCCGGCTACATGGACGGGATGCCTGACCTCCTCATAGGGCGGCTTCCCGCCTCGTTCGAGCAACCGTTCAAGCTGTTTTACGTGGAGACGCCGGGCGAGCGCGCCGCTTTGCTCGCGGCCCTGGAGAAGCCCATCCGGATGACGGACGGTGTCATCAACTTCCGCGATGGACCCGACCGCACCTGCTCCCGGCGCAGCCGCCTGCGGGTATCGGATTTGACGGTTTACCTCTACCCGCCGTCCGAGCCGGGCTGGCCGTTCTTCCTCGTCACGGCGTACCCGGACACGGTCGTGCGGGAGGTCGGGCCGCAGGAGTTCGGCCGCGAGCGCTACACCATCGAGCACTTCTCGACCGAGGAGGAGGCAACGGCCTTCATGGTGCAGATGGGCGTCATGGCCGGGCTCCGCGGCTCCGAGATCGGCTTCGTCGATCCGACCCAGCGAAGGGTGAACTGATGCACCCGGCGGGCCACGGCCCGCCGCCCTCCACCACGTCGCCGGAAGGATGGCCGGCGACGTGGTGGGGAGCGGTTCCCCCGGAGACATCCATGGACATCAAGAACAGCGCAACGCACCCGCGTGACCCCGCGGCCGCAGAGGTCGAGAAGGCTCTCGGTGACCTCAATGATGTGACGACGGCCATCTCGGACAAGATGAAGGCCATGGCCGGAGACCTCGACGCCGAGACGATGGGCGTCGTGTGGGACGCAGTCGACGCCCTGCGCATCAAGAATGGCCTGCCGCCGAGCAGCCGATCGATCGACGTCGAACTGGCGGAGTACGCGCAGGCCGGGACACTCGGCGGCGGCAGGGTGGTGGTGGATGACTGACGACCAACTCGACGCCGTCATCCGCCAGGCGCTGGCCATCCGCTACGGCCACGCGCCCGTCCATGCCGCGGCAGCCGCCGTCGCCCTCGGCGTCGCGGTGCGCACCGACCTCCGTCTCACGCACTGGACGCACGAGACCGGCGGCGAGTGGAGCGCCGCGATGGTCGGTGCCGCCGACCCGCGCGAGGCCGACGCGGACGACGACGGCTCCGGCCGCGAGCGGCCGAGGCTGCTCCTCACCGTTGCACCAACGACGAGCGGCTGGCGGGCGACGGTGGAGAAGGGTCTGGCCGTCGTTCCGGGCGGCGACATGCCGCCTCTGGCCGACGCGATCGAGGACACGATCAGCGCCGCGATGGCGCGGGCCGCGCGCGATGCCTGGATGCTCGTCCATCGCGATCCGGCGCTCGCCGCAGGAGGATGCTCATGACCACGTACTCCGATCTGCGGAAATCGCTCTGGCAGGCGATGCGCGAAGCCGAGGACGCGTATCTCAAGCTGCGCGACGAGGCCGGAGCCTCGGACGACGACCTCGCGCTCGGGCGGCGTTGCGACGAGGCCATCACCGTCGCATGGAGACTGGCGGGAATCCTCGCCGACGAAGTCTGACCTGGACGCCCGAACGGCCGCGCCGCACGCTGGTCTCTCGACCACCAAGGAGGCCCCCCATGCTGCCGATCGTCCTGACCAACGCCCTCCACCGCCGCCCCTGGACGCGGCGCCTCGTCCTCGCCGCGGGCTACCTCGGCGGGGCCGTCGCGCTCGCCTACGGCGGCCTCCTGTTCTGGACGGGCAGCATGAATGACGCGATGGAGTCTGGCTGGTGGATGGTCGGCGGGATCGCCGCGTGGCACTACACCGCGGAGGCCCAGACCCTATCCCAGCGCGAGCGCAGGGCCGCGTTGCCTGCTGTCAGCAAGCCCGATCCGATCGAATCCTAAGCCGCCTGGACGCCGTTCCGTAACGCCTCTACGGCATCCTCGGTCGCGGGCGCCGATGCCCAAGCGCGAGCGTCGCCGACACGTCGGCGAGGCAGCTACCCCCGGCCGGGATGCCGCTGGTCGAGGCCGGAACGGCCGCCGGGGCGGCCAGCAGATCGAGGAAACGACCATGGGACAGGCAGCCATCCAGATCACCGCAGGCATCCGCAGCCGCTGGGTCCGCGCGCTGGCGGTCATGGGGCTGATGGCCCTGCCGCCCGTCATGCTCCTGAGCGCCCCCGTCGTGGTCTACGCCGTCTGGAAGGCCCTCTACGGCTGAGGCCGGCAGGGTTCGCCGGGAACGACGAAGGGCGCCCGCATGGGGCGCCCTTTCGCATGTCTGCCGCGTCCTCGAGCACCTAGGCCGCCGCTCCGGGGCCGCCGGCCGCCGTCGCCGCAGCCTTCGCCCCGAGCTTCATCCCGGCCTTCGCGCCGTGCCCGCCGTCCTCTGACCCGCCGCCCGTCCTGCCGGACCCTCCGCCGCCCGGCTTCGGAACGTGGCGGGCGCCGCCCGTGACCCCGGCGACGACCGTGTTCCCGGCGTCGTCGTCGCCCCACGACGAGGCGCTGTAGCCGATGAACTCGGCGACCTTGGCGGGCATCTGCGTGACCATCCGGTACGACCACTGGATGATGGACCACTGGACGTAGAGCATCACGACGACGGACACGATCACCCCGACCGCCCCGATCGTCTGGCCCGCCTGCGAGGACTTGAAGGCGGCGTTGTAGCCTTCCAGGAAGGCGTTGAGGATCACCGCGTTCATCATGTGCATGGCGACGAAGGCGCCGACGGTCACGATCGGTCGGAGCATCACGCCGACCAGCAGGGAGACGTAGCCCTGACGCTGCGCCTGTCCGACGAGCTCCGGCTCGTCCAGCCTCACGTGTAGGAAAGCCCATATCGGAACCGCGATCGCCGATTTCACGACCTCCCACGCCCATGCGGCCAGCGCGAACGTCATGTAGATGAACGGGACGAGCGGCACGAGGTAGCAGAGCATCGCCCCGACGACGATGGCGCTTGCGATCAGCGGCCAGCCAGCCAGCATCACGAAGTCGAGCAGGCCGCCGCCGATTCCGCCGAACACCGCGCTGCCGCTATAGGCGACAAGCGCCGTGGCCCAGGCTGCCTGCCCAGACACGAGCAGCAGGGACCCGAGCGACATCAGGTCCCCGATGGGATCGACCCTCGCGCCGTCGTACCCCGTCAGGTAGTCGGTGACGGGCAGTGTGATTGACTCCACGACCGCCGACAGGAGGTTGCTTCCCTGCGCCGCGTCCCCCGTCAGCGCCTCGCCCGTCGAGAGGGCGGCGAGCGCGGTTCCACGCCGTAGCTGGCCGTCCAACGTCGCAAGGGCAGTTCCGACCGCCCCGTCCAGCGTCTCCCACGCCGCAGGGTCCGGCTTGGTGCGTTCCGCGCGTTCGGCGACGGCCTCGGCGGACACGAGCGACGAGTGCGCCAAGGTCCGGTAGTAGCTCCCAAGCGCGTACCAGCCCCGCTCCTTGATGTCCCGGAGGACGAGCGTGCGCATGTCGCCGTCGTCGCCGTTCGAGAGCTTGGCGGCCACCGCCGACAGGCCCCGGTCGTAGCGCTCGCCGGCCTCGCGCAGCGCGGCATCGACGCCCTCTCGAAGGTAGCCGAGCCGCGCGTAGGCCGTCTCCGCGTCCGGCCCCGCGACATGGGTCTCGGACAGCGTCTTGACCGCCTCCGCGAGCCGCGGAATCCACGCCATCGCGCGGGCCTCCGAGATTACCGCGGCGACCGCCGCACGCCGCGCGTGACCGAACTCTCCGGCGCCGAACGCGTCCGCCGTCGACAGCGACAGCGACCCGCAGGCCGGACCCCACGACCACGCGTAGCCCGTCACCCGCGCGGGCTGGTCCTCGCCCCACGGGAACCAGCTTGCACGAGCCGGCAAGACGACCTCCATGCCGGCCGGCGGGGGCAGCACCGCCGCCCCGTCGCCCTCGATCATCTGGTTCGCCCGCGCGGCGGCATAGGCCTGCGCGCAGACCTCGGACTCGATCACCGCGAGCACGATGTCCCGGCCGTTCGCCGACACGGGCGAGAGCGGATGCCCGTCGCGCAGCACGTACTCCGCCGCGCCGGCGGCGGCCGCGTTCGCCATGTTGAGGCCCGGCCGCGCGAACCCGTCCCGCAGCACGTAGTGGACGACGGACAGGCCGCCCGCGATCGGCACGAGGCACCCGAGGCCCAGGACGACGCGGATCATCGCCGCCGCACCCGACTGGCGCTCGGACAGCGCCTCGCCGCGCTCGGCCGCGCGCAGGACCATGGACAGCAGGGCGTAGGAGAGAACGCCGCAGGCGACGACGAGCAGGCCGGCCGAGAGGTAGCGGACGACGGTCGCGAACGCCGTGGTGTCCGACGACAGCGGCAGGATGGTGGTGACGATCCGCCACCCCACGTCCGTCGCGGGCGGTTCCTTCAGGAGGTCAGCCGGGCTCACTGTCCCGCCCCCTCGAACTCGGGCACGGGACCTCTCGCCATGTCGGCGAACAAGGCCGCGTCCCGCGGCTGCATCCGACCAACCAGCGCCGACAGAATCCAGTCCGGCGCAGTGCCGTCGCGCAGCGCCGCGAGCAAGGCGCCGCCGAGGACGACCTTGCGCCTCGTGTCGTCGCGGCGGCGAGCTTCCCGGAGCGCGGTGTCCGCGCTGGCGAGGGCCGCTTCGAGGCGCGCCTTCTTCTGCGCGAGCCGGTTGAGGTCGAGTGCCATGCGGTGTCCTCCCGTTCGTGCCGATCGACCCATCGCCGCCGGCGGAATCCGAAGCGCGGATCGGAAAACTCTTCCGCTCCGAGCGGGCCAACCGCCAGTTTTGCGAGGTTTCGTGCGGCCCGCAGGCACCCACGCGGAGCGCCCGACAGCCATGGTTCGGCATCGGCTTGCGTCGCGCAAATCGGCGCCTGACGCTCTGCGTGGGGAAACCGGGAGAACCCGAAGGGCGCGATTATACGTTCTGCGAACGTCGCGCCCTGCGGGGCCGGTCCTCCCCGTCGCCGGCGTGGAGGGACGACATGGACGACATTCTGCCGAGACTTGAGGACGCGGCCCGGTCGCGCTACGCGCTCGCCTGCGAGTACCAGGCGGACCTCCTAGCCTCCGGCACCGCGAGCGCGGACGACCTCGCCGAGGCCGCAACATACGTGCAGACGGCCGGGGCCGTCGTAGACCCCGAGTACCGCGTTCGTTGCGCGAGGCTCTACGCCACGCTCGCGGCGCTGGACTACGGTGCAGGGGGCAACCGATGAGAGCAGCGCTCCTCCTCGCTGCCGCAGTCCTCATGACCGCACCGCCCACGAGCGCCGCCGACTACGTCTTCCGGGGCAAGCTCGTGCCGATCGAGGCGATGTCCGCGCCCATGCCGCCCGCCCCCGCCGCGCCGGAATGGACGGCCGAGGGGATGCTCGCCCTACGCCCCGGCGCGACGTACCTGACCGGGCCGACCTACTCCGAGCTCATGGCGGCGGGGCTGCCTTCGCTCGTCGGCAACCGCATCGCGTCCATGCACAACGAGCCGAGGCCCAGCGCCGTCTACCTCCTGACGTACAACTGGCGCCTCGGGCACGGGTACATGGTCCGGTCGATGGACGAGTCCTTAGCATCGTTCGGGGTCCGCGCGATCGCGCATGGCGATCGCATCGCACTGAAGGTCGGGACCGCCGGCCTGTGGCTCACCCCGGCCTCGCAGGCCGGCGAGGGGCTTCTCCGTAGGCTCGATCTTCGCGAAGCGGCGCCATGACCTCGCTCCGCGACCACGAGGCCCTGTGCCACATCCGGGCGTCGGTCATCCAGCGATCGCGCGGCAAGAGCGCGGTCGCGGCCGCCGCCTACCGTGCCGCCGCCCGCCTGACGGACGCCCGCACCGGTCAGGTGTGGGACTACTCCCGCAAGCGCGCCGTAACTGATTCCTACGTCATGGCCCCCGCCGAGGCGCCCGCCTGGGTCTTCGACCGCGAACAGCTCTGGTCGCGCGTCGAACTCTCCGAGCGCCGCCGCGATGCCCAGACCGCCCGCGAACTCCAAGTCGCGATCCCCCGGGACCTTCCGCGCAGCGCGTGGGGCGCGTTCATCGCCGACGTCGTGGAACCCTATCTCGCGGTCGGGGCCGTAGCCGACGTGGCCCTCCATGAGCCGCGTGCAGCCGATCGCGGCGAGCAGCCGCACGTCCACATGCTCCTCACGGTCCGCAAGCTCGACCCCGCGTCCCCGACCGGATTCGCGGCGAAACGCAACGAGGCCGTCAACGCCCTCCTGACGAGCGGCGGAAGCCACGGCGGCGGTGCCCGAGGTGATGCCCTGACGCGCGAGCGCGAGCGCATCGCCGGGGTCATCAACGCGCACCTTCGCGCCGCTGGTTCTAAGCGGCGCGCGGACCACCGGAGCTATGCGGCCCGCGGCGATCCCCGGACCCCCGAGCCGCCCATGGGCGAGCGCCGCATGGCCGCGGTCCGAACGCGGCATCGACATGATCGCCGAACCGCCGTCGTCGCGGGAATCCGCGAGACCCAGAAGCTGGACAACGAACTCACCCGAACGGAGATGGACATGGCCTTGAAAGCACGCGGATTCGCCCGCGCTCCCGACCGCAAGACGAAGGCCCCACACCAGCAGGACTACAAGCTCGGAATCCTCCGCGACCGCTTCCCCGACGCGGACTTCGCGCCCGACACGGCAGCCGCGCTCTACATGGTCGATGTGCGCGACCCGCGCCGCACCCGCGCGCTGCTCCGCGACGGCGCATGGGTCGAGAGCGACGACGAGTCCGGCACCGTGACCGTCTGGGGGGCGCGCAGCCCGGCTGCCGCCACCCTCGCCGAGGCCATCGGCGAGTCGACGGGCTACGGCATCGACCGCCTCGCGCGCACCGCTGCGGCGAAGAAGCCGGGCAAGGGCCGCCGCAAGGGCAGCATGCCCGAGGACGAGGCGATCAGTCTCGCCGATCGCTGGAGGCGCCGCGGATTCGCCGACGTGGTGGAGTCGCCTGCCGGGGTCCGCGTCGGCCTCGGCGGACGCAGCCGCCTCTTGGACTCCGGCGACCACGTGGACCTCGTCGGGCCGGTCAGTGACGTCGCGCTGCGCGCCCTCGCGAGCAAGGCCGCCGAGGATTGGGGCAGCACCCTTGAGCTCGATGGTCCATGGCCTCCGGAAGCGCAGGCCAGACTCTGGACGGAGTGCCAGCGCCAGGGCGTCGACCTCGCAGGCTACGTCCCGCCGCCCGCCGTCGCGGCAGCCTGGGCAGCCGAGTCCGGTTCCGTCGCCGACACCGCGACGAAACTCCGCGCGGTGCGCAGCGAGACCCGCGAGGCCGATGTCCTCTTGTCCGCCGCCGCCGGCGACGTGGCTGCGCTGCGCAAGCTGGACCCCGACCTCCGGGCTTTCGTCACCTCGCACTTGGACGACGACCAGCGGGCGGAACTCGCCAAGTCCGCCCGCGAGGAGGTGACGGCCTCGCTCCCGGCCTTCCGCAAGCTCGGGAAGGTCGAGTTGGAGCGAGACCCGAAAGCGGCAACCGTCGTCGCGCAGCCCGACGTCCCGGCCCCGGCCGACGACTACGAGCGGCGGCCGACGTGACCGGCGCGACCGCCATCCTCGAATCTCGCCGGGATGCCCTCGCGCTCCGGCGGTACACCCGCGAGCGTGCCGCCGGACGCACCGCTGCGGAGTGGGTCACCTACGACGACCGCCTCCGCGCATGGACCCTCGCCGGTAGTGAGGCCGAGGCCACTACCTCCGGCCGGCCGTGGCGGCGGACCCGCCAGCCGGGCGAGCCGTGGTGCGCGGTCCTTGGCCGGGACCTCACGGTGGCACGCGACGACGCCTTGCAGGCGGTTTTCGTCACGCTCGCCGACGACGACCTGTCGGCATGGCGGCGCCTATTCGTCGCCGCCGACCGCGCCCCGGAGCGCTGCCTGTCGGACTGGCGCGCCTGCGGCCGATGCCTTCTCGCCGCGGTGTCCGGTGAACCCGTCGAGGGGAGCGAAACCCTCGCCGGGAGGTTCGCTGTTCGCGGGATGGGCAAGCGCAGTCTGGCGGGCATCTGAAACGGCCGCCCGGCACCCTCTCGCCGCAAGGACTCGACGGGGTGGTCCGATGCCGCCCGGCAAGGACTCACCGCTCTCGCGGCTCGCAGGAAGGCCCTTAAGAGCGACGGAAGTTTCAAGGGGTAGGAATGTGCCGCCCAACCTCACTTCGTCGTTCTGGCGGCTCGCACAGAAGCCTCCAGAACGCTCCGGCCTCTTCAGACGGCCTCGGGCACGTCCTCGCGGTCCCCGCCGCCCTCGTGCCGGGCAGCGCCCCGCCTAGGGGCCGGCGGGACGGGGGAGGCCCCTCACGGGACTATTGCCTGCTCGCCGGGGGCAGTCGGTCCCGCGCCTGCCTGCGGCGGCGCTCCTGCGGCTACCCCGAGAACCGGTCTCGCAGCCGAGAACTCCCGCAGCCGTGCCGGCCGCTCCGGTGCTCTGAGTCCTGCGTCGGCTTCGCCAGGGGGCATCTGCCGGTCGTTGGTGCAACGTCCTCCTACGCCGCAAATTGTTGACAAGCGGTCCGGTTAATGTCGCACACCATCAGGAGATTGTGCCCGCCGGCCGCCGCGACTTCCAGCGCCCGTTTCGGCGCGTACTGGCCCTTGATGTCGGCGAGGTCGGGCAACGCCTCGCCTGCGGATCGAACCGCCGGTTCCGGCCGGCTCATCACCTGCGTGCCGCGAAAATGGTTGGCCATCTGGATGAGGCTGCGGGGTGCGAGGATCGGCATCTCGGCGCTCGCCCAGGCGGCTTCCGGACCGCAAGGCGCCGGGCAGATCAGGCCGAGGCCGGCGGCGTTCGCCGCCATCGCGGCGGGCAGCACGCCGGCGACGGCGGAGATCGTACCGTCGAGCGACAGTTCGCCGAGAACGACGTAGCCGGCGAGCGCGTCGGCGGGAAGCGCGCCCAGCGCCGCCATCAGGCCGAGCGCGATCGCGAGGTCGTAGTGCGAGCCCTCCTTCGGCAGGTCGGCCGGCGCGAGGTTCACCGTCACCTTCTTCGGCGGCATGGCGAGGCCGGAGGCGTGGAGCGCCGCCTGCACCCGCTCGCGGCTTTCCGCCACCGCCTTGTCGGCGAGGCCGACGATCTGGATGCCCATCTTGCCGGGGGCGATCATCACCTGGACGTCGACGGGCACGGCATCGACGCCCTGGAACGCGACCGTCCTCACATGCGAAACCATGACCCGATCCCTCGCGGGAATCACGCCACGCCCGCTCCGCGAGTGAGCACGATCTTCCGGCGTCCCGCTAGGGGGTGGACGGGATCATAAACAGAACGGTGGCGGAACGAATCGACGCCGCGACGCGGGCGGGAGCGGCGCGATCACGCGCAACTCAACTGGCCGTGCCCTCAGGCAGCGACCTTCGCCTCGATCCGGTCCCAGAGCAGCGAGGCGATGTCGGCGCCGCCGAAGCGCTTCACCTCGCGGATGCCGGTCGGAGACGTGACGTTGATCTCGGTCATGTAGTCGCCGATCACGTCGATGCCGACGAAGAGCAGGCCGCGGCGCCTGAGTTCCGGCCCGATCCGCTCGCAGATCTCGCGCTCGCGGGGCGTCAGTTCCGTCGCCTCCGCCCGGCCGCCGACATGCATGTTGGAGCGCGCGTCGGTTTCGGCGGGAACGCGGTTGATCGCGCCGGCGAACTCGCCGTCGACGAGGATGATGCGCTTGTCGCCCTTGCGCACGTCCTTGAGGTAGCGCTGCGCGATGAACGGCTCGCGGAACAGGATGCCGAAGGTTTCCAGGAACGAGGTCAGGTTGCGGTCGTCTTTCGTCAGATGGAACACGCCTGCGCCGCCGTTGCCGTAGAGCGGCTTCAGCACGATCTCGCCGAACTCGGCGCGGAATTCGGCGACCTCCAGGGGGTCCTTGGTGATCAGCGTTTCCGGCATGAGGTCGGCGAACTCGGTGACGAAAATCTTCTCCGGCGCGTTGCGGACCGAGGCCGGGTCGTTGACGACCAGCGTCTTCGGATGGATGCGGTCGAGGATGTGGGTCGAGGTGATGTAGGCCATGTCGAAGGGCGGGTCCTGCCGCAAGAGCACCACGTCCATGTCGGCGAGGTCGATCTTCGCCTGTTCGGCGAGGGTGAAGTGCTTGCCCTGCTCCTCCTTGAGTTCCATCACCTCGGCACGCGCCGTCGCCCGGCCGTCCCGGAGCGACAGCCGGTCGGGCGTGTAGTGGTAGAGCCGGTGCCCGCGCCGTTGCGCTTCGAGGCAGAGGGCGAAGGTCGAGTCGCCCTTGATGGTGATCGAGGAGACGTGGTCCATCTGGACCGCGACGTCGAGGGGCATGGGGATGGCTCCGTGCGTTCAGGCGTGGATCGGGAAATCCGGCATGATGCGTTTCATGAACGCGTCGAACAGCGGCACGGTGAAGGCGGTGTCGCCGTGGGAAGGACTGTAGATCATCCCCTTGAGAATGAGGGAATTGCGCAAGGGCGCCATGGTCGTCACCTTGCGCTGGAGACGATCGGCTATGTCGCCCGAACGATGCGGCCCGGGGCCGAGTTCGGCCATGGCCCGCAGGTAACGCTTCTCGGCAGGGGTCAGCCGGTCGAATCGAACCCGGAAGAAGCTCGCGTCGAGATCGGCGAGCGCGAGCGGCGTTGCTGCCTGCGCATGCTCTCGCCGGATCGGCGACGCGTTTGCCAAGAGCCAGGCATGCTTGCCCCATTCCTGGAGGAAGTACGGATACCCCTGGGTTTGCCGCAGGATTTCTTCGATCGCGTCCGGTTCGTAGGAAACGTCAAGTTCGTTCGCCGGCAGGCACAACGCGTCGGTCGCCGCCTCGGTCGACAATCGATCGACGGAAACGAACTCGAACAAGCGCTCCGCGTAGGATTTCGCGCGGCCCATCTGCCCGAGAAGTTGCGGCAGGCCGGCGGCGATCATCATGACCGGCAGTTGGTCTCGACCGATCGCGTGCAGAGCCGCAATCAAGGCTGCCAGTTGTTCCTCCGGAACATACTGCAATTCGTCGACGGCGATGATCATGACCGTCTCCCTGGCTTGCGCGGCCTCGCCGACGCTTCGCAAGAGATCCTGCAGGTCGAGTTCCAGATCGCCGCTGTCTGCGAGGCCCGGTTCCGGCTCGATATCAATACCGAACTCGACGTCTCCATACCGCATCTTCACCGAACGGGCGAAACCTGCCAGCGCTCGCATGGCGCGCTGGCCGGCCGCCAGGGCGGCTTGTCCTCGATCGAGGCGCAGGAGAGCGGCTCGCAGCGGTGGGATGAGCAGCCCGGGAAACGACCTTCCTTCCGGCGCTTCGATCCAGACGGTCGGAAACCCCGCTTCCGCCGCATCGCGCCGCATCTTCGCGAGCAGCACCGTCTTACCGACGCCCCGCAGACCATAGCCGATCATGCTGCGCGCGGAGCGGCCCGCCCGGAAGCGATCGCGCGCGACCGCCACTCGTTCGATGACGTCGTCGCGCCCGGCCAGTTCCGGCGGTTGGGTTCCGGCGCCAGGGGCGTATGGGTTGTCGCGCGGCTCCATACGGAGCCCTATAGCGAACTTACCCCATGTTATGCAATATGCATAAACCTGCCTAAACTTCGCATAACCTGCTTAGCCGCGCCAAGCGTCCGGCACGTGCACCGGCCAGCGGCGCGGCAGGATGGCGACGAGGTCGAAGCGGAGCGACAGGCGGGCCGCGTCGCGCTGCTTCGCCAGCCAGAGGTCGGCGGCATTGCAGATGCGGCGTTGCGCGGCCGGCGAAACGGCGTCCATCGCTGCGGCCAGCGTCGAACGCGCCTTCACCTCGACCACCGCGACGGTACTTCCCCGCCGGGCGATCAGGTCGATCTCGCCGAGCTTCGTGCGGTGACGGACCGCGAGGATGCGGTAGCCCTTCATCCGCAACGCCCAGGCCGCCAGCCATTCGCCGCGATGGCCCCTGAGGAAACCGGCACGGCGTTTCGCGAGGCGTGCCTCGCTCAACTCTTCAGTTCCAGCGCGCGCTTGTAGAGATCGCGGCGGTTGAGACCGGTCAGCTTCGCCGCCTCGCGGGCCGCGTCCGCCGGCTTCATCTCCGCGAGGAGGCCGGCGAGGATCGCGTCGGCGTCGGCCTCGGTCGGCGGGGCTTGCGTCGCCGGCGGCGCGACCACGACGACGATCTCGCCTCGGACGCGGTCCATAGCCTCGAACGTCTTTTCCAGGTCGCCGAGCGAACCGCGATAGCTGGTCTCGAAGGCCTTGGTCAGTTCGCGGCAGACGGCAGCGGGGCGCTCGCTCCCCAGGACCGCCGCCATGTCGGCGAGCGCGTCGCGAATGCGGTGCGGCGCCTCGAAGAACAGGAGCGTCGCCGGGACGCGCCGAAGCTCTTCCAGCCGCGCGCGACGCGCCATCTCCTTTCCCGGCAGGAAGCCGGCGAACAGGAAGGCGTCCGACGGCAGGCCGGAGGCGACGAGCGCGGCGAGCACCGCCGACGCACCGGGGATCGGATAGACCGGCATTCCCCGCTCGATCACCTCGCCGACGAGCCGGAAGCCCGGGTCGGACACGAGCGGCGTGCCGGCATCGGAGACGAGCGCGACGCTCCTCCCCTCCTCCAGCGCCGCGACCAGCGCCGGGCCGGCTTCGCCTGCGTTGTGCTCGTGATAGGGCGTCAAACGGCGGCGGATGGCGTAGCGCTCGAGGAGGACATGCGTCACGCGCGTGTCCTCGCAGGCGAGGATGTCGGCCCCGGCGCACACTTCCAGGGCGCGGAGCGTGACGTCGGCGAGGTTCCCGATCGGCGTCGCGACGAGATAGAGGCCGCCTTCCGGCTTCGCCGCGGCGAAGGCCTGTCCGCGGATCGCGAAGCTTCGCTCGCCCTCCGCCATCAGCAGAGGTCGGCGACCACGGCGTCGAGCACCATCATGCCGGCCGGCGTCGCGCGGATGCGATCGGGCCCGAGCCGCTCGATCATGCCGTGCCCGGCGAGGTCGGCCTCGCTCGCGTGATCGATGTCGCGGCCGGTGAGCCGGCGCCAGCGGGCGAGATCGATCCCCTCGGCGAGGCGGAGGCCCATCAGGAGAAGCTCGTCCGCCTCTTCCTCGGGGGTCAGCAGGTCGTCGGTGACGATGCCGCTGTCCCAATCCTCGACCATCCGCAGCCAGGTTTCCGGATGCCGCTCGGTCGCGACGGCATGGCGTCCGCCCGGGCCCATGAGCCGCCCGTGCGCACCGGGGCCGACCCCAGCATAAAGGCCGTAGCGCCAGTAGGTGAGGTTGTGGCGCGATTCCGCGCCGGGCGCCGCGTGGTTGGAAATCTCGTAGGCCGGCAGGCCGCGGGCGCGCGTCAGGTCCTGCGTCGCCTGGTAGAGATCGGCTGACAGCTCGCCGTCCGGCACGATCAGCTTGCCGGCCGCGCGCAGCGCGTGGAAGGGCGTCCCTTCCTCGATCGTGAGCTGGTAGAGCGACAGGTGGTCGGCCGCGAGGTCGATGGCGCGGGCGAGTTCAGCCTCCCATGCCTCCACCGTCTGGCCGGGCCGGGCGTAGATCAGGTCGAAGCTCAGACGCGGGAAGATTTCGCGGGCGAGGCCGATCGCATGAAGAGCTTGGGACACGTCATGGAGACGGCCGAGGCGGCGGAGGTCCTCGTCGTGGAGCGCCTGGACGCCGAGCGAGACGCGGTTGACGCCGGCCGCGCGGTAGCCGCGGAAGCGCTCCGCCTCGACGCTGGACGGATTGGCCTCCAGCGTCACTTCGGCATCCGGCGCGACCGCCCATTCGCCGGCGATGGCCTCAAGGATCCCGGCCACCGTCTCGGGGAGCATCAGCGAAGGCGTGCCGCCGCCGAAGAACACGGAAGTGACGCGTTCGCCCTTCGAGCGCCCCGCCATCACGGCGAGCTCGCGCCGGAACGCCGCGGCGTAGCGCTCCTGATCCACCGCCTGATGCCGGACATGGCTGTTGAAGTCGCAATACGGGCATTTGGCCGCGCAGAACGGCCAGTGCACGTAGACGCCGAAGCCCGGCTCGCGCGACGGCACGGGCAAGGCGGTGACGGTCGCGCCGAGCGGCGCGGGCGCGTGGGCGTTCATCCGGGCGACGTCCAGAGCGCGGCGTCGGCAAAGAGCTGGAAGGCCTTCGCGCGGTGCGACAGGGCCTTTTCCTGCCCCGGCTTCCAGCTGTGCTTCTCTTCCGCGCTCATCTCGCCGAAGGTGCGGGTCTCGCCGTCGGGCAGGAAGAACGGGTCGTAGCCGAAGCCGAGGGTGCCGCGCGGCGGCCAGACCACCGTCCCGTGCACCTCGCCGCGGAACTCATGCGTGCTGCCGTCCGGCTGCGCCAGCGACAGGACGCAGACGAAGAAGGCGCGCCGGCGCTCAGGATTGGTCGCGCCGGCCGACTGCAGCTTCTCCTCGACGTTGCGCATCGCCTGCGCGAAATCCTTGGACGCCCCGGCCCAGCGCGCCGAATAGATGCCGGGATCGCCGCCGAGCGCCTCGACGCAGATGCCGGAATCGTCGGACAGCGCGACGAGGCCGGAAGCGGTCGCCCCCGCCACCGCCTTCAACCGGGCGTTTTCCTCGAAGGTCGTGCCGGTCTCGTCCGGCTCCGGCAACCCCTTGTCGGCGGCCGAGATCACCTCGAAGCCGAATGGCCCGAGCAGGTCGCGGAATTCGCGCAGCTTGCCGGCATTGTGGCTGGCGAGGAGCAGCGGCCCCGCCAGCGGGTCGAGGCGCGTCACGGCAAGGGGGCGGCGATCGCCGCCTTCTGCATCTCGACGAGCCCGGCGATGCCGGCCTTCGCCAGCGCCATCAACTCGCCGAATTCCGCCTCCGAGAACGGCGCGCCCTCGGCGGTGCCTTGGATCTCGACGATGCCGCCGCGCCCCGTCATCACGAAGTTGGCGTCGGTCTCGGCGGAGGAATCCTCCAGGTAGTCGAGGTCGATCACCGCCTCGCCCTTCGAGATGCCGCAGCTGATCGCCGCCACGTGGTCGCGGATCACGGCCTCGCGCTTCACCATGCCGCGCGCTTCCATCCAGGCGAGGCAGTCGTGCAGCGCGACGAAGCCGCCGGTGATCGAGGCGGTGCGCGTGCCGCCGTCCGCCTGGATCACGTCGCAGTCGACGGTGATCTGCCGCTCGCCGAGCGCCTGGAGGTCGACCACGGCGCGCAAACTCCGGCCGATCAGGCGCTGGATCTCCAGCGTGCGGCCGCTCTGCTTGCCGGAGGAGGCCTCGCGGCGCATGCGCTCGCCGGTGGCGCGCGGCAGCATGCCGTATTCGGCCGTCACCCAGCCCTTGCCGGAGTTCTTCAGGAACGGCGGCACCCGCTCCTCCAGGCTCGCGGTGCAGAGCACGTGCGTGTCGCCGAACTTCACGAGGCAGGAGCCTTCCGCGTGGCGCGAGACGCCGCGCTCCAGCGTCACGCTGCGCATTGCGTCGGAGGCTCGTCGGGATGGACGCATGGGACTTCGCTCGATCTCAAGGGGTTGCGCCGCTTCTAGCCGCGACGCGCACGCGACGCAACGAAGGTGACGAAGCGCCGCTCCCCGTCCTATATCGGTAGCAGACGTGCCTGACGCCAAGCCGATGAACGACTTCCGCCTTCCTCCCGAACGCCTCGCCGGTGCGCTCGACGAGCGCTCCCGCGACATCTTCCGCCTGATCGTCGAGTCCTATCTCGACATCGGCGAGCCGGTCGGCTCGCGCTCGCTATCGCGGCTCCTGACCACAGCGCTGTCGCCCGCCTCGATCCGCAACGTGATGAGCGATCTGGAGCAGCTCGGCCTCATCTACGCCCCGCACGTCTCGGCCGGCCGCCTGCCGACGGAGCTGGGTCTGCGCTTCTTCGTCGACGCCTTCCTGGAGATCGGGGACCTCGCCGAGGGCGAGCGCGCTGCGATCGAGGACAAGGTGCGGAAGCGCGGCGACGGCCGCTCCATCCAGTCGCTCCTGACCGAGGCCAGCCAGATGCTCAGCGGCCTGTCGCGCGGCGCGGGGCTGGTGCTCGCGGCGAAGACCGACCTTCGATTGAAGCATGTCGAGTTCATCCGCCTCGAAGCGACCCGCGCGTTGGCCGTCCTCGTCGGCGAGAACGGCGACGTCGAGAACCGCATCGTCGAGCTGCCGGCCGGCATCACCGCCTCGCAGCTCGTCGAGGCCTCGAACTTCCTCAACGCCCACATCGTCGGGCGCACGCTGGCGGAAGCCCGCCTGCGCATCGAGGCGCTGAAGGCCGAGACGGCGGCGGCGTTGGACCGCCTGTCGCGCCAGCTCGTCGACCAGGGCCTCGCGCTCTGGTCGGGGGCGGAGGCGGACCAGCCGTCGCGGCTCATCGTGCGCGGGCGCGCCAACCTCCTCGAAAACGTCACGGCGGCCGACGACCTCGAGCGCCTGCGGCTGCTCTTCAACGATCTCGAAACGAAGAGCGGGCTGATCGAGCTCCTGGATCTCGCCGAGACCGGCAACGGCGTCCGGATCTTCATCGGCTCGGAGAACAAGCTGTTCTCGCTGTCCGGCTCGTCGCTGGTGATCGCCCCCTACGAGGATGCCGAGGGCAAGGTGGTCGGCGCGGTCGGCGTGATCGGCCCGACGCGGCTGAACTACCGCCGCATCGTGCCGATGGTGGACTACACGGCGCGGGTGGTGACGCGCATCCTCGCGAAGGAGAAGGGTCCGCGCCGCCCGTGACCGGTGCTCCACCTTGATTTTGCGTCGGCGTCCATCGATATCGGCGGCGAAGACGGACCGCCCTGCGGCGGCCCGCGCGACATTCCGACGAGGTGACGATGACGAGCGACGGCCAGCGACCCGAGAACGAGGATACGGACGAGACGATCGGGCGCGAGGAAACCGACGCCGCGGCGCAGCCGAAGAGCGGCTTCTCGGACGACGCGGCGGCGAGCTTCATCCGCGAGGCGGCGGAAGCGCGTATCGCCGAACTCGAAGCGGAAAGCGCCACCGAGAAGGACCGGGCGCTCCGCATCGCCGCCGAGATGGAGAACCTTCGCCGCCGCACCGAGCGCGAGATCAAGGACGCGCGCACCTATGCGGTGGCGAACTTCGCCCGCGAGATGCTGGCCGTGATGGACAATCTCGGCCGCGCCATCGCGGCGGTGCCGGCCGAGGAGCGCGCGGCGGAGGCAAGCGGCCTCAAGCACCTGATCGAGGGCGTCGAGATCACCGAGCGCGGCCTGCTCGCGGCGCTGGAGCGCTTCGGCGTGAAGAAGCTGGAACCCTTGAACGGCCGCTTCGACCCGAACTTCCACCAGGCGATGTTCGAGGTGCCGAACCCTGCTGTGCCGAACAACACCGTGGTCCAGGTCGTGCAGGACGGCTACTCGATCGGCGAGCGGGTGCTCCGCCCCGCGATGGTAGGCGTTTCCAAGGGCGGTCCGAAACCGGCGCAGGCTGCGGCCGAGCCCGCCGCCGCCGCGCCGCGCCCGGGCGAGACGAGCGAGCCCGGCAGTGCCGGGTAGGATCCCACGCGAAAACGGTGGCTCCGAACCGCATGGCAGGCTAGAACGAAGCCGGTCTGGGGAGTGGAAACATGGGCGTGAACGTCGTGATCGATGACGCCTTGCTCGCGGAAGCGACGAGGGTGGCCGGCCTCGAATCCGACAGCGCGACCATAGAGGAAGCGCTGCGGCTGCTGATCGCCAACCGACGCCGTCAGGCGCTCGAGAACCTTCGGGGCATGGGCTGGGAGGGCGACCTCGAGGCCATGCGCGAGGGTCGAGCCGACCATAGCGGGAAGTGATCGTCGTCGATACGTCGGTCTGGATCGACTATCTGCGTGACGCCGACGATCCGCGTGTCGAAACGCTTGCTTCCCTCGACAGCGCCGAGATCATCGTCGGCGATCTGGTTCTGCTGGAGGTACTGCAGGGAGCGCGGACCGACCAGCACGCGTCCGGCTTGGAGGACGAGCTTCGCCGATTCAGGATCGTTCCGATGACCTCCCCCGCGCTCGCCGTCGAGGCGGCGCGCATCTACCGTGCGCTTCGTGCCGAAGGGGTGACGATCCGCAAGACCGTCGACCTCGCGATCGCGACCTTCTGCATCGCGAACGGCCATGCACTTCTGCAGAGCGACCGCGATTTCGAGGCGATCGCGCGCCGCTTCCCGCTCCGCCTGATCTGACGCTCAGAAGCGCGACGGCTCCTGTCCGCCGGCGCGGAAGGCCGAGACCAGGGTGTTCGCCATCAGCATCGCGATGGTCATCGGGCCGACGCCGCCCGGCACCGGCGTGATGGCGCTCGCGCGTCCGAGCGCCTCGTCGTAGGCGACGTCGCCGACGAGGCGCGTCCTCCCTTCGCCCCGCTCCGGCGCCGGGATGCGGTTGACGCCGACGTCGATCACCACCGCGCCCTGCCTGATCCAGTCGCCGCGGATCATCTGCGGCCGGCCGACCGCCGCGACGAGGATGTCGGCGGTCCGGCAGACCTCCGCCAGGTCGGCGGTGCGCGAATGGGCGATCGTCACCGTGGCGTCGGCGGCGAGCAGCAGTTGCGCCATCGGCTTGCCGACGATGTTGGAGCGCCCGACCACCACGGCGCGGCGTCCCGACAGGTCGTCGCCGATGACGTCGCGGATCAGGATCATCGCGCCGGCCGGCGTGCAGGGCACGAAGGCGGCGGCCGCCTGCCCCGTGCCGATCAGGCCGACATTCGTCAGATGGAAGCCGTCGACGTCCTTCTCGACCGCGATCGCGCGGATGACCTTGCCGGCGTCGATGTGCTTCGGCAGCGGCAGTTGCACGAGGATGCCGTGGATCGTCGGATCGGCGTTCAGCCGCTCGACGAGGCCCAGAAGCTCCGCCTCGCTCGTCTCGGCTGCGAGCACGTGGCGCTCGGACCGGAAGCCGCACTCCTCGGCCATGCGCGCCTTCGATGCGACGTAGACCTGGCTCGCCGGATCCTCGCCGACGATCGCGACGGCGAGCCCCGGCCGCATGCCCGCCTCGGCCCGCAACCTTTCCGCCTCCGCCTTCACCCGCGCGACGATCCGCGCCGCCGTCGCCTTGCCGTCGATCCGTTTCGCCTCAGACATCCGCGCCTTTCCGTGTCCACGCGCGGCTTGTAGGACGGCTTTCCGCGGCGACGAAGCGGAAGCTGCGCCGCGTCCAGTCGCGACCACGTCTTCCGCCGCGACCGGACCACGAACTTCCTCAGAGCCAGCTCGGCCGCGCAAGCAGAAACACGAAACGAAACCACAACCTTCAGATGTATCGACGGTCGTCTTCCTCGCGCAGGTGCTCAATAAACGTTTATTCAAACATGCGGTCTACCGTTGCTCTTCGATATGCGGTTTTGAGTTTGAGTATCGAAGAGGCAAAGCATGCGACGTTTGATCCAGAACCTCAGGCTCTCGCGAAAGATCAGCGGAGCCTTCGGTGCACTGCTCCTGATCGCCGTCTGCATGGGAGCCGCGGTCTGCCTGAACATCCTCAACGTGGAAACGGCGAGCCAGCGGCAGGAAGCGCAGGCGAAGATGCAGCTCACCGCGAGCGACATCCGTTTCGCCATGGCCCGGCAGGAGAACTCGCTGCGCGGCTTCCTCCTGACCCATGACAAGAGCTATGCCGAGAAGGTCGACAAGCATGGAGCCACGCTGAAGAAGTTCGAAAAGCAGGCGCGCGACAACGCCGTCGACCGCCCCGACGTCCTTGCCAAGCTCGACGCGCTGGAGAAGGCCAACACGGCCTGGTACGAGAACATCGCCAAGCCGGCGATGGCGCTGGCCGTGAACTCCGCCGATCCGAACGAGGCGATCGACCTGATCGCGTCGGAAAAGGCCGATGCCTTCCGCGATCCCGCCGAGGGCATCGTCGACGCGCTGCGCGAGGACGAGACCAAGCTCTTCGCCGAATCGTCGGAAGCGCTCGCGGCCAGCAACACGCAGTCCGTCACGGTTCTGGGAGTGGGGCTGACGCTGCTCCTCGCGGCTGCGGTGGGATCGGGCATTCTCCTTTCGCGCACCATCGCGGCGCCGATTCGCAGCCTGAACGAGGCGATGGCCCGGCTTTCGTCCGGCGACCACGCGGTCGAAATCCCGCATGTCGACCGTCGCGACGAGGTCGGCTCGATGGCGCAGGCGGTGCAGGTGTTCAAGGACGGAGCGGTTGCGCAGCGGCGGCTGGAGGCGG
>NZ_VZDO01000010.1 GCF_008802405.1 Plantimonas leprariae
GACGATGTCCTTCGTCTGCCTCGTCGTCAGCAAGGCGGGGTTTAAGCTCGCGAGCTGGATCACGCCGGAACTCAAACAGCTGGGCGGGGGAGGGAATCGCTGACACCGAAATCTTATCGAGGCTTCGTCTGGAGTTGACGTGCAGCAGGAACTGGTGGCCAGCAATCTCGTCGCGTCGGCGCTCTCGGCGCCTGCGGCAGCTTCGCGGCC
Source organism: Plantimonas leprariae (assembly GCF_008802405.1). Taxonomy (GTDB): domain Bacteria; phylum Pseudomonadota; class Alphaproteobacteria; order Rhizobiales; family Rhizobiaceae; genus Plantimonas; species Plantimonas leprariae. Next base: position 211 of record NZ_VZDO01000010.1, read on the forward strand.
GACGGCTCGGCAGACGTTTTCATCGGTGGCTGACCTGTCAGCCCATGATGTCAGCTCGGTAATCTGCCAGCAATTGAAGGCCGCTCAGATGGACCAGTTGGACATTGCTTGTCCTGAATGCCAGCCGAACTGCGTCAGCCGCGGCCAGCTGATTTGGGGAGGACATTCCCAAACACGATCCAAGGACGCGACCGACACTGCGTTCGCTTCCCATAAGAGAGAGGAGGTCAAGGTTCATCGGAGCATAGGCGAACCCTATGCATACGACGAGTTCGGCTTCAGCCAATGTATCCTTCATCGCTTCAAGCATAGCGTGGTCTTCAATCCGCTCCGTGAAAGTGCGGATCTGCGTGGCCAAATTCAGAAGGTGCGGGGGGTGAAGATCGACCCCGAATGGGATGCCATCCGCGTTTCTTGGCCACGGAAGTCGCCCGACCTGCCCATAGGGATGAAAGATGCGCATCTTCGACGCGAGTTCATAAGCCTGCTCTTGGTGGATTAGAAAATAGTTGCGCAGGGCTTCTGCAACGTAATGCTCAATGCATCGATCGTAGTTGAATGTGATAAAGCTTACGTTGTCAAAGATTGCGTCGAGGTTGTCCGCATCGGCATATTCCGCCAGCATCTCAACGAAGATGGTATGCCAGGTAGTAGGTAACCCCTGGAAATCCAAATCGGCACGTCGCCGAGTATCGATGTAAAGGGGTGAACTCTTTTCCGCCTCAAGGATAGACGCTGCGATCGCGAGCTTCCCCACCTCCACGATCTCAGGCTTTTTCGAATGCGTGTGCAGAAAATTGTCGATAGAACTGGCCTGCGGCATCGCGGCTGAGATCATTCGCCCAGCCGTCCACCACGGGTTAAAATCCCGTATTCCGGCCTGTTCTCGGCTCCGAATGGCGCTGTAAATTTTCCGGTCGCCAGAAGACAGGTTGAAGCCATCGGCGAAACTAAAATTGACCTTGCCAGCGATGGTATATTTAAGCTCGCCGCCGACGGGAAAATGGACTTCCTTGCTTCCTCCAGCACCCACGATGAAGACAGTTTTTCGCTTGAACATGGCCGACTCGCGCAGAGACCACCTAGAGCTTCAACGCTCTTAGCCGGTTTGCCAACCCTCTGTCCTGATACTTTCATGGCGCGGTTAGGGGAGCGCCCCTCTGACGTCGGGGGCATGAGCGCCCCCGCGATCAGCCGATCCGCGATCCTCTTCGCGCACTGGTCGATGCGCGTCGGCCGGGACGCGCCGGCATACGGCGCGGCGGTCTGGGCGAAGGTCAACGCGGTTCGGCTGTAACGAAAAGGCCGATTTCGCTATTGTTGCGCTTGTAGCGCACCTTTTTGGTGGTCGTCTCGACCTTGGTAGTGTCGGCAAGATCGTCCAGCAATGCTTTGACGACACGGCTGCGTCCGTTTGGCGTCAAACCAGGCTGGGTGACATCCACTAAGAGGCCGATCGACGCCAGCATGCTCATAGGCTCGCTGCCGCTCCCGAAGATGAGCGTCAAGCTCTCAGCCGGCCCCTGCGGTGCGTCAGCGACTGCGGTGAGTGCCAACTTGCCTTCGAGGGTGTAATTGCAAACCGCCTTCACAGCCGCCCTACATTCCTCCTTTCGAATCCAGAAGTCTGGAAGATCGAGTTTCTCGGCGACGTCCTGAAACGCATCGTCGACCGCGTCGATCGTCAGGTTCTTTCTGAACGTCGGATCCGCTGCGCCAGCGGTCGAGACAGAAAGGCCGATCAGAAACGGCAACAGCAACGATCGAAGCATCGGACCTCCCACGCGGCAACTCTAGCGCGACCTTTCGCAAAACAGCCAGAGTTCGGATCCGGAATCCATAGCGTGCGTCGCTGCGACGGACGGACGGCAGGCCGTTCAACTTTTGTCGGCAGACGATTTCGGGACCACAGCGGGACCACAGGCCCCATCCGTCGCCCTACCGTTCGCCGTAGATCATTGATTTTTATGGTGATCCCGGCGCGATTCGAACGCGCGACCCTCAGATTAGGAATCTGATGCTCTATCCTGCTGAGCTACGGGACCGCCGGTCCGATCAGTAGACCATGCCGGCCGGTCCGCCAAGCGGTCCGTTTCCGGGGTCGCCCGGCGGACTTGTCGAAGCTGCCGATCCCTTGAGATTCGGATGCCGGTAGGCCGGATGCGCGAGTTCGCACGGCGACATGCCTCAAATCCGCTCCGGCGCGGTCTGCACGAGGAGGACGGCCCGCCCGGCTCGGAGGCGGACGACGATCTCGTCGCCCGCCGCCTCGTTGGATTGCGTCAGGATCGAATCGAACGGCAGGTCGACGTCCCGCAGCGGCCACCGGGCCCCGTCGATCGACAGGCCTTCGAGGTCGTCGAATTTCAGGATCGAGAAGGCCGCGCCCGGCTCGGCGGCAATCCGGTTTTCGCCGGGAAGTAGCGGCACGGCGCGCTCGCGGCCGTCGAACAGTTCGATCTCGAAGCCCGCCGCAGCATAGCGCAGCGCCAGCACCAGATGCGCGAAGGCATGGTCGGTGCGCGGGCCGCCGAGCGCGCCGACGAGCAGGAGCCGGCGTGCCCCGCGCCGGATCGCCGCCTCGATGGCGAGTTCGCCGTCGGTCCGATCCTTGGCGGCCGGAAATGTTTCACGTGAAACATCGGCGTGCCGTTCGAGAAGGTCCGGCGGGGCCGAGTCGAAGTCGCCGATCCAGAGTTCTGGCACGAGGTTTAAAGGTTCGGCATGCGCCATGCCGCGGTCGGCGGCGATCGAGCGACAGCCGGCGACGGCCGCGCGCAAGGCCGGGGTCGGGTCGATGGAGCCGGCGAGGAGGATGGCGAAGCGATCGGTCATGCCCGGCCAAGATTAGGGGCGCGCGCAAGGAAAAGCAGCGGCAGCCGGAACCTTCATGGGCTTGCGCCCAGCGCCGCTCTCGCCTAGCGTCCGCTTCGCTCACACGGGGTGCCTTCCTGGAAGGCTGAGAGGCGGCGTCGCCAACCCGATGAACCTGATCCGGTTCGGACCGGCGGAGGGATGGAGGGCGGCCCGCGATGCGCGACGCGCGAACCTGCGGCGGCTTTCCGGCCCTTGGCCGGGACGAGCCCTGCCTCTTCGCGAAAGGTGCCTTCGTTGCGTCCTCGTCTCGCCTCCCTCCTCGTCGCGGCCGCTGGCCTCGCGGCGGCAGGAGCCCTTCCCGCCCTCGCGCAGGATGCCGGGAAGCCGGTGCTCACCGTCTACACCTATGAGAGCTTCCTGCCCGACTGGGGTCCGGGGCCGAAGATCGAGGCGGCGTTCGAGACGACCTGCGGCTGCGATCTCCAGTGGGTGGGTCTCGGCGACGGCGTCGCGATCCTCAACCGCCTGAAGCTGGAAGGCGCTGCCACCAAGGCCGACGTCGCCCTCGGCATGACGGCCGAGCTCGTGCCGGAAATGAAGCGGACCGGCTTCTTCGCTCCGAGCGGCGTCGACCTCGCAACGCTGAAGGTGCCGGGCGGCTGGAGCGACGACACCTTCGTGCCGTTCGACTACAGCTACTTGGCCTTCGTCTACGACAGCGAGAGCGTGAAGAACCCGCCGAAGAGTCTCGACGACCTCGTCAACGGCGACCCGGAAGAGAAGATCGCGATCGAGGATCCGCGCAACTCGACGCCCGGCCTCGGCTTCCTGCTCTGGATGAAGGCGGTCTACGGCGACAAGGCGCCCGAGAAGTGGCGGACGCTGTCGAAGCGCATCCTCACCGTCACGCCCGGCTGGAGCGAGGCCTACGGCCTGTTCACCAGCGGCGAGGTGCCGATGGTGCTGAGCTACACGACCTCGCCCGCCTATCACGAGATCGAGGAGAAGACAGAGCGCTACAAGGCGGCGGCCTTCAGCGAGGGACACTACCTGCAGGTCGAGCTCGCCGGCCGGCTCGCCGGCTCGAAACATCCGGAGCTGGCGGAGGCTTTCCTGCGCTTCCTCGTCTCGCCGGAAGCGCAGGGCATCCTGCCGACCACCAACTGGGCCTATCCGGTGACGGAGCCGGCGACGCCGCTGCCGGCCGCCTTCGGCAAGCTGGTGCAGCCATCGAAGCCGCTCGCGGTCGACGCGGCCGCGGTGGAGGCGAACCGCCGCGCCTGGACCGACGAGTGGCTGCGGGCGATCGGCCGCTGAGCGCGCACGCGTTTCCCGATCCGGATCGCGGCTGGAAGCTCGGGCTCGGGCTCGGGGCGGCGGCGCTGCTCTGGCTCTTCCTCGGCACCGCCTTCGCCGCGCTCCTCGCGAGCGGCGCGGGGGAGACGTCGCGCTTCGCGGCGCTCCTCGGCGACCCTTACCTTCGCGGCGTCGCCGTCTTCACGCTGGAACAGGCGGCGCTGTCCGCGCTCCTTTCGGTCGCGGGCGCGCTGCCGCTGGCGCTCGCCCTGCACCGGACGCGCTTCTTCGGCCGGCGGGCGGTGCTGCGGCTGTTCCTCCTGCCGCAGGCGCTCCCCGTGCTCGTCGGGGCGCTCGGCATCCTCGCCGTCTGGGGGCGCGGCGGGATCGTGTCGGAGGCGCTCGCCGCCCTCGGCCTGCCGCGCCTCGACATCTACGGCCTTTCCGGCATCCTCCTCGCCCACGTCTTCTTCAACCTGCCGCTGGCGACGCGGATGATCTTCGCGAGCCTCGACGCGGTGCCGGCCGAGAGCTGGCGGCTGGCGGGCCAGCTCGGGATGCCGCCGGGCGCGGTGTTCCGGCTGGTCGAATGGCCGGCGGCGCGGCAGGCGCTGCCGGGGGCGCTCAGCCTCGCCTTCGCGGTCTGCGTCACCAGCTTCACGCTCGTCCTCGTGCTCGGCGGCGGTCCCGGCGCGACGACGCTGGAGGTCGAGATCTACCAGTCGCTGCGCGCCGACTTCGACCCGAACCGCGCCGTGGCGCTGTCGCTGGCGCAGGTTCTTCTCGCCGCTGTCTTCGCCGGCGCGGCGGCGCGGCTCGGCGGGCGGATCGACGCCGGCTTCGCGCTCGGCCGGCCGGTCCGACGCTTCGACCGCCGCGGCGCGGGAGCGCACGCGTTCGACACCGTGGTCCTCACCTTCGGGCTCGGCTTCGTGGCTTCGCCCTTCGCGGCGATCCTCGTCCGCGGTCTTCGCGCCGATCTCGGCCGTCTTCTCGGCGAAGCCGGCGTCCTAAGGGCGATCCTCACCAGCTCCCTCGTCGCGTTCGCCGCCGCCGTCCTTGGCCTCCTCGTCGCCCTGGCGCTTCTTCTTGGCGAGGAGGCGGTTTCGCGGCGGGGCCGGCGCGGCGGCGCGCTGCTCCTCGCCGCTTCCGGCCAGCTCGTCCTCGTGGTGCCGCCGCTGGTGATCGGCGCCGGCTGGTTCCTCGCGCTGCGGGGCTGGACCGACGCCTTCGCCTTCGGGCCGATCCTCGTCGTCGCGACCAATGCCGTGATGACCCTGCCCTTCACTCTCCGCATTCTTGGGCCTCCCTTGCGGGAGGCGCTCCAGCGCCACGAGCGGCTCGCCGCCCACCTCGCCCTGCGCGGCTGGACGCGCTTCCGGCATGTCGAGCTGCCGGCGCTCGGCCGCCCGCTCGGTCTCGCCTTCGCGCTCGCGCTCGCGCTGTCGCTCGGCGATCTCGGCGTCGCCGCGCTGTTCGGCGATCAGGATTTCACCACACTGCCTTTCCTGCTCCTGCAGCGCATGGGCAGCTATCGCACCTCGGACGCGGCGGGGCTGGCGCTGATTCTCGGGGCCTTGAGCCTCCTGCTGGTGCTCGGCGCGGAAGGGCTTTTCGCGCGGCGGCGAGGGAGCGACACGGATGCCGACTGACGATGCGCCTCCGCCGGCCCTCGTCCTCGACGCCGTCGCGCACCGCTACGGCGCGGACCGGATGCTGTTCGATCTTGCCGTGGCCCCGGGCGAGTGGCTGGCGGTGATCGGCCCGAGCGGCGCCGGCAAATCGACCATGCTCGACCTCGCGGCCGGGTTCCTTGGCGCCGACGGCGGCCGGGTGCTGATCGCGGGGCGCGACGTGACGCGGGCGCCCCCGGCGGCACGGCCGCTCACCTGCGTCTTCCAGGACAACAACCTCTTCCCGCATCTCGACGTCTTCGCGAACGTCGCGCTCGGGATCGCGCCGGACCTGAAGCTCGACGCCGCGCAGCGCCGGCGGGTCGGCGAGGCGCTGGAGCGGGTCGGGCTCGGCGGCTTCGAGCGCCGGCGGCCGGCGGCGATGTCCGGCGGCGAGCGCCAGCGCGTCGCCCTCGCCCGCGCCGCCCTGCGCGACCGGCCGCTGCTCCTTCTCGACGAGCCCTTCGCGGCGCTGGGGCCGGCGCTCCGCCGCGAGATGCTCGACCTGCTGGCCGGCTTGCGGGACGGCGCGCGCGGCGCGCCGCCGGCGATCCTGATGGTGACGCACCACCCGGAAGACGCGCGGGGCCGCGCCGCCCGCACCGCCTTCGTCGCGGACGGGCGAGTCGCGGCGCTCGGGGCCACCGAGACGTTGCTGGCGATGCGGGACGGGCCGGTCGCCGAGTATCTCGGACGGTAAGGGAGAGTCATCCGCCGGACGCATTTCGGGCGAAATCCCGGCTTACGCGGGACTCCCGACCCAGCGGAACCGAACGCGAACGAGAGAGTGGGATTTGGCGGCGGCTGTGTCCTTCGCGTCCTTCACCGCTCCCTCGGACCTGCGCTAGGCGAAAGGGTCGAAAAGCCGTCAGGGTCCGCCCGGACGGGCGGATCCGAGAGGGAACGACGCCTCGCATGCTCGCGACGCATTCCATGTCCGACTGCCCCGGCCGGACGGACATTCCGGCGGCCCGGACGCTGCGCACGCTCCTGGCGGTCGGGCTCCTCGGCATGCTCGCGGCCTGCACCTCGATCGAGTCCGGCCTGCAGGAAGCGGCGGACGCGGAAGCCGCGAAGACGAAGACGGCCTACATGCCGGGCCCCTCGCGCGATCCGGTCACCTTCGAGGGCGCCCAGAAGGGCGACCCGCAGTCGACCATCGGCATCTCGCAGCATCCGAAGATCCTCGCGGCCTATGGCGGCGCCTACAACGATCCCGAGCTCGAACAGACGCTGGCGGCGATCGTCGGCCGGCTCGCGACGGTGACGGACGATCCGAACCGCGTCTACCGCATCACGGTCCTCAACTCGCCGAACGTCAACGCCTTCGCGCTGCCGGGCGGCTACGTCTACGTGACGCGCGGCCTCCTCGCCCTCGCCAACGACTCCGCCGAGGTCGCGGCGGTGATCGCGCACGAGATGGGACACGTCACCGCCAATCACGGCATCGAGCGCCAGCGCCGCGAGCAGGCGGCGGAACTTGCCGGCCGCGTCGTCTCGGAGGTGCTGGACAGCGATTCGGCCGGGCGCGCCGCGCTGGCCCGCGGCCGGCTCAGCCTCGCCTCCTTCTCGCGCAACCAGGAACTCCAGGCGGACGCGCTCGGCATCCGGCAGATCGGCCGCGCCGGCTACGACGCCTTCGCGGCGGCGCGTTTCCTCCGGGCGATGGACGCCTATTCGCACTTCCGCAACGCCTCGCAGGCCGAGAACCCGAACCTCGACTTTCTCGCCTCGCATCCGAGCACCCCGCAGCGGATCGAACTGGCCGAGAACCATGCCCGCCAGTTCGGCGCGCCGGGCACGGGCGCGACCGACCGCGACCGTTATCTCACCGGTATCGAGGGCATGCTGTTCGGCGACTCGGCGGTAGAAGGCTACGTGCGCGGCCACGACTTCTTCCATCCCGGCCTCGGCATCACCTTCCGCGTGCCGGAAGGCTTCGTCATCGACAACACGGCGGAAGCGGTGCTGGCGACGGGGCCGGGCGACACGGCGATCCGCTTCGACGGCGTGGCGCTGCCGCAGACGACGCCGCTTCGCGACTACATCACCAGCGGCTGGATCGGCGGGCTCGATCCGGTGAGCATCAAGCTGGAGCGGATCGGCGAGCTCGAAGCCGTCTCGGCGCGGGCGGCCGGCGGCGAATACGTCTTCGACGTGACGGTGATCCGCATCGGCGGCGAAGTCTACCGCTTCCTGACGGCGATGCCGACATCCGCCAGCGGCGACATCCAGCGCATGGCGCAGACGGTCGCCGGCTCGTTCCGCCTGCTGACGCCGGAGGAGAAGGCCTCGCTGAAGCCGCTGAGGATCCGGATCGTCACCGCCAAGGGCGGCGACACGGTCGCCTCGCTGTCGCGCCGCATCGTCGGCATCGACCGCAAGGAAGAGATGTTCCGCCTGCTGAACGACATCGGCGCGAACGACGGCGTTTCCACCGGCACCCGCTACAAGATCGTCGCGGAATAGGCGGCGGCGGTCGGAAAAGCGCCGGTCCCGCAGCGACGGGCCTTGCAAACGAAAACGGCGGCCCGTCGGGACCGCCGCTGGTTCAGGTGACGCGAGGTCTTAGCTGACGAAAGCGGCGCGGTCCGGGATCGCGGTCAGCAGCGCGGCGCGCAGCTTCTCCAGCGCCCGCGTCTCGATCTGGCGCACGCGTTCCTTCGAGATGCCGAGCTTGGTGCCGAGCGCTTCCAGCGTCTCGCCCTCGTCCTGCAGGCGGCGCTCGCGGATGATCTTCAACTCGCGGTCGCTGAGAACGTCGAGCGCGGTGTTCAGCCAGGTGACGCGGCGCTCGTCGTCGATCGAGGTCGAGACCATCTCGTCCGGCAGCGGGTCGTTGGCGACGAGGAAGTCCTGCCGGTCGGCGCTGCCGGAATCGTCCTCCAACAGCGGGGCGTTCAAGGAGGAGTCGGGACCGGACAGCCGCGAGTCCATCAGGGCGACGTCACCCTCGGACACCTTCAGCGCCGTCGCGATCTCGCGGTACATGGCGGTGGAAGACAGTCCCTCCGAGCCTTGGCTCAGCCGGGCGCGCAGCCGCCGGAGGTTGAAGAACAGCGCCTTCTGGGCCGAAGACGTGCCGCCGCGCACGATCGACCAGTTGCGCAGGATGTAGTCCTGGATCGAGGCGCGGATCCACCAGGTGGCATAGGTCGAGAAGCGCACCTCGCGCTCCGGCTCGAAGCGGGCGGCGGCTTCCAGAAGGCCAACATGCCCTTCCTGGATGAGGTCGTTCATCGGCAGCCCGAAGTGGCGGAACTTCGCGGCCATCGAGATCACCAGCCGCATATGGGCCGAAGTGATCTTATGCAGCGCCGCCTGATCCTTCTTCTCCTTCCACTGAACCGCGAGTTCGTACTCCTCCTCGCGCTCAAGGTAGGGCGCCGCCATCGCGGCCCGGATCATGGTGCGCCGTGCGGATTGGGATCTCATCGCTCACCTCGTGCTCGTGGGAAAGCCTCACGGCCTCCTCGCGCAAACGCCGAACGGCCCCCACGCGTCGGTCAGACTCCAACGCGGGGGGACTGCAAACGTTCCCGGAGGGTGAAACTTTCGAAGATCGGAAGACGAGCCACCTACGCAACGGCGAGTCGGCGGTTTCGTTCCGCAGCTTCAAAAGGTTAACGGATCGAGGCGGTTTCCGGCCGCGGCCCTCGGACCCCGGAACGCCGTGCAAAGTCTCAAAAAAAATCGGCCGCGCTCGTCGCGCGGCCGACCATAAAGGCAAATGGCAGGGGCGTTCAGGCGGCCTGCACTTCCGCGTCGGCCGCATCGCCCTCGTCGTTGGCCTCGTCGCCCGGCTTCACGCCGCGGCGCGGTCCCTTGTTCAGGTTGACCTCGATCAGGCGGACGGCTTCCGTTTCGGACACTTCCTGCACGGCGGCGAGCTCGCGCGCCATGCGGCCGAGCGCGGCCTCGTAGAGCTGGCGCTCGGAGTAGGACTGCTCGGGCTGCGACTCGGCGCGGTAGAGGTCGCGCACCACCTCGGCGATCTGGATCAGGTCGCCCGAATTGATCTTGGCGTCGTATTCTTGGGCGCGGCGGCTCCACATCGTCTTCTTGACGCGCGCACGACCCTGCACGACCTTCAGCGCCCGCTCGACGAAATCGGTCTCCGACAGCTTGCGCATGCCGACGCTCTCGGCCTTCGCCACCGGCACCTTCAGCCGCATCTTGTCCTTCTCGAAATCGATCACGAAGAGTTCGAGCTTCATGCCCGCGACGACCTGTTCCTCGATGGCGACGATCTGCCCGACGCCGTGCGCCGGATACACGATGCTCTCGCCGGTCTTGAAGGACGGACGCTGCGGCTTCTTCTGAATCGTGGTCATTACGCTGCCCAAACTCCCTGTTGTGCCCGGCCGCGACAGCCGTTAGACACGGGTGACGGTGCTTCGCACCGCCGATTTGCGAGGCGCCCCGCCCTTCGGCGGGGGAACAGTTTGATCCTTGTCTAGGGATGCGACCAGCCGACAGCCGGAACCCCGCGCACGACTGGACGCGAGAGCAAGCGCGGTAAAGGAAGATCGCCCTTCGGAAGGCTCGACGGGCGGGGAAACCTGCGGCGCAGGCTTTTCGCTCGACTGTTGCAGGAATAATACCTTATCGCAGCGCGAAATTCAAGTTTTCGCGCGTTGACACCGCCTGCCGACGCTCCATGCGCCACGCCGCCGGGGCGGATCGCGCGGCGAAAGGCTTGCGGTGCAAGGCCTTCGGGTAAAACCTTAATTATTCGTTAGGCTTAACGGCGCCTCCGCGCCGACCGTCGTCGCCGCGAATCACCGCGGCCGCCCGCATCGCGCGCGGTTCTCGCGGGCGGTGGCTCAGCCGTCGCCCTGGCCCGGGTCGGCGGAGAAATACTTCTCGAACTTCTCCGGCTCGCCGTCGTGCTCCTCCGCATCGGCCGGCGCATCACGCTTGATGGTGATGTTCGGCCATTGCGGCGCGTACTCGGCGTTCAGCTTCAGCCATTTGTCGAGCGCCGGCTCGGTGTCCGGCTTGATCGCCTCGGCCGGGCATTCCGGCTCGCAGACGCCGCAGTCGATGCACTCGTCCGGATGGATGACGAGCATGTTGTCGCCTTCGTAGAAGCAGTCCACCGGACAGACTTCGACGCAGTCCATATACTTGCACTTGATGCAGTTGTCGGTGACGACGTAGGTCATGCGATCCTCGGGGCGGCGCCGCGCGGCCCGTTTGCCGGATGTCGGGCGGCGCCTCTTCTCGTCTGTTGCGTCCCCCAACCGTGCCGGAAACGCAGGGACGTCGCTGCGGGGGACGTAGCGGCTGCGCCCGCCGCCCGCAAGGGCAAAGCCGGCTGCCGGAACGCCCGGAAGCGGAACGGCTTTCCTCGGGACGCGCGGCACGATGCCGCCCTTCGGCCCCTCAGGGCGTTCGTGCCGGGTCGCCCTCGTCCGGCACCGGCGGCGCGGCGTCGGGCGGGCGGCCGAGATCCTCGTAGAGCAGGCGCGCTTCGGGTGCCGGGCCGCGCCGCGTGCCGGAAGCGAGGATGCGCAGGACGCGCACGTCGCGCGCCACCGCGACGGTGAGGACGTCGCCGAGGCGGACGGTGCGGGCCGGGTTGTCGATCTTCTCGCGGTTGACGCGAACCGCGCCGGCGAGGACGAGCTTCTGCGCCAGCGAGCGCGACTTCACCAGCCGCGCGAAGAACAGCCACTTGTCGATGCGCTGCGCTTCGCCGGCCATCCGCCGCCGCTACTTGCCGCCGAGCTTGTCGCGGAGCGCGGCGAGCTTGGCGAAGGGTGAATCCGGATCGATGCGCTTGGGCGCCGCTTGCGGCTTGTCGAAGCGGCGGCCCTCGCCTTGACCGCCGCCGCCCTTGCGCTCGCCGCCTTCCGGCCGGCCGCGGTTCCGCTCGCCGCCGCCCTGCCCGAAGCGCTTGCCCTCGCCCTCGGTCTTGTCGAAGTGCGGGCGCTTGCTGCCGAACGGCCGGTCGCCGCGCGGGGGCCGGTTCTCGCCGACGCCGCCGCCAGCCGCCGCTTCGCCCTGACGGCCGCGACGGTTCTCGTTCCCCGCGGCGCGGTTGTTGCCGCGCCCGTGCCGCGGCGCGCCGCCTTCGCGGCGGTTGTCGTGCCGCCCGCCCGGCCGCCAGACCTGGATCAGCTTCGGCGGCTCCGGCGCGGCAGCGGCGGAAGCATCGGCGGCTTCGGGCGCTGCGGCTGCGACGGACTCCGCTTCCGGCGCCGTCTCCGGCTCGGCCGGCGCGCCTTCCGGCCCGGCTTCGGCGGCGGGGGCTTCGGTGGCTTCCACCGGCGTTTCTTCGGGAGCCGAGGCTTCCGCCGGTTCCGGCGCGGCGTCGGCAGCCTCCGGCTCCGGCTCGGAAACGGCTGCCGGCGTTTCGGTTTCGACCTCGTCGGCCGGCACCGCTTCCACATCGTCGGAGGCCGAAACGCCCGGCTCGTCGGTCGCCGTCGCCACTTCGCCATCGTCCGCCGGCGGCTCCGCGGCGGCCGGCGCTTCCGTCGCGGAGGCGGCGGCCGCAGCCTGCTCGGCGGCGGCGCGGGCCGCGGCTTCCGTCGCTTCCCGGTCGAGCCGCGCCAGGGTTTGCGTCACCGCGTCGGCTTCCATCGGGCGCGAGCGGTAGCCGAGGCCGCGCAGGATCTCCTCCATGTCGTCGGCTGTCGCACCGAGGATCGACATCATCGCCGGGGTCGCGACGAACTGCGCGCCGTCGAGCGCGCCGTCCGGGCGCTTGGCGGTGCCGGGCTTCCAGGACAGCGCCGGGCGGATCAGGTCGGCGAGCCGCTCCAGGATGTCGACGCGCACCGCGCGCCGGCCGAGGATGCGGTAGCCGGCGAGCGCATAGAACACCGGATCGTAGCTCGTATCCGCGACGGCGGACGTGCGGCCCGTCGCGAGGAGACCGGTAACGTCGCCGAAGCCGGGCTTGTCGCGCCCGTCCTTCGCGATGCCCCAGAGCAGCGTCAGGAGGTTGGCGGGCGCGGGCTTCACCAGCGCCGGCACGAAGATGTGGTAGGCGCCGAAGCGCACGCCGTGGCGGCGCAGCGCCGCGCGCGCCTCCTGGTCGAGCGAGCGCACCTCGTCGGAAATCTCGCGGCGCTGGAGGAGGCCGAAATTCTCGACCAGCCGATAGGCGAGCCCACGCGCGGTGCCGGTCAGCTCCTCCGCGCCGGCGAGGTCGGCAAGCGGCTTCAGCAGCGTCGAGATCTGGAAAGTGACGTAGCGCTCGGCCCGCGCCTGCACCTTGTCGCGCGCGGGACCGGCGAGCTGCTCGTCGGCGAGGAGCACGAGGCGGGGCTTGAGCGCCGACTCGCCGGCGGTGAGCGAGGCCACCGGCGCGCCGAGCCAGCGCAAGAGCCCGTCCGACCCGAGCGCCAGGTCGCCGTTCGGCGCGTTGGAGAACCGCTCGGATCGCCGCTCGAATTCGGGCGACAGGGCGCTCTGGGCCGCCGCGCGCACGGCCTTCGCGTCGGGCCCTTCGGCGCCGACATCGGCCGAGAAGCGGAAACCCTGCAGCTCGCCGACATGGTGGCCTTCCACCGAGACCTTGCCGTCGCTGCCGACTTCAGCTTCCATGAAGGCCTTCTCCCGCAGCCGTTTCATCAGGACGCTTGTCCTGCGGTCAACGAAGCGTTTCGTCAACCGCTCGTGCAAGGCGTCGGAAAGCCGGTCCTCGATCGCGCGCGTCTTTTGTTGCCAGTGTGTCGGATCGGCCAGCCAGTCCGGGCGGTGCGAAATGTATGTCCAGGTCCGGATTTCGGCGATCCGACGCGACAAGGTATCGATGTCGCCTTCGGTCCGGTCGGCGCGCTGCACTTCCGCAGCCATGTAGTCCTCGGCGACCGAGCCATGCTCGACGAGGTCGCGGTAGACGGTGGCGATGATCTCGGCGTGCTGGGCCGGCGCGATGCGCCGGTAGTCGGGAAGCTTGCAGGCCTCCCAAAGCAGCGCCACCCGCGCGTCGCCGACGGCGCGCTCCGCCACGGCCGGGTCGCGCGAGACGTTCTCCAGCGCCCGCTGGTCGACGGAAGGCAGTGCGCGGGTCAGTTCCGGCACCGGCGGCGACACCTCCAGGCTGTCGCGAAGCGCGCGGACGGACGAGAAGTCGTGAGCGGCCGAGCGCCATTGCAGGTTGCGCACGGCCGGAAAGTTGTGCGCTTCCAGCGCCTCGACGATCTCCGGCGGGAACGGGTCGACCTGGCCCGTCACGCCGAAGGTGCCGTCGCGCAGGTGCCGCCCGGCGCGACCCGCGATCTGGCCGAGCTCGGAGACGGTGAGCTGGCGGTACTGGAAGCCGTCGAACTTCCAGTCCTGCGCGAAGGCGACGTGGTCGAGGTCGAGGTTGAGGCCCATGCCGATCGCGTCGGTGGCGATCAGGAAGTCGACCTCGCCGGACTGATAGAGCTCGACCTGGGCGTTGCGCGTGCGAGGGGAGAGCGCGCCGAGCACCACCGCCGCGCCGCCGCGCTGGCGGCGCATCAGCTCGGCGATGGCGTAGACCTCGTCGGCCGAGAAGGCCACAACGGCCGAGCGGCGCGGCAGCCGCGTCGCCTTCTTCGAGCCGGCATAGAGGAGCTGCGACATGCGCGGCCGGCCGACGAACTGCGCGCCGGGCAGCAGCTTCTCCAACGTGCCGCGCATCGTACCGGCCCCGAGCAGCAGCGTTTCCTCGCGGCCGCGCAGGTGGAGGATGCGGTCGGTGAAGACATGGCCGCGCTCGAGATCGGCGGCGAGCTGCACCTCGTCGATCGCGACGAAGGCGGCGTCGGTGCGCTGCGGCATCGCCTCGACGGTGCAGACGTGGAACCTCGCCTTCGGCGGGCGGATCTTCTCCTCGCCGGTGACGAGCGCCACCTGGTTCTCGCCGACCCGCTCGCAGACCCTGGCATAAACCTCGCGCGCGAGGAGCCTCAGCGGCAGGCCGATCACCCCCGACGAATGCGCCACCATGCGCTCGATGGCGTAGAAGGTCTTGCCGGTATTGGTGGGTCCGAGAACGGCGGTGACGTTCGTGCCGTCGAAGCGCGTCGTCGCGCGGGGGCTCGGGTGGAAATTCATCTCGGGGCGAAGATGGGCCGGCGTGGGCGAAAAGAAAAGGCGGGCGGCCCGGCCGTTTCCGTCAGTGGGGAACCGTTTTCGACAGGAGGTTCACCACGAGGACGCCGGCGACGATCAGCGACAGCCCGACCACGGCCGCCAGATCCAGCACCTGCCCGAGGAACAAAGCGCCGAAGGCGGAAACGAGGACGATGCCGACGCCGCTCCAGATCGCGTAGGCGACGCCGACCGGAATGGTGCGCAGCGAGATCGCCAGGAAATAGAAGGCGGCGGCATAGAACAGCAGCGTCAGGAGGCTCGGCACCAGGCGGGTGAACTCCCGCGACTGCTGCAGGAACATCGTCCCGACGACCTCGCAGACGATCGCGACGGCGAGGACGCCGTAGGTGAGAGCGGCACTCATGACGGATTCCCGGGGCGAAGGCCGATGGTCGGGGCTTGCGCGGCGCCTATCGCAGGGCGGCGGGACCGGTCAAGCCGCCGGGAGCCCGCCGTTCAGGCGAAATACTGGCCGCCGTTCGCGGTGATCGTCGAGCCGGTGATGAAGCCGGCCTCGTCGGACGCGAGGAACACGACGATCCGGGCGATCTCGTCGGGCTCGCCGAGCCGGCCGACCGGGATCTGAGGCAGGATCCGCTCGGCGAGCACCTTCTCGTCGATGGCGCGCACCATCTCGGTACCGACATAGCCCGGGCAGACGACGTTGACCGTGATGCCGACGCGCGCCCCCTCCTGCGCCAGCGCCCGGGTGAAGCCGATGTCGCCGGCCTTGGCGGCCGAATAGTTCGTCTGCCCCGCCTGACCCTTCTGTCCGTTGATCGAGGAGATGTTGACGACGCGACCGAAGCGGCGCTTGCGCATCCCCGGCCAGACCGGATGCGTCATGTTGAACAGGCCGTCGAGATTGGTGCGCATGACGCTCTTCCACTGGTCGGGCGTCATCTTGTGGAACATCGCGTCGCGGGTGATGCCGGCATTGTTGACGAGGACGTCGACCGGGCCGATCTCGCCTTCCACCCGCTCCAGCCCGGCGCGGCAGCTCTCGTAGTCGCCGACGTCCCACTTCACCGCGGGAATGCCGGTTTCGGCGCTGAAGCGTTCGGCCGCCGCATCGTTGCCGGCATAGTTCGCGGCGACCGTGTAGCCGGCGCTCTTCAGGGCCGTGGCGATCGCCGCGCCGATGCCGCGCGTGCCGCCCGTGACGACCGCAACCCGTGCCATGTCCTTGCCTCCTCCCATCGGCCGGGCGTCTCCCGCGCCCGCTGCCGGATCCTCGACGACCTTTCCGCTACTATAGCCGCTCGACGCACATCGCGACGCCCATGCCGCCGCCGATGCAGAGCGTGGCGAGACCCTTGTTCGCGCCCCGGCGCTTCATCTCGAACAGGAGCGTGTTGAGGCAGCGCGCGCCCGATGCTCCGATCGGGTGGCCGATGGCGATCGCGCCGCCGTTGACGTTGACGATGTCCGGATTCCAGCCGAGGTCCTTGTTCACCGCGCAGGCCTGCGCCGCGAAGGCCTCGTTGGCCTCCGCGAGGTCGAGGTCCTCGATCCGCCAGCCGGCCTTCTCCAGGGCGCGGCGCGTCGCCGGGATCGGACCGGTGCCCATCACCGCCGGATCGACGCCGACCGTTGCCCAGGAGGCGATCCGCGCGAGGGGCGCGAGGCCCCGCCGCCCGGCTTCCTCCTCCGTCATCAGCACCACGGCCGCCGCGCCGTCGTTGATGCCGGAGGCGTTCGCCGCCGTCACGCTGCCTTCCTTGTCGAAGGCGGGCCGGAGCCTCGCGACCTTGTCGAGCGTCGTGCCGTCCTTGATGTATTCGTCGGCGTCCACCACCGTGTCGCCCTTGCGGCCCTTGACGGTGAAGGCGACGATCTCGTCGCGGAACCGCCCTTCCCGCCGCGCGGCTTCCGCCTTGTTCTGCGAGCGGACGGCGAACTCGTCCTGCTGATCGCGCGTGATCTGCCACTGCCGCGCGACGTTCTCGGCGGTGATGCCCATGTGGTAGCCCTGGAAGGCGTCGATCAGCCCGTCGCGCAGCATGGTGTCGACCATCTTCAGGTCGCCCATCTTCGCGCCGGCCCGAAGGTGCGCCGCGTGCGGGGCCATCGACATCGACTCCTGCCCGCCCGCGACGACGACCGCCGCGTCGCCGGTGGCGATCTGCTGCAGCCCAAGCGCCACCGCCCTGAGGCCGGAGCCGCAGAGCTGGTTGAGGCTCCAGGCCGTCTTCTCCTTCGGCACGCCCGCCGCCATCGCCGCCTGCCGGGCCGGGTTCTGCCCTTCGCCCGCCTGCAGCACCTGGCCGAGGATCACCTCGTCGACCTCGTCCGCCCCGACGCCGGCTCTCGCGAGGGCCTCCCGGATCGCCGCCGCGCCGAGCTGGTGGGCGGGCACGTCGGCAAAGGCGCCGTTGAACGCGCCGACGGGGGTGCGGGCCGCGCCGACGATCACCACGGATTGGGCATTCGACATGGAATCGGCTCCTTCGACCGTCTCGCGCCGCAGCGGCTCCCGTATGCTCCAGATAGGCGGGCGCACGATCTTTTCACCAGATTAATCCGCCGTGATGGGTATCGCGCGGGAAAAATCGCTCTAGTCTGTTGTGCACCGCCGAAACGACCGGCCGCCCGTCCGGCGGCCGCGCCGGGAAAGAACGAGCCGATGTCGAAGCCTGCGGAAACCACGGTCATCAAGAAGTACGCCAACCGGCGGCTCTACAACACCGGCACCAGCACTTACGTGACGCTGGAGAACCTCGCCTCGATGGTGAAGACCAACGAGGAATTCGTGGTGCAGGACGCCAAGACCGGCGAGGACATCACCCATTCGGTGCTGACGCAGATCATCTTCGAGCAGGAGAACAAGGTCGGACAGAACATGATGCCGATCGCCTTCCTTCGGCAGCTCATCCGCTTCTACGGCGACCAGATGCAGATGGTCGTGCCGACCTTCCTCGAACATTCGATGGCGGCCTTCTCGCGCGAGCAGGAGGGATTGCGCGAGAAGGTGATGGGCCGCGACGTCGCGAAGCTGATGGACGAGCAGGTGCGGCGCAACACCGAGATGTTCCGGCAGGCGATGGCGATGTTCAATCCGTTCATGGCGAACGCGATGATGCCGAAGGCCTCAGAGGAGAAGGACGCGGCGGGCGGCGGCGGAGACGATCTCGCCGAGATGCGCCGCCAGCTCGCCGAGATGCGCGAGCGGATCGAGGCCTTGGACGGGCGGAAGGACCAGAACCCCTGACGAAAAAGGCCGGCGCCTCGCGGCCCGGCCCTTCGTCGCTCAGTGAGGCGGATGGCGCCTACGCGTCTTCCTTCACGGTGAGGATCTGCTTGCCGCGGTACATGCCGGTCTTCAGGTCGATGTGGTGCGGTCGACGCAGCTCGCCCGAGTTCTTGTCCTCGATATAGGTCGGGGCCTTCAGCGCGTCGGCCGAGCGGCGCATGCCGCGCTTCGAGGGGGAGGTTTTTCGCTTCGGAACGGCCATGTCTGTTTCTCCGTCGGATCGGCGGAAACGGACGACACCGCTCTTCCGCTAGGGATTGGTCCTGCCCGTCAGAAAGCGCCGCCGCGCGACCGGATCGATCGCGGACGAGCGACGCCATGACGGGAATTGGCGGTGCCCATACCAAAAGCCGCGCCCGATGCCAAGGCCGCGGAGCCTCATCCGGGAGCAGGACCGCTCGCGGCCGGCCGGTCGGGCATCCAGCCGCCGATCCAGGCGTCGCGCAGCCTGTCGCCCTCGCCGCGGAAATACGCGTCGACCGCCTGGCTCGCCAGGACGCGCTCCGCCCGGAACTGGCGTAGCGCCGAGCGCAGCTCGCACCACGCGACGATGTTGGTCGTCTCGGGATAGTAGATCAGCGCGATCGGGCGGATCGTGCGTTCCGTCTCCCGGCCGGCCTCGTCGCGGTAGCTGAGCTTCAGCTTCCGCTCGTCCCGGACGGCCCGCCGGACGGTGGCGAGGTCGACGCCGGCCGGCGAAGCCGCGACCTCGCCCCAGGCGTGGATCGCCCGTCCGTCGATCGCCCGGGCGAGCGGCGCCGGCATCGCGGCGGCGACCTTGGCCGCGACTTGGCTCGCGGCCGCGCGCAGTTCCTCATCGCCCGTGCGGCGGAGCAGCGACAGGGCGAGAACCACGGCCTCGGTCTCCTCGATCGTGAACATCAGCGGCGGCAGCGTGAAGCCCGGCCGGAGCACGTAGCCGATGCCGCGGCCGCCCTCGATCGGCACCCGCATCGCCTGGAGGGCGGCGATGTCGCGGTAGACCGAGCGCTGCGAGACCTCGAGCGCCGCCGCGATCCGCGCCGCGGTGACCGGCCGCCTGGCGAGCCGCAGGGTCTGGACGATCTCGAACAGGCGCGATGCCTTACGCATCGATCAGTCCTCGTCACAACTGACACGACCCTGGCCATTGCGAGCGGGTAAGGAGCCGCTTCGACGCGAAGAAGGGCCGCCGCTTTGACCTACGCCGAAAACCTCTGGCTCTATACCGCCCTCGTCTTCGGTATCATCGTCGTGCCGGGCATGGATATGCTGTTCGTGCTGACCAACGCGCTGACGGGCGGGCGCCCGGCGGGCCTGTCGGCGACGGCGGGCATCATGGCGGGGGGCGCCGTGCATACGCTGAGCGGGGCGGTCGGCGTCGGCATCCTCCTCCGGACGGCGCCGTGGCTGTTCACCGTCGCGCTCTTCGCCGGGGCGGCCTACATGGTCTGGATCGGCGTGACGCTGATCCGCAGTTCGATCACGGTCCAGGCCGTCGGCGCGGCGGCGAGCCGCTCGCGGTGGACCGCCTTCCGGCAGGGGCTCGTCACCTGCCTCCTCAACCCCAAGGCCTACCTCTTCGTCGTTTCCGTCTTTCCGCAGTTCATGAAGCCGCAATACGGCCCGCTGTGGCGGCAAGCCCTGGCGATCGGCGCGATCACCGTCGCCATGCAGTTCGCGGTCTATGGCGCCCTGGCGCTCGCGGCCGGGAGGAGCCGGACGGTGCTGACGTCGTCGCCGGGTGCGACGATCCTGATCGGCCGGGCGGCGGGCGTCCTGTTCGTCCTCGTGGCGCTGGTCACGGCCTGGCACGGCCTCGGCGGCGCGGTCTCGTCGTGAGCCGCGCCCGCCGGGGCGAGCGTCAGCCGTCCGCCTTCGCCTGCCGCTGCGCCGGCTCGACCACGCAGTCGGAGAAGCCGCCGGCCCGCTTGGCGCGCCCCTCGATGCGGCTCGCGATCTGCGAAAGCATCCGCGAGGGCTTGCCCGGATTGCGTTTCGAGGGGGCGGGGAGGGTCTTCGCCAGCAGCGCCGCCTCGCGGGAGGAGAGCGCGAAGGCCGGCTTCTCGAAATAGTGCCAGGACGCCGCCTGGACGCCGTAGATGCCCTCGCCGAACTCGGCGACGTTGAGGTAGATCTCCATCAGGCGCGGCTTGGAGAGGATCAGGTCGGCGTAGAGCGCCAGCGGCACTTCGAGGCCCTTGCGCACGAAGCTCCGGCTCGTCCAGAGGAAGAGGTTCTTCGCGGTCTGCATCGGGATGGTGGAGGCGCCGCGCGTCGACTCGCCCTCCAGCGCGTCGTCGATCACGCCGTTCAGCTCGCGCCAGTCGACGCCGCGGTGGTAGCAGTACTGCCCGTCCTCCGACAGCATCACGGTGCGCACCAGCACCGGCGAGATGTCGGCGAGCGGCACCCATTCGCGCGCGACCGGCTTCAGCCGCGCCCAGTCGAACAGCATCAGCGTCGAGACGGGATGGACGGCGGGAATGGCGTAGACCGGCACCAGCGCGATCGGCAACAGCGCGAGCACCGCGAAGGTGACGAGAAGGAAGCCGAGAACGCGTCGGATCATCGGGGTCTTTCGGAAGAGACCGGAAAGTCATAGCCGCCCGCCCCTCGCCCCGCAACGAGGACGCGCGAACATGCTTGACGCTTCGCGCCGGTTCGGCGAAGCCCGCGCGGAAATCTCGAGGGACATGCGATGGCGGACAACGATGCGGGCTTCGAGGCGCGCCTGGCGGAAGCCGCGCGGCTGGTGGTGGAGCGGCTGGAGCGCTGCCTGTCGGAGGGCGAGCCGCTGATGGCGGGCGTGCCGGCGCGGCTGCGGGCGGCGATGCGGCACGGCGTCCTCAACGGTGGCAAGCGCCTCCGCCCGTTCCTCGTCATGGAGACCGCCCGGCTCTGCGGCGCGCCGGAGGCCGCCGCGCTCGACGCCGCCGCCGCGCTCGAATGCATCCACTCCTATTCGCTCGTCCACGACGACCTGCCGGCGATGGACGACGACGACCTGCGGCGCGGCCAGCCGACCGTCCACGTCGCCTTCGACGAGGCGACGGCGATCCTCGCCGGCGACGCGCTCCTCACCCTCGCCTTCGGGCTCGTCGCCGCCTCGCACGACGCCGAGCCGCAAGCGCGGCTGCATCTCGTCCACGCCCTGTCGCGGGAAGCCGGCGCGGCCGGCATGGTGGGCGGCCAGCTTCTCGACCTCGAAGCGGAGGACGAGACGAGCCTCCCCGAGGCTGCCATCGCCCGGATGCAGGCGATGAAGACCGGCGCGCTGATCGCCTTCGCCTGCGAGGCGGGACCGCTCCTGGCCGGCGCGCCGGCCGAGAAGCGCGAGCGCTTCCGCCGCTTCGGCGAGACGATCGGCCTCGCCTTCCAGCTCGCCGACGACCTCCTCGACGAGACGGCGGATGCTGCGACCCTCGGCAAGGCGGCCGGCAAGGACCGGGCGCGCGGCAAGAAGACCCTGCCCGCTCTCCACGGCCACGACTGGACGCGAGCGCGCCTCGACGCGCTCGTCGCCGAGGCCGGCGAGCTCCTCGCGCCGGAAGGCGCCGACGCGGCGACGCTCGTCGCCGCCGCCCGCTTCATCGCCGAGCGGACGCGGTAGGTTCCTTCCGGCTTGCCTCGCGCCTATGTTAAACGCACGAGGGGGCGTAGGTCGGGAAGGTCGCATCCATGGCTCACCGCATTGAGGTTTCGGCCGACGGCACCGTGCGGCTTCCCGCCGAGGTG
The DNA here is from genome assembly GCF_008802405.1 of Plantimonas leprariae. Classification (GTDB taxonomy): domain Bacteria; phylum Pseudomonadota; class Alphaproteobacteria; order Rhizobiales; family Rhizobiaceae; genus Plantimonas; species Plantimonas leprariae. The sequence goes on from NZ_VZDO01000010.1 coordinate 22,048, forward strand.
ATGGAGCGTCATGGTATTTCCGAAGGCGGTATGATGGTGCTCGAAGATCGCGGCAGCTCGATCGTCATGCGGACTTTCGCGGAGTTCGTCGCCGACATCCAGGCGTGGAGTCGTGAGGTTCTCGGCGACAAGAACCTGACGGTCGACGATTTTCTCGCCGAACGCCGCCGCGATGCGGCGCGGGAGTTTTCGGAGGATTGATCCGGGCGGTTCTCGACGCCTCCGCGCTGCTGGCGCTCATGCTGGACGAGAAAGGCGCGGAGCGGGTCGCGGCCTATGGCGACCACGTGGCGATGGCGTCGCTGAACGTCGGCGAGGTCGCGGCGATCTATGCTCGACGCGGCGTCGATGATGCCAGGATCGCGGCGCGACTGAAGACCCTGCCGTTCGATGTCGTGCCGCTCGATCGCGACCTCGCGATCGAGGCCGGATTGCTCGGATCGAGAACCAGACGGTTCGGCCTGTCGCTCGGCGATCGCGTCTGCCTTTGCCTGGCACGGCGGCTGGGCGTCGTCGCCGTCACCGCGGATCGCGTCTGGGCGAAGGCGGCGGCGGAACTCGACGTCGCGGTCGAGCTGATCCGCTGAAGGCTCAGTTCCGGAGCACCACACAGGCGCCGCCCGCGCCGCGGTACTTCGCGCAGAAGCTGTTCGCCTCGCGGCGAGAGTCCGCGCCGATCCGGATCGCGGTGATACGGCGCGGGCCGGACAGGGGGCGCACCCGCATCACGATCGGCTTCAGATCGCCGAGCACGGACGGGTAGCGGTCCTGCAGCTTGTGGAAGATGTTCACCGCGATCGCCTCGTTCGGATTGCCGGCGATCTGCGCGCCCCAGGGCCGCATCGGCGCGCTTTCGGCATAGGTGAAGACGGCGCGGGTGGTGAGGACGGGCAGGCGGCGGCAGCCCGCGGCGAAGTCGAGCCCGTCGACCAGCGGCCGGACCGCCGCCTCGCGCCGGTCCTCGCGGAAGAAGGACGCCGGCTGCGCGGTGATCGACAGGACGTAGTCCTCGGTCTCGTAAGGCAGGCGGCCGCCGCTCGCCACCCAGCGCTTCACCCGGTTGATCCCGCCGTTGTAGGCCGCCGCCGCGAGGCCCCAGGAGCCGAGTTCGGCGCGAAGATCCCGGAGATAGGTCGCCGAATGGTAGAGCGCCTCTTTCTTGTCGTAGGGATTGGCGAGCCCGCGCTCGCGGGCCGTATAGGGCATGAACTGCGCGATGCCTTCGGCCCCGACCGGCGAGCGCGCCGATTCGTCGAAGCGCGACTCCTTCCAGATCAGCCGCGCGAAGAAGTCCGGCGCCATGCCGACTGCGGTCGCGTTCTCGGCGATCAGGTCGCAAATCTCGCCGACGCGCGGATCGCTTTTCTCGCCGGTCTTGTCCTCGGCGAGAGCGGGAGTGGAGATCAGGAGCGCGACGAGGGCCGCGCCGGCGGCGAGGCGCAGCCGGCTTCGCCTCATTCCGCCGCGGCGGCGGGCGCGGCGGCGACGCCGAAGCGCCGCTCGATGTAGTTCTGCACCATGGCCTCGAAGTCCTCGGCGATGTTCGGGCCGCGCAGCGTCGCGACCTTCTTGCCGTCGACGAAGATGGGAGCGGCCGGCGTCTCGCCGGTGCCGGGGAGCGAGATGCCGATGTCGGCGTGCTTTGACTCGCCCGGCCCGTTGACGATGCAGCCCATGACCGCGACCTTCAGCGTCTCGACGCCGGGATAGCGGGTGCGCCAGACCGGCATGTTGCGGCGAAGGTCGCCCTCGATCCGCTCGGCGAGTTCCTGGAAGACGGTGGAGGTGGTGCGCCCGCACCCCGGGCACGCGGCCACCACCGGCACGAACTGCCGGAAGCCCATGGTCTGCAGGAGTTCCTGCCCAACCTGCACCTCGCGCGTCCGGTCGCCGCCGGGCTCGGGCGTCAGGGACACGCGGATCGTGTCGCCGATGCCCTCCTGCAGCAGGATGCCCATCGCGGCGGACGAGGCGACGACGCCCTTGGTGCCCATGCCGGCCTCGGTCAGCCCGAGATGCAGCGCGTGGTCGGTGCGGCGCGACAGGTCGCGGTAGACGGCGATGAGGTCCTGGACGTTGGAGACCTTGGCGGACAGGATGATGCGCTCGCGCGCGAGGCCCGTCTCCTCGGCGAGCTCGGCCGACAGGAGCGCCGAGCGGATGATCGCCTCGCGCATCACCGCCCGCGCCGAGACGGGGCGGGCGGAAGCGGAGTTCTCGTCCATCAGGCGGGTCAGGAGTTCCTGGTCGAGCGAGCCCCAGTTGACGCCGATCCGCACCGTCTTGTCGAACCGGATCGCGGTCTCGACGATCGCCACGAACTGCCGGTCCTTCTTGTCCTTGAAGCCGACATTGCCGGGATTGATCCGGTACTTCGCCAGCGCCTCGGCGCAGGCCGGATGGTCGGCGAGGAGCTTGTGGCCGATATAATGGAAGTCGCCGACGAGCGGCACGTCGACGCCCAGCCGGGCGAGGCGGTCGCGGATGTGCGGCACGGCCCTGGCCGCCTCGTCGCGGTCCACCGTGATGCGGACGATCTCGGACCCGGCCCTCGCCAGCGCCGCCACCTGCGCGACGGTCGCGTCGGCGTCGGCCGTATCGGTGTTGGTCATCGACTGCACCACGACGGGCGCGTCGCCGCCGACGAGAACGCCGCCGACATCCACCGCGACGGTGCGGCGGCGGGGAAACGGCTCGGCTTCGTCGGTGTCGATCGGGGCTTGGCTGTTCATGGGTTCCGTCCGCGCGGCGGAGAATGTGGCCGATCAGGCCTCAAGCTCCGCTTGTCGTGTTGCATCGCTCCGGTGTCAAGGTCATGACGGAGCGGCCCTTCCGCAAGCACCGCGTATCGCCGCATGACCCTCAGCTTCTCCGTCTTCGCCTTCGCCCTCATGCTCGCCCTCGTGGTCGCGAGCGCCCCGGTCTGGCCGTGGTCGCGCCGGCTCGGGCCCCGGCCGATGCTCGTCGCCGGCCTCTGCCTTCTCGTCTACGCGCTTCTCGCCGTCTGGACGGCCGGCGCGTGAACTGTGGCGGGAAAGCGGCGGAACCTCACGCGGGTCTCGCGGGTTTGTGAGGCGTCCGCCGATGGGGCGGAGTCAGAGAAGGTGTTCAGATGTCCCTCGGCACGATCCTCATCATCATTCTCATCCTGCTGCTCATCGGCGCGTTCCCGGGTTGGGGCTATTCGCGCGGCTGGGGCTACGGCCCGAGCGGCATTCTCGGCGTGATCCTGGTGGTGGTGCTGGTCCTGCTCTTGCTCGGCCGGATCTAGCGGGGCCGCCGCGCCCCGTCGGCGATCGCCATCAGGGGCGCGGCAGCGAGCGTCACGACCAGGAAGGCCGAGAGGCCGAGGAACACCACGGCGAAGCCGAGATGCTCGCCGAGGAAGCCGATGGCCGCCGGCGCGATCAGGATGCCGGAATAGCCGAGGGCGGTGACGGTCGAGAGCCCCGCCCCCGGCTTCAGGCCGCCGACATTGCCGGCCGCCGAAAAGGCGATCGGCACCATGTTGGAGATGCCGATCCCCATCAGGGCGAAGCCGAGGATGGCGACAGGCGGGTTGGGCGCGAGCCCGGCGACGAGAAGGCCGATGCCCGCCGCGCCGGAGCACCAGCGCATGGTCGAGACCGCGCCCAGCCGGTCGCGCACCATGTCGCCGGCGAAGCGGAACGCCGCCATGGTGAAGGAGAAGCCCGCGAAGGCGAGACCGGACACGGTGGCGCTCGCCTGCAACTCCTGCTTGAGGTAGAGCGCGCTCCAGTCGATCGCCGCCCCTTCCGGGATCATCGCGAAAAGCGCGAAGAGGCCGATCAGGACGGCGCCCCGATAGCCGGATATCAGGCCGGCCGCCGCCGTCTCGGCCCCGGGCGCGGTCCCGTGCGGCACGCCGGCGACGGCTTCCGCCGCGGTCTCGCCGCTCGGCGCGTCGGACAGCGCCCAGCGGGCGACGACGAGGAAGCCGAGGAATATCACCGTCCCCGCCAGGAGCCCGTGCGTCACCGGGCCCGCATGCGCGATCACGAAGCCGCCGAGCGCCGAGCCGATCACGCCGCCGACGCTCCAAAAGCCGTGGCAGGACGACATGATCGCGGATCGCCGCCGCCGCTCCACCGCGACGGCGTTGGCGTTCATCGCGACGTCCATGCCGCCCGTCGCGGCGCCGGCGAAGAGCACCGCCACCACCGCGAGCGGCACGTTCGGAGCGAGCACGAGGAACGGCAGCGCGAAGACCAGCGCGACGTTCAGCGCCAGCATCGGCAGGCGCGAGCCGTGCGAGCCGATGATCCGCCCCGCGACCGGCATCACCGCCACCGCGCCGATGCCGAAGGCGAGGATCATCAGCCCCATCCGGCTGGCTGAGAGTTCGAGCCGTTCGGCGAAGCTCGGGATCAGCGGCGCCCAGCTTCCGGTGAACATGCCGTTGGCGAGAAAGGCCGTCGACACCGCGGCGCGGTGCGCGGCGGACGAACCGCCGGCGGCTGTCCGGTCGAGGCGCGCGGCACCCGCCGTCTTCTCGGCGATCGTCATCGGTTCGTGTCTCCCCGCTTGCTTCCTGTCAGGCCCGGCCCGCCGGCCGCGCCGCCGCTGCATCCTCGGAACCGGCCCGGACGATCGGGACGCCCCGCGCCGCGAAGGGTTCCAGCGTCGCCGCGTCGCAATCCGCCTCGACGAAGAGCGTGCCGACCCAGCCCGCCGGCGCGACGCCGTAGGGCGCGGCGGTGCCGAGCTTGTCGTTGGTCGCGGCGACGAGCAGCGTGGCGCTCCGCGCCGCGACCGCGCTCTTCAGTTCCGCTTCCTCCAGCCCGTGCGCGGTGATGCCGGCTTCCGCGTCGACGCCGCAGACGCCGAGCACGGCGACGCCCGGCCGGAAGCGCTCGGCCTCGCGCAGCGTCGAACTGCCGAGGCAGGCGCCGGTGCGCGGATCGAGCCGGCCGCCGAGCACGATGCATTCGATGCCGGGGCGCTCGCCGAGCCTCGCCGCGACGCTCGGCGCGTTGGTGACGACGGTCAGCGCCGCGTCGTCGTCCAGCGCTTCCGCGATCGCGAGGTTGGTCGAGCCGGCGTCGATGAAGACCAGCGATCCCCTGGGGATCGCTGCGGCGAGCGCCCGGCCGAGCGCCGCCTTGCGGCCCGCTCCCCCGGCCTGCCGGAGCCCCAGCGACGTGTCCGCCCCCGGTGCGATCGGCAAGGCGCCGCCGTAGACGCGCCGGCAAAGGCCGGCCTGCGCCATCTCCCGCAGGTCCCGGCGCACGGTGTCTTCCGAAACGCGGAAGGTTTCCGCCAGCGCCGAGGCGATGACGCGCCCCTCGCGGGCGAGGAGTTCGCCGATCGCCGTCCGCCGCTGCAGGGCAAGAAGGTCCGACATGGCCGATCCAAAACAGGAAATAATCGGCTCAATCGTGCACAAACGTGCAGACTATGTCAACTGTCGGAATGCGCGGCTTTTGCCGACGCGAGGAAGCATCAGCTTAAGCCCCTTCCAGCAGAATGGGCGAGGGGCCGATCGAAAGCGACAGCCGTCTTGACCCGAGTCAATAGGGAACGTTTTTTCGAGCGCTGCAAACCCGCCGCCAGTCTGACCTTTTTTGCGGGTCTCGCCGGTTTTGCCGCTTACGCGCTCTGGGGCGCCTGGGCCCATGGGGAAATCTGGGTTCGCCATGGAGGGTCGGTGTCGGTGACCGAACATCCGGGCGCCTTCTGGTTCGCTGTTGCCGTCAACGTCTATGGACTGGCGATCATCCTCGGCGGCATCGGACTGGTTCTACGGGTGCGAGCCGGCCGGGAACCTTCCAGGCCGCCGCGTCCACCGTTCGTGGACGAGGCGCGGGTCCAGCCTTTCGACGAACGATAGGCGGCACCGCGGTTCGGACGCCGCCTCGACTCGGATTACTCGCTCCTGAACGCCACCAGCAGGTCCTTGGCGTCGATCTGGTCGCCGGCGCGGACGTAGACCGCCTCGACCGTGCCGTCGCGCTCGGCGTGGAGCGCCGTTTCCATCTTCATCGCCTCGATGGACAGGAGCACGTCGCCGGCCTTCACCGCCTGGCCGGGCTGGACGGCGAGCGTCGAGACGACGCCGGGCATCGGCGCGGCGACATGGGCGGCGTTACCGGGCTCGGCCTTCGGCCGCGCCTTCGCCGAGCCACCGTTCGAGCGGTCCGGCACCTTGATGCGCCGCGGCTGGCCGTTCAGCTCGAAGAACACCGTCTTCTTGCCCTTCTCGTCGGTGTCGGCGGTGCCGAGGCAGCGGATCACCAGCGTCTTGCCGCGCTCGATCTCGACGAAGATCTCGTCCTCGTGCTCGATGCCGTAGAAGTAGTTCGGCGTCGGCAGGACGGAGACCGGGCCGTAGAGCTCCTGCGCCGCGCGGAAGTCGGCGAAGACCTTCGGATACATCAGGTGCGAGGCGAAGTCCCGGTCGGTGAGCGGGCCGCCGAGCTTCGCCTCAGCCTCGGCGCGCTCGGCGGCAAGGTCGGCGGGCGGGATCAGCGAGCCCGGCCGCGCCGTGATCGGCGCTTCGCCCTTCAGCACCTTCTTCTGAAGTTCCGCCGGCCAGCCGCCGGCCGGCTGCCCGAGATCGCCGCGCAGCATCGAGACGACGGAGTCCGGGAAGGCGACGTCGCGCTTCGGATCCTCGACGTCCGCCACGCTGAGGTCCTGGCTCACCATCATCAACGCCATATCGCCGACGACCTTGGAGGACGGCGTCACCTTGACGATGTCGCCGAACATCAGGTTCACGTCGGCATAGGTCTGGGCGACGGCGTGCCAGCGCGTCTCGAGCCCGAGCGAGCGGGCCTGCTCCTTCAGGTTGGTGAACTGCCCGCCCGGCATCTCGTGGAGATAGACCTCCGAGGCCGGCCCCTTCAGGTCGCTCTCGAACGCGGCGTATTGGTTGCGCACCGCCTCCCAGTAGAACGAGATGCGCCGGATCGCGTCGGGGTCGAGGTCGGGATCGCGCGCGTGGCCGATCAGCGCTTCGTTGAGCGAGCCGAGGCAGGGCTGCGAGGTGTTGCCGGAGATCGAGTCCATCGCGGCGTCGACCGCGTCGACCCCGGCATCCACCGCCGCCAGCACGGTGGCCGCCGCGATGCCCGACGTATCGTGCGTGTGGAAGTGGATCGGGATGCCGATCTCCTCCTTCAGCGCCTTGAACAGGACGCGCGCCGCCACCGGCTTCATCAGCCCGGCCATGTCTTTCAGCCCGAGGATATGCGCGCCGGCCCGCTCCATCTCCTTCGCTAAGCCGACATAGTATTTCAGATCGTATTTAGGTCGCGCGGAGGAGAGGACGTCGGCGGTGTAACAGACCGCGCCCTCGCAGAGCTTCCCCGACTCCACCACCGCGTCGATCGAGACGCGCATGTTCTCGACCCAGTTCAGGCAGTCGAAGACGCGGAAGAGATCGACGCCGCCTTTCGCGGCCTCCGCCACGAACAGCTTCACCACGTTGTCCGGATAGTTCGTGTAGCCGACGCCGTTCGAGCCCCGCAGCAGCATCTGCAGGAGGATGTTCGGCGCCTTCTCGCGGATGAGGGCGAGCCGCTCCCAGGGGTCTTCGGTGAGGAAGCGCATCGCGACGTCGAAGGTCGCCCCGCCCCAGCACTCGAGCGACAGGAGTTCCGGCAGGCCGCGCGCGTAGGATTCGGCGATCCCTGCGATGTCGTGCGTGCGCATGCGCGTCGCCAAGAGCGACTGGTGGCCGTCGCGCATCGTCGTGTCGGTGACGAGAACTCGGGGTTCGGCCAGCATCCAGTCGGCGAAGCCCTTCGCGCCCAGCCGGTCGAAGCGCTGGCGCGAGCCTTCCGCGATCGGGGCCTCGAAGGTCGGCACCACCGGCCGGGCGATGTCGTGCGAGGGGCGCGGCCGGCCGCGGGTCTCGGGATGGCCGTTGACGGTGACGTCGGCGAGGTAGGTGAGGAGCTTCGTCGCGCGGTCCCGGCGGCGCACCTGCGTGAAGAGTTCCGGCGTCGTGTCGATGAAGCGCGTCGTGTAGCTGTTGTCGCGGAACGAGGGATGCGTGATGATCGCCTCGAGAAAGGTCAGGTTCGTCGCGACGCCGCGGATGCGGAACTCGCGCAGCGCCCGGTCCATCCGCGCGATCGCCTCTTCCGGCGAGGGCGCCCAGGCCGTGACCTTTTCCAGGAGCGGGTCGTAGAAGCGCGTGATGAACGCGCCGGAATAGGCGGTGCCGCCGTCGAGCCGGATGCCGAAGCCGGTCGCGCCGCGATAGGCGGTGATGCGGCCGTAGTCCGGGATGAACGAGTGCTCCGGGTCCTCCGTCGTGATGCGGCACTGGAGGGCGTGGCCGTTCAGCCGGATGTACTCCTGCCGCGGCACGCCCGATTCCGGCGTCCCGATGGCGAAGCCGTCGAGGATGTGGATCTGCGCCTTGACGATGTCGATGCCGGTGACCTGCTCGGTCACGGTGTGCTCGACCTGAATGCGCGGGTTGACCTCGATGAAGTAGAAGCGGCCCGTATCGGCATCCATCAGGAACTCGACGGTCCCCGCGCCGACATAGTCGGTCGCCTCGGCGAGCTTCCTCGCATACCCCGCGAGTTCCCGGCGCTGCGTGTCGTCGAGATACGGCGCGGGCGCGCGCTCGACGACCTTCTGGTTGCGGCGCTGGATCGAGCAGTCGCGCTCGAAGAGATCGACGACGTTGCCGTGGATATCGCCGAGCACCTGCACCTCGACGTGGCGGGCGCGCTCGACCAGCTTCTCCAGATAGACCTCGTCCTTGCCGAAGGCCGCCTTGGCCTCGCGCTTCGCCTCCGTCACCTCGCGCGCGAGGTCCGCCTCCTGCCGGATCGCGCGCATGCCGCGCCCGCCGCCGCCCCAGGAGGCCTTCAGCATCAGGGGATAGCCGATCTCGGCCGCCAGCCTGGCGACTTGCCCCATGTCGTCCGGCAGCGGGTCGGTGGCGGGCACCACCGGCACGCCGATCTCGATCGCGAGGTTGCGGGCCGCGACCTTGTTGCCGAGCCGGCGCATGGTCTCGGCGGTCGGGCCGATGAAGGTGAGGCCGGCGGCCACGCACGCCTCGACGAATTCCGGCGATTCGGACAGGAGGCCGTAGCCCGGATGGATCGCGTCGGCACCGGACAGTTTCGCGACCCGGATCACCTCCTCGATCGAAAGGTAGCTCTCGATCGGCCCGAGGTCGCGGGAAAGGTGCGGCCCCCGCCCGACCTGATAGCTCTCGTCCGCCTTGAAGCGGTGGAGCGCCAGCTTGTCCTCTTCGGCCCAGATCGCGACGGTCCTGATCCCGAGCTCGTTCGCGGCGCGGAACACGCGGATCGCGATCTCGGAACGGTTGGCGACGAGGATCTTGGCGATGGGCACGAAACAGCCTCCGACGCAGAGGACCGCGAAGCAGAACGCGGTCCGGACCGGCGCGGGACTTTGCGTCGGGTCACGTCTTTTCGCAAGTGCGAAGAAGCCGTGCCGCCTGGGATCAGACGCGGTTTCTAAGCAGGGGTGTGCGGTGCCACCAGGAGGTGCGCTTCTCCTCGCGCAGGAAGGTGAAGAGGCCGGACAGGCCGACGACGCCCATGCCCGCCACCGCGACGCCGTCCGGGAATTCGGCGAAGAACAGCGCGCCGATCACCGCGGCCCAGACGATCTGGCTGTACTGCGTCGGCGCGACCTCGGCCGCCGGCGCGAGCCGCGTCGCGAGGACGAGGCACAGATGCCCGATGCCGCCGCAGATGCCGCCGAGCACGAGCACCGGCCAGAGATGCGCGGAGGGCATCACGAAGCCGGGGATCATCAGGATGCCGTTCACGACGATCGAGGAGCCGAGCGCCGAGCCGATCAGCGTCAGACGGCGCTCGGTCGGCCCCAGCACGCGCAGGATGATCACGGTCAGCGCGCCGACGAGGGCGACGCCGACCGCCGCGAGATGGCCGGGCAGAAGCTCGCGGAAGCCGGGCCGCACCACGAGGATCACGCCGCAAAGGCCGGTCAGCACCGCGCCCCAGCGCTTCAGCCCGATCGGCTCCTTCAGGATCGTCGCCGAAAGAACGGTGACGAAGAGCGGGACGAGGAAGATCAGCGCGTAGGCTTCGGCGAGCGGCAGCGTCGAGAAGGCGTAGACGCCCATCATGCCGCCCACCGTGCCGCTCGCCATGCGCAAGGCCACGAGCTTCGGGTTCTTCGGGATGAAGACGTTGCGCCACGTATCGTCCGGCCGCTTGGTGAGGAGCGTCGGCACGAGGGCGAAGAGCGAGATGAAGAAGCCGACCTCGAAGACGGGCAGCGAGGCACCGGAGAACTTCACCGCCGCGTCGCCGCAGGAAAAGGCGAAATACGACAGAAAGGCGATCAGGACGCCGGCTTGCATGGGATGGCTCGGGAGAAGCTGGACGCCGCGGGAGGGTGCGACCGGGCGTTAAGCTCCCGCTTCACCCGGCACAAGCCGCCCGAACGATCACCTCTTGTGATGCGGCTTCACGCGGCGGGAACCGGCCGGAGCCACGCTTGTCCATTTCCAGGCGACGCGCCATCTTGAGCCGCAAGCATCAGGATTCGCCCGCATGCCGGACAACGATCTCAGAGCCCTGTTCCCGCTGCTCGAAGCGGTGATCGAGGGCCAGAAGCGCAGCGCCAACCAGTTGGCGGCCTTTGCCACGCGTTACGATTTCATCGAGTCGAGCTACGATCGGCTGGCCCGGCAGATCAATCGCCTGCAGGAGGGACAGATCGAGATCGTCGCGGAACTGCGAAAGCACGACGCCGAGTTTCAGCGGTTGTACGGAGAATCCCAGCGCCTGAGCAGCCGGCTCGACGCGATGTTGCAGCGGCTCGACGAGATGGACACCCGGATCGACCGTCTGTCCGATGACATTCGCTCGCTACGCGTGGAACTCGTCGGGCAATACAACGAAATCCTCAACGCCGTGCAGGCCGGCACGCTGAACAAGGTCGAAATCGCCGACCTGACCGAGCGGGTCGAGCAGTTGGAACGGCAGTTCGCGGCGCGCTTCGGCTCGTCCTAGGAAACCCGGAGTTCGCGCCGCTCCTCGTCGGCGACGAAGCAGAGGTCGAGGAGCTTCTGGATGCCGGCGGCGTGCCGGAAGTTCGGCTGCTCGTGCTCGCCGGTGACGAGCGAGCACACGAAGCGCTCGTTGTTGTTCGGCGTCGGCGGGCATTCGACGGGCCGCCACGTCTGCGTCTGGATGTCGTCGCCGAGGCAGGCTTCGAGGTTCGAGGTCTCGTGATCCGACCAGACCTTCAGCGCGCCCTCCGTGCCGTGGATGGTCAGGTCGAGGTCGTTCTTCTTGCCCGTGCCGTAGCGCGACATGTGGACGACGCCGAGCGCGCCGTTCACGAATTCGACGGTCATCACGCAGCTATCGTTGACGTCGAGCCGGTAGGCGCCGATCGCATCGCCTTCCGCCTTGTGGAAGGTCTTCAGCCGCGCGTTCATCGCGGCGACGTCGAGGCCGGTGCCGAAGGAGACGAAGTCGAGGATGTGGACGCCGATGTCGCCGACGACGCCCTTCGAGCCGTGGGCGGCGGAGAGCCGCCAGAGCCAGCGCTCGTCGGTGTGCCAGTCGCCCCAGTGCGCCGCGGTCAGCCAGCTCTGCAGGTAGCTCGCGTCGACATGGCGGATCTCGCCGATCTCGCCCGCATCGACCATCCGCCGCGCCATCTGGATCGCGTGGGCGTTGCGGTAGGTGAGGTTGACCATCGCGATGATGCCGGCGCTTTCCGCGGCTTCCGTCATCGCCATCGCGTCGGGATGGTTCACCGCCAGCGGCTTCTCGCAGAAGACGTGCGCGCCCGCGGCGATCAGCTTCATCGTGGTCGGATAGTGCGCGGCGTCCGGCGTCGAGTTCACCGCCGCGTCGAACGCCCCCCAGCGCAGCGCCGCGTCGAGATCGCCGAAGCTGTTCGGGATGGCATGCGCTTCGGCGAAGGCCTTCGCCCGCTCATCGTTGACGTCGACGGCCGCGACGAGTTCGCAGCCCGGGATCGCCTTGAAGCGCTTGGCATGGGTGTGGGCGATCGAGCCGGTGCCGAGGATCAGGATACGCTTCGACATCAGCGGAAGCCCTCCTCGCCCTTGGCATGCAGCGAGCCGCCGCGCTTCTCGATCTTCTCGGGCGCCTTGTCGACCGGCACGTTCGGCGCCTGGGCGACGTCCGCCCAGGGCTTCGCCGGGTTGTAGGCCCACCGCACCGCGTTGCGCAGCACGGTCTGCACCGTCGCGTCGTGATAGATCGGATAGGTCTCGTGGCCGGGAGCGAAATAGAAGATGCGCCCTGCGCCGCGCTGATAGGTCAGGCCCGAGCGGAACACCTCGCCGCCCTGATACCAGGACACGAACACCGTCTCCATCGGCTCGGGGACGAGGAACGGCTCGCCGTACATCTCGGTGTTCTCGATGGTGATCGAATCGCCGACGCCTGCCGCGATCGGGTGCGAGCGGTTGATCGCCCAGACGCGCTCGCGCTCGCCGGCCTCGCGCCAACGCAAGGAGCAGGGCGAACCCATCAGCCGCTTGAACGCCTTCGAGAAATGGCCGGAATGGAGGACGATCAGCCCCATGCCCTGCCAAACGCGTTCGACCACGCGCTCCACCACCGTGTCGTCGACGGCCCCGTGCGCCTTGTGTCCCCACCAGAGGAGCACGTCGGTTTCGGCGAGCCGCTCGGCCGGCAGCCCGTGCTCCGGCTGGTCGAGGCTGGCGGTGGAGGCCTCGATCTGCCCATCGTCCCGCAAGGCGGCGGCGATCGTTTCGTGGATGCCGTCCGGATAGATGCCCCGGACGGTCTCGTTCTCGCGCTCGTGGATGAACTCGTTCCAGACGACGGCACGGATGGGCATGGGATGGTCCTTCTGGCGTTTCGCGGGATCGGCTACGGCACGATCATGACGAAAGCAGGAAGCCGAACGGCAGGCCACCCGGCAGGTCGCGCAAGGGAAGCTCGTCGTCGAGGCTGAGCGTCCCCTCGTCGAGGACGTCGCGCCAGTCGCGGCCGATCAGCCGGTCGCTCAAGCTCACGCGCGTGTCGTCCCAGCAGCCCTCGCCGGGCATGATCGTGCCGCAGTCCGCAAGCAGCTTCAGCGTCATGCGGGGCGCGACCGCGATGGCGGCGGCTCCGTCGCCGACCCGCGCGAAGGCGACGACGTGGTCGGCCTTCGCGCCCTTCACCTCCAGCGGCACGTAGGCGCCGCGCGTGAAGAGTTCAGGCTCGACGATGCGCGCCTTGAGGCCGGCCGCCGTGATCTTCGCCTTGATCCGCCCGTCGCGCCAGTTCTGCAGCGCCTCCGGCATCGGCACCGCCTCGTCCATCGCCTTCACGCGTGCGGCGAAATCGATCGGCCGGCGGTTGTCAGGATCGACGAGGGAAAGGTCGTAGAACTCGGTGCCCTGGTAGATGTCGGGCACGCCGGGCGCCGCGAGCTTGACGATCAGCTGGCTGAGCGAGTTCAGCGCGCCCGCGGCGACGAAGGGCTGGACGCCCTGCCAGAAGCCTTCGAGGAAGCCGCCCTTCGACGGGTCGAGCGCGGCGGAGACGAAGCCGCGCAGCGCCTCCTCGTAGCCTTCCGCCGGCGCGGTCCAGGAGGTGAAGCGCTTGGCCTCGCGCACCGCCTTCTCGACGAAGGCAAGGAGCCGCTGCTCGATCGACTTCAGCTCCTCCGTGTTCTTCAGGTCGAGATCGGCCGGCAGCACGCCGAGCAGCGACTGGTAGAAGCCCCATTCGGTGGCCGGATCGGGCGAGACGAGCAGCGGCTCGACTTGGCGGCGATGGGGAGCCAGCGTCTCGGCGCTTGCTGCGACGATGCCCTCCCAGCGCTCCGGGTCCTCGCTCAGCGTGTAGAGGCGCGCCCGCGCGTCCTCACCCCGCTTGGTGTCGTGGGTGGAGGTCGCGAGCAGGCCTTCCGGCTGGTCCTCGACGCGGATCTGCATCGCAGCGTGGAAGGTCGAGACCTTCGCGCCATAGTGGTCCGGCTCGCCGCCGACCTCGTTCAGGGCGATCAGCCGGTTGTAGCGGTAGAAGACGGTGTCCTCCACCGCCTTCGCCATCACCGCGCCGGTGGTCTGCTGGAAGCGGCGGGTGAAGTTGAGGGCCCCGGCGACGTCCTCGCCGTCGACGAAGTCGAGCTTCAGGAGGCGGCCGATGAACTCGATCGGCTCGTCGGCCTCGACCTCGCGCCCGGATTTGGCGTCGGCCACCGCGTCGTCGATGATCTCGACATCCTTCGTCGGCACGCCGTCGACGCCGCAATAGGTGCGGTAGACCGGCAGCGAGGCCGCGACTTCGAGGATCGAGCGCTGGATCGTGTCCGGCCCGAGATCACGGGTGGAGAGCCCGCGGCCGGCGACGGCGACCGCCTCGGCCGTCAGGTAGGCGAGCTCGCCCGCGAGGTTGCGCGCGAAGATCGCGCGCTTCTGCCGGCGGATCATGCCGCGCAGGTCCTCGACCTCGCCGAGGAAGTCGGCATAGGCCTCGGTCATCCGATCCTCCTGGTCGGGATCGACGTAGAGGCCGCTCAGCGCGGTGATGAACTCGTAGCCGGTGGTGCCCTGGATCTCCCAGGAGGTGCGCAGCCGCTCCTCGCCGGTCAGGATCTTCTCGACCCAGATGCCGGGATCGCGCCGGTTCGCCTGGAAGGCCTGACGGAGGTCGAGGAGGTAGTTCTTCGGGTCGGCGACGCCGTCGACATGGTCGATGCGGATGCCGTCGAGCCGCCGCTCGCGCGCCAGCCGGATCACGGTGCGGTGCGCGTCGCGGAAGACGTGGCGGATCTCCTGCCGGACGCCGATCAGGTCGGCGATCTCGAAGAACCGGCGATAGGTCAGCTTCTCGCGCGCCGTGCGCCACCAGGCGAGCCGCCAGTTCTGCGCCTCATGGAAGCTGTGGAGAGCCTGCTTGTCGGCGTCGATCGCCTCGACGGCCTTGGCGAGAGCCGTCTTGAAGCTCGCGTCGCCGAGGTGCTCGCGCAGCCGCTCGGTCAGTTCCTCGCCGTCCACCGGCGTCGCGACCGCGAAGCGGCGGATCAGCCGGTCCTTCTCGCTGTGTTCGAGGAAGCCGAAGACGTGGCCGAGCGAGCGCGGCTCGACCGGCAGCTGGTAGCCGCCGGCATCGAAACGGAACCGGGCGCGCTCGGGGTCGACGACGACCTTCAGGTCGCCGTCCTCCAAGGCGTCGCCGTAGGGCTTGCCGAGCACGGGAACGAGGATCTTCTCGGCGTCCCAGGCGATGTCGAAGGTCGAGGCGTAGCGGCTCTCGCGCCCCCAGGCGAGGACGTCCTCCCACCAGGCGTTCTCGGGGCTGACGCCCATATGGTTCGGCACGAAGTCGAGGATGATGCCGATGTCCTCGGCGTTCATCGCGTCCGAGAGCTTGCCGTAGCCCTCGTCGCCGCCGAGATCGGCCTCGAAGCGGTTGTAGTCGACGACGTCGTAGCCGTGCGTCGAGCCCGGCGAGGCGGCGAAGATCGGCGAGGCGTAGAAGTGGCTGACGCCGAGCTTCTTCAGATAGGGCGCGAGTTCGGTCGCGCTGGCGAAATCCGTCCCCTCCCGGAACTGGAGGCGGTAGGTCGCGACGAGGGGTCGGTTCATGGTCTCTCTTCGCGCATGGCGGCGGCGGCCGACTGGAAGCCCGGATGGGAGGCGAGTTCCTCCAGCGGGACCGTCAGGCGGATGCGCCAGTTCGGATACTGGTCGGTGGTGCCGGGGAGGTTCGGCTGCTTCTCGGAGCCGAGCATGTCCTCGATCTGCAAGGCGACGAGGACGCTCGGCGCTTTGGCCATGAAGCGGTGGACGGCATCCGCCATGTCCTGCTCGAGCCGCTCCGGCAGCGGGTCCTCGCCGCTGGCCGCGCGGTCGAAGCGCTCCGGCAGGACGCCCTCCTCCTTCAGCGCGATCACCAGCGAGCGGCGGTCGCGCTTGCGCTCCTCGCGCTGCTCGGCGGTGCGCTCGGCGTTCTGCGTGCCCATCTGGAAGCGCAGGTCGAGGTCCGCGCCGTTCCACCAGCCTTTCAGCGTCGGCAGGTCGTGCGTCGAGACGCAGGCGAGCGAGAGTTCCGGATAGGCCGAGGCCGGGATGAATTCCGGCGAGGATTTCCGCTCGAAATAGAGCACCCGGTAGGAGAGGACGCCCGCCTCCGACATCGTGTGGCGGAAGCCCGGCGGCACGGTGCCGAGGTCCTCGCCGATCACGATGCAGCGGTTCTCCTCCGAGACCTTCGCGATCGTGTCGATCATCCGCCCCAGCGGATAGCGCATGTAGCCGCCGTCCGCCGAAGACGTGCCTTCCGCGATCCACCAGAGCCGGGCGAGGCCCATCGCGTGGTCGATCCTGACCGCTCCCGCGTGGCGCGTCAGCGCGTCGAAGGAATGGCCGAGCGGCTGGTAGTCGCGCTTCGCCAAGGCGTCCGGCGAAAGCGGCGCCAGACCCCAGTCCTGCCCGCTCGAATTGAACATGTCGGGCGGCGAGCCGACGCGGGCGGTGGCGACGGTCAGTTCCGGGTCGGCCCAGGTCTCCGCCCCATCCGGCGACACGCCGACCGCGAGGTCGAGGTAGAGGCCGATCCGCATGCCGGCGCCGCGCGCCCGCGCCTGCGCCTCGGCCAGTTGCGCGTCGCAGAGATATTGCAGCCAGAGGTGGAACAGCACCTCGTCGGCGCCCTCGCCGTTCTCGAACGCCACGACCGTCTCCCCGCGCCGGGCGCGCCATTCCTCCGGCCAGGAATGCCAGCCGGCATGGTGGCCTTCCGCCACCATCTTCGCGGAGATCGCCTCGAACAGCGCGAAGTCGCGCAAGGGTTCGCCGTTGCCGGCGACGAAGCGCTCGAACTCGCTCTCGCTCCGGATTTCCTCGACCCTCGCGTCGAAGATGCGGTGGAGCAGCCGGTGCTTCAGCCGCACCGCGGCGGGATAGTCGACGAGTTCGCCGTCGAGGTCCGCGAAGGCGCCTTCGTCCTCGGCGCGCAGCGCCGCGATCACCGCCTCGCCGCCCTTCACCTTGTCGACCGCGAGATAGGCGGGGAACAGGAAGCGCCGGGTCGAGGGCGAATAGGGCCCGAAGCGGCCGCCATCGGCCATGAACAGCGCGTGGAGCGGGTTGACGCCGACGAAGCTCGCGCCCGCCTCCGCCGCGATCTCGGCGAAGCGCGCGAGGTCCTCGAAATCGCCGAGCCCGAGCGAGCGACCCGAGCGCAGCGCGTAGAGCTGGCAGGTCGCGCCCCAGGCCTTGCGGCCGAACAGCGATTCCGGCAGCGCGCAGCGCAGCGAGGGCTTGTCGGCCGCCTCGTCGAAGGCGCCGTAGTCCGCACCGTCCGGATCGACACCGAGCACGCCGAGCAGGAGGCGCTTCGAATGGTCGGAGATCACCTTCCGCTCGCCCATCTCGGAGACGTAGCCGATCTGGATGCCGTGGCTTTCCGCCAGTCGGTCGAGATCGCCGCCGCTCACGACGCCACCCCGATCCGGAGCCGCTCGGCGAGGCGCACCACCACCGAGGTGCCGGGCAGGACGCCCTGCCGGAGCGAATCCTCGGCTTCCGGGCTCGTGGTGAAGATCGTCCGACCTTCCATGCGCTCGCCCGACGTGATCGTGCCCGGCAGGCCCCAGGGCTCGTCGTCGAGATTGGCGAAGAGGTGCATCGCGGCCCCCTGCCCGAGCGACCAGCAGACCTCGAAGGCCCTGGAATCGGTGGCGTAGTAGGAGCCGCCGCCGGCCGGCACGTCTCGCAGCAGCGGCATCACCTCCTCGCGGCGGATGCGAAGGAGCTCGCGCACCGCGGCATGGTGCGCGGCATGGTCGGGCTCGCGCAGCCGTTCCCAGCGCAGCTTCGAATCCTCGAAGGTCGAGCGGTCGTTCGGGTCCGGCACCACCGAATGCCCCTCCTTCTCGTAGGCCGCGAAGGCCTTGAACTCGGCCTTGCGGCCGTCGGAAACCGCCTTGCCGAGCTCGCCGTGGAAATCGGTGAAGAAGCAGAAGGGCTGCGTCTCGCCGTATTCCTCGCCCTGGAAGAGCAGCGGAAGCTGCGGGCTGAGCAGCAGGATCGCCTGCAGGCAGCGCATCTGCGCATGGGTCGTCAGCGTCGTCAGCCGGTCGCCGAAGGCGCGGTTGCCGATCTGGTCGTGGTTCTGGATGAAGTTCACGAAGGCGGTCGGCGGCAGGTGGGCGGAAGGGTGCCCGACATGCGTCTCGCGCTCGCCCGAATACTGGCCCTGGTAGACGAAGCCTTCCGCCAGGCAGCGCGCGAGCTGGCGGGCGTTGCCGGGCTGGTAGTCGGCGTAGTAGCCCTCGTTCTCGCCGGTGGTCAGCACGTGGCAGCAATGGTGGAAGTCGTCGTTCCACTCCGCCGAGATCAGCTTCGGCCGCCCGTCGGTGCCGCGCTCGATGTGCCAGGTGATGTTGCGCGCGTCCTCCGACGTCAGGTGCACGTGCCGGCCGGGGAAGGCCTGGCGCACCCGGGCGGCGAGCTCGGCGATGATGTCGACCTCGCTCCGGTCCTTGATCGAGTCGATCGCGTCGAGCCGGAGCCCGTCGATCATGCACTCGCCGATCCAGTAGAGGGCGTTGTCGATCATGAACTCGCGCACCGGCCGCTCGTCGTAGGCGATGGCGGGACCCCAGGGCGTCATGATCTCCGGATGGAAGAACTCCGGCGCGTAGGCGTTGAGGTAGTTCCCGTCCGGGCCGAAGTGGTTGTAGACGCAGTCGAGGAACACCATCAGCCCGCGCTCGTGCGCGGCGTCGACGAGGCGCTTCAGGCCCTCGACGCCGCCGTAGCCGCCGTGCGGGCAGTAGAGCAGCGTGCCGTCGTAGCCCCAGCCGCGCTGTCCCCCGAACTCGGCGATCGGCAGGAGCTCGATCGCGGTGATGCCGGTGTCCTTCAGGTAGTCGAGCCGGTGGATGATCGCCTCGAACGTGCCCTCCGGCGTGAAGGTGCCGGTGTGGAGCTCGTAGAAGACGCATTCCTCCAGCGGCCGTCCCCGCCAGTCCGGCCGCTTCCACTCGTAGGCGCGCGGGTCGACGAGCTTCGAGAAGGAGTGGACGTCCACCATCTGCGCCCGCGCCGCCGGGTCGGCGACGACCGCGTCGCCGTCGATGCGGAAGGCGTAGCCGCCGCCGAAGGGCACGTCCCGCGTCACGACCTCCCACCAGCCGCCCGCGACCTGGTGCATGGGCAGGAAACTCGGCGCGTCCTGCGAGCCGTAGGCGAGCTCGATGCTCTCCTTCGCCGGCGCCCAGACCCGGAACCGGACGCCGTCCTCCACGACGTTCGGTCCCCAGTCGGAGTCCAGGTGAACGCGTGCCGTCCCTTCCGTCATGCCTTCAGTCCCGTTCCCTTCGCCCGGCCGGTCGCCGGGATATGTCCTGCGGTCGGCATCGTGCCGTCACGGCGGCTAATTGAGGCCGGGGCCGCAAGCGTCCAGCGGTCCGCACGGCTTTTTGCTTGGGCCCCGAAGCGGCGGGGCGAGATGTCGCTACGCGGCGAGCCGGCGCTGCTCCTCGACCGCCTGGCGGCCATGCCCGACCCGGCCGTGTACGAGGTCGTGGATGAAGCCGAGCTTCGCCACTACGGCCGGCGACAGGACGAACGGGTAGAGGTCCTGGTGCCCCATGGCGCGGTTGAACGAGTTCAGCGCGCCCGACAGCGCCAGCCACGCCTCGACGATCCGCTCGATCGTCGTCGCGTCGTCGTAGACCCGGAAGTCGAGGTCGGTGGTCAGAACCCCTTCCCGGTCGAGCCGCGGATGGATGGCGAGGCCGTAGGCGCCGCCGACCTCGATCGTGTCGACGATGTGGAGGTAGTGCGCCCAGGTCTCGGCGAAGTCCTCCCACGGATGCGCGCCCGCATAGGACGAGACGTATTCGCTCTGCCAGTCCGGCTTCGGCCCGGCGGCGTAGTGGTCCTGCAGCGCCTGGCCGTAATCCGCCCTGTCGTCGCCGAAGACGGCGCGGCACTCGTCCAGCGCCCCGCCGTCGCGCACGAGGAGGTCCCAGTACCAGTGGCCGATCTCGTGGCGGAAATGGCCGAGCAGCGTGCGGTAGGGCTCGCCCATCGCGTGCCGGCGCTCCTCGCGCACCGCGTCGTCGGCCTCAGCCAGCGCGATGGTGACGAGACCGTTGTCGTGGCCGGTCATCACCTTCTGCCCGTCCAGGTCGCTGAGGAACTGGAAGCCGAGCCCCTCCGGATGCTCGTTCCTCGTCACCAGCGGCAGCTTCAGCCGCAGCAGCGCGTAAAACAGCTGCTGCTTGGCTAGTTCCATCTTCTGCCAGAGGAGGACGTTCGCGGGCTCCGACAGGTCCGGGATCACCAGATTGAAGCGCGAGGCGAGCGAAAGCGTCTCCGGGCTCTCAAAGGGCAAGAGCCAGTTGCAGACGCCGTAGCGGTAGTTGTCGCAGTATTTCCAGCCCTCGCCGGCCGCGCCGCGCCCGACCGCCGTCCAGAAGCCGGTCTCGCGGTTCGGCTCCAGCGCCAGCATGCGGTTCGAGTCCGGCTCGTAGCCGAGCGCGTGCTTGCAGCGCTCGCAGACGACGTTCGAGAAGAACACCACCTGTTCGCAGGCGGGGCAGGAGAAGAGCTTCATCGCGGAACCTTGAGCAGCGCGGCGGACGGGAAACGGCGGCGCGCGAGGCACGGCCGGGCAGGCGCGGACGGTGCGTAAATGGCTGGGGCCGGAGCCGGTTCCCATCCCGCTCCGCTCACTGAGCGGTCTTTTCGCAGATGCGAAGCGATCGAGGCCGAGGCGCTTGGCGACCCCGCGCGGGGTGCCTATGGTCATGCGTCGCCGCAGCCGTTCCGCAAGGCCCCGATGTCGATCCTCGCCGCCCTCCACCACGTCACGCATTACCGCTACGACCGGCCCGTCCGGCTGGGGCCGCAGGTGGTGCGGCTGCGCCCCGCGCCGCATTCGAGGACGCGCGTGCCGTCCTATTCGCTGAAGGTGCGGCCCGAGAAGCACTTCGTGAACTGGCAGCAGGACCCGTTCGGCAACTGGCTGGCCCGCTTCGTCTTTCCCAAACCGACCCGCGAGTTCCGCGTCGAGGTCGACCTTCTCGCCGACATGACGGTCTACAATCCGTTCGACTTCTTCGTGGAGGAATCGGCCGAACGCTGGCCGTTCGCCTACGACGAGGCGTTGGCAAGCGACCTCGCGGCGTACCGTGAGCCGGCCGAGCCCGCGGGTCCGCGGCTTGCGGCCTTCCTCGCCACCGTCGACCGGACCCCGACACCGGTGGTGGACTTCCTCGTCGGGCTGAACCGGCGCTTCGCCGACGAGGTCCGCTACCTGATCCGCATGGAGCCCGGCGTCCAGACGCCGGAGGAGACTTTGGAACGAGCGTCGGGCTCCTGCCGCGACACGTCGTGGCTCCTCGTCGAGGCGCTGCGGCACCTGGGGGTCGCGGCGCGCTTCGTCTCCGGCTACCTGATCCAGCTCAAACCCGATCTCGTCGCGCTCGATGGGCCGGCGGGGACGGTGCACGACTTCACCGACCTCCACGCCTGGGCCGAGGCCTACATCCCCGGCGCCGGCTGGGTCGGGCTCGACCCGACTTCCGGCCTCCTCACCGGCGAGAGCCACGTGCCGCTCGCCGCGACGCCGCACTACCGCTCCGCCGCCCCGATCACCGGCGCGGTGGACTATGCCGAGACCGAGTTCCACTTCGACATGAGCGTCGTGCGCGTCGCCGAGCGCCCGCGCGTCTCCTATCCGTTCTCGGAGGAAAGCTGGCAGGCGCTCGACGCGCTCGGCCGGAAGGTCGACGCGGACCTCGCCGCCATGGACGTCCGCCTCACCACCGGCGGCGAGCCGACCTTCGTCTCGATCGACGACTTCGAGGCGCCCGAATGGAACGCCGAGGCCGTCGGGCCGGCAAAGCGCCCGCTCGCCGACGACCTCCTCCGCCGGTTGGCGAAGCGCTTCGGCCCAAGCGGCTTCCTGCATCACGGGCAGGGCAAGTGGTATCCGGGCGAGACGCTGCCGCGCTGGACCTTCTCGCTGTACTGGCGGCGCGACGGCCTGCCGGTCTGGCGCGATCCGGAGCGGATCGGCCGCGAGGATTCCGCCGCCGAGCCGGGCGTCGCGGATGCCGAAACCCTCGTGAAGCGCGTGGCGGAACGGCTCGGGCTCGACCCCGGCAACGCCGCACCCGCCTTCGAGGACGCCTCCTACTGGATCGCCCGCGAGGCGCAACTGCCGGGGAACGTCGAGGCGAGCGATCCGAAGCTTACTGATAAGGAGGAGCGCGCCCGCCTCGCCCGCGTCTTCGACCGCCGCCTCGACCGGCCGGTCGGCTGGGTGCTGCCGCTGGCGGCCGAGGCGAAGGATGGCGAGGTTCCCTGGCGGTCGGAGCGCTGGCGCGTCCGCCGCAGCGCCCTGTTCCTCGCGCCCGGCGACTCGGCGATGGGCTACCGCCTGCCGCTGTCCTCGCTTTACCATCTGCCGCCGGAGGACTTTCCCTTCCTCCACCCGGCCGACCCGACGCGGGACCTGCCGCCGCTCCCGGACGCCATGCGCCAGTCGCTCGGCACCATGGCGCAGTCGCTGGCGACAGGCGGCGGCGAGCAGCGCATGGACGCGGAAGCGCCGCCGGCGAAACGCGAACCCGTCCCGGAGATCGAGGGGACGGTGCGCACCGCCTTCGCCGTCGAGCCGCGCGACGGCCGGCTCTGCGTGTTCATGCCGCCGCTGGAGGCGGTGGAGAGCTATCTGGCCCTCCTCGCCGCGGTCGAGGACGCCGCGGCCGGCATCGATCTGCCGTTGCTGATCGAGGGCTACGCGCCGCCGGCCGACCCGCGCCTGAACGTCATCCGCGTCGCGCCGGACCCCGGCGTCATCGAGGTGAACGTCCACCCGGCCGCGTCCTGGGACGAGGCGGTGGCGATCACCACCGCCGTCTACGAGGACGCGCGGGCCTCGCGGCTGCGGGCCGACAAGTTCATGCTCGACGGCCGGCATGTCGGGACGGGCGGCGGCAACCACGTCGTTCTGGGCGGGGCGACGCCGCTCGACTCGCCGTTCCTCCGCCGCCCCGACCTCCTGAAGTCGTTGGTGCTGACCTGGCAGCGGCACCCCTCGCTCTCCTACCTGTTCTCCGGCCTGTTCATCGGCCCGACGAGCCAGGCGCCGCGCATCGACGAGGCCCGGCACGACGCGCTCTACGAGCTGGAGATCGCCCTGGCGCAGGTGCCCTCGCCGGCCGACTCCGACGCCGTGCCGCCCTGGCTGGTGGACCGGCTGTTCCGCAACCTCCTCGTCGACGTCACCGGCAACACGCACCGCTCCGAGATCTGCATCGACAAGCTCTATTCGCCGGACGGGCCGACCGGCCGGCTCGGCCTCGTCGAATTCCGCGGCTTCGAGATGCCGCCGGACGCGCGGATGAGCCTCGCGCAGCAGCTCCTGATCCGCGCCCTGGTGGCCATGCTCTGGAAGACGCCGGCGGACGGCGGCTTCGCGCGCTGGGGGACGGCGCTCGCCGACCGCTTCATGCTGCCGGAATTCCTCTGGGCGGACTTCGAGACCGTCCTCGCCGAGCTCGCCCGCGCCGGCTATCCGCTCCGGCCCGAATGGTTCGAGGCCCAGCGCGAGTTCCGCTTCCCCTTCTGCGGCAAGGTCGAATACGAGGGCGTCTCGCTGGAACTCCGGCAGGCGCTGGAGCCCTGGCACGTCATGGGCGAAACGGGGGCGATCGGCGGCACCGTGCGCTTCGTCGATTCCTCCGTCGAGCGCCTGCAGGTCAAGCTCGCGAACTTCGATCCGGCCCGCCACGTCGTCACCTGCAACGGCCGCGAGGTGCCGCTCACCGCGACCGGCCGCGTCGGCGAGGCGGTGGCGGGGGTGCGCTTCAAGGCTTGGGGACCGGCGACCGGGCTCCATCCGACGCTGCCCGTCCACGCACCGCTGACCTTCGACATCCACGACCGCTGGTCGCGCCGCTCGCTCGGCGGCTGCCGCTACCATGCCGCCCATCCCGGCGGGCGAAACTACGAGACGCGTCCCGTCAACGCCTACGAGGCCGAAGCCCGCCGCCTCGCGCGGTTTGAGGCGATCGGCCACACGCCCGGCGCATACGAGCCGGCGCGGGAGGCGCCGCATCCGCTCTTCCCGATGACGCTGGATCTCCGCCGTCCGCCGCCGCCGACCGGCTGAGGGATGTTTCGAATTCGTTCACCATCCGGGCGGACAGCCCGGCAACGCAAGGGAACCTTGGCGATTGCGGCCTAAGGTTGCGCCCGCCAACGCCAGTCGGACGGCCAGATGCGAATCGACGTCAGCACGCTCTATCTCCTGATCGTGGGAACGACGTTCGTCGGCGCCTGCCTGACGCTCTGGCAGCGCCGGACCATGGCCGCCCACCAGCGCGAGATGGGTTTCTGGGCGGCCGGCTACGGGCTCGTCGGTCTCGGCTGTCTGCTCCGGATGTTCGACGGCGGCGTCGCGAGCTTCGTGTCGATCGGCCTGTCGAATGTCGCCCTCCTCCTCGGCTACGCCGCGATCACCGCGGGTGCGATGCTCTTCGGCGGCCGGCGGATCGCCCCGTCCTTCGTCGTCGCGGTGGCCGCCTTCGCGCTCGGCTGGCTGGTCTGGGGTCAGTACGCCCCGGTTGAAACGCGCATCGTCGTGACCGGGCTCGCGCTCGCGGGGCTCAGCTTCCAGGCGGCCAGCGCGCTCGGCGAGCGGCACGAGCCGGTCTCGCTCGCCTCGCGCCGCCTGGTGCGCGCGATGTTCGCGGCGCACGGCGCGTTCTTCCTCCTGCGCATCGGCGTGACGCTGTCCGGCATCGAAGGCGAGGTCCTGTTCAGCGGCGCGAACTTCGCCGCGACGATGATCGAGGGCGTGCTCTGGTCGGCCTTCGCACCCGCCGCGCTGCTGATGATGGCGCGCGAGGCGACGGAGCGGCGGCTGGTGGCGGCGTCCGAGACCGACTTCCTCACCGGCGTCGACAACCGTCGCGCCTTCACCGCCAAGGCGACGCTGCTCCTCGCCGAGCAGCCGCTCGCCGCGCTGGTCGTCTTCGACCTCGACCATTTCAAGACGATCAACGACCGGCACGGCCATGGCGTGGGCGACGAGGTGCTTCGAACCTTCTGTCGCGTCGTTGCGAAGGAACTGTCGATCGGCGACGTCTTCGGCCGGCTCGGCGGCGAGGAGTTCGCCGCGGTCTTCGCGGGCTGCGGCGCGGAGGACGCCCGCCGCCTCGCGGCCGCGGTCTCGAAACTCTACACGACCGAAGTGGCGCTGCACTTCACGCTGTCGCTTGGCGCGACCGCCAGCGCCGGGGTCGCCGCCAACCGGCCGGGCGCCGACCTCGCCCGGCTCCTCGGCGAAGCGGACGGCGCGCTCTACCGGGCGAAGCGCGCCGGCCGCGATCAGGTGGTGATCGCGGAAGCGCCGCCCATCGTCGCGGCTTCGGCCCCGCTCGCGACGCGCGCCGCCTGAGGCGCGTCCTCCGCGACCAGCACGAGCGTCGCCAGCGGCGGCAGCGTCAGCGACACCGAGAACGGCCGGCCGTGCGCGCCGACCGCCTCGGCCTGGCGGCCCCCCATGTTGCCGACGTTGGAGCCGGCGTAGATCTCGGCGTCCGTGTTCATCCGCTCGACCCAGAAGGCGTCGTAGGGTACGCCGACCCGGTAGTTCTCGCGCACCACCGGCGTGAAGTTGCAGACCACCAGCGCCGCGCGGCCCTCGCCGTCCTTGCGCAGGAACGCGAGCACGCTCTCCCCTGCGTTCTCGGTGTCGACCCATTCGAAGCCGGCGGGGTCGCAGTCGAGCCGGTGCAACGCCGGCACCTCGCGGTAGAGCGTGTTGAGGTCGCGGATCAGCCGCTGCACGCCCTTGTGCTCGGGGTATTCGAGGAGGTGCCAATCCAGCGACTGGTCGTGGTTCCATTCCGCCGACTGCCCGAACTCGCCGCCCATGAACAGGAGCTTCTTGCCGGGATGCGCCCACATGAAGCCGTAGTAGCAGCGAAGGTTCGCGAACCGCTGCCACTGGTCGCCGGGCATCTTTCCGAGGATCGAGCCCTTGCCGTAGACCACCTCGTCGTGGCTGAGCGGCAGGATGAAGTTCTCCGAATAGGCGTAGACCATTCCGAAGGTCATGTGGTGGAAGTGGTAGCGCCGGTTGACCGGGTCCTCCTGCATGAAATGCAGCGTGTCGTGCATCCAGCCCATGTTCCACTTGAAGTGGAAGCCGAGGCCTCCCGCATAGGTCGGACGCGAGACGTTCGGGAAGGCGGTCGACTCCTCCGCATGGGTCGAGGCGGCGGGATAGAGGCCGCCGACGCGCTCGTTGGTCTCCTTCAGGAAGGCGATGGCTTCGAGGTTCTCGCGCCCGCCGAAGACGTTCGGCTCCCACTCGCCGTGCTTTCGCGAATAGTCGAGGTAGAGCATCGAGGCGACGGCATCGACGCGCAGAGCGTCGATGTGGAAGCGGTCGATCCAGTAGAGGGCGTTGGAGAACAGGAAGTTGCGGATCTCCGTCCGCCCGTAGTCGTAGATCAGCGTGTTCCAGTCCTGGTGGAAGCCGCGCCGCGGGTCCGGATGCTCGTAGAGCGCGGTGCCGTCGAAGCGCGCGAGGCCGTGGATGTCGGTCGGGAAGTGCCCCGGCACCCAGTCGACGATGACGCCGATGCCCGCCTGATGCAGCGCGTCGACGAGGCGCGCGAAGGCTTCCGGGCTGCCGTAGCGGGACGAGGGCGCGAAGAGGCCGATCGGCTGGTAGCCCCAGGAGCCGTAGAACGGGTGCTCGGAAACGGGCAGGAACTCGACATGCGTGAAGCCCATCTCCTGCACGTAAGGCACGAGCTGGCCGGCGATCTGGTCGTAGTCGAGGACCGCGTTCCAGTCGCCGCGCCGCCAGGAGCCGAGATGCACCTCGTAGATCGAGATCGGCTTGCCCGCGTCCTGCCAGTCCTGGCCTTGCGCGCGGAACTCCCCGTCCCGCCAGTCATGCTCGACGAGGCCCGTGACGATCGAGGCGGTGGACGGCGCCTGCTCGTGCAGGAAGCCGACCGGGTCCTGCTTCGTCGGCTGCATGTCGCCGCGGATGCCGATGACCTCGAACTTGTAGACCTCGCCCTTGCCGATGCCGGGAATGAAGATTTCCCACGAGCCGCAGTCGTGGCGGAAGCGCATGACGTGCCGCCGCCCGTCCCAGCCGTTGAAGTGGCCGATCACCGAGACGCGCTGCGCATCCGGCGCCAGCACCACGAAACGCACGCCCTGGACGCCCTCCATCTCGAAGGGATGCGCACCGAAGGCCTCGTAGAGGCGGTTGTGCGTGCCCTGCGCCAGATAGAAGGCGTCGAGCTCGCCGAGGATCGGGCCGAAGCGGTAGCTGTCCTCCTCCTCCCAGTCGGTGCCCTTGTGGTGGAAGCGGAAGCGGTAGGGCTGGCCGGCTCCAAGGCCCGGCACGAAGCCGGAATGCAGGCCGTCGTAGCCGAGCGCCTCCAGCCGCGCCAGCACCTTGCCGCCGGCGTCGATCACCTCCGCCCATTCCGCGCCGGGGCGATAGGCGCGCACGATCATGCCGCCCTCCGCCGCGTGCGGGCCCAGCACCGAGAACGGGTCGTAGTGCCGCCCGTGCTCCAGCGCCCAGGCCGCGCCTTCGCCCGGATGGTGGTGGATCGCCGTTTCAGTCTGGCTCATGCGAGGACCTGCCGTTTTTCGAGAAGCGCGGTGATGCCGCGAAGGGGGATCGACAGCCATGCCGGGCGCATCGCGGCCTCGTAGCGAAGCTCGTAGAGCGCCTTCTGCAGCGTGAAGAGGTCGAGGAGCCGGCCGTTCGCCTCGTCGGCAAGGTCGATGCCGGACGCAGCCTGCCAGGCTTCGAGGAACGCCGCGCTCGTCCGGTCGCGCCAGTCGGTCGCGGCTGCCCGGAAGCGCACCGCCTCCTCGCCGCCGATCCGGTCGAGCGCCGCGAAGGCGGCGTAGTCGAAGGAGCGCAGCATGCCGGCGACGTCGCGAAGGGCTGAGAACTTCGCCCGCCGCTCCTCCAGCGAGGCGCCCGGCTCGCCCTCGAAATCGAGGATGGTGACGTCGCCCGCCGCCGAGACCAGCACCTGGCCGAGATGGTAGTCGCCGTGGATGCGCGTGGCGAAGCTCGCCACCTTCATGTCGCGGAAGGAGTCGAAGAACGCGCCGATCCGGGC
This sequence comes from Plantimonas leprariae, assembly GCF_008802405.1. Classification (GTDB taxonomy): domain Bacteria; phylum Pseudomonadota; class Alphaproteobacteria; order Rhizobiales; family Rhizobiaceae; genus Plantimonas; species Plantimonas leprariae. The sequence continues at coordinate 50,182 of NZ_VZDO01000010.1, forward strand.
CTTGGCGTCGATGAGACGGTCGACATCGGCGCGATCGGCTTCCGCCAGATTCGGACGGACGCGCTCCAGCACCGCCAGCGCCTCCTCGGTCTCGTGGCGCGCGCCGGCGACGAAGCCGTCGAGACGCGCCGCGTCGATCGGCTCCGGCTCGAAGGCCGGATCGCCGGTGCGGGTGGCAAGGCCCGCATGCATCTCGCCGGTGCGCCGCCCGAGCACGGGACCGGCGTCGAAACGGTTCGCCGGCGTTTCGCCGTGGAGTTCGAGCACGAGCTCGTCCAGCACCACCGCCCAGGCGTCGCCGCGGTTCTCGACCCGCTCGAACAGCGCCGCCACCGCGGCTTCCGTGCCGTCGCCGCGACGCAGCACCGCCGAACCGAGGAGGGCCGGCGCGGCGCGAAACTGCGTCCTCTCGGTCAGGAAGCGCGTCACCTCGAGTTCCGGCTGGATGCCGTCGCGCAGCCGTCGGTAGAGCTTCAGGATCGCCACCGGACCCACCAGAATGGATGTGTTCGACTGCTCGCCGCTGATCGGGCGGATATGCTCCGGCGCGATCTCGCGCGCCGCCGCCGCCAGATCCTTCGCGGCTTCGGAAACCTCGACGCGCAACGCCGCCCCGCCGTCCAGCGGCAGGTCGCGCGTTTCCGTCAGGAGCGCGACGAAGGCCGCGACCAGCGCCCCGTCGCGCGCACCGTCGACGGCCCCGCCCGCGACGCGATGACTCGGATCGGCCGCCGTCCCGCCGCTCGACAGCGGCAGGAAATAGCTCTGCCGGCCGTCCACCGTGTCGAGCCGGCTTTCCGCCAGCACGTAGTCCGGATGGCCCGGCAACGTGCCGAGCACGGTCGTGCCGGCGCCGTTCGACGCGCCGGACTTCGCCGCGAACCAGCGCTGCTGGGCGACGAAGGCGGCGACGTCGGCATCGGCGAAGGAAGCGGAGGCGTCCGCGGGCGACTGGTCGTGCGGCAGGGAACCGGGCTGGCTCATCGGTGAACTCGCTGGCGGTATCGAGGGGAGAAACGCGGGACGCCGCGCCTCAGGGAGTGATTCGGAATACGGCGTAGGGCCGTTCGGCCGGGTTCAGCCACCAGTGCTGGATCTTGCCGCGCCATTCGAAGCGCTCGCCGCTCGCCAGCGCCTCGACCTGGACGGTGGCGTTGTCGGGAAGCCCGAGTTCCCAGAGCGGCACCTCGAAGTTCCCCCCTTGCGCATCGAACGGGTCGAGCGAGACGATGAACAGGAGGTAGCTCGACCGGTCCGGCGTCCGCTTGGCGTAATAGAGGACGTTGTCGTTCCAGAAGTTGAAGAAGGCGAGATCGGTGAAGCTCTTCAGCGCCGGTTCCGTGTTGCGGATGCGGTTGAAGAAGGCGATGTCGTCGCGGATGTTGCCGGGCCGCTTCCAGTCGAAGGCGCGGATCTCGTACTTCTCGGAGTTGAGGTACTCCTCCTTGCCCGGCACCGGCTTGTACTCGCAAAGCTCGAAGCCGGAATAGACGCCGTAGTTGCCCCCGAGCGTCGCGGCGAGCGCCAGGCGGATGCGGAAGCCCGGCCGCCCGCTCGTCTGCAGGAACAAGGGGTTGATGTCCGGCGTGTTGACGAAGAAGTTCGGCCGCATGAAATCGGCGCATTCCTCCGTCGTCAGCTCGCGCAGGTACTGCTCCAGCTCCCACTTGGCGTTGCGCCAGGTGAAGTACGAGTAGGACTGGTTGTAGCCGACCTTTGCGAGGCGCTTCATCAGCTTCGGCCGGGTGAAGGCCTCGGCGAGGAAGATCGCGCCGGGATCGACCTGCCGCACCTCCGCGATCAGCCATTCCCAGAACGGGAAAGGTTTCGTGTGCGGGTTGTCGACGCGGAAGATGCGCACCCCCTTGTCGATCCAGAACAGGACGATGTCGCGCAAGGCGGTCCAGATCGACGGGATCGCGCCACGATAGAAGTGGACGTTGACGATATCCTCGTACTTCTTCGGCGGGTTCTCGGCGAACTTGATCGTGCCGTCCGGCCGCCAGTCGAACCATTCCGGGTGCTGCTTGATCCATGGATGGTCGGGCGAGCACTGGATGGCGAAGTCGATCGCCATCTCCATTCCATGGTCCTTCGCCGCCTTCACGAGGTGGGCGAAGTCCTCGAAGGTTCCGAGTTCCTGGTGGATCGCGTCGTGGCCGCCCTCGGCCGAGCCGATCGCGTAAGGCGAGCCCGGGTCGTCGGCCGCGGGGGTGAGCGTATTGTTCTTCCCCTTCCGGTTGGTCTTGCCGATCGGGTGGATCGGCAGGAGATAGAGGACGTCGAAGCCCATCTCCTTGATGTCGGGCAGCCGCTTCTCGACGTCGGCGAAGGTGCCGTGCCGGGCAGGATCGCCCGACTGCGAGCGTGGGAACAGCTCGTACCAGGCCGAGAAGGCGGCGCGCTCGCGGTCGACCCAGACCGGCACGTCGACATGGTAGCGGCTGAGATTGGTCCGGACCCCCGTCCGGTAGAGGAGGTTCACCGTGTCGGTCGCGGTGAGAAGGGCGTACTGCCCGTCCTTGTCGCCGCCCTTCGCCAGGTCCTCCAGCCGGCGCAGCAGCGCCGTCGTGTCCTCGACGTCCTTGTCCGAGCCGCGGCCGGACGAGAGCGCCGCTTCCACCAGCTCGCGACCCTCGACCAGTTCCAGCGAGATGTCGATGCCGGCCTCGCGCTTCTTGCCCGCCTCGTAGCGCCAGTAGGCGTTGAGGTCGCGCCAGGCGATGATGGTGAACTGCGCCGGGCCGTTCTCGGCGAACGAGATCGTCGCTCGCCAGCGGTCGTTCTCGACGAAGCTCATCGGCGCCTCGCTCCAGGCCGCCTCGCCGACCTCGCGGTAAAGCACCGAGCAGTCGATCTTGTCGTGCCCGTCGGCGAAGACGTCGGCCTCGACGATCAAAGGTTCGCCGGCGAAGCGTTTCACCGCGAAGCGGCCGCCGTCGATCTCGGGCGCGACGCCCTCGATCACGACGCGGTTCTCGGCGAGCGTCATCAGGCGGGCGTCGTGCGCCGGCTCCGAGACCGGTCCCATCACCTGCGTCGCGGCCTTCGCCGTCGCCTGCTTCGTCTTCTCGATCACGTTGGACACAAGCACCTCGCCGTTGTTCGCCTGTCGAACGCCTCCCGGTGGAAGGCGGGTCCTCACGGTTTCGTCTCGGGCAATGCCGGAGCGCCGAGAGGGTTGCGGCCGCGGCCCGGAAAAGCGTCAGCCTTCGCCGCCGAGAACCCGCGCCCGCTGCTCGCCGAGCCGCGTGCCGCCGAGCGCCAGCCGGTCGCCGCCTTTCAGGTACTGCGGCGGCTTCATCCCCGCGCCGACGCCGGGCGGCGTGCCGGTGGTGATCACGTCGCCGGGTTGCAGCGCCATGAAGTCGGAGATGTACGAGACGAGCTTCGCCACGCCGAAGATCATGTCGCGGGTCGAGCCGGTCTGCCGCCGCTCGCCGTTGTGGTCGAGCCAGAGGTCGAGCGCCTGCACGTCGCCGATCTCGTCCGCCGTCACCAGCCAGGGTCCGAGGGGGCCGAAGGTCGGGGCGCTCTTGCCCTTGGTCCACTGCCCGCCGCGGTTCTTCTGCCATTCGCGCTCGGACACGTCGTTGCAGAGCGCGAAGCCCGCGACGAAATCGAGCGCCTCGCCTTCGGAGACGTTCAGCGCCCGCTCGCCGATGACGATCGCGAGTTCCACCTCCCAATCGACCGCGGTGGCGCCCTTCGGGATGCCGATGTCGTCGTGCGGCCCGTTCAGCGAGGAGATCGCCTTGTTGAAGATCAGCGGCTCCGTCGGCACGTCCGAGCCGGTTTCGGCGGCGTGCTCGGCATAGTTCCGCCCGATCGCGAGGAAGTTGGTGATGCCGGCGACCGGAACGCCGAGGCGGTGCGAGGGATCGGCCTTCGGCAGGCTCTTCGGGTCGAGGGCGCGGATGCGCGCCAAGCCGGCACGGGACAGGTGCTCGCCGCGAAGATCGTCGATCTCGCCCGACAGGTCGCGGAGCACGTTGTCCTTGTCGATCAGGCCGGGCTTCTCTTGCCCCCGCTCGCCGAACCGCACCAGCCGCATCGTTTGGCCCCCAAGAAAGGCCGGCCGAAGCCGGCGTCGGCCCTGCACATAGGCGGACGCCGGGGAATGTCGCGGCGCAGCAACCGTTTTTACTGCTCCACCCCCTCCTCGCCGTCCTGCGGCGGCGCGAAGGGAGCGTCGGCCCGGGGCGGCAGCGGGTGTTCGACGAAGCCCTGCCGGTCGTGGACGCGGCGGCCGAGCGCGTAGGTCGCGACTACCGCGCGGTCGTCGCCCATCGTCATCAGCGCGAACAGCTCCTCCGCGAGCGTCTCCACACGCTCCATCCGCCGCCGCATCGCCGGCGTCGCACCGGTGTCGAGCACCACCAGATCGGCCTCCATGCCGGGCCGCAGAAGGCCGATCCGCGCTTCCATCCCCATCGCCTCGGCATTGCCGGCGGTCATCAGGTGGAACGCCTCGAAGGCGGTGAGCCGTTGCCCGTTCAGCGCCAGCACCTTGTATGCCTCCGCCGCAGTGCGCAGCATCGAATAGCTGGTGCCGCCGCCGATATCGGTGGCGAGCCCGACCCGGATCCCCGCCGCTCGGGTGGCGGCGAGATCGAACAGGCCCGAGCCGAGAAAGAGGTTCGAGGTCGGGCAGAAGATCGCCGAAGCGCCCGCTCTTCCGAGCGCCTCGCGCTCGCGCTCGGAGAGGTGGATGCAGTGGCCGAACAGCGCGCGCGGCCGCACCAGTCCGAAGCGCTCGTAGACGCTCGTGTAGTCCGCCGCCCAGGGAAACAGCTCGGCGACGAAGGCGATCTCCTGATGGTTTTCCGACAGATGCGTCTGGATCGCGAGCCCGGGATGCTCGGCGGCGAGCAGCCCCGTCGCGGTCAGTTGCGCGTCGGTCGAGGTCGGGGCGAAGCGCGGCGTGATCGCGATCTCCAGCCGGCCGCGCCCGTGCCAGCGCCCGATCAGCGCCGTGGTCTCCTCGTAGCCGCGCTCCGGCGTGTCGAGCAGGCGCGGCGGCGCGTTGCGGTCCATCATCACCTTGCCGGCGAGCATCCGCAGCGACCGGCGCTCGCATTCGGCGAGGAACGCGTCGACGCTGACCGGGTGCGAGGTGCAGTAGACCGCGGCCGTGGTGGTGCCGTTCCTGAGCAACTCGTCGACCAGGAAACGCGCGGCCGCCTCCGCCACGTCCGGGTCGCCGTAGCGCGATTCTTCGGGGAACGTGTACTTCGCCAGCCACTCCATCAGCTCGGTGCCGAACGAGCCGACCACCTGCGTCTGCGGCATGTGGAGATGCGGATCGACGAAGCCCGGCATCACGATGTGCCGGTGGTGGTCGCAGACCCTCGCGCCTGGCGGCAGCGTCGGCAGGAGTTCGGCGGCGTCGCCGACCGCGGCGACGAGGCCCTCGGCATCGACCAGCACGACGCCCTGCTCGTGCACCGTCGGCGCGTCGCCCGGCCCGCCGTCGAAGGAGACGATCCGGCCCCGGACGGCGAGGCGGATCTCGGCGCTCGCGCTCACGAGCCCCCTCCCCGTCCGTCGCCGCTCGCCAGCCACGCTGCCAGCACTTCGCGCTCGGCCGGCTCGAGCCCGGTGACGTTGCCGGGCGGCATGGCATGGCTCCGGACCGCCTGCCGCTCGATCAGCGAGGCATTCCTGACGATGTCGCCTGCGGTTTCGAGATAGACGTGCTTCGGCGCGATGCCGACGCCCGGCCAGAGCGGCTGCCGCGCATGGCACATCGAGCAGCGCGACTGGACGATCCCCTCCGCCTCGTCGAAATGCGCCGAACTCGCGAGCGCCAGTTCCGGGTCCTTGGTCCAGCGCTCGGCGGCTTCCGGCGGCGGTGCTGGCGTCCGCCAGCCGGGCGCGCCCGATAGCGCCATCACGAGGACGAACAGCGCCCCCGCCGCCCACCAGCACCACCAGAGCTGTTTGCCGGTCTTGTGCATCGTGTTGAAGTAATGCCGAATCACGGCGCCGATGAGGAGGACGAGGCCGGCGATCGCCCAGTTCCATGTCGTCGCGAAGGCCAGCGGGTAATGGCCGGACAGCATCAGGAAGACGACGGGCAGCGTCAGGTAGTTGTTGTGGAGCGAGCGCTGCTTGGCTTCCGCCCCGAGCCGCGCCTCCGGCGTCCGCCCCGCTTGCAGGTCCGCCACCACGATCTTCTGGTTCGGGATGATGGTGAAGAAGACGTTGGCGGTCATGATCGTCGCGATCATCGCGCCCGTGTGCAGCATCGCGCCGCGCCCCGAGAACACCTGGCTGAACAGGAAGCTCGCCAGCACCACGTAGACGAAGAGCACCGCGAGAAGCGCCGTGTCGTTCCGGCGCAGCGGCGACTTGCAGAGCCGGTCGTAGACGAGCCAGCCGAGCGCGATGCCGCCGATGCCGATGGCGCTCGCCTCGAAGGGCGAGAGGTTCGCCCGCTCCGGGTCGATCAGGAACAGCTCCGCCCCGAGATAGTAGACGAGGAACAGGAGGAACGCGCCCGACAACCACGTCGAGTACGACTCCCATTTGAACCAGGTCAGGTCCTCCGGCATGCCGGCCGGCGCGACCATGTACTTTTGCACGTGGTAGAAGCCGCCGCCATGCACCTGCCACGCCTCGCCGCCGACGCCCGCCGGGAGTTCGCGGGGCCGCCGGAGCCCGAGGTCGAGGGCGATGAAGTAGAAGGACGAGCCGATCCAGGCGATGGCGGTGACGACATGCGTCCAGCGCACCGCGAAGCTCAGCCAGTCGTAGAAGTAGGTCCACATGGGATGCCTTGCCGTTCCTCTGGCCAAGGACGAGCGACAGGCGACCGCGCGGCACAGGCCGGCGGTCCGTTGGATCTCGTCAGATCGAACGCCTTTCGTCGAAAGACGGGCATCCGGTCCATTGCGGTTCTTCGTCGTAGCGCCCCGACATCGTCGCATGCCGAGGCGCAGACCCGAGGCTCGCGCTGGCTGGCCGCCGGCGCGAGCCGTTCCAGCTAGCTGCGGACCCCTTCCACGTACCAGTCCATCTTCAGGAGATCCCCGTCCGGAATCACCGTCTCGGCCGCGATCTTGTCCTTGCCGGACTGGTCCTTGATCGGGCCGGTGAACACCTTGTACGAGCCGTCCACCGTGCCGTCGACGATCTTCTGCGCGGCGGCCTTCACGTCGTCGGGCATCTTCGGGTTCCACGGCGCCATCTCGACGAAGTCCTCCTTCATCCCGCCCCAGACGTCGCCGGGCTTCCAGGTGCCGTCGAGCAGCGCCTGCACCGACGCGACGTAATGCGGCCCCCAATGGTCGACGATCGCCGTCATGTGCGCGTTCGGCGCGAACTTCGACATGTCCCAGGCCTGCCCGAAGGCGATCGCGCCTCGGCTCTCGGCAGCCTGCAGCGGCCCCGGCGAATCCGTATGCTGGGTGATGACGTCCGCACCTTGGTCCATCAGCGCCTTCGCGGCGTCCGACTCCTTCGCCGGGTCGTACCACGAGTTCACCCAGACGACGCTGGTCTGGAAGTCCGGCTTCACCTTACGCGCCGCCAGCGTGAAGGCGTTGATGCCCATCACCACTTCCGGGATCGGGAAGGAGGCGACGTAGCCGCCTTTGCCGGACTTCGACATCATGCCGGCGATGGTGCCGAGCACGGCGCGCCCCTCGTAGAAGCGCGAGTTGTAGATGCCGAGATTCTTGCCCGTCTTGAAGCCGGTGGCGTGCTCGAAGGCGACCTTCGGGAACGCCCTCGCCACCTTCACGGTCGGCTCCATGAAGCCGAAGGAGGTGGCGAAGACGATGTCGTTGCCGTCCTGCGCGAGCTTGCGGATGACGCGCTCGGCGTCCGGTCCCTCCGAGACGCTCTCGACATAGGTGGTCTCGACCTTGTCGCCGAGCTTCTCGGCCAGGAACTTGCGGCCCTGGTCGTGGGCGAAGGAATAGCCGAAGTCGCCGACCGGCCCGACATAGACGAAGGCGGCCTTGACCTTGTCCTTCTTCGCGGCGAGCGCCATGCCCGGCAGGACGGTGGTGAGGCCGAGCGCTGCGCCGGACTGGAGCAGGCGGCGGCGGCTGAACTGGATCATGCGGGATTCTCCTTGGGAGGGTTGGGCGGGGTTCAGGCGTTCGCCCGAAAGGGTTTGCCGAGGCAGGCCGGCGCGGCGGCGGCGGTGCGGCCCCGGCCGGCGGAGATGAGGGCAAGGACGAGGATCGTCGCCAGATACGGCAGCGCCGAGAGGAACTCCGGCGCGAAGAAGCTCCAGCCGGCCGCCTTCGCCTGCAGTTCCAGCGTGATCACGAGGCCGAAGAGATAGGCGCCGAACAGCAGCCGCCCCGGCTTCCACGCGGCGAAGACGACGAGCGCGATGGCGATCCAGCCGCGCCCCGCCGTCAGCCGCTCGGCCCACATCGGCGTCAGCACCAGCGAGTAGCAGGAGCCGGCGAGCCCGGCCATCGCGCCGCCGAAGAGGACGGCGAGGGTGCGGACGCGCAGCACCGGATAGCCGATGGAATGGGCGGCGGCGTCGCCCTCGCCGACCGCGCGCAGGATCAGCCCGGCGCGCGAGGCTTTGAGGAACCACCAGACGGCGACGGTGAGCGCGATCCCCGCATAGACCAGCGGCGAATGGCCGAAGACGACCCGGAGGATCGGATCGGCCGCGAGGCTCGGCGGAAACAGCGGCGGCAAGGTCTCGGTGGTGATGCCGACGAAGGGCGCGCCCGCCAGCGCCGAGACGCCGGTGCCGAAGATCGCGAGCGCGAGGCCCGTCGCGACCTGGTTCGCGGCGAGATGGAGGACGAGGACGGCGAAGATCATCGAGGCCGCGGCGGCCGCCAGCATCGCGGCGAGGACGCCGGCGTAAGGGTGGCCGGTCGAGACCGCGACGGCGAAGCCCGTCACCGCGCCGATCAGCATCATGCCCTCGACGCCGAGATTGAGGACGCCCGACTTCTCAGCCACCAGTTCGCCGAGCGCGGCGAGGAGGATCGGCGTCGCGCTGGCGGCGACCGTCATGATCACGGAGACGAGGAACACGGCGTTCACGCCGCGGCCTCGCGCTTCGCGACGGCGGGTGCGACGGACACGGGTTTCGGCCGGTCTGTCGCGATCCGGTAGCGCACCAGGATGTCGACGCCGAGCAGCATGAACAGCATCGTCGCCTGGAACACGCCGATCGCCGCCGCCGGCAGGCCGATCGTGGTCTGGGCCGACTCGCCGCCGACATAGGTCAGCGCCAGGACGAGGCTGGCGAGGAGGATGCCGAGCGGATGCAGCCGGCCGAGGAAGGCGACGATGATCGCGGTGTAGCCGTAGCCGGTCGGAAAGGCCGGCACCATCTGCCCGAACGGCCCGGCCGCTTCCAGGACGCCGGCGAGCCCGGCGAAGCCGCCGCCGGCGAGAAGCGTGCCCCAGACCACCCGGTTCTCGCGAAAGCCGCCATAGCGTGCGGCGTTGGGAGCCAGACCCACGACGCGCACCCCGAAGCCGGCGACGGTGCGGGCGAGCACGAACCAGACCAGGAGCGCGGCGAGCGCCGCGATCGGAATGCCGATATGGATCAGCGTGTCCGGCACCGCCATGGGCAGGATCTGCCACTCGGTGAACAGCGCCGTCTGCGGGAAGTTGAAGCCTTCCGGGTCCTTCCAGGGCCCGCGCATCAGGTAGTAGAGGAGTTGGATCGCGACGTAGTTCAGCATCAGGCTGGACAGGATCTCGCTGACGCCGAGCGCGGTGCGGAGCAGCGCCGGCACCAGCGCCCAGAGCATGCCGCCGCCGATGCCGCAGAGGATCATCGCCGGCAGGATCCAGCTTCCCTCGCCTCCCATCGTCGCGAGCGCCACCGCCGTGCCGCCGAGCCCGCCGAGGACGTACTGCCCTTCCGCGCCGATGTTCCAGACGTTCGCCCGGAAGCCGATCGAGAGGCCGGTGGCGATCAGCGCCAAGGGCGCGGCCTTCACCAGAATGTCCTGCCAGCGGTAGCTGTCGAACAGCGGCAGGACGAAGATTTCCCGGATCGCGCCGAACCCGTCGTAGCCGAGAAGCGTGAAGGCGACGGCGCCGAGGAGGAGCGTCAGGACGACCGCCAGCACCGGCGCGCCGAGGCTCATCGCGCGGCTCGGTTCGAGGCGCTTCTCCAGCCGCATCGCCATCCTCACGCGGCTCCCAGCACGTGCGGCACGGAGGGAACCGGCACGGCCTCGCCGGGACCGGCGCCGTGGACGCCGCCCATCAGGAGGCCGATCTCCTCGATCGAGGCGCCCCGCACGTCCACCGCCCGCGACAGGCGGCCCTCGTTGAGGACTGAGATGCGGTCGGCGAGTTCGAGGAGTTCGTCGAGGTCCTGGGATACGATCACGATCGCCGCGCCGCGAGCGGCAAGGTCGATCATCGCCTGCCGGATGAAGCCGGCCGCGCCCGCATCGACCCCCCAGGTCGGCTGCGACACGACGAGGACGCTCGGGGCCTGCTCGATCTCGCGGCCCATGATGAACTTCTGCAGGTTGCCGCCGCTGAGGCTGCCGCCCAGCGCCTGCGGCCCGGTCGCTTTCACCGAGAAGCGCCCGATCACCTCGGCCGCGAAGCGCCGCGCGGCGCCGGACCTGACGATGCCGCCCGCCGCCAGCCCCTTGCGCCCGCGCGCCGACAGGACGGCGTTCTCGGCGAGCGTCATCGCCGGCACGGCGGCATGGCCGTTCCGCTCCTCCGGCACGACGCACAGCCCGCGCCGGCGGCGCTCGGCGACGGAGAGCCGGCCGATGTCCTCGCCGTCGATCGCGATCCGACCGCTCGTCCCGACGCGCTCGCCGGAGAGCGCGGCGACGAGTTCGTTCTGCCCGTTGCCCGCGACGCCCGCGATGCCGAGGATCTCGCCGGCGCGCACCCGGAAGCCGATGTCGCGGAGGCTCGTGCCGAAGGGCGGCTCGCCGGGAACGACGAGTTCCGAGACGGCGAAGCGGTCCGCGCCCGAGGCGCCGGCGCGCTTGTTCGACAGGTCCTTCAACGAGCCGCCGATCATCAGCTCGGCCATCCGCCGCGGCGTCTCGGCGGCCGGGTCGCAGGTGCCGACGACGCGCCCGCCGCGCAGGATCGTCGCGGCCGAGCAGAGCGCTTTGATCTCGCCGAGCTTGTGGGAGATGTAGAGGATCGAGCAGCCCTCCCGCGCGAGCTGCCGGAGCGTCTCGAACAGCTTCTCGACCTCCTGCGGCGTCAGCACCGAGGTCGGCTCGTCCATGACGAGAAGCTTCGGGCGTCCGAGCAGCGCGCGCAGGATCTCGATGCGCTGGCGCTCGCCGACCGAGAGCGTATGGACGAGGCGGTACGGATCGAGCGCGAGGCCGTAGGTCTCCAGCACGGCGCGCACCTCGCGCTCCAGCTCGCGCCGTGGCGGCGGGTGGTCGAGGCCGAGCGCGACGTTCTCCAGCACCGTCATCGCCTCGAACAGCGAGAAGTGCTGGAACACCATGCCGATCCCGAGGCGGCGCGCCTCGCGCGGCGAGCGAAGCGCGACCGGCTCGCCCTCCCAGCGGATTTCGCCCTCGTCGGCGCGCTGCACGCCGTAGATGACCTTCACCAGCGTCGACTTGCCGGCGCCGTTCTCGCCGATCAGCGCGTGGATCTCGCCCGGCCCCACCGCGAACGACACGGCATCGTTGGCCACCACTCCGGGGAAGCGTTTCGTGATGCCGGAAAGCTGGAGGCGAGGCGCCATGCGGATGGAAATCAGCCGGTTCGTCGGACGCCGTCACTATGGCACCCCGGATCGGCTCCTGCCAAGCGATCGGGCAGCGATTCCTGTTGGTTGGAAAGCAGGCAGACCGCGACCTCGGCGGCGGTGAGGGCGGCGATCACCGCCGGGCGCTTGTCGCGCAAGCCCGAGCCGCCGACCGGCAGCGTCAGGCCGGCGACCAGCGCCTCCTCGCCGGTCTCCGCGAGCGCGCGCCGGAAGGTCTCGCGCTTCGTCGCCGAGCCGATCATCCCGACATAGGACGCGTCGCCCCGGCGCAGCGCCGCGGCGGCGAGGAGGAAGTCGAGCGGGTGGTCGTGGGTCATGACGAGGAAGGCGCTTCGCGGCGGGGCGCTCGCGACCGCGGCTTCCGGGATCGCCAGCCCCAGCCGCTCGACGCCGGGCGGCAGGCCTTCCAGCGCCTCCGGCCGGGAATCGACGACGCGGAGGCGGATCGGCAGCGGGCTGAGGGCTTCCGCGACGGCGCGCCCGGTGTGCCCGGCCCCGAACAGGAGGGCGACCGGCAGGCTCGCCCGCTCCCTCGCCTCCTGTTCCTCCTCCTCCGCGAGCGCGGCTTCGGTCACGGCTCGGAGGTGCAGCGTCACGTGCCCGCCGCAGCACTGGCCGATGCGGGGGCCGAGCGGCACGGCGAGCCTCGCCTCGCGTTCACCGCCGGCGATCAGCGCCCGCGCCGCCTCGATGCCGTGCCATTCCAGCCGTCCGCCGCCGACCGTGCCTTGTACGGCATTCGCCGTCACCAGCATCGCCGCGCCTTCCTCGCGCGGCGTCGAGCCGAGCGCCTGGCCCACACGCACGATCGCGGCGGGAGTGCCGGAAAGGAGGCAGTCGCGCATAAAGGTAGAAAGCGATTTCAAGCTTCGCCCCGCACATGTTCGACGGCGGCGAGCACGCGCTCCGGGGTCGCGGGCGCGTCGAGGTCGGGGAACCGCTTGCCGTCGCCGGCAGCACATACCGCATCCGTCAGGGCCGAGAACACCGAGATCGCCAGCATGAAGGGCGGCTCGCCGACCGCCTTGGAACGATAGACCGTTTCCGACCGGTTCTCGCCCTTCGCCCAGAGCGCCAGGCGGAAATCGTCCGGCCGGTCGTTCGCGGTCGGGATCTTGTAGGTCGAGGGGGCGTGGGTGCGCAGCCGCCCGGCTCTGTCCCACCAGAGCTCTTCCGTCGTCAGCCAGCCCATGCCCTGCACGAAGCCGCCCTCGATCTGGCCGCGGTCGATCGCCGGGTTCAGCGAGCGCCCGACATCGTGGAGGATGTCGACGCGCAACACCCGGTTCTCGCCGGTCAGCGTGTCGATCACCACTTCCGAGCAGGCCGCGCCATAGGCGAAGTAGTAGAACGGCCGGCCCGAGGCCGAGGGCCGGTCGTAGGTGATGTCCGGCGTCGCGTAGAAGCCGGTGGAAGACAGCGGCACCCTTGCCAGATAGGCTTCGCCGACGAGGTCCTCGAAGCGCTTCTCCACGCGCCCGATCCGCACCCGGTTCGGCAGGAACTCGATCTCCGCCGCCGGCACGCCATAGCGCTCCGAAGCGTAGGCGACGAGCCGCTCCTTGATCGCGCGGGCGGCAAGCAGCGCCGCCATGCCGTTGAGATCGGAGCCGGACGAGGCCGCGGTCGCCGAGGTGTTCGGCACCTTGCCCGTCGTCGTCGCGGTGATCTTCACGTTGTCGACGTCGATGCGGAACTCCTCCGCCACGACCTGCGCCACCTTGGTGAACAGCCCCTGCCCCATCTCGGTGCCGCCGTGGTTCAGCATCACCGAGCCGTCCTTGTAGACGTGGACGAGCGCGCCGGCCTGGTTGAGGTGCGTCGTGGTGAAGGAGATGCCGAACTTCACCGGCGTCAGCGCTAAGCCCTTCTTCAGGATCGGATTGCCCGCGTTGAACTCCCGCACCGCCTCGCGCCGCCGGCGGTAGTCGGAACTCTCCTCCAGTTCCTCGACGATCTCGGCGATCACCGAGTCCGTCACCTCCATGCCGTAGGGCGTCACCCCACCTCCCTCGGCCGGGTAGAAGTTGCGCTTGCGGACGTCCAGCGGGTCGAGGCCGAGCTCGAATGCGATCCGGTCCATCGCGCGCTCGGTGCCGAGCATGCCCTGCGGGCCTCCGAAGCCGCGGAAGGCGGTGTTCGAGACGGTGTGCGTCTTCAGCCGCCGCGAGCGGATGCGCGCGGCCCGGAGGTCGTAGGCGTTGTCGGCGTGGAACATCGCCCGGTCGGCGATCGCGCCGGAAAGGTCGCAGCTATAGCCGCAGCGGATGAAATGCCGGATGTCGGCCCCGAGGATGCGCCCTTCCGCATCGGTGCCGAACGCGTAGTCGACCAGAGCCTCGTGCCGCTTGCCGGTCATCTCCATGTCGTCGTCGCGGTCGAGCCGGCATTTCGCCGGCCGGCCCGTCGCTTGGGCCACCAGCGCGCAGACGCTCGCGAACAGCGCCGGCTGCGATTCCTTGCCGCCGAAGCCGCCGCCCATCCGCCGCATCTCGACCGTCACCTGGTTGTCGGCGAGCCCGAGCGCCTTCGCGACGTTGTGCTGCACTTCCGACGGGTGCTGGGTGGAGGAGCGCACCAGCATATCGCCGTCCTCCCCCGGGATCGCCACGGCGATCTGGCCTTCGAGGTAGAAATGGTCCTGCCCGCCGATCTCGATCTGCCCGGCGATCCGGTGCGGTGCGCCGGCCAGCGCGCCATCGGCATCGCCGAGCCGCATCTCGTATGGGTCCATCAGGTCGCGGCCGGCCTCGTCCGCGTGGGCGATGGCCTCCTCAATGGTGATCGCGGCCGGCAGGTCCGCGTATTCGACCCGCACCAGCTTCGCCGCCTCGCGCGCCGCATCCAGCGTTTCCGCCGCGACCACGAAGAGCGGCTGGCCGACATATTGCACCACCCCGTCGGCGAAGATCGGGTCGTCGCCGAAGACCGGCGAATAGTCGTTCTTTCCCGGGATATCGGCTGCCGCCAGCACCGCGACGACGCCCGGCGCATCGCGCACCTTATCCAGATCCAAGTCGACAAGCCGCGCATGCGCCTTTGTCGACATGGCGAGATAGACCTGCAGCGTGCCCGGCAGTTCCGGCTCGTCGTCGGTGTAGCGCGCCGCGCCGGTGACGTGCTTCTCGGCGCTGTCGTGGCGAAGCTCGGCGGAAACCCCGCCGCGGATCCGCTTCTCGTGGCGTGGCCGCTTGCCCTTCAGCGCAGCGGGGTCGACCGTCTCCGCGACGCCCCGGTCCTGGATGCGGGTCTCGCCGCCGACCGTCTCCTCCATCACGCGACCTCCAGGACGCGCGTCGCCTCGCCGCCCTCGTCTTCGATCTGGAAGCGGCGGATGAGGTTGCCCGCCGCCTTCAGCCGGTACCCGGCCCCGGCGCGCATGTCGGAGAGCGGCGCGAAATCTTGCGACAAGGCTTCCGCCGCGTCCTGCGCCGCCGCCGCATCGAACCGCCGGCCCGTCAGCGTGGCTTCCGCCGCGCTCGCCCGTTTCGGCGTGCCCGCCATGCCGCCGAAGGCGATCCGCGCTTCCGCCACCGCGTCGCCGTCGAAGGTCAGGCGCATCGCGGCCATCACCGCCGAGATGTCGGAATCGAAGCGCTTCGACAGCTTGTGGCAAAAGAAGCGCTGGTTGGCCCCGAGCACCGGCACCGCCACCGCGGCGACGAACTCGCCCTCCGCCCGGTCCTGCCGGCCGTATTCGATGAAGAAGTCCTCCAGCGCGACACGCCGGAGCTTCTCGCCCCGGCGCAGGAACAAGCCGCCGCCCAGCGCGATCAGCGCCGGCGCGAGGTCGCCGATCGGCGAGCCGTTGGCGATGTTGCCGCCGACCGTGCCGGCGTTCCGGATCTGGTGCCCGGCGAAGCGGCGCAGCAGTTCGCCGAGGCTCGGATGGATTTCGGCGAGTCGACCGGCGGCTTCGTCGTGCGTCACCGCCGCGCCGACGAACAGCGAGCCCGGCCCCTCCTCCATCAGCCTCAGATCCTCGACGCGGCTGACGTCGATGACGAGCGGCAGCCGGCGGTGCTGCTTCGTCACCCAGAGCCCGACGTCGGTCGCGCCGGCGACGAGGGTCGCATCCGGATGGGCGGCGTAGAGGTCGGCGAGCGCGTCGACGTCGCGGGGGCCGAACCAGCGGCTGCCGTCCGCGGCTTCGTGCTCGAACGTCCCCTCGCCGCGCAAGGCTTCCAGCCGCTCCGCCAGCGCCGCATCCGCTTGGGCGATATCGGGAACGGGCGTCTTCGCGGCTTCCAGCCCGGCCTCGACGATCGGCCCGTAGCCGGTGCAGCGGCAGAGGTTGCCGGCGACGAGGTCCTTCACCTCTTGCCGGCTACCGAGCGCGCCGTTCACCCAGCCGGAATAGAGCTGCATGACGAAGCCCGGCGTGCAGAAGCCGCACTGGCTCCCGTGGTGCTCCACCATCGCCGCCTGCACCGGGTGCAGGCCGCCGTTCGTCCCGAGATGCTCCACCGTCTCCAGCGCCCGGCCGTGCAGCGAGGGCAGGAACTGGATGCAGCTATTCACCGCCCGCCGCCGGATGCCGCCGACCCCGTCCGGTTCCGCGATCACTACCGTGCAGGCGCCGCAGTCGCCTTCCGCGCAGCCTTCCTTCGTGCCGGTAAGGCGCTCGGCGTTGCGCAGCCAGTCGAGAATGGTCGTGGTGGCCTTCGGCGCGAATGTTTCACGTGAAACATCGTTCAGCACGAAGCGGATTGGATCGCCCATGCCTCAGCTCCCGCGATAGGTCGAATAGCCGAAGGGCGAGAGGAGCAGCGGCACGTGGTAGTGCGCGCCTTCCACCATCCCGAACCGGATCGGCACCTCGTCGAGGAACGGCGGCTCCGGCAGTTCGCGGTGGTGCCGGCGCAGGTAGTCGCCGGCCCGGAAGACGATCTCGTAGGTCCCCGGCCGGAACGCCTCCCCGGCGAGCAGCGGCGCGTCGCAGCGGCCATCGGCATTGGTGACGGCTTGCGCGAGTTCCTCGCGCCCGGCTCCATCCAGCCGGAACAGCGCCAACGCCAGCCCCGCCGCCGGGCGGCCCAGCGCGGTGTCCAGCACGTGCGTCGTCAGCCTCGCCTGCCCGTTCTCCGCCATCCGCGCCCCGTCTCCTGTCAACCGCCGGAGTCTGCACCCCGATCGCGGCAAAGGTAAAGCGAAACGCTTCAAACCTAGCCCGCGAAGCCGTATGCATGCGGCAGACCCGAGGATCATCGCCGGTGACGACCGACCTTTCGCCGAACCGCTATCCCCGCGACATGCGCGGTTACGGCCGTAACGCCCCAGACCCGCAGTGGCCGGGCGGCGCGAAGATTTGCGTGCAGTTCGTCGTCAACTACGAGGAGGGCGGCGAGAACTCGGTGCTGCACGGCGACGCGGCCTCGGAAGCCTTCCTGTCCGAGATCGTCGGCGCGCAGGCCTGGCCCGGCCAGCGGCACATGAACATGGAGTCGATCTACGAATACGGCAGCAGAGCCGGTTTCTGGCGGCTCTGGCGGATGTTCACCGAGCGCGACATGCCGGTCACGGTCTACGCGGTCGCCACCGCGATCGAAAAGCATCCGGAAGCGGTCGCCGCGATGCAGGAGGCCGGCTGGGAGATCGCATCCCACGGCCTGAAATGGATCGACTACCGCGACTACGACAAGGCCGCCGAGCGCGAGCACATGGCCCGCGCCATCGAGATCCACGCGGCCGTGACGGGCGAGCGGCCGCTCGGCTGGTATACCGGGCGCTCCGGCCTCCACTCGATCGATCTCGTCGCCGAAGAGGGCGGCTTCCTCTACTCCTCCGACGCCTATGCCGACGACCTGCCCTACTGGCAGGACACGGTGCATGGGCCCTTGCTGATCCTGCCCTACACGCTCGACTCCAACGACATGCGCTTCGCGACGCCGCAGGGCTTCAACACGGGCGACCACTTCTTCGACTATCTCAAGGATGCCTTCGACTGCCTCTACGAAGAAGGGGAAAAGGGCGCACCGAAGCTGCTGAACGTCGGCCTCCACTGCCGGCTCGTCGGCCGACCGGGCCGGGCGCGGGCGCTCGCCCGCTTCCTCGATTACGTGAAGGGCAGACCGGACGTCTGGGTGGCGCGGCGGATCGACATCGCCCGCCACTGGCGGGAGCGCTTCCCCTACGACCCGACCCGCCTCCGCCCCTCGCAGATGAGCCGGCAAAGTTTCGTCGAGACTTTCGGCGGCGTGTTCGAGCACTCGCCCTTTCTCGCCGAGCGCGCCTTCGACGCCGGCCTCCACGCGGCGCACGATTGCGCCGAGGGCCTCGCGGGCGCGCTCGTCGCCGCCTTCCGCCGCGCCGGTCCGGAGGAACGGCTCGGCGTCCTTCGCGCCCATCCCGATCTCGCCGGCCGCCTCGCCCTCGCGAGCGGCCTCACCCCGCAATCCACCGCCGAGCAGGCCTCCGCCGGCCTCGACGCCTTGAGCGAAGCCGAGCTCGCCCGCTTCACCGAACTGAACCACGCCTATACGGCGAAGTTCGGCTTTCCGTTCATCGTCGCGGTGCGCGGGCGCTCGAAGACGGACATCCTGTCCAGTTTCGAGGAGCGGGTCGGCCACGATCCCGAAGCCGAACTGGTTACGGCCGCCCGTGAGGTGGAGCGGATCGCCCGGCTTCGCATCGCCGCCATCTTCGGGATTGCAGCATGAGGGCGCTGCCCGTCGAACCCCTCGCCATCGAGGCCTTCGAGCCGTTCGGCCACGTGATCGAACCGGATGCGGCGCGGGAGATCCGGCTGATCAACGGCGGCACGACCACCCGCTTCCACGACATCGCCGACGTCGACGTTTCCGCCGCCGGCGGCCGGCCGCTGATCTCGATCTTCCGCGGCAAGCCCTTCGCCTTTCCGGTGGCGATCCGCATGATGGAGCGCCATCCGCTCGGCAGCCAGGCCTTCGTGCCCCTGTCGGACCGGCCGTTCCTCGCGGTGGTCGCGCCCGATGCGAACGGCCGGCCGGGCGCGCCGCGCGCCTTCCTCGTCACGGATCGTCGCGGCGTTTCCTACGCCCGCAACACCTGGCACCATCCGCTGATCGCGCTGGAAGCGGTCGCGGATTTCCTGGTGATCGACCGTGGCGGTGAGGGAAACAACCTCGAGGAAGCGGACTACGCCGAGCCGTTCACCATCGCCGGCCCTGCCTGAGCCTCACGCCTCTTCCTCGATCTCGACCTGCGCCACTGCCGACGCGCCGCCGTTGAGACGCGACGCGGTCGCGTGGCCGAGCGCCACGGCCGCGACGCAGAGCACGACCGAGAGCGCGACGTTCAGCAGCGCCCGGCCCGTCGCCCCGCTCCGCATCAGGTCGAGCGTCTGGAGGCTGAAGGACGAGAAGGTGGTGAAGCCGCCGCAGATGCCGATCATCACGAACAGCCGCCAGGTTTCGGAGGCCGGATACCGGCCGGAGGCGAGCGTCAGCGTGCCGAACAGCCCGATCAGGAACGAGCCGGCGATGTTGATGACGATCGTTCCCCACGGAAGGTTGCCGCTGATCGGCAGGGCGGCGAGCGACACGAGATAGCGCAGGAGCGTGCCGAGCGCGCCGCCGAGCATCACGACGAGGCAGGTGGTGAAAGACATCCATGGCTCCCATCAAGACGGCATCGTTCCCGCCCGGCCCATCCGGACGGCGCGACGCCGATCGGTTGACAGGAGTCATCAGCCCGCAGGCGCGGGCGGTTGTCGGGGGACCCCATCCCCATCGGTGTCGTTCTAGACGCCAAGCGGCGCAGCGAGCAAGCGCCGGATGCGGAGCCGGTTCGGCGACGGCTTCCGTCAGGCGGCGGATGCGAGGTCCGGCAGTCCGCCTGCGCGGCTGAGGAAGGCGAGGATCTCGCCGAGACCGGCCCCGCGCGACAGGTCGGTGAAGACGGTCGGCAGTGGCCCACGCCCCTTCGCGGCATCGGCCCGCATCCGGTCGAGGTCCGCGCCGACATAGGGCGCGAGATCGGTCTTGTTGACCACGAGGAGATCGGAGCGGGTGATCGCCGGACCGCCCTTCCGCGGAATATCGTCGCCCTGGCAGACGGAGATCACGTAGATCTGCAGGTCGACGAGATCGGGCGAGAAGGTCGCGGCGAGGTTGTCGCCGCCGGACTCCACCAAGATCAGGTCGAGATCCGCGTGGCGGGCGCGAAGCTCCCGGATCGCGGCGAGGTTCAGCGAGGCGTCCTCGCGGATCGCGGTGTGCGGGCAGCCACCGGTCTCGACGCCGAGGATGCGGTCGGAGCTGAGCGCCTGCCGCCGCACCAGCGCCTCGGCGTCTTCCGCCGTGTAGATGTCGTTGGTGACGACGGCGATCGACCAGCGCTCGCGCGCTGCCTTGCAGAGCTTCTCGACCAGCGTCGTCTTGCCCGAGCCGACCGGGCCGCCGATGCCGACGCGCAAGGGGCCGTGGTTCGATGTCATGCGCATTCCCCAACGCGGGCGACGAGGCTAAACTCAAGTGACTCCTCATTCATCGCCAAAGCATTGATCATGAAAAGGCCGATCTTCGGCCCAGCGGTTCTCGAAATCTCGTCCATGCCTCGTCTCAAGAGGACAGGCTTGCCGGACGAAATCAAAGTTCGCCAGCGCCCGCTCGTATCACGTGCCCACCACGGCGTTTCGCTCCCCTTCTTCGTGTCCCGATATTTCAGGGACTTCCAGTTCACGTTGACTCCATCCTCAACGATAACGACGGCGACGTACGGATCCTCGTCATCCATGCGCAATTCCGCACGCCCGTTCTCGACCCTCGCGATCCAAGAGCCGCGATCTTGATTGACGCGAAACTTAGTCATGAGCGGAAGAGCCTCGTCCTCAGGGTTTCGTGCCGCATCGCGGCGATGTCGGAAAGGGTGGCGGCGGAACCGAGATCGTACGGCGAGGACGCGGCCGCGCGGGCCGCGGCGGCGAGGATCGCCGGCTCCAGTTCGCGAAGGATCAGCGTCGCGCCGGTCTGCCCGAGCGGCACGAGGCGCACCGCCGCCGAGACGAGGTTCGCCGCGAAGGCCCCGGCGAAGGCGACGAGCGCTTGCCCGAGTGGGATGCCGCTTCGCGCCGCGGCGAGCGCGACGGCGATCGGATAGGGGGCGTCGCCGGGGATCGCCGCGTCCCACGGCGCGACGGCGAGCGCGAAGGCCTCGCCCAGCGCGAGGATCTCCGCCCGGCGCTCCCGCGAGCCGGCGAGCGCCCGGGCGAGATCGACGGTCTCGACGAGCCGCGCCGGGTCCGCGGCCGCACGATAGCCTTCGGCGAAGAGCACGAGGTCGTTCCAGCCGCTGCCGCGCGCAAGAAGGAAGGCGAGCCAGTCGCGGGTCTCCGCCGCCGAGCCGAGCCGCCCTTCCGCGACCGCCGCTTCCAGCCCGTGCGACCAGGCGAAGGCGCCGGTCGGGAAGCCCGGCGACAGCCAGAGCTGGAGCCGCAGCGGCGCCGCGGCGGCGGTCTCGAGCATGCGGGCGTCAGAGATGCGAGCCGCCGGTCAGCGGCCGGCTCTCGTCGCCATGGGCGTGGTGGCCGCCATAGGCGCCGCCCTCCGGATCGAAGGGTGCCTCGACCTCCTCGACGCTTCCCCCGAGGCCGACGGCCATCTCGCGCAGCACCGGATCGCGCCGGACGAGCAGGTGGTCGGCCATGATCGCCGCGGGCGTGTGGCGGTTGCCGAGGTGCCAGGCGAGGCTGAGGAGATGCGCGGCGTTGCGGCCGCGCACCGCGTAGAGCGGCTCCGGCTTGGCGATCACCCTGACGAGGCGGCCGTCGTCGAGCACGATCGCGTCGCCCTCGCGCAAGAGCCGGGCATCGGCGAGGTCGAGCAGAAAGGCGATGCCGCCGTCGCTCACCATCGCCATGCGGCGGCGATGGCGCTGCGTCTCGTCGAGCGTGATCGTGTCGGCCGCCTGGAACCCCTCGCCGCGTTCGCGGATCGTCTCGGCGCGGATCATGCGGCGGCCTCCGGATAGAAGTCGGGATCGAGGATGTCCTCGACCGTGAAGGGGCAGGCTTTCGGAAAGGCCGACGTCGGTATCCGCGTCTCGTCGACGGCCTCCTCGACCGCATGCGGATATTCTTCCTCCGTAACACTCCGAAGGGTAGAACGCAGACTGGGGCTGTCGCGCAAGAGCAACAGGACTTGGCGGCGCTGCTCGCGAATAGTCCGGCGCCAGCCGCTCTTGCGCTTGATCGACTGGAACTTCCATTTCAGCAGATGGTGAAGCAGTACCCGAAGCCGGCTGTGCAGTTCGCGCCGATCACTCTTGCCCAAGCTCTCGATTTCCTCCGCCGCGTTCTCCCAGTCGATGCCGTTGTGCGCCCGGGCGCGCAGCCGCGCCGCCTGGTCTACGGTCCAGGCGTAGAAGTCCTCCTCGTAGGGCACCGGCTTCTTCTGGGGTTCGGCCATGGTCAGTCGACCTCGGGATAGAAGTCGGCATTGAGGATGTCCTCGATCGTGAAAGGACAGGCGAGCGGGAAGACGTTCTCCGGAAGTTGGGTCTCGCCGGCCGCCAGCAGACGGGCCGAGTCGTACTCTTCGGCCAGGACCTCGCCTGGATGGCGGTGGAGGCTGGGGCTGCGACGAAGGCGTCGGTGCAATCGACGGCGTTGCTCGACGATGGTTCCCTTCCAGCCGCTGGATCGGCCGTCCGGCTGGTAGGCCCATTTCAGGAGACGGATGACGAGAACGTTCAGGCGGCTTTCGATCTCGCTTTCTTCCGAATTGCCCAAGCTCGTCAGTTCCTCCGCCGCGTTGTCCCAGTCGATATCGCCGCGGTTGTCGAACGAAGCGCGCGCCCTCAAGCGCGCCGCCTGGTCTACGGTCCAGGCGTAGAAGTCCTCCTCGTAGGGCACCGGCTTCTTCTGGGACTCGGCCATGGGCTGAAATCTAGAACAGGAAGTAGCGCTGCGCCATCGGCAGCACGGTGGCGGGCTCGCAGGTGAGGAGCTCGCCATCGGCTCGGACCTCGTAGGTCTCGGGATCGACCTCCACCTTCGGCGTCGCCGAGTTCAGCACCATCGATGCCTTCGAGATGCCGCCGCGGGTGTTCTCGACGGCGAGGAACGCTTTCTCGCAGCCGAGCTTCCCGCGCAGCCCCTCGTCCAGTCCGGCTCGCGAGACGAAGGTCGCGCCGATCGCGCCGACCGCCTTGCCGTAGGCCCCGAACATCGGCCGGTAGTGCACCGGCTGCGGCGTCGGGATCGAGGCGTTCGGGTCGCCCATCGGGGCCGCCGCGATCATACCGCCGAGCAGCACGAGTCCCGGCTTCACGCCGAAGAAGGCCGGGTCCCAGAGGACGAGGTCGGCGCGCTTGCCCACCTCCACCGAGCCGATCTCCCTCGACATGCCGTGCGCGATCGCCGGGTTGATCGTGTATTTCGCGACGTAGCGCCGGGCACGGAAATTGTCGTTGTCGCCGGTCTCTTCCGGCAGCCGCCCGCGCTGGCGCTTCATCTTGTCGGCGGTCTGCCAGGTCCGGATCACCCCCTCGCCGACCCGGCCCATGGCCTGCGAATCGGAGGCGATGATCGAGAAGGCGCCGAGGTCGTGGAGGATGTCCTCCGCGGCGATCGTCTCCTTCCGGATGCGGGACTCCGCGAAGGCGATGTCCTCGGGGATGGCGCTGTCGAGGTGGTGGCACACCATGAGCATGTCGAGATGCTCCTCCAGCGTGTTCACCGTGTAGGGCCGCGTCGGGTTGGTGGAGGACGGCAAGACGTTCGGCAGGCCGCAGACCTTGATGATGTCCGGCGCGTGGCCGCCGCCGGCGCCTTCGGTATGGAAGGCGTGGATGGTGCGGCCCTTGAACGCCTCCACCGTGTTCTCGACGAAGCCGCTCTCGTTCAGCGTGTCGGTGTGGATCATCACCTGCACGTCGTGGTCGTCCGCAACACCCAGACAGCAGTCGATCGCGGCCGGCGTCGTGCCCCAGTCCTCGTGGAGCTTCAGCGCGCAGGCGCCGGCCTTCACCATCTCGACGAGCGCGCCCGGCCGCGAGGCGTTGCCCTTGCCGGAAAAGCCGATGTTGATCGGCAGCGCGTCGACGGCCTGGAGCATCCGCGCGAGGTGCCACGGCCCCGGCGTGCAGGTGGTGGCGAGCGTGCCGTGCGCCGGCCCGGTGCCGCCGCCGAGCATCGTGGTGACGCCGGAAAAGAGCGCCTCCTCGACCTGTTGCGGGCAGATGAAGTGGATGTGGCTGTCGAAGCCGCCGGCGGTGAGGATCTTGCCCTCGCCGGCGATCGCCTCCGTGCCGGGGCCGACCACCACGGTGACGTCCGGCTGCGTATCGGGGTTGCCGGCCTTGCCGATGGCGGCGATGCGCCCGTCGCGCAGGCCCACATCCGCCTTGTAGATGCCGGTATGGTCGAGGATCAGCGCGTTGGTGATCACGGTATCGACCGCGCCCTCGGCTCGGCTGAGTTGCGACTGGCCCATGCCGTCGCGGATCACCTTGCCGCCGCCGAACTTCACCTCCTCGCCATAGGTGGTGAGGTCGCGCTCCACCTCGATGAAGAGTTCCGTATCGGCGAGCCGCACCCGGTCGCCGACCGTCGGTCCGAACATCGCGGCATAGGCGGAACGGCTGATTCTGGCTGGCATCGGGCGACCTTGCTGAGCGGGCGCGGCGATCCGAGCCGATCGCGCCGGCTTTGTCAAAGCCGACCGGCGTCCCTATCTGCCGGGAAAGGCCCCGCGACATACCGGAGGCGGACTCCATGCGAATTCCCGAGGGCGCGACCCTCCTTCTGTTGGCGGCGATGCTTCCCCTGCCCGCCCTCGCGCAGCCCTTCGAGCCCGGCCCGACCTCCAGCGTGCCCGGCTCGTCGATGGCGGGCGCGCGAATCGACGGCGCGCCGCCGACCCGTGCCGGGCCGCGGATCAAGGACGCGCCGATCTTCGGCGACACGGTGGAAGAGCGCGCCTACGGCCGCGAGTACGACAACAGCTACCTCCGCCCCCGCGTACCGCGGCCGGACGGGGAGCGCTCGAATGAGGCGGTGGCGACGCAGGGTCGCGCCGACCTCAACCCCGTGAATGCCGGCGAATTCGCGACCGGCGGCCCGAACGCGATCGGCGCCTCCAGCGTCACGCGCGGCTCGAGCTTCAGTCGGGGCGGCCGGGCGCGCATCGTCGCGCCGGCTAGGTAAACGCACGAACGCCGAACACGGCGCGGAATGAAACAACGCGTCCCTCGCGCGTTACGCCGACAGCAGCCATGCCCGCGCCGCCCGGTTCGGCGCGGACGATCAGGATCCGGGAGTCACCCATCATGACGAAGACACGCATCATCGCCGCCTCGATCCTCATGCTCGCCGCAGCGGCCCCCGCCTTCGCCCAATCGGCGGGCGGCGGTGGCGGCGCCGGCGGTGGCGGGGTCGGCGGGGGCTCGGCCGGGGGTGGCGGCATCGGCAGCGGCGGCGCGAGCGGCATCGGCGGTGGGACGGGAGCTGGCGGCGTCGGCGGCGGCGGTACGGGAATCGGCGGGAGCGGCATCGGCGGCTCCAGCACGACGCCCACCTCGCCCTCGCCCGTTTCGCCCGGCACCACGAGCGGCACCGGCGCGACGTCGGGCAGCACCACGTCCGGCTCGGCGGGGGGCGTCGGCGGCGCCTCGCCCGGCGCCGGCACGACCGGGACCGGAGCGGCAGGAGGCACCGGCACGACCTCCGGGACGGCGAGCGGAACGGGGACGGGAGCTGCGGCCGGCACCGGTCCCACCAGCGGCGGCGACATCTCCACCAGTTCGCCCGCCAGTTCCAACACTGGCGATACGGGAGCGTCCGGCGGCGACACGTCGCTCTCGACGCAGTCCACCGCGACCGCCGGCCAGACCAACCTCAACTCGGTGAATGCGGGTTCGGTCGCGACCTCCGGCAGCCCGAACACCGCCTCCGCCAGCGGCGCGACGACGATCGGCGGGGGCACCGGCAACGGCGGGCTCGGCAGCAGCGGCACCGGCACCGCGACCGAAGGCGGCGCGGCCGGTGCCGGGCGGCCGGAGGACTACCGCATCCCGAAGCCGCCGGTCGCGGTCGACATCGGCGGCATCCGGGGCGCGCTGGGGTCCGAGCCGAGCGCGACGCCCCGCCCGAACGGCGACTGAGGGTTGGAGCGGAAAGGGCGCGCGATCAGAGCGCGCCCATCACCCGGGCGTTGAAGCCGTAGACCTCGCGGCTGCCGCGGAAGGGCACGAGCTGGACTTCGCGGGTCTGGCCCGGCTCGAAGCGCACCGCCGTGCCGGCCGGGATGTCGAGCCGCTGGCCCTGCGCCGCCTCGCGATCGAAGGCGAGCGCCGGGTTGGTTTCGGCGAAATGGTAGTGCGAGCCCACCTGCACCGGCCGGTCGCCGGTGTTCGCGACTTCCAGCACCGTGACGGCAAGACCCTCGTTCAGGACGAGCTCGCCGTCGGCGGTGAGAATCTCGCCGGGAATCATGCGGGTCAGCCGAGCATCAGGGCGAGGCCGGCCGCGGCCGTGCCGGCGCCGAGGAGCCGTCCGAGCGCGGAGCCCGCCCAACCGCCGCGGCCGAGCGTGAGGCCGAGCCCGATGCCGGCCGCGTGGAGCGCCGCGGTCGAGAGGACGAAGCCGAAGCCGAAGGACAGCGCGCCGGCGCCGCCGAGCTCGGAGGCGTGCGCGACGCCGTGGAACAGCGCGAAGAGGCCGACGAGCCCGGCGCTCGCGGCCACCGGCAACCGCGCGGCGCTCGCCACCAGGACGCCGAGCGCGAGGACGGAGGCCGCGATCATCGGCTCGACGAAGGGCAGGGTGACGCCGGCGAGGCCGAGCCCGAAGCCGACGATCATCGTGCCGACGAAGGCGGCCGGCACCGCGTAGACCGCCCGGCCGCCGCGTTGCGCCGCCCAGAGGCCGACCGCCACCATCGCCAGGATATGGTCGAGGCCGGTCAGCGGATGCGAGACGCCGGCGAGCAGCGAGCCGTGCTCGGCCGGGTTCAGGTGGGCGAAGGCGGGCGCCGCGCCGGCGAGAAAGGCGGCGGCGGCGGTGGCGGCGGCGAGACGTTTCGGCATGGATGTTCCTCGGATCAAGTCGAACAGCGGTGCCCCGGCTTGGGTCGCACCGGTTATAGGGCGACCATGCGCGGCTTCGTCCCGGCTGTCAAAAGCGGGCGGGCCGAATTTTCGTGTGCGGGACCGCTTCAGGCCTCGAACCGGTCGCCCCAGTCGAGACGGCGCGCAACGGCGAAACGGGTCTTGTCGCGCTTCGCGACGGTCTCGACGGACGCGGTGCCGTCCGGCCGGCAGAGCTTCAGGGCGATCGCCGGCTTCGAGATCGCGGGAGGTGCGACGATCCGCGCCGCCCGGGACTCCTCGGGCGGGGCTCCCCGCAGCGCGACGAGATACGCGAAGCGCTCGTCCTCGAAGGGCAGCGTCGCGCCCTTCGCCGCGATATGGGCGCGGCGGCGCGGCAGGCGCTCGGAGAAGTGGCACCAGTCCGGCGGAACCAGCGGACAGGGTTTCGCGTGCGGGCAGGGCGCGAGGATATGCGCGCCCGCCGCGAGAAGCCGGCGTCGCGCGGCGAGGATGCGGCGGTAGCCGTCCGGCGTGCCGGGCTCGACGATCGCGAGCGCCTCCGCCGTCCGCCCCCACATCCGCTCCGCCAGCGTCGCCGCCGCGTCGAGGTCGAACTCGGCGAGGACGTAGCCGAGGAGCACGAGGTCGAAGCGCTCCGCCGTGTCCGCCGGCGCGGCGGAGCGGCCGAGTTCCACGCTCGCCTGCCGCAACCGGAACGCCCCGCCGGCGGCGGCGGCGAAGCGTCCGGCCTGCGCGAGGAAGGCGGCGTTGCGGTCCTCCTGCGCGAGAACGGCGAGCTCGTCGCCCCAGGCGTCCAGCGCCGCGAAGCCGGCGGTGCCCGGCCCGCAGCCCGCGTCCAGCACCGAGCGCGGCGCGAATTCCGGCAGGAGGTCTCGGATCTCGGCGAGGACGCGGGAAGCGCTCGCGAAGGTCGCCGGCATCCGGGCGACGGCGTAGGCCAGCGCGTCCGCCTCGCCCGCCACGGCTTCGCGCGAACCGCGCCCGGCGCGGTAGGTCGAGGTAATCCTGGCGGAGCGCTCGGCGAGATCGCGGCGGGCACGGCCCTCCAGCTCGCTCTCCACCGCGCGGGCGAGCCAGATCGGCAGGTCGGCCATCGGATGCCGCTAGCGGATCGGCTGGTGCACCGTCACGAGCTTGGTGCCGTCCGGAAAGGTCGCCTCGACTTGGACGTCGTGGATCATCTCGGCGATGCCCTCCATCACCTGCGCGCGCCCGACGACGTGCGCGCCGGCCTCCATCAGGTCGGCGACGGTGCGGCCGTCGCGCGCGCCCTCCACCACGAAGTCGGAGATGAGCGCGATCGCTTCCGGGTGGTTCAGCTTGACGCCGCGCGCTAGGCGCTTCCGCGCGACTTCCGCCGCCATGGCGATCAAAAGCTTGTCCTTCTCGCGCGGCGTCAGTTGCATCGGCGGCTCGTCCTTCTCGTCAAAGCGACCATACGCGCGGCAGCCCGCCCTTGGCGAGAGTGGCGAGCGCGGGAACGAGGCGTTTGCGCAGCGAGAAACCGTCGGCGGCCGCTAGCCGCGCCACGAGAAGCCCGTCGACGAGGCTTGCGCCGCCGTGCTCTCCGAGTTGCTCGCGCAGCGGCGCGACGAGGCTTTCCGCTCGCTCGTCCTGCACGAGGAGGCTCGCG
The DNA here is from genome assembly GCF_008802405.1 of Plantimonas leprariae. Taxonomy (GTDB): domain Bacteria; phylum Pseudomonadota; class Alphaproteobacteria; order Rhizobiales; family Rhizobiaceae; genus Plantimonas; species Plantimonas leprariae. Next base: position 78,564 of record NZ_VZDO01000010.1, read on the forward strand.
AAGGCCCGGGCGCCGCCGAGCCCGGCCTTCGCGATGCGGCAGCTCTCGATGTCGCCGTCGAGCCGCGCTTCCTCGGCGAAGACGAGCCGCCCCTCGCGCCGCACCCGCCACGAATCGCGGAAGAGGCCGGTGCGCACCGTCTCGCCCATCAGCGTCCGGCCGAGGATGACGCTTTCGCAGAGGAGGAGCCGGCTCGACGCGGCGAGGTCGACGTCGAGCCGGCGGCGCAGCCGGCCGCCGTCGAAGAGGATCGTCTCCTGCGGCAGGTAGGCGAGCGCGGTCTCAGCGCCGACATGGAGCCGGACCGCGACCTCCGCCTCGCCGGCGGCGGCGCGATAGACGCGCTCGGCGGCCTGCGTCGTCAGCGTCAACGCCGCGCCCTGCCCCACGACCGCGGCGTCCAGTTGCAGCCGGTCGCCGCCGGTGAGGCCGCCCGCCGTGTTGATCAGGACGCCCTCCAGCCGCCCGCCCGGCAGCCGGGGGAAGCGCAGCTTCAGGCAGCCCGCCTGGTGGAGGCGCTCGAGCCGCGTCGGCCCGTCCGCTGCCGCCCGCACGGAAACGGCGGCGCGGCCCGCGGCGCGCTGCAGCGCCGGGGACGCTTCGACGACGCTCAAACCGGTTCGAGCTTCTGGTGCGGTTCCGCCGGCAGTTCCACCGCGATCGGATCCCCCGCCGCGACCTCGCCGCCGCGCAGCACCACCGCCATCACGCCGGCTTTCCGCACGAGCCCGCCGGCCGCGTCCCGGTCCAGCACCGCGTGCATCAGCCCGGAGCGGAAGCGGTCGATCTGGGCGCAGGGGTTGCGCAGACCGGTGATCTCCACCACCGCCTCCGCGCCCAGCCGCAGCCTGGTGCCGCGCGGCAGGGCGAGAAGATCGACGCCGCCCGTCGCGACGTTCTCGCCGAGATCGCCGTGTTTCACGTGAAACCCGAGCGATTCCAGCTCCTTGAACAGTTCGGTATGGATCAGGTGCACCTGCCGGAGGTTCGGCTGCGTCGGGTCGCGCCGGACGCGCGACAGGTGCTGGACGGTGCGCCCCGCATGCGCGTCGCCCTCGACGCCGAGCCCTTCGAGGAGCCGCAGCCGTTCCACCGGCCGTTTCGAGAAGCGGTGCGTCCCATCGGCGGCGAGCCCGACGACCCGCCCCCCTCCGCCCGCTCGATCCGGTTCCAGCATCAGCACCATCCGCGTTTGGTTTTCGCGCCGCCCGCCGCTATAGAACGGGAAGCAGGGGACGGGAACGCGAAAACGAGTCCATGGCTCGGGTGCTTGGGTGGGATGTCGGCGGCGCGCATCTGAAGGCGGCGCTGGCCGAGGATGGCGAGGTGGTGGGCGTCTGGCGGGTGCCGGCGCCGCCGGACCGCGACCTCGCCGGCTTCGAGGCGGCGCTGGCGCGGATCGCCGCCGAAGCGGGACCCGCCGACCGCCACGCGGTCACGATGACGGGCGAACTCTCGGACGTCTTTCCCGACCGGCGCGAAGGCGTCGCGGCGCTGGCGCGCGCGGCGCGCGGCCGGCTCGGCGAGGGCGTCGTCTTCTATGCGGGACCGGCCGGTCTCGTCCCCGACCCGGAAGCGAGCGAGGCTGTCGCCTCGGCGAACTGGCACGCGGCGGCGCGGATCGTCGCGGAGCGGATCGACGCCGCGCTGTTCCTCGCGATGGGGTCCACCACCACCGACATCACGCCCGTCGCGGGTGGCGCGATCCGGGCCGAGGGGTTCGGCGACGCCGAGCGCCTCCGCTTCGGCGAGCTCGTCTACCAGGGCTTCTCGCGCACCGCCCTGATGGCGGTGGCCGAGCGGGTGCCCGTCGCCGGAGCCCGCGTACCGGTGATCGCCGAGCCGCTGGCGACGATGGCGGACGTGCGGCAGGTACTGGCGGCTGTCGCCGACGAGGACGAGCCGGCCGACGCGCGGGCGCGGATCGCGCGGATGATCGGGCGCGACGCCGCCGAGATGCGCGACCACGATTTCCGGACGGTGGCGCACGCCTTCGCCGAGGTGCAGCTTCGCCGCCTTCACGACGCGGCCGAACTGGTCCTGTCGCGCGGCGACCTCGAGCCGGACGCGCCGGCCGTGGTGGCCGGGGTCGGGCGCTCGGTGCTGAAGCGCCTCGCGACGCGCCTCGACCGCGGCGTCGTCGACTTCGCCGATCTGGTGGAATGCCGCTCGGCGCTGCGCGACGATGTCGGCGAGGCGGCCGCCGCCGCGGCGCTGGCGATCATCGCCGGGCGCGGCTGACGGAAAGCGCTACTCCGCGGCGTTGAGAAGGTCGCCGGCCCGGCGCAGCTCGCGGCCGGGGACGGCGCCCTCCGAGAACCGCTTGCCGGCGAGCGCGATGTCGTTCGGCCCGGCGAGGAAGACCCGGGTCTGCGGCTTCAGGAAGGTCAGGAAGGCGGGATCGACCATCTCGGCATGGACGAGCGTCTCGACGGTGGCGTTGGCCGGCACGTCGAGCTGCTTGACGAGGAGCAGCCGCGCATTGGCGTACTGGCCCGCGAACCAGGCGGCGATGGAATCGGAGGTCACGTCCGGATTGGTGCGGATGGCGGCTTCCCGGAAGGCCGGCACGGCGGGCAGCCAGACCGGGATCTTGTCGGCCGCGAAGGCGGCCTCCAGCGCCGCCGTGTCGGAGGCCGTCACCATCCGCGTGCCGAGGCTCTTCAGGGCGAAGCCGAACTGCTCCATGGCGAGGATGTTCATCGCCTGCACGGCTTCCTCGTCGTAGCCGATGCGGTGCTGGTAGCGCCGCACCGTGTTGGCGAAGGGCCCGCCGCCCGGCATCACCACCACCTTCCCCTTCGCCGTCTCCACGGCCTCGATCCAGCGCACGAAATCGGGCGAGGATGCCGAGGAGCCACCGAGCTTGACGACGAGGACGTTATCCATGAGCGCAAAGCGCCGCGATGCGGCGCCTCCTGTTGATTCGGACGATCCCAGAACGGTCGTCTCTCCTTTCCGTCCAGGAGATCCGGTCGAACGTCCGGCTACCTTAAGGCGGTAAAGGGGCAAGCCGCAACACGGCCGGTCGGTTCCTGACTATGCATCGTGAATCGTCGCTGCAATGCAAAAAACCCGAGCGATCCTATCGGCTTCGCCGGATTTCGATACCCGCCGCGCCGGGTCCGAGATCGAGCTTTTCCACCCGCACGGTCACGGCGGCGACACGCTCGTCGGCGAGAATCCGCGCCGCGATCGCTTCGGCATGGCTTTCCACCAGCTCCACGTGGCCGCGCTTTTCGCTTGCCCGAATCGCCTCGATCATGAGGTCGTAGGAATAGTAGCCTTCCGGCCCCCGCGCCCCCGCGCCGACCGGAATCTCCGCCTCGGCCGAGAAGCGCACCCGCTGCCGCCGCCCGTGCTCGTGCGCGAAGACGCCGATCTCCAGTTCGAGAACGAGATCGCGCACGAAGACGCGGTCGATGCGGGTGCCTGCCTCCATGCTCAGAGCCCTTTCCGCATGCCGCCGTCGACGCCGTATTCGGAGCCGATCGAATAGGTCGCCTTGTCGGAGCAGAGGAACACGAAGAAGTGCGCGACCTCGGCCGGCGAGGCGAAGCGCTTGATCGGCGCGTGCTCGTCGGCGACGCCCTGCAGGTAGCCTTCCCAATCGCCGCCCGTGTCCGCCGTCAACTGCTTCGCCGTCTTCTGCCAGTCGGGGGTCAGCACGAGGCCCGGATTGACGCAGTTGACGCGGATGTTGTCCGTCACGAGCTCGGTCGCGAGGCATTTCGAGAACATCATCAGCGCCGACTTGGTGACGTTGTAGATCGGTTCGTACCAGAGCGGCTGCACAGCGCAGATCGAGGCGTTGTGGAGGATGACGCCGCCGCCGCGCGCCTTCATCTGCGGCGCGAAGCCCCGCGCGAGCCGCACCGCCGCCATGACGTGGAGGTCCCAGTACTGCTGCCACTTCTCGTCCGGCGCCTCCATCACCGTCTCGTTCGAGCCGGTGCCGGCATTGTTGACGAGGATGTCGGCGCCGCCGAATTCCTCCGCCACCGCGCCGACCAGCGCGGCGGTGCCCTCCACCGTCGCGACGTCGGCCGCGACGCCGATCGCGCGGGTGCCGAACCGGTCCGAGATGCGCCGCGCCTCGTTTTCCGCGCGCTCGCCGTGCCGCGCCGCGAGGACGACCTCGGCGCCCTCCGCCGCCAGCCCTTCCGCGATCGCGAGGCCGATGCCGACCGAGCCGCCGGTGATCACCGCGACCTTGCCTTTCAATCCGAGATCCATCTGACGCCTCTCGCCGTTGCTTCGCTTCCCTCTTCCCCTAAGCTTGCCGAGGCGTCAAACCGGGAGTCGCGGGATGCGGGTGTCGAAATTCGCCGGGGCCCTTCTCGCCGGGTTCCTCGTCCTCCGGGCCGGCGCGCAGGAGGCGTCCCCGCCCGCCGCCGCGCCGGCGATGCCGGAAGCCGCGACGGGCACGGTCGCCAAACCCCTCGTCCGCGCGAAGGAGCAGATGGTGGTCGCGGCGCATCCGCTGGCGGCGGAAGCGGGGCGGGCGATCCTGCGGGAAGGCGGCAACGCCGCCGACGCGCTGGTCGCGGTGCAGCTCGTGCTCGGCCTCGTCGAGCCGCAGTCCTCCGGGCTCGGCGGCGGCTCGTTCCTCGTCTGGTGGGACGCCGGCGCGAAGCGCCTCACCACCTTCGACGGGCGCGAGACGGCCCCGGCGCACGCGACGCCGAAGCTGTTCCTCGGGGAGGACGGCCAGCCGCTGAAGTTCGTCCCCGCCGTGGTCGGCGGGCGCTCGGTCGGGACGCCCGGCACCGTCAGGCTTCTCGCCACCGTCCACGCCCGCTACGGCAGGCTCGCCTGGCGGCGGGTGGTGGAGCCGGCGATGAAGCTCGCGCGCGAGGGCTTCCCGGTGTCGGAGCGGCTGCATTCGCTCCTCGCCGAGGACCCGGACCTCCTGAAATCCGAGTCGATGCGCCCGTATTTCTTCCCGGACGGCCAGCCGCTCGCCGCCGGCGCAATGGTGCGCAATCCCGACTACGCCGCCGTCCTGGAGCGGATCGCGCGAGACGGCCCCGCCGGCTTCTACGAGGGCGAGACGGCGGCGGCGATCGTCGGCGCGGTGGCGGCGGCGAAGGGTATCGACGGGCAGCCGAACCCCGGCACGCTGTCGCTGGACGACCTGAAAGGCTACGAGGTGAAGGAGCGCCCGCCGGTCTGCGCGCCCTACCGCGTCTACCAGATCTGCGGCATGGGCCCGCCGTCCTCCGGCGCGGTGGCGGTCGGGCAGATCCTCGGCGTCCTCCAGCCGACCGACATCGCGGCGCTCGGACCGAAGAGCGTCGAGAGCTGGCGGCGGATCGGCGACGCCTCGCGCCTCGCCTTCGCCGACCGCGGCCGCTACCTCGCCGACGCGGACTTCATGGCCGTGCCGGTGCGCGGGCTGCTCGATCCCGGCTATCTGGCGGACCGTGCGAAGCTGCTCGACGGCACGACCCGCGCGCTGCCGGACGACGAGGTGAAGCCCGGCGACCCGGCCTTCGACCACGCGAAGCTGGAGCGAGGCGACGACGCGAGCCTCGAACTCCCCTCCACCAGCCATTTCGCCATCCGCGACCGGGACGGCAACCTCGTCTCGATGACGACGACGATCGAGAACGGCTTCGGCTCGCGGCTCTTCGTCAGCGGCTTCCTCCTGAACAACGAGCTGACCGACTTCTCCTTCGCGACGCAGGAAAAGGGAGCGCCGATCGCCAACCGCGTCGAGCCCGGCAAGCGGCCGCGCTCCTCGATGGCCCCGACGATCGTGATGCGGGACGGCGCGCCGGTGCTGGCGATCGGCTCGCCCGGCGGCTCCTCGATCATCGGCTTCGTCGCGGAGGCGCTCGTCGCCGTGCTCGACTGGAACATGGACGTCCAAGCCGCGGTGTCGCTGCCGCACCTCCTCCACCGCGGCACGGCTTTCGAGATCGAGAAGGGCACGGAGGCCGAGACGCTGGAGCCGGCGCTGAAGGGCCTTGGCTTCGCGACGAAGGTGGTCGACCTCAATTCCGGCCTCCACGCGATCCGGATCACGCCGGAGGGACTGGAAGGCGGAGCGGACCCGCGCCGCGACGGCGTCGCGCTCGGCGATTGACTTGGGCGAGGAGGTCGGCGCACCTGCCGCGAACCAATGGGAATGCCGCGATGCAGACGATCTTCGTCCAGTTCAAGTGCCGGCCGGGCCGGGCCTACGAGGTCGCCGACCGGCTGGTGCAGGAGGTGGAGGAGATTTCGGAAGTCTATTCGACCTCCGGCCATTACGACCTGATCGCGAAGTTCTACCTCGCCGACGACCAGGACATCGGCCACTTCGTCACCGAGCGGCTGCAGACCGCCGACGGCATCGCCGACACCTTCACCACCGTCGCCTTCAAGGCGTTCGGGCAGGGGTAGAAGGCGAGGCGGCCCGCTTCAGTCGACGAAGGCGCGCTCCACGACGTAGGTGCCGGGGCTGGAGTTCGAGCCCTCCACGAGGCCGAAGCGCTCCATCAGGCTAGCGGTCTCCTTCAGCATGTCCATCGAGCCGCAGATCATCGCCCGGTCGGTCTCGGGATCGAGCGGCGGCAGCCCCAGGTCCTCGAAGAGCTTGCCGGTCTCAATGAGAGTCGTGACGCGCTCGCCCTTCGCCGCGCCCTCGCGGGTCGCGGTGGAATGGAGGAGGAGCTTGCCGCCGGCGAACTCGCGCATCAGCTCGTCGGAAAGGATGTTGTCGACCAGCTCGCGCCCGTAGGCGAGCTCGGCCTCGGTGCGGCAGGTGTGGGTGATCACCACCGTCTCGAACTTCTCGTAGATGTCCGGGTCGCGGGCGACCGAGGCGAAGGGCGCGATGCCGGTGCCCGTCGAGAACAGGTAGAGGCGCTTGCCGGGCAGGAGCGCGTCGGCGACGAGCGTGCCGGTCGATTTCTTGCGCATCAGCACCGTGTCGCCGGGCTGCACCTTCTGCAGGTGCTCGGTCAGCGGGCCGTCCGGCACCTTGATCGAGAAGAACTCGAGTTCCTCGTCCCAGGCCGGGCTCGCGATCGAATAGGCGCGGTAGACCGGCTTCTCGGCGTTCGGCAGGCCGATCATCACGAACTCGCCGGAGCGGAAGCGGAAACCGTCCGGCCGGGTCATGCGGAAGCGGAACAGCCGGTCGGTATAGTGCTGCACCTCCGTCACTTCCTGCGCGAAGACCCCGGCGGGAATAGGGAAGGCTGGCGCGGCGGCATCGATCGTCGCGGTGGCGGACACGGTCATCGGCAGTTCGGTTCCGTTCTGGTCGGGCGGGAAGTCGGGGCGGAAGATAGGGATTCTCGCCTGTCGCGGAAGGCGGTCCCGTCACGTGCCGTTCGCATGCCCGAAATCGCCGGCGCCCGCGAGGACTGGTTTTCTCAAACCAGCACCGGACGGGGAATATTCTGCGGGGCGGCGAAGACGCGGCGGTAGCGCTCGATCTCGGCGGGGTCGCCGGTCGCCTTCGCCGGGTTGTCGGACAGCTTCACCGCCGGCCGGCCGTTGGCGGAAACGACCTTGCAGACCAGCGAGATGGCTTCGAGCCCCGAGCCGCCGTGCGGCTCGATGTCCCGGAAGTCGTTGGTGAGGTTGGTGCCCCAGCCGAAGCTCATGCGCGAGCGCCCGGCGAAGTGCCGGTAGGTCGCCTCGATGCCGTCGACGTCCATGCCGTCGGAGAAGACCAAGAGCTTCTCGCGCGGGTCGACGCCGTGCCGCTTCCACCACTCGATGATCTTCTCGCCGCCCTCGATCGGCGGGGCGGAATCGGGGCGGAAGCCCGTCCAGTCCGTCAGCCAGGCCGGCGCGCATTTCAGGAACGAGTCCGTGCCGAAGGCGTCCGGCAGGACGACGAGGAGGTTGCCGCCGTAGTAGCTCTGCCAGTCCTTCAGGATGCGGTAGGGCGCGTCGCGCAGCTCGGCGTCGCTCCGCGCCAGCGCCGCCATCACCATCGGCAGTTCGTGCGCGTTCGTGCCGATCGCCTCGACGTCGGTGTCCATCGCGAGGAGCACGTTGGAGGAGCCGATGAAGTTCGGGCCGAGCCCCTCCTTCAGCGCCTCGACGCACCAGCGCTGCCAGAGGAACGAGTGGCGGCGGCGCGTGCCGAAATCGGTGATGCGGAGGTCCGGGAGCTGGCGCAGCCGCTCGACCTTCTCCCACATCTTGGCCTTCGCCCGCGCATAGAGGACGTCGAGCTCGAAGCGGCCGTAGTCGCGCAGCGCCGCGCGCGAGCGCAGCTCGTTGATCACGGCGAGCGCCGGGATCTCCCACATCGTCGTGTCGGTCCAGCGCCCGTGGAACAGGAGCTCGAACTGCCCGTCGACGCGCCGCAGCTCGTACGGGGGAAGCTGGAAATCCGCCAGCCAATCGAGGAAGGCCGGGCGGAAGATCTGGTCCGAGCCGTAGAAGGTGTTGCCGGCGAGCCAGATCATCTCGCGCTTCGTCAGGCGCACGGTGCGGGCGTGGTCGAGCTGGGCGCCCAGCTCGTTCTCGTCGATCTCGTCGGCGATCCGGACGCTTCTCGTCCGGTTGATCAGCGAGAAGGTGACGTCGGTGTCGCGGTGGAGGCCCCAGATCATCTGGAGCATCAGCAGCTTGTAGAAGTCGGTATCCAGGAGCGAGCGGACGATCGGGTCCAGCTTGAACGTGTGGTTCCAGACCCGCGTGGCGATGTCGGTCGCGACCATGGTCGAACTCAACTTGTTTTTCGCTTTCGGTTAACCGGACCGCGCGGCAAGCGCTCTACGCCATGTGCTGCGCCACGCCAAGTCCTTTGCGGCCACGACCATGAAACGGCGGGGCGCGGCCCAGCATATCCCGGCATTTGCTTGCGGATCGGAACCAAACGCGCCGTCGAACTCTTTGATGAACCGACTCCGGCGTCGGGGACCGCTCCGCCGCCGTTCCGAAACCGAGGAGACTGTCATGAAGAAGTTGATCGCAGCCGGTGCCATCGCTCTCGGCCTCGTCAGCATTTCCGCCCCGACCTTCGCTCAAGGCATCGAGTTCGGACCGAACGGCGTGCGCCTCAACGACGGCCGCGACCAGGGCCGCAACAACCGCAACGACGACGACGACGGCATCTCGCAGCGCGAGGCGGTCCGCATCGCCCGCTCGGAAGGCCTGCGCGACGTCGATTCGGTCAGCGAGCGTCGCCGCTCCTTCCGCGTCGAAGGTGCCGACCGCCGCGGCCGCGACATCACGGTCGACGTCGACAAGTTCAGCGGCAACGTGCTGTCGGTCCGCTGACCGGCGGCATCCCCGCTATCCTCAGAAAGCCCCGCCCGACCGCGGGGCTTTTTCGTATGGCTCCGCCGTTTGCTTCCTGTTCACGCGGAGCAGCCTAAGATCGCCGGCAGACTTCCGCCACACCACCACCACCGCCGGTGCCGCCGCCCATGCCCCTCATCGATATCGACCTTCTCGGCGTCCCCGCCTTCACGGTGGCGGTCGGCGAGGACGGCAGCTTCCGCTACGACGGGCTGAACGCCGCGAACACGGCGGTGAGCGGCCTGACCAAGGCGATGGTCGTCGGCCGCACGCCCCACGACTACGTTCCCGCCGCGGTCGCCGACCGCCTCGTCGCGAACTACCGGCGCTGCGTCGAAGCGCGCCTGATGCAGGAATACGAGGAGGAGCTGGACCTGCCGGGCGGCCACAAGTGGTGGCGCACCACGCTCTCGCCGGTGGTCGGCTGCGAAGGGCGCATCGTCCAGATCCTCGGCCTCGTGATCGACATCACCGAGAAGAAGCAGGCGGAGATCGAACTACGCTCCGCCGCGTTCAAGGATCCGTTGACCGGCATCTGCAACCGCCGCCGCTTCGAGCGCGACCTCGAAAACGCCGTGGCCAAGGCCCGGGATACCGGGCGGCCGTTCACCGTGGTGCTCGCCGACGTCGACCGCTTCAAGCCGATCAACGACACGCACGGCCACGGCGTCGGCGACGCGGTGCTGAAAGCCATCGCCTGGCGGCTCGCCGCCGGCATCCGCGACACCGACCGGCTGGCGCGGATCGGCGGCGACGAGTTCGCGGCGATCCTTTCGGCGGGAAGCGAGGGGGCGATCGCCGTCGCGCTCGACCGGCTGCGCGGCAAGCTCGCCGGCCCCTTGCGCATCGGCGCGCTCGACCTCATCGTCGGCGTCAGCCTCGGCAGCGCGCTCTGGGCGCCGGCGATGTCCACCGACGACGTGATGGCGGCCGCCGACGCGGCGATGTACCGGCAGAAGGATCTCCGCGCCGCCTGAGGGTCGCGTCCGGCATAGCTGCCCTGCCGCCCTCGCGGTTGCGACGGGTGGCTTGCCGTGCGACAGAGCGGCGGGACGCCGCGCGCCTGTCCCCGCTCGATGCGGGAAACGACGGCCGGCGCCGCCGCCGTCTCAGGATTCGCCAGATGCCCTTCCGCCCGATGTTCCCGCCGCTCGCCCGTGCTCTCGCCGAGCGCGGCTTCGCCGAGCCGACGCCGGTGCAGGACCGCGTGACGGAAGGCGGCACCGAGGCGCGCGACCTCCTCGTCTCCGCCCAGACCGGCTCCGGCAAGACCGTCGCCTACGGCATCGCCGTTGCCGGCGCGCTGTTCGGCGAAGCGGAGACGCTGGGGCCGGCCGGCGATCCCGCCGTGCTCGTCGTCGCGCCGACGCGCGAGCTGGCGCTGCAGGTGGCGGCCGAGCTCGGCTGGCTCTACGGGCAGGCCGGCGCGCGGATTGTCACCTGCGTCGGCGGCATGGACCCGCGCGCCGAGAAGCGGCGGCTCGACGATGGGGCGCATGTCGTGGTCGGGACGCCCGGGCGGCTGCGCGACCACCTGGAGCGCCGGGCGCTCCGGATCGGTTCCTTGCGCGCTCTGGTTCTCGACGAGGCGGACGAGATGCTGAACCTCGGCTTCCGCGAGGACCTCGAATTCATCCTGGAGGCGACGCCGGCTGAGCGTCGCACGCTGCTGTTCTCCGCGACGCTGCCGAAAGCCATCCAGTCGATGGCCGAGCGCTACCAGCGCAATGCCCTGCGGATCGAGGTGAAGGGCGAGGCGAGCGGCCACGCCGACATCGAGTACCGGGCGGTGCGGATCGTGCCGAACGAGATGGAGCACGCCGTCGTCAACGTCCTGCGCTTCGAGGACTCGGCCAGCGCCATCGTGTTCTGCCGCACCCGCGAGGCGGTGCGCCACCTCCATTCCAACCTCGTGGAGCGCGGCTTCACCGCCGTCGCGCTGTCGGGCGAGCTCACGCAGTCGGAGCGCAACGGCACCATGCAGGCGCTGCGCGACGGGCGGGCGCGGGTCTGCGTCGCGACCGACGTCGCGGCGCGCGGCATCGACCTGCCGCGCCTCGGCCTGGTGATCCACGCCGACCTGCCGAACGACGCGGAAGTGCTGCAGCACCGCTCGGGCCGCACCGGCCGCGCGGGCCGCAAGGGCGTCTCGGTGCTGCTCGTGCCGATGTCGCGGCGGCGCAAGGCCGAGCGCCTCCTCGCCGAAGCGGGCCTTCGGGCGAAATGGGAGGGCGCGCCGACCGCGGACGCGATCCGCGAGCGCGACGACGCGCGCCTCGCGGCCGATCCGCTGATCGCCGCGGAGCCGAGCGAGGAGGAGGCCGCCGCGGCCCGCGCGCTCCTCGCGAACCGCTCGCCGGAAGCCGTCGCCGCCGCGCTGGTCAGGCTCTACCGCGACCGCCTGCCGGCGCCGGAGGAGGTGTTCGATCCCGGCTTCCGACAGGACGAGCGCCCGGTCCGCCCGCCCCGCCACGAGGCGGACGGCGAGGGCGGCCGGACGCCCCGCGCCAAGCCCGGCCGGCAGGGCGCGATCGGCCCGGCGGTCTGGTTCCGTCTCGACATCGGCCGGCGCAACGAGGCCGACCCGAAATGGCTGCTGCCGCTCCTTTGCCGGCGCGGCCGGGTGTCGCGCGACGAGATCGGCGCGATCAAGATCTACGACCGCGAGACGAAGTTCGAGGTCGCCGCCGGCGCGGCGCAGCGCTTCGCCGAGGCCGCGCGCGAAACGCGGGGCGGCTCGGACGAGGACGGCATCGCCATCACCCAGGCCGAGGGGAATATCGAGGCGCGGGGCGGCGGCGGCGGTCGTCCGTTCGCGAAGGGGAAGGGCAAGCCGTTCCGCGACAACAAGCCGTTCGGCGAAGGCCGTCCCCCGTCCGAAGGCCGGCCGTTCCGCGCAGATAAGCCGGCGAAGCGTCCGTTCGAAAAGCGTGGCGAAGGGGTGCCGAAGGGACCCGGCGGCAAGCCGAAGCCGAAATTCAAGCGCAAGTCCGGCGGCGAGTAGCGCCGGACACGCGGCTACCGCACGAATTCGGGCGGCAGCGGGTCGATCGCGACCGAGCCGCCGGCGCGCGAGCTCTGCAGCGCCGCGACGCCGACCAGCACCGACATCGCCCCTGCCCGAGAGCCGGCGCGCTGGCGCAGACGGTCGTTCGAGCCCGGCTTGAAGATCATGTCGCGCATGCGGTTGTCGCCGCCGTAGTGGCCGCCCGGCTCGTGCGGCACCCAGATGCGCTCCACCCCGCCGCCGAAGCTCTTGACCAAGAGGATCTCGTCGGCCGGCGGCTCGCTCCAAGGCTGCTTCTCGTATTGCCGCATCTCGATCCGGCCCTTGTGGCCGTTGAAGGCGATGTGGTGCCCCTCGATCGGCATGTAGGTGTTGAGCGAGTAGGAGACCTGCACGCCGCTCCGGTAGCGGATCGAGGCGGTCATCGTGTCCGGGACGTCGATCTCCTCGCGGAACACGCAGGCGTCGCGAAAGTAGCCGTCGACGGCGGACGGCTCCTCGTAGAGCGTGTCGAGGAACGGGTCGGCGCCGAGGTCCATGTGGTAGTCGCAGACCTCGGCATATTCGCAGGTCCGGCAGCGCGGGCCCCGGAACGGCCCCTGCCGCCCGTAGTGGAGGAGCTGCCCGAAGCCCTTCACCTCCTCCGGGTCGGAATCGAGGAACCAGTTCAGGAGGTCGAAATGGTGCGTCGCCTTGTGGACGAAGAGCGAGCCGGAATGCTCGGTGAAGGCGTGCCAGCGGCGGAAGTAGTCGGCCCCGTGCTGGTTGTCCAAGTACCAGTGGAAGTCGACCGAGGTGACCGTCCCGATCGCGCCCTCCTCGATCAGTTCCTTGATCCGCGCGGCGGTCGGCGAGAAGCGGTAGTTGAACGAGACGTCGACGCGCTTGCCGGTGCGCGCCTCCGCGTCGCGGATGCGCTCGACCTTCGCCTTTGTCGTCGCCATCGGCTTCTCGCTGATGACGTTCGCGCCGGCCTCCAGCGCCTTGACGATGATGTCGTCGTGCGTCGCGTCCGGCGTGCAGACGATGGCGAGGTCGGGCTTCAATTCCGCCAGCATCCGGTCGACATCGTCGAAGAGCGGCGCGCCGGAGCCGATCATCGTGCGCGCCCGTTCGGCGCGCATCAGGTTCAGGTCGCAGATGCCGACCAGCTCGACATAGTCGCTCCAGCCGGCCAGCAGCCCCTGCCCCCACATGGTGGTGCCGCGGTTGCCGGTGCCGACGAGCACGTAGCGGATTCGGGTCATGTCATGTCCTCCGGCCGCGCTTTTCGCGCGCGGCCACCTTTTCAGCAGGCGGTGCGGAACCGCTCGACGCAGGTTCGCAGCACCTCGTCGACCGGCCGCGCCCGCCATCGGTTCGAGAAGATCTCGACCTCCTGCGCCCCGTGGAAACCCGCCGCCTCGATCATGCGACGAAACGCCTTGAGGTCGATCACCCCGTCGCCCATCATGCCGCGGTCGTTCAGAATATCGGTGGTCGGCACCAGCCAGTCGCAGATGTGGTGCGCGAGGATGCGCCCTTCCCGGCCGGCGCGCATGATCTGCGCTTCCAGCTCCGGGTCCCACCAACAATGGTAGACGTCGATCGCGACGCCGACGCCGTCCCCGAGCGCGTCGCAGAGGTCGAGCGACTGCTTCAGCGTGTTGATGCAGGCGCGGTCGGCCGCGTAGCTCGGGTGCAGCGGCTCGATCGCCAGCGGCACCTTCGCTTGGCGTGCATAGGGAAGCAGTTCGGCCATGCCGTCCGCCACCATCTGCCTCGCGCCGGGCAGGTCGCGCGAGCCGGGCGGCAGGCCGCCGACCACGAGGACGAGGCAGTCGGCCCCGAGCGCCTGCGCCTCGTCGACTGCGCGGCGGTTCTCCTCGATCGCGGCGCGCCGGCCGGCTTCGTCGGCGGCGGGAAAGAAGCCGCCGCGGCAGTGGCCGGTGACGCGGAGCCCGTTCTCCCGCACGATCCGCGCGGCCTCGGGAAGGTCCGTCACGTATTCGCGCCACGGGGCGATCGCGGTGATGCCGTGCTTCAGGCACGCGTCCACCATCGCACCGAACGTTTCGCCCTGCCGGATCGTCGCGACGTTGATCGACAGGCCGGCGAGGTCGGCGCTCATGCCGCGACGCCGCGAAGTTCGAGAAAGCTGCGCATCCGCCGCGCGGCGAGGTCCGGCTCGCCGAGGACATGCGCCTTGTCGGCGAGGCGGAACAGTTCGGCGAAATGCAGCGTCGAGCGGGCGCTTTCCTGCCCGCCGACCATGGTGAAGTGATCCTGCAGCCCGTTCAGCCAGGCGAGGAACACGACGCCGGTCTTGTAGAAGCGGGTGGGCGCGCGGAAGATGTGCCGCGACAGGGCGACGGTCGGCTCCAGCACGTCGTGGAACTCGTTGAGGCTGCCGCGCTTCAGATGCGCCAGCGCGACGGAGGCCGCCGGGGCGATGGCGTCGAAGATGCCGAGCAGCGCGTCGGAATGACCGTGTTCGTCGCCGGCGATGAGCTCGGCATAGTTGAAGTCGTCGCCGGTATACATCCGCACCGCCGCGGGGAGCCGGCGGCGCATGGCGATCTCCTTCTCGGCGGAGAGGAGCGAAATCTTGATGCCGTCGATCTTCGAGGCGTTCGCCTCGATCATCGCGAGGCAGGTGTTCATCGCAGCGAGATGGTCCTTGTCTCCCCAGTAGCCTTCCAGCGCCGGGTCGAACATCTCGCCCAGCCAGTGGATGATCACCGGCTGTTGCGCTTGCCCCAGCACGCGCGAATAGACCTCCAGATAGTCGTCCGGCGAGCGGGCGCTCGCTGCCAGCGCCCGGCTCGCCATCAGGATGACCCGGCCGCCTTCGCCTTCGACGAAGCCGAGCTGTTCGTGGTAGGCCTCGACGATCCGGTCCAGCGACAGGCCGGGCGCGGGAGCGAGATGGTCGGTGCCCGCGCCGCAGGCGACGAGCGCGTCATCGCGCGTCTTTGCCTCCTTCAGCGAGCGGCGGATCAGCTCCTGCGCGTCCGCCCAGGAGAGGCCCATGCCGCGCTGCGCCGTGTCCATCGCCTCCGCGACGCCGAGGCCGAGGTCCCAGAGGCGGTGGCGGAAGCGCAGCGTCGCGTCCCAGTCGATCGCCGGCTCCAGCCACGGATCGGACGCGGCCAGCGGGTCGGCCACGACATGCGCCGCGGCATAGGCGATGCGGTCGAAGTCCGCGGCGCGGCGGCGCTCCAGCGGCAGGGCCCGGCCCGCCATGCGGTAGGTCTCGACGGCGCGCCCTTCGGTCGGCAGGCGGATCTCGGTCACGGCAAGCGCCTCCTCAAGCCAGCGCCGGCACGTCGAGCCAGCGCCGCTCGCGCCAGGAGCGGAGGCCCAGTTCCGCGAGTTGCACGCCCTTCGCGCCCTCGATCAGCCCGTAGGGCCAGGGACCGTCCTCCGCGAGGTGGCGGATGAACATCTCCCACTGTGCCCGGAAGCCGTTGCCGCCCGGGTTGTTGTCCGGCACCTCGTCCCAGGTCCGGTAGAAGTCGATCGTCTGCGGCTGGTCGGGGTTCCAGACCGGCTTCGGCGTGTTGACGCGGTGCTGCGTCCAGCACTTCGTCAGGCCCGCCACCGCCGAGCCGTGCGTGCCGTCGACCTGGAAGGTGACGAGGTCGTCGCGCCTGACCCTCACCGCCCAGGACGAGTTGATGTGGGCGACGACGCCGCCTTCCAGCTCGAAGGTGGCGTAGGCCGCGTCGTCGGCATCGGCCTCGTAGGGCTCGCCCCGCTCGTCCACCCGGCGCGGAATATGCGTCGCGCCGAGGCAGGAGACCGCCTTCACCGCCCCGAACAGGTTGTCCATGACGTAGCGCCAGTGGCAGAGCATATCGAGGATGATGCCGCCGCCGTCCTTCGTGCGGTAGTTCCAGGACGGGCGCTGCGCCGCCTGCCAGTCGCCCTCGAACACCCAGTAGCCGAACTCAGCCCGGACCGAGAGGATGCGGCCGAAGAAGCCCGAGTCGCGCAGCATCGCGAGCTTCTGCAGGCCCGGCAGGAACAGCTTGTCCTGCACGACGCCATGCTTGACGCCCGAGCGCTCCGCGAGCCGCGCAACGCTGAGCGCCTCGTCCAGCGTGTCGGCGATCGGCTTCTCGCAGTAGACGTTCTTGCCGGCTTCGATCGCCCGGGTCAGCAGGCCGGCGCGCATCTGCGTCGTGCCGGCGTCGAAGAACAGCGTGTCGTTCGGGTCGGCGAGCGCCGCATCGATGTCGCCGGTCCAGCGCTTCACCCCGTGCCGCTCGGCGATCTCGCGCACCTTCGCCTCGTTCCGCCCGACGAGGATCGGGTCGAGCTCGACCCGCTCGCCGGATCTGAGGGTGACGCCGCCGGCGTCGCGGATGGCGAGCACCGAGCGCACGAGATGCTGGTTGTAGCCCATGCGGCCGGTGATGCCGTGCATGATCACGCCGATGCGCTTGGCCATCGCCGTTTCTCCTCCTGCGAGCGCCGCCAGGTTCTCCCGTACCCTCCGGCCGGATTTGTAACCGTTTGGTTATTTGTGCGGCGGAACGGGCGGGTTTGTCAACCGCGGCGTCGGGAACGATCCTCGGCCGGAGCGGTGGGCGGCTACGCTTCGCGGCGTACGCTCGCCAGTACCGTCGCGACGACGTGCTCGCCCCAGCGGTCGATCTCGGCCGGCGACTGGAGGTCGCGGCGGAAGATCGTCGACAGCGTGTGGCGGTTCGAGATGCAGAACCAGCTCATCGAGGCGATGGTGAGATAGACGGTGACGGGGTCGAGCCCCTCGCGGAACGCGCCCGTCGCCGCGCCGCGGGCGAGCACGTCGGACAGTTCGGCGATGAAGTTCGAATGCATCGCGGCGACGTGCCCCGACTGCCGGAGGTAGCGCGCGCCGTTGAGGTTCTCGGTGCCGAGGATCGAGAGGAATTCCGGATGGTCGAGATAGTAGTGCCAGGTGAACAGCGACAGCTCGCGCAATCCGTCCTCCGGGTCGCGACGGCCGAGATCCAGCCGGTGCTCGGCGAAGCGGATGCGGGCGTAGGCATCCTCGAGGACGGCGAGGTAGAGCGCGTCCTTGTCGCCGAAATAGTGGTAGATCATCCGCTTGTTGGTGCCGGCGCGGCGCGCCACGACGTCGACGCGCGCGCCGGCGAGACCCTTCTCGGCGATCTCGCGCCGCGCCGCCTCCAGGATCGCGGCGCGGGTGCGCTCGGGGTTGCGGCCGGGCCGCGCGGGGCGGGCCTTGGCGTCGGCCGCGCGCGCCGTATCTGCTTCCTCGCCGGAAGATCCGGAAATCCGCGCCGCCGCGTCGTCCATGCCGGCCCCGCTTGACAAGTTTGATGATCGGTGCGCACCCTTTGTAACTAAACGGTTATAATTCGGCAACAAGCCGAGGCGGCTCGAACGGGAGATTCGGACCGCGCCACGGAGGAGGCGAGGCGATGACGATGCGGATGAACCGGCGGAGCATGCTTCTCGGCGGTCTCGGCGGCGCGGCGGCCTTGTCGCTCGGCACGCTCGGCGGCCCGGCCTTCGCGCAGGCGCAGCGCCTCCGTTTCATCTGGTGGGGCAGCCAGGAACGCGCCGACCGCACGATGAAGGCGATCGCCGCCTTCAAGACCGAGATGCCGGACGCCGAGATCGTCGGCGAGTTCGCCGGCTGGCAGGACTACTGGCCGCGCCTCGCGACCCAGGTCGCCGGCCGCAACGCGCCCGACGTCATCCAGATGGACTACCGCTACCTGTTCGAATACGCCCGGCGCGGCGCGCTGATGCCGCTCGACGATCAGATCGGCAAGGCGCTGAAGATCGAGGATTTCGGCGCGGCCAACATCGATTCCGGCCGCGTCGACGGCAAGCTCTATGCCGTCAATCTCGGGGTGAACTCCAGCGCCGTCATCTACGACGCGGCGGCCTGGGAAAAGGCGGGGGTCGAGCCGCCGAAGCTCGGGACCACCTGGGAACAGTTCGCGGCGAACTGCGTCAAGTTCGGCGAGAACAAGCCGAAGCCCGGCTACTACGCCACGACCGACTGGGGCGGCAGCGAACCGGCTTTCGAGAACTGGCTGCGGCAGAACGGCAAGGCGCTCTATACGCCGGACGGAGCGCTCGGCTACGAGGCGGCGGACGCGACCGCCTGGTTCAAGCTCTGGGCCGGGATGCGCGACAACGGCGCCTGCGTTCCCGCCGACATCCAGGCCCTCGACAACGCCAACATCGATGCGAGCCCGCTCACCACCGGCAAGGCCGCGGCCGCCTACGCCAATTCCAACCAGTTCGTCGGGTTCCAGAAGCTCAACAAGTCGAAGCTGGGGGTCGGCGGGTTTCCGCTCCTCAAGGCGGGCGGCCCCTCCGGCCACTACCTGAAGCCGTCGATGCAGCTCAGCCTGTCGGCGACGCTCAAGGATCCGGCGGCCGCGCTCCGCTTCACCAACTTCCTCGTCGCGGAAGGCCCCGGCGTCAAGGCGCTCGGCATCGAGCGCGGCGTCCCCGCCTCGCCGGCGATGCGCGATCTGATCACGCCGGAACTGAACGACGTCGACAAGGCGATCGTGGAATTCCTGGACCAGTTGACGCCGACGGTCGGGCCGTTGCCGCCCTCGCCGCCGACCGGAGCGGGCGAGTTCCAGAACGTCCTGAAGCGCTTCAACGAGGAAGTCGGCTTCGACCAGACCGCGCCGGAAGACGCCGGAACGCGGCTCGTGGACGAGGCGAACGCGCTTCTGAAGCGCGGCTAGCGGCGGGGTTCCGGCGGATGGCGATCGAGACGACGGCCGCGGTCGAGGTCCCGAGCCCGAAGGCGCCGCGGGCCGCAGCCGCCGTCGCGCCGGGGGCCGCGCGCCGGGCGTGGACGCGCAACGGCCCGGCCTACCTGTTCCTCTTGCCCTGGCTCGTCGGCTTCTTCGCCTTGACGCTCGGGCCGGCGCTGGCCTCGCTGTATCTTTCTTTCACCAACTACGACCTCATCCGCGCGCCGGACTGGGTGGGCGCGGCGAACTACGTCCGCATCGCCACCGCCGATCCGAAATTCGCGGCGGCGATGAAGGTGACCTTCACCTACGTCCTCCTGTCGGTGCCGCTGAAGCTCGCCTTCGCGCTCCTCGTCGCGATGGCCTTCAACCGCGGCCTCCGGGGTCTGCCGATCTATCGCGCGATCTTCTACCTGCCCTCGCTCCTCGGCGCGTCCGTCGCCATCGCCGTTCTGTGGCGCCAGCTCTTCGCCTCGGACGGCCTCGTCAACATGGCGCTCTGGCAGCTCTTCGGCGTCGAGGGGCCGAGCTGGATCTCCAACCCGAAATACTCGCTCTACACGCTGGTGGTCCTGTCGGTCTGGCAGTTCGGCTCGCCGATGATCATCTTCCTCGCAGGGCTCCGGCAGATTCCGGCCGACATGTACGAGGCGGCCGAGATCGACGGCGCGTCGAAGACCCGGCAGTTCTGGAAGATCACCCTGCCGCTGCTCACCCCGGTGATCTTCTTCAACGCGGTGATCCAGACGATTGACGCCTTCAAGGCCTTCACGCCGGCCTTCATCATCTCGGACGGCACCGGCGGCCCGATCAACTCGACGCTGTTCTACACCCTCTACCTCTACCAGGAGGCCTTCGGCTTCTTCCGCATGGGCTACGCCTCGGCGCTGGCCTGGATCCTCGTGGTAATCATCGCGAGTTTTACGGCCTTCTCGTTCCTGACGGCCCGCTACTGGGTGCACTACGATGACTGACGTAGCCGCCTCCGCTCTCCCGCCGCCCAAGCCCGCCGGCCGGCGCTCGCCCGCCGCGTCCACGCTGATCCACCTGGCGCTGATCCTCGCCTCGCTGCTGATGCTCTACCCGATCCTCTGGATGGTGTCGGGCTCGGTGCGTCCCTCCGACGAGATTTTCGGCACCTCCTCCCTGATCCCGTCCTCGGCCGACTTCGGCGCCTATGTCCGGGGCTGGACGAGCCTGCAGGTGAGTTTCGGCCGCTTCTTCTGGAACTCGCTGGTGATCGCGGTCCTCGCCACGATCGGCAACGTCGTCGGCTGCTCGCTCGCCGCCTTCGCCTTCGCGCGGCTCGACTTCCGCGGCCGAAACTTCTGGTTCGCGCTGATGCTCGGCACGCTGATGCTGCCGTACCACGTCGTCCTGATCCCGCAGTACATCCTGTTCCTGCATGTCGGCTGGGTGAACACCTTCCTGCCGCTGATCGTGCCGAAATACCTCGCCACCGACGCCTTCTTCATCTTCCTGATGGTGCAGTTCTTCCGGGGCATCCCGCGCGAGCTCGACGAGGCGGCGGTGATGGACGGCTGCTCGCCCTGGCGGATCTACTGGCGGATCATGCTGCCGCTGTCCGTGCCCGTGCTGGCGACCGCCGCCATCTTCTCCTTCATCTGGACCTGGGACGACTTCTTCGGGCCGCTGATCTACCTCAACGACATCAACACCTACACGGTGCAGCTCGGGCTTCGCTCCTTCGTCGATTCCACCGGCGCATCCGACTGGTCGTCGCTCTTCGCTATGTCGAACCTGTCGCTGCTGCCGGTCTTCCTGTTCTTCCTGTTCTTCCAGCGCCTTCTCATCGAAGGCATCGCCACCACCGGCATGAAGCGTTGAAATCATCCGCATGACCCAAGGCATCCTCAACGTCGCGGTGATCGGCTGCGGCATCGGCCGCTCCCATATCGAGGAGGGCTATGCGCGCAACCTGGACGGCTACCGGGTCCTGGCGGTCTGCGACCTCGACGCGGCGCGGATGGCGGCGCTCGCCGACGAGTTCGGGATCGAGCGCCGAATCCGCGACTTCGATGCCGTCCTCGCGATGCCGGAGATCGACGTCATCGACATCTGCACGCCCCCCGCACTCCACCGCGAGATGATCCTGAAGGCCCTCGCGGCGGGCAAGCACGTCGTCTGCGAGAAGCCGCTGGTCGGGTCCCTCGCGGAAGCCGACGAGATCATCGCCGCCGAAAAGGGCGCGAAGGGCCAGCTGATGCCGATCTTCCAGTACCGCTACGGCGACGGCGCGATGCAGGCAAAGCACCTCATCGAATCCGGCATCGCCGGCAAGCCCTATGCGGGCGCGGCCGAGACCTTCTGGAAGCGCACCGCCGCCTATTACGACAATCCGTGGCGCGGGCGCTGGAAGACCGAGCTCGGCGGCGTCCTGATGACCCACGCCATCCACATGCACGACATCGTCTGCTTCCTCCTCGGCCCCGTGTCGAAGCTCTTCGCCCGCACGGCGACGCGGGTGAACGCGATCGAGGTCGAGGACTGCGTGTCGTCGTCCTGGGCGATGGAAAGTGGCGCGCTGTTCACCTCTACCGCGACGCTCGGCTCCGAAGAGGAGATCAGCCGTCTGCGCCTCCACTTCGAGCACATCACGATGGAAAGTACCCACGCCGCCTATTCGCCGGGCGACGGGCCCTGGCGCTTCCTGCCGGCCTCCGAGGAGGCGGGTGAGCGGATCGCCGCGGCGCTGGCGGCGGTGCCGCCGGTCGGCCGGCGCTACGACGGGCAGATGCGCGCCTTCCGCGAAGCGCTCGCCGCCGGCTCGCCGCCGCCCGTCACCAGCGCCGACGCGCGCCGGGCGCTGGAGCTCGCGACCGCCTTCTACCATTCCGCCGCGACCGGCGCGGACGTTTCGCTGCCGCTCGGCCCCGACCATCCGAAATATGCCGGCTGGCGGCCCTAGATCACGGAGCCTTTCCCATGGCGACCAGCATCCAGCTCGAGAAGATCGTCAAGCGCTTCGGCTCGCACGAGGTGGTCCACGGCATCGATCTCGCCATCGATCCCGGCGAGTTCACCGTCTTCGTCGGCCCGTCCGGCTGCGGCAAGTCCACGCTGCTCCGGATGATCGCGGGGCTGGAGGAGATTTCCGGCGGCGAGCTGCGGATCGACGGCGAGCGGATGAACGAGGTGCCGGCCTCGAAGCGCGGCATCGCGATGGTGTTCCAGAGCTACGCGCTCTACCCGCATATGAGCGTCTACAAGAACCTCGCCTTCGGACTGGAAACCGCCGGCTACAAGAAAGCCGAGATCAAGCAGCGCGTGCAGGGCGCGGCGGAGGTGCTGCAGATCGAGCCGCTGCTCCAGCGCCGGCCGAAGCAATTGTCCGGCGGCCAGCGCCAGCGCGTCGCGATCGGCCGCGCCATCGTGCGGGAACCGAAGATCTTCCTGTTCGACGAGCCGCTCTCCAACCTCGACGCCGAGCTTCGCGTCCAGATGCGGGTCGAGATCGCGCGCCTCCACCAGACGCTCGGCAACACGATGATCTACGTGACGCACGATCAGGTCGAGGCGATGACGATGGCCAGCAAGATCGTCGTCCTGAAGGAAGGCCGCGTCATGCAGGCCGGCCGGCCGCTCGACCTCTACAACGCCCCCGCCAACCAGTTCGTCGCGGGCTTCATCGGCTCGCCGAAGATGAATTTCCTGAAGGCCCGCCTCGCGGCGAACGACCCGTCGCGCCGCACCATCGACGTCGCGGGCCTGCGGCTCGACCTGGAGCGGCCGGTGGAAGCGCGCGACGGCGAGGAGCTCTCCTTCGGCGTCCGGCCGGAGCATCTGCAGGCCGGGACGAGCCGCGCCGGCCTCGGCGAGGCCTCGGTGCAGCTCGTGGAACAGCTCGGCGGCGCGACGGTGGTCTACGCCTCGACCGCCGACGGCCAGCCGACCACCGTGCTCCTCGACGGCCAGCGGCCGATCCGCGTCGGCGAGCGTATCCCCCTCGCCTTCGACCCCGCCCAGGCCCATCTCTTCGGCGCGGACGGACGGCGGGTCTGAAACGAACCGTCGCCGATGTTTCACGTGAAACATCGGCGCCGGTTCCCGTATCGCCGTGCTAGACCGTCCGCATGACGGAAACGGCGCGCGGGCGGGCGGATTTGGCGGACGGGTCTTGGGAGTTCTGGATCGACCGTGGCGGCACCTTCACCGACGTCGTCGCGCGCCGCCCGGACGGCAGCCTGGCGGCGAAGAAGCTCCTGTCGGACAATCCGGAGCGCTATCGCGACGCCGCCGTGGAAGGCATCCGCGAGTTCCTGGATGTGCCGCCCGGCGCGCCGATCCCGGCCGGCCAGATCGCGGCGGTAAAGATGGGCACCACCGTCGCGACCAACGCGCTCCTTGAGCGCAAGGGCGAGCGCACCCTTCTCGTCACCACGAGCGGCTTCCGCGACGCGCTCGCCATCGGTTATCAGGCGCGCCCCGACATCTTCGCCAAACGGATCGTGAAGCCGTCGCTGCTTCATTCCGACGTCCTCGAGATCGACGAGCGGGTGCGGGCCGACGGCACGGTGGAGGCCGCGCCGGACGAAGCCGCAGTGCGCGCCGCGCTTTCGGCGAAACGCGCCGAGGGCTTCGACGCCGTCGCGGTGGTGTTCATGCACGCCTATCGCTACCCGGAGCACGAGGCGCTGGTCGCGGTGATCGCGCGCGAGGTCGGCTTCGCCCAGGTCTCCGCGAGCCACGACGTGTCGCCGCTGGTGAAGCTCGTCGGGCGCGGCGACACCGCTGTGGTGGACGCCTATCTCTCGCCGATCCTCCGGCGCTACGTCGGCGAGGTCGCCGGCGAACTCGGCGCGACGGAAGCGGCGGGCGCTGGCCCGCGGCTGATGTTCATGCAGTCCTCCGGCGGCCTCACCGAAGCGCACCGCTTCCAGGGCCGCGACGCGATCCTGTCCGGCCCGGCCGGCGGCGTCGTCGGCGCGGTACGCACAAGCGAGGCGGCCGGCTTCGAGCGGCTGATCGGCTTCGACATGGGCGGCACCTCGACCGACGTCACGCATTACGACGGCGCGTTCGAGCGCTCCTTCGAGACCGAGGTCGCGGGCGTCCGCATGCGCACCCCAATGATGCGCATCCACACGGTCGCGGCCGGCGGTGGCTCGATCCTGCACTTCGAGAACGGCCGCTTCGCGGTCGGGCCGGACTCGGCCGGGGCCGATCCGGGGCCGCGGGCCTACCGGCGCGGCGGCCCGCTCACCGTCACCGACGCCAACGTCATGGTCGGCAAGCTCCGGCCGGACCTTTTTCCGGCGATCTTCGGGCCGGACGGCGACCGGCCGCTCGACGCGGAGGGCGTCCGTGCCGGTTTTGCGGAACTCGGCGAGGCGATCGGCGACGGGCGCTCGCCGGAAGCGGTGGCGGACGGCTTCCTGCGCGTCGCGGTCGAGAACATGGCGAACGCGGTGAAGACGATCAGCGTCCAGCGCGGCTACGACGTCACGGACTACGTTCTCGCCTCGTTCGGCGGCGCGGGCGGCCAGCACGCCTGCCTGATCGCCGACGCCCTCGGCATGCGCCGCGTCCTCCTCCACCCGTTCTCCGGCGTGCTCTCGGCCTACGGCATGGGGCTCGCCGATACGCGCAGCGTTCGCCAGCAGACGCTCGGCCTGCCGCTCGCCGGCGCGGGCGAGGCGCTGGACGCGCTGCGGGCGGAGCTCGCCGAGGCCGTCCTCGCCGAGATGCGGAGCCAGGGAATCGAGCCCGCCCTTGTGCGGATCGAGGCGCGGGCGCATCTGCGCTACGACGGCACCGACACGGCGCTGCCCGTCGATCTAGGACCGGTCGAGACGATGGCCGAGGCTTTCGACGCGGCGCATCGACAACAGTTCGGCTTCCGCTTCGCCGGCCGCGCCCTCGTCGCCGAGGCGCTGGAGGTGGAAGCCGTCAGCCCCGGCGAACCGCTGCCGGAAACCGAGCACCCGACCACCGCCGAGCCGCCGGTCGCGTCCGAATCCGTGCGCATCTTCGCGAGCGGCGAATGGCGCGAGGCGCGGGTCTTCCGCCGCGAGGCGCTCCGGCCCGGACAGGGCGCGCAAGGACCGGCGCTCCTCGTCGAGCCGCACCAGACGATCGTCGTGGAGGCGGGCTGGCGCTTCGAGCTGACGGCGCGCGACCACGTGCTCCTCACTCGCGACGAAACCGCCGTGCGCGAACGGGCGGTCGGCACCGAGGCCGACCCGGTGATGCTGGAGGTGTTCAACAACCTCTTCATGGCGATCGCCGAGCAGATGGGGGTGACGCTGCAGAACACCGCATCGTCGGTCAACATCAAGGAACGGCTCGACTTCTCCTGCGCGGTCTTCGACCGGAACGGCGAGCTCGTCGCCAACGCGCCGCACATGCCGGTGCACTTAGGGTCGATGGACCGCTCGGTGCAGACGGTGATCGCGGCGAACCGGGGCTCGATCCGGCCCGGCGACGTCTTCGCGCTGAACGCCCCCTACAACGGCGGCACCCACCTCCCCGACATCACGGTGGTGACGCCGGTCTTCGATGACGGGAACCGCGATATTCTGTTCTACGTCGCCTCGCGCGGCCACCATGCCGATATCGGCGGTCTCGCTCCCGGCTCGATGACGCCGCGCGCGACGACGGTCGACGAGGAAGGCGTCCTCATCGACAATTTCCTTCTGGTCGATCGAGGCGTCTTTCGAGAGGAGGCGCTGCGCCGGCTTCTCGCCGAGCATCCCTACCCGGCGCGCAACCCGGACAACAACATCGCCGACCTGAAGGCGCAGATCGCCGCGAACGAGAAGGGCATCCACGAGATGCGCCGGATGATCGCGAGCTTCGGGCTGGAAACGGTCGAGGCCTATATGGGCCACGTGCAGGACAACGCCGAGGAGAGCGTCCGCCGCGTCGTCGAGCGGTTGAGCGACTCGGAGTTCGAGTACCCGACCGACACCGGCCAGACGATCCGGGTGCGGATCACCGTCGACCGCGA
Source organism: Plantimonas leprariae (assembly GCF_008802405.1). Taxonomy (GTDB): domain Bacteria; phylum Pseudomonadota; class Alphaproteobacteria; order Rhizobiales; family Rhizobiaceae; genus Plantimonas; species Plantimonas leprariae. The sequence goes on from NZ_VZDO01000010.1 coordinate 104,518, forward strand.
GAAGCGCGAGGCGACGGTCGACTTCGCCGGCACATCGGCGATGCAGGCGAACAACTTCAACGCGCCGGAGCCGGTGACCCGCGCCGCAGTGCTCTACGCCTTCCGTGTCATGGTGGAGAAGCCGATCCCGATGAATGCCGGCTGCCTCCGGCCGATCCGCATCCTCGTGCCGGACGGCTCGATGCTCAAACCCCGCTATCCGGCGGCGGTGGTGGCCGGCAATGTCGAGACCTCGCAGCACGTGACGAACGCCCTCTTCGGCGCGCTCGGCGCCATGGCGGCGAGCCAGGGCTCGATGAACAACCTGACCTTCGGCAATGCGCGCTACCAGTACTACGAGACGCTCTGCTCCGGCTCGCCCGCCGGCCGCATGAACGACGGCAGCGGCTTCGCCGGCACCGACGCGGTCCACGTTCACATGACGAACTCGCGGCTGACCGACCCTGAGATCCTGGAGCTTCGCTATCCAGTGCTGCTGGAGGAGTTCCGCATCGACCGCGGTTCCGGCGGCCGCGGCGCATATCCCGCCGGCGACGGCACGCGGCGCACCATCCGCTTCCTCGAAGCGATGGACCTCGCGATCCTGTCGTCGCACCGCACGATCCGGCCGCACGGCCTGGAGGGCGGCGAGCCGGGGCGGTGCGGGCGAACCCTGGTCCGCCGGCTGGACGGCAGCACCGAGATCCTCGCCTTCAGCGACCAGACGGCGCTGGCGGCCGGTGAGGCGGTGATCGTGGAAACGCCCACCGCCGGCGGCTACGGTCCGGCCCCCGGCTGAGCGGGGTTCGTCGCCCGGCAAAGAAGAATCCGGGCGGGCGTCATCGAATTGTTTTGCGCTCCGCCTAGAACCCGTCCCAAGTCATCGGGTCCGGGCGCTGCCCGGCGTCCCACCCGCCCTGCGGGCGCACCGGACCTTCGAGGGCTTGCCTCACAAGGCGGGCGGCGGCTTTCCCCGGAAAGCGCACCGCCCGCCATCCGGGCACCACGCGTCAGAGCACGTAGCGCGACAGGTCGACGTTGCCGGCGATGCCGTCCAGCGCCTTCCGGACGTATTCCGCATCGACCCGGAAGGTCTCGCCGCCCTTGTCCGGCGCCTCGAACGAGATTTCGTCGAGCACCCGCTCCATCACCGTCTGCAGCCGCCGCGCGCCGATGTTCTCGACGGTGCCGTTGAGGTCGACCGCGAGGCGGGCGATCGCATCGATCGCATCGTCGGTCACCTCCAGCGTGACGTTCTCGGTCTTCATCAAGGCGACGTACTGCTTGATCAGCGACGCCTCGGTCTCGGTGAGGATGCGCCGGAAGTCGTCCACCGTCAGCGCCCGCAACTCGACGCGGATCGGCAGGCGGCCCTGCAGCTCCGGCAGGAGGTCGGAGGGCTTCGCCACATGGAACGCGCCGCTCGCGATGAACAGGACGTGGTCGGTCTTCACCGGCCCGTACTTCGTCGCGACCGTGGTGCCTTCGACCAGCGGCAGGAGGTCGCGCTGCACGCCCTCGCGGGAGACGCCCGCGCCGCCGTAGCCCTCCTTGTTCGCCACCTTGTCGATCTCATCGAGGAAGACGATGCCGTTGTTCTCGACCGCCCTGATCGCCTCGGCGACGACCTGCTCCTGATCGAGCAGCTTGTCGGACTCCTCGGTGATCAGCAGCGCGTAGCTGTCGCGCACAGTGGTGCGGCGCTGCTTGGTGCGCCCGCCCATCGCCTTGCCGAACATCTCGGAAAGATTGAGCACGCCGATATTGGCGCCCGGCATGCCGGGAATCTCCATGCCGCCCATCGGGTTCGCGGTGTCCGTCACCTCGACGTCGATCTCCTTGTCGTCGAGTTCGCCGGAGCGCAGGCGCTTGCGGAAACTGTCGCGCGTCGCGGGCGAGGCGGTCTTGCCGACCAGCGCGTCGAGTACGCGGTCCTCGGCACCCTGGTGGGCCTTCGCCTTCACCTCCTCGCGCTTCTTCTCCTTCACCAGCCCGATGCCGACCTCGACGAGGTCGCGGACGATCTGCTCGACGTCGCGGCCGACATAGCCGACCTCGGTGAACTTCGTCGCCTCGACCTTGATGAACGGCGCGCCGGCGAGCTTGGCGAGGCGGCGCGAGATCTCGGTCTTGCCGACGCCGGTCGGGCCAATCATCAGGATGTTCTTCGGCATCACCTCCTCGCGGAGCGAGCCTTCGAGCTGCTGGCGGCGCCAGCGGTTGCGCAGCGCCACCGCGACGGCCCGCTTGGCGTCCTTCTGGCCGATGATGTGGCGGTCGAGTTCGGAAACGATCTCGCGGGGGGAAAAGTCGGTCATCGCCTGTCCAAGATGGATCGGTCCGCCGGAAAGGAGCGGGCCGGGAACGGTCGCGGCCGGCAAGGGCCGCCGGAGAGTGAGATGGGGAGACAGATGCAGAAGCGCCACTCCCCACGAAGACCGCACCGTCCGCGTGTACGAGCGCCAAGTTTTTCCGTTGCGCCGGGCGGTGTTGCGTTATGATGCGATTCGGTATCCGGGAAGCGTGCGCAAGTGCCGGCGGCCGTCAACAACGATCATCGGAAGGCGAGGCGTTCCCGCTCGGGATCGGCTCGCGGCGCACCGGCGTCGGCCCCGCGGCAAGCGGCGGCGAGCGCGCGTGAGCGAAGGCGTGGCGGGGAACGGGAATGTCCGCGGCAGCAATCCTGGCGGCGATGCCGACACCTTGGGACGAGAGCCTCCTGGGCCAGGCGCTCGGAGCCATCGCCCGGGACTACGGCTATGCGCGCTATGCGGTGATGACGATCCCGTCCGCCGACGATGCGCGGGCGGAGCTGAAGCTGATCTTCTCGAACTGGGAGCCGGCCTTCCAGAAGGGCTTCGAGAAGCTCGGGCTCGGCCGCAACACGATCGTGATCCGCGCCCTGAAGGCGGGGCCGACGCCCTTCGCCTGGGACGCCGACCTCCTCTACGGCACGGAGGAGCCGGGCGAGCCGAACCCGGCGGCGCGCTTCCTCGCCACCAACGAGATCCGCGGCGGCGTCTACGTGCCCGTCCACGGCATGACGGCCTTCGCCGGAGCGCTCGCCTTCTTCGGGGATCGCACCGACCTCTCGGAAGCCGAGGCGACGCAGTTGCAGTTCGCCGGCTTCGGTGCCTTCGGGGTGCTCGCCGCCTGCCGGCTGGAGGAGAACCGCCGCTCCAACCCGCTGACGGGCCGCGAGCGCGACTGCCTGAAGCTCGCGATGCTCGGCAAGACCTCCTCCGAGATCGGCATCATCCTGTCCCTGTCCGAATACACCGTCTCGCAGTACCTCGCCTCGGCGACGCGCAAGGTGAACGCCTCGAACCGCACCCACGCCGTCGCGATCGCGGCGCAGATGGGGTATCTGAGCTGACGCCGGCGCCCGGCCGTCAGTGCATCGCGGTCTCGATGGCGCGGATCATCAGTTCGGGGCTGAACGGCTTGGCGATGAAGCGCGCCTGATCGGGCAGATCGCCCGGGCCGACCTTGATCCGTCCCGAGCAGACGACGATCGACACGTGCGGCCAGCGCCGCACGACTTCATGCGCCAGTTGGACGCCGTCGATCGGCCCCGGCATCTCGATATCGGTGAACAGGAGCTCGATCGTCTCGACCGCTTCCAGATGGCGCAGCGCCTCGACGGTGTTCGCCGCTTCCAGCACGGTGAAGCCCGCCTCCTGCAGCGTGTCGGCGGCGTCCATCCGCAGGAGGGGTTCGTCCTCGGCGACGAGGGCGACCGCATGTCCGAACCGTGTCGTCATGGCGACGAAAGTCCGGAGCCGGCAAAAGGTTGCGCCGCTCCCCGGTGCTGAAACCGCGGCTCAGCCCGTCTGCGCTAGCGGCAGGAACTGGTAGCTCCAGGTCTCGGTCAGCGTCTCGTCACCGCGCTTGAGGTAGAGGCGGAGCTCCACCGGCTCGGGGCCGGTCGCCTTCAGGTCGAAGGTGACACGCCAGGCCGTATCGACCTTCACCGAGTATGCATCGACCTTGCCGAGCTCGCCACGCGAGGCCGAGGCGACCGCCTCGACGCCCTCCGCGTCGCGCGGCAGGCTCGCCACCATGCCGCCGTCGAAGTCGACCGCGAACTTGACGACGCCGGGCGGGCGCGGCTGGCCGGGAATGCCGCCGCGGCCGATGCGCGTCGCGACCACCTCGCCGACCCGGCCGCGATCCGGCTGATCCTTCGCCCAGGTGAGCCGGTAGTCGTAGGCGATGGCGTCGCCCTTCGCGACCGGCTTCTCCGACAGGAAGTAGCAGACGATGTTGTCGTGGATCTCGTCGTCGGTCGGGATCTCGACGAGCTGCACCGAGCCTTTCGGCCAGCCGCCCTTCGGCTCGATCCAGACGCTGGCGCGCTTCTCGTAGAAGACGCCGTCGTCCTCGTAGTTCGAGAAGTTCCGATCGCGCTGGAGGAGGCCGAAGCCGCGCGGGGAGCCGGTGCCGAAGGTCGAGGTCATGACGTTGGCCGGGTTGTTCAGCGGCCGCCACAGCCGCTCGCCGGTTTCGGTGACGACGGCGAGGCCATCCGAATCGTGCACCTCCGGCCGCCAGTCGACCCGCCGGCCGCGATCGGTCTCCGAATACCAGAACATCGAGGTCAGCGGCGCGATGCCGACGCGCCCGATGGCTTCCCGCGCGAAGTAGCGCGAGCGGATCTCCATCACGATCGGCCCGTCCTTCTTCACGTCCATCTCGAGGACGCCGGCGATGCGGGGCGAGTCCATCCGGCAGGCGATCTTCACCCGGCCGCCGACCGCGGACGGGCCGACATAGAAGTCGGTGAAGCGCGGGAACTCCTCCGGCGTCGGCATGGCGACGTCGATGGCGAGGGCGCGGGCGGACAGGCCGAACTGGTCGAGCTCGCCGCTGGTGCGGAAATAGGCGGCGCCGAGGAAGGCGATCCAGTCGCGCTCCGAGTTCGGCTCCAGGATGCGGAAGCCGGCGAAGCCGATGTCGTCGGGCAGTTCCGTGGCCGGCGAATCGGCCGGGATCTGGAACAGCTTCGGGTCGAAGATCAGTTGCCGCGAGGTGTCGCCGTCGACGACGTTGATGCCGACCGGCAGCTTGAAGTAGCGGCCGAGATAGAAGAAGCGGATCGGCGCCTTGCCGTCGTTGAGGTCGAGCGTCTCGTCGGCGCGGTACTTGATGCGGTTGTGCTGGTCGAAGTCGATCCGTTCCAGCGTGTCGGCGAAGCGCACGTCGACCGGATCGTAGGGCTTGGCGGCGGCCTCGCGCGTTTCCTCGACGAGGCGCTCGAAGGAATAGGGCACTGGCTCCTTGAAGCGGATCAGCGTGCCGGCGGCCGCATCCGCCGCGACGGCGCCGGGCGCGGGATCGCCGCCGCCGCCCGTCCCTTGCGCGAAGGCGGCGCGCCCCAGCGGCAGGGCGATCCCCAGCGAGGCGAGGAAGGTCACAAGCTCGCGGCGAGAAAGCTCGGTCATCGGCTGCTACTCCGTCACATCCACCAGGGGGCGGTGCGTTCCGGCCCGTCGCGACCGGAGCGGAACGCCGCACGCCCTTCATGCGTCGCGGCTCTGGATAGCGAGCCGCGCCCCGCTCGCCAAGCCCCGCGACGCGAGAGCCGGGCGGAACGGCGCGACGCGGCGGTCTCTTCGACGACGGCTGGCGATGCGTAAAATCCCGCGTGATTCGTTAGCGCGATCCTAGCTGCGGCCGGCTAGGCTTCGGCTTTGGATGGTCGCCCGCCGGTGAGTGCGCGCATGAAGATTTTCAGGGCGCGATTGGGTCGGGGCGCGGCATTCGCCTGCGTTCTCGTGCTTGCGACATGCGTGACCCTGCGGTCGCTCGGCACGGAGCAGGCCGATCTCGCCCGATACACGGCGGGACTCGTGTCGGGCAGCTTGACCGATCTGTCCACCGCGTTCCGGAAATGGGGCGGCCGCGACCTGCTTCGTCCGCTGTCGGCGGACCATGCCCGGCAGCTCCACGGTGGGCTCGACGACGTCCTCGCAAAGCTGGAGAGCATCGACCGCGCCGGCGTGCCGGACGATGCCGACGACCTCCTCGATTCGGCCTCGGCGCGGGTTTCCAACCTGCGCCAGGCGAGCGGGCCGACGACCTACCGCGCCGTCCAGAGCGAGTTGCGCCTCGCGACCTTCGAGGTCGACCGGGCGCATGACAGCATCGACGCGAGCGCCAAGGTCGCCCGACCCGACGGCGAGGCGAGGCAGCCGTTCATGGCGCCGGCCGAGACTGGGCTCTGGCTGCTCGCCCTGATCGTGTCCGCGTTCCTCAGCGCTCTCGCGGCCGGCCGGCTGCTGCGGCTGCGCAGCGACCGGATGGAGGAAGCCGAACGGGCGGCGGCCGAGAGCCGGGCGCGGGCGGCGCGCCACACCCTGTCGCAGCGCTCCGAACTCGACAACATGTTGGCGATGATCGCAGCGCAGTCCTCCGGCGCGCGGCCGCTGCGCCTCGCCCGGAAAGCCTGACGTTCACCCCCTCGCCTCGGGATCAATCCGAACCCGCCGGCGGGTTTTCGTCGTAGCGCACCGTGCCGTTCACCGGCGGCAGCCAGTGTTCCCGGCGGACCGCCCAGCCCTCGACCGCCGGCCCGATGCCGTTCGGCGCGGCGTCGAGCGTGCCGAGAAACACCTCGACATCCTCGTCCGTCAGGAAGAACAGCCGCGAGCCGCAGGTCGGACAGAACGACCGGCGCGCAAACGTCCGCAGTTCCCCCTCCATCCGGAACCGGTCGAGCGGCCAATTCGCGGTCGCCGAGACGATGGAGCCGGTCAGCTTCCGGCAGGTCGCGCAGTGGCAGAGTCCCGACACCGTCGGCTCGCCCCGGACCTCGTATCGGACGGCGCCGCAAAGGCATCCGCCGGTCTGCACGCGATGGCTCATAGGAAACTCGTATGCCTACGGCAGATCAAATCCACAATATGCACACTTGTCGTTGGCTGTACTGGTTAGATTTCTGCAATCGGGGCACTGCATCATATCCCCATAGTTCATTCGCCGGAGCATACCGCCCGACGGGCCTGAGCTTGCGTAATCGACCGGCTTGCTTGCCGTGTTGGGTGGTAGAACAACGACCAAAATCAGACCAAAGAGCCCAAGGACCGATCCGACAAAAAACCAACCTAAAGCGCTGCGATTCCTCGATGCAGCTATAATGGCGGTCACTACACCACAAATAATCCAGATGCTTACCGCCAAAACGACGAGCATTTTTCCTCCAAAAAGCTCACTTCTCAAAATTGATAAGCCATATCGCTTAGCTTAGAATCGATTAGGTTCAAATTCATCCAACGTCCACTCGCCTAATCCTACAATTTCCGCAGCGCCACCCGCTCCACCCGGTGGCTCGGGCCCTTCGCGAGGATCAGGTCGGCGCGCGGTCGGGTCGGCAGGATGTTCTCCCGGAGGTTCACCGCGTTGATGTCGCGCCACAGCCCCTCGGCGATGGCGAGCGCCTCCTCCTCCCCGATCGAGGCGTAGCGATGGAAGAACGATCGCTGGTCGCGGAAGGCGGTGTCGCGCAGCCGCATGAAGCGGTCGAGATACCAGCGGCGGATGTCGGCTTCCTCCGCGTCGATGTAGATCGCGTAGTCGAAGAAGTCCGAGACGAAGGGCACCGCCTTGCCGTCCGGCGGGATGTCGCGCGCCTGGAGGACGTTCAGCCCTTCGAAGATCAGGATGTCCGGCTGATCGACGGTGACGCTCGCCCCCTTCACCACGTCGTAGACGAGGTGCGAATAGACCGGCGCCTCGACGTGCCGCACCCCGGCCTTCAGGTCCGACAGGAAGCGCAGGATGCGGCCGACGTCGTAGCTTTCCGGAAAACCCTTCCGCCGCATCAGGCCTTCGGCTTCGAGGACGGCGTTCGGATAAAGGAAGCCGTCGGTCGTCACGAGATCGACCTTGGGGCTCGACGGCCAGCGGGCGAGGAGTTCCTTCAGGATGCGGGCGGTGGTGGACTTGCCGACCGCGACCGAGCCGGCGATGCCGATGACGAAAGGCGTCTTCTCGGCTGCGCCGTCGCCGAGGAAGCGGCGGCGCTGGCGGAACAGGAGCTGCGACGCCTCGACATGGGCGCTGAGCAGCCGCGAGATCGGCAGGAGGATGCGCCCGACCTCGCCGAGGTCGACCGGATCGTTCAGCGAGCGGAGGCGCTCCACTTCGGCTTCGGAGAGGTTCAGCGGCTGGCCGGCGCGGAAATGCCCCCATTCCTCCGCCGAGAAGAAGCGGTAGGGCGAGAAGCGCGACGGGACCATCTGGTCCACGGCGTCAGGTCCCCGCGTCCGGCGTCGGCCGACGGGCCTTCTCCTCGAGGCCCGTCTCGGCCGTGCGGCGCTGCAGCTCAGCCATGACGGCGTCGAGCGGCACGCCCCTCAACCGCAGCACAACGAGGAGATGGTAGAGGAGGTCCGCCGCCTCGCCGGCGAGCGCCGCGTCGTCCTCGGCGAGTGCGGCGATCACCGTCTCGACCGCTTCCTCGCCGAGCTTCTTGGCGGTCTTCGGCAACCCCTTCGCGGCGAGCTTCGCCGTATAGGACTTCGGGTCGCCGGAAGCGGCGCGCGCCGCCACGATCGCCTCGAGGTCGGCGAGGGTGAAGCTGCCGCTCATGCGCCGAGCCCGTCCTGGCGGACGGCGAGGCCCGCCGCCGCCATGTGCGCCTTGGCCTCGGCGACCGTGTGGGTGCCGAAATGGAAGATAGAGGCGGCGAGCACCGCCCCCGCCCCGCCGTCGCGCACGCCCTCCACCAGATGGTCGAGCGTGCCGACGCCGCCCGACGCGATCACCGGCACGGATACTGCGTCGGCCACGGCGCGGGTGAGGGCAAGATCGAAGCCTCGCTTCGTGCCGTCGCGATCCATCGAGGTGAGCAGGATCTCGCCGGCTCCCAGCGCCACGACGCGGCGCGCGAACTCCACGGCGTCGATGCCGGTGGCGGTGCGCCCGCCGTGAGTAAAGATCTCCCAGCGGGGTTCCGCCGATGTTTCACGTGAAACATTCTTGGCGTCGATCGCCACCACGACGCACTGGTTGCCGAACTTGTCGGCGGCCTCCGCCACGAGTTCCGGCCGCCGCACCGCCGCCGTGTTGACCGAGACCTTGTCGGCCCCGGCGACGAGCAGGCGGCGGAAGTCCGCGACCTCGCGCACCCCGCCGCCAACGGTGAGCGGCATGAAGCAGCGCTCGGCCGTCCGCGCCACGATGTCGAGGAGGGTGCCCCGATCCTCGGAAGACGCCGTGATGTCGAGGAAGCAGAGCTCGTCCGCTCCCGCCGCATCGTAGGCGGTCGCCGCTTCCACCGGATCGCCGGCGTCACGCAGGCCCTCGAAGTTGACGCCCTTCACGACGCGGCCGTCCTTCACGTCGAGGCAGGGGATGATGCGGCACTTCAGGGTCATGGGAAAGACCGGCGGGAAACCCCCGCCTTATGCGATGCCGCGATAGAGATCGGCAAGGGGCAGCGCGAGGCCGAGCCCGGAAAGCTCCAGCACCGCCTCCGTGCCTTCGATCATGCCGGGTTCGCCGAAGGCACCGTTTTCGTTCCGGCTCCACACCCATACGCGGGGCTCGTCCGGCGAGAGCACAAGGTAATGGAGCAACGTCGGGAGCGCGATATATTCCGCGACCTTCGGCCCGAAGTCGCGCGCATAGGAGGATGGCGACAGGACTTCCGCGAGAAGGACGGGAGCACGGGCGGCGAGGTCCCTCCCGTCCCCACCCTCGGCGCGGTCGACGAAGACGTCCGGAAAGCGAACGCCCTTGTCGGAGACGCGGATGCCGAAGTCCGCCGATCCGATATCGTAGACCGCCGGGTCGAGCCGGGTGCCCAGCAACAGCATCAGGCGGCTCGCCAGACGGACATGGCTACGCGTCACGTTGATCATGACGTCGACGATCCGGCCGTCCACGAGTTCAAGCTTGCCCTCCTGCGCCTGCGCCCAGTGCAGGAACTCGTCGGCCGTCCAGTTTCGGGATTGGGGAAGCTGGATGTTCATGGGCGGAACATAGCGGCGCGACAGCCTGCCGTCACGCTTCGCTTTCAGCTTTCAGCCAGACCTCGACCGGACCTTTCAGCTTCAGCGTCATCGGCCGGCCACGGCGGTCCTTCGAGTTGCCGGCCGGCACGCGGATCCAGCCTTCGGAGACGCAGTATTCCTCGACATTGGTCTTCTCGACGCCCTTGAAGCGGACGCCGACGCCGCGCTGGAGGAGGTCGGGGTCGAAGAAGGGGCTTTCCGGATCGGCCGACAGGCGGTCGGGCAGGGTTTCGTCCATGGCGGTCTCCTCGGTTTCGCCGACGCATAGACCGCGGCAGCCGATGCGCCAAGCCGCAGCGCGACTGGCGACGCGGTACGGTGCATGTTAGACAAACGGGCAAGCATCCGCGGGATACACTCAAAGGGATAGACGGATATCCCGTTTGGTGTATCCTCGGCGGTCATGGCGTTTCACGTGAAACATGCCGAGGCCGACGCCCTCGCCCGCGAGCTGATGCGGCTGCGCCGCTCCGGGCTGACCGAGGCCGTGCTGCACGCGCTGCGCGCCAGCGTCGAGGCGGAAAAGGCGAAGGCCTCGCTGCCGGACGTCGCCGTCGCCTTCGCGCGCGAGCTGCGGGCGCTCGACACGGAAGCCGCCTGATGTTCGTCGACGCGTCGGCACTCGCCGCAATGCTCCTCGACGAGCGGCAGGCCCGGCTTCTCGCCGGCCGGTTGCAGGCCGCCGCCAACCGCTTCACCGCCGTTCCGTGCCTGCTCGACACCCTCGCGACCCTGTCGGCGGCACGAGGTCTCGACGCCGCACGCATCATGCCGCTCTTCGACCGCTTCCTCGATGCGATGGCGATCCGCACCGTGTCGCTGCCGGCCAGCCTCGCCGCGCCAGCCGCCGAAGCCTTCGCGCGTTTCGGCCGGAGCACGGGTCTCACCCCGAACCAGTGCCTCGCCTATGCCGCGGCGCGCTATTACCGCGTGCCGCTGCTCTTCGCCGACCCCGTCTTCGCCGAAACCGACATCCAGCCCGGTTGACGGGCGGCGCTTTCCCGTGTTCGAGGGCGGCAGCCGTCCCCTCCAGCCCGAAAGCTCCGCCGTCATGACCATCCGCGTCCACAAGGGCGACCTGCCGGACCTGTCGCGCTATTCCGGCTCGGTCGCCATCGACACCGAGACGCTCGGGCTCGATACGCGGCGCGACCGGCTCTGCGTCGTACAGCTCTCGCCGGGCGACGGCACCGCGGACGTCGTGCAGATCGGCAAGGGGCAGCGCGAGGCTCCGAACCTCTGCGCCCTCCTCCGCGATGCCTCGAAGACGAAGATTTTCCACTACGCGCGGTTCGACATCGCGGCGCTGTTCCACGCCTTCGGGGTGATGACGGCGCCGGTGTTCTGCACCAAGATCGCCTCGCGGCTGACCCGGACCTATACCGACCGGCACGGGCTGAAGGACCTGGCACGCGAACTGATCGGCGTCGACCTGTCGAAGCAGCAGCAGTCCTCAGACTGGGCGGCCGAGACGCTGACCCCGGCGCAGGTGGAATACGCCGCCTCCGATGTCCTGCACCTTCACGACATCATGGCCGTCTTGTTGAAGCGGCTGGAGCGCGACGACCGGATGGACCTCGCGAAGGCCTCGTTCGACTATCTGCCGACCCGCGCCCGGCTCGACCTCCTCGGCTGGGACGAGGAGGACATTTTCTCGCACTCCGTCTGAAAATCAGCGCGCGAAGCGCCGGGTGGCCTCGTCGACGAGTGCGTTGGCGATGGTCATCCGCCGGTTGGCGCGCTCGCGCATCTCCGGCGACACGCGGTCCGGATGGTTGGCCCGGGCGAACAGCCGGCGCGCGGTCTTCAGGTCTTCCAGCGACGTCGCGGCACCAAGCGCCAGCTCGAAGGCGATGTCGTCCGGATCGAGGCTGAGGGCGGAGGGCTGGGCCGCCTCCTTCTCGGGCGCATCGGCCGCGCCGTTCGAGCGGTAGGCGGCACGCGATTCGCTGCCGCCGACGCCCGCATCCCGCTCCAGCCCGTCGAGCACGCGCCAGAAGTCCGCGCCGGCGCCCCGCGCCGCGGGCACGTCGCCGCCGTCCGGCACCCGCCGGCCGATATTCTGCAGGACCTCCGCGAACTCCATGCGGCTACAACTCCGGCCGACCTTCTCCCGATACGCGGGAAGACGCCGGACAGCCTCACACGATTCCGCTGAATCGCCGGTAAACGCAGCCGGCAAACTTGGGGCTGAGGAACCCCCGCCTCTCGCCGTCCTTCCTTCCCGAAGCAACGGGAGTGGGACCATGAGCAAGACAGGCGGAAAACCCGCGGCGGACGACGAGGCGGTTCCTCCCGGCGCGGCGCAGGAAAGCGGACCGCTGCGCGGCGGCAAGCCGGTGGAGCCGACGCCGACGGAAGACAGCCGGCACCCGACCACCAAGGCCGAGAAACGCTCGGAAACGATCCGCGAAGGCGGCGAAGCCGAAAGCCGCGACGACGGCTGAAACGGGGAAATTTCGCATCGCCGTTCCCGGCATGGGAACGCGGACGGACCGGTTCGCGCTTGTCCTGCCGGGGCCGACGATCGCGCCCCGACGGGAGGAGAGGCACATGGACAAGGGCAAGCCGCTGAAACCGAAGACGGCCGCGGGCAAGGACAAGGCCACCGCGACCGCCAAGTCGGCCGCGAACGAGGCCGAGCGCCACAAGACCGGCGAGACCGCCGCGAAGGCCACGAAGAAGAAGTGAGAACCAGGCGGGCGCGGCGCCGGTGGTGCGCCGCCCCCGTCAGCGCCGACGCGCTGCCCGGCGTTTCTCGGCCGCCGCCAGGATGTCCTCCAGCGCGGCGAGCAGGCGGTTCGCCTCGTCGGCGTCGAGCATCGCCACCGTTTCGGCCAAGCGATTGGCGAGCCGCGTCGCGGCGGGCGCGAGGCCGGCCGTGTCGATCGCGATGCGCGGATGCGACAGCTCGGCGAGACGCTCCAGCTCCTCCGCGTCGTCCCAGATGACGTTCAGATAGCCGATGATCCGCTGCAGCATGTCCCAGGTCGGGCGGCCGCGCTTGCCGTGCTCCAGCGCCGAGAGATAGGACGAGGAGACGTTGAGCGCCGCCGCCATGGCGCGCTGCGTCACCCCGCGCTGGCGGCGAAGCTCGCGCACCCGCTCGCCGAACGGCGTCATCGCCGCCGGAGCCTGACATAGAAGGCCCCCTCCCCGCCGTGGCCGCGCGCCGCCGGCTCGAAGCCGGCGACGAGCGCGCGGAAATCCGGCGTGTCGAACCAGTGCGGCAGGGCGCGCTTCAGCGCGCCGACCGAACCCGGCGACGAGCCGCGCCCGGTGATCACCAGGACGTGCCGCGAGCCGGTGGCGCGTGCATGGCGCAGGAAGCCGAGAAGCGCGTAGTGCGCGACGGCCTCGGTCTTGTCGTGGAGGTCGATGCGATCATCGATCGCGAGCCGCCCCTTGGCGAGCTTGCGCCGGACCGGCCGCTCGATCGGATGGAGGGCGGGCTTCGGAACGGCGGTGGTACGCGGATGTCCGGCCTTCGCCGACGGCAGAGGAGCGGTGGGTGACGCCGCGGCCAGCGGCGGCTCGCTTGCGGCGGCGGGCAGCGGTGCGACGGTGGGGATGCGGCGGCCGGGCAGCGGGCGGACGCTCGCCAGCACCCCGGCCCACAGCCGCGCCTCCTCCTCGTCGAGGCCACCTCGCCGTCCCCGGTTCCTCATCGGGCGAGTTGGTCGGCCAGCGCGGCGGGCAGGAGGGCGAAGAAGTCGCCCGGATGGCGCACGCGCCCCGCGACGCCGCCCGCCGCGGCCCCCGAGCCGACGAAGATGTCAGCGCGCGCCGGACCGAGGATCGCCGAACCGGTGTCCTGCGCGACTGTCAGGCGGCGGAACGGCGCGCCGGCCATTTCCAGCGTCGGGGCGTCGATGAAGAACGGCGTGCCGAAGGTGTGGAGTTCGCGGTCGACGGCGATCGAGGCGAGCGGCGTCAGCGGCACCTTGGCGGCGGCGACCGGCCCGAGGCTCTCGTCCTCCACCGCCGCCTCGCGGAAGAAGATGAAGGAGCGGTTGCGGTCGAACAGCGCGCGCAGGCGCTCCGGGTGGCGGGCGAGCCAGCCGCGGATGCCGTCCATGTCGGCGGCCTCCAGCGTCAGCTCACCTTCCTGCACGAGGACCCGCCCGACCGCGGTGAACGGATGGCCGGTCTTCGCGGCGTAGGTGACGCGAATGCGCCGCCCGTCCGACAGCGCGAGCCGCGCCGAGCCCTGGACATGGATGAAGAACGCTTCCACCGGGTCGGCGAGCCAGGCGATCTCGAGGTTCCGGCCGGCAAGGTAGCCGCGCTCGATCGCGGCGCGGTCCGGGTATTCGCCGAGGAGACCGTCAGGGCGGCGCTGCGCGAAGCGGAAGTAGGGGTCGAGCCCGGCAGGCCGCGACACGTCGTCGACCTTCACGAGGTCGGCGGGTTGCCGGTAGAGCGGAAAGCGGAAGCGCTCGTCGGGCGCGAGTTGCGCCTCGACCTCCGGCTCGTAATAGGCGGTGCAGAAGCCGCGTCTGTCCGCGTCGTCGGCGTTCGCCTGGACCGAGGCAGGGCGGAAATGCCGCTCGAAGAAGCCGCGCGGATCGCCTTCCCCCTGCCCCGCCAATGCGCTTTCCGCGGCCGGACGGAACGCCGCCGCTTCGATCCCCAGCGTGCCGGTCTTCGCCTCGCCGTCGAGAAACCGGGCCGCCGAGCGGCGGAAGGCCGCGAAGGCGAGCGCGTGGCCGGCCGCCTCCCAGCCGGGAAGATCGGAAAAGCTGCGGCGGGAGAAGAGAGGGCTGAGCATCGGACGGTCGTTCGGGTGGGAGCGGCGGCGGCGGTTGCGCCTCTTGTGGCGGGACGGCCCGGCGCGATCAAGCCTCGTGCCGGAGTTCGGCCTTCGCGTGGTCGATGAAGGCGCGCAGCGCCGGACCGACATGGCGGCGGCCGGGATAATACAGGAAGCAGCCGGGAAAGGGCGGCGTCCAGTCGTCCAGCACCCGCACCAGCTCGCCGGAGCGCAGGTGAGCCGCCGCCTCCGCCTCGAAGACGCAGGCGAGGCCCAAACCGTCGACGGCGGCGCGCAGCCGGACGGCTGGATCGTCGCAGACGAAGGAGCCTTCGACAGCCGCGTGGATCTCCTCGCCGTCCCGCTCGAACTCCCAGCGGTAGGGGCTCCGGTCCGTCGGCCGGCGCATGTTGATGCAGTGGTGGCCGGCGAGGTCGTCCGGCACCGCCGGCACGCCGCGCGCCGCCAGATAGCCGGGCGAGGCGACGACGATCATCCGCACCGGGCCGCCGAGCCGCACCGCCACCATGTCGTTCTCCAGCCGCTCGCCGAGCCGGACACCGGCGTCGAAGCCGCCCGACACGATGTCGACCAGCGCGTCGTCCACCACCAGTTCGAAGCTCACCGCCGGATGGCGCCGGAGGAACGAGGCCGCCAGCGGCGCGACGATGTGGACGGCCGCGAACCGGTTGGCGTTGAGGCGGAGGCGCCCGGACGGCGCGCCCTCGGCCAAGCCGAAGCCGGCAGCGGCCGCGTCGAGCTCGTCCAGCGCCGGCAGGAGCCGCTCGGCGAGCCGGGCGCCCGCTTCGGTCGGCGAGACGCTGCGCGTCGTGCGGTTGAGAAGGCGGGTGCCGAGCCGTTCCTCCAGCTTGCGGATCGTCTGGCTCAGCGTCGAGACCGAGACGCCGAGATGCGCCGCGGCGCGGGTGAAGCCGCCGTGGCGCGCAACGGCGGCGAAAGCGCGGAACTCGCCGTAATCGGCCTGCCTCATTCTTGGGCGCTATCGAAAGACCTCTTCGGATCCTTCGGGATTATCACGAAACGCCGCGCGCCGCATCTTCCCTCCAGCGAACCTCGCGATGGAGCAAACGGATGTTCGGACGGATCGGAACATGGTGGCGCAGGAGCCGGACGGAGATCGGGCTCTACGCGCTGGACGACAGGCTGCTGGCGGATATGGGAGTCTGCCGGCGACACCTCGGCTGGCACCTGCGAACGGGCGAGGTCTGCCAGCCTGAGCGTTGCCGGCGGCCGGGCGACGCGGTCGGAACAGCCGCCGAGGGCTCCGCCCGCTTCACGCCATGGATATCCTGACGGGGGCGGCCCTCAGGCGTCGGCGGACTGGGTTTCGACGACCTTCCAGTTCGGGTCGCGCGAGCGGATGTCGCGGGCGAAGGTCCAGAGGTCGCGTACCTCGACTACGGCTTCCGGGTCGCCATCGATCACTGCGCCGGAACGGTCGGTGACGGAGGAGATGAGCTGCGAGACGATCCTGACCGTCAGCAGCACCTCGCGATCCTTCACCGCGCCGGAGACGATCGTCGCCTCGTTGATGCCGACGAAGGCGGACTTCATCGTCTGCCCCAGCTTCTCGCGCTCCGTGATCGCCTGCTCGAAGCCGGCATAGGCTTCCTGCGACAGGAGGTTCTTCAGCGTCTTGCGGTCGCCATCGGCGAAGGCGGTCAGCACCATCTCGTAGGCGACCTGCATGCCCTGCAGGAACTCGGCCGGGTCGAAGGTCCGGTCGGCGTCGCGGATGCGGCGGAGATCGGCGTTCGCCGGCTCCCCTGGCGGCACGACCTTGTCGATCACCGCGTAGCGGTCCTCGGCGACGGCATCCACCACGACGGGCTCGCGGCGGCCGGGCAGCGCGATCACCTTGCCGCCCTCGCCGTTGCGCGCGGCGGGAGCTTGCGCACTCTTCGTCTCGACCTTCTCGGGCCGGGCATAGGGATCGAAGGGCGGACGCTCGTTGCCTGTGCGCCGCCCCAGCACGCTGCGGAGCTGGTACAGAACGATCAGGGCCACGACGATGATGACTATCGTCCCGAAGCTCATGTCTCGCGGCGTTTCCTCAAGCGTTGCGGGCCGGCACTCTCCGGCCCGAGCCTATCCGATCTGCATATAAGCGGCGCGGGGCGGCATTCAAACCGCTTGTGGCCTCGCCCACGCGCCCGCTTTCGAAATGTTGAACACAACGATCCGCCGGCCGCCGCGTTTCATGTCCTCGCGGTCGCACCTTGAACCGAAGGGTGCCCGCTGCCGAGAACCGCCGGAAAGCCCCGCCCCATGCCTCTCGCCCTCGTGCCGATCCTGCTCCTCGTCGTGCCGATCCTGGAAATCGCCGCCTTCATCCTGGTCGGCCGGGAGATCGGCCTCCTGCCGACGCTGGGGATCGTGGTGGTCAGCGCCGTTGTCGGGGCGCTGCTCCTGCGCCGCCAGGGCCTCGGGGCGCTCCGGCGCATCCAAGGCGAGATCGCCGCCGGCCGGGTGCCGGGGCGCGAACTGGCGGACGGGGTGCTGATCGTCGCCGCCGGCATCCTACTCCTCACCCCCGGCCTCGTGACCGACGTCGTCGGCTACCTTCTGTTCGTGCCGGCGGTGCGCGCTTTCATCCGGCGTTTCCTCGCGCGCCGGGTCGTGGTGACGGCCACGATGGCGGGATCCCGCCCGGGCGGGAGCGGCGACGGCGGCGGCGGGAAGCGGCCGGCCCGGCCCGACGTGGTGGACCTGTCGGAAGAGGACTACGAGCGCCGGCCCGATCCGAACTCGCCCTGGAACGGCTCGCACGAAGGCAACCGGACGCTGCACTGAGGGTCGAGGGAGCGCGCGTCCCTCGAAGGCCCTCGCCTTGCCACGCTCCGGCCGAGATGCTAGCGCTTGCCGCCGATTTTGCCGGGCGGCCCCGCTTCGCGGCGCTCGCGCTTCGGCGGCCGCCGGGCCGTGTCTCCTTCCCGTTCCGCCACGAGGTCTTCCGCATGTCAGACGCCACCCCGCACACCAACGGCGCTTCCGCCGAAGGGCCGTCGCCGACGCTGAACATCCTCGCGCAATACATCAAGGACTTCTCGTTCGAGAGCCCCAGCGCGCCGAACTCGTTGCGCAGCGCCGGCAAGAGCCCGACGATCAACATCGGCGTCAATGTCGGCGCGAACCCGATCAACGGGCAGGCAGGCGACTACGACGTCAAGCTGTCGCTCGACGCGAAGGCGGCCGACGGCAGCGACACGCTGTTCCATGTCGAGCTTGAATACGGCGGCGTGTTCCGCCTCCAGCATTTCCCGCAGGAGCACCTCCTGCCGCTGCTCTTCATCGAGTGCCCACGGCTCCTGTTCCCGTTCGCCCGCCAGATCATCGCGGACGTGACGCGCAATGCCGGCTTCCCGCCGCTGATGATCGACCCGATCGACTTCGCCGCGCTGTTCCAGCAGCGCATGGCCGAAGAGCGGGCGAAGGCCGAGGTCACCACGACGACGGCCTGACCGGATCGGGCTCGCGCGAACATGGAAAGGGCGCCTCGCGGCGCCCTTTTTCGTGGCTGGGAAACGGGCGCTCAGCGCTGCTCCTCCTCGGCTTCCTCGTCCTCGTCGTCGCCGATATCCTCGCCGATGAGGCTCTGCTCCTTCACGCCGCGGAAATCGTTGTCGGTGCGGCGCACGAAGTTGCCGAGAAGATCGCCCTCCGCGACCGGCCGCTCCTTCAGCTCGTCCGGAACTTCCGGCTTGGTGCTCTCGGGCTTGTTCTTGTGCTCGGTGTTCCACATCGGAACTCTCCTTCGACGCTGGCGTCCTTGCAGCCTGAAATCCCGAAGGTGGCTCCGATGTTCCGCGACCCCTTTCAGGAAGCCGCGGCCCGCTCCTCCGCCGGCTCGAGATAGCCGAGCCAGAGGGCGTCGGCCCCGAGCGATTCCACGAAGGCGCGATGGCGGGCAGCTTCCGCCGCGGTGAGGCGAGCGGGCAGCGGCGCGGGGCGGCGCTTGAGGCGCACCGGCCCGCCGTTCGCCTCGGCCCCGTCGCGGTCGCGGCCGTCGGCGGCGGACACGAGGCCGAGCGTCGACTGCCGGCCGCCGATCAGCTCGATATAGACGGAGGCGAGGAGTTCGGAGTCGACCAGCGCGCCGTGCTTGTCGCGCTTCGTCGTGTCGATCGAGAAGCGCGAGCAGAGCGCGTCGAGCGTCGCCGGCGCCATCGGGAACTTCCGCCGCGCCATCTGCAGCGTGTCCACCACCCCGTCCATCGAGATCGGCCCGATCCCGGCACGTGCATATTCGGCGTTGATGAAGCGGATGTCGAAGGTGGCGTTGTGGGCGATCAGCCGCGCGTCGCCGAAGAACTCGCGGATCTCGGCAACGACCTCCTCGAACAGCGGCTTGTCGGCCAGCATCTCGTCGGAGATGCCGTGGATCGCGAGCGCCTCCGGATGGACCTTGCGTCCGCCCCCCGGCCGGATGAAGCGGTGGAAGCTCCGGCCGGTCGGGATGTGGTTCCACAGCTCGATGCCGCCGATCTCGATGACCCGGTCGTTCTCGAAGTCGAGGCCGGTGGTTTCGGTGTCGAAGACGATCTCGCGCATGCGGGCGAATTTCGTCCTTCACGGGCAAGCGCGCAAGGGCGGCGCCGGCCCCTCCCCGCCTATTTCGGGCCGCCCGCCAGCGACCGGAGCAGGCTTTCGACCAGCGAACGCGCCGCGGCGAGGCCGCCGGACGTGTCGAGCACGAGGTCGGCGCGGCGGCGCTTCTCGGCGTCCGGCAGCTGGCGGGCAAGGATCGCCTCCAGCTTCTCCGGCGTCATGCCGGGCCGGGCGAGGACGCGGGCGCGCTGGACATCCGGCGGCGCGGTGACGACGAGCACCTTGTCGACGCGGCCCTCCGCGCCGGTCTCGAAGAGGAGCGGGATGTCGAGGACGGCGAGCGGCGCGCCCGCCGCCCGCGCCTCGTCCAGGAACGCGGCTTCCGCGGCGCGGACATGCGGGTGGACGATGGCTTCGAGCCGCCCGAGCGCCGCCGGATCGTCCACCACTTGCGCCGAGAGCGTGGCACGGTCGACGCGGCCCGCCGTGTCCGTGGCGCCCGGAAACGCCGCTTCGATCTCGGCGGCGAGCGGGCCGCCCTCGTAGAGCCGGTGCACGACCTCGTCGGCCGAATGGACCCGAACGCCGAGCGCCCGGAACATCGCGGCGGTGGTGGATTTCCCCATGCCGATCGAGCCGGTGAGGCCGAGGACGATCAACGGGCGGCGCCGGCGATGTCGGCGAGGACGAGCGCGCGCAGCCGTTCCGTCACCGGCGGGCGCCGGCCGAACCAGCGCTCGAAGCCCGGCACCGCCTGGTGGAGCAGCATGCCGAGCCCGTCCGCCGTGCGCAGCCCCCTCGCCTTCGCCGCAAGGAGCAGCGGCGTTTCCAGCGGCACGTAGACGATGTCGGTGACCATCGCGCCGGCCCGCATGGCGCCGAGGTCGGGCACCTCGCCGCTCGACGCGGGCACTGTGTTGACGAGGAGGTCGGCGCGGAGGAGCAGCCCCGGCACCGCGTCGATCCCGTGCGCCGAGACGCGCAGGCCGAAGTCGCGCGCCAGCGCTTCGGCGCGCGCCTTTGTGCGGTTCGCGACGCGCACGCGCCGGATGCCGCGGGCGAGGAGCGCGTGGACGACGCCGCGCGCCGCGCCGCCGGCCCCGAGCACCACGGCTTCCTCGCCCTCCCCCCAGCCGGCGAGGCGTTCGTCGAGGTTCGCGGCGAAGCCGTAGGGGTCGGTGTTGCCGCCGTGGAGCCGACCGGCTTCGAACCAGAGCGTGTTGACCGCCCCCGTCGCCTCCGCCGCCGCGTCGCGGACTTCCGCCGCGCGGAACGCCGCCTCCTTGTGCGGGATCGTGACGTTGCCCCCGGTGAAGCCTTGCGCCTCCAGGGTGGCGAAGAAGCGCTCCGTCTCCTCCGGCGGAACGGCGATTCGCTCGTAGGAGCCGGCGAGGCGGAAGTCGGCGAGCCAGGTGCCGTGGATCAGCGGCGAGCGGGAATGCGCGATCGGCCAGCCGCAGACGAAGGCTTTCGGGCCGGCGGCATCGGGGCTCGGGTGGGTCGCGTCGCTCATCCGCCGGGTATACGCTTCCCGCCGGCCGCGCCAAGAGCGCATGACGATCGCGGAGGCGACAGGATGGACGACGGACGGGAATGGCGGAACGGCGCCTGCCATTGCGGCGCGGTGCGCTTTCGCGTGAGGCTGACGGTAGGGCTCGGCACGGCGCGGCGCTGCGACTGCTCGCTCTGCCGGATGCGCGGCGCGGTGGCGGTGACGGCCGGCGCAGGCGACCTCGAAATCCTCGAAGGCGAGGAAGTCCTGACGCTCTACCGGTTCAACACCGGCGTCGCGCAACACTTCTTCTGTTCGCGCTGCGGCATCTACACCCACCACCGGCGGCGCTCGAACCCCGACCAGCTCGGGATCAACGCCGCCTGCCTCGAAGGCGTCAGTCCGTTCGACTTCCGCGAGGTGCCGGTGAACAACGGCCGCTCGCATCCCTCCGATGGCGGAAGCGGCCCGGACGTCGTGGGAACGCTCCGGTTCGAGCCGGCGTTCTGAAGCCTCAATCCTCGACCGCGCCGCGGCGGCGGAGTTCGGCGAGGAGCGGCAGCAGGGGCAGGCCGACGATGGTCCAGAAATCGCCCTCGACCCGGTCCATCAGGCGGACGCCCGCGCCCTCGATCTGGTAACAGCCGACGCTGGTCAGCGCCGCCGGGCCGACCTCGGCGAGATAGCGGCCGACCGCGGCGGGGGTGAGCTCGCGCATCGTGAGGCTCGCCACCGAAACGTGCCGCCAGACCGCCGTGCCGTTCTCGGCCAGCACCACGGCGCTGTTCAGGCGGTGCGTCCGGCCGGAAAGCTGCAGCAGCGCGCGGCGGGCCTCCTCCATGTCGACCGGCTTGTGGAAGACTTGCGTGCCGAGCGACAGCGTCTGGTCGGCGCCGATCACCAGCGCGCCGGGCTCGCGCTCCGCCACTTCGCTCGCCTTCGCCTCCGCCAGCACCAGCGCGACATCCTCGGGGGTGGCGCCCGAATCGCGGAGCGGCGCTTCGAGCGCGCGCTC
Source organism: Plantimonas leprariae (assembly GCF_008802405.1). Lineage (GTDB taxonomy): Bacteria > Pseudomonadota > Alphaproteobacteria > Rhizobiales > Rhizobiaceae > Plantimonas > Plantimonas leprariae. The sequence goes on from NZ_VZDO01000010.1 coordinate 126,345, forward strand.
GTCCAGCGTCGAAGGTACCGCGTCGAAGCGGATGCCGGCATCGGCGAGGAGCTTGCGGCGATGGACGCTGCCGGAGGCGAGGACGATCCGCATGACGGGCTTCCTGTCGTTAAAGCTTTATTCAAACTCAGCGTGCGAAATGGGCATGTTCCGAACCGCGAACAGCGGCACGGACTCCGGCGGGCCGAAAAGGCAAGCGGAGCGGCGCGATTCCCTCGCGATTCTCCGCCCCCTGTTGACAGCGGCGGGACGGCGAACGGGAAAACCCTGCGCCCCGCGGCGGGCACGGGAAAACCGCCGATCTGTCCACATCGGCGCGTCGCGGCCGGCCGTGGAGCGCCGCTTGTGAATTGCGGGCACCGAATGCCCTCCTTCCTCGGCGATTGCGGCATTCCGCTCGATGCTCGAAAACGCTCCGGCCTTGCGCGGCTGTGGATTCCGGCTATCCACCGAGTCATAGAAAGAGAATCCTTCCAGAGAAGGATTTCTTTGAAGGAAGGAATGCCGGACCCGCCATGGCCAGAGCGAAGCTCCTTCGGGTTCTCGACGGCGAGACGCTAAGCCCCCCGCCCCTCTGGCTGATGCGCCAGGCCGGCCGCTACCTGCCGGAGTACCGGGAAACGCGGGCGAAAGCCGGCTCCTTTCTTGATCTCTGCTACGACCCGGAACTGGCGGCCGAGGTGACGCTGCAGCCGATCCGCCGCTTCGGCTTCGACGCCGCGATCCTGTTCTCCGACATCCTCGTCATCCCGGACGCGCTCGGCCGCTCCCTTCGCTTCGTCGAGGGTGAGGGACCGCGCCTCAATCCTCTCGCCGTCGAGGACATTCCCCGGCTCGACCCTTCGCGCGCGGAGGCGCATCTCCAGCCGGTGATCGAGGCGGTGCGGCGCATCCGGGCCGGACTGCCGGCGGAAACCGCGCTGATCGGCTTCTGCGGCGCGCCCTGGACCGTCGCGACCTACATGATCGCCGGGCGCGGCACGCCCGACCAGGCGCCGAGCCGCCTCTTCGCCTTCCGCGATCCGGAAGCGATGGACCGGCTCCTCGAACTCCTCGCCGACATGTCGGCCGACTATCTCCTCCGTCAGCTTCGCGCCGGGGCGGACTGCGTGCAGATCTTCGAATCCTGGGGCGGCGTCCTCGACGAGGCGGCCTTCCGCCGTTTCGCGATCCGGCCGGTCGCGCGGATCGTGGCGAAGCTCCGCGCCGCGATCCCGGATGCGAAGGTCGTCGGCTTCGCCAAGGGGGCCGGCGCGATGCTCGACGCCTACCGGCGCGAGACCGGCGTCGACGCGCTCGGGCTCGACTGGACGGTGCCGACCGACGTCGCCAAGCGCCTGCAGGAGGAGGGCCCGGTGCAGGGCAACCTCGACCCGCTCCGGCTCGTCGCCGGCGGCCGGGCGCTGGAGGAGGGGGTCGACGCGATCCTCGGCGAGCTCGGCAACGGGCCGCTGGTCTTCAACCTCGGCCACGGCATCACGCCGGACGCGCCGATCGCGCATGTCGAGGCGCTGGTGCGCCGCGTGCGCGACTTCAAGGCATAGGCATGGACATCGATCTCTGGGCGAAGGCCCTGCACATCCTCAGCGTCATCGCCTGGATGGCGGCGATGCTGTATCTGCCGCGCCTCTACGTCTACCACGCGGAAGCCGGGCCCGGCACGCCGCAGTCGGAGACCTTCAAGATCATGGAGCGGCGCCTGCTGCGCGGCATCATGAACCCGGCGATGATCGCGACCTGGATCCTCGGCCTCTATCTCGCCTGGCACGTCTACGGCTTCCAGGGCGGCTGGCTGCACGCCAAGATCGGGCTCGTCGTGGTGATGTCGGCCCTGCACGGCTACTATGCCGGGGCGCGCCGCAAGTTCGCCGAGGACCGCAACGCGAAGTCGGCGCGGCACTGGCGGATTATGAACGAGGTGCCGGCGCTGATCCTCGTCATCATCGTGGTGCTGGTGGTGGTGAAGCCGTTTTGAGGGTGGACGGGATGAAGCCGAGCGAGGAACAACCGAGCGCGATCGTGGTCATGGGGCCGTCGGGCGTCGGCAAGACCACGGTCGCGGAAGGGATCGCGGCGGCGCTCGGCCGGCGCTTCGCCGAGGCCGACGAGTTCCACTCGGCGGAGGCCGTCGCCAAGATGCGCGGCGGCACGCCCCTGACCGACGCCGACCGCTGGCCCTGGCTCGCCCGCATCCGCGACTGGATCACGGCGGAGGCCGAGGCCGGCCGCAGCACCGTCCTCACCTGCTCGGCGCTGAAGCGCGCCTATCGCGACATCCTGCGGGAGGCGAAGGCGGACGTCCGCTTCGTGTTCCTCACCGGCGATCCGGCGCTCATCGCGCAGCGGATCGGCGCGCGCGAGGGCCACTACATGCCGCCCTCGCTGCTCGCGAGCCAGCTCGCCGACCTCGAGGCTTTGGGGGAGGACGAGCCGGGGGTGCGCGTCGACGTCGCCGGCACGCCGGACGAGATCGTCCGCGACGCCCTCGGCAAGCTCGGGCTCTCACCGGCGACGGCACGGGAAGCTTGAGAAGATCCTAGCGCGACCGCGCGCATTCGCATGGGTGGCATGCGTTATGCTGCATTGCAGCAATAGCGGCCCGGTCTTAGCTTCTCCTCATCCAAGGAAAGGAGACTGGGACATGAACCTCACCCGCACCTTCAGAAACGCGTTCCGCTCCGTTCGCGTCGATCCGGCCGAGCGCTACCTCTCGGAGGCGACCTCGCTGGTCGATCTCGAACAGCGCGAGCGCGAGATCAGCCGCGGCCGTTTCGGCGGCCCGCGCTACGGGCGCTAGACCGTTTCCGCCGCCGAGCGGCCGAGTGCCGCTCGCGGCAACCGCTTCGCCAGGCGGCCGACGATCAACCGGGCCTCGGCCTCGTCGAGACCCGGTGCGGCATGGATCGTCCTTGCGCCGTAGTCGAACCGGATCGTGCCGTTCTTCTTCGTGCCGAGGAACGGCATCCGCCGGTGGAAGCCGGACCATTCGTCGAGCGGCGGGGCTGTCCGCAGGTTCGAGATTTCGGAACCGCGATAGAGCCGTCGTCGGGTGAAGCCCAGCGCATGCTGAGCGATCTCGACGTCTGCGCCATCCATGCCGATCGTTTCCGAGCCGGCGATCATCCAGAGAAGCGTTGCCGCCGCGCCGAGCCATCCGGCGGCCCAGAAGCAGAGCCAGACCGCGAGGAAGAGCTGGAAGCCGGTTTCGAGCTTCAGCATCGCTGCGCCGCCGCCGACCGTCCAGATGGCCAGCCAGACCGCGAGGAACAGCATCACCAGGATCGGGCGAGACGGCCTGATCCTGACCCGCTCGCCGCTCGCCGTCGTCTCGACCGTGAACCGCTCCCTGCCGACCGGTTCGTATCGCGTCTCCATCCTCTCTCGATCCTCCGACCCGCTGGTTCCGCGCGCCAGTCCTTGAACCCGGACGTAACCCACCTTGCGCGCCGCCGCGCCCTCGTCTATAGGCATCGGGCGCGTCCGCCGCAGCTTTTCGCGCATCGAGACGCATTCCTCCCCCGCCTTTTCGTTCACCCGACGATCATCGGCACCCCTCTCCCGACCCGTTCCCGCTTTCCGGCCGACCTGCCGACGAACGCGCGGGAACCGTCCATCCCCCGAGATTTTCCGCCCATGCCCGAAATGAAGCTTCAGGACCTGAAGAACAAGAAAGCCCCTGAACTCATCGCCTTCGCCGAGGAGAACGGCGTCGAGAACGCCTCCGTCCTGCGCAAGCAGGAGCTGATGTTCGCGATCCTGAAAAACCTCGCCGCCGGCGGCACCGAGATCATCGGCGAAGGCGTCGTCGAGATCCTGCAGGACGGCTTCGGCTTCCTGCGCTCGCCGGAAGCGAACTACCTGCCCGGCCCCGACGACATTTACATCTCGCCCTCCCAGCTCCGCCGCTTCTCCCTGAAGACCGGCGACACGGTGGAAGGCCAGATCCGCTCCCCGAAGGACGGCGAGCGCTATTTCGCTCTCCTCAAGGTCAACACGATCAACTTCGACGATCCCGAGCGGATCAAGCACAAGAGCCATTTCGACAACCTGACGCCGCTCTATCCGAACGAGCGGATCAAGATGGAATTCGACAATCCGGGCTCGAAGGACCTCAGCCCGCGCGTGATCGACCTCGTCGCGCCGCTCGGCAAGGGCCAGCGCGCCCTGATCGTCGCGCCGCCCCGCACCGGCAAGACGGTGCTCCTCCAGAACGTCGCCCACGCGATCACCGCCAACCATCCGGAATGCTACCTGATCGTCCTTCTCATCGACGAGCGGCCGGAGGAGGTCACCGACATGCAGCGCTCGGTGAAGGGCGAGGTGATCTCCTCCACCTTCGACGAGCCGGCGACGCGCCACGTCGCCGTCGCCGAGATGGTGATCGAGAAGGCCAAACGCCTCGTCGAGCACGGCCGCGACGTGGTGATCCTGCTCGATTCGATCACACGCCTCGGGCGCGCCTACAACACGGTCGTGCCGTCGTCCGGCAAGGTGCTGACCGGCGGCGTCGACGCCAACGCCCTGCAGCGCCCGAAGCGCTTCTTCGGCGCGGCGCGCAACATCGAGGAGGGCGGCTCGCTCACCATCATCGCGACGGCGCTGATCGACACGGGCTCGCGCATGGACGAGGTGATCTTCGAGGAGTTCAAGGGCACCGGCAACTCGGAAATCCATCTCGATCGGAAGGTCGCCGACAAGCGCATCTACCCGGCGATGGACATCCTGAAATCCGGCACGCGCAAGGAGGACCTCCTGATCCAGCGCTCGGACCTGCAGAAGATCTTCGTGCTCCGCCGCATCCTGTCGCCGATGGGCACGACCGATGCGATCGAGTTCCTGATCGACAAGCTGAAGCAGACGAAGACCAACGGCGACTTCTTCGACTCGATGAACACGTAAGCCGGCCGGTCGAAGGGCAGGCCTATGCCGTTGGTTCCCACGCTCGCCGCCGACCGAAGTTTCTTCGAGCTTCTGACGGGAAGCTTCGAGCGGCTGGTCGGCCGGCCGCTCTGCGAGCCGGGCAGGGGGCCGCGCTGGCTCTACGAGGAAGCAGCCTTCGTGGTGCTGGCACACGACACGGCTGCCGACCCGGTCTTCGTCTACGCCAACCGCGCCGCCGAGGCGCGCTTCGGATACGGCTGGGACGAGTTCACGACGCTGCCCTCGCGCCTGTCGGCCGAGCCGATGGACCGTGCCGAGCGCCAGCGACTCCTGGATGCCGTATCGCGCGACGGCTTCATCGCCGACTACCGGGGCGTCCGCGTGACGAAGTTCGGCCGGCATTTCCGCATGGAGGACGGCGTGGTCTGGCAGCTCGTCGACGCGAGCGGCCAACGCCGCGGCCAGGCCGCCACCTTCTCGCGCTGGACGGATCTCGACGGCTGAACCCTCCGAAGCAGGTTGACGACTTGCGCCGGTCTTCGACGGCTTCGTAAGCTCGGGCCTGCTGCCGGTCCGAACCGGATCGCGGAAGGGTTTGGTACGGATGCGGAAACGGGCGATCTGGTTCGACGGCGACCGCGGAGCGATCGGCTTTCGACTGCCGAACGATGTTCCGGTCTATCTCTACGCGACCTTCGCCCTGCCCGTGGTCATCATGGGAATCGCTTTCCTTCTGCATGGCGGGTCGGTCGGCCGGATGCTCGCGCTGCTCGTCGCGCCGGTGCTGTTCCTGTCGATGCTCGTCCATGAGACGGCTCACATGGCGGTCGCGCACCGGCAGGGCTTGGCCACCAGCGAAATCCTGATCTTCGACGCCGGCGGCCTCGCCCTGATCGAACTTCCCGGCAATAGCGCGGTGGGTTGGCGAATCGCCCTTGCCGGACCGCTCGCCAACCTCGCTGTCGGCGCGGCACTGCTGCTGCTCCATGCGGCGCTGCCCGAACCGCTTCCACAACCGGATCCTCGTTTCACGATCCCGCCGCCCGTGCCGCCGAGCCTCCTGAGCGAGGCCTGTCGCTATGTCGGTTGATTCAACGTCGCGCTCGGCGTCATCAATCTCCTGCCGGCCTTCCCGTTGGACGGCGGGACCATCCTCGCGGAATGGCTCGAGCGCTGGCGAAGCGAGCGGTTCGCGATGCTCGTGGTCGGCTCGCTCGGTCTCGTCTTCGCCACCATCAGCACGCTCTTCTTCGTCGTGTCCGCATTGGCCGGCTTCGCGTTGTGGCTGCCGCCCAGTTTCTCGATGAACTGGATGGTCGTGCGGGAGGCGTGGGCAGCGGGACGACCGCGGCATTCGGCGCAGACCGACAGCAACGTCGTTCCTCTCCGGCAGGATTCATCGCTGCCTGACTGGCTCGGCCACCGCCGGTAGCCGAGCACCTTCGCGTCCGCTCAGGCCGCCGCGCGGCTTGCCAGGATTCCGGCGCTCTGCGCGGCGACGAGGTCGCCGATCGCGGGGGCGAGGATGCCGCGCCGGTCCGCGAAGATGGCGAGCGCGCGGCGCGCCTTCTCGGCGCCGGTCCGGCGGTGCATGGCGCGGCGGCACAGCTCCTTGGCGGCGACGTAGCCGGGACCGCGCAGCGTCGACGGGCAGTCGTCGAGGAAGACGTAGGCCTGCGTCACGGTTTCCAGCATGCGCGGCACGTTCAGGCCGACATAGACCCAGACCGGTTCCTCGAAACGATCGTATTCCACGGCACTCTCCACTTGGATCGGCTCCCGCGCCTGTCGCGGTTCGATGCGGGATTTTGGCGGGCCATCGCGCGGCTTCAATAGGCGGCAAGTTCGCCGCCGCGACCTGAAACGATTGAAACTTTCCTAAGCGTTTTCGGCAGCCGGGCGGAGCAGTTCCGCGAGGCTCGCCGCGTCGAAGACCGGCGGCCGGCAGGCCCGCTCCGCGCAGAGATAGGCGGCCGGCCGCCGCTCCGGTCGGACGGCCGCTAGCGGCAGTTCGGGGGGAAGCGCGGCGCCCGGTCCCGGCACGACGTCGAGCCGCGCGAGGTCGAGGACGCCGTTCGCCGCCCCCCGCATCGCGGCGAATGTTTCGTCCGAGCGCTCCCCGAGCATCACGAGCTGGCTCGCCCGCTCCAGCGTGTCGCAGGCGGAGAGGATCGCGGGCGACAGGCCGCCCTGTTCCCTCGTCCGCGCCAGGGCGGCGCGGGCCGCCGTTTCCGCCCGATCCAGCAGCGCCGGGTCGCCCGTCGCCTCGGCGAGCAGCGCCAGCCCTTCCAGCACCAGCGCGGTGCCGCCCGGGATCGCGTCGTCGCCGTCGCCGCGGGGCCGGAGGATCACGTCGGCGCCGTCGGCGGCGGTGAGGGCGTGGCCGCCCGCCCCGTCGCCGTGCCAGCGCTCGAGCTCGGCCGCGAGCCGCCGAGCTTCGGCGAGATAGGAGCCGTCGCCCGTCGCCGCGAAGAGCTGCACCGCCGCGGCGATCAGCGCGCCGTAGTCCGACGACAGCGCGAAGCCCCGCGCGGCGCGGCCGTCACGCCCCGCATGGCGCAGCCGGCCGTCGAGGGTGAGCGCTGCCTTGACGTCCGCGAAGGCGGCTTTGGCCATCGGCAGCGCCTCCGTATCGCCGAAGACGGTCGCGACCTCGGCCAGCGCCCGGATCGCGAGGCCGTTCCAGTCGGCGAGCATCTTGTCGTCGCGGCCCGGGCGCGGCCGGCCGTCGCGCGCCGCCAAGAGCGCCGCCCGCTCGGCCGCGAAATGATCCGCCTCCGCGTCGGCGCTGCCGAGACGGTGCAGGATGTTCCGACCCTCGAAGTTTCCGTCCGCCGAGACGCCGTAGGCTTGGCGAAAATCGGCGCCACGCTCGCCGAGCACCGCATCGATCTCGTCCGCGCGCCAGACGTAGAACGCGCCTTCGTGGGCATGGCCGTGCTCATCGAGGCTGTCGGCGTCGAGCGAGGCGGCGAGCGCCCCGGCGCCGACCCGCATCTCGCGGCCGAGCCATGCCACCGTTTCCTCGATCCGCCGGCGGAAGAGGGCGGAGCCCGTCGCCCGCCAGCCCCAGACGAGATGGCGGAGGAACTGCGCGTTGTCGTAGAGCATCTTCTCGAAATGCGGCACCAGCCAGCGCTCGTCGGTGGAATAACGCGCGAGGCCGCCGCCGAGATGGTCGTAGATGCCGCCTAGGCACATCTGCCGGAGCGTGAGGAGGAAGCCCTCGCGCAGCGCCTGTGGGCCGTTCGGGAAAGCGCCGCGCGCGACGAGTTCCATGTACGGCGCGTTCGGGAACTTCGGCGCGCCGCGCATGCCGCCGAGCCGCATGTCGAGCATCGATCCGACCTTGGCGCTCGCGCCCGGGATGTCGGGCGCGAGCGCCTCGTCGCCCGTTCCTTCCGGCGAGACGGCCGAGAGGAAGGCTGTCAGGCGCGCCCGCGTCTCGGCGGCGCTCCGGTCGAGCTCGGCCCGGCGGTTCTGCCAGGCGGTTCCCACCGCCTCCAGCAATTGCCGGAAGCTCGGCCGGCCGTGCGCGGGGCGGGGAGGATAGTAGGTGCCGCCGAAGAACGGCGCGCCGTCGGGGGTGAGGAACATCGTCATCGGCCAGCCGCCCTGCTCGCCCATCGCCTGCAGCGCCGTCATGTAGATGGTGTCGATGTCGGGCCGCTCCTCGCGGTCGACCTTCACGTTGACGAAGCGGCGGTTCATCAGGTCCGCGGTTTCCGCATCCTCGAAGCTCTCGTGCGCCATGACGTGGCACCAGTGGCAGGCGGCGTAGCCGATCGAGAGCAGGATCGGCCGGTCGAGCGCCCGCGCTTCCGCCAGCGTCTCGGCCGACCATTCGCGCCAGTGCACCGGATTGTCGCGGTGCTGCTGCAGGTAGGGGCTCACGGACGCGCCGAGGCGGTTGCCGGCGGCGGGGGAGGACGCGGTTTGTTCGCTCATGCCGATTAGGCTAAGGCGGGCGCGGATTTAATCGACCGCCGAACCGCTTTGCCCCCTATCCGCCGCCCGGACACGATCGCCGCACTGTCCTCCGGTTCGCTGCCGTCCGGGGTCGCGGTGGTGCGGGTCAGCGGCACCCTGGCGCGCAAGGCGCTCTCACGCATTGCCGGCTCCGTGCCGGAAGCGCGCCGCGCGTCGCTCCGCCTGCTCAGGGACGGGGAGGGGACGCCGCTCGACCGCGGCCTCGCGCTGTTCTTCGAGGCGCCAGGGACGGCGACCGGCGAGGACATCGCGGAATTCCACCTGCACGGCGGGCGCGCCGTGGTGGCAGGCGTGCTCGAAGCGCTGACGGCGATTTCCGGCATCCGCCTTGCCGAGGCCGGCGAGTTCACCCGCCGCGCCTTCGAGAACGGCACGATCGACCTGACGGAGGCGGAAGGGCTCGCCGACCTCCTCGCCGCCGAGACCGCCGCGCAGCGGGCCCACGCGCTGGCGAACGCGGGTGGGGACCTGCGCGCGCTCTACGAAGGCTGGGCGGCGCGGCTCGTGCGGGCGCGCGCGCTCCTCGAAGCCTCGTTCGATTTCGCCGACGAAGGCGACGTGGCGGCGGACGTCGCCGCCCCCGTCCGCCGGATCGCGGCCGGTCTTGCCGAAGAGATGCGGGAGCACCTTGCCGGCGCGCGCCGGGGGGAGATTTTGCGCGAGGGTTTCCGGGTCGCAATCGTCGGCGCGCCGAACGCCGGCAAGTCGACGCTGCTGAACGCGCTGGCGCAACGGGAAGCGGCGATCGTCACCGACGTTCCCGGCACGACGCGCGACGTGATCGAGGTGATGCTGGACCTGGGAGGCTTCGCGGTCCGGCTCAGCGACACGGCGGGCCTGCGCGAAACGGCCGACCCGGTGGAGCGGATCGGCGTCGAGCGGGCGAAGGGCGCGATGGCGGCGGCCGACCTCGTCCTCGAACTGGAAAGTCCGGATGCGCTGCTGCCCGCCGAGCTTCGGGATGCGGCTAGGGACGTGCCACGCCTTCGCATCCGAACGAAAGCGGATGTGGAAAGCGGGCAAGAAACTACGCCGGCAAACATTTCGGTCTCGGCGCGGACAGGCGAAGGCATGGCGGCACTCGCGGATCGGATCGCGACGGAGGCCGCGCGGGCCGTGCCGGACCCGGCCGCCCTCGTGCCGGCTCGGGCCCGCCACCGCGAGGCGGTGGCTGCGGCGCTGCGCCAGCTGGACGAGTTCGCCGCGAGCGCCGCGCCCGCCGAAATCGGCGCGGAGCTGCTGCGCCTTGCGGGCGACAAACTCGGCCGCCTCACCGGCCGCACCGACGTCGAGGACCTCCTCGACGTGATCTTCTCCGAGTTCTGCATCGGGAAGTGAGAGGATTTCGGTTGAGCTTCGGCTCAGAGTCACGAACGGCAGCCGCAACCGCCCAACCCCTTGACGGAACGAAGCGGAAACGGCTTATCGCGGCGATGGATTTCGACCTGTCCTTCGACGTCGCGGTGATCGGCGGCGGCCATGCCGGCTGCGAGGCGGCCTCGGCCAGCGCCCGCGCGGGCGCGCGGACCGTGCTCCTCACCCACCGCTTCGACACGGTCGGCGCGATGAGCTGCAACCCGGCGATCGGTGGCATCGGCAAGGGGCATCTGGTCCGCGAGATCGACGCGCTCGGCGGCCTGATGGGCCGCGTCGCCGACGCGAGCGGCATCCAATTCCGCCTGCTCAACCGCTCGAAAGGGCCGGCGGTGCGCGGCCCCCGGACGCAGGCCGACCGCAAGCTCTACCGCGCCGCGATGCAGGCCGCGATCCGCGACCACTCCGGGCTCACCGTGTTGGAGGGCGACGCCTTCGACCTGGTGTTCGACGGCGAGGGCCGGGTCGCCGGCGTCGCGATGGCGGACGGGCAGCGGATCGGGGCGCGGGCGGTGGTGCTGACCACCGGCACTTTCCTTGGTGGCGTCATTCATATCGGGGACCGGCGCATTCCAGCCGGCCGGATGGGCGAGGACCCCTCGCTCGGCCTTTCGGGCACGCTCCGCCGGCTCGGGCTGCAGCTCGGGCGGCTGAAGACCGGCACGCCCGCCCGCCTCGACGGCCGGACCATCGACTGGGACGGGCTGGAGATGCAGCGGCCGGATGAGGAGCCGTATCCGTTCTCGTTCCTGACCGAGCGCATCACTGTCCCGCAGATCGACTGCGGCATCACGCGGACGACTCCGGAAACCCACCGGATCATCCGCGACAACCTCGCCCGCTCGGCGCTCTATTCCGGCGCGATCGAGGGCGTCGGGCCGCGCTACTGTCCCTCGATCGAGGACAAGATCGTCAAGTTCGGCGAGCGCGACGGCCACCAGATCTTCCTCGAACCGGAAGGCCTCGACGATCCGACCGTCTATCCGAACGGGTTGTCGACCTCGCTGCCGGAGGACGTGCAGGAAGCGTTCCTCCGCTCGATCCCCGGACTGGAGCGGGTCGCGATCCTGAAGCCCGGCTACGCGATCGAATACGACCATGTCGATCCGCGCGAGCTGTTCGCGACGCTGGAGGTGCGCAGCCAGCCCGGCCTGTTCCTCGCCGGCCAGATCAACGGCACCACCGGCTACGAGGAGGCGGCGGCGCAGGGGCTCTGGGCCGGGCTCAACGCCGCGCGCCGGGCCGGCGGGCAGGAGCCCGTCACCCTGTCGCGGGCGGAAGCCTATATCGGCGTGATGCTGGACGACCTGACGCGCACCGGCGTCTCCGAACCCTACCGCATGTTCACCAGCCGGGCCGAGTTCCGCCTGAGCCTTCGCGCCGACAACGCCGACCGACGCTTGACGCCGGTCGGGATCGCGCTCGGCCTCGTCGATGCCGGGCGCCGCGCCGCGTTCGAAGCTTCCGAGGCGGCGCTGGACGGGACGCGCGCGCGGCTGGAGGCGCTGCGGATCACCCCGAACCGCGCCGCCGATTTCGACTTGCAGCTCAACCGCGACGGCCGGCCGCGCTCCGCCTGGACGCTGCTCTCGCAACCGGACGTGACGCTGTCCCGCCTTGCAGGCATCTGGCCGGAGCTTGCGACGATCGACGCGAAGCTCGCCGAGCGCATCGCGATCGAGGCGGCCTACGACGTCTATCTCGATCGGCAGCGCCTCGACCAGGCACGGCTCAAGCAGGGCGAGGCGACGCCGATCCCCGCTACGCTCGACCTCGACGCGCTGCCGGGCCTCTCGGCGGAACTGCAGGCGAAGCTCCGCGCCCGCCGGCCGCGGACGCTCGCCGAGGCGGAGGCGATCGACGGCATGACGCCGGCGGCGTTGGCGCTGGTGCTCCTGGCGATCCGCCGGCAGGCGAAGGCCGCCGTTCCCGATGCCGCCTGAAGGGCGCGACGTCGTCCTCGCGGCGTTCGATGTTTCACGTGAAACACGAGCGCGGCTCGATGCTTACGTTCGGCTGCTCGGGCAATGGCAGCGGACGACCAACCTCGTCGCCGATGCGACGATGCCGGAGGTCTGGGAGCGGCACGTCGCCGATTCGCTGCAGTTCCGGCCGCTCTGCCAGCCGGCGAAGCGCTGGGTCGATCTCGGCTCCGGCGGCGGCTTTCCCGGCCTCGTCACCGCGATCCTCGTCGCGGACGAAGGCGACGCCCATGTCGATCTCGTGGAAAGCAACGGCAAGAAAGCGGCGTTCCTGCGCACCGTCATCCGCGAACTGGGGCTCCCCGCGACGGTCCATGCGATCCGCATCGAGGCGGCGGGCGAGGTGCTCGCCTGGGCGGATGCCGTCAGCGCCCGGGCGCTCGCCTCGCTGGGTGCGCTCCTCGGCATGGTGGCCGGGCGGATCGGGCCACAGGTGCCGTGCTTTTTCGCCAAGGGGCGGAGCCATGGTGAAGAAATCGTTGACGCGTCGCGGCGTTGGCGGTTCACGTTGCGGGAACACCCCTCGCGCGTCGCGGCGGAGGCCGCGATCCTGGAAGTCGCCGATATCCGGCCCCGGACCGGCGAACCTGGGACGAGCGAGACCCGGGCAAGCGAGGAATGAGCATCGTCGTCCCATGACCGGAACCGCCTCCATCGATACGCCCGCTTCGAGCGCGCGCCCCGCGCGGGGGCCGGACGGCACCGGCCTCGCGGTCCGGAAGCGCATGCGCGTCATCACCGTCGCCAACCAGAAGGGCGGCGTCGGCAAGACCACCACCGCGATCAACCTCGCGACGGCGCTCTCGGCGGTCGGGCGGCGCGTGCTCCTGATCGACCTCGACCCGCAGGGCAACGCCTCCACCGGCCTCGGCATCGACCGGCAGGACCGCGAGGTCTCGTCCTACGACGTCCTCGTCGAGAATGCCTCGGTGACGCAAGCCGCGATGCCGACCGCCGTGCCGAACCTGTCGATCGTGCCCTCGACGCTCGACCTCCTCGGCCTCGAGATGGAGATCGCCGGCGCGACGGGCCGGGCCTATCGCCTGCGCGACGCGCTGCATTTCCATAACGAGGAGGGTGCGCGCTTCGACTTCGTGCTGGTCGACTGCCCGCCGTCGCTGAACCTCCTGACGATCAACGCGATGGCGGCGGCCGACTCGATCCTCGTGCCGCTCCAGTGCGAGTTCTTCGCGCTGGAAGGCCTCAGCCAGTTGCTCCAGACCGTGGAGCAGGTGCGCGACACGCTGAACCCGACGCTCGACCTTCACGGCATCGTCCTGACCATGTTCGACGGCCGCAACAACCTCGCGAGCCAGGTGGTCAGCGACGTGCGACAGGTGATGGGCGACCAGGTCTACGACACGGTGATCCCGCGCAACGTCCGCGTCTCGGAAGCGCCGAGCTTCGGCAAGCCGGCGATCCTCTACGACATGAAGTGTTCCGGCAGCCAAGCCTATATCCGCCTCGCCTCGGAGATCATCCAGCGCGAACGCCAGCATCTGGAGGTCGCATGACGATGAACGCCAAGGAGAAGCCGGCGGGTACGGGGGCCGAGGACAAGTCGCGCCAGCGGCTCGGGCGCGGCCTCGCCGCCCTGATCGGCGGCGGCGGCGCGACGGGTGCGGCCCTCCGCCCGGCGGCGACGGGCGGGGGTAGCGGCGGCGAGCGGAGCGTCGCGACGGCGATGCTCCGGGCGAACCCGAACAATCCGCGCCGCCATTTCGACGAGGCCGACCTCGCCGACCTCGCCGCCTCGATCCGCACGCACGGCGTCGTGCAGCCGATCCTCGTGCGGCCGGCGGCCGGTGAGGGAGCGGGCTTCGAGATCGTCGCCGGCGAGCGGCGCTGGCGCGCGGCGCAGCTCGCCGAGCTGGCGCAGGTGCCGGTGGTGGTGCGCACGCTGACCGACCGCGAGACGCTCGAGATCGCGATCATCGAGAACGTCCAGCGCGCCGACCTCGACCCGCTCGAAGAGGCGCAGGCCTACGAGATGCTGATGGTGGAGCACGGCTACCGGCAGGTCGACCTCGCCGACGCGCTCGGCAAGAGCCGCAGCCATGTCGCGAACACGCTCCGCCTCCTGAAGCTGCCGGAAAGCGTCCGGCGGATGGTATCGAGCGGCGAGCTGTCGCCCGGCCACGCCCGCGCCGCCGTCACCGCGGAAGACCCGGAGGCGTTCGCCCGCGACGTCGCGCGCCAAGGCCTCACCGTGCGCGAGACCGAGCAACTGTCGCGCAAGGAGAACGCCAAGCCGGCGCCGCGACGCGCGAACAGGCCGGCGACGCCCGCTCCGGCGGCCGGGCCCGCCCCGGCCGAGCCGAAGCGCGCCGAGGTCGAGTATATCGAGAGCTTCCTCTCCGAGACGCTCGGCATGCCGGTCGCGGTGGAGCCCCCGAACGAGGGCGCGACCTTGCGCATCAGCTACGGCACGCCGGAAAAGCTGGCGGAACTCGTGCGCCTCCTGAAGCTCGCGGGCGAGCATCGCTCCGGCCCGCGCGTCCGGCAGCTCTGACGAGGGCTCGCATTCGCATGCGCCGGCTCGTCTACGTCAGTCACGCGAACGTCGTGGTCGAGCCGGACAAGCCCGTGCCGCTCTGGTCGCTGTCCGACGAAGGGCGGCGACGGCACGTGGCCTTCGGCGAGACCGCGCTGGCGCGGAGCGTCACGAAGGTGTTCAGCAGCGCCGAGACGAAGGCGGTCGAAGCGGCGCGGGCGAGCTTCCCTCGGCTGGCCAGCACCCTCGCGATCCGCGAGGCGATGCACGAGAACGACCGGAGCGCCACCGGCTTCCTCGCGCCGCCGGAGTTCTGGCCCGTGGTCGAGCGCTTCTTCGCCGAGCCGACCGTCTCGGTGCGCGGCTGGGAGCGGGCGGTGGACGCGCAAGGCCGGATCGTCGCGGCGACCGAGCGAGCCCTTGCCGAATCGGCGGAACACGAGACGATCGCCCTCGTCGGTCACGGCGGGGTCGGAACGCTGCTCTATTGCCACCTCGCCGGTCTGCCGATCGCCCGTCACGACCAGCCGGGAACCGGCGGCGGCAACGTGATCGTCGCGGAGTTCGGCGAGACGGTTACGGTCTCGCACTGGCAGGCGATGGAAGACTTCGCGCGCTAGCTCAGCGCTTCGCGCCGCGTCCGGCGCGCAGCCGGGCGGCTTCGACCGCGAGGTCCATCAGAAGCTTCGCGGTGATCGCGTCGCTCAATCCCGCTTCCTTCCGGGCGGCGAGGATCGTCCGTTCGATCGTGCCGAGCGCCGGCGCGAGGGCGGCGAGCGTCCAGGTGCCGAGCGCCGTCTCGAAGGCCGGCTTGCGGCGGAAGGGCGCGCGGCGCGCCTCGACGACGCGCGTCGCCGATTCGCCGTGCCGCTCCACGCGGTCCCGCATCAGCAGCAGCGCCTGGAAATGCCGCAGCACCGCCTGCTGGATGGCGAAGGTGGCGGTGCCGGCGCCCGTCAGCCGCTCGATCAGCTCCGGCAGGCGCTTCACCGCGCCGGTGGCGCAGGCGTCCACCGCCTCGTCCACCGTATCGAGCGAGACATCGCCGACCACCGCCTCGATATCGGCCTCCGTCACCTCGTCCTGGCCCATGCAGTAGAGCGCGAGCTTGGCGATCTCGCCGCGCGAGGCGAGGCGGTTCGCGCCGAGCCGCTCGCGCAGCGCTTCCCGCGCCTCGCGGCCGATCCTGAGGTTCATCGCCTTCAGTTCGGCGTCGATGGTCGCGTCCAGCGCCCGGCCCTCGTCGGGGTAGCAGGGGAGAGCGATCGCGGCCCGCGCCTTCTCGGCCGCGGCGCGGACGGGGGCGGTCGGCTTGCAGTCGCCGGCCTCGACCACCACGGTCACGTCCGCCGGCGGTTCCTGCCCCAGCGCGGCGATCGCCCCCGCGAGGCCGCGGCCGGAGCCGGTGCCGGCACCCTTGACCCGCACCAGCCGCCGCCCGCCGAACAGCGAAACGGTGCGCGCCTCGTCGTGGAGCCGGCCGGCATCCTTCTCCACCTCGTCGGCCTGGAGCGTCACGGAAGAAAAGGGATCGGCGAGGTCGGCGCCCGACAGGGCCGCCACCTTGGCGGCGCGTTCCGACACGAGGCCGGCATCCGGGCCGTAGACGAGCACGACCGGAAAGCTGGTGTCGGGCCGCGACAGGAAGGCCTCGACCTCGCCGGCCTTCCGCTGCGCCATCAGGTCTTGCCCGGCGGCACCGAGGCGAGGAGGTTAGGCAGGTCGCGCTCCAGCGCGCCGAGAACGCCAAGGCGGATCTGCTGGGCGACGTCCTGGCCGGCGCGCTCCTGCGCGTCGCGATAGGCACGGCTCGCGGCGAAGAGCTGGCGCGAGCGGTCGAAGGGCGCATCGGAGAAGCGCGTGCCGCTGGCGACGATCTTGCCGTCGGTGGTGCGCGCCACCGAATAGGTCGCCGTCACCTTCAGGATGCTCGCGGCCGGAACGCCGGAGCCCGACTGGATCGAGACGACGCTTTCCAGCGCCGTGACCGCGACCGAGATCTTGTAGAAGGGCGCGACCGGCTTCTCGCCGCCGTTGAAGCCGAAGAGGAGGCCGTTGCGGACGATCTGCGAGGTGCGGTCGCCGACCGGCGCGACCTCGACGCGGCCCTTCAGGTCGGCGAGCGCCGGGGCGGTCTGGCCGCCGACGAGCGCGCCGCCGCTGCCGTAGAGCGGGCGCACCGTGCAGGCCGAACTCGCCGCCGCGAGAAGCGCAAGGCCGGCGAGCGCGGCGGCATGCGGGCCGCGGCGGCGGCGGTCAGACGACGACATTCACGATCCTTCCCGGCACCACCACGACGCGCTTGGGCTCGGCCCCGTCCAGCGCGCCCGTCACGAAGTCGAGCCGGAGGACGGCCGCCTCGATTTCAGGTTTGCTTGCGCCGGCCGGAACGGTCAAGTCACCGCGCTTCTTCCCGTTGATCTGGACCGGCAACGTGACCTCGTCGTCACGCAAGAAGGCCGGGTCGGCCTCCGGCCAGCGGGCCGCGGCGCAAAGGCCGGCTTCGCCCAGCGCCCGCCAGCATTCCTCGGCGAGGTGCGGCATCATCGGCGCGACGAGCCGCACGAGGATCGTCGCCGCCTCGCGCGCCGCCGCGGCGACCGCGGGCGAGGCCGGGAAGGCGGCATCGCCGAAGGCCGCCGACAGCGCGTTCACCAGCTCGTAGAGCCGGGCGACGGCCTTGTTGAAGGCGAGGCGCTCGATGTCGTCGGTGACGCCCGCCGCGGTGCGGTGCGCGGCGCGGCGGATGGCGGCCGCCGCCGGATCGTCGCCGGCCGCCCCGTCCGCGGCCCCTTCCAGCTTCGCCGCCGCCTCCGACACCAGCCGCCACAGGCGCTGCACGAAGCGGTGCGCGCCTTCCGCGCCGGCCTCCGTCCAGATCACGTCGCGGTCGGGCGGCGAATCGGAGAGCACGAACCAGCGCGCGGTGTCGGCGCCGTAGGAGGCGATGATGTCGTCCGGGTCGACGACGTTCTTCTTCGACTTCGACATCTTCTCGATGCCGCCGATCTCGACCGGCGAGTCGTCGGAGAGGCGGACGGCGCGGCGGCCCGCGCCCTCGCCGAGAATCCTCACCTCGGCCGGCTCGATCCATTTCCCGTCCTGCCGGTAGGTCTCGTGCACGACCATGCCTTGCGTGAACAGGCCCCGGAACGGCTCGTCGATGCCGAGATGGCCGGTGTCGCGCATCGCGCGGACGAAGAAGCGCGAATAGAGGAGGTGCAGGATCGCGTGCTCGATGCCGCCGATATACTGGTCGACCGGCAGCCAGGCGTCGGCGACAGCGGGAAGCGTCGGCTCCGCGGCGCGCGGGCTCGTGAAGCGCGCGAAATACCAGGAACTGTCGACGAACGTGTCCATCGTGTCGGTCTCGCGCAGGGCCGGGCCGCCGCATTGCGAGCAGGTGGCCTTGCGCCAGGTCGGATGCCGGTCGAGCGGGTTGCCGGGCGTCGCGAAATCGACGTCGTCGGGCAACGTCACCGGCAGGTTTTCGCGCCGCTCCGGCACGATGCCGCAGGCCTCGCAATGGAGGACCGGGATCGGGCAGCCCCAGTAGCGCTGGCGCGACAGGCCCCAGTCGCGCAGGCGGAAGTTCACCTCGCGCCGGCCCCAGCCGTCGGCGACGAACTTCTGCAGCGACCGGTCCATCGCGGCCTCACAGGTCTGCACCGTGTCCGGCGCCCCGGCCCATTGCACGTAGCGCACGACTTGCGTCTTCGGCGGCACGAAGGCGGTGTCCATCACGCGCTCGCCCGTGTCCTCCGGCACGAAGACGTCGATCACCGGCAGGCCGTACTTGCGAGCGAAGTCGAGGTCGCGCTGGTCGTGCGCCGGGCAGCCGATGATCGCGCCGGTGCCGTAGTCCATCAGGACGAAGTTCGCGATGTAAAGCGGCAGCTCCCATGCGGGATCGGCTGGATGCGTCACCTTCAGCCCGGTGTCGAAGCCGAGCTTCTCCGCCGTATCGATCTCCTCCTGCGAAGTGCCCATGCGGCGGCACTCGGCGGCGAAGTCGGCGACGGCCGGGTTCGTCTCGGCCAGCGCCTTCGCCAGCGGATGGTCGGCGGCGATCGCCGCGAAGGTCGGCCCGAACATCGTATCGGGGCGCGTCGTGAAGACGGGGAGCTTCTCGAAGCCCTGCGGCGCGCCCTTCACGCCGAACTCGAAGTGGAGCCCCTCCGAGCGGCCGATCCAGTTGCGCTGCATCAGGCGCACCTTTTCCGGCCATTCCGGCAAGCGGTGGTCCAGCGCTTCCAGCAGGTCCTCGGCGTAGTCGGTGATGCGGAAGAACCATTGCGTCAGGTCGCGCTGCTCGACCGGCGCGCCGGAGCGCCAGCCGCGCCCGTCGATCACCTGCTCGTTGGCGAGCACGGTCATGTCGACCGGGTCCCAGTTGACCTTGGCGCTCTTCCGATAGGCGAGGTCCTTGTCCAGCATGTCGAGGAAGAGGCGCTGCTGTTGCGCGTAGTATTCGGGGTCGCAGGTCGCGAACTCGCGCGACCAGTCGAGCGACAGGCCCATCGACTTCAACTGACGCTTCATCGAAGCGATGTTGGCGTAGGTCCATTCGCGCGGATGCACCTTGTTCTGCATCGCGGCGTTCTCGGCCGGCATGCCGAAGGCGTCCCAGCCCATCGGGTGCATGACGTCGAAACCGCGGGCGCGCTTGTAGCGCGCGACGACGTCGCCGAGCGTGTAGTTCCGGACGTGCCCCATATGGATGCGCCCCGACGGGTAGGGGAACATCTCGAGGACGTAGTAGGTCGGGGCCGAGGCGTCGGTCTTCGCCTCGAACAGCTTCGCGTCCTCCCAGGCCTTCTGCCAGCGGGGCTCGCTTTCGCGCGGATTGTAGCGGGAGGTGACGGCGGACATGGGCGGACGGATCGAAGCTTCGAAGACAAATGGTCGCCCGCGGTTCAGCACGTCGAAGGCGGCTAGGCAAGCGCAAGCATATCCGCTTAAGCGGACGGCAGCGATTTCGAGGGCGAAAGCAGCGGACGTCGAGCCAGCGACGTCACCGGGGAGGATCGGCCGCCCCGGCCGCGGCGACGGCCTCGCTCTCGAACGGAGGTGATGGATATGTGGTTTTTGCCACTAAGCATCACGCTCGAAATAGAAAAGACCCGGAGCGGCTGGCGAGCTACTCTCCGGGTCTCGTTCTTTTCGTAGCAAGCGGGTGTCGGTCGAAAGGCCGGCACCCGCTCCGCCAAGATATGCGATTTTCTCACAGAGTCCAAGGAGCCGCCGATGAGCGCTGTCGACCGCCTCGCTTCCGTTCGTGCCGCGATCGCCAAGGCTGAGGGCGAGCATCGTCGCCCAGCCGGCTCGGTGGAACTCGTCGCCGTGTCGAAGACCTACGATGCCGACGCCATCCTGCCGGTGCTCGAACGCGGCCAGCGCGTCTTCGGCGAGAACAAGGTGCAGGAGGCGAAGGGAAAGTGGCCGGCGCTCCGGACCCGCTTTCCCGACATCGAACTGCATCTCATCGGCCCGCTCCAGTCGAACAAGGCGGCCGACGCCGTCGCCCTCTTCGACGTGATCGAGACGGTGGACCGCGAGAAGCTCGCGCGCGAGCTCGCCAAGGAGATCGCGAAGCAGGGGAAGGCGCCGCGCCTCTACGTGCAGGTCAACACCGGCGAGGAGCCGCAGAAGGCCGGCATCCCGCCGCAGGAGGCCGCCGCCTTCGTGGCACGCTGCCGGAGCGAGTTCGGCCTCGCGATCGAGGGCCTGATGTGCATCCCGCCGGCGGAGGAGGCACCGGGACCGCATTTCGCGCTGCTGCGCAAGATCGCCGGGGAAGCGGGCGTCGCGAAGCTGTCGATGGGAATGAGCGGCGACTACGAGACCGCGGTCGGCTTCGGCGCGACCTCGGTCCGTGTCGGCTCGGCGATCTTCGGGGCCAGAGACTACAACTGACGGGCACGGCGCTTCTTGCGGAAGTCGACCCAGAGCCAGATCGCACCGGCGACGAGCGCGACGACGATCACCGCGTCGGCGACGTGGAACGCGGTCTTCATGATCGGGCTGTCGTGCCAGCCGGCCCCGAGCCGCATGCCGACATAGGCCAGCGCGTAGCACCAGATCAGCGAGCTGACGAAGGTGGTGGCGTGGAACACGACGAGGTTCATCCGCGCGATGCCGGCCGGCAGGGCGATGAAGGTCCGCACCACCGGGAGGAGCCGGCCGAAGAACATCGCCCAGAGGCCGTAGCGCTCGAAGAACCAGTCGGCGAGCTGCAGCTCGCGCTTGCCGAACATCGAGTGGCGGCTCCAGCGCTCGGCGAGCGGCCGGCCGCCCTTCGCGCCGATGACGTAGGCGACGTGGCTGCCGATGTTGCAGCCCACCGCGCCGGCGAGCGCGACGCTCCAGAGTTCGAACCGTCCGGTCGAGACGAGGTAGCCGGCGAACGGCATGATGATCTCGGAGGGAATCGGGATGCAGGCCGATTCCAGCGCCATCAGCAGCGCGACGCCCGCATGCCCTCCGAAGGAGATGAGGGCGAGGACGGCGGAGACGAGCGGCGCGAGGAGGCTTTCCATGCGGCTTCCCTTACGCGACCGATGGCGCCGTCCCTAGCGCGCCCGCGCAACAGCGCCGCGCCGCTTTTCCGGCTGGACCGCTCCGGACCTCCCGCCTAGAACGCTTCGGGAAAGCCGGCGCGGGAGGCCGGCGCGGTGCGGGAGGCGGCAGATGGCGGACACGATCGCGGTGAAGCGCGAATGGGCGGATGGCGCCACGCTGTCGGATGCCGACTACCGCGCGGGCTACGAGCGGAGCCTCGCCGACCCGGAAGGCTTCTGGCGCGAGCACGGGGGCCGCATCGACTGGATCCGGCCCTTCACCCGCGTGAAGAACACCTCCTTCGCGCCGGGCGACGTCTCGATCAGATGGTTCGAGGACGGGGTCCTCAACGCCAGCGCCAACTGCCTCGACCGGCATGTCGCAGCGGGACGGGGCGAGGACACCGCGATCATCTTCGAGGGCGACGACCCGGCCGAGTCGCGGCGCATCTCCTACGCCGAGGCGCTGGAGGAGACCTGCCGCATGGCGAACGTCCTCAGGGCGGATGGGGTGAAGAAGGGCGACCGCGTCACGATCTACCTGCCGATGATCCCGGAGGCGGCCTATGCGATGCTCGCCTGCGCGCGGATCGGGGCCGTCCATTCCGTCGTGTTCGGCGGCTTCTCGCCGGACTCGCTGGCGGGCCGCATCGTCGACGCGCAGTCCGGTTTCGTCGTCACCGCCGACGAGGGGGTGCGCGGCGGACGGAAGGTGCCGTTGAAGAGCAATGTCGACAAGGCGATCGCCATCGCCGCGAAGGGCGGGCAGGACGTGTCCCGCGTTCTCCTGGTGAAGCGCACCGGCGGCGAGGTCGCGGTCGATCCGGCGCGCGACGTCTGGTGGCACGAGGCGCGCGACAAAGCCGCCGCAACTTGCGACCCGGAGCCGATGGGCGCGGAGGACCCGCTGTTCATCCTCTACACGTCCGGCTCGACCGGCAAACCGAAGGGCGTCCTCCACACGACCGGCGGCTACCTCGTCTACGCCTCGCTGACGCATGCCCACGTCTTCGACTACCGGCCGGGCGAGGTCTACTGGTGCACCGCCGACGTCGGCTGGGTCACGGGCCACAGCTACATCGTCTACGGGCCGCTCGCGAACGGCGCGACGACGCTGATGTTCGAGGGCGTGCCGACATATCCCGATGCCGGCCGCCTCTGGCAGGTGGTCGACAAGCACGAGGTCAACATCTTCTACACCGCGCCGACCGCGATCCGCGCCCTGATGGGGCAGGGCGACGAACCGGTGAAGCGTGCCTCGCGCCGGTCGCTCCGCATCCTCGGCACGGTCGGCGAGCCGATCAACCCGGAGGCCTGGCTCTGGTACTGGCGGGTCGTCGGCGAGGAGCGCTGCCCGGTGGTCGACACCTGGTGGCAGACCGAGACCGGCGGCATCCTGATCGCGCCGCTACCGGGCGCGACGGCGCTGAAACCCGGTTCGGCGACGCGGCCCTTCTTCGGCGTCCGGCCGGAACTGGTCGACGCGGAAGGGCAGGTTCTGGACCGCGCGGCGGAGGGGAACCTCTGCATCGCGGACTCGTGGCCGGGCCAGATGCGCACGGTCTACGGCGACCACGAGCGGTTCGAACAGACCTATTTCTCGACCTACAAGGGCAAGTACTTCACCGGCGACGGGGCGCGGCGCGACGCGGACGGCTACTGGTGGATCACCGGCCGCGTCGACGACGTGATCAACGTCTCCGGCCATCGCATGGGGACGGCCGAGGTGGAGTCGGCCCTCGTCTCGCACAAGGCCGTCTCGGAAGCCGCCGTCGTCGGCTATCCGCACGACGTGAAGGGGCAGGGCATCTACTGCTACGTCACGCTGATGCAGGGCGAGGAAGGCTCGGAGGAGTTGCGGAAGGAACTGGTCGGCCACGTCCGCGCCGAGATCGGGCCTTTCGCCGCGCCGGACAAGATCCAGTTCGCGCCGGGCCTGCCGAAGACCCGTTCCGGCAAGATCATGCGCCGCATCCTCCGGAAGATCGCCGAGGACGAGCCGGGCGCGCTCGGCGACACCTCGACGCTGGCCGACCCCGCGGTGGTGGACGACCTCGTGTCTAACCGGCAGAACCGGCGGGCGGAAGGCACGGGCTGACGCCCTTCGGCTGCGACAGCTTGCCCGAAACTGGCGAAACGTTCGGCAGGGCCCTTGTCCTGCCGCTTTTCGCATCCCATACTCCTCCCCGTGTTCAACGCAACGAAAGGAGGTGATCCGATGTCGAGTGATTTCCTGATGCCGGCCGGGTCCATGTATCTCAGCGCCACGAAGGGGCAGCCCTCGATCGTTGCGTAAAGGTATGCCGATCCGCCAGCGGGTTCGCTGACCCGCCGGCACAATCGGACTTCACGGGGCCGCTTTCCGAACAGGGAAGCGGCCTTTTGATTGTCCGCGCTCCGGAGCGCTCGGCTGCGGCCGGAACGGAACCGCCGGTCCCGGTGTTCCTGCCGACTGCGTTCGGAGATCGAGTATGCGAGTTCCCTTCAAGAGTTTCATCGCGGCGCTCGCCGTGATGATGGGCCTGACGGTCTTCGCCACGCCCGGCGAGGCGCGGACGGCCTTCTACGGCGGCGGCGACGGCATCGTCGTGGTGCGCGACCACGGGCACGGCTACCGCGACCGCGGCGGCTACTACCGCCGGCACGGTTTCCTCGGCGACCGCCGGTATTATCGCGGCGGACCACGCTATTACCGCCACGGCGGCTACTATCGCGATCGCGGCTACTACGGGCGTCGCCATCACTGGCGCGGCGACCGGTTCTACGGCCGCCACCACCGCTACCGCGACAACGGCGTGGTGATCCGCCTCCGCTGATCTTGGCTCAAATCTCCGCGGCGCGGTCGCTCGCCCAGGCGACGTGCCGCGCGACGGAGGCCTCGAGCACCGCACGCCCACCTTCGGGCACGACCCGCCCCCAGAACGCGCCGTAGATCGCCTCGAAGTCGAGGCCGTGCAGCGCCGCTGCGACAGCCTCGACGGCGCGGGGTCCGAGCGGCAGGTAGTTCGGATAGCTCCGCATGAAGCCGAGCCGGTCGCAGCCCGGCGTCACCTGCAGGATGTCGCCGACGAGCAGCGCCGGCTTCCGCCTGGCTGCGGCGTCCACATGCAGGACGGTGCCGCCGGCGAAGTGACCGCCGCAGCGCACCAGCGTCAGACCAGGCAGCAGCGGGCGACGCTCGCCTTCCCAGAACTCGATCCGCCGGCTCGGCCGCATCACCCATTCGCGGTCGGCGGCGTGGAGGAGGACGGGGCAGTCGAAGGCCTCGGCCCAGTCGGCCATCGCCGAGTAGTAGTGCGGGTGCGAGATCGCGATCGCCGCGAGGCCGCCGATCCCGCCGATGAGGTCGACCGTCGCCGGGGTCAGCAGCGGCACGCAATCCCAGAGGACGTTGCCGGCCGGCGTCCGGACGAGCAGCGTCCGCTGGCCGATCGCGAAATCCGGCGCGATGCCGATGCCGAGAAGCTCGCCTTCCGCCGCGAAGGTCGGCTTGTGACGGGCCGCGAGCTTCTCGCGGGTCGTCCATTCCTGACCGCCCGGCGGCACGAACTGCCGCTCGTCCCGGCAGATCGGGCAGGCCGGCGGCGGCACGTCGTCGTCGGGGTAGAGCGTGCCGCAGGCAATGCAGACGAAAACCGTCACGGGCTCCTCCGGTGCGGGGCCGTGCGGGAACAGCCGCGGCGCGCTAGCGTTTTCCGTCGCTTGACGGATCGCGCCCGAGCGCTGTTTCCCCACCCCACGTGAGATTGGGCTCGTTTCCGGCGCGAGCGCAACGTGTTTCATCCGGAACGGAGTTCGCCCGATGCGGCTCGGCATCCTGATCACCGCACTCGGCATCGCCGCCGGCACGAGCGCCTGCGCGCAAGGCGTCGGCGCGCCGCCGATGGTGGAGCCGTTGCGCGACTCCGATCCCTATGCCGGTTCCGACCCGAACCTCGCGCGCCCCAGCGGCGACGCGAACGGCTATTCGACCAATTCCGCCATTCAAGGCCTGCCGCCCGGCGGCGAGACGCCGCCGACCACCACGACGCTCGGCGGGCCGCCGCTCGACGTCGACCGGGTGATGGACGGGGTGAAGAAGTGCTGGACCGCGATCCCGCGCGTCTACGGCACCGAGGCGCAGGGCGGCGTCGCGCGCATCCGGCTGAAGTTTCAGCCGAACGGCGCGCTCGACGGCGCGCCGATGATCATCGACAAGCCGCTTGGGCCTATCGGCACGAAGTTCGCCGAAAGCGCCGCGAAGGCGATCGAGCGCTGCCAGCCCTATGCGCTGCCGCCGGAGCGCTACGCCGAGTGGAAGCAGATCGAGATGAAGTTCGACACGATCGACCCGGACAATCCGCCGCCCCCGCCGCCGGCTCCTGCGGTCGCGCCGGTGCCGGACGGCAGCGGGCTCGACGGGGCTGCGCCGCCGGTCGCCTCCTCGCCCGACGGCTACGTGCCCAGCGTGCCCGCGCCGGACGACGGTCTCGGTGCGGGCGAGCCGGCGCGGCCGCAGTGAGGGGCGGGGCGGCCGTCGCCGCTACGCTGGTTCTCTTGTCGACCTGCGCGGTGCGCGCCGAGGACGGGAGCGCGGACACTCAGCGCCGCGACGAAATCCTTCGGGCGCTCAGCAACACCGGCCGGCCACGCGTCTCGGTCGACGAGGCCGATCTCGGGGTGCGGCTGCGCCAAGCTCTCGCGGCGTGCTGGTCGCTGCCGGTGACGGAAACGGCGACGCGAATCGGCGTCACCGTGCGCCTGACGCGCGACGGCGAGATCGACGGCACGCCGGCGGTGACGGTGGAGCCGCCGGGCATGGCGGTCTCGCAACTGACGCAGTCGGCGATCCGCGCCGTCCGGCGTTGCGCGCCCTACCGGCTGCCGCCGGAGCGCTACGAGGAATGGCGCGAACTGCGCATCAACTTCGACAACGCTTCGCTGCGTTAGTCCGCCGGGCGGAAGCCGGAGAGTTTCGGATCGTTCGCGCACCAGTCGCGACGCTTCTCGCCGCGATAGGGGGCGACGAGGCCCTCGGCGAGGAGCTTGGCCCCGACATCGGGCACGTCGTCGCTCGCGACCCGCGCGAGGACGCGGCCGAAATACTTGTCGCCGGAGATTTCGCCGAGCTGTACGATGCGGCTGGCGACCAGCGCGGTAAGCCGGTCGCGCGCCACCTCCGCCGCCGCACGTTCGCCATCGCAGCGGCCCTTCAGCTCGGGCGCGTCGATGCCGCGCAGGCGAACCGCCGTGCGGACCACCTGACCCGGCCAGATATAGGCCTCGACCTCGACCGTATCGCCATCGCGCACTTTGGTGACGGAGGCGGCCACGGGTCCCGCCACGGTACGGCCGGGCTCCTCGCCCGCTGCGGCGACGGAGCCAGCCGAACCGGTCACTGCGAGGATGCAACCGAGAAGCGCAACCACCGTTCTGCGCACCATGTGAGGTTCCTTGTCGTTCCTTCCGCAAGCTAGGCCTGAAATCCTAATAGAAGCTGACCGTTCTCCCGCTGGAGGAACACGTTGCTCAGCTTCGGGCGGTCGAAGCCCGGCGACCGCGCGCAAGGAATCTGCACGGAGCCTATTCGGTTCCGCGGGACAGAAGTCCTACAACTTATGCGATATTGCTGCCGTCAGAAGTCCGACAGGATGCCGTTCTTTTCCCAGTCGCCGAAGCGCGTCGGTTCCGGTCCCGCGCGGCCGTTCACCTCGGGCGGCCGGGTCGTTTGCGCGGCGGCGGCGCGGCGCGCCGCGGCCTCGGCAAGGGCGCGTTCGGCGGTGGGCGAGAGGACGCGCGTTTCGGGGGTGTGTGCGAGGGTTCCGGTGGTCTCGTCGCTCATGAGGCTGGACATCGGCGTCCCCGCGTCGGATTGCAAGGCGGAAACGCGAAGTTCCCCGAGGAGGATCGGATGAGCGAAACGAGGGATGCGGTGCCGTTCCGCAAGTCGGCCGAGCATCGGCGGCGGCTGGAAGCGCAGGCCGACAAGTTGTTCGCGACCTTCGAGGCCGGCGCGCTCGATCCCGCCGGCGGCTTCCGGCCGCTCGACGGCGATGGTCGCCCCGTGGAGGGCGCGGTCGGCTGGCCGCGCGGCATCCACGACGCGACGCGCATGATCCATTGCTTCGCGATCGGCGAGAAGCTTGGCCGGCCGGCCGCGCGGCGCATGGTCGACCACGGCCTCGCCTTCCTGGCGGACTGGCACCGCGACGCCGAGCAGGGCGGCTGGTTCTGGAGCGTCGGCGAGACCGGCCCGGCCGACGATACGAAGCAGGCCTACGGCCATGCCTTCGTGCTCCTGGCCGCGTCCGGCGCGCTCGCCACCGGCCACGATGGGGCCGAGGCGCTGCTCGGCGAGGTCGACCGCGTCATCGACGCGCATTTCTGGGAAGAGGACCGCGGCGCGGTGGTGGACGGGTTCCAACGCGACTGGACGCCGCTCGGTCCCTATCGCGGCCAGAACGCCAACATGCACCTGACCGAAGCGCTGATGGCCGCCTTCGAAGCGACGGGCAACGCGAAGTTCCTGGAACGCGCGACGCGCATCGCCGGTCTTATCATCGAGCGCCATGCCGCGAGCCTCGCCTGGCGGGTGCCGGAGCATTTCGATGCCGACTGGCAGCTCGACCGCGACTATCAGGGCGACGAGATGTTCCGCCCGGCCGGCATGACGCCCGGCCACTGGCTGGAATGGGCGCGGCTCCTCCTGCAACTCTGGGTGCTCGGCGGCAGGAAGGCCGACTGGATGCCGGACGGTGCGGAGCGGCTCTTCGCCAACGCCGTGCGCTGGGGCTGGGACGAGGCGGGCGGCGGCGGCTTCTTCTACACCACCGATTTCGAGAACAATCCGCGCACCCGCTACAAGCTCTGGTGGCCGGTGGCGGAGGCTATCGGCGCGGCGCATTTCCTCGCTGAGCACCGGCCGAGCGAATTCCACGAGGAATGGTACCGGAAGACCTACGAGTTCGCCGACCGCTACCTGATCGACCCCGCGACCGGCGGCTGGCACCCGCAGCTTTCCGAAGATCTCCGGCCCGAGGAGACGCTGTTCCACGGCATCCCCGACATCTACCATTCGCTGCAGGCGCTGCTGATCCCGCTCTATCCGGCGACGGGCAGTCTCACCGCCGTGATCGGGGCTTCGTCGCGGCGCGATTGAAGCGCCGGTCCCTCCCTCCCATGTTTCACGTGAAACATTTCACCCAAGGGAAAGGCTGACCGGAGGCCCATGAACAACGTCAAGACGGCTATGCTGATCGCGGCGATGACCGCGCTGTTCATGGGGCTCGGCTTTCTGGTCGGCGGTCCGCGCGGCATGCTGGTGGCCTTCGCCGTGGCGGCCGCGATGAACCTCTTCGGCTACTGGAACGCCGACAAGATGGTGCTCCGC
Source organism: Plantimonas leprariae (assembly GCF_008802405.1). Taxonomy (GTDB): domain Bacteria; phylum Pseudomonadota; class Alphaproteobacteria; order Rhizobiales; family Rhizobiaceae; genus Plantimonas; species Plantimonas leprariae. Next base: position 154,995 of record NZ_VZDO01000010.1, read on the forward strand.
ATGCATCATGCAGTGGAGGTCGACGTGCGAACCGCACCCGAATACTACCGCATCGTCGAAGGGCTGGCGGGACGCGCCGGCCTGCCGATGCCGCGCGTCTACGTCATCCAGGAAGATCAGCCGAACGCCTTCGCGACCGGGCGCAATCCCGAGAACGCGGCGGTCGCGGCGACCACCGGCCTCCTCGAACGGATGACCGCGGAGGAGGTCGCCGGCGTGATGGCGCACGAGCTCGCCCACGTCCAGAACCGCGACACGCTGACGATGACCGTCACCGCGACGCTCGCCGGCGCGATCTCGATGCTCGGCAACTTCGCCTTCTTCTTCTCAGGCAACCGCGAGAACAATAACCCGCTCGGCGTGGTCGGCGTGCTGCTCGGCGTCATCGTCGCGCCGCTCGCCGCGGCGGTGGTGCAGATGGCGATCTCGCGCACCCGGGAATATTCGGCCGACCGACGCGGCGCGGAAATCTGCGGCAATCCGCGCTGGCTGGCCTCGGCGTTGGCGAAGCTGGCGCAGAGCGCGGGGCGCACGGTGAACTACGACGCCGAGAGGAATCCCGCGACGGCGCACATGTTCATCGTCAACCCGCTCAGCGGCCAGCGCATGGACAACCTGTTCTCGACCCACCCCGACACGCAGAACCGCATCGACGCGCTCGTGGCGATGGGCGGCGAAGCCGATACGCGGCCCGTTCCCGCGGAACGCTACGAGCGGTACGAAGCCGCTCCGGCGGATGCGGCGGGCGGTCCGTGGTCGCGCGGCCTCGACCGGCAGCGTGCCGCCGCTGACGAAGCGCCGCGCCGCGGTCCCTGGGGTTGAGCGCCGCCGGGAAGTCGCCGCAGCGGTCGCCTGCCGTCGAGCGGCCGGGGCTCCTGTCCCGGCAGGTCGCGGCCAAGCTCCTCGCCGCGGTGGTGGACGGCCGCACCTCGCTCGACGGCCTGCTCGACCTGCGCGGCGGCCATCCCGGCTACCGGGCCCTCGAGCCCCGCGATCAGGGGTTGGTGCGGGCGATCCTGCTCGCATCCCTGCGCCATCGCGGCACGATCGAACGAGCGCTGGCCGGGCGGCTGGAGCGCCCGCTCCCCGGCAACGCCGCGGCCCTCAGACACCTCCTCCATGCCGCGGCGGCGCAGGTGCTGTTCCTCGACGTGCCGGATTCGGCCGCGGTCGATCTCGCCGTCGCGGCGGCCGAGGCCGATCCGCGCAACCGCCGCTTCAAGGGCCTCGTCAACGCGCTCCTCCGGCGGCTGTCGCGCGAGAAGGCGAAGATCGCCCCGAAGCCTTCGGAGAACCTGCCGCCCTGGCTGCGGGAGCGTCTCGCCGCCGCCTACGGCGCGGCCGCCGCGGACGCGATCGCGCGGGCGCATGGCGTTCCGCCGCCGCTCGACCTCACCGTGAAGTCCGACCCGGACGGCTGGGCGTCGCGTCTGGGCGGGACGAAGCTCGCGACCGGCACCGTACGTCTCGCCGCCCTCGACGGGCCGCTGCCGGAACTGCCCGGCTTCGCGGACGGCGAATGGTGGGTGCAGGATGCGGGCGCGGCCCTGCCGGCGCTGCTCTTCGGCGATCTGCGGAACAAGCGCGCCCTAGACCTTTGCGCCGCGCCGGGCGGCAAGACTGCGCAACTGGCGCTCGCCGGCGCACGCGTGACCGCGCTGGACGCGAGCGAGCGCCGCATGACGCGCCTGCGCGAGAACCTCGCGCGTCTCAGGCTCGACGTGGAAACGCTGGTCGCCGACGCCGCGAGCTACGCGCCGGCCGAGCCGTTCGATGCGGTGCTCCTCGACGCGCCCTGCTCCTCCACCGGCACGATCCGCCGGCATCCGGACGTGCCCTACACCAAGGACGCGGCCGAGGTGGCGAAGCTCGCCGAGGTGCAGGCGCGGCTCCTCAAGGCCGCGAGCCGCATGGTGGCGCCGGGCGGCAGGCTCGTCTTCTCGAACTGCTCCGTCCTGCCGGAAGAGGGCGAGGCGGTGGCGGCGGAGTTTCTGCAGCGGCACCCGGAGTTCCGGCTCCAACCGATCGGCGATGGGGAAGTACCGGGGCTCGGCGGGGCGGTGAGCGCGGAAGGTTTCCTGCGCACCCTCCCCTCGATGCTGCCGAACGAGGCCGACCCGCGCCTCGCCGGCCTCGACGGCTTCTTCGCCGCCCGCTTCGTCCGGCATTCCTGAACGCCGCGTTCGCGAAGCGGGACTCGACGCGGGCGTCCCGCCGTCCCACCTGCCGCCGTCTCTGAGGACGATCAGGAACAGGAGGTTCCCATGCGGATCGGCATCATCGGCGCCGGCAATATCGGCGGCGCTCTGGCGAAGCGCTTCGCGGCGCTGGGGCATGAAGTCTCTGTGGCGAATTCCCGTGGGCCGGAAACGCTGCAGGACCTGGCGCGGGAAAGCGGCGCGAAGGCGGTGACGGCGGCGGAAGCGGCGAAGGCGGGCGACGTGGTGGTCGTGACGATCCCGCTTCGCAAGGTCGAGGGCCTGGCGAAGCTCTTCGACGGCGTGCCGGACGGCGTCGTCGTGGTCGACACGAACAACTATTATCCGCGCCAGCGCGACGGGCGGATCGCCGACATCGAGGATGGCATTACCGAAAGCCGCTGGGTGGAAACGCAGCTCAAGCGCCCGGTGGTGAAGGCGTTCAACAACATCTACGCCCAGCACCTGCTGGAGAACGGCCAGCCCGCCGGAACGGCCGGGCGGATCGCCCTGCCGGTCGCGGGCGACGACCCCGCCGCCAAGCGCACCGTGATGGACCTCGTCGAGGCGATCGGCTTCGATCCGGTGGACGCCGGCACGATCGACGAGTCCTGGCGCCAGCAGCCGGCGACGCCGGTCTACACGCAGGACTTCGACCGGGCCGGAGTGGAGAAGGCCTTGAAGGACGCCTCGCCGGAGCGCAAACCCGAATGGCGCGGGACGGACGCCAGCCCCGGCACGTTCGAGAACCCGGCCTGAAGGTGGCTCCCGTTCAGGCCTGATACCGGCGAAAACGTCGTCGGTCTTACACGAGCGCATCGCCCGCCACCATCGGCGGGCGAGCACCCTTCCTCTCCCGGCGGGGAGAGGTGTCCGAAGGACGGGCGAGACGAGTGGCTCGCCCCGAAGGCCGGCGCGCAGCACCGGACAGATGAGGGCCTTGCGACGGTGGCAAGTCGCTGTCGGGCTCGGCCTTCGAGACAGGACCCCTCATCCCCTGCCGACCTTCTCCCCGCAGGGGAGAAGGCAGCTTCCCTGCCTTCGCCTTTTCTGCAACGGGGAGGGGTCGGACAGGCGGAAGGCACGCCGTCGACGCAGACCTTTCGCCTTCAACCTTCGTTTACCATGGCCGGTGCATGATCCTTCTCGAACCGTCCCGATCGGGGATGGGCGGCGAAGGAGCGGAGTACGGCTGTGGAGATGGTGGCGGCGGGCCTTGCCGAAAACCAGCGTCTCCTGGCGCTCGCCCTGTCCGAGGCCTCGCGGCGTCTTCGCCGCTCGCTGCGCCTCGCGCCGCTCGCCGGCCGGCATCTCGCGGCCGGCGCGCCGCAGGCGATCCTCGGGCCGCGCGAACCCTTGCGCGAGGGCGATCTCGCGGCGGCTCTCGACATCTATGCCGGCGCTTTCCGCTTCGAGAACCGCCTGATCGAGACCGGCGGCCTGTCGCCCTTCGCGCTGCCGATGCCCTCGCCGCGCTTCGCAGCGGCGCTGCACGGCTTCGGCTGGCTCCGCCACCTCGAGGCGGCCGGCGACGCGCTCGCCGGCGCGAACGCCCGCGCGCTCGTGTCCGACTGGATCGCGGATGCCGGCCACGCCGCGAGCCCGGTCGCGCAAGCGCCCGGCGTCGCGGCGCGGCGCGCGATCGGCTGGATCGGCGCCGCGAATTTCCTCCTGTGCGACGCCCCGCCGGCCTTCGCGAAACGGTTCGGCCGCAGCCTCGCCGGCCAGCTTCGCACGCTGAGGCAGGGCGCGCCCGACGCGCCGGACGGCCTGCCGCGCCTTCGCACCCGCATCGCGCTCGCCTACGGCGCGCTGGCGCTCGACATGGGCGGGACGGCGATCCGGCTCGCCGCCCGCAACCTCGGCGAGGAACTCGACCGGCAGGTCTTCGCCGACGGCGTCCACCTGTCGCGCGACCCGGCCGCGATCGTCGATGTTCTCGCCGATCTCCTGCCGCTGGCGAAGCTCTTCGACGCCGAGAACCACGCCGCGCCGAAGGGCCTCGTTACCGCCCTCGACCGCATGCTGCCGATGCTGCGCTTCTTCCGGCACGGCGACGGAGCGCTCGCCTCGTTCAACGGCGCGGGCGCTGCCGATCCGCGCCTCGTGACGCGGCTGATGCGGCACGACGAAACGCTCGGCGAACCCTTGAGCTTCGCGCGCCAAGGCGGCTACGGACGGCTGTCGGCCGGCGGCACGGTGCTCGTCGCCGATATCGGCGCGCCGCCTGCGCCCGCTCTCGCCGGCGAGGCGCATGCCGGCACCCTGTCCTTCGAGTTCTCCGGCCGCGGCCAGCGCTTCGTGGTGAACTGCGGCGTCTCCGGCGACGAGCGGTTGCGGCAGATGGCGCGCGCCACCGCCGCCCATTCCACCCTGACGCTCGCCGATGCTTCCTCCGCGCGGTTCGAGACGCCGGGGCCGATGCGCCGCTTCCTCGGCAGCCCGCTGGTCGCGGGGCCGGCGGTCGTGCCGGCGACGATCGAGGGCGAGGCCGGCGGCACGCGGATCGTCGCCTCGCACGACGGCTACGAAGCGCGCTTCGGCATCCGGCACGAGCGCACGCTGTTCCTCGCCCGCGACGGCGCTTCGATCGAGGGCGTCGACCGCCTGTCGGGCTCGCCGAAGGGGTTCGGGCGCGTGCGGCCCACCGCCGCGATCCGTTTCCATCTCCATCCCGACGTCGCGGCGACGCGCGAGGGCGAGGACATCGCGCTTCTCGGCGCCACCGGCGAATGCTGGCTGTTCCGCGCCGACCGCACCGCGCAGATCGAGGACAGCCTGTTTCTCGCCGACGCGGCCGGGCCGCGCCGCAGCCACCAGATCGTCGTGGAGTTCGACTTGGCGCACGCACGCGCAGTCGCCTGGAGCTTCCGGCGCCGGCGCGGCGCCTGCCCGACTGCGGACGCACTTTCCCGGCATGCTGGAGGGCGATGAGCCCCCGCACCCCTCTGCTCGCCGCCCTTCTCGTCCTTGCCGGCTGCGCCGGGATGAACGAGGCCGTCACCGTCGTGCCGAACACGATGGACGATCTCGCCGCGAAGACCGAAGGCTTCCGCCGCGGCCGGGAGCCGGCGCCGGGCGGCCCGCGTGTGGAGCCGCCGAAGCTTGGATTGTGAGGGCGGCCGTCCTCGTCTAAGGAGCCCGGATCGCAAGCCGAATCCGAGGATGTGACCTATGGCCGTCGCCGCGAACGAGGCCCCCGTACCGGACCGCGTCACCGCGCGCCGCGCGCTCCTCTCCGTGTTCGACAAGACCGGCCTCGTCGACTTCGCCAGGGGCCTCGCGGACCTCGGCATCGAGCTCGTCTCGACCGGCGGCACGAAGCGGGCGCTCGCCGAAGCCGGCCTTCGCGTCGCGGACGTCTCCGATCTCACCGGCTTTCCCGAGATCATGGACGGACGGGTGAAGACGCTGCATCCGCTCATCCACGGCGGCCTTCTCGGCGTGCGCGACGATCCGGCGCACGCGGCGGCGATGGAGGCGCACGGCATCCGGCCGATCGACATCCTCGTCGTCAGCCTCTACCCTTTCGCCGAGGTGCGGGCGTCCGGCGCACCTTTCGGCAGCGTCCTCGAGAACATCGACATCGGCGGCCCGGCGATGATCCGTGCGGCGGCGAAGAACCACAGCTATCTCGCGGTCGCGACCGACCCGGCGGACTACGCCGAGATCCTCGAAGCCCTCCGCGCGAACGGCGGCGCGGCCGAGACCGGCCTCGCGCTCCGTCGCCGGCTTGGCGCGCGGGCCTTCGCGGCGACCGCCGCCTACGACGCGGGCGTCGCCGAATGGCTGGGCACCGAGGCCGGCGAAACCTCCGCCCGCCAGGCAAGCTTTGCCGGCAAACTGGTGGAGCGGCTGCGGTACGGCGAGAACCCGCACCAGGACGCCGCCTTCTTTGCGACCGGCGAGAAGCGCCCCGGCGTCGCGACGGCGCGGCAGGTGCAGGGCAAAGCGCTCTCCTACAACAACATCAACGACACCGACGCCGCTTTCGAGTGCGTCGCCGAGTTCGACCCGAACCGGACCGCGGCGGTGGCGATCATCAAGCACGCCAACCCCTGTGGCGTGGCGGAAGGGACGGACCTCCTCGATGCTTACGCCAAGGCGCTCGCCTGCGACCCGGTCTCGGCCTTCGGCGGCATCGTCGCGGTGAACCGTGTGCTCGATGCGGCCGCGGCGCGGGCGATCGTCGAGGTCTTCACCGAGGTCATCGTCGCGCCGGGCGCGGATGACGAGGCAATGGAGATCGTCAAGGCGAAGAAGAACCTACGCCTCCTCCTCACCGGCGGCCTGCCGGACCCGCGCGCGCTGGGCGCGACGGTGCGCTCGGTCGCGGGCGGCCTCCTCGTGCAGGGGCGCGACAACGGCGTCGTCGACGACCTCGACCTCAAGGTCGTGACGAAGCGCGAGCCGACGGCGGCGGAGATGAGCGACCTGAAATTCGCCTTCCGCGTCGCCAAGCACGTGAAATCGAACGCCATCGTCTACGCGAAGGACCGCGCGACGGTCGGGATCGGGGCCGGGCAGATGAGCCGCGTCGACTCGGCGCGGATCGCGGCGCGGAAGGCCGAGGACGCGGCGCGGGCCCTCGTCGCGGAAGCGCAAGGGCGCGAGATGGCGGCCGGGCAAGGCGCGGCCGGCGAGATCCGGCCGCTGACGGTCGGCTCGGTGGTCGCCTCCGACGCCTTCTTCCCCTTCGCCGACGGCCTTCTCTCGGCGGTCGAGGCCGGCGCGACGGCGGTGATCCAGCCGGGCGGCTCGATGCGCGACACGGAAGTGATCGCCGCGGCCGACGCGCATGGCATCGCCATGGTGCTGACCGGCATGCGGCATTTCCGGCACTGAGCCACAGTCCGCCCGTGCCGGACGGGCGTCGATCTCAAGGGAGAATGGACATGGCCAAGGGTCAGATGCGCCCGAACAAGGAAGTGCGCAAACCGAAGAAGGACAAGAAGGCCGCCGCGGCCGCGAGCGCCGCCTCGCCCGCCGCCGCCTCCGGCTCGAAGTTCGCGACGCCGCAGCCGGAACTGGTGGTGAAGAAGAAAAAGGACCGCCCCGCCTGAGGCGGGGCAAGCCCGGCGCGGCGCTCAGGTCCCGCTCGGGATCGCCGCGCCGGTGGGGAGGCGCATGCGGCGGCGGTATTCGGCCGGCGTCGTGCCGAAATGCGCCCGGAACGAGCGGTGGAACTGGCTGACCGAGCCGAAGCCGGTCTCGAAGGCCAGCGCCGCGAGGTCCTTCTTGGTCGAGACGAGGAGGCTCTGCGCCGCCATCAGGCGGTGGCGCAGGATATAGCTGCCGACCGTCAGCCCGAGCGCGTTCCGGAAGCGCGTCATCGCGTAGTTCGGATGCAGCTTCGCCGCCTTCGCGACGTCGGCGACCGAGATCGCCCGGTGGCCGTTCTCGGCGATGAAGCGCGCCATCTCGATCACCGTTTCCGGCATCACGCCTTCCGCCATCCGGCCCGCCGGATGCTGGCCGGCGAGGAGGTCGCGCCAGCCGGTGACGTCGAGCCGCCGCAGGATCAGCAACACCTCCGCGACGAGGAGCTCGGCGACGCGCGCGTCGTCGGGCAGGCCCTTCGCGTCCTCCACCAGCCGCTGGAAGCGCGCCGCGTCGAACTGCGCGGGGTCGGCGCCGACGAGCATGCCGCCGGCGAGCACCCCGGAGCGGAAGGGCTCCGTCAGCTTGGCGTTCAGGAACATCTCGAGCGGCAGGTAGATGCAGACGTAGCGCGCGCCGGGCGAGACCCGGACCGTCCGGTGCGCGATCGCGCCCCAGAACAGCGCGAGGTCGCCGATGGCCAGCGTCGCCTCGCGCCCGCCGTGGAGATAGGTCATCTCGCCTTCGAGCAGGTAGTTCAGCTCGACTTGGCTGTGGGTGTGCGAGGCCGGCATGGCGCAGACCGTCTGCGAGGTCGAGACGATGAAGTCGTTGCCGGGCACGAAGAAGCTTTCGAGCGGCAGCAGCGGCGCGTTCATGGTGTCAGCAGCCGGTTCGCTCGCCGTCGACACGGATCGACCTCTTCCTTTGCCGGCCTACGATGGCCGGCTTCGACCTTAGGATCTGCGATATCTATCGCGCGGCTCGCGACGACAGGCAAGGCGCGCAGGCTACTATCGGATGCATCGACGACCCCGGCGGGAGGAACGCGCCGGGGCGTGACGAAGCAACGGGAGGAGAACGATATGGAGCGATCGAGACTGCACCGCCTCCGGCGATCGGCCCTCGCCGGCGCGGCGCTGGCAGGTCTGGCGCTTGCCGCCACCGGCCCGGCCGCCGCGCAGGACGTCTCCGGCGAGATCACGGTCTGGAGCTGGAACGTCGCGGCGAACGCGCTGAAGGCCGTGGTGCCGGACTTCAACAAGAAGTATCCGAACGTCAAGGTGACGGTCGAGGACCTCGGCAACCAGCCGGTCTACGACCGCGGGCTCGCGGCCTGCGCGGCCGGCGGCTCCGGTATGCCGGACGTCTACACCGTGGAGAACCACGAGTCGGAGGTGTTCTGGGCGCGCTTCCCGGACTGCTTCCGCGACGTGAAGACGATGAGCGCGGGCGAGCCGGCGCTTCTGTCGAAGTATCCAGCCTTCAAGTTGACCGACCTCACCGTCGGCGACAAGGTCTACGCCGTGCCGTGGGACTCCGGCCCGGCCGCGGTGTTCTACCGGCGCGACATGTACGAGAAGGCCGGCGTCGACCCGGTGACGATCGAGACCTGGGACGACTTCATCGAGGCCGGCAAGAAGGTGGTCGCGGCGAACGAGGGCGTGAAGTTCGCCTCCACCAACGCCGATTCGAGCTGGTTCCGCATGCTCGCCAACGAGAACGGCTGCGCCTATTTCGACGAGACGGGCGAGAACGTCACGATCAACCAGCCGGGCTGCGTCGCGGCGCTGGAGGTGATCGGCAAGGCCGCCAAGGCCGGGCTGTACCAGACCGCCGACTGGGGCGAGACCCTGCAGGCGATCAACGGCAACAAGCTGGCGAGCGCCGTCTACGGCGGCTGGTACGAAGGTTCGATCCGCGCTTCCGCGCCGGACCAGGAGGGCAAATGGGGCGTCTACCCGATCCCCGCCTTCGAGAAGGGCGGCAACCGCGCCGCCAATATCGGCGGCTCGTCGCTGGCGGTCCCGACCGCCTCGAAGAACCCGGAAGCCGCGCTCGCCTTCATCAACTTCGCGCTCGGCACCTCGGAGGGCCAGGTGGCGCAGCTGAAGGCGAGCGGCCTCGTGCCGACGCTGCCGGACGCCGTGAACGACCCGTTCGTGAAGTCGCCGCAGCCCTATTGGGGCGGGCAGCCGGTGTGGGAGACGATCATCGGCACCCTGCCGGACATCAAGCCGGCGCGCGGCACGCAGTACTTCGCCGAAGCCGACAACGTCTTCCTCAACGCCTACAACGCCTTTCTCGCCAATGGCGGCGATGCGAAGGAGGTGCTCGACGGCGCGGCGGACGAGATCTCCGGCGCGACCGGCCTGCCGGTGAAGGAGTAGGGCGAAGGGGCGATCAGAGATCGCCGCGCCGCTGCCGTGGCGTTCTTCTTCCCTGCGGGGGAGAAGCGCCCGGCAGGGCGATGAGGGGCCTCTCTCGAAGGGCGCTGCCGGGTGGATACCCGCCACCGCCGCATGCCCCTCACCCGTCCGTCGGACCCCTCTCCCCGCCGGGGAGAAGGAGGGTGCTTTTCCGCCGGCGTCGATCATGCTTCGCGGCTTCAGGACGAATCCATGCAAAAGGCGAGCGCGCACCGAAGCGTCCCCTACCAGTTCCTCGCACCCTACCTCGCGGTCTTCGCCGTGTTCTGGTGCTGGCCGCTGGTGGAGTCGGTGCTGCTCTCGTTCCAGAACACCCGCGTCTCGCCCTGGGTGTTCGATCTCGACATCAACTGGCGGCGGCTCTGGCTGGACCGGCAGTTCCACAACGCGCTGTGGAACACGCTCTTCGTGCTGGTCGTGCAGGTGCCGATCATGCTGGTGCTCGCGACCACCCTCGCCCTGGCGCTCGACGCGCCGTTCCTCCGGATGCGCGCCTTATTCCGCTTCGCCTTCTTCGCGCCGGTCGTCGTCAGCGAGGTCGCCTATTCGGTGATCTTCCGCCTCCTGTTCAACGGCCAGTTCGGCGCGGTGAACCGCGGCCTGGAGGCGATCGGCATCCCGAGGCTCGACTGGCTCTACGCCGACGGCCCGGCGATGGCGGTGGTGATCATGGCCGTCACCTGGCGCTGGACCGGTTACAACGCGATCATCCTCCTCGCCGGGCTTCAGTCGATCCCGAAGGAACTCTACGAGGCGGCGCGCATGGACGGGGCGGGGCCGTGGGCGCGCTTCCGCTTCGTCACCCTGCCGCAGCTCGCGCCCGTCGTCGTGTTCTGCCTCGTCCTGTCGGTGATCGGCACGATGCAGCTCTTCGCCGAGCCCTGGCTGATCACCGGCCAGAGCAACCGGGGACCGGGGGCGGGCACCGAGATGCTCGGCACCTATCTCTACAAGCAGGGCTTCGCCAACCTCAACTTCGGCTACGCCTCGACCATCGCCTATTCCATCGCGGCGATGGCGGCGCTGCTCGCCGCCCTCAACATCCTCTTCGTCCGGGAGAAGGCGCGATGAGTACGGGCGGCGGCGGCACGCTTCGGGCGCAGGCGCGGCGGCGCGACGGCTGGATCACGCTGGCGCTCCTGCCCTTCGCGCTGCTGTGGCTCAGCCCCCTCTACCTGATGGCGGTCTTCGCCAGCCAGGGCGATGCCGCGATCTTCTCCGCCACGACGCCGCTGGTGCCGGGGGCGGAGTTCGCCGCCAACGTCCGGCGCATCGTCGAGATGGTCGGCTTCGACCGGGCGCTCCTGAACTCGGTGGTGGTCGCCGTCCTCTATGCCGCCGTCTCGGCCCTCCTCACCTCGATGGCGGGCTACAGCTTCGCGAGATACGAGTTCGCCGGCAAACGCCTGCTGTTCGGGCTCCTCGTCGCGACGCTGACCGTGCCCTACGCGGTGGTGATCATCCCGCAATACGTGCTGGTGGCGCGCGACCTGTCGCTCGCCAACACGCTCGCCGCGGTGATCGTGCCGCCGCTGTTCAACTCGCTCGGCGTCCTGTTCATGCGCCAGACCTTTCTCGGCCTGCCGCAGGAGATCCTCGACGCGGCCCGCATGGACGGGGCGGGCGAGTTCGGCATCTTCTTCCGCATCGCGCTGCCGCTGGTGCGCCCGTCGCTGGCGGCGCTCCTGATCATCCTGTTCCTCGCCTCGTGGAACAACTACCTCTGGCCGCTCCTCGTCGCGACGGAGCCGTCCGCCCGCACCGCGCCGGTGGCGCTCGGCGGCATCCTGTCCGCTTCCTCCGGCATCCCGCCCTGGGGTGCGATCATGGCGGGCGCCGCCATCCTGACGCTGCCGATGGTGGCGGTGTTCGTCCTCCTCCAGCGTCACTTCGTGTCCGGCATCGCGGCCGGCGCGGTGAAATAGCAGCGCATCCAACAGGGAAGGATCCTTCCATGTCCAATACCGCTTCCGGCACCGGGCGGCTCGCCTGGGGCATCCTCGGCACCGGCGCGATCGCCAAGGTCTTCGCCGACGCACTGCCGCAGGCCGCGAACGCCCGCCTTGTCGCGGTCGGAACGCGGGGACAGGCGACGCCCGAGCTGGAGCAGCGGTTTCCCGGCGCGCGGATCGTCTCCGGCTACGACGCGCTCCTCGCCGACCCGGAGGTGGAGGCGGTCTACATCGCGACGCCGCATCCCTCGCACGCCATGCTCGCGATCCGCGCGGCGGAGGCTGGCAAGCATGTGCTTTGCGAGAAGCCCTTCGCGGTGAACGCCGCGGAAGCGGAGGCCGCGTTCGCCGCGGCGCGCCGCGCCGGCACCTTCGCGGGCGAGGCCTTCATGTACCGCTTCCACCCGCAGATCGAGGCGCTGGTGGAACTGATCCGCGCCGGCGAGATCGGCGAGGTCGGGCTCGTCCGTTCGACCTTCGGCTTCGCGGGGAGCTTCGCCGAAAGCCACCGGCTGCTGGCCGACGAGCATGCCGGCGGCGGCATCCTCGACGTCGGCTCCTATGCGATGTCGATGGCGCGGCTGGTCGCGGGAGCGGCGTCCGGCAAACCCTTCGCCGACCCGGTGAAGGTGTCGGGCGCCGGCCGGCTCGGGACGACGGGGGCCGATCTCGTCGCGGTCGCGAGCTTGAGCTTCGCCGACGGCGTCGTCGCCCAGCTTTCCTGCTCGGTGGCCTTGAATCAGGACAACACCGTGGAAGTGCGCGGCACGAAGGGGCGGATCACCCTCCTCAACCCGTGGATGGCGGGCGGCAAGTCCGGCGAGGAGGCCGTGCTCGTGGTCGAGCCGAACGGGGCCGAGGCGCGGCGCATCAGCGTGCCGCATGGCCAGAACACCTATGCGCGCGAGATCGAGGCGGTGGGCGAGGCGGTGCGGGCCGGGGCGACGGAGTACCGGGCACCCGGCATGAGCCAGGCCGACACGCTCGGCAACCTGAGGGCCTTGGACGCGTGGCGCGCCTCGATCGGGCAAAGCTACAGCTTCGAGCGGGTCGAGAGCGCCCGGCCGCCGCTCGCCGGCCGGCCGGTCCGGTTCGAGCGGACGGGAACGATCCCGACGCGGGCGATGCCCGGCGTCGAGCATCCGGTCTCGGCGGTGGCGCTGGGACTCGCGAGCTTTACCAGCGCGACGCAGGCCTTCGCGGTGATGGACGCTTATTTCGAGGCCGGCGGCGCCCTGTTCGACACCTCGGCGCATTACGGCGCGAACGGCCTCGCCGACCGCCATCTCGGCGCGTGGATCGATTCGCGCGGCGTGCGCAAGGAGGTCTCGCTGATCGCCAAGGGCGCCCATACGCCGCTCTGCTACCCGGACGTGATCGGCCGGCAGCTCGGGCAATCGCTGGAGCGGCTGAAGACCGACCACACCGAGATCTACATGATGCACCGCGACAACGAGGACGTGCCGGTGTCGGAGTTCGTCGACGCCATCGCGAGCGAGATCCGGGCGGGGCGCGTCGGGGCCTACGGCTTCTCCAACTGGACCCTGCCTCGCTTCGACGCGGCGCGCGCCTATGCCCGCGACAAGGGGCTGCCGCTGCCGACGGCGCTCAGCAATAACTACAGCCTCGCCGAGATGCTGGAGCCGGTCTGGGCCGGTTGCATCTCGGTCTCGGACGACGCATCGAAGCGCTGGCTCGCCGACGGCAGCGTCGGCGTCTACGCCTGGTCCAGCCAGGCGCGCGGCTTCTTCACCGACCGCTCGGGGCCGGACAAGACAGGGGACCGCGAGCTCGTCGCCTCCTGGTACAACGACCGCAATTTCGAGCGGAAGCGCCGGGCGGAGGAGTTCGGGCGCCGGCTCGGGCGCTCGGCGACGCAGGTGGCGGTCGCTTACTGCCTGCACCAGCCCTTCCCGGTGGTGCCGCTGATCGGGCCGCTCGCGGTCGGCGAGCTCGACGATTCGCTGGGGGCGCTCGCGATCGAGCTGACGCCCGAAGACGTCCGCTGGCTCGAAGCCTGATCCATACCCGAACGAGACCTGACATGACGAAGCGCGCGCTTGGCGTCTGCTATTACCCCGAACATTGGCCGGAGGACTGGTGGGCGGAGGACGCCCGCCGCATGCGCGAGGTCGGCATCGCGGTCGTCAGGATCGGCGAGTTCGCCTGGAGCCGGTTGGAGCCGGCCCGAGGCCGGTACGACTTCGACTGGCTCCAACGCGCCATCGACACGCTGCACGGCGCCGGCCTGAAGGTCGTCGTCGGCACGCCCACCGCGACGCCGCCGAAATGGCTGGTCGACGCGATGCCCGACATGTTGCAGGTCGACGAGAAGGGGCGGCCGCGCCGCTTCGGCTCGCGCCGGCACTACTGCTTCTCGCACGAGGGCTATCGCGCCGAATGCGCGCGGATCGTGGAGGCGCTGGCGAAGCGCTTCGGTGAGCACGAGGGCGTCGTCGCCTGGCAGACCGACAACGAATACGGCTGCCACGGCACGACGATCTCGTACTCGCAGGCCGCGCTGAAGGGCTTCCGGGACTGGCTGGGGCGGAAGTACCAGTCGCCGGACGCCTTGAACCGCGCCTGGGGCAACGTCTTCTGGTCGATGGAATACGGGAGCTTCGAGGAGATCGAACTGCCGAACCTGCTGCCGACCGACCCCGCCCCGGCGCACGCCATGGACTTCCGGCGCTATTCGTCGGACGCGGTGGTCTCGTTCAACCGGCTGCACGCCGACATCATCCGCCGCCATTCGCCCGGCCGCGACGTGATCCACAACTTCATGGGCCGGACGCTCGCCTTCGACCATTTCGACGTCGGGGCCGATCTCGACGTTTCGAGCTGGGATTCCTACCCGCTCGGCTTCCTCGACCAGTGGGCCGACCGCAAAGCGGACTTCAAGGCGCGGTTCGCGCGGAGCGGCGACCCGGACCTCCAGGCCTTCCACCACGACCTCTACCGCGCCACCTCGGGCGGGCGCTGGTGGATCATGGAGCAGCAGCCGGGGCCGGTGAACTGGGCGCCGCATAATCCCGCCCCTCGCGCCGGCATGGTGCGGCTCTGGGCGCACGAGGCCTTCGCGCACGGGGCCGAGGTGGTGAGCTACTTCCGCTGGCGGCAGGCCCCCTTCGCGCAGGAGCAGATGCATGCCGGCCTCACCCGCCCCGACCGCGAGCCGGCGCCCGGCTATCACGAGGCGGCGGCGGTGGCGCGCGAGATCGAGACGCTCGACCTCGCCGAGCCGGGACGGGGGGATGCGGCGATCGTCTTCGACTATCCGTCCGCCTGGGCCTGGGACATCCAGCGGCAGGGCCGCGAGTTCGACTATTTCCGCCTCGTCCACGACTTCTACCGGGGCCTGCGCCGGCTGGGGCTTTCGGTCGACTTCGTCGACGCGAGGCAGGCCGTGGCCGCCGCGGACTATAAGCTGCTGCTGGTGCCGGGCCTCTTCACTTGGCCGCCCGGTCTGAAGGAAGCGCTGGCCGAGGCGAAGGGTCAGGTGCTCGTCGGCCCGCGTAGCGGCTCGAAGACGCCGGACTTCGCGATCCCCGCCAAGCTGCCGCCGGAACTCCCCGAACCGCTGGCGGCCCTGAAGGTCGCGCTGGTCGAGACGCTCCGGCCCGACCTGGCCGTGCCGATGGCGGACGGGACCGGCGCGTTCCATCTTTGGCGCGAGATGCTGGACGGCGTGGCGGACGGCGACATCCTCCTGCGGACCGTCGACGGCGAGGCGGCGCTGGTGGGGCGAGGCGGGCTGCACTACCTCGCCGGCTGGCCGGACGAGGCACTGGCGTTCGCGGTCCTCGGCAAGCTCGCCGAAAGGGCGGGGCTGGCGACGCTCGACCTGCCGGAGGGCTTGCGGCTGCGGCGCTCGGGCAAGCTCACCCACTGCTTCAACTATGGCGACGCGCCGGTGCGGCTGAGCCAGCACGGCATCGAAGGCGCGTTCGTGCTGGGGGCGGACGAGCTGCCGCCGTCCGGCGTCGCGATCCTCGAGGCGGGGTAGGGCTTCCGGGGCGGCGCGGCCTCCGGCATGATCGCGCCGGGGAAACCGGGGGAGAATCGATGGGGTGGTGGGTCGATCTCGCGCAGGCCTTCCTGCTCGCCTTCTCGGCCCTGTTCTCCATCGTCAATCCGCTCAGCGGCGCGCTGATCTTCTCGCAGCTCACCGCGGGGCGCACGCACGCCGAGCGCCTCGCGCTCGCCAAGCGCATCGGCACCTACGCGGCGGCCGTGATGCTCGGCTCGCTCTGGTTCGGCGTCTATCTCCTGAACTTTTTCGGCATCACCGTCGCGGCGCTCCGGATCGCCGGCGGCTTCGTGGTCGCGGCGGCCGGCTGGCAGATGCTCTACGTGCCGGAGCAGCGCGAGGAGCGGAAGGAGGCGCAGGCCGGCGAGGCGATGCACGAGGACGACGTCGCCTTCTTCCCGCTGACCATGCCGATGACCACCGGGCCGGGCACGATCTCGGTGGCGATCGCGCTCGGCTCCAACCGCCCGGCGGGCGGGGCGGGGATCAGTGCCTTCCTCGCCGGCTCGTCGCTGGCGGCGCTCGCCATCGCCGGCTCGATCTGGTTCTCGTACCATTTCGCCGACCGGGTCGTGGCGCTGCTCGGGCGCACCCGCACGCAGATCGTCAGCCGTCTCGCCGCCTTCCTGCTCCTCTGCGTCGGCGTCCAGATCACCCTCAACGGGCTGATGGAGGCGCTGCACGACGCCGGTCTCGGCGCTTCCGCCCCCTGAGCGCTGCCGCCCGGCGGTCTTGACGCGGCCGCCCGGAGAGGCCAAGCCCCGCCGGTCCCGTCCGGTGAAGCGTCCCGACCGTCCATGAAGCTCGTCATTCAGATCCCCTGCCTCAACGAGGAAGGCACGCTCGCCGAGACGCTGTCGCACCTGCCGCGCCAGGTGGAAGGCTTCACGTCGGTCGAATGGCTGGTGATCAACGACGGCTCGACCGACCGCACCGTCGCGGTGGCTCGGGAGTGCGGCGTCGACCATATCCTCGACTTCCCGACGAACCGCGGGCTCGCGCGCGCTTTCACGGCCGGCATCGAGCGGGCGCTGGAAGTCGGCGCCGACGTGATCGTCAACACCGACGCCGACAACCAGTACGACGCGGCCGATATCCCGAAGCTGGTCGAGCCGATCCTCGCGGGCCGGGCGCAGTTCGTGGTGGGCGCGCGGCCGATCCTCGACATCGAGCATTTCTCCGGCGTGAAGAAGCTGCTCCAGCGCCTCGGAAGCTGGGTGGTGCGCTTCACCTCCGGCGCGGCGGTGGCGGATGCGCCGAGCGGCTTCCGGGCGATCTCGCGCGAGGCGGCGCTGCGCCTCAACATCTTCGATTCCTACACCTACACGCTGGAATCGATCATCCAGGCCGGCCGCTCGGGAGTCCGGATCGCCTCCGTCCCGATCGGGGTGAACGGCGAGACGCGCCCGTCCCGCCTCGTGCGCTCGATCCCGCGCTATGTCACGCGCTCGACGGTGTCGATCCTGCGCTCGATGTTCGTCTACCGCCCCGGCCAGACCTTCTTCGTCCTCAGCCTCCTGCCCTTCGGCCTCGGCGCGCTGCTCTGCATCCGCTGGCTGCTCCTGTATGCGGAAGGCAGCGACCGTTCGCACGTGCCGAGCCTCGTGGTCGCGGCCGTCGCGCTGATCCTCGCCTTCCTGTGCTGGCTCTGCGCGCTGCTCGGCGAATTGAACCGCATCAACCGCCGCCTCCTCGAGGACACGCAGTATCGGCTGAAGCGGGCGCAGTTCGCGCCCTCGCCGGACGCGCGGCAGGAGTCGTCCCATGCGGGTTGAGGACCTGCGCGCCGCCGTGGCGGCGAACGTCCTGCCCGAGATCCCGAAGCTCCTGCTGCTCTTGGACCGCACCGCCGTCAGCCGCACCTACGGCTGCTTCGACCGTGCCTACTGGCACTACCGGATGACCGACTTCCCCTGCGGCATGAGCCAGGAATTCGTGCTGCCGCTGGCGCTGGTCTGGGCGGTGCCGGACATCCCCGGCAACCCCTATTTCCGCGATCCCGCGATCCGCGAGCTCGTCGTCGCCGGCATCCGCTACGCCGCGCGCTCCAGCCATCCGGACGGCTCCTGCGACGACTACTACCCGTTCGAGCGGGCGGCGGGCGCGGCGGCCTTCTCGCTCTTCGCGATCCTCGAAGCCTCCGCGCTCCTCGATCTCGGCCCCGACGCCGAGATCGACGCCTTCCTGCTCCGTCGGGCGCGCTGGCTGGCCGAACACCGGGAAAGCGGCCGCCTCTCAAACCACGAGGCGCTGATCGTCTCCTGCCTGGAGCGGATGCGCGGCCGGTTCCCGGACGCCGGCCTCGACGCGGCGTTGCGCGAGCGCGTCCGGCGCCTCCTGTCCTGGCAGGACGAGGAGGGCTGGTTCGACGAATACGGCGGCGCCGACCTCGGCTACCTGTCGCTGACGATCGGGCTCCTCGCCGACCTCGACCGCCGCCGGCCGGACCTGAACCTCCGACCGCCGCTTGCCCGCGCCATCGACTTCCTCGCCCGCTTCGTCCATCAGGACGGCACGGTCGGCGGCGAATATTCCTCGCGCTCGACCCTGAACTTCTTCCCCTTCGGCTTCGAGATCGCCGGCGCGTGGCACCCGAGGGCGCTCGCCGTAAACGACTCGGCGCTCCGGCCGCTCGCCGAGCGCCGCGTGCCCTGCTATTCCGACGACCGCATCCTCGCCCATCACCTCTGGGGCTGGCTGCTCACCTTGCGCGAGTTCCGGGAGGAGCGGCCGGCGGAAGGGTTGGAACCCGGCCGGCACTGGTTCCCGCGCGCTTCGCTCCTCGCCGAGCGCGGTCACGGCGGCACGATGCTCGCCTGCGCGCCGGGGCGCGGCGGCGTCTACAAGGCCTTCGCCGATGGCCGGCTCCTCAGAAGCGATACCGGCGTCACCCTCTCGACGAAGCGGGAGGGCCGCGTCGCGGTCTGCCATCTCGGCGGCGCGACCGCGGCAGTCGAGCCGGACCGCATCCGCTGCGAGGGCCGGATGAGCTGGGCCAAGGCGACGCGGCTGACGCCCTTGAAGAACGCCGCGCTCCGTCTCCTGATGCTGAGCGCCGGCCGCTTCTTCCCGGACCTCGTGCGCCGGCTCTTGCAGCGCGTCCTGGTGACGGGCCGGAAGGACGCGCCGTTCCGCTACGTCCGCACGCTCTCGCGCGGCGGCGACGGCGTCTGGACGGTGCGCGACGAGATCCATGCCGACGCCGGCTGGGACGACGTGGCGCTCGCTGGCATCTCGGGACACCAGACCTCGATCACCACGATCATGGCGCGGGTCTACCAAGCCGATCAGCTCGTGCCGTTCGAGGACCTCACCCCGCGGCTGCTGGGCCTCGCCCCCGATGCGCCGCTCGTCGTCGAGCACCGGCTGGAAAGCGAGACCGCATGCGCCGGCTGATCGGCCTCCTCGTCAGCCTGGCGATCCTCGGGGTTCTCTACGCCTTCATCGACGTCGACGCGCTCGTCCGCGCGGCGCGGGCGGCCGACCCGTGGTGGCTGGCGGCCGGCATCCTCTTCGTCGTGCCGCTGACGCTCCTCACCTCCTGGCGGCTGACGCTGCTCGTCTCGGAGGTGCGGCTCGGCTTCCTCGAATCGAACCGGCTGATCCTCGCCGCCTCGACCCTGAACCTCGTCCTGCCCTCGAAGCTCGGGGACCTGGCGAAGAGCGGCGTCCTCGCGCGCCGGCACGGCATGAAGGCCAGCCTGTCGCTCGCCGTCGTGGTGCTGGAGAAGGCGCTCGACATGGCCTCGCTCCTCGTCTGGGGCGTGTTCGGGCTCCTTGTCGTCGGCAGCGCCAAGCCGGCGATGCTCCTGTTTCTCCTGCCCGTCGGCGGCGGGCTCGTGATGCTCGGGCTCCTGATCGCGCCGCTGAACCTCCTGCCCTTCGTGCTGGAGCGGTTCGGTTCCTTTATGCCGGGCAAGCTCGCGCGCGGGCTCGCCGCCTTCGCGGGAAGCTGGCGCGAGGTGACGGACTGGTTCTGGCGGACGCCCGGCCGCGCCGGCGGCGTCCTCCTCCTGTCGGTGGCGATCTGGGGGGCGCACCTCTTGCAGTTCTGGCTCTTCGCCCGCTCGCTGCATGCCGGCGTGCCGGTCTTGGAGAACGCCGCCTTCGCGACGCTCTCGATCCTCGCCGGCCTCCTGCCCTTCACCTTCGCCGGCGTCGGCACGCGCGACGCGGCGATCGTCTACTTCTACGCGCCCTATCTCGATCCCGGCGCGGCGGGCGTCCTCGGCCTCCTCGCGACGCTGCGCTACGTCCTGCCGGCGATCGCCGGCGCGCCCTTCGTCGCGGACTTCGCCGGGCTGGCGAAGCGCGGCCGGAGCGCCGACGCCTCGATCGCCGCCGCCGCAAAAGAACGGCACCGGTGAGGCCAGTCGCGGTTCCGAAATCGGGCGAAACGGAGCGCCGCTGGCTGGCGCTGGCGCTGGGCTTCGGCCTCCTCGCGGCGGCGACTTTCGTAGGATCGGCACTCACCGGCCCCGGCGGCATCCAGGACGACGCCCGCCAGTTCCTGTCGTGGATGGGGCGCTGGAGCGACCCGGCGCCGCTGCGGGGCGATCTCGTCGGCGATTACTGGCAGTCGGTGACGCCGTGGTTCTACACCGCGCTGTTCCGCGCGGCCTCGGCGGTCGGGATCGGCCCGGTGCTGTTCGCCAAGCTCCTCTCGGCGCTGCTTCTGCCGCTCGCCGCCCTCTTCGCCTACCGCTTCGGGCGCGCGATGGACGCGCGGCCGCCGGTCGCCGCGCTCGCGGCGGGGGGCTTCCTCCTCTGCCTCCAGATCGACGGCCCGATCAACGGCGGCGTGCCGCGCTCGCTCTGGCCGGTGCTTCTCGCCGCGTTGCTGGACGGCCTGGCGCGGCGGCGCACCCTGCAGGTCGCGCTCGCGCAGCTCTGCCTCGCCGGCTCCTATCCGCAGCTCGCACTGGTGACGGCGACCGTGATCGGCCTGACCTTCCTCGACCCGGCGCGCCCCGGCTTCCTCGATCTCTCCCGCGCCCGCCTCGTGCTGGTCGCCTCGGCGGCCGCGGCGACGGTCGCCGGCATCCTACCCTTCCTCCTCGGCAGCGGCGCGTTCGATCCGGTGGCGACGCTGGCCGAGGCACGGGCGCTGCCGAGCTTCGGCTTCGCGGGCCGCAACCGCATCGTCGACGCCGACGGCTCCTTGAACTTCCTGTGCGGCCAGCGGCTCGGCTTCCTCGGCAACAAGTGCCGCGGCTCGCTGGGGATCGGGTCGCTCCTGGTTCTCGCCGCGATGGCGGCCGGGCCGGTCGCGCTGTTCTGGCGCGCCGCGCGGCCGGGCCGGACTCCGGCGCCGCTGATGCGCTCCACCCTGCCGCTGTTTCTGTTTCTCGCCTCGGCCGGCTGGTTCGCGGTCGCCTCCTTCGCGCTGTTCCGGCTCCACCTGCCGAGCCGCTACACGACGGCGCTGTTCCCGTTCACCTTCCTCACCACCCTGCCGATCCTCATCGAATGGGGGCTCGGATCGGGCCGGGAGCCACTCCGGCCGCCTCGCCGCCTTGCCGTCGCGACCCTGGGCGCGGCGCTCGCCGTCGGCATCGCGGCGTTCGGCACCGTGAAGGGCCACCGGCTGTTCCGCCAGCCGGCGGAGCCGGCCCTCGTCGCCTACCTGCGCGACCTGCCGCGCGAGGCGGTGATCGCGGGCTTCGTTTCGGACCTCGACTTCTCGCCGGTGCTGACGAACCGCTCGACGCTGTTCAGCCGGGAGCTCGCGATCGGCTACCAGCTCGGCTATCTCCGGCCGGTGATGGCGCGGATGGCGGATATGCGCGACGCGGTGCTGACGGCAGACCCGGCCGTTCTCGCCGATCGCCTCCGGCGGAACGGCGTCACCGTCTTCCTCGCCGAGGCGGAAACGCTTGGCCCGCCGAGGGTGCCGGCCGCGTTCCGGGGCTTCTTCCCGGCGGCCGAGCTGGCGGCCGCCGAAACGCAAGCGGCGGGGCGGCCGAGCGCGCTGGCACGCCGGGCACCCGCCTGCACGCTGCGGCGCTTCGGCACGGTCCTCGCCCTCGACGCCCGCTGCCTCGCCGCGGAAACGAAAACGCCCGCCGGTCAGGCGGGCGCATCCGGCTCCTGAAGCGTTCGTCTCAGCGCACGATGGAGAGCGCCGGGCGGCCGGGCGGGCTCGGCAGCTCGATGTCGACGGCGAGCGTCGAGACCGACGCGCCGCGGTCCATCTTGACGCCGACCTTGTCGCGATCGATCGAGACGTGCTTGGCGATCACCGCGATGATCTCCTCGCGCAGCACCTGCACGAGGTCGGCCTGACCGATCTCGGCGCGTTCGTGCTGGAGGAGGACCTGCAAGCGCTCGCGCGCCGCCGGGGCGGAGCTCGCCTTTCTCTGGAAAAGGCTGAACAGGCTCATGCCGCCCTCCTGCCGAAGAAGCGGCCGAACAGGCTCTTGCGGTCGCCGGGGATGGTCATCTCGATCGTCTCGCCCATCAGGCGGCGGGCGGCGTCGCGATAGGCCCGGGCCGGGGCGCTCTGGTTGTCGGCGAGCGTCACCGGCGTGCCGAGGTTGGAAGCGCGCAGGACGTCGGTCGATTCCGGCACGATGCCGAGGAGCGGGATCGACAGGATCTCGAGGACGTCGTCCACCTTCAGCATGTCGCCGCGCTCGGCGCGCGTCTGGTCGTAGCGCGTGAGAAGGAGGTGCTTCTCGATCCGCTCGCCACGCTCGGCCCGGGCGGTCTTGGCGTCGAGGAGGCCGATGATCCGGTCCGAATCGCGCACCGACGAGACTTCCGGGTTCGTCACCACCACGGCGATGTCGGCGTGGCGCATGGCGAGCGTCGCGCCGCGCTCGATGCCGGCGGGCGAGTCGCAGACGACGTAGTCGAAGCGCTCGTGCAGCTCGTCCATCAGCTTGCCGACGCCTTCCAGCGTCAGGTTGTCCTTGTCGCGGGTCTGCGAGGCCGGCAGGAGCGAGAGCGTGTCGACGCGCTTGTCGCGGATCAGCGCCTGGGCGAGCTTGGCGTCGCCCTGGACGACGTTGATCAGGTCGTAGACGACGCGCCGCTCGGCGCCCATCACGAGGTCGAGGTTGCGAAGCCCGACGTCGAAGTCGACGACGCAGACGTTCTTGCCCATCTCGGCGATGGCCGCCCCGAGCGCCGCGGTGGTCGTCGTCTTGCCGACGCCTCCCTTGCCGGACGTCACCACCACTACCTTCGCCATCTCATGGCCTCCTCTTTGCGCGGGCCGTCATGGCCCAAGGGTTTCGTTTCGGGTTCAGGACAGCGCGACGGTCTTCAGCATCTCGCCGTCGAGCCAGGCATGCATGGGCCGCCCCTTCAGGGCCGGCTCGATGTCCTCGGCGGTCTTGTAGAGACCGTCGATGGCGATGAGCTCGGCTTCGAGCTTCTGGCAGAAGATCCGCGCGTTCGGGTTGCCGGCCGAGCCCGCGAGCGCGCGACCGCGGAGCGAGCCGTAGATGTGGACGGAGCCGCCGGCGATGACCTCGGCGCCGGACGAGACGGAGCCGAGCACCGTCACGTCGCCTTCGGTGAAGACGATCTGCTGGCCGGAGCGCACGCTCGTCTCGATGATCAGCGAGCTCGCCTGCGGCACGGGCGGGGCGAAGATCGTCTGCGGCGCCGCCTCGGCTTCGGGCGCGGGAGCCGCCGGGGTTTCCGCCGGGCTCGCGGCCTCGCTCGCCGCCGCGGGGGCGGGGGTCGGCTCGGGGGCGGGCGTCGCCGGCGCAGCGATCTCGCCGGCCTCGCGGCCGCCCTGCATCAGCGGCGGCATGCCGGGGCCGAGCTGGCTCGGCAGCACCCCTTCGATGCCCATGATCCGGACGTTGCGCTCGGCCAGCGCCTTCAGGAGATCGCCGATCTCCTCACGCGCGACGGCAAGGCCCGACAGGTCGAGGACGATCGGCCGGTTCAGGAAGAAGCCGGTGGAGCGCCGGGCGAGGTCGTCGAGGCTGAGGAGCCAGTCGGCGAAGGGCAGTTCCGGCGACAGCACGAGCGCCAGGAACGAGCGGCCGCGCAGGCGTACGGGTTTCGGGGGGGACGAGGGCGCGGTGGCGGTCATGCTCATCTTCGGGTCCGGCCGGCGGCATGGTGGTCCGCCGATTAACGAAGCCTTAAGCTAGACAGCGGAACTGACCGGGGCCTTGCGTCCCCATCGCGCCGGCGCGACGGCCGGGACGCTTGGAACGCGACGGTTCCGTAACCATTTGGGTTTTCGATCGGACAGATTTTCGGAGAATTTCGCGATGCTGAAACCGGCACTCGCCGCGCTTTCCTTGCTTCTTGCCGCGGGGCCCGCTTTCGCCGACGAGCCGATCCTCGGGCGCTGGCTGTCGCCGGGCGGCCGCGTCGTCGAGGTGACGGACTGCGGCGGCCAGTTCTGCGCGACGGTGAAGACCGGCAAGTACAAGGGCAAGAGCGTCGGCACGATGAGCGGCTCGGGCGGCGACTACAGCGGCACCGTCACCGATCCGCGCGACGACAGGACCTACGACGGCACCGCGACGGTCGACTCGGACGGCTCGACGATGACGCTGGAAGGCTGCGCGCTGAAGATCATCTGCAAGAAGCAGCACTGGACGCGCGCCTGACGACGGAGGAGAGAAAGTCCCCTTTTTCCATCGTCCTCCTCGGGCTTCGTCCCGAGGAGGACGACCTTCGGGCGACAGCCTTGGCCGGGCGTCCGCCTAACCCCTCAGCGGTTTCAGCGCGCCGGCCCATTTCGCCAGTTCGTCCAGCATCTGCGTCGCGGAATTGCGGTGCGGCTCCTTCGGCTCGAAGCCGTTCGGCCCCAGATGCTCGAAGAAGGCGGGGATCGCCACCGCTTCCGGGATCGGCATCGCCTTCACCGTCACCATCAGGGGCTTCGCCATCAGCGCGGCGCGCGTGCCGCCGGACACGCCGGCATAGGTGACGAAGCCGACCGGCTTGTACTGCCATTCGCGATGCAGGTAGTTCACCGCGTTGGTGAAGGCGGGCGAGGGCCCGTGATTGTATTCCGGCATCACGAAGGCCACCGCGTCGGCGGGGGCGATCGCCGCGCTCCAGCGCTTCGTGTGCTCGTGGTGGTAGATGCCCTTCATCGGGTGCTCGGGCTCGTCGAAGACCGGCAGGGCGAAGTCGGCGAGGTCGATGGCCGCCGCGTCGAACTTGCCGTGCTCGCGCGCATGGGCCGCGAACCATTCGGCGACGAGCGGCCCCTTGCGGCCGGGACGCGTGGACACGGTGACGACGGCGAGGTTCAGCGGCATGGGCAACGGACTTTCATGCGGGGAAAGAGAACGCGGCGGAACTAGCCCATTCGGGCGAGTTTGAAAGCTTTCGCTCCGAAACGCTGCGTTCGGCTTTTGGGGACGCTGCGGGTCGCGATGCCGTCGCGTCGAGGCTCGAACAGTTCAGTGCATGTTTTTCGGGCGCGTCGCCGCACTGCTCAAGAGCTTGGCCGAATTCGCTGGACACCGCAGCTTGGACGTGTTGAAGGCGTCTTCGAACTGACGCAAACGTCAATCGTCTTCGCCTGCGGGGTTTGTTCATGAACCGGATGTTCCGTCTTTCGCGCCAGACACTTGGCGCGGCGCTCGCCGCCTCGCTCATCGCCGGCGCGGCCCATGCCGAGGTCGTGCTCCATCGCGGCAACGGCGGCGAGCCGCAGACGCTCGATCAGGCCCACACCTCGATCGACGTCGAGGCGAACGTCCTGAAGGACCTTTACGAGGGCCTGACCGTCTACGGTCCGGACGGCAAGGTGCTGCCCGGCGCGGCGGAAAGCTGGAGCGTCTCCGACGACAAGCTGACCTACACGTTCAAGCTCCGCCAGGACGCGAAATGGTCGGACGGCTCGCCGGTGACGGCGGAGGACTTCGCCTTCTCGTTCCGCCGCGTCGAGGACCCGAAGGAAGCCGCCGGCTACGCCAACCTGTTCTACCCGTTCAAGAACGCGGAAAGCATCAACACCAAAGGCATGGCGGTCGACCAGCTCGGCGTGAAGGCGGTGGACGAGAAGACGCTGGAGATCGCGCTGGAGCGCCCGACGCCCTATCTCCTCGAACTCCTCGCGCACCAGGCGGCGCTGCCCGTCAACAAGGCGAGCGTCGAGAAGAACGGCGCCGACTTCGTAAAGCCGGGCGTCATGGTCTCGAACGGCGCGTTCAAGCTGACCGAGAACGTCGCCAACGACCACATCGCGGCGGTGAAGAACGCGAACTACTGGGACGCATCGAGCGTCAAGATCGACAAGGTCGTGTTCTACCCGCTGGAGGACCAGGCCGCGGCCGTGCGCCGCTTCCAGGCGGGCGAGCTCGACGTCAACTACTACTTCCCGACCGACCAGACCGACTATCTCAGGAAGCAGCTCGGCGACCAGGTCCACATGTCGGCCTCGCTCGCCAGCTACTACTACGTCTTCGACACCCGCCACGAGCCGTTCAACGACGTACGCGTCCGGAAGGCGCTGGCGATGTCGATCGACCGCGAGTTCCTCAGCCACGAGATCTTCCAGGACGGCCAGCTGCCGCTCTACAGCGCCGTGCCGCCCGGCATCGCCAGCTACGGCGAGCCGGAGAAGGTCGAGTACGCCGGCATGGACCAGCTCGACCGCGAGGACAAGGCGAAGGAACTCCTGAAGGAGGCCGGCTGGGGCGAGGGCGGCAAGCCGCTGAAGATCGACATCCGCTACAACACCAACGCCAACCACGAGAAGGTCGCGACCGCCGTCGCCGACAACTGGAAGGCGCTCGGCGCGACCGTGACGCTGACCAACCTCGACGTGAAGTCGCACTACGCCTACCTGCAGGAGGGCGGCAACTTCGACGTGGCCCGCGCCGGCTGGACGGCGGACTATGCCGACGCCGAAAGCTTCCTCGGCCTCAACATCTCGACCAACAAGACCTTCAACTACGGGCACTGGGCGAACGCCAAGTACGACGAGCTGATGGCGCAGTCCTACAAGGAGACCGACCCCGCCAAGCGCTCGGCCGTGCTGCACGAGGCGGAGAAGGTGCTCCTCGTCGAGGAGCCGGTGACGACGCTGATGGTCTTCGGCTCGCCCTGGCTGGTCTCGAACAAGGTCAAGGGCTGGCAGGACAACGCCGCCAACGAGCACCTGTCGAAGTTCCTCTCCAAGGAACAGTGACGGGCTGTTAGGTCTTTGCTCCGCTTCATCCTGCGTCGGCTGGCGAGCGCCGTGCCGACGCTGTTCATCGTCGTCACGCTCTCCTTCTTCCTGATCCGCTTCGCGCCGGGCGGGCCGTTCAGCTTAGAGCGCCCGCTGCCGCCGCAGATCATGGAGAACATGATGCGGGCCTACCATCTCGACCTGCCGCTCTGGCAGCAGTACCTGAACTATCTCGGCAACGTCGTGCGCGGCGATTTCGGCCCGAGCTACATCTACCGCGACTTCTCGGTCGGGCAGCTCATGCTGCAGAGCCTGCCCTTCTCGCTGGAACTCGGCTCCTATGCGCTGGTCCTGGCCGTCCTCGGCGGCGTCGCCGCCGGCGTCTTCGCGGCGCTCAGGCGCAACGGCCTCGTCGACTACCTGATCATGAGCGTCGCGACGGTCGGCGTCACCGTGCCGAACTTCGTGATTGCGCCGGTGCTCTCCCTCGTCTTCGCCGTGTTCCTCGCCTGGCTGCCGGCCGGCGGCTGGGGCGACGGGGGCCCGCGCTTCCTGCTCCTGCCGACCGTCGCGCTGGCCCTGCCGCAGCTCGCCGTCTTCGCCCGCCTGACGCGCGGCGCGATGATCGAGGCCTTGAACGCCGACCACATCCGCACCGCCAGAGCCTACGGCCTGAAGGCGCGGGCGGTGGTCGTGACCCACGCCATGCGCGGCGCGCTCTTGCCCGTCGTCTCGTATCTCGCGCCGTCCGCTGCCGCGCTCCTCACCGGCTCGGTGGTGATCGAGACGATCTTCGGCATTCCCGGCGTCGGGCGTTACTTCGTGCTCGGCGCCATCAACCGCGACTACACGCTGGTGATGGGCACGGTGGTGCTCGTCGCGGTGTTCATCGTCGTCCTCAACCTCGTGGTCGACGTCGTCTACGCGATGCTCGACCCGCGCATCCGCCATGACTGACTTCGCCTCCCTCGCCCCCGCGCCGGACCCCGGCCCGTTGCCCGGCGAAACGCATCTGCCCCACGGCGCGGAGGCTGCCGGCCGCTCGCTGTTCCGCCTCGCCATGCGCCGCCTCGCGCGCAACCGCGCGGCGATGGGCGGCCTCGTCGTGCTGGTGGCCGTGACGCTGTTCTCGTTCCTCGGGCCGTACTTCATCTCGCACGGCTACGACCAGATCTTCACCTCCTACGTCTCCGTGCCGCCCAGCTTTGAGCCGCGCCCGACCGCCGAACGCCTCGAACAGGCGATGGCCGACGCGGCGAAGCGCGCCCGGGCCGGCGTCGAGGGCTTCGCCGTGGACGGCAACCGCTTCACCGCGACGCTGCTTTCGCCCGACCGTCCGCTCGATCCGCGCACGACGCGCTACATCGACCGGGCCGAGGAGTTCGACGACACCACGGTCGCGGGCACCGAGGACGACGGTAGGAAACTGCGCATCGCCGGCACGGTGCAGCGGGAGCGCTTCGTCTTCGGCACCGACTCCTCCGGCCGCGACCTCCTGCCCCGCGTGATGGTGGGCGGGCGCATCTCGCTGACCGTGGGGGTGCTCGCCAGCCTCGTCTCGCTCCTCGTCGGCGTCAGCTACGGCGCGATCTCCGGCTATGTCGGCGGGCGCACCGACAACGTGATGATGCGCTTCGTCGAGATCCTCTATTCGCTGCCCTTCGTGTTCATGGTGATCATGCTGGTGGTGTTCTTCGGGCGCTCCTTCGTCCTGATCTTCCTCGTCATCGGCCTCACCGAATGGCTCGACATGGCGCGGATCGTGCGCGGCCAGACGCTGTCGCTGAAGCGCCGGGAATTCGTCGCCGCTGCCCAGGCGATGGGCCTCACCGACTGGCAGATCATCCGCCGCCACGTCATCCCGAACACGATCGGCCCGGTGGTCGTGTTCATCACGGTCGTGGTGCCGAAGGTGATCCTGCTCGAAAGCTTCCTGTCCTTCCTCGGCCTCGGCGTCCAGGCGCCGCTGACGAGTTGGGGCGCGCTGATCGCCGATGGCACCACCACCATGCAGGCCGCGCCCTGGATGCTGATCATTCCCGCCTGCTTCTTCGTCGTGACGCTGTTCTCGCTGAACTTCCTCGGCGACGGGTTGCGCGACGCGCTCGACCCGAAGGACCGCTGACCATGGCGGGTACGGCAGGGCCAACGGCGGGCAACGTCCTGGAAATCCGGAACCTCCGCGTCGCCTTCGACACGGAGGACGGCGTTCTCGAAGCGGTGAAGGGCATCGACCTCGACGTCCGGGCCGGCGAGACCATCGCGGTCGTCGGTGAATCGGGCTCGGGCAAGAGCCAGACCATGATGGCGGTGATGGGCCTTCTCGCCGCGAACGGCCGAGCGACGGGCTCGGCGCGCTATCGCGGCGCCGAGCTGATCGGCCTCGCACCTTCGAAGCTGAACCAGTATCGCGGCGCGAAGATCACCATGATCTTCCAGGAGCCGATGACCTCGCTCGACCCGCTTTATCCGGTCGGTCGGCAGATCGTCGAGGTGATCCGCGAGCACCGCAAGGCCGGGGCGCGCGCGGCCCGGGCGCGGGCGCTGGAACTGCTGACGCTCGTCGGCATCCCGGAGCCGGAGCGCCGGATCGACGCTTACCCGCACGAACTCTCCGGCGGCCAGCGCCAGCGGGTGATGATCGCGATGGCGCTCGCCAACGATCCCGACCTCCTGATCGCCGACGAGCCGACGACGGCGCTCGACGTCACGGTGCAGGCGCAGATCCTCGCGCTCCTCGGCGACCTGCAGCAGCGGCTCGGCATGGCCGTGCTGCTGATCACCCACGACCTCAGCCTGGTGAAGCGCTTTGCCTCCCGCGTCGCGGTGATGCGGCGCGGCGAGGTGGTCGAGACCGGTCCGGCGGCCGAAGTCTTCGAGACGCCGCGGCACGACTATACGAAGATGCTGATCGCCTCGGAGCCGCGCGGGGTGAAGGAGCCGCCCCCGGCCGAGGCCCCGACCGTTCTCGAAGGCGACCGGATCACCGTCGACTACGCGCTGCGCGGCGGTTTCATGGGTGGCGGCGGCAAGTCGTTCCGGGCGGTCGACGAGGTGTCGATCCGGCTCCGGCGCGGCGAGACGGTCGGCATCGTCGGGGAGTCGGGCTCCGGCAAGTCGACCTTCGGCCGCGCGATCCTGCGCCTGCAGCCGGCGGGCGGCACGAGCCGCTTCGAGAGCCGCGACATCTCCCGGCTCGACGCGAGGGCGATGCGCCCGCTCCGGCGCGAGATGCAACTCGTCTTCCAGGATCCCTACGGCTCGCTCTCGCCCCGCCTGACCGTGGCCGAGATCGTGACGGAGGGCTTGCGCATCCATGCGTCCGAGCTTTCCGCCGCAGACCGCTACCGCCGCGCCGGCGAGGCGCTCGCCGAGGTCGGGCTCGATCCCTCCGCCCGCAACCGCTATCCGCACGAGTTCTCCGGCGGCCAGCGCCAGCGGATCGCCATCGCCCGCGCGATGATCCTCAAGCCCAAGGTCGTCGTCCTTGATGAGCCGACCTCCGCGCTCGACCGCTCCGTCCAGGCGCAGATCGTCGAACTCCTGCGCCGCCTGCAGCGCGAGCACGACCTCGCCTACGTCTTCATCAGCCACGATCTCGGCGTGGTGCGCGCCCTGTCGGACCGGATCATCGTGATGAAGGACGGCGTGGTGGTCGAGGAGGGCGAGACGCGCCAGATCTTCGAGCGCCCGCACGAGACCTATACGAGGAACCTCGTCGCCGCCGCCGTCGGCCGCGACTTCCACGAGGTGACGGAGGCGGCGGGCTGATCCGTTCAGAAAGCTTTCGGCAACCCCGCCTGCCGAAGACCGGCGTTCGCGGTGTGCCGGCTGGCGACGCCGACCTGAACCGGGAAGGTTCGTCCGGTGATCGGGCTGCGCCAGACCTCGTGGCTGCCCTTGCCTTGCCGAACGAGCTCGCAGCCCGCCTCGCGCAGCAGGCCGCGAAGTTCACGATCGAAGGTGCGAGGCGCCATCAGGCGGCGGCTGGACGGGACTCCATCTCGCGCAGGGCGCTGAGCTGAAAGTAGACTGCCGCCGGATCGACGTCAGGATGATTGTCCGGCAGGACATCGGCGGTCATCGTTTCGATCGCAGCCAGTAACCCATCCAGCGTCTCGGCTTCCGCCGCGACCGGAACCGCATCGCAGGAGCCGGACCAGACGCCCGCTTCCGCGTCCCAGTGGGCGGCGACGGTGAAGATGGTCGGCCGTGCGACAGGCTGCATCGTGATCGTCCGTTCCGCCGCGCCGGCAGGCAGGCGCGACGAAAGCATCTCACTTCGGTTGCCGGCCCGCAACCCGACGAGATCGCAGGTTCCTAGGCCGCCAGCATCGACGTCTCCGGGGCCTTCGCGCCGGTCATCAGCGCGACGGCATCCGACATCGAGGCGCTCTTCGGGTCGATGACGCAGAGCCGCCGGCCGAGGCGGTGGATGTGGATGCGGTCGGCGATCTCGAAGACGTGCGGCATGTTGTGGCTGATCAGCACGATCGGCAGGCCGCGCGAGCGCACTTCCAGGATCAGGTCGAGCACCTTGCGGGATTCCTTGACGCCCAGCGCCGCCGTCGGCTCGTCGAGGATCAGCACCTTCGAGCCGAAGGCCGCGGCGCGCGCTACCGCGACGCCCTGCCGCTGGCCGCCTGAGAGCGTTTCCACCGGCTGGTCGATGTTCTGGATGGTCATCAGGCCGAGGTCGTTCAGCTTCTCGCGCGCCACCTTCCGCATCCGCGGCTTGTCGAGCATCCGCAGGTACTGGCCGGCCGGTCCCGCCCGGCGGATCTCGCGGCCGAGGAACATGTTGTCGGCGATGGAAAGCGCCGGCGACAGCGCGAGCTGCTGGTAGACGGTCTCGATGCCGGCGTCGCGCGCGGCCTGCGGGTTCGGGAAGACGATCGGCTGGTTGTCGAGCCGGATCTCGCCGGCATCGGGCCTGACCGCGCCCGACACCGCCTTGATCATCGTGGATTTGCCGGCGCCGTTGTCGCCGATCACGGCGAGGATCTCGCCGGCCCTGAGATCGAAGTCGGCGTTGTCGATCGCGACCACCTTGCCGTAGCGCTTGACGAGGCCACGGGCGGCGAGGACGGTCTGCGGCCCGGCGGCGGCGGGTTTCGCGAGGGCGCTCATGCCGAAACCTTTCTGATCCACTGATCCGCCGCGACGGCGAGGATGATCAGCGCGCCGACGGTGAGCTGCGTGTATTGCGGGTCGGTGCCCCAGATGCGGAGCCCCATGGCGAAGACGCCGACGATCAGCGCGCCGATCAGCGTGCCGACCACCGAGCCGCGCCCGCCGAACAGCGAGGTGCCGCCGATCACCACGGCGGTGATCGATTGGATGTTGGCCTCCGCGCCCGAGGTCGGCGAGATCGAGCCGAGGCGGCCGATCAGCACCCAGCCGGCCAGCGCGCAGACGAGGCCGGAAATGCCGTAGACCGAGATCAGCGTCCGGTCGACGCTGATGCCCGAAAGCCGCGCCGCGTCCGGATCGTCGCCGATCGCGTAGACGTGCCGGCCCCAGGCCGTGTTGTTGAGGATGTAGTAGAAGATGGCGACGAGGATCACCATGAACACGGCGCCGTAGGTCAGCACCGCGCCGCCGAGCCGGAAGGACTGGCCGAAGAAGCCGAGGAACGGCGCGTTGGCCGCCACGTCCTGCGCCCGGATGGTCTCGTTCGCCGAATAGATGAAGTTGATCGCGAGGAAGACCGACCACGTGCCGAGCGTCACGATGAACGGCGGCAGCTTCACCCGCGCGACGAGGAAGCCGTTGAAGATGCCGAAGGCGGTGCCGACGACGATGCCGGCCAGCACCGCGAGCGGCCCGGGGATGCCGTGGTGGATCGCGAGCTGGCCCATGATCACCGACGAGAACACCATGATCGCGCCGACCGAGAGGTCGATGCCGGCGGTGAGGATGATCAGCGTCTGGGCGATGCCGACGACGCCGACGATCGTCACCTGCTGCAGGATCAGCGTCATCGTGAAGGCGGAGAAGAACCGGCTGCCGAGAAGGAGGCCGAAGATCACGGCGCTGACCACCAGCACCAGCACCGGCACCATGGTCGGGTTGCCATGGAGGAAATGCTGGAGATGGCCGAGCGCCGAGCGGCGCCCTTCCTCAAACTCCGCGACCTTGGATTCCTTGGCGATCGCCGCCTCGAAGCCGCTCGGGGTCGAGCGCACCGGGTTCGGCTTGGCCGGGGGCGTGGCTGTGGTCTCGCTCATCGCCTTGTCCTCCTTCAGCGACGTGAACGTTCGGGAATGCCGCCCCCCGGCATCTCGGCTCGTTCGGGGGCGGGGAGCCGGACCGCCCGCGAAGGGCGATCCGGCGGAATGCGATGCTTCGGGCGATCAGCCCCAGCAGGCCTTGGTGGCCTCGGTCGAGGTCATCGACTTCACGCCGTCGGCCGGCTTGTCGGTGACGAGGTCGACGCCGGTATTGGTGAACTGCAGGCCTTCCGTCGCCTTCGGCTTCTCGCCGGAATCGGCGAACTTCTTGATGGCTTCCACGCCCAGCGCCGCCATCTTCAGCGGGTACTGCATCGAGGTCGCGCCGATGATGCCGCCCTCGACGTTCTTGACGCCCGGGCAGCCGCCGTCGATCGAGACCAGCGTGACGTTGCCTTCCATGCCGACGGCCTTCAGCGCCTCGTAGGCGCCCGCCGCGGCCGGCTCGTTGATCGTGTAGACGACGTTGATCGAGGGGTCCTTCTGGAGAAGGTTCTCCATCGCGGTGCGCCCGCCCTCCTCGTTGCCGTTGGTGATGTCGTGGCCGACGATGCGCGGATCGTTCTCGTCACCGATCACCGCCTTGTCCTTCACGTCGATGCCGAAGCCGGTCATGAAGCCCTGGTCGCGCATGACGTCGACGGAGGGCTGCGCCGGGATGAGGTCGAGGAAGGCGATCTTGGCGTCCTTCGCCTTATCGCCGAGCGTCGTCTTCGCCCATTCGCCGATCAGCTTGCCGGCCTCGAAATTGTCGGTGGCGAAGGTCGCGTCGGCCGCGTCGATCGGGTCGAACGAGGTGTCGAGCGCGATCACCAGGATGCCGGCGTCGCGGGCTTCCTTGATCTTCGGCACCAGCGCCTTGGTATCGGTCGGGGTGATCAGGATGCCCTTCGCCTGGCCGGCGATGCAGCTCTCGATCGCCTGGACCTGGCTGTCGACGTCGCCGTCGATCTTGCCGGCATAGGTCTGGAGGTTGACGCCGACCTCCTTCGACTTGGCCAGCGCGCCTTCCTTCATCTTGACGAAGAAGGGGTTGGTGTCGGTCTTGGTGATCAGGCAGACGAGCGGCGCGGCGCCCTGCGCGGCGGCCGGGCCAAGCCCGAGACCGAGGCCGGCGAACGCGACGAGCGCGGTGGTGGCGACGAGGGACTTCAACGACACGGGGACTTCTCCTCCCAAACCGGGCTTGGGCAGCCCGAGCCGAACCGCGACCTCCTCGTCGCGATCTTTAGCGTTCAACACCACCATCGGAACGCGAAGTCAAGATAAATAAATCCAAGTGATTTATCTATTCACCGTCCCTTGCGTCCCGTCGGCTTTCGAAGCACCCTCGCCGGCGCGAAGCAACGTTCGCGTGTGCCGGCAGCGATGCTTCCGGTGAGGATGCGTCAGCCATGCCGGCTCGGCAAGGGGGCGCCCGCGGTCAAAATGTCCGCGCCGCGGTTTCTCACGGGAAACGAGCGCGGCGGATGGGGCGAGCCGCGGCCATGGGAAGGACGGATGATGGCTGATGCGACGTCGCCGACCGGCCTCGACGAACGGCTCCGCGGCTCGAACCAGTCGAATCTGCGGGCCCACAACGAACGCGCCGTCCTGTCGCTGATCCGGCAGGAAGGGGTGTTGGCGAAGGCCGAGATCGCGCGGCGCACCGGCCTCTCACCGCAGACCGCCTCGGTGATCATGCGGGCGCTCGAAGCCGAGGAACTGGTCCTGCGCGACGCGCCGCAGCGCGGCCGCGTCGGCCAGCCTTCCGTGCCGATGCGGCTCAACCCGGACGGGGCCTTCTCGCTCGGCCTGAAGGTCGGCCGCCGCTCCGCCGACATCGTGCTGATGGATTTCGTCGGGACGGTGAGGGCCCATGCGCGCCGGGCCTACGACTATCCGGCCGTCGCCGAGGTCGCGGCGTTCCTCCGCGCTTCCTTCGCCGAGTTCCGCGACGGGCTCGCCCCCCGGCATCGCTCGCGTCTCGCCGGCCTCGGCATCGCCATGCCGTCCGAGATCTGGAACTGGGAGCGCGAGGTCGCGGCGCCGCACGGCGCGATGGACGCCTGGCGCAGCGTCGACATGGCGGCGCTCGCCTCCGACATCGCCGGCCTTCCCGCCTTCCTAGCCAACGACGCGACGGCGGCCTGCGCCGCCGAGCTCGTCTTCGGCGCAAGCCCTTCCGCCGATTTCATCTACGTCTTCGTCGGGGCCTTCGTCGGCGGCGGCATCGTCATCAACAACAGCCTCGTCGCCGGCCGGCTCGGCAATGCCGGTGCGCTCGGCTCGATGCTGGTGGCCGACGGGGCCGGCGGCAGCCGCCAGCTCATCAACGCCGCCTCGATCCACGTCCTCGAGAAGATGATGCGGGACGAAGGGCGGGACCCGCGCGCGCTCTGGGCCGAGGAAGGCGTCTGGCCGGACGACCTCGGAAGCCTGCTCGACCGCTGGCTCGCGCTGGCCGCCGGCGGCATCGCCCACGCGGTCGCCAGCGCCTGCGCGGTCTACGACTTCGACTGCGCGGTGATCGACGGCAGCCTCCCGGCGCCGGTGCGCGACCGCCTCGTCGCCGAAACCAAGGCGGCGCTCCGCCGGCTCGACCTCGAAGGCCTGTCGCCGGCGACGGTCCGCACCGGCACGATCGGCCTCAACGCCCGAGAGACGGGCGCCGCGAGCCTGCCCTTCTTCGCCAAATACCTCCTCGACCACCGCGTCCTTTATGCGGAGCGGGGATGAGCAGGGTCGGATCGGACGCGGCGGTGGGTCGATCGAAAAACTGCTGTCGACCCAACCCGGACGCTAGAGGCGCCCGCCAGCGCTGCTAAGAACGGATGTCTCGACATCCGCAATCGCTTCGATCCAAGCGCCGTGCGGGTCGGTCCATGCCGTGGGTTGGCCATTCACCGACATCAGGAAGGCTCCTTGCGAGGGAGCCTCGACGGCGGTGAAGCTGAATTGCGACATGACGCTAGGATCCTCGTTGCAGATCCAAACATCTGATGAGGCGGACACGCGGTCGGCAAACGTCATGCGGTCGGCGGTGCTTGGGACGTAGGCGAGTACGGCGGTATGAAAGACAACCAGCGTGGCATCCTGCGGCGCCTGACGGCACAAAGCCTCGAACTCCGGTCCCAGAAGGTCGCCTTGCACGAGCGTCGGCTGTTCCTCCGCGACGATGCCGAGTGCCAGACGAAGCCGGTTGCGGCGCTCCTCCTGATCAGGCCAGACGAGCGTTTCGAGCCACGCGGCCGCGTCGGGGTCGCCCGCATCCAGCGGGTTGAGATCGAGGCCGGCCCGCCAAACGATCTGCGGGAGCGTATCTGGGACCGGAACGCTTGCGGCGGCCCTGCAGGGGAATACAGGATAGGGTTTCGCCCCCTTGGGAGGCCGAAGGCTCTTCGAGGAGTAGTCGTATCCGTAGCGATCGGGGAAGAGACATAGGCCTGCGGACGCTCCAACTTCGAGGAGTGCCAGAGGCTGCGGCAGGCTTGCCAGAACGGGGAGGAGGACGGCACATCGGCCCGGTTCGTTGGTTTGGGTCGAGCGCTCCAGCATGATGGAACGAACCGCATCGAAGCGATCAGTCAGACCCCGGCGGAACTCGCTGTAGTCCGAGGGGACGCCAAGGATGTGCCGATAGGCGGCAAAGAGCAGGTTGGGCTGCTGCTTCGGCTGCGGCAGGTCCGCGATCAACGCGATGATCGCTGCATCCTCCGCCGCCTTTGCGGCGAGATGCTCGTATAATGGCGACCGTCCGCTTGCCTCTTGGAACGCAAAGCGTCGGTAGCGGGAGGCCAGCTCGCTCTGATCAGGGTCGATCGTCATGCTCAGCCCTCCTTTGCGCTTGCCGCCGGCGAAGGGCAGCTTCTAGCATCTGGATGACAAAAGCAGCCGTGCTGCTTCCCACCCAAACGAGCCTCCCGCCCATCACGCCGGCGGACTGCGGCGTCACCGGTCGAGGTTCTTGATCCTTCCGTCGGTGTAGGGCTGGTAGGTGGCGGGCTGCTTGGCGAGGTAGTCGATCACGACGGTTTCCAGCGCCGGGCCGAAGTCGTAGGGGTCGGCGGCCTTTTCCGCGAAGACTGCGTAGCCGTCGCCGCCGTTCCGCATGTAGTTGTTCGAGACAACCCCGTAGGTGGCCGCGGGGTCGATCGGGACCCAGGCGTCGCCCGCCTTCACCCGCACCGCCTTGATGCGCCCCTCGTTCGGCAGCGTCTGCGGCGACCAGTCGATCTGGAGGCCGGCGACCTGCGGGAAGCGCCCGGCGAGGTCCTGCACCTGGGAAACGCCGGCTTCCAGCGCCGCCACGATCTCGGAGCCCTTCAGCTTGAAGGTCGCGAGCGTGTTCTGGAACGGCAGGACGGTGAGCACCTCGCCCATCGTCACGTCGCCGCCGTCGATCGAGGCGCGCAGGCCCCCGCCGTTGGCGATGGCGATCGTGACGCCCTGATCCTTCACCCGGTCGAGCATCGCGTCGGCGACGAGGTCGCCCATTTGGCATTCGGCGATGCGGCAGTTCTCGCGGGCGGCGTCCACCGGTCCGGCGACCTTGCCGACCACCTCGTTGCGCACCGCCTCCAGCGGCTTCGCCAGTTCCGCGACGCGCGCCTTGAACTCGGCGTCCTCCGGAATCGAGGCGTCGAGGAGGATCGGCTGGCCTTCCGCCTTCACGACGTTCCCAGCATCGTCGAAGGTGACGTGCAACTCGCCGAGATACCTGCCGTAGGAAGCGGCCTGCACGATCGGCACCTCGCGGCCCGACGGTCCCTTGACCATCGTCGGATAGGGACCGGCCGCCTTCCTGTCGGTGTTGGAAAGCAGCGTGTGCGAATGGCCGCCGACGATCACGTCGATCCCGTCCACCGCCGCGGCGAGCCGCTTGTCCTCCTCGTAGCCGGAATGGGACAGGAGCACGATCTTGGTCACGCCCTGGTCCTGCAGCCGCGCTACCTCGCGCGTCACTGCCGGCGCGGCGTCCTCGAAGCGGATGTTCCTGCCCGGGCTCGACAGTTCCGCCGCGTCGCGCGGCGTCAGCCCGATGATGCCGATCTTCGTCTCGCCCTTCGTCACCACGGTGGAGGGGAGGATGCCGGCCTTGAGATTCGGCTCGGCCGTGAGGTCGGCATTCGCCATCAGCATCGGGAAGTGGATGCGGTTGACGAAATCGGCGAGCGTCGCCGGCCCATCGTCGAACTCGTGGTTGCCGGTCGCCATCGCCTCGAAGCCGAGCATGTTCATGAACTCGGCCGCGTCCCGCCCCTTGTAGGTGGTGAAGAACAAGGAGCCCTGGAACTGGTCGCCGGCGTCGAGGATGAGCACGTTCGGGCCGTCGCCCTTATGCTGCTCGATCGCGGTCCGCAGCCGGGCGATGCCGCCGAAGCACTTCTTCGCCGCCTCGTCCTTCGTCGAGCAGGTCGAATCGGAGCCGTTGATCGGCTCGATCCGGCTGTGGAAGTCGTTGATGTGGAGGATCGTCAGGTCGAAATCGGCCAGCGCCGGCGAAGCCGCCGTCGCGACGGTCGCCGCGGCGAGGAAGGGAATCAGTGTCCGATGGATCGGCCGCATCGCTATGCTCCGCTTCGCATGATCGTTCCGCTCCGACACGAGCCCGAGGCCGCGCCGCGGTGCAATGCCTTCGAAAGGCGACATCGAGCCGTCGCCGCGAGGCGATACGGAACCGCCGCGCTTTGGCATAGGCGGTTGACGCATTCGTGACGATAGGGATTCCGGCATGCAGGTGATCGCGGAAGCCGACTACGTCGTGGTCGGCTCGGGCTCGGCCGGCTGCGCGCTCGCCTACCGATTGAGCGAAAGCGGCGCGGCGGACGTGATCGTGATCGAGGCCGGCGGCACGGATGCCGGCCCCTTCATCCAGATGCCGGGCGCGCTCTCGCTGCCGATGAACATGCGCCGCTACGACTGGGGCTACCGGGCGGAGCCGGAGGCGACGCTCGGCGGCCGGCGGCTGCAGACGCCGCGCGGCCGCGTCATTGGCGGCTCCTCCTCGATCAACGGCATGGTCTACGTCCGCGGCCACGCGAAGGACTTCGACCATTGGGAAGCGGCTGGCGCGAGCGGCTGGGCCTATGCGGACGTGCTGCCCTACTACAAGCGGCTGGAGGCGATGGAGGGCGGCGACCCGGTCTGGCGCGGCCTGCTCGGACCCTTGAACGTCCGGCGCGGCGAGATGCGGAACCCGCTCTACCACGCCTTCGTCGAGGCCGGCATGCAGGCGGGCTATCCGGTGACGCCCGACTACAACGGCGAGCGCCAAGAGGGCTTCGGCCCGATGCAGCAGACGATCTGGCGCGGCCGGCGCTGGTCGGCGGCGAACGCCTATCTCCGGCCCGCGCTGCAGCGGCAGAACTGCCGGCTCCTCACCGGCGAGGCGACGCATGTCGTCATGGACGGCAGCCGCGCCACCGGCGTCGCGGTGAAGCGCCGGCGGCGGCTCGGAGAAGTCCGCGCCCGCAAGGAGGTGATCCTCTGCGCCGGGGCGATCAACTCGCCGCTCCTCTTGCTGCGCTCCGGCATCGGCCCGGCGGACGAACTGGCGGAGGCTGGCGTCGAGACGAAGGTGCCGCGCCCCGGCGTCGGCCGCAACCTGCAGGACCATCTGGAGCTCTACATCCAGCAGGAATGCCGCGAGCCGATCACGCTGAACGGCTACCTGAACCTCTTCGCCAAGGGCCAGATCGGCATGGAGTGGATGATGCTCCACACCGGCCACGGCGCCACCAATCACTTCGAGGCCTGCGGGTTCGTACGCTCGGCGGCGGGCATCGACTATCCGGACATCCAGTACCACTTCATCCCGGCGGCGGTGCGCTACGACGGGCGCGCGGCGGCGGAAGGCCACGGCTACCAGGCGCATGTCGGGCCGATGCGCTCGAAGTCGCGCGGAAGCATCCGGCTGACCGGCGCGGGGCCGGACGCGCCGCCCTCGATCCGCTTCAACTACATGAGCCATCCGGACGACTGGCGCGACTTCCGCACTGCCATCCGCCTGACGCGCGAACTCTTCGCGCAGGACGCGTTCGAGCGCTATCGCGGCCGCGAGATCCAGCCGGGCGAGGCGGTCAAGAGCGACGAGGACCTCGACGCCTTCGTGCGCGACCACGCCGAGAGCGCCTACCACCCCTGCGGCGCGGCGCGGATGGGCGCCGCCGACGACCCGGACGCCGTGGTCGATCCCGAATGCCGGGTGATCGGGGTGGAAGCGCTCCGCGTCGCCGATTCCTCGATCTTCCCGAGCGTCACCAACGGCAACCTCAACGGCCCGTCGATCATGGTCGGCGAGAAGGCCGCCGACCACGTGCTCGGCCGCCAGATGCTGCCGCGCGAGACCCTCCTGCCGAAGCTCGCCGAGGGCTGGGAAACCCGCCAGCGGTAAGAGTGCCCGCCGAAACCTTCGGAGTCGGTTGGGTGGCACTTCTCGCCGTCCCCAGCGTTGCCGAGCCTCGCCGATGCCCCGGCATCGACTGCGTTCGGCGCCTCGCGGGCGACGTGAATTGCTCACCCATCCTCCGCCCGGAGGTTCCGTCGGGCACTCAGGGGCGCAGCCGCGCCGTCCGGCAAGGGGCCGATAGCCGCATCGTCCCCGTCCGCCGCCCGTCCATATCCCGCTCCCGAACGAGCCCGGCGCAGTCCCGCGGCCGGGGGAAAGGCAGAGGACGGACCAGCATGGCGGCACGCTTCACCAAGCTCCAGAACGCGATCGGCAAGGGCCTGAAGGACATGGCCGTGAAGGCGGCGATCGAGCAGATCGACTACTGGGACGAGCAGCTCAAGGGCGTCGAGGTGTCGGGCACCAAGGGCATCGTCACCGACCTCCATTCCCTGAAGGCCAAGCTCCAGGCGAGCGAGCCCGACGGCGAGGCGGTGAAGAAGCTTCTCGACGATCTCGGCGCGAAGACCGCCCGCCTCGCCGGCCGCGTCGACGACGAGAAGCTGGGCGCGACCCTGAAGGACGTCGGCGAGGGCCTCGAGAAGTCCGCCTGAGTTTTCGCGGCACGCCGGACCGGGCGGACGCGAAACGGCGTCCGGCCGGTTCAAACCGGCTTCGATCTCGGCTAGACCGCGGGCCACCGCCGCCTTGCTTGAATCGCGGCCCAACCGATGGAGGCCGCCCATGGCCGATCTCGACAGCGTTCTCGGCTGCCTCGACCTCAACCTCGACCGCTCGGTGGAGCGGCTGCAGGACCTCCTGCGCATCCCGTCGATCTCCACCGACCCGGCCTACGCCGCCGATTGCCGGCGTTGCGCCGAATGGCTGGCGGGCGACCTCGAAGCCATCGGCTTCCAGGTCCGCGTCGCGGATTCGGCGGGCCACCCGATGGTGATCGCGCACCACGACGGCGCGGGGCCGGGCGCGCCGCACGTCCTTTTCTACGGCCACTACGACGTGCAGCCGGTCGACCCGGTCTCCGAATGGGAAAGCGATCCCTTCGACCCGCAGGTGAAGGCGATGCCGGACGGCACCAGGCGCATCACCGGCCGCGGTTCCGCCGACGACAAGGGCCAGCTCATGACCTTCGTCGAGGCGGCGCGCGCCTATATCGCCGAGACCGGTTCGCTCCCCTGCCGCGTCACCATCTTCCTTGAGGGCGAGGAGGAGTCCGGCTCGCCCTCGCTCCTCCCCTTCATGGACGCGCACAGG
This sequence comes from Plantimonas leprariae, assembly GCF_008802405.1. GTDB lineage: Bacteria > Pseudomonadota > Alphaproteobacteria > Rhizobiales > Rhizobiaceae > Plantimonas > Plantimonas leprariae. Next base: position 196,682 of record NZ_VZDO01000010.1, read on the forward strand.
GACGAACTGACCGCCGACGTCGCGTTGGTCTGCGACACCAACATGTGGGACCGGGACACGCCGGCGATCTCGGCGGGCCTACGCGGTCTCGTCGGCGAGGAGGTGACGATCCGCTGCGCCGACAAGGACCTCCATTCCGGCTATTTCGGCGGCGCGGCGGCGAACCCGATCCGCATCCTGTCGCGCATCGTCGCCGACCTCCACGACGGCGACGGGCGGGTGACGCTGCCGGGCTTCTACGACGGCGTCGAGGAACTCCCCGCCGACGTGCGCGAGACCTGGGCCAATCTCGGCTTCGACGACGCGGCCTTCCTCGCCCAGGCGGGCCTCAGCGTTCCGGCCGGCGAGAAGGGCCGCTCGGTGCTGGAGCAGACCTGGTCGCGCCCGACCGCGGAAGCGAACGGCATCACCGGCGGCTATACCGGCAAGGGCTTCAAGACGGTGATCGCGGCGGAGGCCTCCGCCAAGATCTCCTTCCGCCTCGTGTTCAAGCAGGACCCCGCGAAAATCCGCGAGAGCTTCCGGCAGTTCGTGCGCGAGCGCCTGCCGGCCGACGCCACCGCCGAGTTCCACCCGCACGGCGGCTCGCCGGCGATCCAGCTTCCGTTCGATTCGCCCTGGCTCGGGGCGGCGCGGGAAGCCTTGTCGGCGGAATGGCCGAAGCCGGCGGTGATGATCGGCATGGGCGGCTCGATCCCGGTGGTCGGCGAGTTCAAGAAACGGCTCGGCATGGAGTCGCTGCTGATCGGCTTCGGCCTCGGCGACGACCGCATCCACTCGCCGAACGAGAAGTACGAGCTGACCTCCTTCGCCAAGGGCCAGCGCTCCTGGGCGCGGGTGCTCGACGCGCTGGGGCGGAAGGGTCGCTGAAGCGAGTGAGGGCGCTGGTGAAAGAGCGCCCTTCGCCTCTTCCAATCCGGAGGAAGGAGATGGGAGCGCCCTACCGCAGAGCCACCCGCAGCTCGGCCAGCTTCTCGTTGACCAGCCAGCCGTAGTAGTTCTCCTCCGGCAGCTTGGGTTTCTGGCCGGCCGCCGCGCGTTTGCGGTTCTCCGCCGCCAGCGCGCGCGCCCGCGCCACCGGGTTGCCGACGTTGTAGAGCGTCGCGGTGAGGCCCGGATTGTCGGAGATATCCATGTCGGCCGCTTCGGCATAGCTGCGGATCGACTCGGCGATCACCGCCGCCATGTAGTCGAGCGACTTGTCGGGGTCCATGATCGCCGCGTAGACCTTGCCGGCGTCGCGCGCGTCGAGTTCGGGCAGCCCCGAGCGGCGGTGCACGACGTCCGAGACCGACAGCGCCGTCAGCGGGTTGAGCTGGCCGAGGCCGAAGGTCTGGCCGGCATAGAAGGGCTGGAAGAAGGCCGCGCCGAAGCGCTTGTCGGGAAAGGCCTCGCCATCGACGGTCTTCCCCCGGAACGAGGCGTTCCACACCGCTTCCCGGCAGCTCCAGAGCGCCGCGTCGGACGACTCGGCCCCGCATTCGGCGAATTGCGGCCGGCGCACGAAGTCGCTCACCTCCTCGCCCTTCAGGGCGAACTCGACCTTCGAGGTCAGGTACGACATCGATTTCACGTAGTAGGTCTGGAGGCGATCCAGCGCGTCGACATTGTAGGTGTGCTCGCCGACCAGCGCGCCGACGATATGGATCGGCTCGATGCCGTAACGCTTCGCCGAGGCCTTGATCTTCGCCCGCAGCTCGCCGTTCGAGGCGATGAGGTCGCGGATCTTCTCGTACTTCGCCTCGAAGGAGCCGCGCGTGTCGCCGGTGCGCTTCACCGCCCCGTAGGGGATCGGCGGCTGCTCGGCGTTGCGGTTGCCGGGCGGCACCGCGGTCAGCGCGAAGGCGGTGGAGGTGGCCGCGACGAGGAGGCCAAGGCAGAGGGAAAGCGGTCGGAACATCGGGCAGCCGTCGAGGCGGGAACGGCGTTTCCCTAGCGGGCCGCGGCACGTCGCGCAAATCACGCCGCCCGGAACCTCTTCCGATGTTTCACGTGAAACATTCCGGCCGCTCAAAGGTCGGGCGTTCAGTCCTTCGCCGGATCGTGGCCCCAGTTCTTCAGGGAATAGGCCCAGTTGGTGTTGCCCGTGTCGCCCTTCGGCCGCTGCTTCAGGTGGCGGTTCACGTAGCCGACGACCTTCGCCATGTGCTCCCAGTCGTCCTCGTCGAGCTCGGTCTTCTTCTTGGCCTTGATCTCGACGATGCGGTGGCCGCTCTTGTGACCGGTGGATTCGCCGCCGCCGGTCTTGCCGGAGGATTTCGCGCCCGACTGCGTGTCGCCGACGCTCTTCGACTCCTCCGTGTCGAGCCACTTCTTCAGGGCGGCCGGCGTCATGTTCACCGCCGCCTGCCATTCGCTCCAGATCTCGTCGTGGTCCTTCGCCATCCGCGGCCTCCATTCGATTGAATCCGCGAACGGGTCCGGCGGGATCGCGGTTCCGGGGACGACGCCGTGCCGCAGTTCCGCCGCTTTGGCTGCAGCCCCGCGCAAGCCGCGCGGCGGACGCTGGCACGTCGCCGCGAAACCGTTGCCGCCGGTCCGATCGATGTGCCGCTTCCTCGCCTATGCCGGTCCGCCGGTCTTCCTCGACGAACTGCTCGTGCGCCCGAGCGCGTCGCTGATCGCGCAGGCTTCCAAGGCCCGCGAGGCGAAGACCGCCGTCAACGCCGACGGCTGCGGCGTCGGCTGGTACGGCGAGCGCTCCGAGCCCGGCCTCTATCGCGGCGTGCTGCCCGCCTGGTCGGACGCCAACCTCGTCTCGCTCTGCCGGCAGATCCGCTCGCGGCTGTTCCTCGCGCATGTGCGCGCCGCGACCTTCGGCGAGGTCGCCACCGCCAACTGCCATCCCTTCGCGCACGGCCGGCACCTGTTCATGCACAACGGCCAGGTCGGCGGCTACGAGCGGCTGCGGCGGCGCATGGACGCCCTGATTCCCGACGACCTCTACGCCGCCCGCAAGGGGACGAGCGATTCCGAGGCGCTGTTCCTCGCCGCCGTCGGGCAGGGCCTCGACCGCGACCCGGTCGGCGCGATCGCGCGGACGCTGCGCGACATCGTCGCCCTCGCCCGCGACGCCGGCGAGGCGGACGAGCCGCTCCGCTTCGCCGCCGTCCACACCGACGGCGAGACGCTGCACGCCTATCGCTGGGCGAGCGACGGCAACCCGCCCTCGCTCTACTGCCGCGAGGAGGGCGAGGGCATCGTCGTCGCCTCGGAGCCCTGCGACGAGGGCTCCGGCTTCTGGACGCCGGTGCCCTCTGGCACGCTCCTCACGGTGGAGCGCCGAAGCGGCGCGCGACTCCGGATGTTCGATCCGCTCGCCGAGGAAGCCGAGCGGCGCGTCCGCGCCGCCTGAGCAGTATCTGCCGCAGCGTCATTCTGCGTGATTCCGCAGGATAAAACGCACTTCCAGGTAGTATCACGCTGCCGCAGGAAGTCGTTCAGCCTGCCGCTTCGCCGCGATCGGCGACCACTTCTGCTTGCAGATATCGCAGGCAGTCGTTTGCCGAAGCGCGGGAATATCTTTTCCGCAGAGAGCTTTAGCGAAACCTCATCTGCCGTAGCGTCGGACAACTGTCGCGCGAACAAAATTACAATTTTCATGTCGTGGCTATTTTAACGAACTCAGTAACCAATCGAGGCGCAGTAATCATAGGGAGTTCCCGTCCTTTCCTCCTTTTGCGCTGGCTCGAATCGCTATGCTCAACCATCTGAAGATATCCACGAAGATCATCTCCGCGGTCCTGGCGATCAGCCTGATCGGGCTGGCCCTGTCGGCCTATTCGGCTTGGCAGATGAAACGCATCGATCAGGACTATTCCTACCTTATCGATGTTCGCGACGCTGCCATCATGAACGTCCTGCGGGCCAGCCGCTTCACCAACCAGACCGCCTACGCCGCCTATAAGACGATGGCCTACCACGGTGCTTCGGCGGAAGCGAAGACTGCCGCCGCCGAAGTCGAAAAGGATACCGGCAACGTCCGGAACCTGCTCGAAAAGGCGAGCGCGGCGCTTCCCGATGCGAAAGACGATCTAGCCGGGCTTACGGCGACGTTCGGAACGATTGCCGAAGAGGCGAGCGACGGCACGGCTTCCGGCCTGAAGGATGAGGACGATGCCGCCCGCGCTTCGCTGGCCCAGATGGACAAGTCCGTCGACGCCTACATGAAGCAGTCGGTCGCGCTTGGCGATCGGCTGATCGCCGACAACGCGTCGCGCTCGAGCAACCTGACCAGCAACGTCAATTCCACCATCGTCCTGACCATCGCCGGCACGCTGCTCGGCATGGTGCTCGGCATTGGCGGCGCGGTGTTCATCTCCTCGAAGGGCATCACCGGCCCGCTCAACCTTCTCGGCAAGCGGATGAAGGAACTGGCGGCCGGCCAGCTCGATGTTCCGGTGGAAGGCCAGGACCGTCGCGACGAGGTTGGTGCGATGGCGAAAGCGGTGCAGGTGTTCAAGGACGCGGCGAACCAGAA